>NC_012587.1:1377500-2755000 GCF_000018545.1 Sinorhizobium fredii NGR234
AGTGCCGCGGCGCTGCTGCTGGTCCTCGTCCAGCTCCTCTTCGGCGGCGGAGGGAACGAAAATTTCGCTTCCGTCCTGTTGGGCCTCTAACCCGGAATACGCCTCACGCTTCTGTCATCGCATCCGGGGCCGCTGGATAGTTTCTTAAATACCGGTAGAAATCAGGGTAAGATCGCGCGGCAATCCGAAGTCTGACGGCGGCAACGCGGATGCGATAGGAATTGATATGAGCCTTCTGCTAGACAATCTGCAATACACCATTCCCACCTTCCTGTTTCTCCTGACCCTGCTGGTCTTCGTCCATGAGATGGGGCACTATCTCGTGGGTCGCTGGTCCGGCATTCGCATCGTTGCCTTCTCCGTCGGCTTCGGCCCGGAACTGTTCGGCTGGACGGATCGCCACGGAACGAGATGGAAGTTCTGCGCAATCCCGCTTGGCGGCTATGTGAAATTCTTCGGCGACGAGGATGCGGCAAGCACGCCCGACTACCGGCGCCTGGAAACGATCAGGCCGGAAGAGCGCGCCCGCACTTTCCTGGGAGCCAAGCTGTGGAAGCGGGCGGCAACTGTCGCGGCTGGCCCAATCGCCAACTTCCTCCTGGCGATCGCCATCTTTGCCGTTCTCTTTTCGATCTACGGCCGTGCCGTCGCCGATCCGGTGGTGGCCTTCGTCGCACCCGGCAGTGCGGCCGAAAAGGCGGGCGTCCTGCCCGGCGACAGATTGATTTCGATCGACGGCAAGAGGATCGCCACCTTCGACGATGTCCGCCGTTACGTCAGCGTTCGCCCCGACCTCCCGATCAAGGTTCGCATCGACCGCGCCGGCGCCGAGGTCGATCTCGACATGGTGCCGCAACGCACCGAATCCGTCGACCCGCTCGGCAACAAGGTCGAGGAAGGAAAGATCGGCATCGGCACGAATCAAGAGGCGGGCAACTTCCGCGTCGAGACTTATGGCCCCCTCGAAGCGGTCGGGCAGGGCGCCTTGCAGAGCTGGCGGATCGTGACCGGGACGTTCGACTATTTGTCGAATCTCTTCGTCGGCCGGATGAATGCCGACCAGGTGGGAGGGCCGATCCGCATCGCGCAGATGTCCGGACAGATGGCAAAACTGGGCATCGCCGAAGTCCTCAACTTCGCTGCCGTCCTTTCGGTTTCGATAGGATTGCTTAACCTCATGCCGGTGCCGGTTCTTGATGGCGGCCACCTGATGTTCTATGCGGTCGAGGCGCTGCGCGGCAAGCCGGTTGGTCCGGCCGCCCAGGAGCTCGCATTCCGGATCGGCTTCGCCATGGTGCTGATGCTCACTGTGTTTGCCGCCTGGAACGACATAAATTGGCTGTTCGGTTAGGACTGCCGGGGTTGAACGAGGGGGATCCGTTCTTTCAGGAAAGCTGTGAACGATCGGGCTTCACAAGCTTGCTTTGCAACGATTTGTTTACGATAACGCAACGCCGTAGTGGCTGTTAAGCCACGGTTCGAATTGAAGTAAACAGAAATTAACGAGCTGGCTTGCTTGTATGGGAAAAGCGGGTAAAACGGCAACCGTGACCGGAGTCGGTACGAAATTGCCGCGGGACGTTGGAAAAAGGTAAGAATTGCAATGAAAGCTGGTTCAAGGTTTTTGAACGCGGTGTCGGCGTTTGCGCTGTCGGCAAGCATGGTTGCGACAGGAACGGGTGCGGCACTGGTTGCCAGCACGTCGGTCGCCCAGGCAGCGGTCATCAGCCGCGTTGAAGTGCGTGGTGCTACGCGTGTCAGCCCGGAAACCGTTCGCGCGAACATCACGATCGTCCCCGGCAAGAGCTTCAGCAATGCGGATATCGACGCGTCGGTGAAGCGCCTCTACGCAACCGGCTATTTCTCCGACGTCAGCATCAGCATCTCCGGCGGCACGCTCGTTGTGAACGTCAGCGAGAACCAACTCGTCAATCAGGTCGTCTTCAACGGCAACCGCAAGATCAAGGACGACAAGCTCCAGGGCGTCGTCCGCACGCAGCCGCTCGGCCCCTACAGCGAAGCGACTGTCGAGACCGACATCCAGGCCATTAAGGACGCCTACGCCGCAATCGGCCGCAGCGACGTCACCGTGACGACGCAGGTCGTGCCGATCGCCGAGGGCCGGGTCAACCTCGCCTTCGTCATCAACGAGGGCGAGCGCACCAAGATCACGCAGATCAATTTCGTGGGCAACGAGGCCTACAGTGACGGTCGTCTGCAGTCGGTGATTGCGACCAAGGAATCCGGGATCTTCTCGTTCCTGACGCGCAAGGACGTCTACAACCCCGACAAGCTGCGCGCCGACGAAGAGCTGCTGCGGCAGTTCTACTACAACCGCGGTTACGCGGACTTCAACATCATCTCGTCCGAAGCGACGCTCAACGAGGCGACCAACGAATACACGGTGACGATCACCGTCGAAGAAGGGCCGCGCTACGACTTCGGCGCAATCAACGTTGAATCGACCGTCGAGGGCGTCAATGCCGAGGAGTTGAAGGGGCTCGTTCAGAGCCGCGAAGGTTCCGTCTACAAGGCCAAGGACATCCAGGACACGATGAGCGAGATCTCCAAGCGTGTCGCATCGGCGGGCTACCCCTTCGCCCGTGTGACGCCGCGCGGCAATCGTGACCTCGCCAACCACACGATCGCCGTCGACTATCTCGTCGACCAGGGCGAGCGTGCCTATGTCGAGCGCATCGAAATCCGCGGCAACACCCGTACGCGCGATTACGTCATTCGTCGCGAATTCGATGTCGGCGAAGGCGATGCCTTCAACCAGGAAATGATTGCACGCGCCAAGCGCCGGCTCGAGGCGCTCGGTTACTTCTCGTCGGTCAATATCACGACGGCGCCGGGCAGCGCGGCTGACCGCGTCATCGTCGTCGTCGACGTGCAGGACCAGTCGACGGGTTCGTTCGGCATCGGCGCCGGCTATGCGGCCGGCAGCGGCGGCGGCTTCCTCGTCGAAGCCTCGATCGAAGAGAAGAACTTCCTCGGACGCGGCCAATATATCCGTCTGGCCGCCGGCAAGGGCGAAGACAGCCAGACCTACAACGTCTCGTTCACGGAACCGTATTTCCTGGGCTACCGCCTGGCTGCAGGTTTCGACCTCTTCAAGAACGAGCACGATTTCGACGACGACAACTACAGCTACAACGACCAGGGCTTCAGTCTGCGCGTCACCGCGCCGATCACCGAGAACCTGTCGACGACGCTGCGCTACAACTACACGGAGCTCGAATATTTCGGCGATCAGGACGAGCTGTCGTCGCCCTATGACCGCGTTGTCGAGGACAGCCCGTGGACGCGTTCGTCGGTATCGCAGTCGGTCACCTACAACACGCTTGATGACGCCCAGCTGCCGCACGAGGGTATCCTCGCATCGGTAACGCAGGAGTTCGCCGGCCTCGGTGGCACGTCCGATTTCTACAAGCTGACGGGTAAGGCCAAGTGGTATTACACGGTGAACGACGAAGCGGACATCATCGCCTCGCTCGCCGGCAGCGCCGGGCACCTGTTCAAGACCTCGGGCTCGATGGAAGTCTTCGACCAGTTCCAGCTGGGCAGCAACGACATCCGCGGCTTCGAGCGCAATGGTATCGGTCCGCGCGTCAACAATGGCGATGCGTTGGGCGGCACGACCTACTTCACGGCTTCCGCCGAAGCGTCGTTCCCGCTGCCGGGTATCCCGCGTGACAGCGGCTTCCGCGGCGCCTTATTCGTCGATGCCGGTACGCTTTATGGCAACGACGTGGCGCTGACAGGCGCGGGCGAATTTGCTGAGGGTACGGATGCCTCCTTGCGCGTCTCCGTCGGCGTCAGCCTGATCTGGGCTTCGCCGTTCGGCCCGCTTCGCGTCGACTACGCAGTGCCGGTTGCAAAGGAAGACTTCGACGAGATCCAGAACTTCAAGTTTGGTATCAATTCGTCGTTCTGATAAGTGCAGTCCAGAACTGCCAAGAAATCGTTCTGGAGTGTCCATGGAACAGAACTGGTTTTTTCCGCCCCATCAGGGGATTCGCCTGGGTGACCTCGCGGATCGGATTGGGGCGGAACTTTCCGATGCGAGCGTGGCCGATCATCCCATCCATGGGGTGGCACCGGTTTATCGCGCCAAGGCCGGCGATGTCTGCTACATGCTGTCGCGCAAGAGCCGCGATGAGTTGGAGAGCTGCCAGGCATCCGCGATCATCTGCGACAAGGCGATCGCATCGATCGTACCGAGCCGCATTCCCGTTCTCCTGACCCAGAAGCCGCACACGGCATTCGCTCTTGCCGGTGCGTTGCTGCATGGGGAGGCGCTGCGTCCCTCGTACAACACCAGCCTGCGCGGCATAGCGCCTGGAGCTTTCATCGATCCGACGGCCCGCCTCGAGCCGGGGGTCGAGGTAGAGCCGACGGCGGTCGTCGGCGCCGGTGCGGAGATCGGCAGCGGTACGCGGATCGCGGCCGGCGCGGTGATCGGGCCGCAGGTTCGGATCGGCAGGGATTGCACGATATCGGCTGGTGCCAGCATCCTCTGTGCGCTGATCGGCAACAATGTCATCATTCATCCCGGTGCGCGCATCGGCCAGGACGGCTTCGGTTATGCGCCTGGTCCAAAGGGCGGGATGATCAAGATCGTTCAGGTCGGCCGGGTGATCATCCAGGATCATGTGGAGATCGGTGCCAATACGACGGTCGATCGCGGCACAATGGACGACACGGTGATCGGCGAGGGCACGAAGATCGACAATCTCGTCCAGATCGGCCACAACGTCCGCATCGGCCGCTATTGCGGCATCGTCAGCCAGGTCGGCATCGCTGGCAGCGCGCGGATCGGCGACGGCGTGATGATCGGCGGCAATGCCGGTGTCAACGGACATACCACGATTGGAGATGGAGCGCAGATCGCCGCGATGAGCGGTGTGGCGAGCGACGTTCCGGCAGGCGAGCGTTACGGCGGAATTCCGGCGCGGCCGATGCGGGACTTTCTGCGGGAAGTCGCGGAAATCGCCATGCGGTCAAGTGAACGGCATAAGAAAAAGGGTGGCAAGGATGAATGACGCTGCGACAGTTCTCGGCACGGCGGACCTTCAGGAGATCCTCAGACTTCTTCCCCATCGCTATCCGTTCCTGCTCGTCGACCGCATCATCGAGATCGACGACGACAATTCGGCGATCGGCATCAAGAACGTGACGGCGAACGAGCCGCATTTTACCGGCCATTTCCCGGAAAAGCCGATCATGCCGGGCGTGCTGCTGATCGAGGGCATGGCGCAGACTGCGGGTGCAATCTGTGCACGCAAGACAGGCATCGGCAGCAACCTCGTCTACTTCATGACGATCGACAACGCGCGGTTCCGCAAGCCCGTGGTGCCCGGCGATCGGGTCGAGTTCCATGTCACGAAGCAGAAGCAGCGGGGCAATATCTGGAAATTTCACTGTGACGCAAAAGTTGACGGGCAACTTGTCGCGGAAGCTGATATCGGCGCGATGATTGTCAGCAAGGAAGACGCCTGAACATGGTTGTATCAAGTGCCAAGATCCATCCGGCGTCCGTTGTCGAAGACGGCGCGGTGATCGGTGAGAACGTCAAAGTCGGCCCGTTTTGCCATATCGGGCCGAATGTCGTTCTGGGCGATGGCGTTGAACTTCTCAGCCATGTGGTCGTGATCGGGCGCACGACGATCGGAAAGGGGACGAAGATCTTCCCCGGTGCGGTGATCGGCGGGGATTCCCAGAGCGTGCATCACAGCGCCGTCGATACGACTCTGGTGATCGGTGAGAACTGCACGATCCGCGAAGGCGTCACGATGAACACGGGCACCGTCGAACATGGTGGAACAACCGTGGTCGGCAACAACAACCTGTTTCTTGCCTATTCGCATGTGGCGCATGATTGCCGGCTTGGAAACAACATCATCCTGTCGAACAACGTGATGCTTGCCGGCCATGTGACCGTCGAGGACCGTGCCATTCTCGGCGGCGGCTCGGCCGTTCATCAGTTCACCCGCGTCGGCAAGCAGGCCTTCATCGGCGGGCTGTCGGCGGTCAGCTACGACGTCATCCCCTATGGCATGCTCAACGGCAATCCGGGCGTGCTGAGCGGTCTCAATGTCGTCGGCATGACGCGCGCCGGCTTCGAGCGTCCGGTCATCCACGCGGTGCGGCGCTGCTACAAGCAGATCTTCGAGGGACCGGAATCGATTCGCGCCAACGCAGCTGCCGTGCGCGACGAATATCTCGATTGCCCGCCGGCGATGGAGATTCTCGACTTCATCGCAGCGGAAAGCGACCGCGCTCTGTCATCGCCTAACCGCGGCGGCAAGGGTTGAAGGCCATGGCCGTTTCGCACCTGCCGCGTACGAGCGGCAGGCTTGCCATCATCGCAGGCGCCGGCGCCCTCCCGCACCATGTGGCGGAGGCCGCCCGCCGGCAGGGAGAAGACCCGTTCATTATTGCGCTGTCGCGGGAGGCTGATGCCGATTGGAGCGGCTTCGACCACGCCACTCTGGCCATTGGTGATTTCGCCGCCATCAGCAAAGCCTTTGCGGCGGAGGGAATCGATCGGGTCGTGCTTTCCGGCGCGGTCCGGCGGCGGCCGGATTGGCGCGACATCCGCCCGACCCTGAAAACGCTGGCAAAAGTACCGAGCGTGCTCAGGACGCTGGTCTCCGGCGGAGACGACGCAGTCTTGCGCATGGCCATGGACCTGATCGAAGCAAGTGGCGCCCGGGTCATCGGCGCGCACGAGGTCGTTCCCGGCCTGCTTGCGGACATTGGCCCCATTGGAGAACACACGTCGACGGACGACGACCTGCGTGACATCGAGGCGGGTATCGCTGCCGCCAACGCCCTGGGGACGCTCGACGTCGGACAGGGGGCCGTCGCCATCGGGGGCAGGGTGGTGGCACTGGAAGGCGCCGAGGGAACCGACGCCATGCTGGCGCGGGTCGCCGAACTGAAGGCGGACGGCCGTGTGTCGAGCCGACGTCGCGGCGTTCTCGTCAAGCTCTGCAAGCCGCAACAGGACGAGCGTGCAGATCTGCCGTCGATCGGTCCCTCGACCGTGGCGGGCGCCGAAGCGGCAGGGCTCGCCGGCATAGCCGTCGAGGCCGGGCGCGCACTCGTCCTCGAACGGCCGGCGGTCATCGAGACGGCGAACCGAAGCGGTCTTTTCGTTCTGGGGATCGAGCGCAATGCTCGTGAGCGGCCGCGATGACAGGGCGGACCTACCGGCTGGCGATCATAGCCGGCGAGGTTTCCGGAGACCTGCTCGGCGCCGATCTGGTGCGCGCTCTTCGGGGGCGGATCGACGGGGCGATTGAACTCGTCGGGGTTGGTGGGGATGCGCTGGAGGCCGAGGGCCTTGTTTCCCTGTTCGATTATTCCGAACTGTCGATCATGGGCTTCTCGCAGGTCCTGGCACGCCTGCCGCAACTTCTCTTGCGCATAAGACAGACCGCCCGCGCCATTGCGGCGGCGCGCCCGGATGCCCTCGTCATCATCGACAGCCCCGATTTTACCCATCGTGTCGCCCGCCAGGTGCGCGCCGCCCTGCCTGATCTGCCGATCATCGACTATGTCTGTCCGAGCGTCTGGGCCTGGAAGCCGGAGCGGGCGCCCCGGATGCTCGGCTATGTCGACCATGTGCTTGCCGTGCTTCCCTTCGAGCCGGAGGTGATGGCAAAGCTCGGCGGGCCGCCGACCACCTATGTCGGCCATCGGCTCGCCTCGGACGCCAATCTGATCGCGGTTCGGGAGCACCGGCGTCAGAGGCAGCAGGTGGAGCAGGTGGAGGGAACCAGGACCTGTCTGCTGCTTCCGGGCTCGCGCGCCAGCGAGATCAGCCGCTTGCTGCCGGTCTTCGACGAAGCCGTCCTGGAAATCGCGGCACGCAATCCGGGCACCCGTTTCCTGCTGCCGACGGTACCGCGGCAGGAGCGGCGCGTGCGAGAGCTGACCGCAGCCTGGAAGGTTCAGCCGGAGATCTCCGTTGAGTCGGAAATGAAATGGCGAGCCTTCAGCGAGGCGGATACGGCGATCGCCGCTTCGGGCACGGTCATCCTCGAATTGGCCCTGGCAGGCGTTCCGGTTGTTTCGACCTATCGTGCGGACTGGCTGGTTACGCTCCTCCATGAAAAGATCCGCATCTGGACGGCGGCACTGCCGAACCTCATTGCCGATTTTCCGGTCGTTCCCGAATATTTCAACAAGTCCATTCGGCCCGGAACGCTCACCCGCTGGTTCGAGAGGCTTTCGCGCGACACGCCGCAGCGCGCCGCCATGCTTGACGGCTTCGCGATCGTGCAACAGCGCATGGCGACCGACAGCCCGCCGGGCGAGAAGGCGGCAGAAATCGTCCTCAGCTATCTCCAAAGCAAAAAGCCCGGCCATTCCTGACCGGGCTTTTTCAAAGGTGGGCTGTTGCGATCAGCGCTTGGAGATCGGCACGTAGTCGCGAAGCGGCGCGCCGACATAGAGCTGGCGCGGTCGGCCGATGCGCTGTTCCGGATCTTCGATCATCTCGTTCCACTGGGCGATCCAGCCGACGGTGCGGGCAAGCGCGAAGAGAACGGTGAACATCGTGGTGGGGAAGCCGAGTGCCTTCAGCGTGATGCCTGAGTAGAAGTCGATGTTCGGATAGAGCTTCTTCTCGATGAAGTACTCGTCGGTCAGCGCGATGCGCTCGAGCTCCATCGCCACTTCGAGGAGCGGATCGTCCTTGTGACCCAGTTCGGCCAGGACCTCGTGCGTCGTCTTCTGCATGATCTTCGCACGTGGATCATAGTGCTTATAGACCCGGTGACCGAAGCCCATCAGGCGGAACGGATCGTTCTTGTCCTTGGCCTTGGCGATATATTCCGGAAT
This sequence comes from Sinorhizobium fredii NGR234, assembly GCF_000018545.1. Taxonomy (NCBI): domain Bacteria; kingdom Pseudomonadati; phylum Pseudomonadota; class Alphaproteobacteria; order Hyphomicrobiales; family Rhizobiaceae; genus Ensifer; species Ensifer fredii. The sequence goes on from NC_012587.1 coordinate 1,386,354, forward strand.
GCGATCGACAGTGCCGATCTCGGCGAGCATGTTGAGGGCCGCCTCGTTGGCGCCGCCGTGAGCGGGACCCCACAGGCAGGCAATGCCGGCGGCGATGCAGGCGAACGGGTTGGCACCCGACGAGCCGGCCAGGCGCACCGTCGAGGTCGAGGCGTTCTGCTCGTGGTCGGCGTGCAGGATGAAGATGCGGTCCATGGCGCGTGCCAGAACCGGGTTCACGACATATTCCTCGCAGGGTACGGCGAAGCACATGCGCAGGAAGTTCGCGGCGTAGTCGAGGTCGTTCTTCGGGTAAACGAAAGGCTGGCCGATGTGGTACTTGTAGGCCATTGCCGCGATCGTCGGCATCTTGGCGATCATGCGCAGCGAGGCGACCATGCGCTGATGCGGGTCGGTGATGTCGGTCGAGTCATGATAGAAGGCCGACAGCGCGCCGACGCAGCCGCACATGACGGCCATCGGATGGGCGTCGCGGCGGAAGCCGGTGAAGAACCGCGACATCTGTTCGTGAATCATCGTGTGATGCGTCACGCGATAGTCGAAGTCGTCCTTCTGCGCCTTCGTCGGCAGCTCGCCGTAGAGAAGGAGATAGCAGACTTCCAGGAAGTCGCCGTGATCGGCAAGCTGTTCGATCGGGTAGCCGCGGTGCAGCAGCACGCCCTCGTCGCCGTCGATATAGGTGATCTTCGATTCGCACGATGCCGTCGACGTGAAGCCGGGATCGTAAGTGAACATCTTGGTCTGCTTGTAAAGCGAGCCGATGTCCACCACGTCCGGACCGATGGATCCCGATCTCACTGGCAGGTCAGCTGCTTTTCCATCGATTGAGATTGTCGCGCTAGTTCCTGACATGGGACCCTCCGTCTTTTGGCGCTGTGGCACATCGTCCTATGCCACCAAATTAAGCGTTGCGAATTTGCTATATGATTTAGTTTCGACTGCCAAGCTGTACGAAAGGCAAATTGTGCGATGCGAAAATGTGCATATGGCGGCGCAACAAACACATGTTATGGCAATATATCCGCAAAGATCAATGATCGCTAATCTCGCGGTAAAGCCATGCGCGGTTAGCTCTGCCTATTTTTTCGGCAGCTAGTCTTCCGATTGCAATGCGGTTCCTTTGGTTGCAGGATCGGCGCAGGCAGCCAGAGGGGTAAAGCAGGGCGAAATGCGGGAGGGGCGGGGACCGGCGAGGCTGCGCGACGCGGAGCGCGGCGCATGGCGTCTATCAGGCCCCGTTGTGGTGCTCGATACTCGCGAACCCGTGCAGATCCAGGTGGCTCAAGATCCCCTTGTGCGGCTCGATCGCCGCTTTTCCGCCAGCCAACTTCGAACTTCGGCAGGCTCCATCGCCGATGGTCTACGCGCGAAGTTGCGCGAGGAAGATGATTTCGGCCATGGCTTCGTGTTGATTCCGGTGCTTCTGGCGCTTGGTGCGATCCTTTGGTTTTCCCTGCCGGAAGACGTCGGACCTGCCAAACTCGCAGCGCTGCTTTGCATTTTCGGCATATCTGCATTGTTCTGCCGGGGAGATTTGCGTGCGTGGCGGCCGCTCGCGCTCGCGCCAGCCATCCTCGTCGCCGGCATGCTGCTTGCCGCGATAGAGACGCGCCGTGTCGATACCGTCATCCTCGATGGTTCGGTGACGACGAATCTGCGTGGCACGGTGCTGTCGCGTGAGCCGGACGACAGAGGGCGCTGGCGCTACCTGGTCGAGATCGGCGGGACTTCGGGGCCGAAGCTTCGCAGGCCGCCCGGGAAAGCGACGCTTTTGGCACGCAGTCGGCACGAACCCTTTCCCATCGGTTCCGCCATCGAGGGCAAGGTTCGTCTCTCGCCGCCCTCCGGCCCGGCGCTGCCGGGTCTCAACGATTTCGCATTCGATGCCTATTTCAAAGGTGTGGGCGCCGTCGGCTTCTTCTACGGTGCGCCGCGCAGGCCAGGGGAGGGCGATGGCAGTCTCTCGCTCTCCCTTCAGATGGCCGCCCGCCTGGCGGCTTTGCGCGAAACGGTGGGCAATCGGATTCGTTCGGCGATCGGCGGCGATACCGGCGCCATCGCCGCAGCGCTGGTGACCGGTGAGGAACGCGCCATCAGCCGCGAGACCGTCGAGACATTGCGGGCCGCCGGGCTTTCGCACGTCCTTGCGATCTCCGGGCTTAACATGGTGCTGGCAGCCGGCACCTTCCTCATCGGCGCGCGAACGCTGCTGAGCCTCGTTCCAGGCCTTGCGGCGAGGCGCCCGATCAAGAAGTTTGCCGCCGCCGGCGCGCTCACCATGGTTTTCCTCTATATCCTGATTTCCGGTGGGGCGGTGTCGGCCCTCAGATCCTGGATCATGATCTCGATCATGCTCGTCGCCGTCCTTTTCGACCGCGTCTCCATCAGCCTGCGCAACGTCGCGCTTGCCGCCCTCATCATCATCGCATGGTCGCCCTCGGCCGTGGCCGGGCCCGGCTTTCAGATGTCCTTTGCCGCGACGCTGGCACTCGTCGCCGGCTATGCGCGCTGGCGGGACCATCGGCTGCGGAATGCGGATGCCAAGTCATCTCGACTGGGCCAAGTCTCCGGTCCCGTCGTCGCCACCGTCGCGACGTCGCTCATTGGCGGTCTCGCCACGGCCGTCTATGCGGCAGCGCACTTCCATCGGCTGCCCGCCTACGGGCTCCTCGCCAATGTCCTGACGACGCCGTTGATCGGCATTCTCATCATGCCGTTCGGGCTCTTTGCCATGCTGCTCATGCCCTTCGGGCTGGAACATTACCCCTTGATGGTGATGGGGCAGGGGCTGGATTGGATGCTTGGCGTCGCGCGCTATGTGGCGACGCTCGACGGCGAGTGGGTGACGGGTCGGATCGGCGTCACGGGTTTCTTCCTGCTCGCTTTCGGCGGAGTGTTGCTCTGCGTGCTGAGAACCCGACTCGCCTTCCTCGGCGCGGCACTCATCCTTCTGGGCGGGTCATCGATTGCGCTGGAACGCCAGGCGGTACGGCCATCGATTACGATATCCGAAGACGGCCAGTTGGTCGGGCTGATCGTGGGAGACGCGATCGGCACCAACAAGTCGCGGCCGCCGGAGTTCATCTTCTCGCAATGGCGACGGGCGCTTGCTCTCGACAGCCACGTCGCGCCGGTCGAGACGGCCGCCGGCGGCCGGAGCACCAATGATGTTGAACGCCGCCCGCCGCGGAATTCCGCGGGCACGCAACCGGTCGACGCAAGAGCGAGCGCGGCCGAAGCGGCGACGGCCTTGACCGCTGCGAAGCCGGGAAACTTTTCTTGCCGCAAGGGCGAGTGGTGCGTCGGTCGCAGCCGGGAGGGGTGGGCAGTAGCCGTCGTCGATGTGCCGGAGGTTTTCGCGGTGCTCTGCGGCCGTGTCGATCTGCTGATCGCCGCAACGCGGCGGACGCTGCCGGCCTGTTCGTCAGGCAAGTCGCTGGTCGTGACCGGTGCGACATTGCGACAGACTGGTGCGATCGAGATCTATGCCGATGCGGCGGCGCCTGAGCGCATGCGCATCGTAACGTCGTTCCCGTCGACGCAAAGGCCTTGGCAGCGGCACCGGCGCTATGACTGGCGCAGCGATAGTTTTTCCTCGGAACAGGCTGCGTTCTAGGAGGGATCAGGCATATAGCTTCGGTCTGGCGTTGCCACGCTGTTATTCATGATTATTATACTCCAGATATCCTTGTCATCCGAACCCGGTTTGTCGTAAGGAGCATGCCGGCGAGGAAAGCCTGGCTTGCCCGACGCGCCGAAGCCGATCGGGTCAGCGCACGATTTATGAGGAACGAGATGTCGAATCGGAGCCGACCGACTTTGAACATGCTGCTGGCGGCCACGCTCGCCATTCTCCTTTCCGGTCCGGCCGTGGTCGCCGCCCAGACGGCACCATCGGCGACGGTCGAAGCCCAGGCGGCGGTCCAGATGCCGGCTGAGGCTGCGGGCCAACCGGCCCCCATAACCGCGCCTCCGCCGGCCGAAGGCGGCGCGATCGCCGGCGCTCCGGTCCTTCCGCATGACCTGTCACCGGTCGGCATGTTCCTGGCCGCCGACATGGTCGTCAAAAGCGTGATGATCTCGCTCGCTCTTGCCTCTGTGGCCACCTGGGCGATTTTCTTGGTGAAGACCCTGGAGCTTGCCTTTGCGAAATCGCGGATGAAGCGTGCACTTCGCGTCCTTGCCGCAGCAAGGGGCTTGGCCGAGGTGGAACTCGACCGCAAGGCCGGAGCCGCGGGCCAGATGATCGCTGCCGCTGTCGATGAGGTCGCTCGTTCCGAGGCGGTCCTGGATCATGCCCCCGTAGCAGGCATCAAGGAGCGTGTCGCCTCGCTGCTTGCCCGCATCGAGGTCCGCGCCGGCAAGCGGATGAGCGCAGGCACCGGCATCCTGGCATCGATCGGTTCGGTCGGCCCCTTCGTCGGCCTGTTCGGCACGGTCTGGGGCATCATGAATTCCTTCATCGGCATCAGCAAAGCGCAAACGACCAATCTGGCGATTGTCGCGCCGGGTATCGCCGAAGCCCTGCTGGCAACCGCCATCGGCCTTGTCGCCGCCATCCCGGCAGTGGTGATCTACAATTACTTTGCCCGCTCGGTCGGGGGGTACAAGCTCGTCCTGGCGGATGCCGCCGCAGCGGTTGAAAGGCTGGTGAGCCGCGATCTCGACCATCGTCATGTCCGCAAGGCGCAACCGCGTCGCCAGGACGGCTACGGCGCCGATGCGTCGATCGCCAGGATCGGGTGAGGGCCATGGCTGGGCGTGTATCCGAAGACAGCGGCGATCTCGACGAGAACAGCGAGATCAACGTCACGCCGTTCATCGACGTGATGCTGGTTCTCCTGATCATCTTCATGGTGGCCGCCCCCCTGGCGACCGTCGACATGAAGGTGGATCTGCCGCAATCGGTCGCCGCGCCGACGCCGCGCGACGACAAGCCGGTCTTCGTGACGTTGAAGGCGGACCTCTCGCTCGCGATCGGCAATGAGGAGACGGCACGGGACGCCTTCGTCGCTGAGCTCGAGCGCATCACCAACGGAAGCAAGGAAACCCGCGTCCTGCTTCGCGCCGACCGACTGGTCGACTACGGCGAGTTGATGGCAGTCATGAACCTGATACAGGGAGCGGGCTACGGCAAGATAGCGCTCGTCGGGCTCGAGGCCGCACCCGGCCGCTGACGGCTCTCGCCGTACCAGTCGCCATCATCCAACCGCATCGAGCCGCCAGCCTTGCCCGCTGGCGGCTCTGCTTTTTGCGGTCCGAACGCCGCGGTCGCTTGAAACCGGCGGTGCGGCGAATTATGAGCTTAGGCAAGAGGCTGTCACGCAGCCAGGCTGAGATCGCGCGCAGGTTCCGGGTTGGCGGCGCCGCGCCCATTCGCACATGAGGCAGAATCATGAACTTCGAAGCAGCGCGCATTAAGATGGTGGACAACCAGATCCGAACGACGGATGTGACCTCCCATTCGGTTCTGACTGCCTTCCTCACCGTGCCACGCGAGGAATTCGTGCCGGCGAAGATGAAGGAACTGGCCTATATCGACACCGATATCGAGCTTGTCGGCGGGGCCGCGCCGCGCCACCTCATGGAGCCGTCTCCATTGGCGAAATTGCTGCAACTCGCCCGAATCAGCAAATCGGACAAGGTCCTCGAGATCGGTTCCGGGACGGGGTACGCTTCCGCCTTGCTGTCGCTGATCGCCGGCTCCGTGGTGGCGCTGGAAAGCGATGAGTCGCTGATTGCCGCAGCGACTGAAACGCTGGCGCGTCTCGGCTATGGCAACGCTGCGGTAACAAGCGGCGATCTCACCAAGGGATATGCAGCCGAAGCCCCCTATGACGTGATCTTTATCAACGGTGCGGTCGAAGCTATCCCAGCCCCGCTCTTCGAGCAGCTTCGTGATGGCGGTCGCCTCGTCGCCGTTGAAGGGTTTGGTAACGCCTCGCGTGCAAAACTCTACACGCGTGAATCGGGCAGGACTTCCGAGCGATCCGATTTCAACACGTCCGTGAAGCCGCTGCCTGGCTTCCATCGCGAGCGGTCGTTTATTTTCTGAGGTGCCTCTTATTGAGGCAACTCAGCATGCGCGTGTTAAGGCCAAATTCTGCAATGTTGCCAATCGGCAACGTATCATGTGTTTCTTTTTGAAATACCCCCCTCGAATGCAGTGTACGGTTGTCGTAAGTTCGAATCCGGGGTTCAAAGTGGAAAGAAGCGGTGATTTGCCCGCCGAGGGGCGGCAGGGCGCTTCGTCGCATTTGGATTGAGCGGGTCACCCATGGGGGATTTGATCCGCTGAAAATTGCCGGGCGCGTGCCGCTCGGCTGAACGGAGGGAAGATGGTGTCGATTGTCCGCAAAGCAGCCTTGTGGGCGGCTGTCTCGACCAGTGTATTGCTTGCGCCGCACGCTCTGCTCGCTGAGACGATCTCCGGGGCAATGGCCAAGGCCTACGGGAACAATCCGGATCTCAATGCCGCGCGTGCCGGTCTGCGTGCCACCGACGAAGGCGTTCCGATCGCCAAGTCCGGTTACCGCCCGCAGATTTCTGCCGCGGCGACCGGCACGCTGACACGCGTCGATCAGGAGAGAACGGGGACCCGCGATTTCCATGACGGGCAGGTCGGCATTTCGATCACCCAGACCATTTTCGACGGATTTCAGACCCTGAACAACGTCAGGGCAGCGCAATCGGACGTGTTCTCCGGCCGGGAGACGCTGAAGGCCAACGAGATCCAGATTCTTCTGGCCGCCGCCCAGTCCTATGCGAATATCGCCCGCGACCAGCAGATCGTCGCCATTCGTCGCCAGAACCTGGCCTTCCTCAGGGAGCAATTGAATGCTGCCCAGGCTCGCCTCGATGTCGGCGAGGGGACCCGGACCGACGTGAGCCAGGCTGATGCGGAACTCGCCAACGCCCAGTCGCTGCTCGTCACCGCAATTGCACAGTTGAAGCAGAGCGAAGCGGTCTATGTGCAGATCGTCGGCGACGCCCCGACGGGTATCCGGCAGCCGCGGCCGGCAACGAAGGCCATGCCGAGGTCGCTCGATCAGGCGGTTGCCACCGGCCTGCGGGAGAACCCGCAGATTCTCGCAGCGCAGTACAACGTCGATTCGGCTGGTTTCCAGGTGAAATCGGCCGAGGGCACGATGCTGCCCGGTGTCGTCCTACAGGGATCGGTGACGCGCAACACCGGCAATTCCGGGACAGCGGGTCTTGACGACACCACGGCGAGTGTTACCGCCCGCCTCGAAGTGCCGATCTATCAGGGCGGCGCTGAATACGGTCAGATCCGCCAGGCGAAGGAAGTCCTGGGTCAGCAACGCATTCTCGTCGATTCGGCGCGCGCATCGGTGCAGCAGACGGTCGTTTCCGCCCATGCGCAGCTCGAATCCGCGCTCGCCCGGATCACCGCAAGCCGGTCGCAGATTTCGGCCGCGAACCTTGCTTTGGAAGGCGTCATCGAAGAACGCAAGGTTGGCCAGCGCACCACCCTCGACGTGCTCGACTCGCAACAGGATGTTCTGGATGCCCAGGAAGCGCTTGCCGCCGCTCAGCGCGATGCTGTGGTGGCGAGCTACGCTCTGCTCGCGGCTATGGGCAAGCTGACCGTCAGGGACCAGGGACTGCAAGTGGCCGAGTACCGCCCCGAGCAGCACTACGAAGCCGTCAAGGACAAGTGGTTCGGCCTGCGTACCGTCGACGGGCGCTGAGGTTATCGAGCGTTGCTTTTCTTGAGCTGACGACTTCGGTTCAGGAAATCTGATCATATTGCAAAGAAATATCGCGCGCCCGTGATTGCCACGGGCGCGCGATTTGCTTTCGATGCTGCGGAACCTGCTGCAAAAAAACAAATCTGTGCAAGAATTTCCTCAACTGATTCGCGACATTTGTTTCGTTCGCGGACTCACATAAGGTCTTTCGAAATCGGCACGCGGACCGCTTCCGACACGCGCTTGTCCGCAGCAAACGAGGATTGAAATGGCACAGCTCAATGTCGCACGAGAACCTTCGATGGATGAGATCCTGGCATCCATTCGCAAGATCATCGAGAACAACGAGCCTGAGCTTGCCGGCGCAGGGCAAAGCTTCGAGGACGGTACGGACGACGCGATCGAATTGACGATCGACTCTGAAATCGATGCCGCGATATTCGATTCATCCGACACTCCCTCCCACATGTCGTCATCGAGCGCGGGGCCGGCCAGCATCGGCGCGGAAGTGCCGGCATCCTCTTCGTCGCCGCTTTCCCTTGCCGACGTGGCGGCACGGGTGCGCGCGGCCTCCGAGCGACATGCATCGCACTACGCCACCAAGGAGCCGACCAATGCCGAGCCGACCGGCCCGGTAGTGGACAGCCCGGTGATCACGCAGCGAATGGCGGCAGTTTCGTTTTCGAAAGCCCCCTCGGCTGCCGCCGAATCGGCGCCCGAGGGTGATTCGTCGCGCAGCCTTGCTGAAGAACCTGCGTCGATGTCCGCCGCGCCAGCGGCGCCGGCTCACTTGCCGGCTTTGGAAGCGGCGGAGAAGGGCGACAACGGCGGGGCGATCGTTTCACCGGCCGTCGGCCGTCAGGTGGCGCGTGCTTTTGATGACCTGGCGCACGCCGTGGACTACGGGCCGAGGCGCTCATTCGACGAGATTGCCGAGGCCATGCTTCGTCCGATGCTGCAGGAATGGCTCGACGACAACTTGCCGACGCTGGTCGAGAGACTGGTGCGCGAAGAAATCGAGCGGGTCGCACGCGGTCCCCGTCGCTGATCCGTTGCCGGAGGGCGGCTCGCAGCGCTCGAAAGAGCGACGAGGCGCCGGTCCTGATGCTTGCTTGGCGCCTGAGCTGTCTAGCCCGCTTCTCTCACCGCCTTTAGCGCCGGTGGCGCAACTCGGCCCGCCGGGACGCCTGTTTGGCGCTCCGGCTTCGAAGACGAACGGAGTCGGCGCCACTGTGAGCGGCGGGTCTGGGTTCGGCGATGTCTCCTGTTCTGGTTGCGGAAGGGTTTCAGGCCGGCGGCATCAGCGGGCCGCGGCACGTATTCGGGCGTGTGCCAGTGCAAATTCGTCGGCATAGGGACAGGCGGATGCCATCGCGATTTTGATGCGACGCACCGAGACGCGGACCTGGGCGCCGATCTTTAACAGCTTCAGCCGGATGGTGCCGCAGGTCGCCTCGGCGAGCCGCGTATGGGCAAGGCCAAGGCGGCGCAGGGCGCAGATCAGCACGTAGGCCAACGAGGCGAACCAGAGGCGCAGTTGATTGGCGTGCATGGTGTGGGCGCTGGTGCGGTCGGCGTAGAGATCGAGCTGGCATTCTTTGATGCGGTTCTCCATGTCACCGCGGGCGCAGTAGAGATCCTCGTAAAGCGTCTGTGCCGCCCAGCGCTCTGACTTAAGGGAGGTGACGATGAAGCGCGGATTGGCGCCCAGCAGCGTCCATTCCGCTTTTCCAACGACCCGCCGTCGTCGTGTCCAGCTGTCCTTGGTCGACCACAGGAAGTCGCGGAAGACGCGGGTCGCCTGGGCGCTTGCCTGGGATAACAGGCTTGCTTCCTCCATGGCCGGCGCGATTTGCCTTTCCAGCCGCGGGTTGCGAGCAAGGCCAAAGACATAGTCGACCTTGTTGGTCTCGCACCAGTCCATCAGTTCGTCGCGGGCGAAGCCGGAATCGGCGCGCAGGATGATGCGCACGTTTGGCCAGCTTTGGCGGATCTGCCCGATGATACGATCGATTTCGGCGACCGAGCCTGCGCTGGCGTCGATGTTCGAACGCCGTAGCTTGGCCGAAAGCAGGTGGCGGCCGCAGAAGATGTACAGCGGCAGATAGCAATAGCAGTTGTAATAGCCGTGAAAGAACCGACCCTCCTGGTGACCGTGCAGCGGATCATCGGTGGCGTCGAGATCGAGCACGATTTCCTCAGGCGGGCTGTCGTGCGCGTCCAGGAACAGCTCGATGAACAGCGCTTCCAGCGCTTGCCTGTCGTAAGCGATCTTGTGATAGCGCGTCGGCTGGCCGAGACGGCCGTGCTCCAGCCGGTTCAAGGTGGATTTGCCGGCAAGCACCGCACAGTCTTGCCGCTTCGGCGTCAGCCGCTCCGACAGAAGCGCGAGCACCGGGTCGTGGCGCAGCCTGTCGTGGTCATCGACATCCTCGTAGCCCAGCGCGATCGCCGCAACGCGCTGCCCGACCAGCGTGCGCACGCTGTGGACCGTGCACGTCGGATCGCGGTCATCAACGAAGCAAGCGGCCACCCGGTCGAACAGTCCGATGACCCCATCGACATGGCGAAGCAGCAGGGCGCCGGCATCCGAGGTGATCGCTCCGCCGTCGAAACCAGCTACCACTTTGTGACCGTCGAAGCCTTCAAATTCGAGCTGCTCGGCGATACAGTGTGTTTGCATCGGACCCCCTCAACGAATCTGATAACCCTTTGTAGCAAAAGAAGTTTCTCAGATTCGCGGGCCCGATGCACCTCTTACTTTGAGATATTCAGGCTAGCAAAGCCGCAACCAGAACACCTTTGAGTTGACACGACGGCGCTGCAATCGTTGCGGCTTTTTCCGTGTTTGTGTTGACTTGCGCGGGCCGTTCCGGTTTACAAAACGCTGACATCAATCTCCAAAATTGGTCAAAGAATGCTCGATAAGACCTACGATTCCGCATCCGTCGATCCGCGTATTGCCAAGAAGTGGGACGATGAAAACGCGTTTCGTGCCGGCGCCGGCGTAAAGCCGGGCGCCGAAACCTTCTGCGTCGTGATTCCGCCGCCGAATGTTACCGGCTCCCTGCACATGGGCCACGCCCTCAACAACACGCTGCAGGACGTCATGGTGCGCTTCGAGCGCATGCGCGGCAAGGATGTGCTCTGGCAGCCGGGCATGGACCATGCCGGCATTGCCACGCAGATGGTCGTCGAGCGGCAGCTCGCGCAGCGGAAGTTGCCGGGGCGCCGCGAGATGGGGCGCGAGGCCTTCATCGACAAGGTCTGGGAATGGAAGGGCGAGTCCGGCGGCTTGATCTTCAACCAGTTGAAGCGCCTCGGCGCCTCCTGCGACTGGTCGCGCGAGCGCTTCACCATGGACGAGGGCCTTTCCGAAGCGGTCATCGAGGTCTTCGTCAGCCTGTACAAGGAAGGGCTGATCTATCGCGACACGCGTCTCGTCAATTGGGATCCGAAGCTGCAGACGGCGATTTCCGACATCGAGGTCGAGCAGGTCGAGGTCAACGGCCATCTCTGGCACCTGCGCTATCCGCTCGAAGAGGGCGTCACCTATCAGCATCCGGTCGGTTTCGACGACGACGGCAATGCCACCGAGTGGGAAACCCGCGATTATCTGGTCGTTGCCACGACGCGTCCGGAAACGATGCTCGGCGACACCGGTGTCGCCGTGCACCCCGATGACGCGCGCTACAAGGGGATCGTCGGCCAGCACGTCATCCTGCCGATCGTCGGACGCCGCATACCGATCGTTGCCGATGAATATCCTGACCCGACGACCGGCACAGGCGCGGTGAAGATGACGCCCGCCCACGACTTCAACGACTTCGAGGTCGGCAAGCGCAGAGGGCTTCGTCAGGTCAACGTGTTGACGCCGGACGGCCGGATCGCGATCAAGAACAACGAGGATTTCCTGGAGGGCCTGGATCACCCGGCTGCGCTCCACGGCGCCTGGGATCAACTCGACGGCAAGGACAGGTTCGAGGCGCGGCGGCTGATCGTCGAAATTCTCGAGGCGGCAGGTCTCGTCGACCACATAGAGCCGCACCGGCATACGGTGCCGCACGGTGATCGCGGCGGCGTGCCGATCGAGCCGCGTCTGACCGAACAATGGTATGTCGACGCAAAGACGCTGGCCAAGCCGGCAATCGCCTCGGTCAGGGAAGGACGGACGACCTTCGTCCCCAGGAATTGGGAAAAGACCTACTTCGAGTGGATGGAGAACATCCAGCCCTGGTGCATTTCGCGTCAGCTCTGGTGGGGCCATCAGATCCCGGCCTGGTACGGTCCTGACGGCCAGGTTTTCGTCGAGAAGACCGAGGAAGAGGCGCTGCACGCCGCAATTCAGCACTACATCGCCCATGAAGGGCCGATGAAGGCCTATGTCGAGGACCTGCTCGAGAACTTCAAGCCGGGTGAAATCCTGACGCGTGACGAGGATGTGCTCGACACCTGGTTCTCGTCCGCCCTCTGGCCGTTCTCGACCCTCGGCTGGCCGACGGAGACGCCGGAGCTCGAAAAATACTACCAGACCGATGTCCTGGTCACCGGCTTCGACATCATCTTCTTCTGGGTGGCCCGGATGATGATGATGGGCCTGCACTTCATGAAGGATGCCGACGGCACGCCCGTCGAGCCGTTCCACACCGTCTATGTTCACGCGCTGGTTCGCGACAAGAACGGTCAGAAGATGTCGAAGTCGAAGGGCAACGTCATCGATCCGCTCGAACTGATCGACGAATACGGTGCCGATGCGCTGCGCTTCACGCTGGCGATCATGGCGGCCCAGGGGCGCGACGTGAAGCTCGATCCGGCCCGCATTGCCGGTTATCGCAACTTCGGCACCAAGCTCTGGAACGCCACGCGGTTTGCCGAGATGAACGGCGCCACGAGCAGCGACGGCTTCATTCCGGAAGCCGCCTCGCTGACGGTCAACCGCTGGATCCTCACCGAACTATCGCGCACGATCCGCGACGTCACCGAAGCGGTCGAGGGATATCGCTTCAACGACGCTGCCGGAAGCCTCTACCGCTTCATATGGAACCAGTTCTGCGACTGGTATCTCGAACTGTTGAAGCCGGTCTTCGGCGGCGAGGACGAGGCCGCCAAGCGCGAATCGCAGGCCTGCGTCGCCTATGTGCTGGACGAGACCTACAAGCTGCTGCATCCGTTCATGCCGTTCATGACCGAGGAGCTCTGGGACAAGACCGCCGGACCGGGGCGCGACCGCGCCACGCTCCTGTGCCACGCCGAATGGCCGGCGGCCTTCTACGCGGACGACCTAGCCGCCGACGAAATCAACTGGCTGATCGACCTCGTGTCGGGTATTCGCTCCGTCCGGGCGGAAATGAACGTCCCGCCGGCGGCAATGGCACCCCTGGTCATTGTCGGCGCGAAGGGTTTGACGAGCGAGAGACTCGATCGTCATGGCCCGGCGATCAAGCGGCTGGCGAGGGTCGAGAGCATCGAGCACGCCGCAACGGCGCCGCGCGGCAGCGCGCAGATCGTCATCGGCGAGGCGACGGCCTGCCTTCCGCTCGGCAGCCTCATCGACCTGGCCGCCGAGAAAAACCGCCTCGAGAAAGCGATCGCCAAGGTCGATGTCGAGCGCGAGCGAATTCTCGGCAAACTGGCCAACGAGAAATTCGTCGCCAACGCAAAGCCTGAACTGGTCGAGGCGGAACGGGAGCGACTTGCCGAGCTCAACCTGCAGAAGGACTCGCTCGGCGTCGCGCTAAGCCGCGTTTCGGAAGCAGGTTAGTCCGCTGATGCCTGAATGCTTGTGAAAATCCGCGGCAGCATTGCCGCGGATTTTCTTTATCGCGATGCAACTTCGAATCGCTCCGCTGTTGCGCGATCACGCTTGGAATTGCACGCGTGGGTTTTGATGAAGGCTTTTCCAAGGGAAAGGGGACGGACTGTTTTGCAAAAAGCAATATTGTTGTCGTCACGTCACACGCTGCTCGTTTATTGGAATATTTTTCTTATTTTAGCAATTTTATACTGGAGATAAGGAAACGCATTTTCCCATACTCGGAATATGGCCGAATCGTGAAATCCTTACGTAAATTTGATGACCGAGTTGGTCGGGTTTAGGCCGGGCTTGCGAATTGCCAATCCGGGGATCGTGTCGAATATTCGGGTCCGAGTACGGCGGCGCGAGGTGAACCGCCGCATTCATGAAATACGAGGGGAGGAGCTGAATGGCTCAAAATAGACTGAAGAAGAGCATTCTCGCAGCGGTTGCTGGAGTGCTTGTCGCGTCGGCTGCGCAGGCTGGGGGGCTGGAGCGCAGCGGTTACAATATCGATCTCTTGTTCGATCCGTCGGACTACGCCGCCGAAGCGACGGCGACTTACGTAAATCCGCAGCGAGATCTCAAGAACGTAACCGATATCAATCCTGCCAATGGCATCGGCTCCAATGGATTGGGCGGCGGCAGCACAAGCGTTCGGGATACCGAAGGGTATTGGGCGCCCCGTGTGGGCGTAAAGGCTGGTTTGGGTGACAGTATTGACTGTATGGCGGACTACTCCCAGCCTTGGGGCGCCCACGCCAATCCGGGTAGGAACTGGATGGGTGCCAACGATAATATCGAAACAAAGGTCGAAAGCGATAACTACGCAGCCACCTGCTCGTACAAATGGGATATGGGTCCGGGCTTCGTCCGTCTGATTGGCGGTGCGTTCTACCAGGAAGTCGGCGGTTTCAAGGAGCGCCTCGTTGCGCCAGATTTCGCGGTGCCGGGGAACGGCATCGGCCGTCTCGATCTTGAAGGTACCGGATGGGGCTGGCGCACCGGTGTCGCCTATGAAATCCCCGAATACGCGATGCGCGCAAGCCTCGTGTACAACAGCGCCGTCGACCTGGACGACCTTTCGGGTTCGATCGATCTGAGGCAACTCGGCCTGACCAAATACGAGGTCTCTGGCTCCGCGTCGATGCCGGATTCGCTGGAGCTTAAGGTGCAGTCCGGTATCGCTCCCGGATGGCTGGCATTCGGTTCGGTCAAATGGACCGACTGGAGCCAGTTGCAAGTCCTCAATTTCTGCCCTGCGACTGTAACGCTGGCAACGCCGTGCACGAGCCTTGATCTGCTCTATCGGGACGGCTGGACGGTCACCGGCGGCATTGGCCACAAATTCAACGATCAATGGAGCGGCGCTGTCAGCCTGGCCTGGGACCGGGGCACGAGCACAGGCATCGGTACGCAGACCGATACCTGGACGCTGGGTACGGCCGTTTCGTACACTCCGACGCAGAACATCGAACTGCGGCTTGCCGGTGTTGTCGGCATCATGACCAGCGGGGAGTCCGGTCCGACGACCTACCAGGGACAGGTCTACGGCGACGAGGTTACCTATGACTTCGACAATGATTTCGTCGGGGCGATCTCGACATCGCTAAAAGTCAGGTTCTGATCTCCATCGATCAGCGTCTCAGGGCCCGGTTCTGCCGGGCTCTTTTTTTGCCTGAGCGATCCGTTTCGGCCGCTGCTTATAAGCAATCGCGAATGTGACGATTCAGCAACACATTTATTACTATGCTTTGCTAGTATCCGGCCCGTGTCGAATATGTCCATTTCCCGCCACAAAATGGGAGCAGCGATAATAGCGACAAACGTGCGAGTGCCGTGTTTGCGTTTGAGGTGAACTGAGTTTGTGTACCGCCATGACATCCCCTAGCAACTGGCGCTTGGCGCGTGGTCGGGCCGATATCGATCGCGAGATGGCTGACGCGCGCGGTGCCCGAATGGGCCGACCGGCGTCGCTGCAAGTGAACGCTCGAACGACACGATGCTCCGGACTGGTCGATGTTGTGCGTGGTGGTTGGGTCGGCGTTGCCGGCTGGAACGGAAGAAACTGATTGTGATGCGCGCGGGTGAACTAAAGTCGCTTAGGATGGCGGTACTGGGCATGTCACTGGCGGTGGGCGCCACCGCTGCCGGGCCGGCGCGGGCCTTCGATCCGTCTGCGGGCGTGACGAAGGAGTCGGGTCCGTTCGCGCTCTTCAAGTTCGGCTTTTCCGCCTACAAGAACGGCCGCAAGGACGAGGCGGTCGAGGCCTATCGCTATGCCGCCGAGAAGGGCCACACGGGTTCGCGCTGGGCGCTCGCCAATATGTATGCCTATGGCGACGGCGTCGCCGAGAATGACCTCGAAGCGTTCAAGATCTACAGCGAAATTGCCCAGCAGGGCGTCGAGCCCGGTTCCGAGGACACCGGCTATTTCGTCAACGCGCTGATCGCGCTTGCCGGCTACTACCGGCGCGGTATTCCTGATAGCCCGGTGCAGGCGGACCTGCCGCAGGCGCGACAGCTGTATTTCCAGGCGGCCTCGACCTTCGGCATCGCCGAGGCGCAGTTCCAGTTGGCGCGGATGCTGCTCTCGGGCGAGGGCGGCACCGTCAATGTCCAGCAGGCCAAGAAATGGCTGAACCGGGCGCGTAAGAACGGCCATGCTGGTGCTATGGGCGTCTTTGGCAACGTGATCTTCCAGGAAGGCCAGACCGTGCGCGGGCTTGCCTACATGACGGCGGCGCTCGACCAGTGTTCGCCGAAGGACAGGCCGTGGCTCCAGTCCATGCAGGAACAGGCCTTCTCGCTCGCCACCGAGGACGACCGCCGCGTCGCGATCGCTATGGCGCAGAACATGCATCCGCAGGCCGACGAGTGAGCCTGCCGAGCCGGTTTCTGTGAATCTGTCAGGGCATGCAGCGAGACGGGAAGTCTCGCCTTCCGCTTCTCAAGCCATTCCGCTTAGAAAGCAAACTGGGCAGCGACCGGCACGTGGTCGGATGGCTTTTCCCAGGCGCGCACATGCTTTTCGATCGATGTCGATACGAGCTTGTCGACCGCCTCGGGCGACAGCATCAGATGGTCGATGCGGATGCCGAAATTCTTCTGCCAGCATCCGGCCTGGTAGTCCCAGAAGGAATAGAGCGGCACTTCGTCCGTCGTCGCACGAACGGCGTCGGTAAGGCCGAGATTGCGCAATTGCCGGAAGGCGGCGCGCGTCTCGGGGAGGAACAGTGCATCGTTGCGCCAGACATTCACGTCCCAGCAGTCATGGGCCTCGGGGATGACGTTGTAGTCGCCGGCGAGGATAAGCGGCTCCTCGAGCAACAGCCTCTCCTTTGCGAAGGAAGCGAGCCGCTGCATCCATCCAAGCTTGTAGGGATACTTCTCCGTTCCGACCGGATTGCCATTCGGCAGATAGAGGCAGCAAACGCGTACCGCGCCGCCAGCGACAGAAAAGACGCCCTCGATGAACCGGGACTGCTCGTCCGAATCATCGCCCGGCAACCCGCGGTTGACCTCGTCGGGACGCAGCTTCGAGAGCAGCGCGACGCCGTTGAATCCCTTCTGTCCATGCGTTTCGATATGGTAGCCGAGTGCCTCGATCTCCTCCCTCGGGAAGGCGTCGTCGACCGACTTGATCTCCTGCAGGCAGGCGATATCCGGGTTCGATGCCTTGAGCCAGGCAACGAGACCATCGAGCCGCGCCTTGACGCCGTTGATGTTCCAGGTGGCGATCTTCATGGGCCGCATCCGTCTTTCTTTTAGGTCTTGCGTTGGCGCCGAGTCGTTGTAGCGACTGCGATTTCTTTTGACAAATCCGATGGCGGCAAGATTCGCGTTCGGTGCGATCGCACAGGGAAATGCAGCCGTCGGTAGTGGAATTGATTCCTCATTCGGTCCGTCTATAGTCCCGCGCATGATCGCATTCATCGAGAACTATTGGCCGCATTTCCTGGCGCTCCTGTCCTTCGCGCTGGGGGTGCCGGCGATTATTCATGCGGCCATGACGAAGGACGATGTACGGGCGGCGGCCGGCTGGGTGGGCGTCGTCCTCCTTTCGCCGGTGATCGGCGCAGCCATCTATGCGGTCGCCGGCATCAACCGCATTCGGCGGTCCTCGATCGGCCTGCAGCGCTCGCTGCTGCGCACGAGCGGGCCGGATCCGTTCGTCGCTTCCGATGTCACGGACGAGAACGTTGCGGTTCGGTTCGGGCAGCGATTCGCGGCGATGAAGATTCTTGGCGACCGGGTGTCGCGTTTCTCGATGTCGACCGGCAACCACATCGCCATGCTGGAGGGCGGCGACGCGGTCTATGGGGCGATGCTCGAAGCGATTGCCGGCGCTCGGCGCAGCATCCTCTTCGAAAGCTATATCTTCGATCGCGATCCGATCGGGCTTCGTTTCGCCGATGCGCTGATCGCCGCGGTCAAGCGCGGCGTCAGCGTGCGGGTGCTGATCGACGCCGTCGGCGCTCGCTATTCCGTGCCGAGCATTGTCAGCTACCTGCAGGAAGGCGGCGTCACCACTGCGGTTTTCAACGGCAACATCATCATCGGCCTGAGGCTGCCCTATGCCAATCTCAGGACGCACCGAAAGATCATCGTTGTCGACGGCGCAGTCGCCTTCACCGGCGGCATGAACATCCGGGCCGGATTCACGGCGGAGATCGCAGGCATCGCCGCTTCGTTCGACACCCATTTCCGCGTTACCGGACCGATCGTCGCGGACATCTTCCAGGTGGCGGCCGAAGACTGGCAGTTCGCAAGCGGAGAACTGCTCGCCGGCGAAGCCTGGCGGCTGGGGGAGATCGAGGAGCGAGGCGATGCGCCATCGGTACTGATGCGAGCCGTTCCCTCGGGCCCCGACAGCACCAATGAAACCAACCACAAGATGTTGATGGGAGCCTTCTCGATCGCGCGCAAGCACATCCGGGTGATGTCGCCCTATTTCCTCCCGGACAGGGAATTGATCAGCGCGCTGGTGACCGCGGCGCGAAGAGGCGTCGAAGTCGACATCGTCGTGCCGGCCGTCAACAACCTCACCCTCGTCGATCGCGCCATGACCGCGCAATTCGACCAAGTGCTCGAAGGTCATTGTCGCGTGTGGCGGGCGAAAGGAAGCTTCAACCATTCGAAATTGATCGTCGTCGACGATCTTTGGACCTATGTCGGGTCGAGCAATCTCGATCCACGCTCGCTTCGCCTCAATTTCGAATTCGATGTCGAGGTCCTCGACGATGCCTTTGCGCAGGCGATCAGCGACAAGTTTTGCGCGGTGCGCGAGACGGCCGCCGAGGTGACGCTCGCGAGCCTTGAGGCTGAACCCTTGCTGAACCGCCTGGCGAACCGCCTTCTTTGGCTCGGTTCGCCCTATCTCTAGAACGGGAAGATGAGTGAAGGAGGCTTCTAGACCGAAAAGCTAGTTCCGCAGCCGCAACTGGCGACGGCATTCGGATTCTTGATCTGAAAGGACTGGCCGAGCAGATTGTCGACGAAGTCGATTTCCGAACCGCCCATATACACCAGCGAAAGGCTGTCGATCAGCACTTTGGCATTGCCCTTTTCGAGAACGAGATCGTCGTCGTTCTCCTGATCCACCAGGTCGAACTTGTAGGAGAAGCCCGAGCAGCCGCCGCCCTCGACGGAGACGCGCATCGCCGTCTTGTCGTGTTCGGTCTGAAGTATGGCGGCGATGCGCCGGGCGGCCGCATCCGAAAGGGTCACTGTTTCCTGCATCATGTCTGGCCTCCTGCCGGGGTCAAGAACCGGAGAGATTCGTTTGCGTCCTGGCGTTACAATTGCTGGGCTTGAGAAGCGAGCCTCGGGATCGCCCGTGATGACCGCAGCTATTCCCTCGTCGCTTTCATGCAACGCATACTATAGGTATGAAGGCTGGAATGTCCCGTCAATGGGATGGCATCACAGGTGTGAAATGGCTTTCGAGAGACAGGCCCTGGGCTTCGGTTATGGTGAGCACGCAGGCTTCGCTTCCAATCCCTGGGCGTCGCGCGGCAGGCTCTATCCCGAAGCCTCCAGCCCAACGCGTTCCGACTTCCAGCGCGACCGCGACCGCATCGTCCATACGACCGCGTTCCGCCGCCTGAAGCACAAGACCCAGGTATTCATCGCCGCCGACGGCGACCACTACCGCACCCGGCTCACGCACACGATCGAAGTCGCGCAGATCGCGCGCGCTTTGGCGCGGGCATTGAAGCTCGACGAGGATCTGGCCGAAGGGGTCGCGCTGGTGCATGACTTCGGCCACACGCCGTTCGGACACACCGGCGAGGATGCGCTGCATGAGGTGCTGAAGCCCTATGGTGGTTTCGATCACAATGCCCAGTCGCTCCGTATCGTCACGAAGCTCGAGCGCCGCTATGCCGAATTCGACGGCCTGAATCTCACCTGGGAGAGCCTCGAAGGGTTGGTCAAGCACAACGGGCCGCTGATGACGCCGGAAGGCGAGGGCACCCGCGGTCCGGTGCCGCAGCCGATCCTCGATTATTGCGCCCTCCACGATCTCGAGCTGGCGAGCTTCGCAAGCCTCGAAGCCCAGGTCGCGGCGATCGCCGACGATATCGCCTATAACACCCACGACATCGACGATGGATTGCGAGCCGGCTACCTGACATTCGAGATGCTGGAGGAAGTGCCGTTTCTCGCCCGGCTGATGCGCGAGGTCCATGACCGTTACCCGGGACTCGAAAGCAGCCGCTTCACGCATGAAATCATGCGCCGGCAGATCACCGCCATGGTCGAGGACGTCATTGGCGTCGCCCAGGCACGTCTGCGCCAGGTTCGACCGAAGAGCGCCAGCGACGTGCGCAACGCCGGCACGGTCATCGCGACCTTCTCCGAAGCGATGAGCGAAACGGACCGGCAGATCAAGAACCTGCTGATGACGCGCATCTATCGCCACCCGGAGGTCATGCGCGTGCGGCAGGGGGCGGCGTCGATCGTCACCGACCTCTATCGGGCATTCATGGCCGACCCGCTGTTGATGAAGGAGCACTACTGGATCGACCAGATCGCCGGGATGGCCGAGCCGGCCCGGGCGCGCCATGTCGGAGACTATCTCGCCGGCATGACCGATACCTTCGCGATCAGCGTGCACCGGCGCTTGTTTGACCACACGCCCGATTTGCGGTAGTGACGCGCCGCGCGGAGGCTGCAGGTTCCCCCTGGGACCCGGCCTCCTTTTATAGTTTTGCGCCATTTTCCAGTTGGACTGGAAACAGCGGATGGATCAGATGAACCTCTTCACAGACTTCGAATCAAGAATTAAGAACATTCTGGAATCACTTGATATCGTTCGTGAAAAGCGATCAGACGTTGACTTCGGTCGAGTCAGCATAGAGCCGCCGCGTGATCCGAGCCACGGTGATGTCGCGACCAACGCGGCGATGGTTCTCGCAAAGTCACTGGGCACGAACCCGCGCGCCCTTGCGGATCTCATCGTCGACAAGTTGCGCCAGGATCCTGAGGTGGCGGAGGTTTCGGTTGCCGGGCCGGGCTTCATCAATGTCCGGTTGTCGGTTTCCTACTGGCAGAAGCTGCTTTCGGCGATGGTGAGCGCGGGAACCGACTTCGGGCGCAGCACCGTCGGCGCCGGTCGGAAGGTGAATGTCGAATATGTTTCGGCGAACCCGACGGGGCCGATGCATGTCGGTCATTGCCGTGGCGCCGTCGTCGGCGACGCGCTCGCCAACCTCCTCGCCTTCGCCGGCTATGACGTCGCCAAGGAATACTACATCAACGACGCCGGCTCCCAGATCGACGTGCTCGCCCGTTCCGCATTCCTGCGCTACCGGCAGGCGCTCGGCGAGGAAATCGGCGAGATCCCGGCCGGGCTCTATCCCGGCGACTACCTCGTGCCGGTCGGCGAGGCGCTTGCCGACGAGTTCGGCACGAGCCTCAGGATCATGCCGGAAGACAAATGGATGCCGCTCGTCAAGGAACGCGTGATCGACGCGATGATGGCGATGATCCGCGAAGATCTGGCAGCGCTGAACGTCAACCACGACGTGTTCTTTTCCGAACGGACGCTGCACGACAACGGTGCGGCGCGGATCCGCACGGCCATAAACGACCTGACCTTCAAGGGGCACGTCTACATCGGCACGCTGCCGCCGCCGAAGGGCCAACTGCCGGAGGATTGGGAGGACCGCGAGCAGACGCTCTTCCGCTCGACCGAGGTGGGCGACGACATCGACCGGCCGCTCATCAAGTCCGACGGCAGCTATACTTACTTCGCCGCCGACGTTGCCTATTTCAAGGACAAGTTCGACCGTGGCTTCCAGGAGATGATCTACGTCCTCGGCGCCGATCACGGCGGCTATGTCAAGCGCCTGGAGGCGCTGGCGCGGGCAATATCCGAAGGGACGGCGAAGCTGACGGTGCTGCTGTGCCAGCTCGTCAAGCTCTACCGGAACGGCGAGCCGGTGAAGATGTCGAAGCGTTCGGGCGACTTCGTGACGCTGCGCGACGTGGTCGACGAAGTCGGTCGCGATCCGGTCCGGTTCATGATGCTCTACCGGAAGAATTCCGAGCCTCTCGACTTCGACTTTGCCAAGGTGACGGAACAGTCGAAGGACAATCCGGTCTTCTACGTGCAGTACGCGCATGCGCGCTGCTGCTCGGTGTTCCGCCAGGCGAAGGAAGCTTTTCCCGATCTTGATTTGTCTTCGGTCGATCTTGCCGGCGCAGTCATCGGGGCAATCGTTGATCCTGCCGAGCTGCAGCTCGTCGCCAAGCTCGCAGAATATCCTCGCGTCGTCGAAGCCGCAGCACTCTCGCAGGAGCCTCACCGAATCGCTTTTTACCTGTATGATCTTGCTGCAGCCTTCCACGCACTCTGGAACAAGGGTAAGGAAAATCCGGAATTACGTTTTGTTAACGATAAGAACAGAGAATTAAGCATTGCCAGACTCGGGCTGGTGCATGCTGTCGCCTCGGTATTGAAGTCGGGTCTGTCCGTTACGGGCACATCGGCGCCGGAAGAGATGCGGTAAGTAGTGTCACCATTTCCCCACAATGCGCTGGCATTCAACGCAGCAGTTGTGAGTGGAAACTATGGCAGACAAACAATTCGCACGAAGCGGGCCGGCAGAATTCGATAAATTGGCCGATGACGATCCGTTGAGCGAACTTGCCCGCATTGTCGGTTACGATGCTCGGCCAGCAGTTCAGCAGCTGCAGGAGTTGCAGCGCCACCAGGAGGCGATCCGGCGCGATCCCACCTTTGATCTCGAAGACGAGCTGCTGCGCGCGTTTGACAGCTATGACGCGCCGCGGGCGACGCCGGTCCACCCGGACAGCGGACTCGTCGAGCACCCGGTCGCCGACGCGGCTGCTGGCTCACCTGCCGAGCCCGTGCTGGAAATCCAGGAGCCTGCAGTTGCAGAGCCTTTTGTGCCGGACGCAGAGATCGCCGAAGATGCGCCCCATGAGCCGGTAGCCTTTTCTCCGGCTTCCGATGACGATCAGGTCCCGGCCGATCACGAGCCTGCTGCGGTGCAGGAGGTCGATTCCACCGTTGATCTGGAGCGTGAACTCGAACTGTCGCTCGGCTATGAAGATTTGTCGGCGGAACCGGCGCAACGCGACGATGTGGTGCAATCGGATCTGCAGTCCGAGACGGCGGAGCTGCCGGCTTTCGAAGACTGGCAGGAGCCGCTTGCCTCCAGGCTCGCTGCCGCCGGCAAGGCTGCCGAGCGCGCGGAGATCGCGGAACCGGTTTACCTGGATATGGCCGAACCCGACCTGCCGCAGGAGGCGTCCGTCACCGAGGCGATTGCTGCGCATGTGTCGCCGACCATGCCGTCCGAGCCGGCTGCCTCCGATCACGTCGATCGGCTGCTCGCCGACGTGGAGCGGTTTCCGGTAATCCCGGTCGCCGCTGCTGCAGGCTTGGCGGCCACGGCCGCCTCGGCGCAGGCGGCGCCCGCCGCTTCCGCTCCTGTCGCAAAGAAGAACACCTATCCTTTCACGCCGATGTTCAGCCGCGCGACGCCGGTCGCGTCGACCGCCGGTGCGTCCCAGCAGCGAGCCTTCGCTACCCCTCTGCCGGCTCCGACCGCCGTGCAGGCACCGGTCGCCCCGGTCGCCCCGCCGGAGGTGCTCGCCGAACCGGCCCTTGAGATCGCACAAAACAAGCTTCCGCAGGGTGAGACCGAGCCGAGCTTCGATCTCGACGATTTCGAGCTTGAACTCGCCGACATCGCGCTGGAGATGAATGTATCTGAGGACGATAACGCGGCGGCGGATGTGCCGCCGGTGGTAGGGCATCCCGCTCTGGTGGAGCCGGAGGCTCAGCCATTCCTGCAGGCACTTGCCCCGGTGAGTGAGCCGGAGCCGCGTCGCGAACCGGCGGCGGCGCCCACGGTTGCCCCAGCGCCCACGGTTGCTCCGGCGCCCGCGATCTCCGGGACCGAGGAGGCATCAGCCGAAAGTCCGCTGCCTTTCGACCCCGCCATGATCGGCGAGATGGAGAGCGGCGTCGCGCCGATCGCCGATCTCGATGTCCCGCAGTTGCCGTCGCTGGAGGCCGAGGAGAAGCCGGCCTCCTATCCGGGCGATTTCGACCTGGATATCGACGCGGAAATGGCGCAGCTCTTCAGTACGCCGGCCCCGGTCGCCAAGAGCGCAGTACGTGCCGGCCAGCCCGATCTTGCTCCCGCGGCGCGCGCCGGTTCAGCGGGCGCCGCTCCGCTCGCCTCGCTCGACGACTTCGCAGAATTCGAGAAGGCGATGGAAGAGGACTTCCAGCGTTCGATGTCGGAGCGCCGAAGCGCGGCGCAAGACGTCGAGCGACCGGCGGCAGTGCGGGCAGAGACCGACGACTTTGCCGAGCAGGGCTATGGCCGCCGCTCGCAGCGGACGATGCTGTTGGCCGCAAGTGTTGCCGGTGTCATCATCCTCGGCGGCGCCGCCGTCTACGCCTGGATGGGTGGCAGCAGCGCAGTCCTGTCCGGCGACGGCCCCAGGATCATCCTCGCCGACAAGGATCCGGTCAAGGTCGTTCCCGAACAGAAGGGCGGCAAGTTGGTGCCGAACCAGAACAAAGCCGTCTACGATCGCGTCGCGGGCGATCAGAGCAACGCGCCGCGTCAGGAGGCCCTCGTCTCCTCGACGGAAGAGCCGATGGACGTGGTCCAGAAAACGCTGACACCCGAAACCCTGCCGCTTGAAGGCAGTGACAACGGGGATGCTTTGCCAGGCGTATCTCCTCCGGCAGAGGACGAAGTCGCGCGTCTGACGCCAGATGCGTCTGCGGATGATGTCGCTGCCGAGGAGGAAAGTGCCCCGGCTGTTGCGCCGCGCAAGGTTCGGACCATGATCGTCAAGCCGGATGGCACGCTCGTCCCTCGTGACGAGTCGGCGGCTGAAGCGAGCAACTCGGTTGCTGATGCGAACCAGCCGATCCCCGCCAATGCTTCGGCGGAAGCCGGCGCTGCCGGCTCCCAGGGCAAGGCCGCTGCCGCCGTTGCTGCAGGCGAGCTGCGCGTCGCCGAACAGCCGGCTCCTGCCGAGAGGGTCGCGCTCGCTGCTCCCAGCGAGCCGACCCAAAACGATGTTGCTCCCGTCCGCAGCGTCAAGACGACGGCCGTTGGCGGCGAACCGGTCCCGCAGGCGCGCCCTGCGGCCCAAAAGCCGGCGGCACCGAGTGCGGCGCCTGAAGGTCAGGTTGCAACGGAAACGGCCGCAGCGCAGCCCTCAGCGCCGCTCGCGACCGCATCCGTTCCGGCCGGCAGCTACGTTGTCCAGATTGCCTCCCTGCCTTCCGAGGCCGAGGCGCAGAAGAGCTACAACAGCCTCTCGGCCAAGTTTGCGAACGTCATCGGCGGTCGCGGCGTGGATATCCGCAAGGCGGAGATTGCCGGCAAGGGTACCTATTACCGGGTGAGGATACCGGCCGGCTCGCGGGATGAAGCGAACGCGCTTTGCTCGCGCTACAAGAGCGCCGGCGGCAGCTGCCTCGTGACGAAGTAGTTAGGGCAGGCCAGGTTTAACAAACGAAGCGGGTGCGGCAGGATTGTCGCGCCCGTTTCTTTTCACCAGGCGTTTGCCTGTGCATGGAGCGGCCGGGCGCCGGTTTGCGGCTTCGCGGTTCGGCCGCGGAACACTATGATCCACGTATGAGCGAATCAAAGGCATTCATCTCGGGCTGCAAAGGCCTTTCCCTGACGGCGGAGGAGCGCAGCTTCTTCGCCGGCGAACGCCCCTGGGGCTTCATTCTCTTCGGCCGCAACATCGGTGAGAAAGAACAGATCTGTGATCTCGTCGCGGCCCTGCGCGACAGCGTCGATAATCCGAAAGCGCCGATCCTGATCGATCAGGAGGGCGGCCGCGTCCAGCGCATTCGCCCGCCGCTCGCGCAACAATATCCGAGCGGTGCGGCGATCGGCGAGATTTACCGTCGCGACGTTGAGATGGGGCTGCGTGCCGCATGGCTGCTTGGGCGCCTCCACGCGTTCGATCTCATGCGCTTCGGCATCACGGTGGATTGCCTGCCGGTGCTCGACGTGCCGGTCCCCGGCAGCCATGACGTCATCGGCAACCGGGCCTATGGACACGATCCGGCGACCGTGACGGCGATCGGCCGTGCGGTCGGCGAGGGCCTGAAAGCGGGCGGCATGCTGCCGGTGATGAAGCACATGCCGGGTCACGGCCGCACTTTCGTCGATTCGCATCACAACTTGCCGGTGGTCGACGCATCGCTGGAAGAGCTGAAGCGCGTCGACTTCCAGCCTTTTGCCGCCATGAAGGACGAGGCGATGGCCATGTCGGCCCACATGGTCTTCACGGCGATCGATCCGGACAATCCGGCGACGACATCTGCAAGGCTCGTGCGGGAGATCGTCCGCGACTATATCGGCTTTGACGGCTTGCTGATGTCCGACGATGTTTCCATGAACGCACTTGCAGGAGATATGACCACCCGCGCCCGTGCGATTATCGGGGCAGGGCTTGATCTCGTCTTGCATTGTCACGGGATTATGGAAGAAATGAAGGCCGTCGCCGATGTCGTGCCGGTTCTTTCGCGCGATCGGTTGCGCAGGGCGAAAGCGGCCGAGGCGGCCTTCCGGCAGCCGGATGGTTCGGATGAAGACACAATGCGAGCGGAGTTCAATGCGATGTTCGCGCTCGCCTAGGGCATCCCGCTTTCAGATAAGATTACTGAAAGCGGAAAAGGTGCTCTAGATGCAAACTGCTGGAACGTCCTAAGCGCATTCATATGAACGCGCGGCGCTCTGAGGAAGAAGGCGGCGCCGGCCGCGTTACGGGGGCATGGTAGCGATGGGTTCTGACGAAAGGCAGGGACAGCCTGTGGCAAAGGCGCC
The DNA here is from genome assembly GCF_000018545.1 of Sinorhizobium fredii NGR234. NCBI lineage: Bacteria > Pseudomonadati > Pseudomonadota > Alphaproteobacteria > Hyphomicrobiales > Rhizobiaceae > Ensifer > Ensifer fredii. Next base: position 1,413,209 of record NC_012587.1, read on the forward strand.
GATGGAGCCTTTGTGGCAGGATGAATCCGCCGGTCGCGGCCTGCACGAGGAAGAGCTCGTCGTCGACATCGGCGGCTTCGAGGGTCCGCTCGATCTGCTCCTCCATCTCGCCCGCAGCCAGCGAGTCGATCTTTCGCGCATCTCGGTTCTCGCGCTTGCCGAGCAATACATCGCCTTCATCGAACGCGCTCGCTCCATCCGCATAGAACTCGCCGCCGATTACCTCGTCATGGCGGCGTGGCTTGCCTATCTGAAATCGCGCCTGCTGATCCCCCAGCCGTCGAAGGACGAGGGCCCCTCAGGCGATGAGATGGCTTCCGCCCTCGCATTCCGGCTAAAGCGCCTCGAGGCGATGCGCGACGCCGCGACGCGGCTGGTCAACCGCAGCAGGCTGGGTCGCGACGTCTTCGCGCGTGGCGCACCGGAGCATCTCGTATCGGAGAGAAAGTCCGACTACGACGCTTCGCTTTACGACCTGCTGACGGCCTACGCCACGCTCCGGCAGCGCCAGGCGATAACTCAGGTGACGATCGAGAAGCGCCACGTCTGGTCGCTTTCGGACGCGCGCCTGATCCTGGCGAGAATGGTCGGGAGCCTCGACGACTGGACGGCGCTCGACCATTTCCTCATCCGCTACATGACGAGCCCCAAGGAGCGCGCAACCGCCCTCGCGAGTTCGTTTGCCGCGTCGCTCGAACTGGTGCGGGAGGGGAGGCTGGAAATCCGCCAGGAAAGCGCTTTCGCGCCGATCTACTTGCGGCGCGGACCGAAACCGATCGATGCCGCGAGCTTGGCGGAAATGGAGGCGGCGCGTGGCTGAGGCGCAAAAATACCTGCCCGGGATACCCGTCGATGAGGACGAGTTCGAGGAGGTTCTCATCGATCGGCGGCTCGAGGAGGAGGCGGAGCGGATTGCCGAAGCACTGGTCTTCGCATCGGCGCAGCCGATCTCAGAGGCCTATATCGCCAGCCGGATTCCGCGTGGGATCGATGTCGGAAGGGTCATGTCGCGGCTGAAAGCTTCCTATGCGAGCCGCGGCGTCAATCTCGTGCAGGTCGCCGACCATTGGGCGTTCCGTACCGCGGCCGATCTTTCCTTCGTGGTTGAAACGGATGAGCAGGAAGTCAAGAAGCTCTCCCGCGCCGCTCTCGAAGTGCTGGCGATCATTGCCTATCACCAGCCGGTCACCCGAGCGGAGATTGAGGATATTCGCGGCGTACAGACTTCAAAGGGTACGCTCGATGTTCTGATGGAGGCGGGTTGGGTGCGTTTTCGCGGCCGCAGGCGCACGCCGGGGCGGCCGGTGACTTTCGGCACGACGCGGGATTTCCTCGACCATTTCGGGCTGGAGGAAATCCGCGATCTTCCCGGCATCGAGGAATTGAAAGGTGCCGGTCTGCTGTCCGGCCGCGTTCCCTCCAACCTGCATATCCCGGTGCCCGCCGGCGAGGACGAGCTTTCCGACAACGAGGATCCCATCACCCAGATGGACCTCGAGGAACTGGGCCTCTTGACTCCGAAGCCTGAAGGAGACGATTAAAAATCCTGAGTGGGCGTATCGGCTTTAAAGCCGCTATGCCCGCCGAAAGCCTTCGGTTCAAGGAATGCAGATATGGTTTCAGACACGCTCAACGGCGCCGTTCAGACGACGCGACGGCCCGGCGTGTCGTTTGCGGCAAGCCTCGCATTCGAAAACATCAGCCACCGCTACCATTCCAAGGAGACGATCAGGAACGTCTCGCTGAGTGCCGAAGCCGGCGAAGTGTTGTGTCTGCTCGGCCCCTCGGGCTCGGGCAAAACAACCTTGTTGCGGATTGCGGCCGGTATCGAGATGCAGACCGGCGGCCGGCTTCTGCTGAATGGCCAGGAAATATCGGGTCCGTCCGTGTTTTTGCCGCCGGAAAAGCGCGGCGTCGGGCTGATGTTCCAGGATTTCGCGCTCTTTCCGCACATGACCATTCGCGACAATGTCTGTTTCGGGCTGAGCGATTTGCCGAAGAAGGAGGCTTTGATCCAGGCTGATGCGGCGCTCGACCGCGTGGGCCTGTTTCACTACGCGGATCGATACCCGCATGTGCTTTCCGGCGGCGAGCAGCAGCGGGTGGCGCTCGCCCGGGCGCTCGCGCCGCGGCCGGCGGTGCTGTTGATGGACGAGCCTTTCTCCGGGCTCGATTCCCGCCTCAAGGACTCGATCCGTGCCGACACGCTAGCGATCCTGCGCGAGACGCGGGCAACGGCGATCGTCGTCACCCACGACGCGGAAGAGGCGATGCGCATGGCCGACCGGATTGCGCTGCTGAGGGACGGCTGCCTGGTTCAGGTCGGCACGGCCGACGAACTCTATCGCAAGCCGCGCAATCTCTTTGCCGCCGGATTTTTTTCCGAGATCAACGTCTTCGATGCGCGCGTGCGCGGCGGCCGCGTCGAAACGCCGCTCGGCGGCGTGCCGGCCGGAGAGTACGCGGAGGGGCAGCCCTTGAGCGTGGCGGTGCGGCTCTCCGGTGTTCAACTGAAGCCGGAAGGCGGCGACATCCCGGCCCGCATCCTGTCGCGGCGTTTTCTGGGCGTGGTCGAACTCCTTGAACTCGCCGTGCCGCAGTCGGAACGGACGGTCCGGGCCCGCATCCGCGCCGATCTGTTGCCGCAAGGATTGCGTGACGTCACGCTTTCCGTTAACGAGCGCGACATATTGGTGTTTGAAAAAGACGCCTCGACATCTTAGGTTCGGTCAGAATGACGGCGCGCCTTCGAGCCGCGCCTGAAAAATGACAACGTGATGGCTTTAAATCGATAAAGCCTCGAGGGAGTAAGTGGATGGGTTCGTTTAGCATCTGGCATTGGCTGATCGTCCTGGTGGTCGTGCTGCTGTTGTTTGGCCGCGGCAAGATTCCGGAACTGATGGGCGACGTTGCCAAGGGCATCAAGAACTTCAAGAAGGGCATGACCGACGAGGAAGCCGCCTCGGCCGACAAGACGATCGACGGCAAGACCGTCGAGCACAAGTCCGACGAAGTCCGCTGACGATCGAAAGATGGCGAAACCGGTGCGACGTTAGCTGCGTGCCGGTGAGTCGCATTACGGGATTGTAGGGCGTGTCGGATGCTTGATATCGGCTGGACCGAGCTTGTTGTTATTGCAATCGTCTTGATCGTCGTCGTTGGACCGAAGGACCTGCCGCCCATGCTGCGGGCTTTCGGGAAGACGATGGCTCGGATGCGTGGCATGGCCTCTGATTTCCGCCGTCAGTTCGATGACGCGCTCAGGGAGGCCGATCTCGACGAGGTCCGCAAGACGATCAGCGACGCGCAAAGTCTCAATCCGACCACGGCTTTGCGCGACGCCATGAATCCGCTGCGGCAGCTCGGCAACGAGATCAAATCGGATCTGCAGAAGGCCACGACGCCCGACGCGCCGGCTCAACCGGTAACGCCGGAGCCGCCTGTGGCGCAGTTCGAGCCGGCGAGTGTGCCCGCCGCGGCGCCTGCGAAGCCCGTCGACACGGTGGCAGCCGCGGCAGTCGGCTCTGCCTCCCGGCAGATGGAACGTGCCGAGGCAAATGAGGTGGCGGCCGCCACCGAGGCGACGCCGAAACGCGCCGCCAAGCCCAGGGCAGGAACAGCTGCGCAGAAGACGCCGCGTGCAAAAGAAGTCACGTCAGCTCCGAAGCGCGCCGCGTCTGCGGCACCGAATAAAGCGGCCGCCAGGAAGGCCGCAGCAGGCGAAGGCCCGATTGCTGTCAAGACCGGGACGACAAGCGCTTCCACGCGCAAGAAAAAAGGTGACGCATGAGCGGCGACATCGAGGACAAGCCGCAGCCGTTGATCGAGCATCTGATCGAGCTTCGCGCGCGGCTGATGTGGGCGGTCGGCGCGTTCTTCGTCGCCTTCCTTGTCTGCTTCTATTTCGCCAAGCAGTTGTTCAACCTCCTCGTCCTGCCATTCAAGTGGGCGGTGAGCTGGGCTGGCCTCAGCCATCGCAACGTCGAACTGATCTACACGGCCCCGCAGGAATTCTTCTTCACCCAGATCAAGGTGGCGATGTTCGGCGCGCTGGTGATCGCTTTTCCGGTCATCGCTTCGCAGGTCTACAAATTCGTCGCGCCCGGTCTCTACAAGAACGAGAGAGCCGCCTTTCTGCCGTTCCTGGTTGCCTCTCCGCTCCTTTTCCTGCTTGGCGGGGCGCTGGTTTATTTCTTCTTCACGCCGATGGTCATGTGGTTCTTCCTGGCCATGGAGCAGGGCGGCGGAGAGGGGCAGGTGGCGATTCAACTGCTGCCGAAGGTTTCGGAATATCTGAGCCTGATCATGTCGCTGGTGTTCGCCTTTGGCCTGGTCTTCCAGCTGCCGGTCGTCACCACGCTGTTGGCGCGCGTCGGTTTCGTCACCGCGCAGGGGCTCGCCGAGAAGCGCAAATATGCCATCGTCATCGCTTTCGTCGTCGCCGCCGTGCTGACACCGCCGGATCCGGTCTCCCAGATCGGTCTTGCGCTGCCAGCCATCCTTCTCTACGAGATTTCAATCTATACGGCGCGACTCGTTGAAAGACGGCGGGAAGCTGAGGCACTTGCAGGCGAGTCTGCGTCTTCGCAGGAAGGTTCTTCGGGGACGGTCGGGCCCGCCCAGGGCTGACGTTCTTGCGCCGTGACCTGACCAACGCGTGGGACGACTATGCTCGATATCAAATGGATTCGTGAGAATGCTGGCGTGCTCGACAATGCCCTGGCGAAGCGGGGCGCGGAGCCGCTATCCGCATCGCTGATCGCCCTTGACGAGCGCCGCCGCACGGTCTTGCAGTCGCTCCAGGAGATGCAGTCGCGCCGCAACGCCGCCTCGAAGGAAATCGGCGCGGCCATGGCGCAGAAGAACAGCGAACTGGCCGAAAAACTCAAGGCCGAGGTTGCCGAGCTGAAGGACGCTCTGCCGGCCGCCGAGGAGGAAAGCCGGCGGATGGAAGCCGAACTCACCGATATCCTGTCGCGCATTCCGAACGTTCCACTCGAGGACGTGCCCGTCGGTCCGGACGAGAGCGGCAATGTCGTCAAGCGGCTCGTCGGCAGCAAGCCCACCTGGAACCACAAGCCCCTTGAGCATTTCGAGATCGGCGAGGGCCTGGGGTTCATGGATTTCGAGGGGGCGGCGCGCATTGCCGGCTCGCGTTTCACCATTCTGAAAGGGCAGCTTGCCCGCCTGGAGCGCGCGCTTGGCCAGTTCATGCTGGACCTGCACACGCAGGAGCACGGCTATATCGAGGTGCAGCCGCCGCTGCTTGTTCGTGACGATGCGATGTACGGGACCGGTCAGCTGCCGAAATTCGCGGAAGATCTCTTCCGCACGACGGACGGTCGCTGGTTGATTCCGACCGCGGAGGTTCCGCTGACGAACATGGTGCGCGAGCAGATCCTCGAGGGCGAGAAGCTGCCGCTGCGTTTCACGGCCCTGACGCCGTGTTTCCGCTCGGAAGCAGGTTCGGCCGGGCGCGACACGCGCGGCATGCTGCGCCAGCACCAGTTCAACAAGGTCGAACTGGTGTCGCTCACCGACGCCGAGACTTCGGTCGATGAGCACGAGCGGATGACCGCCTGCGCCGAAGAGGTTCTGAAGCGGCTCGGCCTGCATTACCGCGTCATGACGCTCTGCACCGGCGACATGGGCTTTGGCGCCCGCAAGACCTACGACCTCGAAGTCTGGCTGCCGGGGCAGGATGCCTACCGCGAAATCTCTTCCTGCTCGGTCTGCGGCGACTTCCAGGCACGGCGCATGAACGCGCGCTATCGCAGCAAGGAAGAGAAGGGCACGAAGTTCGTCCACACGCTGAACGGTTCCGGCGTCGCCGTCGGCCGCGCGCTGATCGCCGTCATCGAGAACTATCTGAACGAGGATGGCTCCGTCTCCGTGCCGGAAGTTCTGGTTCCCTACATGGGGGGCCTGCGACGCGTCGAGAAAGCGGCCTGAAGCGCGGGCAAGCGAAAGAGACGGCAATGCGCATTTTGCTGACCAACGACGATGGCATTCATGCCGAAGGGCTCTCCGTCCTCGAACGGATCGCGCTGACGATCTCCGACGACGTCTGGGTCGTCGCACCGGAAGTGGACCAGAGCGGGCTTGCCCATTCGCTGACGCTCTCCGAACCGCTGCGGCTGCGGCAGGTTTCGGAGAGGCATTTCGCACTTCGGGGAACGCCCACCGACTGCGTGATCATGGCGGCGCGGAAGATCCTCGACCGCAAGCCGGATCTCGTTCTTTCCGGTGTCAATATCGGCGCCAATCTTGCGGACGACGTCACCTATTCCGGCACGGTAGCCGGTGCCATAGAGGGCACGCTGCAGGGAATCCGGTCGATCGCCGTCAGCCAGGCGTACCACCATGCCGTCGGTGGTGCCGTTTCGTGGGATGTGGCCGAAACCCATGCGCCTGCTTTGATCCGCACCTTGATGAATGTCGAGCTTCCGGATGGAACTCTTCTCAATGTGAACTTCCCCAACTGCGCGGCGGACGCCGTGGCAGGCGTGGAAGTGACCTCGCAAGGCAAGCTCGAATTCGGCCTCAGCATCGACGAGCGTATCGATGGTCGCGGCTATCCCTATTTCTGGCTCCGCTTCGGCGAGCGCTACGGCGACTTCCGCTCCGGAACGGACATTCATGCCGTGCGCGAAAACAGGATTTCGGTAACCCCGCTTAAACTGGACCTGACCGACTATACCGTCCAGGAGCGCATAGCGCGCGCACTGCGGGAAGGGACTGGCGCTTGAACGGACGCGTTTCGCAGCAGGAAGGCTTTGCAGCGATGGCGCTGCGCCTTCGATCGGCCGGCGTGGTCAATCACGATTTGCTGAAGGCCGTCGAGCAGACCCCGCGCAGCAATTTTTGTCCGCCGCAGCATCAGGACGACGTCTATTCCAAGCGGTTGATACCGCTTGATTGCGGTTCGTTCATGGAGGGCTGCGACTTCGCCGTTCGCCTCCTGCACTGTCTCAATATCAAGCCGGGCCAGCGTATCCTGGAAGTCGGGACAGGCAGCGGCTTCACCGCGGCAGTGATGGGGCGCATCGCCGAACGCATCCTGACGATCGACCGGTATCAGACCTTGGTGAGTTCGGCGCAGAAGAACCTCGAAAAGGCCGGCATCCGCAATGTCGTTGCCAGGCACGCGGACGGTAGTTCCGGGGTGCCGGGCGAGGGAACCTTCGACCGCATTCTCATCACCGCCGCCTTCAACAGCCTGCCTCGCATGTTTTCCGACCACCTCGTCTCCGGTGGTACGCTGCTGGTGCCTATCATGATGAGCGAAACGCAGTGCCGAATCGTACGGGTCAGCCGGACGGGTAGCCGTTTCGATCGCGAGGATCTGTTCGACGCACCCTATCTGCCGATCGTGCCGCAGCTCGCCTCGTTTCTCTGATGCGGCCGCTTCTCAAGACGTCGATTTAACGAATTCTTAACGAAATCCAGTTTCGCGCAAGCTTACGCCCTTAGCCCGGACAGGCACGATGGCTGAAGGCGCGTTTGCGTCGCGCTTGCGCGTTGATCCGCTCCATCGTGTCAGTGACGGAGACGGTGGATGGAGATTGCAAACAGGCTGACTGCAGCAACAACCGGTGACGGTCTGGGCAATCTCGCCGGCCGTCCCGCCGGGCAGGTTGTCTCCGGAAGCAAAGACGATGGCGGGGGCCAGGCGGCGCCGGCAGGATTCTTCGATCCGACGCCGCGTATTTCGCTGTCGGTGGACGCGCTGCTCTATCTCAGCCGGACAAGAAAGGTGCCTGAGAAGCTGCCGCCGTTGACCCGGGACGAATGGAACAACGCGCTTTCACCGCAACTGGCGGCGCGCGAATATCAGGCCTTTGGGAAGCATGCCGAGACTGGCGACTACAGGGCCTACTATAGCGCCTTCATCGACTACTACGATAATCTCCGTTCGGAGGACCAGAACAGTCTGCGCTACTTCGGTACGCGAGAGGCGGCCGTGGCCGGCTTGCGGTCACTTGAGTACGATGCCGAGAGCGGATTGGACATCGGCGGAAATTTCGAAAGGCTCGTCAGCGTCTTCCTGGACCAGGATAAGGCTGTGTCTTCAGGAGGCCCCGCCGATTTGCTGACGCAGGAAGTCCCGTTCGTCGGCTGGGATGTCGGCAGTGTCAGCTATGAGGAGCAACCGCCTGAATCGCGGGCGCTGTCGGAAATCGAACGCCTCTATTCCGAGCTCCTTTGAGCTTCAGCCGCTGCGCTTTCTCATACGGAGCGGATACCGCCGCACGGGCGGGCGGGCATCACATGGTTAGCATTTCGTCAAATCAATGCCGTCCTTAACCGGCCGGTAACTCTAATGCGCTTTAATCATTCCACAGCGAGTTGCGTTCGGAGTGGGTAAGCGTCATGCGTAAGTTTTCATCTCCCAGTGCAGGGAAGTCCTTGGTCCGTCTCAGTGGGGCGATCCTGCTGGCAAGCGTTGCGACGGGTTGCAGCTCCGACGTAAGCCGTTTTAACGGGCTCTTTTCGAGTTCCGACGACATAACCACAAGTTCCATCCCCGGAAACGTGCCGCGTGGCGATGTCTCGAGCGGCCAACTGGCTTCATCCGCCGGTGCTGGCGGCGGGTCCTATGGCCAGGCTTTCCCGAGTTCCGGCCAGAGCGCTTCCTACGATCCGATGAGCACGGCGAGCACGCCGGTCTCCAGCGCCCGCGCCGCCTCCACTCCGGTTAGCGTTCAGCGTACCGCTTTGGCTGAGCCGACGGCCGCGATGCCGCGTCAGCCGCAGCCGCTTCCTGCTGCCCGTCAGCCGCAGCCGGTGCTTGCGAAGGCGGAGCCCTTGCCTTCATCTTCGAGCGGGGCTTCTGGCAAAGGTGGCTGGACGACCGCGAACGCGCCTACGATCATGGTTCGCCCGGGAGATACGGTTGCCGGATTGGCTCGCCGCTTCGGTGTTCCGGAAAAGGAAATCCTCAAGGCGAACGGCTTGAAGTCCGCGAGCCAGGTGGAGCCGGGGCAGCGTCTCGTCGTGCCGACCTTCGGCGGTGCGAGCAGTGCGGCGAAGGCTGCAGCGTCTGGTTCGATCGCCGACTTCGAAGGCGGCAAGAGGCAGCCTTCGCCGTTGCCGGAAGGCCAGCGCGAAATGGCGATCCTTCCTGGCCAGTCTCAATCCCGCGAGAAGAGCGAAGGTCGCAGCGACGTAGCTGCGGGCAAACTCAATAATGCCGGTGCGGGTGACGGCTCGGATGGTGCCTACACCGTCAAGCCTGGGGATTCGCTGAACAAGATTGCGAAGGCCAACGGCGTGTCGGTTGCGGCCCTGAAGCAGGCAAACGGCCTGACAGCGGAATCCATTCGCATCGGCCAGAAGCTGAAGATGCCCGGCGCCGCTGGATCGGCGACCGACGCGGTCGTCACGGCCTCCGTTCCGGCGAAGTCGGAAACGAAGGTGGCATCGCTCGATCAGGGCAAGCCGGCGGAATACAAGCCGCCGGTTGCCAAGGAAAGCGTCTCCGACGTCGCCATCAAGACCGATATCGATCAGGAGTCTCCGAAGTCGACCGGCATTGGCAAATATCGCTGGCCGGTCCGCGGCGCGGTCGTTGCCGGCTATGGCGCCAATGTGGATGGCAATCGCAATGACGGCATCAACATCTCGGTGCCGGAGGGCACGGCGATCAAGGCGGCCGAGAACGGCGTGGTCATCTATTCCGGCAGCAGCCTGAAGGAACTGGGCAATGCCGTGCTGGTTCGCCACGATGACGGGACGGTCACGGTCTATGGCAACGCTTCGCAGCTCAAGGTGCAGCGCGGCGAAAAGGTTCAGCGCGGCCAGACGCTCGCCGCCTCCGGCATGACCGGGAAGGCGAGCCAGCCGCAGGTCCATTTCGAAGTGCGCAAGAATGCAACGCCGGTGAACCCGGCGACATTCCTCGAGTAATCGTCATAATCCGCCGCTCTTCGCGCCCCGATCAGGTCGTTTCGTCCAGTTGACGGCGCAGACGGCCGGCCAGATCCTGAATGAACTGCCAGGCGACGCGGCCGGATCTCGATCCCCGCGTCGTCGCCCATTCGAGGGCTTCCGCATGAAAGGTCTCGGGCTCGACAGGCAGGCGGAAATAGCGCGCATAGCCGTCGACCATGGCCAGATAGTCGTCCTGGCTGCACTTGTAGAAGCCAAGCCATAGCCCGAAACGATCCGAGAGAGAGACTTTTTCCTCCACGGCCTCCGAAGGATTGATGGCCGTCGACTGTTCGTTCTCCATCATATCCCGCGGCAGAAGGTGCCGGCGGTTCGAGGTCGCATAGAGCACGACATTCGCCGGGCGCCCCTCGACGCCGCCGTCGAGAACGGCCTTGAGCGATTTGTAGGACGTATCGTCGTGGTCGAAGGAAAGGTCGTCGCAGAAGATGATGACCGGCATCGGGGCTTGCCGCAGGATGTCCATCAGGGCAGGGAGCGAGGCGATGTCCTCGCGATGCACCTCGACGAGCTTCAGGCCGCTGCCGCTATCGCCCGCCACCTTCGCGTGGACCGCCTTGACCAGCGAAGACTTGCCCATGCCGCGGGCGCCCCAGAGGAGCACATTGTTCGCGGGGTAGCCCTCGGCGAAACGAAGCGTGTTGTCGAAGAGAATGTCGCGGACATGGTCGACACCAGTGATCAGCGAAAGATCGATGCGATTTGGCCTGGCCACCGGTTGCAAATGGCGCGCGGCGGGAGCCCAGACGAAGCAATCGGCCGCGTTCCAGTCGTTGTCCGCGGCCGCCGGTCCGGCAATGCGGTCGAGCGCAGCCGAAAGCTTCTGCATTTCGTTGATCAGAATGTCGAGCTTGCTTTCGCGCATCTCCATGCCTCCCGGAGTCTTGGTCTGCCGCCGTGGCGAGTGTGCACGGCCGCTGCAATTGCTTGATTCATGGACCGCTTTCCCGCGGGCGGTGACGATTTTGTCGGTAGCACGGCGGTTTGCGCTGGAAAAGCCCAGCTCTCCGCCCTCAAGGGGTTCTCCTGTTGCGGAAATTGTGTCAGAGGCAGGAGCAACGGAGAAGGGTGCCGACATTTGTGTCGTGGGATTGCGTCCCTATATTCCCGACGGATTTCGCGCGGGCAGGTAACCGCGTGGGTTGAACTCAAGGAGTGATCGATGTTCATTACCGAAGCTTTTGCGCAGACTGCCGCTCCCGCTGCCGGCGGGGCCGACATTTTGATGTCTATCCTGCCGTTCATCCTGATCTTCGTCGTCATGTACTTCCTGATCATTCGCCCACAGCGTGCGCAGATGAAGCGTCGCGAAGAGCTCTTGAAGAACATCCGCCGCGGCGACCAGGTCGTTACCGGTGGCGGTATTGTCGGCAAGGTGACGAAGGTCGTCGATGACACGGAACTCGAAGTGGAAATTGCCGAAGGCATCAAGGTCCGCGTCGTTCGCAGCGGCGTTTCCGAAGTTCGCGTGAAGGGTGAGCCTGTCAAGGAATAAACTCACCAGCCACGACCACCGGGTCTGGCGATGGAGCATTTCAAGGCATGCCCAAATTCTCGCCGTTGAAGAACACCCTGATCTGGCTGGTCGTTCTGGCCGGTTTTGCCTTTGCATTGCCGAACATCATTCCGAGAGAGCAGCTTGCCGGTTGGCCGGCATGGCTGCCGCATCGGCAGGTGCCGCTCGGGCTCGATCTGCAGGGCGGCTCCGACATCGTTCTGAAAGTCGACCGCGACAGCCTTGTCGCCGACCGCCTGGAGGCCACGATCGCGGCGATTGCCCGGGCGCTGAGGGACGCCGACATCGGCTACACCGGGCTTTCCGGCAGTGGCCAGGAGATTCAATTTCGGCTCCGCGATGCATCGAAATCGGCGGCAGCCCGCGCGGCGCTCGCCGCATTGACCGCGCCGGTTGAAGCGCCTGACGACACTGGAAGCCCGGTCCGCGAGTTGATCGCGGACGAGACCTCGGGGCAGGAGCCGTTAAGGCTTCGCCTGACCGACGAAGGAATCGATTTCCGGCTGTCCGCAGCGCTGACGCAGGCGACCGAGGTCGTGCGCCGCCGCATCGGCGAGGTCGTGGCCGTGGAGCCGGTGATCCGACGCCGCGGCGACGACCGGCTGAGCATCCAGATACCCGGATTGGAGGATCCGCAGCGGCTCAAGGATCTCCTGGGCCAGCGCGGCAACCTCGCATTCCGGTGGCTCGATTCATCGATGCCGCCGCAACAGGCCCTCGATACGCAGCCACCCGCCGCGTCGGAGATTCTTTATTCGCTGGACGATCCGCCGGTTCCCTACCTCGTCGAAAGGCAGGCCCTCGTCTCCACCCCCGACTTTGCCGATGCCCAACCCGGGCTTGATCCGAAGACCGGCGAGCCCGTCGTCGATCTCAAGCTGACGGCCGATTCATCGCAGCGGATCGCGTCGCTGCTGCAATCCGCGTCTCGACGACAATTTGCCATCGTGCTCGATGGACAAGTGGTCTCGACACCTGCGCTTGGAGACGTCATCGAAGGCGATACGGCCCGGCTTTCCGCCGACTTGTCGGAGGAGGGGGCAGAGGATTTCGCCGCATTGCTCAGAGCCGGGCCGCTTCCCGTCTCGCTGACGGTCATCGAAGAGCGCACTGTTGGTCCGGAAGTCGGAACGGATGCCATCGCCACCGGCCTGAAAGCCGGACTGGTCGCGGCAGCCGCGGTCGCCTTCTGCATGATCGGGTTCTACGGCTTCTTCGGCCTCGTCGCGGTGATTGCCGTGATTGTCAATGTCGTGCTGATCATCGCCGTGCTGTCACTTCTTGGGATCACGCTGACCTTGCCGGGGATCGCTGGGATCATTCTGACGATCGGGGTCGCGGTCGACTCGAATGTGCTGATTTACGAAAGACTGCGAGAGGAGGTGCGCAGCAGCAGCGAGCCCTTGCGCAAAGCTCTCGACAACGGTTTTTCGCGCGTACTGACGAGCATCTTCGATGCGAATCTGACGATGCTGATCGCCGGCGCCATGCTTTTCCTGGGCACCGGGGCCATCAGAGGGTTTGCGGCGACGCTTGCGATCGGTAGCGTCACAACCATCCTGACGGCGCACAGCCTGACGCGCCGGCTGATCCGCGGATGGTATCGCCGCCGCCGGCCGAAACACCTGCCGAGGGGAATCCGCACGGGCTTCTTTGCCGAGGCCGACATCCGCTTCATGGCTCTCCGCAACCCCGTCTTCATCCTGATGGCGTCGCTCTCGCTTGCTTCGCTCGTCTTGCTGGTGAGCCTCGGCCTCAATATGGGCGCCGATTTCAAGGGCGGATCGCTCCTGGAGCTCCGGTCGAAGGCAGGCGCCGCCGATGTCGCGGACCTCCGCGCCCGCCTCGACGAACTGAACCTCGCTGAGGTCCAAATTCAGGAACTTGGCTCGGCACGGGATATCCTCCTGCGCATCCCGTCGCAGGAAGCCGGCGACAATGCGGACCAGACAGCGATGGGATTGGTTCGCGCCGAACTCGAAGATGACTATATCTTCCGGCGCGTCGAGGTGGTCGGCCCGGCCGTTTCCGGAGAACTGACGCGCGCCGGAACGCTCGCCGTCGCAGCTGCGATACTTGCCATCATCTTCTATGTCTGGCTGCGCTTCGATTGGAAGTTCGCCGCCGGTGCGGTCATCACCACGCTTAACGACGTGCTGCTGACCATGGGCTTCCTCGTGGTGACCGGCATCGAGTTCAATCTTGCCAGCCTCGCCGCGCTGCTGACCATCGTCTGCTATTCGCTGAACGACACAATGGTGGTCTACGACCGCGTCCGCGAGAATCTGGCGCGCTATCGTCGGATGCCGCTTTCGGTCTTGATCGACACGTCGATCAACCAGACCCTTTCGCGTACCATCCTGACGGCGATAACCACGGCCTTGGCCCTCGTTGCTCTCTATCTGTTCGGCGAGAGCCGCGTCGTGCAGTCCTTCAGCGCGACGCTCCTCTTCGGGGTGGTTATCGGTACGATTTCGTCGATCTATATCGCCGGGCCGGTCCTCATTCTCTTCAACCGCCGAAACAATAGCCTCGACGGGACGTTGGGAGGACGCGGTACGATCCGGCAAGACAAGGCAACGGGTGCAGCCTGATGGCAAAGGGTATCGAAATGCGCGAAGCGCACTTCCCCGGACGTGCGCCGATCGACGCGTATGGCAATGGCGGTTTTCGCTTCGCCGACATGTCGCACCGCGGCTCGGTTCTGCTGTTGCCCTCCGGCGTCTACGCCTGGGACGTCGTCGAGGGCGACCCGTTGGCGATCGAAAAATTCCGGCGCGTTCTGGACGAGGCTCAAGAAATCGAGGTGCTGCTCGTAGGAACCGGTCGCGACATCAGACCGTTGCCGGCAGATTTGAAGGCAACGCTTAAAGCGGCCAACATCGCATCCGATCCGATGAGTACCGGCGCAGCCGTCCGCACCTACAACGTCATGCTGGTGGAATCGCGTGCCGTCGCTGCCGCATTGATTGCGGTTTGACCGCGTATCGAAGGAATCCCAGCTTGCAAGACCTCGATGCCCAGATCCTCGCGCCCCTGCGGGACACCGATCGCGATCGATATCTTGCATGCCTGCTGGCCCCGCGGGAAAAACGGCATTCGCTTGCCTGTCTCTATGCCTTCTATGCCGAGATTGCCCGCATCCGCGACGTGATACGTGAGCCGCTCCCCGGCGAGATCCGGCTGCAATGGTGGCGTGACCTGCTGGAGAGCCGATCCGGGGGCGAGGGCCACCCGCTGGCGGAGGCGCTCCTCAGTTGCATTGACGAGCATCGGCTGCCCGTCGCCGTTCTGCAGAACATGATCGACGCCCGCGTCTTCGACCTCTATGACGACCCGATGGAGGACACGACGGCGCTGGAAGGGTACGCCGGCGAAACCGCGTCGGCACTCATTCAGCTTGCCTCGCTGATTCTCGACCCGATAGATGCCGCGAAGTCGGCGGACGCTGCCGGACATGCCGGCGTTGCGCAGACCATCGCCGGCCTGCTGCTTCTCCTGCCGATCCACTCGCGGCGGGGCCAGGTTTATTTCCCGGCCGACCTCTTGCGGGCGACCGGGCTCGACAGGGAGATGCTGCTGGACGGGCGCGACGACGTGGCGATCGGCAGGGCTGTTCGCGCGTTCTGCGGGCTTGGCCGTGATCACCTCGTCAAGGCTCGCAACAGCCTGGATTCGATCTCTGCGCAGAATTTCTCGGCTTTCCTTCCCGTCGCTCTCGCGGAGCCGGTGTTCGCGCGTGCCGAAGCCGCCGGAGCTCGGATTCTGCGGCACTCGATCCAGCCGCCCCAGTGGCAGCGGCAATGGCGGATGTGGCGCGCAAGCCGCCGCCGCCGCTTTTGACGCGTCTCGTTGTTCAAGCTGGCGCAAGCCTCGAGCGATAGAGATTGGTCCTCACGGAATCCTGTCGTCCGAAAGGGACGGATATATGCTCTGGTTGATTCTCATCGCTGTAATTGCGGTCGTCGGTGCGTTTTATGTCCGGATGAACGCGCGCGCCGAGCACGACGCCAGCAATCCCGACACCGGCTCGGCGATGGTCGAGTTTGGCCGAGCCTTTCCGGACGAGGCCATACGGGCGTTGCATTCGACGGTCGATGGCAAGGCCATTTTTCTTCGACTGCATGACGGCAAGGCCGGCTTCATTCAATCCCACGGCACGCACTATGTGTGCCATGTCATTCATCCGGGAAAGCTGCGGGTGAACAGTTCCGAAAGCGGGCAGGGGCTCATCGTCCATTTCCCCGATTTCGCTTATCTGGACAACAACTTCGAATTCCGAACCGCGGCTGAGGCGGCCGAGGTCTCGCTGTGGCTGCTCGGCAGCTTCAGCCCGAAATCCGAGATCGGCGCGCCGATCGCTGGGAAAGCGGCGACGCAGACGATCGACTGAAGCCGGTAATCAGACCAAATCTGGAGTCGGTCTATTCGGGTCATATCCGGCTGCAGCGAAGTCGTTGGCGCATAGCGGGGCTCAAACAGTTTGACGACGGGCTGTAAGCTCCTCGTCTATGCACCGCCCTTCATACTCGGTAGCGTCAGCCTGCCGGACCGCGCCAACTCCAGGAGGCGGGCGGTGAACGACTGCACCCCACGCCGTCTGGCTCCAAATCCGGTCACCACCCAGAAATGCAGGGGGCTTACGACCGTATGCCCGCCAAGCCTCTCAAGGCTGCCGCAGTTCAGAAACGAGGCCCCATAGGGCTCGCGCATGAGTGCGACGCCGCTCCCCGCTGCCGCGGCTTGAAGACCGAGATCGTAGTCGGGAAAGCACCGGTCCTGGGGACGAAGGTGATAGCGGCACCCGTGCTCCGCGAGCCACAGCCGCCATGCGTCCGGATAGGCATCGTGGATCAGCGGAAGTGCCAGAAGGTTGTCGACCGAGAAGCAGTCTCCCAAGTCAGCCGCAATCCCAGGCGATGCCACGGGAAAGAGCCTTTCCTCGAACAGCGCCGTCGCCGATCCATCCTTCCAGGGGCCCCGGCCGTAGCGAATGGCGACGTCAATCTCGTCCAGCGGGACGAATCGATGGTCGAGGTCGAGATCGATGCGCAGGTCGGGTGGAGAGCCTTCCAGCACGGCGAGGTTGGGAAGCAGGCACAGCCGCGCGAAGGACGGCAGCACGCTGACGCGAATCGCTTCGGGCAGTTTGCTTTCCCGCCATTCTGCGCCGCCGCTACCGATCGTATCGAGCCCCTGTTGCAGCAGGCGTACAAGATGCTGCCCCTGTGTCGTGAGACGAACACCTCTCCCGTGCCGCTCGAACAGGGGCATCCCGGCCCACTGTTCGACGGCGGCAACCCTGCGGCTGACGGCGCCATGGGTGATGTCGAGGTCATCGGCGGCGCGGGAGAACGAGCCGGTGCGCTCGGAAGCAAGCACGGCGCGCAGAGCATCCAGGGATGGAAGATTGCGCCAATATGAGCTGTGATCCATTCTCACACTTCATGTCCGTGTGGTGGTCTATGTCAAGGCATGACGTTGTTCTATTCAGTCGCTATGACCAAGTCCACCTTTCCCCTGATTCCCACCCTCTCGGTCGCTACGACGATTTTCGTCTGGGCGGCCGCCTTTCCCGCGATTACCCTGACCCCCAAGGAGATCGATCCCTTGCCGCTGGCATCGGTGCGGTTTGCCATCGCGGCGTCATTTGCCGTGATCTGGCTGGCATCGGCGCGCCCCCGCATGATGCCGCTGGCCGATCTCGCCCTTTGCATCGCCTGCGGCATCGTTTCTGGCGTGGGCTACAGCGTGTTTCTCAATCTCGGCCAGGAGACAGTCTCTGCTGGAGCAGCCGGCTTCCTTGTCAAGACGGAGTCGCTTTGGATGGCCGCATTCGCAGTGTTCTTGCTCAAGGAGCGGTTCACCGCATGGGCATGGGCCGGCATGCTGGCCTGCGTCGTCGGCGTCGGCCTGATTGCTGCCGCCCAGCCCGGCGGCATCACGTTGGGGACAGGAGCACCCCTGGTTCTGGCCGCAGCCTTGTGCTCGGCGGCGGGCTTCACCCTGCAACGCGGACTGGCACTGCGTCATGGCGCGTTGTACGTAGCGGCCGTCACCTTCATCGTGGCGGCGCTCGCCCTGTCTCCGTGGCTGCCGCAGGCCGCGACGCAGATGCAGACGGCATCCACCGCGACGGTCGCATGGGCCATCTTTCTCGGGGTTTTCCCGACGGCGATCGGCCTTGCATGCTGGGTCTATGCGCTCGGATACTTCGGAGTCGCCCGCTCAGGCAATTTGCTCTACCTGGTCGCGCCCCTCGCCATGCTGATCGCATGGGCCATCGCCGGGGAAACGCCGGCTCTTGTGACGGTGATCGGCGGGCTGCTGATTCTGTCAGGGGTAATCGTCGTCAATTCTCTCGGCCGGAAGCAGGCGGCGCGCATCGATTCGACCGACAAGAGGGAGGCGGTTCCGGTAGAGGGCTGATTTACGCTGTTTCGTGAGCCAGCCACGCGGCGCAGTCCTTGAGCGCCCGTGCTGACGTCGCCTGCTTCTTGGCCACTGCCTTCTCCTTGCCGCGGAAGCGCTTCGCACCTTCCGGCTTGGTGAGGGCGCCCGCCTCCAGTGGCGGAAACAGCCCGAAATTGATGTTCATCGGCTGGAACGAGCGCTTGCCGGGTTCGTCGTCGGAAACGATGTGCCCGCCGGTGATGTGATTGAGGAGCGCGCCGAAGGCCGTCGTGGCCGGCGGCAGCGACGGTTTTTCACCCTTGCGCTCGGCTGCGGCAAACCGCCCGGCGAGAAGGCCGATGCTGGCACTCTCCACATAGCCCTCACAGCCGGTGATCTGCCCGGCAAAGCGCAGGCCAGGCCGGGATTTCAGCGTCAGCGAGCCGTCGAGCAGGATCGGCGAGTTGATGTAGGTGTTGCGGTGCAGGCCGCCGAGCCTGGCGAATTCGGCGTTCTCGAGCCCCGGGATCATCCGGAAAACGTCCGTCTGGGCGCCGTACTTCAGTTTGGTCTGGAAGCCCACCATGTTGTAGAGCGTGCCCAGCGCATTGTCCTGGCGCAGTTGGACGACGGCATAGGGCTTGACCGAGGGATTGTGGGCATTGGTCAGCCCCATCGGCTTCATCGGGCCGTGGCGCAGCGTCTCGCGGCCGCGCTCCGCCATCACCTCGATCGGCAGGCAGCCATCGAAATAGGGCGTGCCTTCCCATTCCTTGAAGCCGGTCTTGTCGCTGGCGATCAGCGCATCGACGAAGGCGTTGTACTGCACCTCGGTCATCGGGCAGTTGATGTAGTCCTTGCCCGTGCCGCCGGGGCCGACCTTGTCGTAGCGCGACTGATGCCAGCATACGTCCATGTCGATCGTCTCGGTGTAGACGATCGGCGCTATGGCATCGAAGAAGGCAAGCGCGTCGGCGCCGGTCTCGCGGCGGATCGCTTCGGCGAGCGCGGGGGCGGTGAGCGGACCGGTGGCGACGATCGCCAGGTCCCACTCCCGCGGCGGCAGGTCGTCTATTTCCTCGCGGACGACGGAGATCAGCGGGTGGCTTTCGATCTGGGCGCCGACCGCCTGCGAGAAGCCGTCCCGGTCGACGGCCAGCGCGCCACCGGCCGGCACCTGGTTGTGATCGGCGGCCCGCATGATCAGCGAGCCTGCAAGGCGCATTTCCGCATGCAGCACGCCAACCGCATTGCTGGTCGCATCGTCGGAACGGAAGGAGTTGGAGCAGACGAGTTCGGCGAGGCCGTCGGTCTTGTGCGCGTCCGTGCCGCGCACCCCGCGCATTTCGTGCAGGATGACCGGGACGCCTGCCTCGGCGATCTGCCAGGCGGCCTCCGAGCCGGCAAGCCCGCCGCCTACGACATGAATGGGTGAATAGGGAGAGGTCGTCTTGTCCATGCGCGGCTTCCTACCACAGCCATTCCGCGCTTCCAACAAAAACGGCGCCCTTGGGCGCCGTCTTTGAAGTCCAGGCTTCGTTCCGATTAACGGAAGGAACGGGCCGCAATGTTGCGGATATCGTAGCGGGTGATGCCGATATCGCTCAGCGCGTGGTTCGAAAGGCCGCCGAGTTCGGCGACAGTGCGGCGGTAGTTGATCCAGCTCTTTGCAATGCGAATGGGGTTCATGGTCGTTCCTCAGATCAGTTGGGCGCGACAGTGATTTGTCTGCGTCGTTGAGGTTCTTATACGCCTGTCTAATTGCAAGGTGGAGTGCAAAGAAAATGCATCTGCTATGCATTTGTGCACTGCATCGATGATTTGCTGGGCAGGGGGAAGAGGAAGCCCGAAAATGCATCAATGTCACAAGGGCAGATCAAAGGTCCCAAACGCCGTGCGGGGCCGGCCTTGTTTCACCGCGGTTTCCCGTCGCCTTCGCTTTCGCGAAGCGGAAACCGGCTAGGCGGAATTGTGGGCCGATTTCGCAGTGCAACAAAGCGACGCCGCCCCGTCTCTTCAAATTAGGGATCTCCGCAAGTCATGACCTCCACCAGAGGTGGAGGTTTGAAACGCTGCGCTTGAACCGCTAGAAGCGGTTTTGCTATAAGTTAGTAGCTACGGTTAAAGAGGTCGGCAAAGTCGGAAGCTTTGTCGGCCTTTTCTTGATTACGGATATAGCGTCTGACGACCTGCTCATCATAGCCAGCCGTTGAGACGAAGTACCCACGCGCCCAAAAGTGATAGCCTTTGTAGCGCCGCTTGCGGGCATATTTGTTGGCCACGTAAAGGGCTGTCTTGCCCTTCAGGAAGCCCACAATGTGCGACACCGAGTACTTCGGCGGGATCGAGATCAGCATATGCACATGGTCGGGCATAAGGTGCCCTTCCTCGATCCGGCAATCCTTTTGCAGAGCAAGCCGATGCAAAAGGTCACCCAATTCACGGCGCAAGTCACCGTAAAGACGTTTCGTTCGGTATTTACTTGAAAAGACCACATGGTATTTGCAGTCCCACGTCGCGTGTGATTGCGATCGTTCATCCATAAAACCTCCGTTCTATGTCTCGGCCAGCCTAGCGGTCCAAGCACGGAGGTCTCTCAATCACAATGTAGAACGCGTCCAGTCCTCCACCGGAGGTGGAGGTTTATTTTGCTTACAACGAAAAACGCCCGCCGGCGGGGCCGGCGGGCGTTTTGAAACTGTACCTGTCGTGTCGCTTACTTGACTGCCTGGCGAGCGACGTACGGGATGTCGGAGCGGCCGATGCCGAGGTCGTTCAGCTCGCGGTCGCTCATGCGGCCGAGTTCGCTGCAGGTCTGACGATACTTGCGCCAGTTGTTGAAAGAACGTGCGAGGTTCATGATCCTATTCCTTTCAGGGTCGTTTGCCAGCGCTCTATCTCTCATGCTGGCCGTCATCTTATGGCTCTGAATATAATCGTTTTGAGCGCGGAAAACAGAGACGATGCTGCATCGCACCCATGCAAGCCTTGCAAGCCTCGGTCGGCCAGTAATCCAGTCTGAATCCATGGGCAGGCGGCGCAGGTCGAACTGTCCCCAGGGGCTAGGAGACAAGGATTGAAATGCTGCTGGAACGGCGCAAAAAACAACGCCCACTGGGGGAGGAGGTCCAGCGGGCGTTGCCTGTTCTGATTGGCAACCGGGAGGAGGAGTTGTCGCCAATCCGTATCGGGAGCGCTGGGAGGAGGAGTGCGCTGCCGACCGATGCTCTGAAGATAAGCCCGGACCCCTAATTTGTGTAGGGATACTGCGGAATGGCACATATGCGCTGGATGCATGGCTGAGGGCTCGCGCCCACAAAGAATGCTTCAAAACCGGGCAATTTGCTCAGCGCCGCTCACGAAACAGGGAAGGGTATTTCGCACCTGCGAAAACGAACGACGCCCGCCGAGGGAGGAGATCCGGCGGGCGTCATAAGAATGATTGGCAACCGGGAGGAGGAGTGTTGCCAATCCTATCGAAACAGCGCTGGGAGGAGGAGTGCGCTGTTTCGAATTCCGTCGAGCTTTCGGCTCGGGTCTTTCGGAAGTCTGGGCGGAGACCAATCCGCGGGCCCTTTGGTTCTTCACCGCCGACGCCTTTTGATGTCTTGAATATAGTGCGGCCGAGCGGACTTGTGCAGTGCGATATCGGCATGGAAGATGTGCATCTCGCGCAGATCGGTTGTTGCGATCGGCATATGAGGACGCGTCGCGGTACCCAAGCGTAGAAGTGGCGAGCATCGCCGCGGCCACACCCCGCCCGATCGGCGACGATGGTGCCCGGTGAGGGACTCGAACCCCCATGCTCTCGCGCTTGGACCTAAACCAAGTGTGTCTACCAATTCCACCAACCGGGCAACGGAGGGGGCTTGCGAAGCCTGTAGAACAATGACGGGCATTTTGGCAAGTCTTGCGTGGCGGCGGCGGGCGGCGGCTCGGAGCGGGGCGTGCGGTTCTGCCGCTTTGTCGATATGTGACGCCGCCGGCGCCGCCGGGAACTCCAGGCGACTCCCGCATCGGAAATACTTGCCATTCGGCGGCCATCGGGTGTATTTGGCGCCCGTGACACACCGCGAAATGTGCGATGGCTTCGTGACGCCTTGTCGAGAGCGACCTGGCGGTCGTGGTTAAGTGATTGAATTCACTGTCCTCTGGTAGGCCGGCATTGCGTGGCGAAGGCGAGAAGCCGCAGGTCTCGCGCGTCGGACCGGCACGATATCGCGGCCATATGTCGGTATTCGACGGTGAGGAGGGCAGGCAAAATGCCATTTTGCTTGCAAAACGGTCGCGGAATTGCGTAAAGCCACTCCCGGCAAATGGATCGGCTCAAGTGCTCGCCAGGCCTTTCGGGGCAAGAGCACTCTCAACGTGAAGTGAAGGTTTGAACATGCAGGTTATCGAAACGCTCGCTGAAGGGCTGAAGCGCGAACTCAAGGTCGTAATCCCGGCCGATGAAATGCAAACTCGGATGAACGAGCGCCTGGCCGACGTGAAGGACCGCGTCCGCATCAACGGCTTCCGCCCCGGCAAGGTGCCGGTTGCGCACCTGAAGAAGGTCTACGGCAAGTCGATCATGGCCGAACTCGTCAACGAGATCGTCCGGGACAAGCCGACTGAAATCTTGACGAGCCGCGGCGAGAAGTCGGCCACCCAGCCTGAGGTCGCCATGACCGAGGACGAGGCCGAAGCCGACAAGATCCTCAAGGCCGAAGCCGATTTCGAATTCACGCTCGCCTATGAGATCATCCCGGCGATCGAGCTCAAGGATGCGACCGGCATCAAGGTCACCCGCGAAGTCGTCGAGATCGCCGAGGACGAAGTCAACGAACAGATCCTGCGCATCGCCGAAAGCGCCCGCACCTATGAATCGAAGAAGGGCAAGGCCGCCAACGGCGATCGCGTCACTATCGATTATCTCGGCAAGGTGGACGGCGTCGCCTTCGACGGCGGCAAGGACGAGGACGCCGAACTGGTGCTCGGCTCCAACCGCTTCATCCCCGGCTTTGAAGAACAGCTCGTCGGCGTCAAGGCCGGCGACGAGAAGACCATCACGGTTACCTTCCCGGCCGATTATCCGGCCGCCAACCTCGCCGGCAAGGAAGCGACCTTCGACATCACCGTGAAGGATGTCGCAGCAGCCGCTCCGATCGAGATCAACGACGAGCTCGCAACCAAGCTCGGCCTCGAATCGGCCGACAAGCTGAAGGAAATCGTCCGCGGCCAGATCGAAAGCCAGTACGGCTCGGTCACCCGCCAGAAGGTCAAGCGCCAGCTTCTCGACCAGCTCGACGAGCTCTATCAGTTCGAAACGCCCGAGCGCCTCGTCAACGCCGAATTCGAGAACATCTGGCGCCAGATCAACACCGACCTCGAGCAGGCCGGCAAGACCTTCGCCGATGAGGATACGACGGAAGAAGAGGCCCGCGCCGAGTACCGCAAGCTCGCCGAGCGCCGCGTTCGTCTCGGCCTCGTTCTCTCCGAGATCGGCGAGAAGGCCGGCGTCCAGGTGAGCGACGACGAAATGCAGCGCTCGCTGTTCGAGCAGCTGCGTCAGTTCCCCGGCCAGGAAAAGCAGATCCTCGACTACTTCAAGAACACGCCTGGCGCGGCCGCTTCGCTGCGCGCCCCGCTCTTCGAGGAGAAGGTCGTCGACCACCTGCTTTCGGAAGTCGCGGTGACCGACAAGACGGTGTCCAAGGACGAACTGATGGCCGAGGACGAAGCCGAAGACAAGCCGGCAAAGAAGGCGCCGGCCAAGAAGAAGGCGGCCGCGAAGGCCGAAGCTGGCGAAGGCGAAGAAGCCGCAGCTCCGAAGAAGAAGGCTCCGGCCAAGAAGAAGGCCGCGGACGACAGCGCCGAGTAATCGGCACGCTCCAGACATTCAAGGCCGCCTCCGGGCGGCCTTTTCATATCGGCAAAAGGAACGCCGCCGAGGTCGGCGGCCCGGACCGCAAGGCGGCGGCCAGAGCGCAAGCGCTGTTCTGGCTCCATCTTCCGGTTCTTCGTTTCTGCGACACCTGCGCACTCTTCCCGGAGAGACGATGACGCTGTAGGGTGGCCGAACGCGTGCCCGACCATCCCACCGGAGGCTCCGTATGGCCGAGGTCTTGTTGTTCCACCACGCACAGGGGCTGACCCCGGGTGTGCGCGCGTTCGCCGACGACTTGCGGGCCACCGGTCACGTCGTGCACACGCCGGACCTGTTCGACGGACGCACGTTCCGGAGCATCGATGAGGGTCTTGCCTACATCGGTGAGATCGGATTCGACGACATGCGGGAGCGCGGCGTCCGCGTCGCCGACCAACTGCCATCCGAGCTCATTTATGCCGGGTTCTCGTTCGGTGTGCTGCCGGCGCAGAAGCTGGCACAGACACGGCCCGGAGCCCGCGGAGCCCTGCTCTTCTACTCTTGCCTGCCGATCAGCGGCGAGTGGGCCTTCGGACCCTGGCCAGACGGCGTCGCGGTCCAGATTCACGGTATGGACAACGACCCGATCTTCGTCGGCGAGGGCGACATCGACGCCGCCCGCGAGATCGTGGAGAAGGTGGAGGACGGGGAGCTTTTCCTGTATCCCGGCGATCAGCACTACTTCGCCGACAGCTCGCTCCCGTCATATGACGCGGATGCGACGGCACTGCTCACCATCCGCGTGCTTGAGTTCCTGGACCGCGTTTGATCCATGCCGGCGTCTTGGTTCGAGCTCAGTCCGAAAGGTAGGTCCCGCGACTGCGCTTACGCCAGAACTACACGGTTTTGATCTCGCCCATCCGGTTCCAGGCGTCGAGCCCGGCAATCTTGTAGGCCTCCGCAAGCGTCGGATAGTTGAACGTGTTCTCGACGAAATATTCGACCGTCCCCTTCAGGTTCAGGACCGCCTGGCCGATATGGACGAGTTCGGTGGCGCCTTCGCCGATGATGTGCACGCCAAGGAGGCGCCGGGTCTTCAGCGAGAAGATCATCTTCAGGAGGCCCGCATCGAGCCCCATGATGTGGCCACGCGATGTTTCGCGGAACCGGGCGATGCCGCACTCATAGGGGATGCCGCGTTCCTTCACTTCTTCTTCGGAAAGCCCGCAGGTGGAGATTTCAGGCACCGCGTAAATGCCGTAGGGGAAATACTTCTGCGGCTCCTTGGCGATGGCGCCGACGGCGACGCGCGCTGCGACGCGGCCCTGTTCCATCGACGTCGAGGCGAGACTCGGAAAGCCCACCACGTCACCGGCGGCATAGATGTTCGGAACGGTCGTCTGGAATGTTTCCGGATTGACGCTCAAGCGCCCGCGGCTGTCCGCTTCGAGACCGGCAGCCGGGAGGTTGAGCGCTTCGGTGGCTCCCATGCGGCCGGCGGCAAACAGCACCATATCGGTCGTGATCCTGCGGCCATTGTCGAGTGTAAGCGCAACCTTACCGTCATCGAGCCGCTCCACCTTCTCGGCTTTCTGGCCGAGATTGAGCTTCATGTTGCGGTCGCGCAGCTGATAGGTGAAGTCCTCGACGATCTCCTTGTCGATGAAGTCGAGCATCGTCGGCTTGGGGTCGATCACCGTCACCTGCGTGTCGAGCGCGCTGAAGATCGTCGCATATTCGATGCCGACGACCCCGGCGCCGATGACTACCAACGATCGCGGCAGGTCCTGGATATCGAGGAGCTCGTCGCTGTCGAGAACGGTCTTCTCGTCGAACGGAATATAATCCGGCCGAAAGGGCTTCGTGCCGACGGCAAGCAGGACGCTGGTGCCGGAAACGTGCAGGCTCTCGCCGTCGTCCTTGACAACTTCGAGCGTGGTCGGATCGATGAAGCTCGCCTTGCCGCGGATGTGCTGCACCCGGTTTCGCGCGAACTGGTGCTCCAACACCTCGACTTCATGGTTCAGCGTGATGATCAGGCGCTGGCGCAAATCCTCGGCGCTGATCTCCTGCTTCACCCGGTAGGAGCGCCCGTAGAATCCGCGCTCGCGCCAGCCGGAGAGGTTGAGCGCCGTCTCGCGCAGCGTCTTCGAGGGAATCGTACCGGTGTGGACGGATACGCCACCGACGCGTTTGCCCTGCTCGATGACGAGCACTTTCTTGCCGAGCTTGGCCGCCTGGATTGCGCCTCTGCGGCCGGCCGGGCCACTGCCGACGACGATAAGATCGAACTGGTTCATGAACGTTCCCCTGAGCCCAAGCGAGAATCGTTTTTGCGATGCGGCAAAAATCGCGCAGGGACACCTATATCGTCAATCGGACGATTTGATGAAGTGGCAATGCCGCAATGATCTGTCCTGGATGCGTCCGATGCCAAATATCGCTATGCTGCCCGCGTTCGGCGACGAGAAAAGAGGAGGACGGATGGGCATGGCGCTCGAATGGATGAAGGGTCCGGCGGATATCTCGCCGGCCGCGCACGGTGATGATGGCGCGCCAGCGGTTGAAGGAACGGCGGGCAATCGGCCGGGCGTCGTGGCGGCCGCCGTCTACCAGAACGGGCGGCGCCTTCGCGACATCCATATCGAAGAGGCGGGAGAGTGGCGAAACCGCGAGAACGTTGTAATCTGGATCGGTCTGCACGAACCGGACCCGGCCCTGTTGCGGCAGGTGCAGAAGGAGTTCGACCTGCACGACCTGGCGATCGAGGATGCCGGCAAGGCGCATCAGCGTCCGAAGCTTGAAATCTACGGTGACGCGATCTTCGTCGTGGCCCGCACCGCCCATATGGTCGAGGAGGAGATCGCCTTCGGAGAAACCCACCTCTTCGTGGGGCGCGGCTACGTCGTTTCCGTTCGTCACGGCGCGTCGACGTCCTACATGGCGGTGAGGCAGCGTTGCGAGTCGTCGCCGGCCGCCTTGGCTCATGGCGAGAATTACATCCTCTATTCGATCCTCGACTTCATCGTCGACAACTACATGCCTGTGGTGGAGGCGATCCACACGGAGGTGGAGGAGCTGGAAGATCGTCTGCTGCGCTCCCGGTTGGACAAGGCACATATCGAGCGGCTCTATCTGATGCGGCGCAATCTGCTCAAGCTGCGCAATGCGGTCGTCCCGCTGGTCGATGTCTGCCGCCGCCACGAGCATCTCGAACTGCCGGGCATGGACGCGGCCATGGAGCCGCTTTTTCGAGATGTCACCGATCACGTTCGCCGCGTCCAGGAGGACATCGACGCACTGCGCGAAGTGCTGGCCTTCACCTTCGAGGCAAGCCTGATGATCGGCCAGTCCGAGCAGACGGAAATCTCCCGCAAACTCGCCTCCTGGGCGGCGATCCTGGCGGTGCCCACGGCGATCGCCGGAATCTACGGCATGAACTTCGACGATATGCCGGAGCTCAGGTTCCGCTATGGCTATTTCGTCGTATTGGCGGTGATCTTCGGGCTGTGCGCGATGCTCTACCGGTTCTTCCGGCGGGCGCGCTGGCTTTAGTCAGGGGAGCCACTGCAGGTCCTCGTTCAATGCCTGGTACGCCTCCGCGATCAGACTTCGTGCGCCGCTAGTTTGATCCGTCTCAAAGAGTCCGTTTCTACCGGCCAGCGACGTGCTAAGCTTGTTACATGACGGCGGCCGACCAATACAGTTTTCGCAAAGCGACGTTGGATGATCTCCCGTTGCTTACAGCATGGCAATCGAACCCGCATGTCCGCGCATGGTGGGACTCGGATGAGCCGTACGATGCAGCAGACTTGGCTGATCCTCGGGTAGCGCGTTGGATTGTTTCAACCGCCGAACGCCCCTTTGCTTTCATGCAGGACTATACCGTCCACGGCTGGGAAGATCACCATTTTGCCAAGCTTCCCAGTGGATCGCGGGGAATCGATCAATACATAGGAGACCCCGAAATGATCGGTGTTGGGCACGGATCAGCATTTATCGGGGCGAGAATGAGGGCTCTCTTCGATGTGGGTGTATCCGTTATCGCGACCGATCCTCACCCGGCCAATGAACGGGCGATTGCCGTCTACAAGAAACTGGGTTTCGAACCGTTCGGATCACCTCAAGAGACACAGTGGGGCTTGGTTTTGCCAATGCTTGCGAGGCGGTAAGCGGCACACTGCGGCTTCGTCCGAATCTGAGATATGGCCGACCGCGCAGTACCTATCCGCTCGGTGGCTGAAACCAAGCGTGACCGTTTATGAGTATGAGCCTAGAACAGTCGCAGTCCCTTCATGCTGACGTGTCCGTCCTTGCCGATGATCACGTGGTCGTGGACGGTGATGCCGAGCGGTTTGGCCGCTTCGGCGATCAGCTTGGTCATTTCGATATCGGCACGCGATGGCGTCGGGTCGCCGGATGGATGATTGTGCGCCAGGATCAACGCGGTCGCGGAGAGTTCCAGGGCACGCTTGACCACCTCGCGGGGATAGACGGGCGTATGGTCGATCGTTCCCTGCTGCTGCACCTCGTCCGCAATCAGTGCATTGCGCTTGTCGAGAAACAGGATCCGGAACTGTTCCTTCGTTTCATGCGCCATTGCGGCGTGACAATAGTCGATCACGGCGCTCCAGGATGACAGGACCTGCTTGTTGCGGAGTTCGCTTTTCAGCGTCCGTTGCGCGGCGGTCGCGATCAGCTTCAGGTCCAGCGCGACAGCTTCGCCGACGCCCTTGACCTCCTGCAACAGATGCTGCGGCGCGCCGAACACCCCGGAAAGCGTACCGAAGCGGGCAAGAAGCTCCTTGGCGATCGGTTTCGTGTCGCGGCGGGGAATGAGGCGGAACAGGATGAGTTCGAGAATATCGTAATCGGCGAGCGCCGCATCGCCCTGTTCCCGATAGCGGGCCCTCAGCCGATCACGGTGACCGTGATAGTGCGCCTCGCCGGTGCCGCCGAGCGTCGCCACCGTGTCGAGTTTCCGTGTCTTCTGCTGCGCGAAGAACTGCCGCTCGTCGGCAGTCTCGCTGTCGTCCGGTTCGGGAAAAGGGGGAGGCTTCGTCACGCGTTGCCCAATGCGCTGACACCGGGCATGAAAAGGCCGGCCGGTGAAAGCGTGAACACTTCGCAGCCGTTCGCCGTAACGCCGACCGTGTGTTCGTACTGCGCCGAGAGCGACCGGTCGCGCGTCACGGCCGTCCAGCCGTCCGAGAGCACTTTCACATGCGGCCGGCCGAGATTGATCATCGGCTCGATCGTGAAGATCATGCCTTCCTTTAGTTCCGGCCCCTCACTGGCGTTGCCGTAGTGGAGGATGTTCGGGGCATCGTGGAACAGGCGGCCGACGCCGTGCCCGCAGAAGTCCCGGACGACCGAGCAGCGCTCCGATTCCGCATAGATCTGGATGGCCTCGCCGATCGCGCCGGTGCGGGCGCCGGGCCGAACCGCCGCGATACCGCGCATCAGGCATTCATGGGTGACTTCGAGCAGCCGTTCGGCGGCGCGCTTGATCTCGCCGACCGGGTACATCCGGCTGGAGTCGCCATGCCAGCCATCGACGACATAGGTGACGTCGATGTTGACGATATCGCCGTCGCGCAGGGGCTTGTCGTTCGGTATGCCATGGCAGACGACGTGATTGATCGAGGTGCAGGACGACTTGGTATAGCCGCGATAGTTCAGGGTCGCGGGCAGCGCATCGTTGTCCATGCCGAATTCGAAGACGAACCGATCGATCTCTTCCGTCGTCACGCCGGGGCGTACCCGCGATACCAGTTCGTCCAGGCAGCGTGCCGTCACCTGACAGGCCTTGCGCATGCCTTCGAATCCATCCGGCCCGTAGAGACGAATGACGCCGGTGTTCTTGTAAGGGGCAGCGCCGGCCTCGATATAAGTTACCATTCCAAGACTTTCGATGTTTCAGGCGGTTTTCTTAAATCAGCAACGACCGGTTCGTCCACTATCATCGCTCCGGCCGGCACGATCTCGAAGGGCGATATCGCACATCGGATCGCATAGGCTTCGACGCCGCGTTGAGCGGCTCGCTCGAATGCCCGAGCATAAACCGGATCGAGGTCGCGGCATATCCGCAAGGCGCTGCAGTCGTCTCTTTGAACAAGATACAGCATGATCGCCCGATGTCCCGCCTCGACCATGTCACCGAGTTCGTCGAGATGCTTGGCGCCGCGCTCAGTCGGGCTGTCCGGAAATTCCGCCAAGGCCTCGGCGCGGCTGAAATGGACGTTCTTCACCTCGACATAGGCGAGGCCCTTTTGGGGATCGCTGAGCAGAATGTCGATTCTTGAATTGCGCCCATATTTCTGCTCGCGGCGGAGCGTTTCGTACGTATGTAGATCGCTGACCAGTGCGGCGGCGATCGCTTCCTCGGCGATCCGGTTCGGCAGCCCGGTATTGATGCCGACAAGCGTGCCGTTCGCCTCGACGATTTCCAGCATGTGTCGATATTTGCGCGTCGGCGAGTCATGCTCGGACAGCCAGATTGCCGATCCGGGCGCCGTCAGGCCGCGCATCGAACCGGTGTTCGGGCAAGAGCCGGTGATCCGCGTCCCGTCGGCAAGGTCTGCATCGAACAGGAAGCGCTTGTAACGCTGGAGAAGCGTCGCTGGAACGAGCGGACGGGAAAAATTCACGATGCGTCCCGTATCTCAGGCGCGCACGCGCACGTAGGAGCCCGGCGCTTCCTCGATCGAGTTGAGCGGCCCACCCGCCTTGCGGGCCGGAACGCGCCGCTTGTCGAGCTTTTCGGTCCAGTCCTGCCAGTGCGGCCACCAGGAACCCGGCGTCTCCTTTGCCTTCTCGAACCACGCCTCCAGATCGCCCTTCGGGGGCCCGCCCGTCCAGAACTGATATTTGCTCTTGTCCGGCGGGTTGACGACGCCGGCGATGTGGCCGGAGCCCGATAGAACGAAGGTGACCTTGCCGCCGAAGAGCCCGCTGCCGAGGAAGACGGACTTCGCAGGCGCGATGTGATCTTCCTTGGTGGCCAGGTTGTAGATGGGGATCGTCACGTCGCCGAGCGACATCTTGCGGCCGGCAAGGACCATCTCACCCTTCGCGAGCTTGTTCTCGAGATAGCAATTGCGCAGATAGAAGGAGTGGTTGGCGGCGGGCATCCGCGTCGAATCGGAGTTCCAGTAGAGCAGGTCGAAGGGCAGGGGGTCCTGGCCCTTCAGGTAGTTGTTGACGAAATACGGCCAGATCAGTTCGGAGGCACGAAGCATGTTGAACGCGGTCGCCATTTTCGAGCCCTCGAGGTAGCCCGTCGTGCTCATCTTGGCTTCGATCTGCTCGATTTGGTCGTCATCGACAAAGACCTTGAGGTCGCCTGCATAGGTGAAATCCACCTGGGTCGTGAAGAGTGTCGCCGAGCGGATCCGGTCGTCGCCCTCGGCGGCATGGAGCGCCAGCGTGGCGGCGAGCAGGGTACCGCCGACGCAATAGCCGATCGCATTGACCTCCCGCTCGCCGGTTGCCTGTTCGATCGTGTCGAGCGCGAAACCGACACCTTCGCGCGCATAGGCCTCCCAGCCCTTCTGGGCGTGGCGCTCATCCGGATTGACCCAGGAAATGACGAAGACCGTGTGGCCCTGATCCACAGCCCATTTGATGAAGGATTTCTGCGGGTTGAGATCGAGCACGTAGTACTTGTTGATCCACGGCGGGCAGATCAGCAACGGTCGCTTCAGCACCGTTTCGGTGCTCGCCTCATACTGAATGACCTGGCAAATCTCGGATTGCGCGATCACCTTGCCCGGGGTGATCGCAATGTTCTCGCCGATGGCAAACTTGCTGGTATCCGTTTGCCTGAGCCGGAGTTCGCCGCGCCCGGCGGCGATGTCCTCGGCGAGCATCTTCATGCCCTTGACGAGATTGGCGCCGCTCGTAGCCACGGTCTCCCGGTAGAGTTGCGGATTGGTGGTGATGAAGTTGCTCGGGGAGAGCGCGCTGGAAATCTGGCGGACGTAGAAGGCGGCCTTGTGGCGGGTATGATCGTCGAGCCCCTCGGCCTCCTCGACCATGTGCTCCGCCCAGTCGGATGTGACGAAATAGGCCTGGCGAACGAAGTCGAAGAACGGGTTCTTCACCCAGTCCTCGTCCGCAAAGCGCTTGTCGTTGCGTTGGAGGCTCTCCGATTCGGCGACGTTGTCGCCGGCCATCCGGTGCAATGTCCGCGACCAGATGTCGAAGAAGCTCCCCATCAGGTGCGTCTGTGCTTCCAGCGTCCGGCGCGGATCGGAAAGCCAGTATTCGGAGACTTTGGAGAGAGTCTTGACCATGTCGGAGACAGGTTCTGCGAAGGTGTCTTTTTTCTCGCCGGTCTCCCGCGGCGCCAGCCATGCGGACGCAGCCTTTCCCATCTGCTCGGCCGCGCGGGCCAGGTTGACGGCCAGGTTCTGGGGGTCCTTGACGATGTAGGGTTCGACCGATTTGGGATCGAAGCCCGGGTAGCCGCCCTTGCCCGTGGTGTCCTCGGCCTTGTCTGATGTCACCCGGCGTCCTCCACAGCACGTTGTTTGTTTTGTATTTTTACATTCTGCCCGAAAATGATTACAAGGGCTAGCGCATCGTCGCCCCTTAAAAACAGAGGTCATCGCCAGCATGCTCGTCGTCGGAAACCAGCGTTCGCTTTCCCGGATTTCCGGGTTGATCCTTGCAGGCCTGCTTGCCGGATGCAATTCGACGGCCGATCTCGCCACCTACCCTTCGGTCTATGGGCAGAAACCTGCCGCCATGCAGCAGATGACCGACGAAGAGGCTGTAAACATGCAGGGG
This sequence comes from Sinorhizobium fredii NGR234, assembly GCF_000018545.1. Classification (NCBI taxonomy): domain Bacteria; kingdom Pseudomonadati; phylum Pseudomonadota; class Alphaproteobacteria; order Hyphomicrobiales; family Rhizobiaceae; genus Ensifer; species Ensifer fredii. Next base: position 1,445,710 of record NC_012587.1, read on the forward strand.
CGGCTGACGGCACTTGCCGCGCAGCGTAAATCCGGCGCCATCTCCGAAGCGGAGTATCAGCGCCGTCTGAAGGAATTGCAGTTGCTCGCCGAACAGCATGGGGCCGAAGCGCTGAAACAGATCGAGAATTAGCGCTTGCCTTTCTCGTGATTTGGCCGCAAAGCGTTGAGTAGCCGCACTGACGGCCATTCACCCCGCGCATGTTGAGCGATTGCCGAAAAGGCCCGTGAAAGCGCGCGCCAAATGAGGTCTGGAGATGGAAGAGTTTCACAAAGTCCGGCGTTTGCCGCCCTATGTTTTCGAACAGGTCAACCGTTTGAAAGCAAGCGCGCGAGCCGCCGGTGCTGACATCATCGACCTCGGCATGGGCAATCCGGATCTTCCCACTCCGCAGTCGATCGTCGACAAGCTTTGCGAGGTCGTCCAGGACCCGCGCACGCATCGTTATTCGTCGTCGAAGGGCATTCCCGGGCTGCGTCGCGCCCAGGCCGCCTATTATGCCCGCCGCTTCGGCGTCAAGCTCAATCCCGAGACGCAGGTCGTCGCCACGCTTGGTTCGAAGGAAGGCTTCGCCAACATGGCCCAGGCGATCACCGCTCCGGGCGATGTCGTTTTGTGCCCGAACCCGACCTATCCGATCCACGCCTTCGGCTTCCTGATGGCCGGCGGCGTTATCCGCTCGATCTCGGTGGAGCCCGACGAGAGCTTCTTCCCGCCGCTCGAGCGCGCCGTGAAGCACTCGATCCCGAAACCCCTGGCGCTGATCCTCAACTATCCGTCCAATCCGACGGCCCAGGTCGCGACGCTTGATTTCTACAAGGACGTCATCGCCTTCGCGAAGAAGCACGACATCATCGTGCTGTCGGACCTTGCCTATTCGGAAATCTATTTCGACGACGTGCCGCCGCCCTCGGTCCTGGAAGTGCCGGGCGCGATCGACGTCACGGTTGAATTCACCTCGATGTCGAAGACCTTCTCGATGCCTGGCTGGCGCATGGGCTTTGCGGTCGGCAACGAGCGGCTGATTGCGGCGCTGACGCGGGTGAAATCCTACCTCGACTACGGCGCCTTCACGCCGATCCAGGTGGCCGCGACCCAGGCGCTGAACGGCGACGGCAGCGACATCGCCGAGGTCCGCAACATCTACAAGCGCCGCCGCGACGTGATGGTCGACAGCTTCGGCAAGGCCGGCTTCGAAGTGCCGCCGCCGCCGGCGACGATGTTCGCCTGGGCGAAGATCCCGGAAAAATTCCGCCACCTCGGTTCTCTGGAATTCTCCAAGCTGCTGGTCGAGAAGGCGGATGTCGCGGTGGCCCCAGGCATCGGTTTCGGCGAGCAGGGCGACGACTATGTCCGCCTGGCGCTGGTCGAGAACGAGCACCGCATCCGCCAGGCGGCGCGCAACATCAAGCGCTTCCTGTCGACGGCGGATGAGACGATGCACAATGTCGTCTCGTTGAATGCGCATCGGTAAGATCAGAGCCGACCTTCGCACACAATGGCCCCGCCAGTCCGGCGGGGCGCCTTCTACATGTTAGGAACTTGCTATGGCAGATGCCCTCAAAATCGGCATTGCGGGCTTGGGGACGGTTGGTGCCTCGCTCGTGCGGATTCTCCAGGAACGTCATGAGATGCTGGCAACGACGTGCGGAAGGCCGATCGAGCTTGTTGCCGTGGCGGCAAGGGACCGCAGCAAGGACCGCGGCGTCGATCTGGCGAAGGCCGCCTGGTTCGAGGATGCGGTGGCGCTCGCTTCCGAGGCGGACATCGATGTCTTCGTCGAGTTGATGGGCGGCGCCGGCGATCCGGCCTATTCCTCGGTCAAGGCGGCCCTCAAGCGCGGCATCCATGTGGTTACCGCCAACAAGGCGCTGCTTGCCAAGCACGGCATCGAACTCGCCGCCATCGCCGAGGAGCAGGGCGCGCTGCTCAACTACGAGGCGGCGGTCGCGGGCGGTATCCCGGTCATCAAGGCGCTCCGCGAGTCCCTGACGGGCAATACCGTTTCGCGCGTCTACGGGATCATGAACGGCACCTGCAACTACATCCTGACCAAGATGGAGAGGGAAGGGCTGACCTTCGAGGCTTGCCTGAAGGAAGCGCAGCGTCTTGGCTACGCCGAAGCGGACCCGGCCTTCGATATCGAGGGCAACGACACCGCGCACAAGCTCTCGATCCTGACCAGCCTCGCCTTCGGCACGGCGATCGCCGCCGACGATATTTACCTGGAAGGCATCACCAATATTTCGATCGAGGACATCCAGGCGGCTGCCGACCTTGGCTACCGCATCAAGCTGCTCGGCGTGGCGCAGCGCACCGAGAGCGGTATCGAGCAGCGCGTCCATCCGACGATGGTGCCCTATGATTCCGTCATCGCACAGGTCGACGGCGTGACGAACGCGGTCGCGGTCGAGTCGGACATTCTGGGCGAATTGCTGATGGTCGGCCCCGGTGCCGGCGGCAATGCGACGGCCTCGGCCGTGCTTGGCGATATCGCCGATATCGCCAAGAGCCGACCGGGCGCCCAGCACGTCCCGGCCTTCGGGCGGCCGACCACGGCGCTGTTGCCTTACAAGCAGGCCCGGATGCAGAGCCACGAGGGCGGATATTTCATCCGTCTGAAAGTGGTCGATCGCACGGGCGTGTTCGCCAACATAGCCGGCCATATGGCACAGAACGACATCTCGCTCGAATCGATCATGCAGCATTCCAAGCACTATGCGGATCCTGCCGAACCGAAGACGATCATCCTGGTCACGCATGCCACGCACGAAGCCTCGGTGCGCAAGGCGATCGTCTCGATCAAGGGCGAGGGTTATCTCGTCGGTGAACCGCAGGTCATCCGCATCGAGCGGCCCAAGGACTGGTGATCGCGCATTTGCATTAAATCTGTTGAGAAACCGCTCTGGCATGCCTGTCGCGGGCCGGAGCGCCCGGCCTGCCGGTTTTTCCGCCTCGAAATCTTCGCTAAGAACGGAGGGACTTCGGGCGGACAGGCAACATGAACCTATTGGCGGATCCGATAGAGCGGGCATTTCTCGGCGTCGAACGCTCGATCAGCGGTCAGCGTTGGGTCTCGCGCTTGGACCAGGCCGGGCAGAATCGGGCCTTGGCGATCAGCCAGGTGCATGGCTATTCGGAGCTCATCGCACGGGTGCTGGCAGGCCGCGGTGTCGGGCTGGACGACGCGGCTCAATTTCTCGACCCGACGCTGCGCGCGCTGATGCCCGATCCGGACGTTCTGACCGATTGCCGCAAGGCGGCGGAGCGGCTCGCCCACGCCATTCGGCACGGCGAGAAAGTCGCGATCTTCGGCGACTACGACGTCGACGGCGCAGCGTCCTCTGCACTGATGCTGCGCTTCCTGCGTCATTTCGACATCCGGGCCGAGATCTATATTCCCGACCGCATCTTCGAGGGCTACGGGCCCAATCCGCAGGCGATCGAACAGCTGATCGAGAACGGTGCCGGACTGATCGTCTCCGTCGACTGCGGTTCGACCAGCCATGAATCGCTCGCCGTCGCTGCCGAACGTGGCGTAGACGTGGTCGTCATCGATCATCACCAGGTGGGGGCGACGCTTCCGCCCTGCCATGCTCTTGTCAATCCCAATCGCGAGGATGACTTGTCGGGCCAGGGGCATCTCTGCGCTGCCGGTGTCGTCTATCTGGTGCTCGTCAACACGTTGCGGGTGCTGCGCCTGGCGGGCGTGCCGCGCGCCGCCTCATTCGATCTGCTGGCGCTGCTCGACCTGGTCGCGCTGGCAACGGTCTGCGACGTCGTCCCGCTGAAGGGGCTGAACCGTGCCTATGTGGTCAAGGGGCTGATCGCCGCACGGCATATGGGGAACAATGGGTTGGCGGCGCTTCTTCGCAAGGCGGCGATCGGCGGCCCGGTCACGCCCTATCATCTCGGCTTCCTGATCGGGCCGCGCATCAATGCGGGTGGCCGGATCGGCGATGCCGCGCTCGGTAGTCGGCTGTTGACCCTCGACGACGCCACGGCAGCCGAGGTGATCGCCAGCCAGCTCGATGAGCTCAATCGCGAGCGGCAGGCGATGGAGGCGGCGATGCTTGCCGAGGCCGAGGCGGAAGTGCTGGCGGAATACGGCACGGGCGAGGGTGCCACCGTCATAATCACCGCCAGGGAAAACTGGCACCCCGGCATCGTCGGTCTCATTGCGGCACGCATCAAGGAGAAATTCCGCCGGCCGGCCTTCGCCATCGCCTTCGATCCGAACGGCCGGGGTACGGGTTCCGGTCGATCGATCCCCGGCTTCGATATGGGTCGGCTCGTTCGCGCCGCCGTCGATGACGGCCTTCTCGTCAAGGGGGGCGGCCACGCCATGGCCGCCGGCCTGACTGTCGAGCGAGCCAAGCTCGGGCGATTGCGCCAGTTCTTCGAGGAGCGCGCCGAGAGCGCAGTGCGCGACCTCGTCGCCGTTGAGACGCTCAAGCTCGACGGCGCGCTGGCCGCGGCCGGGGCGACGCTCGACCTCGTCGACCTTCTTGACCAGGCCGGTCCCTATGGCTCGGCCCATCCGCAGCCGGTCTTCGCCTTTCCCCAGCATCGGCTGCGCGACAGCCGCCAGGTCGGCGCCAACCATATCAAGGTGACGCTCGAGGGCCACGACGGCAGTAGGGTCGACGGCATCGCCTTCCGGGCGACGGAAACGCCGCTCGGCGATTTCCTGCTCGGCAGTCGCGGCTCGACGGTCCATGTCGCCGGATCGGTTTCGGCGGATCTCTGGCAGGGTACGCGCCGGGTTCAACTGCGTGTGACGGACGCGGCGAAGGCCGGCTGATGACGGCGAGCCCGTGAAAACACGTTCAAGCCTTGCCTGATCCTACTGCATGTCTCCTTAAACCGACCTCGATTTAAGGACAAAACATGCAGCAATTCAAAGTGTTACAGCGCCCTTTGCGCGTCTGATAAGACGCGCGGCGCTGTAAGGTGCTTGCGATTACCCGGCGCCGGGGGGCCGCAACTATTGAAAAGCGAATCCCCCGGGTGCTCCGCTCTGCGGCACGATCGTCGGGTCGGAGAAGTTGCGGTAACCGAGCAACGGAACGTCGCATTTCAGATCAAATCGCCCAACGGGACCCCTGCGGACACAATCGTTCAACGTCCGGTACGGATGGCCCGCTATCTGATGCGATCCGGGCTCGGATTCGATACTGCCTGTTATGGTCGTGCATGAGGCAAGCGACGCAATGATAAAGACGCAAGCCATCATCAATGTCGAAGCGTGATATGTCATGGATCGCCCCTGTTTGCTGCCGGCCGGGCTCAAGCCAGCGGCTTGGGGCCGGGGCAGGAGAAAGACTGTTTCTCGCCGGTGAAAATTCATATAGCCGGCTTCTAATAAAGCGAATTCGAAAATATAAGGATAGGCCCGTCGGGATCGAAACGCAAACGGCGCGAGCACGCTCTGCCGACCTGACAATAGCATAGAGCAGGGCAGTGCAATTGTTTGATTTTGCTTAGTAATGGCACGCCCAACGGGACTCGAACCCGTGTTTCCGCCGTGAAAGGGCGGCGTCCTAGACCGCTAGACGATGGGCGCCTCTGCACGGTCTTTGAACCGCGCGAGTCAAGTTTGCAGAACCTTTGTGCCCGGATCGATGCACGGCGCTGCAAGACGAGGTGGCTTATAGTGGGGGCTTTGGATTCCTGCAAGTGACCGAGCGTGACCAAGGCCGATTTTTCTTGGAAAACGGCCGGGGAGACGAGGACGGGCAAGTCGGCGAGGAACTTGGTACGCCCAACGGGACTCGAACCCGTGTTACCGCCGTGAGAGGGCGGCGTCCTGACCGCTAGACGATGGGCGCCTGACCCGAAGCAACATACTATGAAAAAGATGAAATGGGAAAGAGGAGGAATGGCACGCCCAAGGGCACTGCCATTCGCTTGATTTTGCCAGGCTTTCTTGGATGAAGGCTGCGCCTGCTCGCCCTAAGCTGCAGCCTGGCGCGAGGCCATCGCCAACGGGCAAGCGGAAGCAATGCCGTTGTTGAGCCCTTTCTTTAGCGGCATCTCAGAGGTGAGATGCGTCGGCCCGGCATTGCCCCTAGCGAGGAGCGAGCCAAGGCAGTAATATCACCCTTTGCCCGGCGGGACACGGCTATGGCAACGCTTAGCCTCATTTCGGTCTGCCTCTGCTTGCTGCTTGAGTCCCCCGATGGAGGGCACGCAGCCAATGCTGATCGAGTCGGCCCGCACGACATGCTCGAAACGCGCGCTTCGGGACAGGCATTGCGTCGCAGCATAGTCGATACGGCGCCGCTCAACGAGATCACGACGATTGCGACACCTGAGACGCCCGGCCTTCCGAGTGCGGGACATCTGTTCGGCGTTGCGCCGGCCCAATACGAAGCCATGAAGCCTCAGTTCGGGCAGGCAGCGGATGCGGTGGCGCTGGGGCAGGCCGCGGAAGCGTCGATCGACGAGGCAGGTGCGTTGGCTGGGCGCGAACGCGTCAGGAGTGCCGCACCGGAGGAAAAGCTCCTCGCGGCGAGCCAGGAAGTCGATGCACCCGGCGGCGTGCAACTGGCTGGCGGCAAGCTGGAGGAAATTCTCCGCCGTGCGTTGTTGGCGGCGCGAAGAGACCTTGAGGCGATGCGGCGAGTCGCCGAAAAACAGCGCCAAAGAGCCGAAGCACTCGCGCGCGATCTGACGATGATGCTGCAGGTCGTCGAAGAGTTGGAGGCCAAAGCCGCTGGTGCGATGCGGTCAAAGGCTGCCGCGCTCAGGGCGCGAGACGCCGCGGAAGCGGCCCTGGCGTACGAGAGACGGGCGCTTGAGGAAGCGCGGCATAAGCTTGGAGCCTTCGAGCGCGATCTCGCCGTGGCCCGCCAATCGCCCGCTGCCTTGGAGGCCGATGCCGACTTGGCAGCGGCGGAGAAAGCCGCCGTGCGCGCTCGCCAGGCAGCCGAGGCTGCGGCGAAGCGGGCTGGCGAAGAGCTCGCATTGGAACGCGAGAAGGTAAAGTCGCTCGCCCGGGAGCTCGACACGGTTCGCCGGAAGCACGAAGCGGCGACGAAGGATAGGGGCAATCCCGCCGTGGCCCCATCGGCTGCCGTCATCGAGCCGGATGCCGATTTGGCAGCGGCGGAGAAAGCCGCCGTGCGCGCTCGCCAAGCAGCCGAGGCTGCGGCGAAGCGGGCTGGCGAAGAGCTCGCATTGGAACGCGAGAAGGTAGAGTCGCTCGCCCGGGAGCTTGACACGGTTCGCCGGGAGCGCGCCGCAGCGATGAAGGATAGGGGCAGTCCCGCCGTGGCCCCATCGGCCGCTGTCCTCGAGCCGGATGCCGACTTGGCAGCAGCGGAGAAAGCCGCCGTGCGCGCTCGCCAGGCAGCGGAGGCTGCGGCGAAGCGGGCTGGCGAAGAGCTCGCATTGGAACGCGAGAAGGTAGAGTCGCTCGCCCGGGAGCTTGACACGGTTCGCCGGGAGCGCGCCGCAGCGATGAAGGATAGGGGCAGTCCCGCCGTGGCCCCATCGGCCGCTGTCCTCGAGCCGGATGCCGACTTGGCAGCAGCGGAGAAAGCCGCCGTCGTGCTGGCTGGCCAGATGGCCGAGGCTGCAGCAAAGCGGGCTGGCGAAGAGCTCGCATTGGAACGCGAGAAGGTAAAGTCGCTCGCTCGGGAACTCGACACGGTTCGCCGGGAGCAGGAAGCAGCGATGAAGGATAGGGGCAATCCCGCGGTGGCGCCTTCGGTCGCTGTCCTCGAGCCGGATGCCGACCTGGCAGCGGCGGAGAAAGCCGCCGTAGTGCTGGCTGGCCAGATGGCCGAGGCCGCAGCAAAGCGGGCTGGTGAAGAGCTTGCATTGGAACGAGAGAAGGTAAGATCGCTCGCTAGCGATCTCGACGCGGTTCGCCAGGAACGGGACGCGGCAAAGAAGCAATTGACCGGAATATTGGCGGCGCAGCAGCGTGCGTCGGAGGACGCAGGCGATCGGGCCGGTGGCCGTGTCCGTGCAGCGCCGCGGAAAGAAGTTGAAATCCGCAAGACCCGTGTCGAGCGCCGGGCGACGGGTGTCGAGCGTGCACCCAAGCCGCTGCCCGAGGCGCTTCTCCCTAGGCGGCTCCTGCCTGGCCTTTGGTGAAAAAGGGAAGTCGAAGTGTTTCCAGCGCCGATGAGGATTACGGCGATGCGCACATACATGGCTGCTACATTTCTCGTTGCAGTTGCGTTGGGGATCGCCCCGGTACTTGAACGCGCCGTCGCGGCGGGCGGCAAAGCTGGCGGCTCGTCGGTGAACAGTGCGGGGGGCGGAGTGACGGCCGGGGTCTCGGCCGGCGCAACGGCCGGACCAAACAGTGGACCTGGCAGCAACACCGGCGGCAAGAGTCATGGCGGTAAGAGTCATGGAAAATCGACCGGAAGCGGAGTTGGGAGTGGCAAGGTTGGCAAATCTTCAGGAAGCAGTGCAGGAGGCGGAGCAAAGGCCGGCGCATTTGCGAAATCTCGCAGTTGGGTCGGCGGCAACGCTGGCCATACGAGGGGCGGCAAACCGGCGGGCTCCGGTGGAGGGATAGCGACGTCGAAAGGCAAGGGAGCGCCTCCGAGCGGCGCCTTGACTGGTCTTGCCCCAGGCCCTGGATCTCCAAAAAGGAGCGGCATTCCAAAGAGTGCCCGTGCGGGAGCGATTGCCGGCATTGCTTCCGCGACAGGCGTACAGCCACCCATCCGCCTGCCTTCTACGCTGTGGCCGCTAAAGGGGTCTGGCGAGCGCGGCGAATACCAACAAGGCCTTTTGGGCGATGCCGTGACGGACCCGATGACAACGGGAGCGATTACGGATGGACCAGGCGCCGTGATTCGCACCTGCCTCCAGGCGATCACGTCGGCTGCATTGCCCCTTGGTGCCGTGCGCATACGCGCCGCCGGCGCCGGTCCTGCCGTCTCGACACGCGATGGCGGGCTCACGGCCCCGATTGCGGTGCGCATAGAATATGCAGGACGCGGCGCCATCGAAGTCCGTCAGGCGCGGGTGAGGTGCCATCTCGACCCGAACGGTACGGTCGTCGCCGTGACTTAGAGCGGGATGAGGAAAAGTGTACGCGGTTTTCCGCCCGCATCCCGCTCTAACCCATTAGAATCGATCACGTTTATGACTTGGGTCGATTCGACCCAAGTCATCGTGATCTAAGCGAAGCGGTCGTCCCGCAACGCGTCCCTGCCGACTGCGACGCGTCGAGACCTTGCCACGGAGTATCCTCCTTCCATCCGTCAAAAGGCGCACTGCTATTTTGCTGCACAGACACGCTAGAATAGCCGGTCACATTCTTGGAAAAGGACTACAGGCCATGAACACGATCGGAATGCTCAGCGCCGCCGTGCTTTTTCTCGCCGGTCCGGCCTTCGCGGCCGATTTGCTGCCGGAACCGGTAACGCCGGTCAGCCACGGCATTTCTCCGGCCGACCAGCCGACCGTCGACCGTTGCAACGAGGCGATCGCCCAATGGGCCGCGCCATACAATCCGGCTGCCATCGAGACCAGCCTCGCCGAGCCGGTACGCGCGGGCGATGCCGGTGCGCGGACCGCCACGCTCGACGTCAAGATCGACTACCTGCGCCAGGGTGGCGTCGAGCCGCGTTCGGCGACCATCGCCTGCACGGTAGCATCCGACGGCGAGGTGAATGTCGCTGTCATCAAGGAAGGGTAAGACGGGAAACGCCGCAGCGACGTGCGTCTGCGGCTCCTCTGTAGTGGGCGGTTGGTGCCGCCTGGGCTCGGACCGGGTCAGGCGGTGCGCGTGGATCACCATGCGGCGCCAATGCCGATCAGACGCAGGGCAGCCGAACAAGTATTGGAAAAATTTAGAGAATGGCACGCCCAACGGGACTCGAACCCGTGTTACCGCCGTGAAAGGGCGGCGTCCTAACCGCTAGACGATGGGCGCCCAGCACGGTGTTAAACCGTGCCAGTCAGCAGCTTGTGCACACTGCAAGACGAGGTGGCTTATAGAGAGGGCTTGGCGTTCACGCAAGTCGTCTGAAGCAATATTTTTGATTTTTCTGCGGAAATTTAAGAGCATCACCTTAGGCGCCTGTCGCGCATAAGCATAGACGCGCCTTGGGCTGAAATGCCGAAGTATCTGCAAGTATTAGCTAAGGAGAGTGGCACGCCCAACGGGACTCGAACCCGTGTTACCGCCGTGAAAGGGCGGCGTCCTAACCGCTAGACGATGGGCGCCCAGCTTGCGGCGACCTTTTTGTGTCGGAAAGACGCGAGGCGCTGCAAGACGAGGTGGCTTATAGAGAGCACTTCGGATTCCCGCAAGCGGCAAATCGCACTTTTTCTCAGAAAAATTGACATCGCCGCCGGCGACCTTCAGCCGTTGCGACGGCGGCAGCGCCAGTTCCAATCACGCTGCCGGCCGATGTCGATATGAACCGATTCGGTATGGCAATACGTACCGACACCGCCGCGGCCAGGCAGGCTCCTGAGATAGTCGGCGAGGTCCCACTTGCTGACGCCCTTGACCTGAATGTCGGCCGCTTCGCAGCGCGTGTGAAGCGATTGGCGTTTCCGGTTGACCTTGATCGGGCGAAGGCCCGATGTGACCATCACCTTCTGGCCGTAATGCCGCTCCACGTTTTTCAGCATCTCCATGAGTGCCGGTTTGAAACAGCCGGTTTCCACGCTCTCCGTCTGCAAGATGAGTCCGCTTGGTGCGAGGCGGGCAAGGCCCGAGAGATTGGCGACCTCGACAGGCGCGTCATCCTCTTCACCCGCGTGGTCGGCGTGGTCCATGTTGAACAGCGGATTGAGCTTGACGCCCGGCAGCGCCGTGTAGGCGAGCGAGGCGACCTGCGGCTCAGGCGCGTTGCCGGTCGTGATGGTCCGCTTCGCTGTGGCATCCGCGTCGCTTTCGTCGCTGCTCCGCAGATTCGGCTTGCGTTTTTTGGCGGCAAAGAGACTTGCGAGCGTCCAACTCTTGGCCGTCTGCTGCGGGTTCTTCTCGTCGCGCTCGGGCGAGGTGGGCTGAGCGGGGTCCGCCAAAGGCGGCGCCACCTGCCCGGTCGATGCGACTTCGACCGCCTGCAAGGGAGCGGATGTCTCGCCGGCACGCGCCGCCTGCGGGCTCGTCGGCAAGGGCACTGCGGAAGGAAGGTCTGCCGCGCTGGTAGTGCTCGCTGTGCCAGGCTGCGCGCCCGTCGGAGTCGCGTTGCTCGCGCCTTCCTGGTCCGGCAAGACGGGCGGAGTGGCCGGCTGAGCGCGACCGAAAAGGCTGTTGCTCGTCGCGTTCACTCCCGAACGGGCAGCAGCGCCGGACGGTGCTCCGGAGGGCTCATCGGCGCTTGCAGGCACGCTGCCAGTAACGGTCGACTGCCCGTAAATGCTCGACGACGTGGCGTTGAGGCCGGTGCTCTGCATCGTCAGGCCCTGTTGCAAAGCGGCCGTATCCGCATGGCCAGCGGAATCCTCTGTTTCCTGTTGAGCGGTTTTGCCTGCGCCGGACGCGGCGGGCTGGTCATCGGGAAGCCCGCCGTCCGAGTTCGGCGTCGCGGCGCTCGATGAAGCAGCGGCTTGCTGCGTTTCGACCAGATTGGCGCCGTTGCCGTCCGCGACCGCCGAGACGCATCCGCTTAGCGTAAGGAGTGATATTGAGAACGCCGCGGCGCGCCCGACCGAAAGGAGCGCGCATCTCGAGTCCAACTGTTGCAACGTCTTATCCCCGCTCTCCGCGCATGCCTGGGATTCACCCATCGACATGCATCAAGTCTCAGTTCCGAAACATTGCCCAGAACAGACAACTTTTCTCTCGCGGCGAGAAATTCTCCCGCCACGGGAAGGTCAGGCCAAGTAAAGGGCTACGATGCCGCAATTTGATTGCGAAGCATAACCCCGTTTCAACTATGGCGCGGAAATTAGTAGATGCCGCGCAATTTGTAAACTGGCGCTAACCCTTCCGACTTCACAAAAGATATGCAAAGGCCCGGCGCGTTGGCCGGGCCTTGAGATCGCGATCGCCAGCCGCTGCGGCTGATCTTCAAACTCGGTCCTGCGCGCCGTGCCGAACCGGCCTACAGCGGCTGCGCATTCAGACGCGCGAGGTTCGCTGTATCACATTGACGTGCCGCATGATTTCGTTCCGGAGTACGTCTCCGATCACGGAAATCATGCGATACCAGTCGCACCTTCCAATCTTGAGAGGTCCGGGTTGCGCGAGGCTTACCAGGCGCCGGTGTTGCCCATGGAGGCCCAGGGCTCCTGTGCCGAGAGGTGCTCTCCCTTCTGCAAGATCTCGATCGAAATGCCGTCGGGCGAGCGGACAAAGGCCATGTGACCGTCGCGGGGCGGTCGGTTGATCGTCACGCCATTATCCATCAGGTGCTTGCAAAAGGCGTAGATGTCATCGACCTCATAGGCGAGGTGACCAAAATTGCGTCCACCGGTATAGTCCTCGGTGTCCCAGTTGTAGGTGAGTTCAAGGCAAGGCGATACCTCTGCTTTGGCACGGTCGAGGTCACCAGGTGCCGCGAGGAAGACGAGCGTGAAGCGGCCTTTCTCGTTCTCGTATCGGCGAATTTCCTGGAGGCCGAACAGCGTGCAATAGAAATGGAGAGCCTGGTCGAGGTCCTTTACACGAACCATCGTGTGCAGATAGCGCATTGGATTGTCCCTGTTTTGCCGAAGATGGCGTATACTTAAGCGACAGCAAGCCAGAGGCAAGCCTGCGGCCCCATAAATGACCCCGGCCAATTTATGTCGAGGGACTTGCGCATGCGCAGCGGGACGATGTTATTCTGGTCCATAAGAATCAGTTAACCGTATCGAGAGTTGCGCGTAACGAGGGGCTGGGAGAATGGCGGACAGAACATCTTCAAAAGGCGTCATCGAGAATGACGGCCTTGGCAATGACGCTCTTGATCTCGTTGAGATCACCGGTGTCATCAAGTGGTTCGACGTCGCCAAGGGCTTCGGCTTCATCGTTCCCGACAACGGCATGCAGGATGTCCTGCTGCACGTCACCTGCCTGAGGCGCGACGGCTACCAGACCGTGCTGGAAGGCGCGCGTGTCGTCGCACTTATTCAAAAGCGCGAGCGCGGTTACCAGGCCTTCCGCATTCTCTCCATGGATCAGTCGACGGCGGTTCACCCCTCGCAACTCCCGCCGGTGCGCACCCATGTCCAGGTGACGCCGACGAGTGGGCTGGAACGGGTGCTTGTCAAGTGGTTCAACCGGACCAAGGGCTTCGGCTTCCTGACGCGCGGCGAGGGGACCGAGGACATCTTCGTGCATATGGAAACCCTCCGCCGTTTTGGCCTGACGGAACTGCGCCCCGGCCAGGTGGTGCTGTGCCGCTTCGGTGACGGAGAGAAGGGGTTGATGGCTGCTGAGATCCATCCGGACGGCCCGACACCGACCAATCGGTCACATTGATGCGCATGCTTCGTGGCCTCGTTGCGAGAAGCGCCATTGCGGCGCTTTTTTTGTTGTCGCTGTCCGTCTTGTCGCTCGCCGCGGACGTCGCCTTCGAAACGGACAGGATTAGGCTCCTCACCGGCGGGGGGCAGGCCCATGACCTCACCGTCGAACTGGCAATCGCACCGGAGCAGCGCGAGCATGGTCTGATGTTTCGCCGTCAGATGGCGCCGGATCACGGCATGCTGTTCGATTTCGGCGAGACGCGGCGGGTGATGATGTGGATGAGGAACACCTATCTGCCCCTCGACATGCTTTTCATCGCCGAGGACGGCACCATCCGCACCATTCATGAGAACGCCGTTCCTCTGTCCGATGCGATCATCGATTCGAAGGAGGCGGTCGCCTTCGTGCTCGAGCTCAACGCCGGAACGGTGAAACGGCTCGGCATAAGGCCGGCCGACCGGATCACCGGCGCACGCATTCCGGCCGGGGCGCGCTGAGCCGGGTCCTGCAGCATGACCAAATTTGCTGTTGCAGGTGGCAGGCGAAGCGTGTATCTCCGCCTTCGTCGGCTCGGAGTGTAGCGCAGTCTGGTAGCGCATCTGGTTTGGGACCAGAGGGTCGGGAGTTCGAATCTCTCCACTCCGACCACTTAACCATTTGATTTAAAAATACAATTTATGTCGGCAGCGGGCATCCCCGCCAGCTGCTGCACCCACTTGAAAAAGCTGCATTTTCCTGTCGGAAGTCATTCCGTTTTAAATCATTCTGCGCTAAGGGAAGATGAAGCATGGGGCAGAAACTGCCTCGCAGCGCATGGTGTTGCGGATGGAAAGCGATCCGGGCAAGACCATGATCACAGTCCGAGAGACGGGAGCCGTTTGAAAGCAATGTCCGCGAAGATCTATCGTCCCGCGAAGACAGCCATGCAGTCCGGCAAGGCCAAGACGCATCTGTGGGTGCTGGAGTTCGATCAGGAGAAGCCGCGCACCATCGATCCGATCATGGGGTACACGAGTTCCGGCGACATGCGGCAGCAGTTGCGGCTGACCTTCGAGAGCGCTGAGCAGGCGATCGCCTATGCCGAACGCAACGGCATCGATTACCGCGTCATCGCGCCGAAGGACGCGACGCGCAAGAGTGTGTCCTATTCGGACAATTTCCGTTTCAACCGGATGCAGCCCTGGACCCACTGAGGTCCGCGGCAAGGCCGGGCGACCGGCCCGACGGCCCCTTAGCTCAGCTGGATAGAGCACCTGCCTTCTAAGCAGGTTGTCGCAGGTTCGAGTCCTGCAGGGGTCGCCATCTATCTCTTTGATTTGACAGCAACATCGCTGAAAAACGCCACGGCTTTTGCTTTTCGCCTGGAAGCCCTGGTGCGGTAGTCTAAAACCTTTCTGAAGACGGCAGTTTCCGAAAAAAATGTCGAACTTGGGCACCTCTCAAAACCGCAAAATGTTGGCATTTATACTGACGTGAACAAAATGAAGTGGTAGCCGAAGCAAGAGCCGGCGTTGCCCCAAACCTGCTGCTTTATCTTCCGGATGCAGCTCTTCCCCAGCGCCGCCAGCCACCTGGATAGGCGGCCAGGGAGTGTAAGAATCGGAAACACTTTGTGACTAAGTCACTCCGAATACTACGTTTTTCTGTCTTGTCAGGCGAATGGTCATCACGGATATTGGCGGCCTATGAGAGGTACGCGATCATGATCAGAATGATTTGTGACCCGGCCGAGCTGGCGGGCGAGGACATCACGGGCAAATACATTCTGCGGAAGCTGAACTATCACTGGTTCGCCTACGGCAAGGCCGCCATCGTCACCGCGTGCAAGGGGGCCATTCTGCACCTCGACCGCGAAGAGACTGTTTATTCGGAAAGGTGGGGCCGCCGTGCCTATACCGGCACCGGAAAACGTTATCCAGGCGGCATCTGCCCGATCTCGGCCGTCGCCTGCATCTGTGACACGCCAGACGATGTCAACGCTGTCATCCAGCTGGATGTCGAAGCGCAGGAGGAATTCTATCAACTGATCGCCAAGGCTGAAGCCAGAGTTCATGCTCTGGCCGCCTCCTCGCAGAACAGCTTCTTTCTGGCGGCCGCCGAATAAGGTTTGGCGAGCGCGACTGCGTCCTTTTATTGCCCATTCTCAAAAGAGCCAGGACATTTTCATCCACGTCGCCTCACGCGCCGCAGCGGGCGAGAACTACGGCATGCTCGCCGGCGCGGGGAAGCTCACCTCAAATTGCTCTTCGGAAACAGCACGCGATCGGGTTTTGCATTCATTCGCGCCAACATTTCCTTGATCAAGCGCGTCTTGGTGCGCCCCGCTTCCTTCGGCGGCACGAGGTAGCGCACGATGGCCTCGAGCCAGGTATTTTCGCTGACGCGAAAATGGACCACCGGGTGCTCCTTCACTTCGAGTTCGTCCACAGGCGTTTTCGATAGGATGTGCTTATAGACCTTCACCTTCTGGCTCATGATGTCGCCGATCTGCTCTTCCACGACCTCTCTCATCGTTTGCGCCACGAATTCCAGATCGCTTTCATAGGCGAGTTGGAACTTGATTTCGTTCCAGACATAGGGAAACAGCGGCCAGGAATAGTTGAAGACCGGCGTGTTAAACACGGTGGAGTTCGGAAACTTGATGATGCGTCCGCTCGGATGATCGGTCCAAAGATGTTCGCCGCCGAATTCCCATAACGTCGTGTCGAGATAGCTGACATCCACGACATCGCCATGGGCATCGCCGATGCGAATGCGGTCGCCTACGCGATAAGGCGCCCTGGCCAGAATGTAAATCCAGGCAATGAAACTGGAGATCGGCATTTGCAGCGCAAAGCCGAGAACCAATGAAATCAGGCCGAGCGAAACAACCGCGGCGTACCAGTTCACAAATAGAACTGAAATCGCCACGAAGACGATGGCGACGACGACGACCAATCGAAAAATACGTTTCAGGTTGAAACGCGAAACACGATTGGGAATTCGGCCGATGAGAAAGACTTCGATAACATTCGCCACGGTCAGCAAAACGAAAATCAGAAGGCCGCCCTTGACGTAGTTCAGCACGCGAACGCGCAAAGGCGCGTCAAACCATTCCAAACGCCAATTGATCAGGACTTGGATGCCAAATAGCAGCAGGGCGGCGGCAGCGAAGCCGACCGTCCACCAGAGCTCCCCCTTGCGAAGGCTGAAGCGGAATTTTTCCTCGGGCTTTTTCGCCTTCTGCTGCATGCTTTTTGGATCAGCAGTTTGTTGCGCGGCCCGTTCGAGCCGGGAAAGGTTCTCCTGTTCCTTGTCGCGTCGTTCCATGGGTTCAACCCGATGTGGCGATCCATCCCACCCCGGGCCTTCTCGTTCCTCGACGGCTGCATTCCAGTGACGCCTTGCCATCTTGCCAGGCTTGATGGACAGTCCTTGGGGGCAAGTCCGTCGTCGTCTCGCGGGCCGATGTTTGCTCGAAATTCGTTCACACGGTCTAAGACAGCGAGTAATTTATAATATCCAACATCGAACACCAAGTTTGGGCAGGCGTTCCATCCGAGATTGGCATGAGCGCATGATGTAGTGGGAGGAACTGGCGTTCACACCCGCTCGTGTGAGCGAGGCCAAAATTCGAGTCAAATTCTATACGCGCATCAGGCCGCCTCGAGCCGGCTGAACCGAACCGGGATGAGTTGCCGCGTCTCGAACTGTCCTGCCGAATCCTTGTCGATGACCGTCAGCAACTGTTCTTCAGCGCCGACAGGCAGAACCAGGCGGCCCATTGGCTTGAGCTGCTCGAGCAAAGCGGGCGGTGCCTCCTCGGCCGCCGCGGTGACCAGGATCTTGTCGAATGGGGCTCGGTCGGGCCAGCCGCGAGACCCGTCGCCGACACGAATGCCGACATTTGATAGGCCGAGGCGATGCAGTAGAGCCTCGGCATGGGTGGCGAATTCCTCGATGATTTCGACGCTCCAAACCTGGCCGGCGAGTTCCGCGAGGATTGCGGTTTGGTAGCCGAGGCCGGTGCCGATCTCGAGCACGGCCTCATCCGGTTGGGGAGCAAGGAGATCGGTCATGAGGGCGACCATGAAGGGCTGCGACACGGTTTTGTCGAAGCCGATCGGCAGGGGCGTGTCCTGGTAGGCAAACGGCGCGGCTTGGGCGGGCACGAAGAGATGCCGGGGCACCCGCAGCATCGCTGCCATCACCCGTTCATCGAGCGCCGACTTGCCCAGTTCTTCGCTGGCAAGGTCGGCATAGATTGCGATCACCTCGACCATGTGCCTGCGCAGGACCGCCAGATGCTCTTCATTCATTGGCTTCATGAGGTGGGCTCTCCTCAGCCAGTTGGCCGCAGATAGGCCTCTCAACATTAAAGGCGCGCGGGTAGATAGCAAGTTCAAAAGGCGAACAGTGCTTAGCGTCCGGCGCCTCCTGCTCGGCTTCTTCGAGTTCGTCCGCGGCTGTGTCGTTCTAATCCGCTCAAGGCGAGTGAAGGGAGACACTTCTATTGGGCGACTCAAGAAAGCGGATGATGTCGCCGATCATGCGGACGTCCCAAAGATCGTTGTGTCCAGAACCGTCATAGACCAGCATCTGCTTGGGCTCCGGAGCGATTTGATAGAGAGCCTCACCCGAAGATAGCGGGATGATGGCGTCCCGGCGACCATGGATAAACAGCTTCGGCTGCTTCAGCTTCGCCATCCTTAGATCCGAGCGGAACGGATCCTTGATGAGAAGGGCGACCGGAAGGAACGGGTAGTGCGCCTGCGCGAGCGAAAGGACCGATTGGAAGGCAGACACGAGGATGACGGCGAAGGCCGGTCTTTCCCCGGCCGTATTCACAGCGACGCCACTTCCCAGCGACTGGCCCAGTACCACGATCTCGTCGTCGGAGCGCGTCGAAAGCCAATCGTACGCAGCAATGCCGTCGGTCAGTAGCCCGTCTTCGCTCGGCGTCCCGGTCGATCCTGGATAGCCGCGGTAGGAGATCGCGAGCAGACCGATGCCGCGCGCGGCCAGCGCCTGAGCGAAAAAGCCATAGTTGCTGACCCGATCGGCGTTTCCGAGAAAGAACAACACCGACGGCTGGCCGGGTTCGCCCTGGCTGTACAGTCCATGAAGCGTCTCTCCGTCTGGCGTACGGATGGAGACGTTCTCGCCCCAGCTCGCGTGCTCCGGAGGCGCTGCCGCGCTTGCGCCGGGGTAGAGGATGGCGCGCTGCGACAGATACATCAGCCCGACAAGCGAAATGTAGGCGGAGACCACCGCCAGGGGAATGACCAACAGGAGTTTCGTGGCACTCACAGCATCATGTCCGCCCGTGCGCGTCCGCCCAATATTCAGAACCCGTCTACGCCGTCCTCCATCGTGAACTAATTTTCGGCGGGCCAGTCGGGCAGCAGGGTAATGCCAAATTTCCGAGAAGCCGACTGGAGGCGGTCAACTTCCTCCTGTGTCGGTGGCACGATCGCTTCGCCTTGACGGAATTCGTGGCCGGCTTCCTCCAGGAACTTATCGAAGATCGCGGGCGTATCAATCAGGATATAGCGTGCCGACCCGCCGCTCACATTCATCAGTTGATGCGGCACGCCGCGCTGGAGAAAGATGCTTTGGCCAGCGGTCAGTTGGCGTGGCTCTCCGGCGACCACGGCGGTCAGCTCGCCCTCGATGACGTAGATGGTTTCATCGTCGTCGGCGTGAACGTGAATCGGCGTCTTCGTGTTTCCCTCGCTGATGTTTTCGAGGAGGCAGAACTGACCATTGGTTTGCCTGCCGGACAGCAGGGGCTTCATGATCACGCCAGCCAGAACAAACGCTTTCGTTTCCGTGCTGCCCATAGCGGCCATCCTTGTTCGAGTTGCGAAATTTCGTTCAGCCAGAAGCCGCATGGCTGGGAGTCTGGCCGGAATGGAGAGAAGCTTATCGTCAAGGACGAGATCGGCGTGGCGCGCTGCTGGTGGTCGTTGCCGGTTCGATTGCGGGCGGGCCCAGCCCCCCGGCCGGTGTTACATTGCCCCGCCGGTCACCGGGTTGACCTTCGGCTTTTCGCTGCTGTCCTTCGCGCCGGAAGGTTGAACCAGCGGGGGCGCAATGGAATCCTTGTCCACATGCCTCCGTCGCTCGGCAGGCGGGTGCACGTCTTTGGGGTTTTTCTGCTCGGGTTCGGCATTCGTATTTTTGATGGCCATCGGATTTCTCCTTCGCAAGCGAAACGAAGAGAAGTCCGTGAGGTTCCGCTTACGGGTTGCCTTGCTCCTTCTTTGCCGGCGCTCGCCGCTCGAGGAGTTGCTGGAAGATGTCCGCCTGTCGCTCCGTTGCGGCACGGATGGCAACCAGGTGATCGAGCATCCCGCCGAAGGCAACCAGGACCAGCCCGCCGGCAATTGTCGCGATCGCCCAGGGAAGAACGGCAAGCAGGGTCCTGACATCGGGCGAGGGCATCAGCATTGTCGCCAGCACGACGAGCGTGCCGATGACGATAGCGCCTCCGAGAAATTCGAGAAACTTTCCCATCCTTGGCTCCCCTACTGCATGTCTCGTTGGATCGACGTCGACTTAAGGACAAAGACATGCCGCAATTCAAAGCGCTCCAGCGACCTTTGCGCGCCTGTAAGGCCCGCGGCGCTGTAGGTCGTTGCCCAGCCCGACTCGCTGCACCCGCATCCGCTGCATGATTCCTCAATTGCGCTACAATTCAAAGTGCTGCGGCGCTCGGGTTCCGCGTCCGCCCGGAAGTGCTGGCTGTCGAGGAGCTTTGGCTGCGCAGACCACTGCCCGGCCATGCGCCAGAAAAAAACCCGGCAGGGCCGGGGTTCAAGATCGGGAAGCAATAGGAGACTCAGAATTTGACGCCGACGCCCACTGTGAACTGATGCTGGTCGAGATCGACATCGACGCCGCCGACGTCCTTGTCGCCGAAATCATTGTAGCGATACTCGGCGCGGCCGAACATGCTGTTGGTGAAGGCGTAGTCGATGCCGCCGCCGATCGTCCAGCCGTTGAAGGTCTCCTTCTCCTTCGGCGCCCCGGCCACGTCGACGAATCCGCGCGTCACCGCCCAGCCGCCGGTGCCATAAAGAAGAGCCTTCTCGTTGAGCGTATAACCGACCCGCCCGCGAACCGATCCGGAGACATCGGTGCCGACCTCCGTGCTCGCACCGAAGACCGTGAAGCTCTTGTCGTTCCAGTTGTAGCTGACGTCTCCCTCGACCCCGACGACCCAGTCGCCCATCTGATAATTGTAGCCGGCGAAGGCACCGAAAAGTCCGCCGCTGAAATCTTCCGAGGCGCTGGCGCCGGGAACGCTGAGATCGCTGTTCAGCCATCCGCCACCGCCCTGCAGGCCGACATAGCCGCCGGTCCAAACGAAGGTGGGCGTCGTCTCGAGGATGGCCGGGGCCGGTTCCGGAGCTTCGGTGATGTCTGCCGCGTAGGTTGGGCCGGCGGCCAGGGAGGCGCCGAACATTGCAACAAGCACGTTTCTGATCATCACAGATGCCTCCTGTTGTCCGACCATCAGAGTAGCAACTAATCGGGAACAAGTCTGCGAAAAATGGCGCTTTTCGGACTCACTTGCGCGTGCGGCGAAAAAAACAGGCCGGCGGATTTCGTCCAGCCGGCCCGCCCGAAAAGTCGCGGAAAAGGGGAACGTCTCTCGCGGGGCTTGGAGGCCACGAGAAGAGACCGATTGCTTCCCGATAATGCCCGAACGCGGTTTTCCGCGTTGACAGACCGCGCATGAAATTTGACATTATGCGCATGTCAGCGAAAACCGAAAAGAGCGCTCCGATTGAAGTGGTCGTGGTGGTTCTGCCCGAATCCTCCATCATGTCGCTCGCCTCCGTGCTCGATCCGATGCGTGCCGCGAACCGCGTCGCCGGCCGGCCGGTGTTTCGCTGGCGCCTTCTCTCCGGCGACGGCGAGGCGGTGAAGTTGACCTGCGACATTCCGATCCCGGTCGACGGCCGGTTTTCGCCGCCGCTTGACGGTGATCTTCTCCTCGTTATCGGCGGCTTCAATCTTTACCGGCACGCCGGCAAACGATTTCTCGCCGCCCTGCAGGAATGCGCCCGCCATTTCGACATCGTCGCCGGCATCGAGTCGGGCTGCTGGCTGCTTGGCCGGTCCGGATTGCTGAATGGCCGCAAGGCGACGGCCCATTGGGAGGAACTCGAGGACTTCAGTCAGACGTTTCCCGGGCTGACGGTGATCGGCGATCGCTTCGTGACGGACGGCAAATACTGGACCTCGGGCGGCGCTTCGCCAACCTTCGACATGATGCTGCATCTGATTGCCGAGCGGCTGGGGCCGGCCTTGGCGCTCGACGTCGCGAGCATCTTCGTCTACGACCAGATGCACAGCCCGACCGATGTTCAGCCTTTCGTTTCGCTCGGGCGTATCGAGGCGCGCGATCCCGAGCTTGCCGGAGCCATAAGGCTGATGGAGCGCACCCTGGAGCGGCCGATGACGGTCGCGGCACTGGCGCGGCGGCTCGCCATCTCGCAGCGCAAGCTCGAATTGCTCTTCGCAAGAGCCCTGTCGATCAGCCCGGGCGCGTACTATCTGCGACTGAGATTGCAGGTCGCCCATCGGCTTGTGCGCGATTCCGGCATCCCGATGCGCGATATCGCACTGCGCTGCGGCTTCGACAGCCTGTCGGCCTTCTCACGGGCCTATCGACGTGAATATGGGGCGAGTCCATTGAAGATGCGCGGCGCCAACCGCGCTGCGAGCAGTCGAGCAGAGAGCAGCTCCTTATCGCCAGCGTGACGTGATTCACTTTCGGGCGTGTGGCCCTGCAGAACCGGCCAGCGCGCAGGCCTCTTCGAATTCCTTGACGGTTTCCGGCGCGTTGTCCTCCGGCAGCACCGCGTCGGCGACCTCTTCCGCCGCCGCCTCATCCTCGTAGACGTAGGACTGGATGTAGTAGGCGATGTTACCCTTCCACACCTTGCGACCGTCGATCTGCTGGCAGGCGATGGCGGTCTCGAAATCCGTCTGAAGGTCATCGACGCTGGCCGTGGCCGAAGCGCCACCGGAAGGTGCCACGAGCGAGGCAATCAGCAAGGCGGTGAACATGGCGGCAGGCCTCCCGATGGGTCGACAAGGAAACTGCCGGTCCGTTTCCTTGGTCTCACTTGATAGAGGGCGAATCTGCTCCGAACGAAAGGGGTATTCTCGCAATATTGATTTTTGTTGGTTCGCCGATGTGTTTAAGCCACAGTCTTGCCCCACCGCGCCGCGGCGTGCGCGACCAGAAGGGCAGAGCCCTCCGCTGAACTCAGCGAAGGGCCCTGGGTTCTTACCGGACGACCTGAACGACTGTGTAGGTCTTCGGATCGACGATAACACGCTGCTGATTGACGACCGCATACGCATAGGCCGGATTCTCCGGAATAGGCGTCAGGACAACCGTGCGCGGCAACGGTCGGCCGACGGCGATCTGCTCCTTGATCATGACGGTGTCGGCCGGCATCGGCTGCTGCTGCACATAGGTCGTAACCTGTTGCGGCGGCGGTGCGATCACCGCACCGGCAACCAGCCCAACGGCGCCACCGATGGCAGCACCGACCGGGCCGCCCACAATGGCGCCAGTAACAGCGCCACCCGCGGCACCCGTTACCGCGCCTTGATTGCTGTCATTCGCAATGGCGGGTGCGGCAAAGATGCCGGTCGCGATCGCTGTGGCAATGATGATCTTGACATTCATCTGTCGTACTCCCTTGCTATACGTAGGGTACAACGCCACGAAATTTGATTTGTTCCTAAATTCGACTTTCACGTTTCATGCTATGTCTGATGATAACGTAATGTTTCATCAATGAAATCTTGTGAATACTGATTGAGGCCCGTGACATCCGTACGTTACACTCAGCGGCTGTACCGCGCCCATTCGTGTGCCAGTGGCCGCCGAGTTTCGGCGAGGCTATCGCGGGGATATCGGCTTTCGCGCGAGTTCAATTGCTGAGGGTTCGGTTTCGGCCCATTCGGCGACCGCGATCGCGGAGCCGAGTATGAGGACTGGCAGAGCGAGCGCGCCGAAGAACTTGAGCATCGGAAGCCACCGCGTGCGCTTGCCTTTCGGATCGTGAACCATCTTCTTTCCGCCATATCGCATCTGAAGAACGGAGGAGATGGAAGCAGAAAACCTTCGACCGGTCAGTCTCTTTGGGAACACGCTCTTCGGCGTTCCCGCCAATGCTTCGGTTCCGGCGCAAGCTTCTGACCTTGCGGTGCGCGGCTGCTGGGCAAGCGCCCGTGGCTGGTGGAGGGTCAGTTCGGACTGTTCCATTGCATTGCAGCGCGCGAGCCCTGGCTCAGGGCTCGCGCGCTGGCGATCTGTCATTCAAGAATCAGGCGGCGAACTGGTTCATGGTGTTGTGCTCACCACCCGCCTTGAGGGCGGCCTCGCCGGCGAAATAATCCTTGTGGTCGTCGCCGATGTCGGAGCCGGCCATGTTCTGGTGCTTCACGCAGGCGATGCCCTGGCGGATCTCCTTGCGCTGCACGTTGGCGACGTAGCCGAGCATGCCCTGGTCGCCGAAGTACTCCTTGGCAAGATTGTCGGTGGAAAGCGCGGCGGTGTGGTAGGTCGGCAAGGTGATGAGGTGATGGAAGATGCCGGCCCGTTTCGAGGCGTCGCGCTGGAAGGTGCGGATGCGCTCGTCGGCTTCGCGCGCCAGTTCGCTGCCGTCGTACTCCTCGCTCATCAGCCGCGCCCTGTCGAAGCCGGAGACGTCCTTGCCGTCCTTCTGCCAGGCGTCGAAGATCTGCTGGCGGAAATTCAGCGTCCAGTTGAACGAGGGAGAGTTGTTGTAGACGAGCTTCGCATCCGGGATGACGTCGCGGATCCGGTCCATCATTCCGGCGATCTGCTCGACATGCGGCTTCTCCGTCTCGATCCACAGAAGGTCGGCGCCGTTCCTGATTGCGTTGATGCAATCCAGGACACAGCGATCAGCACCCGTGCCTTCGCGGAACTGGTAGAGATTTGACCTCAGCCGCTTCGGACGCAGGACCCTCGACCCTCTGGTGATCAGGACGTCTCCATTGGACGGCTTTTGATCCGTGACGTCCTCGCAATCCAGGAACGAGTTGTATTGATCGCCGATGTCACCTTCGCTGGCGCTGAAGGCGATCTGCTTGGTGAGGCCCGCACCGAGCGAGTCGGTTCGCGCGACGATGATGCCGTCGTCGACGCCGAGTTCGAGAAACGCGTAGCGGCATGCCCGGATCTTGGCGACGAACTCCTCGTGAGGAACGGTCACCTTGCCGTCCTGGTGGCCGCATTGCTTCTCGTCGGAAACCTGGTTCTCGATCTGCAGCGCGCAGGCGCCGGCTTCGATCATCTTCTTGGCGAGCAAATACGTCGCTTCGGCATTGCCGAAGCCGGCATCTATATCGGCGATGATCGGGATGACGTGCGTCTGGTGGTTGTTGACCGCCTGGGTAAGCTGCTGTTCGCGCGCCCTGTCACCGGCCGATCGGGCCTTGTCGATCTCCCGGAACAATGTGCCGAGCTCGCGCGCATCGGCCTGGCGAAGGAAGGTGTAAAGCTCCTCGACCAGCGCCGGAACGCTGGTCTTCTCATGCATGGACTGGTCCGGAAGCGGACCGAACTCGGAGCGAAGCGCTGCAACCATCCAACCGGAAAGGTAAAGGTACCGCCGTTCCGTCGAGCCGAAGTGCTTCTTCAGGGAGATGACCTTCTGCTGTGCGATGAAGCCGTGCCAGCAACCGAGCGACTGGGTGTACTTGCCCGGATCCTTATCGTAGGCGGCCATGTCCCGGCGCATGATGGAAGCCGTGTAGCGCGCGATGTCCAGTCCGGTCCTGAAGCGGTTCTGCAGACGCATGCGGGCAACCGATTCAGCGGTTATGCCGCTCCAGTTGCCGTTGCCCTTGATCAGGCGGGATGCTTCATCGAGATAAGCTTCATAGGACATGATTTCCTCCGGGAATGAATGTTGCGTATGCGAAGGCATAGGCGCTCTTCCTCGGGAGCAGAAGCGGCTGCAGTGTCGAGTTGTCAAACTTTACAAGCCAATTTTGTAATGTTGTAATGAGGTATGGAAAAGCTCGGAATATATCTCGGCCCACGCCTAAGGCGCTTGAGGAAAGATCTCGGTCTCACACAGGCCCACATGGCGGCCGACCTCGATGTTTCGCCGTCCTACATCGCCTTGATGGAGCGCAACCAGAGACCTGTGACCGCGGAGGTGCTGCTGCGGCTTGCCAAGGCGTACAAGATCGACCTCTCGTCCTTGGCGGAGGAAAGCGGTTCCGACCTGATTGCCCGTCTCCAGGCGGCGATGAAGGATCCGATCTTTGCGGAGATAGACGTATCACCCCTGGAACTGGCCGACGTGCTGAGCAGCTTTCCCGGCTTCACGGAAGCCATGCTTCGCCTGTACACGGCTTACAAGGAGGAGCAATTCGCACTGGCTGATCAACGCCAGGGTTCCGCCGATTGGGGCGTGGACGGCGCCAGCGATCCCGTGGCGGCTGTGCGCGGCTTCCTCGCAGCCAGGCGAAATTGTTTTCCGGGCCTCGATGTCGCAGCGGAGAAGCTGTCGGCCGCGATCGCGGAGGCAGGCGGGCTACCCGGTTATTTCAGGCAGCGTCACAATCTCCATGTTCGGCGCCTGCCGGGAGAGGTCATGACGGGATCCGTCCGCCGGCTCGACCGGCACCGGCGTGAGATCCTGCTCGATGACAGTCTGGACGCGGCAAGCCAGAACTTCCAGCTTGCGCAGCAGCTAGCCTATATCGAGTTCGACGGCGACATCCGCAAGGCTGTGAGCGAGGGCAATCTGGTTACGGAAAGCGCGCGGCGGCTTGCCCACCGGGCGATTGCCGCCTATTGCGCCGGGGCGATCGTGATGCCGTACACGGCGTTTGCCAAGGCTGTTGAAGCGCGACGCTACGACGTCGAGGCCATCGCGCGCCAGTTCGGGACGAGTTTCGAACAGACTGCCCACCGCCTGACGACGCTGCAGAAACCCGGACAGGAGCGGGTTCCGTTCTTCTTCATCCGGGTCGACGCAGCGGGCAATGTATCGAAGCGCCTGGACAGCGCCAATTTCCCGTTCGCCCGGCACGGCGGCGGCTGTCCGCTCTGGACCCTGCATCAGGTCTTCACCACGCCCAGAGCGGTTGTCACACAGTGGCTCGAACTGCCGGATGGGCAGCGGTTCTTCTCGATCGCCCGGACCGTGAGTTCCGGCGGGGGAGCGTTCGGCGTGCCGCGCGTGACCCGCGCGGTCGCGCTGGTCTGCGAAGCTGGCTACGCCGAGCGCATGGTCTATTACCGGCACGACGTCCAGCCGGTCACCCCGACTCCGATAGGGATCGCCTGTCGTCTCTGTCACCGCACGAATTGCACGTCCCGGTCGGAGCCGCCGATTGGACGCCATATTTCGCCAGATGATTATCGCAGGACCGATACTCCGTTCGGTTTCTCCGATTAGAGCGGGATGCGCTCACATACGTTCGCGCCGCCGCCCTAAGCCGTTGTTTTTTCCGCATTTTTGCGACATCAGGTGATTCCACCTGACTGCAAAATGCTCTAGGCAAATTCGAGGCCCATTCGGGCAAGATCATCCCAGAGGCTTTCCGCAAAGCCGCGCAGCACGATGATCTCGAAGGCTTCCGAGTCGACACGGGTAATGTGGGCTGCGATATGGCCGATCAGCGTCACCGCGGACTGCCCGACCGGGAAAACGGACGGATCAAGATCGAGCGCCGTGCCTTTCGAAAGCGCACGGGACGCCATCTTTCCCTCGATCCGGATGCGCACGCGGCCGTGGCTCTGATCCACCCCGGTGGCGCCCGGTTCGAGCGCGGCAAAAAGGCTCTTCATCTCCTGACGCGGCATCGGCTCGTCGCCGACAATGAACCACTGGCCGGGTGAAACCGGGCGCACGGCGTACTGGCCCGTTTTGGCAAGGCTGCCGAGGCAGGGCACCATATCCTCTTCTCGCGGTCGGGCGAGCACATGAATGATTGTCCCTTCCGGCAGAGGGGAAAGCCTGAGCGAGGCAGATGAAACCGCCTGCTTGGCAGCAAGCGCCGGGCGAAGGATTGGTCGGAATTCAGACATGGAGCCTCTCATTCTGAGGGTCGAGGAAAACCGGGTTGCACAAGCGCGCGGGGATGGACTCGCCGTGAAGGCCACTCCACACGACGACCTCTTCACCGTGACGGCTGGCACCGTGCTTGACCAGCGCCAGCGCGATGGTCGATCCGACGTGTGGCGAATAGGCGCTGGAGGTCACATAGCCCTCGTCGTTTTCGAGCGTGGCCGCCGCTCCCTTGGCGAGAAGATGCGAGCCGCTTCTGAACGATTGTTTCGGGTCGAGCGGCCTGACGCCCACCAGTTGCGGCCGGTCGGGGGCAGCCAGCCCCTCGCGCTGAAGCATCGCCTTGCCGATGAAATCGGACTTGGTCGCCGAGACCATCTTCCCGAATCCGAGATCGCTCGGCACGACCGTGCCGTTGATCTCGTTGTGTGTCACATGGCCCTTCTCGATGCGCAGGACACTCAGCGTCTCGACCCCGTAGGGCATGATGCCGTCGTCTCTTCCCGCTTCCATCAGCGCATCGGCGACGCTTTCGCCGTAGCCGGCCGGAACAGCAAGCTCGTAGGCGAGTTCGCCCGAGAAGGAAATCCGGAACAGACAACCGTGCAGTGCGCCGCCGAACAGCGAAACCTCCTTCGCCGCGAGGAAGGGGAAGGCTGCGTTGGAGATATCCTCGTCGGCGATCTTCTGCAGGATCGTGCGTGCCTTCGGCCCGGCAACCGCCATCTGCGCCCACTGGTCGGTGATCGAGGCGAGGCGGACGTCCAGGTCCGGCCAGAGTGCCTGTGCGCAGAATTCGAGATGGTTCATGACGCCGGCCGCGTAGGCCGTCGTCGTCGTCATGAAGAAACGGTTTTCCTCGAGACGGCTTGTCGTGCCGTCGTCATAGATCATGCCGTCTTCGCGCAGCATCAGTCCGTAACGCGCCTTGCCGACCGGCAGCTTGAGGAAGGCGTTGCAATAGACCCGATTGAGGAATTCGGCGGCGTCGCGGCCCGAAATCTCGATCTTGCCAAGCATCGAGACGTCGCAGAGGCCGGCATTCTTCCGCACGTTCAGCACTTCCCGGTCGACACTTTCCCGCCAGGTCCGTTCGCCGCTGCGCGCAAACCAGGAGGAACGGTACCAGAGACCGGTTTCCACGAAGACGGCGCCGTGCTTCTTTGCCCAGTCGTGCAGCGGCGACTTGCGGACCGGCTGAAAATGATGGCCGTGGTGCGGGCCCGTCAGCGCGCCGAAGGAGACCGGCGTATAGAAGGGCCGGAAGGTCGTCGTCCCGACTTCGGCGGGCGAGACGCCGCGTGCCTTCGCGATCAACCCGATCGCATTGACGTTCGAAAGCTTGCCCTGGTCGGTGGCCATGCCGTTGGTGGTGTAGCGTTTGGCAAGCTCGACATGGCTGTAGCCTTCGCGCACGGCAAGGCCGATATCCTTGAGATGCACGTCGTTCTGGAAATCGACGAAAGCTTTGCCCTTGACGCCCGGGATTGACCACAGGGGCTTTGAGGAGTCTGCGCCGTCGTCGCCTTCGACCTTCGGAATGGCGACTGGCGGGCAAGTGAAGCCAAGTTCTTCGACGATAGCTGTTGCCTTGACCGCCCCCTCTCCGAGACAGGAGGCGAGATCGGTCGTCGCTGCGGCGGCGCCGGCGAGGTCGATGCCTGCCAAACCCTCGGGAGCAAGGAATGCGGCCATTTCTGCCGACCAATTTGGCTTGCCGCCCCGGTGGCAGGCGAGATGGATGATCGGGCTGAAGCCGCCGGCCATGGCGAGTGCGTCGACGGCGATCCTCTCGGAGCGCCCGTCGCGCCGGACTTCGATCGCCGAGATCGCCTTTCGGCCCTTCGTCCCGCAAACGACTGCCTCGCGCATCAGGCGCGCCTTGCCGCGATACTCCACGCCGGCAGCCGGCCGGCTGTCGACGATGGCAACGACGTCGACACCGGCGGCCTCGAGATCGAGCGCCAGCGCATAGCCACTGTCGTTGGTGGTGAAGATTGCGGTCGCCTTGCCAGGCGCGACGCCATAACGGTTGAGATAGGTTCGCATGGCGCTGGCCATCATCACGCCGGGCCGGTCGTTGCCGCCGAAGACGAGCGGCCGCTCTTCCGCGCCGGTCGCAAGCAGGGCGTGTTTCGCGACGATGCGCCACAGCCGCTCGACCGGCAGGTGGCTGGCGGGTTCTCGGACATGTTTCTGCACGCGCTCGACGGCACCGAAGACATTGCCGTCGTACCAGCCGAAGGCGGTCGTTCTGGTCATCACCCGGACGTTCGGCATCGACTGCAGTTCGGCGCTCGCATCGTGCGCGAAATCGGCGGCCGGCTTGCCGCCGATCGTCGCCGTATCGAAGAGCAGCGAACCGCCGGGAAGCGAGCCTTCGTCGACGAGAATGACCCGTGCGCCCGCCCGCCCGGCGGTCAGCGCCGCGGCAAGGCCGGTCGGTCCCGCGCCGATGACGAGCAGGTCGCAATGCGCCCAGTTCTTCTCATAGGTGTCGGGATCCGCTTCGTAGCTCGCCTTGCCGAGGCCGGCGGCCCTGCGGATGAACGGCTCGTAAAGCTTCTCCCAGAAGGCTGCCGGCCACATGAAGGTCTTGTAGTAAAAACCGGCACCGAGGAAGGGTGACAGGAAGCCGTTCAGCGCGCCGACGTCGAAGTCGAGCGAGGGCCAGCGGTTCTGGCTCTGCGCTTCCAGGCCTTCGTAGAGTTCCTGCACGGTGGCCCGCGTGTTCGGCTCGGTGCGGCCACAGCGGCCGACGGTAACAAGCGCGTTCGGCTCGGCGGCGCCCGCCGTCAGGATGCCGCGCGGCCGGTGATATTTGAAGCTGCGGCCGACCAGCATCTCTCCACTGGCAAGCAGCGCGGAGGCGAGCGTGTCGCCTTCGAACCCCTGCATCGACCGGCCGTCGAAGGTAAAGGAAAGTGGCGAATTGCGATCGACAAGACCGCGCTTCGGCAGACGATAGGACGTCATGGTCGCGCCTCCGATCGAGAGCCGTCGGCCGCATCGCGGCTCGCAGCAACCTCATGTGTCAGGGTGTCCCGAGTGAGAACGAGCCAACGGCGGCAACCGGACGTGTGATGCCAGTACTCCTGATAGGCGCCGCGCGGGTTGTCGCGAAGGTAGACGTAGTCGAACCAATCGGAAGCGTCCGCGTCCGCCGCTGGACGCGTCAGGGCCGCGCCCTTGATGGTGAATTCTTCCTTTGGTCTTTGCCCGCAATGGGGGCAGGGCACGAGGCTTGCCATTTTCGGAATTTCCTTGGTCGCGAAATCAGTGAAGGTTGGGCTGGGCGCCCTGGCCCTTTTCGTCGATGAGATAGCCGCGCTGGAACCGGTCGAGGCGGAAGACGGCGGCGGTCTCCTGTGGCGCGCCGCGGGCGATCAGATGCGCGAAGCAGTAACCGGAGGCGGGCGTCGCCTTGAAGCCACCGTAACACCAGCCGGCGTTCAGGTAGAGATTGTCGATATGGGTGCGGTCGATGATCGGCGAACCGTCCATGCTCATGTCCATGATGCCGCCCCAGGAGCGCAGCACGCGGACGCGCGACAGTGCCGGGATCATCGCCTTGCCGGCTTCGGCCACATGCTCGACCGTCGCGAGGTTGCCGCGCTGGGCATAGGAATTGTAGCCGTCGATGTCTCCGCCGAAGACGAGACCGCCCTTGTCCGACTGCGAGACGTAGAAATGCCCCGCGCCGAAAGTGACGACGCCGTCGATGAAGGGCTTCAGCCCCTCCGACACGAAGGCCTGCAACACATGGCTTTCGATCGGCAGGCGGATGTCCGCCATCTCGGCGACCCGCGAGGAGTTGCCGGCGGCGGCGAGTGCCAGCTTGCCGCAGCCAATGAAGCCCCGGCTGGTCTCGACGCCGGTAACGCGTCCGTTCTCCCGCCGGATCCCGGTCACTTCGCAGTTCTGGATGATGTCGACGCCGCGGCTGTCGGCGCCGCGCGCATAACCCCAGGCCACCGCATCGTGGCGCACCGTGCCGCCGCGGCGCTGCAGCAAGCCGCCTCGGATCGGGAAGCGCGCATTGTCGAAATCGAGAAAAGGCAGCATCTTGCGCACGGCGGCCCGATCGAGGAGTTCGGCGTCCACCCCGTGCAACCGCATCGCATTGCCGCGTCGCGTGTAGGCATCGCGCTGGGCGTCGGAATGAAAGAGGTTGAGAACGCCGCGCTGCGAGACCATGGCGTTGAAGTTGAAATCCTGTTCCAGCCCCTCCCAGAGCTTCATCGAGAGTTCATAAAACGGATTGTTGCCGGGGAGCAGGTAGTTGGAGCGGATGATCGTCGTGTTGCGGCCGACATTGCCCGAACCGACATAATTCTTTTCCAGCACCGCCACATTGGTGATGCCGAATTCCTTTGCGAGATAGTAGGCCGTCGCAAGGCCATGACCACCGCCGCCGACGATGATCACGTCGTAATGCGGCTTCGGCTCAGGCTGGCGCCAGGCCGGCATCCAGTTCCTGTTACCTCGCAGGCCATTGAGAAGGATCGAAAGGGCCGAGTAGCGCATGGATGCTGCTCCAACAGAAAATCCGCGAGGGAAGTTAGCATCTCAACCGCCCGGCCCATTGCAAATATAGGACCAATTGATATAAGAATGGGCCATGGCGTCTTCCGACAGAAAGAACATTCAGAAAGTCGGCTTTCTGCTGGTTCGAAACTTCGCGCTGATGAGCTACGCCTCGGCGACGGAGCCACTGCGGGCGGCCAATCTTCTCGCCGGCCGACCCCTCTACCAAGTCGTTCCCCTCGCGCAGGGGGAAGGGATCGTCACTTCATCCTCCGGCGTGTCGATTAGCTGTGGGGATCTGGAGGCCGAGGGAGAGACCTGCCATACCGTCTTCGTCTGCGCCGGCGGTGAGCCAACCGACTGGGCGGACACGCCCGCATCGCACACGACGCTCAGAAGGCTATCGCGCCTTGGTGTCCGGATCGGCGGCATATCGAGCGGCGCCTTCGTGCTGGCCGCCGCGGGGCTGCTCGACAACCGCGACTTCACAATTCACTGGGAGCACGCGCCGGTACTGCAGGAGGCCTTCCCGCGCCTTACCCCCCGACAGGCGCGCTTCGTGCTCGATGGCGGAGTTGCCACCTGTGGCGGCGGGGTGGCGCCCCTCGACATGATGCATGCGATGATCGCAGAACGGCTCGGCACCGATTTCGCCCGTCGCGTCAGCGACTGGTATCTGCACGCGGCCGTCGCCGAGCCGGCGGCGCCGCAGCGCGGTTCGGTGGCAGAGCGGTTCGGAACCAATCATCCTGCCCTGCTTGCCGTACTCGAGAAGATGGAAACGGCGATCGAGCGGCCACTCGACCGGGCCGCAATGGCACGTCTGGCCGGGGTCAGCCCGCGGCATCTCGATCGGCTCTTCAAAGAGCATCGCCGCGCCGGCTTTCTCGACACCTATCGCGAAATTCGGCTGCGTCACGCCCGCCGGCTTCTGCAGCAGAGTCCGCTCTCCATTCCGGAGATCGCCTATGCCACCGGATTTTCCAGCCCGGCGCATTTCTCGAACGCGTTCAAGCGCTTGTTCTCGGAGACGCCGGGAAGCCTGCGTCGCCATAGCCGAGCCTAAGGTCTGGCAAAAGCTGCACCGATCTTCCGGTCGCCGCGAGTCCTCGCGTCTGTACGCCGTTGAAGATCGAGCGCGGTGAATAACGTTTCGAGAGGCGCAGGCGCTCCCGAGCGCCGACTTCCGACCGCCGCCTGTCGCCGAGCGGTGGAACCCTCCTTGATCACCATCTTGACGACATCCGACGTCCGCGCCGGACGGGACGGATGTCTTTGTTGGCGAGAGAAGCACGGCCGGCCATTCGCAAGGGTTTTCGCGAGTGTGAATATTGCCTAACAAGAAAAAAATATTCTCCACAGTTGATTGCAGTCGCGGCGCATGGTACCGGTACTGCATGCAAACGGAGGGACTGCGCGATGTGCGGCATTGTTGGTTTGTTTCTGAAGGACAGCAGGCTTGAGCCACAGCTTGGTCAGCTGCTTTCGGACATGCTGATCACCATGACGGACCGAGGCCCAGACTCGGCCGGGATCGCCATCTACGGTTCGGCTGCCGAGGGGAGGGCGAAGGTAACCATCCAGTCCGCGAAACCTGGTATCGATTTCGCAGACCTTGAGCAGGATCTTGCCGAGGCGGGTCTGCCGGCACGAGTCGTTCTCAAGAGCACCCATGCGGTCATCGCGATTGCGGCGTCCAGGCTCGCGGACGTTCGTTCGGTGCTTGCTGCCATTCGCCCGGATGTCCGTATCATGGGTTCCGGCGACAGCGTCGAGATCTACAAGGAAGTGGGCCTGCCGAAGGACGTCGTCGCCCGCTTCGACGTTCGCGCCATGGGCGGATCGCATGGTATCGGGCACACCCGCATGGCAACGGAGTCGGCGGTCACGACGCTCGGCGCGCACCCGTTCTCGACCGGCTCGGATCAGTGCCTTGTGCACAACGGTTCGCTGTCGAACCACAACAATCTGCGCCGCGAACTGATCCGCGAGGGAATGACCTTCGAGACGCAGAACGACTCGGAAGTCGCCGCCGCCTACCTGACGGCGGAAATGGCCAAGGGCAAGGATCTCGGCCAGGCGCTGACCAGCGCGCTCGACGATCTCGACGGCTTCTTCACCTTCGTCGTCGGCACCAAATCCGGGTTCGGCGTCGTGCGTGATCCGATCGCCTGCAAGCCGGCGGTAATGGCCGAGACGGACCGGTATGTCGCCTTCGGTTCCGAATACCGGGCGCTCGTCAACCTGCCGGGCATCGACAGCGCGAGCGTCTGGGAGCCGGAGCCTGCCACCGTTTATTTCTGGGATCACCAGAAAGCCGCCTGACGGGTCTCTCCCGCGCCTTTTCCAAGGATTGTTCAAGTATGCCTGTCATTGATCTCGCCACCACACCGCTGCGTGACCTCAATAAGGCCCTCCATAGCATTCAGCAGGGCTCGAACGACGTCACCTACGAAATCGCCAATCCCCGCGGCAGCCATGCAGTCGCCGTCGGCATCGCCGGCCCCGTCACCGTCGAAGTGAACGGTTCGGTCGGCTACTACTGCGCCGGCATGAATGACGGCGGAACCGTTACCGTTCATGGCTCGGCGGGCCCAGGCGTCGCGGAAAACATGATGTCCGGCACGGTCGTCATTGAAGGCGATGCCTCGCAATATGCCGGTGCGACCGGACGCGGCGGCCTGCTGGTGATCAAGGGCAACGCGGCATCGCGCTGCGGCATCTCGATGAAGGGCATCGACATCGTCGTTCATGGCAATATCGGTCATATGTCAGCCTTTATGGGCCAGTCCGGCCACCTCGTCG
The DNA here is from genome assembly GCF_000018545.1 of Sinorhizobium fredii NGR234. Taxonomy (NCBI): domain Bacteria; kingdom Pseudomonadati; phylum Pseudomonadota; class Alphaproteobacteria; order Hyphomicrobiales; family Rhizobiaceae; genus Ensifer; species Ensifer fredii. The sequence goes on from NC_012587.1 coordinate 1,480,492, forward strand.
TGCTCGGTGACGCCGGCGATGCGCTGGGTGACAGCCTTTATGAGGCCAAGCTTTTCGTGCGCGGCGCCGTCAAGAGCCTCGGCGCCGATTGCATCGAGAAGGAGATGCGCCCGGAGCATCTGCAAAAGCTCGCCGAGCTCTTTGAAAAGGCCGGCGTCAACGATGTCCGGCCGGAAGAGTTCAAGCGCTACGGCTCGGCCCGCAAGCTCTACAACTTCAACATCGACAACGCCGACGCGTACTGAGGCGAGGGACCGTCATGAGCTATCACAACCCCTATACCCCGCCGCGCAAGTCCGCGACCTTCGACGACCATACGCTGGCGGAAATCCGCCGTGCCGCTGCGACCGGCATCTATGATATTCGCGGCGCCGGCACCAAGCGCAAGGTGCCGCATTTCGACGATCTTCTCTTCCTCGGCGCTTCGATCTCCCGCTACCCGCTCGAGGGCTATCGCGAGAAATGCGACACTTCGGTCGTTCTCGGCACGCGCCACGCCAGGAAACCGATCCATCTGAAGATCCCGATCACCATCGCCGGCATGAGCTTCGGGGCACTGTCCGGCCCCGCCAAGGAAGCGCTCGGACGCGGCGCGTCAATCTCCGGTACGTCGACGACCACCGGCGACGGCGGCATGACGGACGAGGAGCGCGGCCATTCCCAGACGCTGGTCTATCAATACCTGCCGTCGCGCTACGGGATGAACCCCAAGGATCTGCGCCGGGCGGACGCCATCGAGGTCGTGGTCGGGCAGGGCGCAAAGCCGGGTGGCGGCGGCATGCTGCTCGGCCAGAAGATCTCCGACCGCGTCGCCAACATGCGCAACCTGCCGAAGGGCATCGACCAGCGTTCGGCCTGCCGTCATCCCGACTGGACCGGACCGGATGATCTGGAAATCAAGATCCTCGAACTTCGCGAGATCACCGACTGGGAAAAGCCGATCTACGTCAAGGTCGGCGGTGCGCGGCCCTATTACGACACGGCCCTTGCGGTGAAGGCCGGTGCCGACGTCGTCGTGCTCGACGGCATGCAGGGCGGCACCGCGGCGACGCAGGACGTCTTCATTGAGAATGTCGGCATGCCGACGCTTGCCTGCATCCGGCCGGCCGTTCAGGCGCTGCAGGATCTCGGCATGCACCGCAAGGTACAACTCATCGTTTCCGGCGGCATTCGCTCCGGGGCGGACGTCGCCAAGGCGCTGGCGCTCGGGGCCGATGCGGTGGCCATCGGTACGGCGGCGCTGGTCGCCATCGGCGACAACGACCCTCACTGGGAAGAGGAATACCAGAAGCTCGGCACGACGGCCGGCGCCTATGACGACTGGCACGAAGGCGAGGACCCGGCCGGCATCACGACGCAGGACCCCGAACTGATGCAGCGCCTCGACCCGATCGCCGCCGGCCGCAGGCTCGCCAACTACTTGAAGGTGATGACGCTGGAAGCCCAGACGATCGCGCGGGCCTGCGGCAAGAACCACCTGCACAACCTCGAGCCGGAGGATCTTTGCGCCCTGACGATGGAAGCCGCGGCCATGGCGCAGGTGCCGCTCGCGGGAACGAACTGGTACCCCGGCAAGGGCGGCTTCTGAAAGGCAGGAATGACGGGCCGCATTTGGGAGGGTGCGGCCTGTTTCGGAATTTAAGTGTCTGAATCCAAAAAAGGGGAACGACGTGACACTGGATCTCTCCACATTCGCCGCCGAAAAGGGCGTCAAGTATTTCATGATCAGCTATACCGACCTCTTCGGCGGGCAACGCGCCAAGCTGGTCCCCGCTGAAGCGATCGCCGACATGCAGAGGGACGGGGCGGGCTTCGCGGGCTTTGCCACCTGGCTCGACCTTACACCTGCCCATCCGGATCTCTTCGCCGTCCCGGATGCTGCCTCGGTCATTCAGCTTCCCTGGAAGAAGGACGTCGCCTGGGTCGCGGCCGATTGCTTCATGGAGGAAAAGCCGGTCGAACAGGCGCCGCGCATCGTTCTTAAGAAGCTGATCGCCGAAGCCGCCCGGGAAGGGCTCCGGATCAAGACCGGTGTCGAGCCGGAATTCTTCCTGATCTCGCCGGACGGTTCGAAGATCTCCGACACGTTCGATACGGCGGAAAAGCCCTGCTACGATCAGCAGGCCGTCATGCGCCGCTACGACGTGATCGCCGAGATTTGCGACTATATGCTCGAACTCGGCTGGAAGCCGTACCAGAACGACCACGAGGATGCGAACGGCCAGTTCGAGATGAACTGGGAATATGACGACGCGCTCAAGACGGCCGACAAGCACTCCTTCTTCAAGTTCATGGTGAAATCCGTCGCCGAGAAGCACGGTCTCAGGGCGACCTTCATGCCGAAACCGTTCAAGGGCCTGACAGGCAACGGCTGCCATTGCCATATCTCGGTCTGGGATCTCGAGGGCGAGGTCAACGCTTTTGCCGACAAGAGGGCCGAGTTCGGCCTCTCGGCGCAGGGGCGGCACTTCCTCGGCGGCATCATGAGACATGCCAGCGCACTTGCTGCCGTCACCAATCCAACGGTCAATTCCTATAAGCGGATCAACGCGCCGCGCACCCTTTCGGGCGCGACCTGGGCACCGAACTCGGTGACCTGGACCGGCAACAACCGCACCCACATGGTGCGCGTCCCCGGCCCCGGCCGCTTCGAGCTGCGCCTGCCGGACGGCGCCGTCAATCCTTACCTGCTGCAAGCGATCGTCATCGCGGCGGGGCTCTCGGGCATCCGTTCCAAGGCGGATCCCGGCCACCACTACGACATCGACATGTACAAGGACGGCCATAAGGTGACCGATGCGCCGAAGCTGCCGCTCAACCTGCTCGATGCACTCAGAGAATACAGCAGGGACGAGGAACTGCAGGAAGCCCTGGGAAGGGAGTTCTCGGCCGCCTACCTCAAACTCAAGCAAGGCGAGTGGAGCACCTATTGCTCGCAGTTCACCGACTGGGAGCACCAAACCACACTCGACGTCTAAGGATCTAACCCAACCGTGCTGCCGCCTTACGTCGTGTCTCGGCACGGCGATTCCTCAGGTCGATAGAGAGATCACCGCATGACGACCTACGTCCTGACCGTTGCCTGCAAGTCCACCCGCGGCATCGTCGCCGCGATTTCGGGATTTCTGGCGGAAATGGGCTGCAACATCACCGACAGCTCGCAGTTCGACGACCTCGGCACCGGCAGGTTTTTCATGCGCGTCGGCTTCATCTCGGAAAAGGGAGCGACGCGCCAGGACCTTGCTTCGGGATTGAAGCCGATTGCCGAAAAGTTCGAGATGGAGACGACCCTTCACGACCAGGCGGAACGCATGAAGGTGCTGCTGATGGTCTCCCGCTTCGGCCACTGCCTGAACGACCTCCTCTACCGCTGGCGCATCGGCGCGCTGCCCATCGACATCATCGGGGTCGTTTCGAACCACTTCGAGTACCAGAAGGTCGTCGTCAACCATGACATACCGTTCCACCACATTCCGGTGACGAAGGAAAACAAACCGCAGGCCGAAGCCAGGATCATGGAGCTGGCGGAAAGCACCGGCACGGAACTGATCGTGCTCGCACGCTACATGCAGGTTCTATCGGACCGGATGTGCGAGACGATGTCCGGCAAGATCATCAATATTCACCACTCCTTCCTGCCGAGCTTCAAGGGCGCCAATCCGTACAAGCAGGCCTATCAGCGCGGCGTGAAGCTGATCGGTGCCACGGCGCATTACGTGACGGCCGATCTCGACGAAGGTCCGATCATCGAGCAGGATACGGTTCGGATCACCCATGCCCAGAGCCCGGAAGACTATGTCTCGCTTGGCCGGGATGTCGAAGCGCAGGTGCTTGCGCGGGCCATTCACGCCCATATCCACCGCCGGGTCTTCCTCAACGGAGCGCGCACGATCGTGTTTCCACCAAGTCCCGGCTCCTATGCCTCGGAAAGAATGGGCTGATGGTCGAAGCCGGCGCCTTTGGGCTTTCCTGAACGGTGGCACCGGCCGCCGGGATATGTCCTGTTGTTGCAATAGGACATGTTTTCCGTACGCCCAGCAATCTCGCTGTTCCGATGCTGCAGGCACCACAAGAGATGCGCCGAACGAGCCGGCCATGGAAGGGGTCGGAACGATTGTGGAAGGATGCAAAGAAATTTACCATCGGTAAAACAATGGTGGTGACTCGGCATGGCCAAGGAAGAGACGAAAAAGCGCGGCAACTCGAGGAAGACCGGCAAGGCGATGGCGGCCGTGGCGGGCGCTCCCAAGACGGCGGCAGGGTTGGCGCGCGTTGCGCCGCTGACCCAGGATCCGCATGCCATCCGCGACACCCGGGAGAAAGTGCTGGAGGTAGCGATTGGCCACGAGGTGCGTGCCTTTCGCAAGAAACTCGGCATCACCGTGTCCGACGTTGCCGCCGCGACCGATATTTCGGTCGGCATGCTGTCGAAGATCGAAAACGGCAACACATCGCCGTCGCTGACAACCCTGCAGACCTTGGCTCGTGCGCTCGGAGTACCAATAACCTCCTTCTTCCGCGGCTTTGAGGAAGAGCACAGCGCCGTGTTCGTCAAGGCGGGCGAGGGGGTTGACGTCGAGCGACGCGGCACCCGCGCCGGCCACCAGTACAACCTCCTCGGCCACATCGGATCGAACACCGCTGGAGTTGTCGTCGAGCCTTATCTCATCACCCTCACCGAAGACTCCGATGTGTTTCCGACGTTTCAGCATGGGGGCTTGGAGTTCCTCTACATGCTGGAAGGCGAGGTGGTCTATCGGCATGGGAACAACCTTTACCGCATGACCCCTGGCGACAGCCTTTTCTTCGATGCAGACGCCCCGCATGGCCCGGAAGAATTGACGCGCTTGCCGATCCGGTACCTCTCGATCATCTCCTACCCGAGCGGCCGCGGCGAGGAGTGAAGACAACGAGGCGGAGTATGGCTCATGCCTGTCTGGTTCTCGGCGCACTCGACAATATATTCGGAGAATGTCGGCGACGGGGCTTGCCTTCGCCGCTCACCGCAAAGGCGGAATGTGAGGCTTCGCCTTCAAAGCGCTGATTCCGTTGAATTTTTTGGTGAGCGCGCAGGGATTCGAACCCTGGACCTACTGATTAAAAGTCAGTTGCTCTACCGGCTGAGCTACGCGCTCCCATGCCCGGCTCGTGAAGCCTGGCGGAGTGGGCGGACATATGCACGCGCGCTTTGTGCCGGTCAACCGAAAAATTGCGCGAGATCGGGATTCCAAGCCGGTTCCGGGCCAAGGGGAAGGAGGCCGCTTGTGCCGGTGTTTGCAGGCAGGCAAGGCCCGTCGCCAGCATCGCCGCCCACCGCGGCGTCATACCGGTGCGGCAAAATGATCGCCGAAAGGTGATTGGTGTCGCTGTATACATGGCGATAAGAAAGCCACCAGCCGAGTGCCGGAGTTCTGAAATTGTCGATTGCCGATGTCTCCATCTGGACCGCCGTTCTTGCCGGCGCTCTGTCGTTTCTTTCGCCCTGCGTCCTGCCGCTGGTGCCGCCCTATCTCTGCTACATGGCCGGCGTTTCGGTCGATCAGTTCCGCAGCGGGGATGCAGCGGCGGCCGGCAGCACGCGACGCGCCGTTCTGCCGGCGGCATTGCTTTTCACGCTCGGCTTTGCGACGGTCTTCGTGGCGCTCGGGGCAGGGGCGTCGTCGATCGGGCTTCTGCTCCGGCAGTATATCGATCTGCTGTCGCGAATCGGCGGCATCATCATCATCGTCATGGGGCTGCATTTCCTCGGTGTCTTCAGAATCGGGCTGCTGGCCCGCGAGGCGCGTTTTCATGGCGGCGGCAAGCCGGCGACGCTGTCGGGCGCCTATATCATGGGGCTTGCCTTCGCCTTCGGCTGGACGCCCTGCATCGGCCCGGTGCTCGGCACCATCCTCGGCGTCGCCGCGGCGCGTGAGACCGTTAGCGACGGGGCGATGCTGCTTGCCATCTATTCGCTCGGCCTTGCCGTGCCGTTCTGGATCGCCGCCGGCTTTTCCGGCGCCTTCATGCGCTTCCTGATGCGTTTCCGCCGGCATCTCGGTCTCGTCGAGAAGCTGATGGGCGCGCTTCTCGTTCTCGCAGGCCTTGCCTTCCTCTTCGGGTTCATCAGCTCGGTGGCGATCTGGTTCCAGCAGACCTTCCCGATCCTGTCGCAAATCGGCTAGAGCATTTTGCAGTCAGGTGGAATCACCTGACGTCGCACAAATGCGGCACAAACAAAGGGTTAGGGCGGTGGCGCGAGCGCGTGAGCGCATTCCGCTCTAAGCAAGGCCAGCAGCCGGACCGGAGGAGAAGGATGGCGGACATTGCAGGCCTGGTGCTGCCGTTCTTCGGGCTCATCTTTCTCGGCTACCTGACGGCCCGTTTCGTCGAGCATCCCGGCGAGGCGATGGGTTGGCTGAACACCTTCATCGTCTATCTGGCGCTTCCGGCCCTCTTCTTCAAACTGGTGTCGCGCACGCCGGTCGAAGAGCTGACGCGCGCCGACTTCATCCTCACCAGCGTCGGGACGACCTATGTCGTCTTCGCGCTGATCTTTGTCATCGGCCTGTTTCTGCGCCGCAGCACGATCGCCGAGGCGACCATCCAGGGGTTTGCCGGCGCCTATGGCAATATCGGCTATATGGGGCCAGGTCTGGCTCTGCTTGCCTTCGGCGAAGCCGCGGCTGTGCCGGTGGCGCTGATCTTCTGCTTCGAGAATGCGGCGCATTTCACCGTTGCTCCGGCGATGATGGCGCTTGCCGGCGGACGCAAGCAGAAGCCGCTATTCCTCGTCCTCGGTATTGCCCGCCGGATCGCGCTTCATCCGTTCATCCTGTCGACCTTCGCCGGCGTGGCGGCCGCCTTCCTGGCGCTCGAGCCGCCGGCGCCGCTGCAGCGATTGATCGATTACCTCGCACAGGCCGCCGCTCCCTGCGCGCTGTTCGCCATGGGCGTGACCCTGGCACTACGGCCGCTGAAGCGCATTCCCGTGGAGATCGGCTACATCGTTCCGGCGAAGCTCGTGCTGCATCCGGTGCTCAGGTATCTGGCGCTGAGCTCGGTCGGCGCCTACGACCCCGTCTGGATGCAGACGGCGGTGCTGCTCGGCGCCCTGCCGACGGCGACGAACGTCTTCGTCATCGGACATCAATATGGCATCTGGCAGGAGCGCGCCTCCGCGACGATCCTGATCACCACACTGTTCTCGGTCGCGACGGTGACCGGCTTGCTTTATCTGATGCGATCAGGCGCGCTGCCGGCCGATCTTTTCCCGTAAGCTTTCCTTGAGAGACCGCATCGCGCTGCCGGGGTGGATGCCTTCGCGCATCAGCAGGCCACGCAGCGGGCCGGCGGAGGAGAGGAATTGCAGACCCACGGCCCTGAGCGCCTGGATCGGCAGGAAATCCGAAAGCAGCGAGCGGTTGAGCAGGTCGACGCTTGCAGTCCGGCTGACGATGTCCACGCGGCGGCGGCCGTCGAACCGGTCTCCTACATCCGCCGCCAGGCGTTCGCCGGTCGGTCGGCCGACGAGTTCGACGAGCGTCATCACGTCACGAAGGCTGAGATTGAGACCCTGCGCGCCGATCGGCGGGAATGCATGCGCCGCTTCGCCGACAAGCGCGGCACGTCCCTTGCCGAAGCGCCGTGCGATCATGCCGGAGAGGGGAAAGGACTGCGGCGTTCCTTCCGCCGTCACCTTGCCGAGAATCGATTGCATCCGGTCCTCTATCCTGCGTGACAGGACGTCCGTCGGTAGTTTCAGCGTCTCCTCCGCGTCGCGCGGCCTTTGCACCCAAACGAGGCTGGAGCGGTTGCCTGGCAGGGGAACCTGCGTAAACGGACCGCTCTCCGTGTGAAACTCCGTCGAGACCTCCTGATGCGAAAGCTCGTGGCCGAAGTTCAGCACGACCGCCGTTTGTGGATAGGACCAGCTGAACGTCTCGATCCCCGCCGCCTCGCGAACCGCAGAGCGTCGACCGTCGGCGCCGACGACGAGATCGGCGGAGATCGTCCGCCCGTCCTCAAGCCCGATCCGTACCTCGCCGTCGCCGAAGTCGAAGGTCATCGCCGGGGCGGTGATCCGCTCGAGCGTCGTCAAGCTCGCTTCGTGCTTTTCCAGGATTTCAAGGAACGGAGCATTCGGTATATTGTAACCGAAGGCCTCGAGCCCGACCTCGGCGGCACGGAAATTGACGGGCGGCGCCCGCAAGAGCCTCGTTGTTCCATCGATGATGCGAATGGCGACGAGCGGCGCCGTCAGCGGCTCGACGTCGTCCCAGAGGCCAAGTCCCTTAAGATAGTCGATCGATTGGTCCATGAGGGCGGTGGTACGCCCGTCGGCGATGACGGGCTTCGGCCCGACCAGCGCGACCCGATGGCCGTCGCGGGCGAGCGCCATCGCCGCCAGCGAGCCGGCAAGTCCTGCGCCGATGATGGCAATGTCGTAGTGTTGCATGGCCGGCGCCTTCCGGGCGGGTTGTCCGCCTCCAAGTCAATGTCTTGGTTTTGTTCTAGCCGCTTAGCCTATTGAAATAAATGGGTTGAATCAGCGCAGGCGTGGTCGCCGCATGTCCACAGAACAATTCCGCTTGTGGGTTGACGAAGGTGAATTTTGCTGGCGATGCCTCGCAAAGGGTGCATATTAACCCGCCGGAGTGCCGTCGATCGCGGGTCAGCGGCGGTCTGGCGATGGCGCGAAAAGACGAAACGAAGGGAACAGGCGGCATTCGCAGATGAAATTCTTCAACTACAGACGCGTTCCCTACGCCGAAATCCGCGCTTTCTCCGTGCATATTCTCACGGCCTCCGGCTCGTTCCTGGCCTTCCTCGGCGTGGTGGCGGCGGCCGAGCATCGCTTCGTCGACATGTTCTGGTGGCTCGGGCTGGCGCTGCTGGTCGACGGTATCGATGGCCCGATCGCGCGCAAGGTGCAGGTCAAGGAAGTGCTGCCGAACTGGTCGGGCGATACGCTCGACAATGTCATCGACTACGTGACCTATGTGCTGCTTCCCGCCTTCGCGCTCTACCAGAGCGGCATGATCGGTGAACCCTGGTCCTTCGTGGCGGCCGGCGCCATCGTCGTGTCGAGCGCCATCTATTATGCCGACATGGGCATGAAGACGGACGAGTATTTCTTCTCGGGTTTCCCGGTCGTCTGGAACATGGTCGTCTTCACGCTATTTGTCATACAGGCGAGCGAAGTGACTGCATCCATTGTGGTTTTCTTGTCCGTCGTGCTGACCTTCCTGCCCATCAACTTCCTGCATCCGGTGCGCGTCAAAAGGCTGAGGTCCCTCAATCTCGGCGTCTTCCTGGTCTGGTCGGCGCTCGGCATGTATGCCTTGCTCCTGCATTTCGAGACGCCGCCCTGGGTGGTGCTCGGCGTGGTGGCGACGGGAATCTATCTCTATGTCGTCGGTTTTGTTCTGCAGCTGTTCCCCAATCTCGGGCGCGCATAGGAGTTTGCTCATGCCACAGGCGATTGTCGTTCGCGAACTCGGCGGACCTGAAGTTCTGAAGTTGGAGGGCGTCACGCTCGCGGCGCCCGGACCCGGCGAAGTGCAGATCCGGCAGGTCGCCATCGGCCTCAATTTCATCGACGTCTATTTCCGGACCGGCCTCTACAAATCGGCGACCGGTCTGCCCTTCATCCCGGGCAAGGAGGGTGCCGGCATCGTCACCGCGGTCGGGGATGGGGTGAGCATGTTTTCTGTCGGCGATCGCGTTGCCTATGCTTCGGCCGACGGCGCCTATGCGAGTGAACGCAATGTCGACGCCTCGCAACTGGTCAAGGTTCCGGACGGGATCAGCCTCGAGACGGCGGCGGCGATGATGCTGAAGGGGATGACGGCGCAATATCTGCTCAATCAGACCTTCCAGGTCGGGCCCGAGACCACCTTGCTCTTCCACGCGGCCGCCGGCGGCGTCGGGCTGATTGCCGGGCAGTGGGCGAAGGCGCTGGGCGCGACGGTGATCGGCACGGCCGGATCGCAGGAGAAGATCGATCTGGCGCTCGCCCACGGCTACGACCATGTGATCAACTACCGGACCGAGAATTTCGTCTCGCGCGTCAGGGAGCTGACCGGCGGACGGGGCGTCGACGTCGTCTACGACTCGGTCGGCCGTGATACCTACCCGGCCTCGCTCGACTGCCTGAAGCCGCGCGGCCTGTGGGTCAGTTTCGGCAATTCTTCCGGGCCGGTGGATGCCTTCAATATCGGCATCCTGGCGCAGAAGGGGGCGCTCTACGCAACCCGCCCGACGCTTTTCACCTATGTGGCCACCCGGCCGGCGCTGGAGGCATGTGCAAATTCCCTGTTTGATGTTGTGCAAAGCAACAAAGTGCGTATCAATATCAATCAGACCTATCCGCTCGCCGAGGCCGGCCGAGCGCACACGGATCTCGAAACAAGAAAAACAAGCGGAACGACACTGTTGATTCCCTGACCTAATCCGAAGGCATCAGGGATTCGAAAGAGGGGAAAAGAGGGCAGCGTGCCTGTTAAGGGACCAATTGCGAGCGGCCCATTGCTGGCTGTGAGCAACCTGACGAAATTGTTCGGCTCGTTCGCGGCCTGCAATGCGATCAATCTGCACATAGAACCCGGAGAAATTCACGCGCTCCTCGGCGAGAACGGGGCGGGGAAATCGACCCTGGTCAAGATGCTGTTCGGCGTGCTTTCGCCGACCGCCGGTGAGATCTCCTGGATGGGCGACAATGTCCGCATCGGGAGCCCCGGTGACGCGCGCAAGCTCGGCATCGGCATGGTCTTCCAGCACTTCTCGCTTTTCGAGGCGCTGACGGTCGCCGAGAACATCGCGCTTTCGATGGATCGCAGCATTTCGCTTGCCCGTGTTGCCGAAGAGGCTTCGCGCCTGTCGCATGTCTACGGCCTGCCGCTCGATCCCAATGCGCATGTCGCCGATCTTTCCGTCGGTGAACGGCAGCGCATCGAGATCGTCCGCGCTCTGCTTCAGAATCCGCAGTTGATCATTCTCGACGAGCCGACCTCGGTGCTGACCCCGCAGGAAGCCGACCGGCTGTTCGAGACGCTGTTGAAGCTGAAGGCGGAGGGGCGCTCCGTCCTCTATATCAGCCACCGCCTCGAAGAGGTGCAGCGCATTTGCGACCGCGCCACGGTGTTGCGGCACGGCAAGGTCACCGGCGCCTGCGATCCGCGCGCCGAGACGCCGGCCTCGCTGGCCCGCATGATGGTCGGCAACGACGTGGCCGTGGTGACGCCCGAGGGCACGAACACCAAAGGCGACGTGCAACTCGAGGCACGCCATCTTTCCGTTGCGGCGCGCACGCCTTTCGCGGTTTCCCTCAAGAATATCTGCCTCAAGGTCAAGGCCGGAGAGGTGCTGGCGATCGCCGGCGTTGCCGGCAATGGCCAGGGCGAGCTTTTCGATGCTCTCTCCGGCGAGTACCCGGTGGCCGACGACAATGCCGTGCAGATCCGCCAGAAGCCGGTCGGAACCAAAAACATCAACGCACGACGCCTGATGGGCGCCGGTTTCGTCCCGGAGGAGCGACATGGGCATGCGGCGGTTTCCGCGCTCTCCCTCTCCGACAATCTGGTCCTGGCGCGCAACCAGTCCGACAAGCGCGCTTTTCTTGGCGGTGGTTTCCTGAAGATCATCCGCCAGGGGGCGGTCAAAGCTGCAACCAAACGCATTTCCGAGGCGATGGACGTCCGCAAGAGCGGCGAGGACCCGCCGGCCGGTTCGCTTTCGGGCGGCAACCTGCAGAAGTTCATCGTCGGCCGCGAACTCGACCGGCAGCCGGCCGTGCTTGTCGTCAACCAGCCCACCTGGGGCGTTGACGCCGGAGCGGCGAGCCGGATCCGCCAGGCGCTCGTCGATCTCGCCAAGGCGGGCTCCGCCGTGCTGGTGATCAGCCAGGACCTCGACGAGATATTCGAGGTGGCGACCGAAATCGCCGTGATCAGCGAGGGGCGGCTTTCCGACCCCTATCCGGCCCGGGAACTCTCGCGCGAGAAGATCGGCCTGCTGATGGGCGGCATGTACGGCAAGACGGAAGGCGCTGCACATGCGCATTGAGCTCGAAAGGCGGCCCAAGGTCTCCGCGCTGTTTTCCATCCTGTCGCCGTTCATCGCCTTTGCGCTGACAATCGTCTTCGGCGGCATCATGTTCGCGCTGCTCGGCAAGAACCCGGTGGCGGCGCTCTACAGCTTCTTCGTGGAGCCGCTGAGCGAGGTCTGGTCGCTGCATGAGCTGGCGATCAAGGCCGCGCCGCTGATCCTGATCGGCGTCGGGCTTTCCGTCTGCTTCCGCTCCAACAACTGGAACATCGGTGCGGAAGGCCAGTTCATCATGGGGGCGATCGCCGGCTCGATCCTGCCGGTCGTCTTCTACGACTGGCAGTCACCGCTCGTACTGCCGCTGATGCTGGTGCTCGGCATGATCGGTGGTGCGCTCTTCGCGGCGATCCCGGCCTTCCTGAAGGCCCATATGAACACCAACGAGATCCTGACGAGCCTGATGCTGGTCTATGTCGCCCAGCTTTTTCTCGACTGGCTCGTGCGCGGCCCCTGGCGCAACCCTGAGGGCATGAACTTTCCGGAAACCCGGACGTTCGGTGCAGAGGCGATCCTTCCCGAATTGATCGCCTCGGGGCGCACCCACTGGGGATTTGCCTTCGCGATCATTGCGGCGCTCGCGGTCTGGTTCATGATGCGCTACACGCTGCGGGGCTTCGAGATCACCGTCCTCGGCCAGTCCGAGCGGGCAGGGCGCTTCGCCGGTTTCTCGTCGCGCAAGATGATCTGGTTCTCGATGCTGTTTTCCGGAGCTCTTGCCGGGCTTGCCGGCATTTCGGAGGTCAGCGGCGCGATCCAGCAGTTGCGGCCGGTGATTTCGCCCGGCTACGGATTCACGGCTATCATTGTTGCATTCCTCGGCCGCCTCAATCCGCTCGGGATCATCGCCGCCGGCCTCGTCCTGGCGCTCACCTATCTCGGCGGCGAGGCGGCGCAGCTTTCGATCGGCGTCTCCGACAAGGTGACGCGCGTCTTCCAGGGGCTGCTGTTGTTCTTCGTGCTGTCCTGCGACACGCTCATTCATTACCGCATCCGGCTTGTGAGAGAGAGATTCGCGGCGCTCAAGACGGACGAGGCGCACTGATGGGTATCGTCGAAGCAATCCTGCTAAGTGTCATCACGGCGGCGACGCCGCTCGTCCTTGCCGCAGCCGGCGAGCTCGTTGCCGAGCGGTCGGGCGTACTCAATCTCGGCGTCGAAGGCATGATGATCATGGGCGCGGTCTGCGCCTTCGCCGCCACGCAGCTCAGCGGGTCGCCCTATATCGGCGTGCTCGCCGGGATCGCCGCCGGCGCGTCGTTCTCGCTGCTGTTCGGTTTCCTGACGCTGACGCTCGTCGCCAACCAGGTGGCGACCGGCCTGGCGCTGACGCTGCTCGGTCTTGGCGTCTCCGGCATGCTGGGCGAGAGCTTTTTGGGCATGCAGGGCATCAAGCTGCAGCCGATCGCGATCCCGCTCTTGTCACAGGTGCCGTTTGTCGGGCCGCTCATCTTCCGGCAGGACGCGATCTTCTATCTGTCGATCGCGGTGGTCGCGGGGATCCACTGGTTTCTCTTCAGGACGCGGTCGGGGTTGAAGCTCCGCGCCGTCGGCGACAGCCACGGTTCCGCGCATGCCCTGGGCGTCGACGTCATCCGGACCCGCTACCTGGCGGTGCTTTTCGGAGGCGCCTGCGCCGGGCTTGCCGGCGCGCAACTGTCACTGGTCTACACGCCGCAATGGGTCGAGAACATGTCGGCGGGTCGCGGCTGGATCGCGCTCGCCCTCGTGGTGTTCGCCTCCTGGCGTCCCTGGCGGGTGGTTGCCGGCGGCTATCTGTTCGGCGCCGTGTCGATCAGCCAGCTTCACGCCCAGGCCTTCGGCATCGGCATTCCCTCGCAGTTTCTTTCGTCGCTTCCCTATGTGGCGACAATTGTCGTACTCATTCTCATATCGCACAACCGGCGCATGACCCTGATCAATACGCCGGCATCGCTCGGCAAACCGTTTGTGCCGGACCGGTGAACAACAACAACCAGACGGAATTCTCAAACCGACAGAGGTCAAAAATGAAAAAACTACTCCTCGCCCTCGCAACCACGACTGCGGTGATCGGCTTTGCCGCAGCCGCAGGCGCCCAGGAAAAGGCCAAGATCTGCTTCGTCTACGTGGGCTCGAAGACCGATGGCGGCTGGACGCAGGCGCACGACATCGGCCGCCAGCAGGTCGAAAAGGAACTGGGGGAAAAGGTCGAGACGCAGTTCCTCGAGAACGTTCCCGAAGGCCCGGATGCGGAACGCGCCATCGAGCGTCTGGCGCGGTCCGGCTGCGGCCTGATCTTCACCACGTCCTTCGGCTTCATGGATGCGACGGTCAAGATCGCCCAGAAATTCCCGGACGTGAAGTTCGAGCACGCGACCGGCTACAAGACGGCGGCGAACGTTGCGACCTACAACAGCCGTTTCTATGAGGGCCGCTACATTCAGGGGCAGATCGCCGCCAAGATGTCTCAGAAGGGCGTTGCCGGCTACATCGCCTCCTTCCCGATCCCGGAAGTGGTGATGGGCATCAACTCATTCGTCATCGGCGCCCGCTCGGTCAACCCGGACTTCAAGATCAAGGTCGTGTGGGCCAACACCTGGTTCGACCCGGGCAAGGAAGCGGATGCTGCCAAGGCGCTCATCGACCAGGGCGTCGACATCCTGACCCAGCACACCGACACCACCGCTCCGATGCAGGTCGCGGCCGAACGCGGCATCAAGGCCTTTGGCCAGGCATCCGACATGATCGCCGCCGGCCCGCAGACGCAGCTGACGGCCATCGTCGATACCTGGGGCGCCTATTACGTCAAGCGCGTCCAGGCCTTCCTCGATGGGAAGTGGGAAACGACCTCGAGCTGGGACGGCCTGAAGGACGGCATCCTGACGATGGCGCCCTACACCAACATGCCCGACGACGTGAAGGCGATGGCCGAAGCGACGGAAGCCAAGATCAAATCCGGCGAGCTGAAGCCGTTCACCGGTCCGCTCAACAAGCAGGACGGCACGGCATGGCTGAAAGAAGGCGAAGCCTCCGATGATGCCACGCTCCTCGGCATGAACTTCTACGTCGAAGGTGTCGACGACAAGTTGCCGAAATAAGCGGGAAGGGCATTCGCCTTCGAATTCCTGCAAACCCCACGCCACGGCGTGGGGTTTGTTATTGGGGTCCTCGAATCTCGTATCGGATCGTGCCAATGGGCGTCCGTGGTCCGTCGCCGGACTTTCGGGAATCGCATATTCGATCTACTGTAAATACAAGCGTCTGCTCTCGTAACGAGAAGCAGCGCCGGCACATAAAACAGCGCCTGCCCGCAGCAAGGAGGCACTCTTGGAGGTGGACGGGTTGAACAAGAGCCTGCTTGATACGGTGATATCGAGGACGCCGAAACGGACGAGCCATGCGCAGGTCGTGGATCAACTCGGCAAGGCGATCGTTTCGGGCGAATTTCCGGTCGGCAGCATCCTGCCTGGAGATCCCGAACTGGCTCTTCGCTTCCGGGTGTCGCGCACTGTCTTGCGCGAGGCGATGAAGACGCTTGCGGCAAAGGGCATGGTTGTTCCCCGGGCTCGCATCGGAACACGCGTGACGCCCAGGAAAGAGTGGAACCTCTTCGACGCCGATATCCTCACCTGGCATTTCGCCTGCGGGGTGGATGAGGACTTTCTCCACCACTTGAGCGAAGTGCGGCTCGCATTCGAGACGCACGCCGCCGCCTTGGCGGCGCGAAACGCGACCGACGCCGAAATTGCCACGATGATGCGGCTCGCGGTCGCCATGGGTGACGCCAGCCACACGGCTGAAACGCTCGCGGTGGCCGACCTGAAATTCCATCTCTCCGTTCTCGAAGCCTCCGGCAATCCATTCCTCAGAACTGTCGGCGGACTGATCGAGGCGGCCTTGGTCGGCGTGTTCAAATTGAGTTCGCCGACGGATGACAAGGGCGGCATAGACGAGGTGGCTCGCAATCACATCCGCATCGTCGAGGAGATCGGCAGGAGGGACGAGGTTGGCGCCCGGCAGGCGATGGAGCATGTGATCAGATACGGGCGGGACCGAATCCACAAAGCCTTCAATCCCGACGAGGGCGTCAAGATCTGAGATCGCCCGCGGCGCGGTGCAACCGCCGCTACGCCCTCCTACGTCACGGACCGTCAATCTGACCTTGCCCGCACCGTCGTGCTGGCCTATCTGAGACAGCAGTCGTTCCTCATCTGACGACCTTCCTTGAGCGGTGAACGGAGCCTATGTCCGAGCTTTTTGTCATTTTTCTTCTGCTTTTGATCAATGCCTTCTTTGCGCTCTCGGAAATGGCAATCGTTTCGGCAAGCAAGCCCTTGCTGCGTCAGATGGTAAAGCAGGGAAACCATCGCGCCGAAGTCGCCCTGCGGCTTGCCGAGGAGCCTGGAAAGTTCCTGTCCACGGTTCAGGTCGGCATTACCCTTGTCGGCATCCTGGCCGGCGCCTATGGCGGCGCGACGATCGCCGCGAAGCTCGCACCAACCTTGGACGAGGTGGCCTGGATCAACCCCTATGGCAACACCGTTGCCGTCGCCCTCGTCGTCACGTTCATCACCTTCCTGTCGGTTGTGATTGGCGAACTCATCCCTAAGCAACTGGCGCTCAGGAATTCGGAAGGCCTGGCGATTTTCGTGGCGCGGCCGATGACCTTGCTTTCGCGAATAGCCGCGCCGGTCGTTTATCTCTTCGAGACCGCCGCTCGCCTGGCGATGCGCCTGATGGGCATGAAGGCCGAGGACGCCGATCATGTCACCGAAGAGGAGGTGCATGCGATCATGGCTTCAGGTGTGGAGAGCGGCGCGATCGAGAAGAGCGAGCACGAGATGCTGCGGCGCATCATCCGGCTCGACGACAGAAACGTCAAATCGATCATGACGCATCGCACCGAGGTCAGCTTCATCGACGTAAACGACAGCTTGGAGACGATCGGCCGCAAGATCAGGCAGTTCGGCCATTCGCGCTATCCGGTCATCGACGGCCCGGCGGGCGATGTGGTTGGAGCGGTGCTGGCAAAGGAAATCCTCAACGCTCCGATCGCCGCGCCGTTCGATATCCGCAAATATGTCCGCGAGATCCTGACGCTTCCGGAAACGGCGACCTGCCTCAAGGCTCTCGAAGCCTTCAAGGCCTCCAGCGTCAACATGGCGATGATCGTCGACGAGTATGGCAGCACGGAAGGCATCATCACGACGGCGGACATCCTCGAGGCGATCGTCGGCGTCATCCCGTCCAATTACGACGATATCGAACACGCCCATATCCGGGCACGCGAGGACGGCAGCTATCTCGTCGACGGGCGCACGCCGATCGACGAGATCCACCTGCAGATCGGCATCGAAGGCATCGATAACGACGGAGACTTCGAGACGATAGCCGGTTTCCTGGTGCAGCAGTTGCGCAAGACGCCGGAGGAAGGCGACTGCGCCGAGGCGCACGGATATCGCTTCGAGGTACTCGACATGGACGGTCGCCGCATCGACAAGATCCTTGTCAGCCGCCGCGCCGAAGAACATTCGGCCTGATCGGAGCAAAAGATTGGGCGACAGCCGGCCTTTCCGCCTCAATTAATCGAGATGCCGAAAGTCGGATAGCAATCTGCTGGACGCAGCGATGTCAGGTCGGATCCCGAAGCTTGAGAACGATGCAAGAGTCTCCGGGCGCCGCGGCGGGTGTTTGCGGCGGGCGAACGATCAGACCGTCCGACTGTGCGAAGACCTTGGTCATCGACGAGTCCTGGCGTGCGAAGGGGTGCGCGATGAGCGAGCCATCCGGTTCGCGGGAGAGGCGCGCCCGAACGTAGTCCTGGCGGCGGTCGTTGGCGGGCAGGGGTGCAGCGAGGCTTGCCGCTACCAGCCGTGAGCGGTCGGGAAGATGTGCGAGCTTGCGCGTCAGGGGCTCCAGGAAGAGCAGGGCGCAGACGAGGCTCGAGACCGGATTGCCGGGCAGGCCGAGCACCGGCATGCCGGCGAGGTCGCCGACCATCAGCGGCTTTCCCGGCCGCATCGCGATGCGCCAGAAGTCGAGCGTCATGCCGCAGGCGACGAGCGTCGATTGGACGAGATCATGGTCGCCGACCGAGGCTCCGCCGAGCGTGACGAGCACGTCGGCTTGCTCCGCCTGGGCTCGATTGACTGCAGAGGCAATCGCCGTCCGGTCGTCGCGGACGATGCCGAGATCCAGTATGTCCGCGCCGTTTTCGCGAGCGATCGCCGCGACACCGAAGCTGTTCGAGGCAATGATCTGGTCGGCCCCGGGCGAACTGCCGGGCGGCAGCAACTCGTCACCCGTTGCAAGAATTGCGATCTTCGGACGCAGGAAGACCGGCAGGGTCGGGTGATTCATGCTGGCCGCAAGCGTCAACCGGCCGGCATCGAGCACGTTTCCGGCAGAGAGCGTGACTTCACCCTGCTCGAAGTCCTGGCCCGCCAGGCGGATATGGCGTCCCTTCGCCGGTGCGAACAGGGTGCGGATACGACCACCCTCGAGGCGCTCGGTGTCTTCCTGCAGGATGACCGTGTCGGCGCCGGCCGCCAGCGGCGCGCCGGTGAAGATGCGCACTGCCTCGCCCGGTCCTACCTGGCCGCCAAACCGGCGTCCCGCCGCCGATTGCCCTATCACGGTCAGTTCGGCGCCGACATTGGAGATATCGTCGTGACGAACGGCGTAGCCGTCCATGGCGGAATTGTCGAAGGGAGGATGGGTGAGCCGCGCGCCTGTGTCCTCGGCAAGCACACGGCCGAGGCAATCGTGGAGCGCAAGCCGCTCCGTCTGCTGCCTTGGCCGACCCTGGGCAAGAACCCGTGTGAGTGCCTCTTCGACCGAGAGCAGCGACATCAATCCTGGTCTCCGCCGCGGCGGTAGTCGCCGGATTTTCCGCCCGACTTGCTGACGAGGCGAATGCCGCCGATCTCCATCTCGCGGTCCGCAGCCTTTGCCATGTCATATATCGTCAGGCAGGCAATGCTGACTGCCGTCAGCGCCTCCATCTCGACGCCTGTCCGCCCCTTGAGCTTCGCCATAGCCTCTATACGCAAGCCGGGCAGGGCGTCGTCGGGTACGATGTCGACGGAGACCTTGGTCAGCATCAGCGGGTGGCAGAGCGGAATGAGGTTGGACGTCTGCTTGGCGGCCATGATGCCCGCGAGCCGGGCCGTGCCGATCACGTCGCCCTTCTTGGCGTTGCCTTCGAGGATCAGGGCCAACGTCTCCGGCCGCATCCGCACGAAGCCTTCTGCGGCGGCGACGCGCTCCGTCTCCGCCTTGTCGCCGACATCGACCATATGGGCTTCGCCGGCGCTGTCGATGTGGGTGAGGCGCGGGCCGCTCATCACTCTGCGGCCACGGCGCTTGCCGATCCGGTCAGCAGCGCGCGGGTAGCCGCCTCCACGTCGTCTTTCCGCATCAGGCTTTCGCCGACGAGGAAAGTCGTTATTCCGGTCTTTTCGAGCCGCCGGCAGTCCGCGTGTGTGAAGATACCGCTTTCGCCGACCAGCAGGCGATCCGCCGGCACCATCGGGGCGAGCCGTTCGGAAACGGCCAGGTCGACCTCGAACGTCCTCAAGTTGCGGTTGTTGATGCCGATGAGGGGAGACGACAGCCGCAGCGCCCGCTCCATTTCCTCGGCGTCATGCACTTCGACGAGCACGTCCATGCCGAGCGCCCCTGCGGCATCTTCCAGCCGGTGCGCGTCGTCGTCAGTCAGCGATGCCATGATCAGCAGGATGCAGTCTGCCCCCCAGGCGCGCGCTTCGAAGACCTGGTAGGTGTCGAACATGAAGTCCTTGCGCAGCGCCGGCAACGAACAGGCGGCCCGCGCCGCGGTCAGAAATTCGGGCGCGCCTTGAAAGCTCGGCGTATCCGTCAGCACCGAGAGGCAAGCGGCCCCGCCCGCCGCATAGGCCTTCGCCAGCGCCGGCGGGTCGAAGTCCGGGCGAATCAATCCTTTCGAGGGGCTGGCCTTCTTGATTTCGGCGATCAGCCCGAACTCGCTTTTCTGGCGGCGCGCCGCAAGCGCGGCGTGAAAGCCGCGCGGCGACGATTGATCGGCGATTCGCGCCCGCAGCTCGTCGAGCGAAACGCGCGATTTCGCAGCGGCGATCTCTTCACGCTTGTAGGCCTCGATCTTGCGCAGAATGTCCGTCATGTCCTCTCCTCAGGCGGCGTTGGAGACGGTGATGAGCCGCTGCAGCGCGGCCTTGGCCGCGCCGCTCGAAAGGGCCTCGCGGCCGATCGCCATGCCTTCGGCGAGATCCGTGGCGCGTCCGGCTATCATCAACGATGCGGCGGCGTTCGCAAGGGAAATGTCCCGGTAGGCATTTTCCTCTCCGTCGAGGACCGCCTGCAAGGCGGCGGCGTTGTGCGCACCGTCGCCGCCCTTCAAGGCGTCGAGAGTCGTGCGCGCGAGGCCGAAGGATTCAGGCGTCAACTCGAAGCTGCGGATCTTGCCATCCTTCAGCTCGGCAACCTTCGTGACCCCCGTCGTGGTGATTTCGTCCAGGCCTTCACCGTGGACGACCCAGATGCTCTCGGAGCCGAGATCGCGCAGGACCTCCGCCAGCGGATCGACCCATTGCGGCGCGAAGACGCCGACGAGCTGCCTTTTGACGCCGGCCGGATTGGAGAGAGGACCCAAGAGATTGAAGATCGTCCTCGTGCCGAGCTCGACCCGGGTCGGTCCCACATGGCGCATCGCCGAATGGTGCTGCTGGGCGAACATGAAGCCGACGCCCGCCTCGCGGATGCAACGGGCAATCGCCTCCGGGCCGATATCGAGTTTGACGCCGAGGCAGGAGAGCGCATCGGCCGTCCCGGATTTCGAGCTGAGCGCCCGATTGCCGTGCTTGGCAACCGGCACGCCCGCGCCGGCGACGATCAGCGATGCCAGCGTCGAGATGTTGTAGGTGCCGGCACCATCGCCGCCGGTTCCGACGATGTCGATCGCGTCCTCCGGCGCCTCGACCGGCAACATCCGTGCCCGCATCGCCCCGACCGCGCCGACGATCTCGTCGACGGTTTCGCCGCGCACGCGGAGCGCCATGAGGAAGCCGCCGATCTGCGACGGAGTGGCGGCGCCCGACATGATGATCTCGAAGGCGGCCCGGGCGTCTTCGCGGCTGAGTGCCTCGCGCGCTGCGACTTTGGCGACGAACGGCTTCAAATCATTCATGCGTTGTTTCCTCGTCCGTCAGCGTTGCGCCAATGCCTGCTCGGCAAGCGTCTGGTTGATGGATACGCCATAGACCGATTGCAGCGTTGCGACCATCTGATCGAGAATGTCGTCGCCGCTGGCGCGGGCGATCGCTTCGATCTGGCGGCTGTCGTTGTCGAGGGCGTTGGCGGGCGCACTGTCGTCGACGGCCGTCACCTGCATGAGGATCTGGCCTTCGCTGCCCATGCCGGCGGCATTGGCGACATGCCCGTTCGGTCCGCCGAAGGCAGCCGCGATGGCGGCCTCACTCAAGGCGGCGTCCTGCGTGGACCGGCTCAATCCGGTCTTCGTTTCGACGACAAGGCCGAGTTCGCCCGCGATGTCGGCGAGCTTCGCGCCCTTCTTGACCCGATCCTTCAATTCGGCCGCCTTGGCTGCAAGCGCCACCCGCTGCTGCTCGGCCGTCCAGTCGGCAGCCACCTCGTCGCGAACCTCGTCGAGCGTTCGGTCGCGGGCAGGGATCACCTCTTCGAGGTCGAACCAGGCATAGCCGTCGCGGCCGATATGGACGGCCAGCGTCTCGAGGCCGACCTCGGCCTTGAACACGTCCTGGAGAAGGGCGCGCTGCTCCGGAAGGCCGGTCACATCGTCGCCATTCTGGTCCTTGCCGGTGGCATCGATCGCGTCGACCGTTGCGAGCTTGAGCTTCAGCTGGTCGGCGACCTCCTTGACGGTCGCGCCGGCAGCTCTTTCGTCCTCGATCTTGTCATGCAGCCCGACGAGCTGATCGCGTGCCACGGAAAGCGCGATGTCCTTGCGCAACTCCTCCTTGACTTCATCGAAGCTGCGAACAGTTTCCTGGCGAATATTCGTCACGCGCAGGATGACGGGGCCGAAGGCGCCTTCGACGACGGGCGTAACGCCGCCATCCGACGCGACAGCGAAGGCGGCTTCGGCGGCTTTCTGATCCGGCATCCGCTCCTTGGTGAAATCGCCGAGGAGAACATCCGCCGCGCTCTTGCCCTCGGCCTTGACGAGATCGTCGAAAGAGGTGCCGGCAGAAAGCTTGGCGGCGCCCGCGTCGGCCGCTTCGCGAGACGGGAAGGCGAGCTGCTCGATTGTTCTCGTTGCCGCGGTGCGGAAGCTCTCTTTGCGCTTTTCGTAGTCGGCGCGCAACTCTTCGTCGGTGACCGCGTCGTTCACAACCAGATCCTCGGGTTCGAGCTTGATATAGCTGAACTTCCGATATTCCGGCGCGCGATAATTCGCCTTGTGGCTTTCGAACCAGGGAGCGAGGACATCGTCGCCCGGCGCCTTGACCGCATCGATATTTGCATTCGAGAGCAGCAGGTAGTCGATGGTACGCGTTTCATGACGGTACTTGCCGACGGCATCGACCAGGATCGCCGGCGCCGCGAACCCGTCCGAGAGCGCGTCGACGATCTGCGAGCGAACCGCCACCTGGCTGCGGTTCTTGATGTAGTCCTGCTCGGTCAATCCGGCATTGCGCAGCACGCTCGAGAAGGTCATCCGATCGAATTGGCCGTTGGCGCCGTGAAAGGCGGGATCCTCGCCGATCAGCCTGGCGAGCCGGTCTTCGGAGAGGCCGAGATTCATGTCTTCGGCAAGCTGATCGAGAGCGGCGCCTGCGACGAGCTGCGAATACACCTGCGCCTCCACGCCGAACGCGCGGGCCTGCTGCCGCGTCAGCGGCGTTCCGAGCTGCCGCGAAAGCAGGCTCAATTGGCGCTCATAGGCAAGCCGATAGTCGCTGGTGGAGACCTTCACGTCGCCGACCGTCACCACCGCATCGGACGTGCCGGTAACCATCAAGGTCTGACCGCCCCACACCATGAAGGAGAGGATGAGAATGGCCAGGAGGCCTTTGACGATCCGCGTCTGGGCGGCGTTTCTCAGGGAGTCGAGCATGGGGGGCAGAAACCTCGTTGCAGTATAACGGCATTACGCCGAATGATTTCGTTCCTTAGAACAAACCAAATGGGAATTGAAGGCCGATCCGCCTGAAATCGCCATGCCGCGGAAAGCCGGACCGGAAGACGCGCGGTCCGGCGGAACTCGCGGAGTTGTCGGGCGGTTTCTCGGAGGCGTCCATCGAACAACAAGTCGGGGATCGGCGCGAACAGGAAAGCGGATGTCGGATTCCTTAGCCGGCAATTGAAATTGATCTGCAAAATTGCCAGTTTCAGGCTGGTCTCTCTATGGCCAAGGAGAGAGATTCGTGTCTTCGATAGTGACAGAAACTTGATGCCCGGCGGCTGCTGCGGAATATCCATGCCATGCAATCCACCATCGTAATGGTCAATCTCTTCGGAGCCGTCGCGCTGCTCCTGTTCGGTCTTTCACTGGTGAAGGAGGGGGTGACGCGCGCCTTCGGATCGCGGTTGCGGGCCGGTCTGGCACGGGGAACGAATGGTTCGCTGCGCGCCTTCGCAACAGGACTCGTCGCCACGCTTGCCCTGCAAAGCTCCACGGCCACGGCCCTGATGACCGCATCCTTCGTCGAGAAGGGCCTGGTGCGGTCGCGCATGGCGCAGATCGTGCTGCTGGGCGCCAACATTGGCACGGCCATCACGGCCTGGATCGTTGCAATCGGCATCGGCTGGCTGGCGCCCCTGTTCATTCTGGCGGGCGTCATGATGCACCGAATGAGCCAGTCGAGCGCGCGCCAGGGGGGCGGCTTTGCACTGGTCGGCATCGGCCTGATGCTTCTGTCGCTCGAACTGCTCGGCACGGCGACGGAGCCGATGCGCGAGTCCGAGGCCCTGGCGGCCTTTCTGGGCATGCTCGACAACGCCTGGCCGGTCGCCATGCTGATTGCGGCTGGCCTGGCTTTCGCCTCGTCGTCGAGCCTCGCCATCGTCATGCTCGTCCTGTCGTTGTCATCCGCTGGCGTTCTCTCCACGGGGCTGACCGTTGCCCTGGTGCTCGGCGCCAATCTGGGCGGCGCAATCCCACCGGTCATCGCGACGCTGGCCGCGGCGCCCGGTGCCCGCCGCGTCACGATCGGCAATCTGGTCGTGCGCGGCGTCGGATGTCTGATCGCACTTCCACTGGCCGGTCTCTACGCGGACATGCTGCAGAGCCTGCCGCTGCCGCGACAGAAGCTGCCTGTCGATGTCCATCTTCTTTTCAACCTGGCCGTCGCGTTGATCGCCTGGCCCTTTTCGGGCCTGCTGTCCCGGATGATGAACCGCCTGGTTCCGGATGAAGAGGTGAGCGAGACAGGGCCGCGCTATCTTGACGACGCGGCGCTCGATACGCCCGTCATGGCGCTTTCCGGCGCGACGCGGGAGGTGCTTCGGGTCGGAGACCTGATCGAGGCCATGCTGCTGCGCACGTCGGCCGCCTTCAACAAGAATGACCTCGGTGAACTCAACGACATCGGCAAGATGGAAAAGCAGGTCGATCTGCTGCAGCAGGAGGTGAAGATTTTCCTGTCGCGGTTGGGGCGAGACGGGCTCAGCGAGGAGGACGGACGCCGTTCGATCGTCATCATCGACTATGCGATCAATCTCGAGCACATGGGCGATATCATCGAGAAGGGTATTTGCGAGCAGATCCGCAAGAAAGTGACGAACGGCCTGAAGTTTTCCGACGAAGGCTATCACGAACTGAAGAACCTGTTCGATCTCACCCTCGACAACTTGCGGATCGCCCAGACGATTTTCGTCTCCCGCAACGCGGACCTCGCCCGGCACCTCATCGAGGTCAAGGTCGATGTGCGCCATATGGAAAAACGCTCCGCCGAACGACATCTGGAGCGCCTCCGCGACGGCCTGCTTGAAAGCCTGCAGACGAGTTCGCTGCATCTCGACATGCTGCGGGATCTGAAGCGCATCAACGCGCACGTTGCCTCTGTCGCCTATCCGATCGTCGAAGAGAGCGGTCTTTTGACGGAGAGCCGGTTGCGGCCACAGGCATGATGTCGAGCGGCACGAACGCCGGGTGGGGCGGGCGGGCGTCCCGAGATTTAAAAGCTGCCACCGCCCTTAAACCGGGTTAACGGGACGTGATTGTGCGATATATGCTTTTCGCAATAGCTTGCTGACGGCACACGTCGAATCGGGCGACGGGGCATGCGTACGAATACCCGAAGAATACCAAGGAGATCAGAGTATGGAACGGACTTGCCTGGCGATCATCCTGGCGGCGGGCGAAAGCACGCGGATGAAATCGGCCATGTCGAAGGTGCTGCATCCGGTGGCGGGCAGGCCGATGATTGCGCATGTCGTCGACGCCCTGGCAAGCGCATCCATTACCGACGTGGCCCTGGTTGTCGGCCGCGACGCGGAAGCGGTGTCGACTGCCGCCAGCACAGGCTCTGTTACCGTTTCCTCCTTCCTGCAAAAGGAACGGCTTGGTACGGCGCATGCCGTTCTTGCCGCGCGCGCGGCGATCGAGAAGGGCTATGACGACGTCCTGGTCGTCTTCGGCGATACGCCGCTGATCACCGCCGCGCCGCTCACGGCCGCGCGCGAACGGTTGGCGGAAGGCAACGATGTGGTCGTCATCGGCTTCGAAACCGCGGATCCGACCGGCTACGGCCGCCTGATCGTCAAGGACGGGGAACTGCTCGCCATCCGGGAACACAAGGACGCGTCCGAGGAGGAGCGCCGCATCACCTATTGCAACGGCGGCCTGATGGCGATCAGCGGCAGCAAGGCGCTCGACCTCCTCGGCCGCATCGGCAACGCCAACGTCAAGGGCGAATACTACCTGACCGACCTCGTCGAGATCGTCCGCTCGCTCGGCGGCCGGGCGATCGCCGTCGAGGCGCCGGAGGAAGAACTCACCGGCTGCAATACACGGGCCGAACTCGCCTACATCGAACGTCTTTGGCAGCAACGCCGCCGCCAGGAACTGATGCTTGCCGGGGTTTCCATGGTCGCGCCGGAGACGGTCTTCCTCGCCTGGGACACCGAACTTGCCGAGGATGTCCTGGTGGAGCCGAACGTCGTCTTCGGTCCCGGGGTGCGCGTCGAGAGTGGCGCCGTCATCCATGCGTTCTCGCATGTCGAGGGCGCCCATGTCCGCGCAGGGGCGACGGTCGGCCCCTTCGCCCGTCTTCGTCCGGGCGCCGATCTCGGCCCCAAGTCGAAGGTCGGCAACTTCTGCGAGGTGAAGAAAGCGGAAATCGGCGCGGGTGCCAAGGTGAACCACCTTACCTATATCGGCGATGCATTCGTCGGCGCCGGCTCGAACATCGGTGCGGGCACCATCACCTGCAACTATGACGGCGTGAACAAGCACGTCACGCGGATCGGCGAAAATACCTTCATCGGCTCGAACGCGTCGCTCGTCGCTCCCGTTTCGATCGGCAGCGGGGCGCTCGTCGCCTCTGGCAGCGTGATCACCGAGGACGTGCCGGCCGATGCCGTTGCGTTCGGCCGGGCGCGGCAGGAGATCAAGCCCGGCCGCGCTCCCATTTTAAGGCAGCGCTATGAGGCTGAAAAAGCAGCGAGGAAGAAGGTCAAAGCGGCCGAGTAGTCTCGTTAATCATTGAAACTGAAAGTGAAATCGAAGCGGATTGTTTCCCGTGATAATTTCGCTACCAAGGCTGCGACATTGGCGACGGGGTCGCTGCATTTGAGCTGGCACGCCAGGACCGGCGTGCGACGGACGCGGAGAGTGACATGTGCGGGATTGTGGGTATCGTCGGGCAGCAGCCGGTTTCGGAGCGGCTGGTCGATGCGTTGAAACGCCTGGAGTACCGGGGCTATGATTCGGCCGGCGTCGCGACAATCGATGGTGGAGCGCTGGACCGCCGACGCGCCGAGGGAAAGCTCGTCAATCTTGAGGCGAGGCTGAAAGAGGAGCCGCTGGCCGGTAGCATCGGCATCGCCCATACGCGCTGGGCAACCCACGGGGCGCCGACCGAACGGAATGCCCATCCGCACTTCACCGACGGCGTCGCCGTCGTTCACAACGGCATCATCGAGAATTTTTCCGAGTTGAAGGACGAACTGGCCGAGGCCGGGGCCGAATTCCAGACCGAGACCGACACGGAAGTCGTCGCGCAGCTCTTGGCGAGATTTCGTCGGGACGGTATGGGTCGGCGCGAGGCGATGCATGCGATGCTGAAGCGGGTGCGGGGCGCCTATGCCCTTGCCGTTCTCTTCCAGGACGATCCGTCGACCATCATGGCGGCCCGCAACGGTCCGCCGCTAGCGATCGGCCACGGCAATGGCGAGATGTTCCTGGGCTCCGACGCCATTGCGCTGGCGCCCTTCACCAACGAAATCACCTATCTCGTCGACGGTGACTGGGCGGTGATCGGCAAGTCCGGCGTCCATATCTTCGACATGGATGGCAAGGTCATCACCCGCCCGCGCCAGGTATCCACGGCTGCGGCCTACATGGTCGACAAAGGCAACCATCGCCATTTCATGGAGAAGGAAATCTACGAGCAGCCGGAGGTCATCTCCCACGCCCTCAGCCACTACATCAACTTCATCGACCATCGGGTGCTGCCGGTTTCGGACGCGATCGACTTCGCCAAGGTGCCGAGCCTTGCCATCTCCGCCTGCGGCACCGCCTATCTGGCCGGGCTGATCGGCAAATACTGGTTTGAGCGCTATGCGCGCTTGCCGGTCGAAATCGATGTCGCTTCCGAATTCCGCTACCGCGAAATCCCGCTCTCGCCGCAATCGGCGGCTCTGTTCATCTCGCAATCCGGCGAGACCGCCGATACGCTGGCTTCCCTGCGTTACTGCAAGGAACACGGCTTGAAGATCGGCGCCGTCGTCAACACGCGCGAATCGACAATAGCGCGTGAGTCCGACGCCGTTTTCCCGATTCTTGCCGGTCCTGAGATCGGCGTGGCGTCGACCAAGGCGTTCACCTGCCAGCTCGCCGTCCTGGCTGCGCTCGCGGTCGGCGCCGGCAGGGCCCGCGGCACCGTCAGCGAAGAGGAAGAACAGGCGCTGGTGAGAAGCCTTGCCGAAATGCCGCGTGTGATGGGGCAGGTGCTCAACAGCATCCAGCCGAAGATCGAATTCCTGGCGCGCGAATTGTCGAAGTGCCGCGACGTGCTTTACCTCGGCCGTGGCACGAGCTTTCCGCTCGCCATGGAAGGCGCCCTGAAGCTCAAGGAAATTTCCTACATCCACGCGGAAGGCTATGCCGCGGGCGAATTGAAACACGGTCCGATCGCGCTCATCGACGAGAACATGCCGGTCATCGTGATTGCGCCGCATGACCGGTTCTTCGACAAGACCGTCTCCAACATGCAGGAAGTCGCGGCCCGCGGCGGACGGATCATCCTGATCACCGACGAGAAGGGCGCCGCCGCGTCGAAGCTCGATACCATGCACACGATCGTGCTTCCGAACGTCGACGAGATCGTCGCGCCGATGATCTTCTCGCTGCCGGTGCAACTGCTCGCCTATCATACGGCGGTCTTCATGGGCACCGACGTCGATCAGCCGCGCAACCTGGCCAAGTCGGTCACCGTCGAATGATCATCCGGCCGGAAACCGCTGGCGATCACGCAGGGATTCACAGCGTGACGGCGGCTGCTTTCGCGGGACAACCCTACAGCGACCAGACCGAGCCGCTGATCATCGATCGCCTGCGCGTGGCCGGAGCCCTCACGCTCTCCCTCGTCGCCGTCGAGGGGGAAGAGGTGATCGGCCACATCGCCTTCTCGCCGGTGACGATAACCCCCGTTGCCGCGGGCTGGTATGGGCTCGGTCCCGTCGCCGTGGGTCCGGACAGACAGGGTCGGGGCATCGGCAGCGCACTGGTTCGGGAAGGCCTTGAAAAGTTGCGCGAGCTTGGTGCGGCCGGCTGTGTCCTGGCCGGCAATCCGGCCTTCTACCAAAGATTCGGTTTCCGCAACGATCCGGCTCTTGTCTTTCCCGGTTGTGCGCCGCAATATTTCATGGTTCTGGCCTTGTCGGAAGCGCGGGTTTCCGGCACGGTCGCCTATCATCCGGCGTTTTTCGGGCCGGTGTGACGATCCATGGCACTTCAATGACGGACGGTTCTTCCAAAAGCGGCATCATCGCAGCCCGGCTGCGCAACTACTTTCTCACGGGCCTGATCATCTGTGCCCCCGTGGCCATCACGGTCTGGCTGGTTCGCTCTTTCATCGAATGGGCGGATAGCTGGGTGAAGCCTTACCTGCCGAGCTTCTATAACCCCGACACCTATTCGCCGGTGGCCATCCCGGGATTCGGCCTCCTCGTCGCAATCGTCGTCATCACGCTCGTCGGTTTTCTGACGGCGAGCATCATCGGGCGATCGATCATCAACTTCGGCGAGTCGCTGCTCAACCGGACGCCGCTGGTGCGGACGATCTACAAATCGCTGAAGCAGATCTTCCAGACGGTGCTGCAGGACCAATCCTCGTCCTTCAAGAAGGCCGGGCTGATCGAATATCCGAGCCCCGGGCTTTGGTCGCTGGTCTTCATCGCGACCGATGCGAAGGGCGAGATCGCCGCGAAGTTCGACGAGCGCGGCATGGATATGGTGGCTGTGTTCCTGCCGCCGACGCCGTTGCCGACGGCCGGATTCCTGCTGTTCGTGCCGCGCGACAAGATCGTCCCGTTGCAGATGAGCGCCGAGGATGCGGCCAAGCTGCTGATCTCCGGCGGCCTCGTTACGCCGGATCACAAGCCGATCGCCAATGCACCACCGCGCACGATCACGCAGCAGAAAAGGGCCTGACGCACGCTACCGGACCGCAGTCTAGCCGGCCCGCAGGAAACGAATCGCTTCGTCTCGCCGGTGAAGATAGAGCAAGGTCCTCAGGGCTTGGCCGCGCTCCGTCGTCAAGTCCGGATCGCGCTCGATGAGATAGGCGGCGTCTTTGCGGGCGATCTCCAGAAGATCCGCATGCGCCTCGAGACTGGCGATGCGAAATCCGGGCGTGCCGGATTGCCGCGTGCCGAGCAGTTCGCCTTCGCCGCGCAGTTTCAGGTCCTCTTCGGCGATCACGAAGCCGTCCTCGGTCTCGCGCAGGATCGAAAGGCGCGCCCGGCCGGCCTCGCTCAGCGGTCCCTTGTATAGCAGGATGCAGGTCGAGGCCTCGTCGCCGCGCCCGACGCGGCCGCGCAACTGGTGCAGCTGCGCGAGCCCGAAGCGCTCGGCATGCTCGATCACCATGATCGTCGCATCGGGAACATCGACGCCAACCTCCACCACCGTCGTCGCCACCAGCACGCGAATTTCGCCGTTCTTGAAGGCGAGCATCACTGCGTCCTTTTCCGGCCCTGGCATGCGGCCATGAACGAGTCCGACGTCCTGGCCGAAACGCTGCACCAGGCGCTGGTAGCGCTCGTCGGCCGACATCGTGTCGGTTTCTTCGGATTCCTCGACCAGCGGGCAGATCCAGTAGGCCTTCTTGCCCTGACTGAGAGCTGCATCGAGCCGGTCGACGATTTCGTCGGTACGCTCGGTCGGAACGGTGACGGTCTGGATCGGCTTTCGCCCGGCCGGTTTTTCCGTCAGCTTCGAGACGTCCATGTCGCCGAAGGCGGCCAGCACCAGGGTGCGCGGGATCGGCGTCGCCGTCATGACCAGCATGTGCGGGGAAATGCCCTTGGCGGTGAGCCGCAGACGCTGGTGGACGCCGAAGCGATGCTGTTCGTCGACGACGGCAAGCACGAGCTGCCGGTAGTTGACCGCATCCTGGAAGAGGGCGTGAGTGCCGATGACCATCTGCGTCTCGCCTGAGGCGATGCGCTCGAGGATTGCGTCGCGCTCCTTACCCTTAGTCCTGCCGGTCAATACGTCGATCGTGACGCCTGCCGGCGCCGCCATCTTCTGAAGCGTCGCGTGGTGCTGCCTTGCGAGAATCTCGGTTGGCGCCATCAGCACGGCTTGGCCGCCGGATTCGATGGCGGCAAGCATCGACATCAACGCTATGGCCGTCTTGCCGGAGCCGACGTCGCCCTGCAACAGACGCAGCATGCGTTCGGTGCCGGACATGTCGGCAAGAATGTCCCCGACGGCGGCCGACTGGCTGGCCGTGAGCGAGAAGGGCAGGGCGGCGATGACCGGTCCACTCAGCTTGCCTGTCGCGTGAACCGGCGTCCCGGCGACCTTGCGTAAGCGCTGGCGCACCAAAGACAGCGAAAGCTGGCCGGCGAGAAATTCGTCATAGGCGAGCCGCCGGCGCGCCGGGGCCTGCGGAGCGATATCGGTTTCGTCGCGCGGTTCGTGCAGGCGATGAAAACACTCCCTGGCGCTCGCAAAGCCTTGCTGACGCTGCAGCGTCTGGTCCAGCCATTCGGGAAGATCGGGGACCCGCGCCACCGCCGCCTCGATCGATTTGCGCAGCGGCCGCAGTGTGAGGCCCGCGGTCAGGCCGTAGACCGGTTCGACGAGCGGCAGGCTTTCGGCTTCCGCCGCGCGAACCATATAGTCCGGATGCACCATCGAGGCGCGTCCGTTGAACCAGTCCACCTTGCCGCTGACGATGACGGTCTCGTCGATCGGCAGCGCCTTTTCCAGCCAGTTTCCCTTGACCCGGAAGAAGGTCAGCGCCAACTCGCCGGTGTCGTCGTGCAGGAAGACGCGGTAGGGCACATTCGGTCGGCCGCGTGGTGACGGCTGGTGCCGGTCGACACGGCCGGTGATGGTGACGATCGAGCCCTGCGGCGCGTTGGCGATGCCGGGCTGCTGGCGTCGGTCGATCAGCGAATGGGGCGCGTGAAACACCAGATCGATCACGCGGCAGTCGTCGATCGACTCGCGTCCGAGCAGGCGGGCGTATAGCTCGCCGGTCCTGGGGCCGATGCCGGGCAGGCTATCGAGGGGAGCAAACAGCGGATCGAGCAGGGCAGGGCGCATGGTCATGAAATTGCGACAAGAAATCCGGCATTGGCAAGGCTGACAAGCCGCTTTCCAGCGTTTATAGAGCCCGAGAACACGATCCGCCATGGCGGCGGGTGGCAGGAAGGACGTTCCATGACCGGCATTTCGCGCACGAGCGCCGATCTTGATCCGCGCCGGCGCCGGATACTCTTCCGCGCCTGGCATCGCGGCATTCGTGAGATGGACCTGATTCTCGG
This sequence comes from Sinorhizobium fredii NGR234, assembly GCF_000018545.1. Classification (NCBI taxonomy): domain Bacteria; kingdom Pseudomonadati; phylum Pseudomonadota; class Alphaproteobacteria; order Hyphomicrobiales; family Rhizobiaceae; genus Ensifer; species Ensifer fredii. The sequence goes on from NC_012587.1 coordinate 1,512,763, forward strand.
GCAATTCGCCGAGGCGGAGCTCGCCACCCTTTCCGATAGGGAACTGGATGAGCTGGAAACGATCATGCGCGAGGAAGACAACGACCTCGTTCGCTGGATCACCGGCGAAAAGCCGCTGCCAGGGCGCTATGCGACGGCGCTGTTTGCGCGCATAGCCGCCTACCGCCCGGATTTCGACCCCGTTCAGCAAGAGGCGGAATGAGTTCGGCGATGATCCCTGGTCTTGATTCGAAGAAGATTTTTGCTTCCGCCCGGGAAGTGACGATCGGCCCCGTCCCCTCCGGCGCCGAAGCGCTGATCCTCGCCGATCTGGCGCGCGCCGGCGCGCCGGTCGCCTATTTTCTGTCCGACGGCCAGCGGATCGCCGATCTCGAGCAGGTGCTCGGTTTCGTGGCGCCCGACATCCCGGTCCTGACCTTGCCGGGTTGGGACTGTCTGCCCTATGACCGCGTTTCACCGAGTGCCGATACATCGGCGCGAAGGCTTGCGGCGCTCAGCGCCTTGATCGCGCACCGCCACAAGCCGCACCCGGCGATCGTACTGGTAACCGTCAATGCGGCCCTGCAGAAGATCTCGCCTCAGGACGTGATTGAGAGCCTTGCCTTCTCGGCGCGGCCGGGCAATCAGGTTCGCATGGACGATCTTGCCGCACAGCTGGAGCGAAACGGGTTCGAGCGGGTGCCGACCGTGCGGGAGGTCGGCGAGTTTGCGGTGCGCGGCGGCATCCTCGATGTCTATGTGCCGGGCAGCGGCGAGCCGCTCAGGCTGGATTTCTTCGGCGATACGCTGGAGACGATCCGCTCCTTCGATCCGGCGAGCCAGCGCACGACCGGGCAGGTGCGCTCGCTCGATCTCAACCCGATGAGCGAAGTGTCGCTGACGCCGGAGACGATCAGTCATTTCCGCAAGCAGTATCTTTCGCTCTTCGGCGCGGCGACGCGCGACGACGCGCTCTATCAGGCGGTCTCCGAGGGCCGTCGCTACGCCGGCATGGAGCATTGGCTGCCGCTCTTCTACGATCGACTGGAAACGATCTTCGATTATCTCGAAGGCTTCCGCATCGTCACCGATCATCTGGCGCGCGAAGCGGCGGCGGAGCGCTCGAAGCTCATTCTCGACTATTATGAGGCGCGCCATGCCTCCGCGTCTCCTAGCAAGTCGCAGATATCCCAGGGCACGCCCTACAAGCCGGTGCCGCCGGAACTGCTTTATCTGAGTGCGCAGGGTTTCAGCGCCGGCCTGACCGAGCGCCATGCCGTCCGTCTGTCGCCGTTCTCCGAACATGAGGGCGAAGCGCGCCAGGTGATGACCGTAGAGGCTCGGCAGGGGGTGCGCTGGGCAAAGACCGCGGGGGAGACCGAGGAAGGTGACGGCGCTCGCGCCAATGTCTTCGACCAGGCCGTGAAGCACATCGCCGAGAGACGGGCGAAGGGCGCCAAGGTCGTCATTTCCGGCTGGACGGAGGGTTCGCTCGACCGCCTGCTCCAGGTGCTCGCCGAGCACGGCCTCGCCAATATCCGCCCGGTGAAGGCTCTCGCCGATCTGCGCTCGCTGAAGCCGGGCGAGGCGGCGTCCGCGGTCTTGAGCCTCGAATCCGGCTTCGAGACCGGCGACCTCGTGGTCATCGGCGAGCAGGACATCCTCGGCGATCGGATGGTGCGCCGTTCGAAGCGCCGTAAGCGCGGCGCCGATTTCATTGCCGAGGTGACCGGGCTCGACGAGGGCAGCTACGTCGTGCATGCCGAGCACGGCATCGGCCGCTTCGTCGGCCTGCGCACGATCGAGGCCGCCGGCGCGCCGCATGACTGCCTGGAACTCGTCTATGCCGAGGATGCGAAGCTGTTCCTGCCGGTGGAAAACATCGAGCTTCTGTCGCGCTACGGGTCCGAGGGCACCGATGCGATCCTCGACAAGCTCGGCGGCGTCGCCTGGCAGGCGCGCAAGGCGAAGCTCAAGAAACGGCTGCTCGACATGGCGGGCGGCCTCATTCGCATCGCTGCCGAGCGTCATACCCGGCACGCGCCGGCCCTGGTCGCGCAGGACGGCGTCTATGACGAGTTCGCCGCGCGTTTCCCCTATGAGGAGACCGAGGATCAGTTGAACTCGATCGAGGCGGTCCGCGACGATCTCGGTGGCGGCAGGCCGATGGATCGCCTCGTTTGCGGCGACGTCGGTTTCGGCAAGACCGAGGTGGCGTTGCGTGCCGCCTTCATAGCGGCGATGAACGGCGTCCAGGTTGCCGTCGTCGTGCCGACGACCTTGTTGGCGCGGCAGCATTTCAAGACGTTTTCGGATCGTTTCCGCGGGCTGCCGATCCGCATCCAGCAAGCCTCCCGCCTCGTGGGCTCGAAGGATCTGGCGCTGACGAAGAAGGAAGTGGCGGACGGCAAGACGGACATCGTCGTCGGCACCCATGCGCTTCTCGGTTCCTCGATCAAGTTCGCCAATCTCGGCCTGCTGATCATCGACGAGGAGCAGCATTTCGGCGTCAAGCACAAGGAGCGCCTGAAGGAACTGAAGACCGACGTCCATGTTCTGACGCTCTCGGCGACGCCCATTCCGCGCACCCTGCAGCTGGCGCTCACCGGCGTTCGCGAATTGTCGCTGATCACCACGCCGCCGGTCGACCGCATGGCGGTGCGCACCTTCATCTCGCCTTTCGACGCATTGGTGATCCGAGAGACGCTGATGCGCGAGCATTATCGCGGCGGCCAGAGCTTCTATGTCTGCCCGCGACTGAGCGATCTTTCCGAGATCCACGATTTCCTGAAATCCGACGTGCCGGAGCTTAAGGTTGCCGTAGCGCATGGCCAGATGCCGGCAACCGAACTCGAAGACATCATGAATGCCTTCTACGAAGGCCGCTACGACGTGCTTCTGTCGACGACGATCGTCGAGTCGGGGCTCGACGTGCCGACCGCCAACACCTTGGTCGTGCATCGCGCCGACATGTTCGGCCTCGCCCAGCTCTATCAGCTTCGCGGCCGGGTCGGACGCTCCAAGGTGCGCGCCTTCGCGCTCTTCACGCTGCCGGTCAACAAGACGCTGACCGGCCCGGCGGAGCGACGCCTCAAGGTGCTGCAGTCGCTTGACACGCTTGGCGCCGGCTTCCAGCTCGCCAGCCACGACCTCGACATCCGCGGCGCCGGCAACCTGCTCGGCGGGGAGCAATCCGGCCACATCAAGGAGGTCGGCTTCGAACTTTACCAGCAGATGCTGGAAGAAGCGGTAGCCGAGCTGAAGGGCGAAGAGGAAATCCACGATACCGGCTGGTCGCCGCAGATATCGGTCGGCACGCCGGTGATGATTCCGGAACACTATGTGCCCGACCTCAATCTGCGGCTCGGCCTCTATCGTCGCCTCGGCGAACTGACCGATCTCAAGGAGATCGACGGCTTCGGCGCCGAACTGATCGACCGCTTCGGGCCGCTTCCGATCGAGGTGCAGCATCTGTTGAAGATCGTCTATATCAAGGCGCTGTGCCGCACGGCCAATGTCGAGAAGCTCGATGCTGGACCGAAGGGGGTCGTCGTCCAGTTCCGCAACAGAGAGTTTCCGAACCCTGCCGCCCTTGTCGGCCATATCGCCAAGCAGGGGACGCTCGCCAAGATAAGGCCGGACCAGAGCATCTTCTTCCAGCGCGAACTCGCCACGCCGGACAAGCGTCTCTCCGGCGCGGCCATGGTGATGACCCAGCTTGCAACGCTCGCCAAGGCGGCGTGAAAAACGGCGCCGGGGGTATCGGCGCCGTTCCTCAAATCAATTGATCGGATCAGTGGGCCGGGCGGCCCGCCTTCATCTGTGCGATTTCGCGCAGCGCATTGGTCAGCACTTCGACCGATTGCGCCCCCATCACCGCATATTGCTCTTCGATGATGAAGCAGGGAACGCCGGTTACGCCGATTTCCCGGGCCATGTCGATTTCCTGCCTGACGGCGTCCTTGTCGGCATCCGAGGAAAAAAGCGCGGCAATGACCGGCCGGTCCAGGCCCGCCTGTTCGGCAATGTCGAGCAGAACGGCGTGATCGCCCACGTTCCTCCCTTCCTCGAAATTCGCCTTGAAGAGCAGCCGTACGGTCTCGGCCTGAGCAGCCGTGCCGCTGGTAGCCGCCCAGCGGATGAGGCGATGCGCGTCGAGCGTGTTCGGGCTGATTTCGACGGCATCGAAATTGAAGGCAATGCCGGCCTCTCTGCCGAGATCCTCGAGCATCTGATGCGCGCGGTCGACGGCATCCTGCCCGCCGAGCTTTGCGGCAAGGTGGCGTTTGTGATCGACGCCTTCCGGCGGCAGATCGGGATTGAGCTGATAGGGGCGCCACTGGATGGCGACATCGACCTCGCCTGCGACATTGGCGATCGCCTGGTCGAGCCGGTTCTTGCCGAGATAACACCACGGGCAGACGACGTCCGAGACGATATCGATATTGACGGTTTCCATGGTGGCGGCCTTTCTGTTTCCCTACTGCATGTCTCCTTGAATCGCCGTCGATTTAAGGACAAAAACATGCAGCAATTCAAAGTTCTACAGCGACCTTTGCACGTCTGATAAGACGCACGGCGCTGTAGCAGCCACATAGGCCGACCGGCCGCTTGTTTCAATGCGTTACCAAAAAGGAACCAGGATACCCCGCTTACTGCACCCGCTCGTCCCACCAGGTCGGCAGTTGATAGCCGTAGAGCGGCACGGCCGAGGGGCGGCCGATATGCTTCCAGCGGGCGATCCATTGTTCGTCGAGGTGATAAAGCGGCACGACATAGGCGTTGCTGACCAGCAGCCGATCATGGGCGCGTACGGCGGCGGTGAAGTCCTCGGGCGTGCGCGCCTGTAGGATGTTGTTGATCAGCTTGTCGACGTCCTTGTCGGCAACGCCGGCGAAGTTGGAGCTGCCTTGGCGATCACGCGAAACGGACCCCCAATAGGATATCTGCTCGGCGCCCGGCGATAGCGACGATGGATAGGACTTGATGATCACGTCGTAGTCGAAGGATTGGCTGCGCAGCTGGTATTGGGAATCGTCGACGGTGCGAACCGTTGCGACGATGCCGAGCGGCGCGAGGAAGCGCTGGTAGGCCAGCGCGATCTTCTCCTGGCCGGCATTCTGGCTCATGATCTCGAAGGCGAGCGGCGTGCCCTTGGCGTCGACCATCTTGCCGTCCTTGATCGAATAGCCGGCCTCGCGAAGCAGCGTCACCGCTTCCCGCAATACGTTGCGGTCGCGGCCGGAGCCGTCCGTGACCGGCAGCCGATAGGTCCCGTCGAGGATGGCCGGGTTGATCTTCTCCCTGACGTCTCCCAGCAGACCGAGTTCACGGTCGTCGGCCGCGGCGCCCAGGAAGGAGAGCGACGAGTTCTGCCAGTAGCTCTGGGTGCGGGTATAGGCGCCGTCGAACAGGTTCTTGTTGACCCATTCGAAATCGAAGACGAGGGCGAGGCCCTGCCGGAGCTTGACGTTGTTGAACATCGGCCTGCGGGTGTTGAAGACGAAGCCCAGCATGCCGGAGGGCGTTTTCTGCTTGAAGCTCTCCTTGATCACGTCGCCGGTGCGAACGGCGGGAAAATCGTAGCCGCGAGCCCATTTGGTGGCGCTGCCTTCCGGATAGAGGTCGACCTCGCCCTTCTTGAAGGCTTCGAAAAGCGTGTTCTCCTGGAGGAAATATTCGACCGAAATCTCGTCGTAGTTGTCGACGCCGATCTTCGACGGCAGTTCCTTGCCCCAATAGTCGGGATTGCGGCGATAGATGATCCGCTCGCCCGGTCTCACTTCAGCGACGCGGTAGGGGCCGGAACCGAGCGGCGGCTCGAGCGTCGTCCGGTCGAACGCCTCGACATTGATGGCGTGCTTCGGCATCACCGGCGAAAGCGCCAGCAATAGCGGGAATTCGCGGTCGGCATCCTCCTTCAAGGTGAAACGAACGCTGCGGTCGCCGACCTTCTCCATCTTGGCGACCTTCGACAACCGATTGCTGAAAGGTGCGCGTCCCTTGTCGCGCAGCAGTTCGAATGTGAAGATCACGTCCTCGACAGTCACCGGCTGGCCGTCGGCCCAGCGCGCCTTGGGATTGAGATTGAACTGGATGAAGGTGCGATCGTCGTCCCACTCGACCGATTCCGCGAGCAGCCCGTACATGGTGAAAGGTTCGTCCTGGGAGCGCTGCATCAGCGATTCGTAGACCAGGTTTCCGAACCCCGGATCCCACATTCCCCGTGCGGTCGTGCGCATGCTCTTCAGGATGAAGGGATTGAGGCTGTCGAAGGTGCCGACCACGCCATAGGAGACCTTGCCGCCCTTCTTGACGTCCGGATTGACGTAGGGGAAGTGTTTGAAATCGGCCGGTAGGGCCGGCTCGCCATGCATGGAGATGGCGTGCAAGGGTGCGGCGGCGGCTTCATTGGCCAATAGGCTGGTCGCCAGAAGCATGACCAGGCCGGATAGAACTGCGCGCAACTTCACCTCCCGTAGGATTGGACGGTCCGATTCCCGGCACGTTACCAATGCGCAGGGATATTTCCAACAAGGCAGCGGGGAGACCGCTGTGCGGAGCCGCCGTGATCATCGCAGCCTTGCGATGCCTTGCGCGCCTCGCAGCCGATTTCCGGCGTCGTCGAGCTAAAAAATGCAAGGAAACACTGGATAAACGGCACAAGCCAATGTAACAGGTGTTTCCGGAATCGGGGCCATTCAAAAGCCTCATTTGGCCAACAGGACAACGGCGGCTGACGATACTCACCAGCGGAACGGCTGTTCCGTGGCCGGTTTTCAGGAGACGGAATTACAATGATCTTCAAGTCGAACTTCACCAAACGGGCGGGAATGGCAGCGCTGGCGCTCTCCGTAGCGGCAGCCGGCGCGCCGGGCATCGCATCTGCACAGCAGGGCAAGCCCCCGCAGGGTTGGTTCAAGGTTTGCACGAAGCAGGAAGACAACGACGTTTGCATCGTCCAGAACCTGCTCACCGCCAACAATGGTCAGCTCATCACCGCCGTCGGCCTCATCACCGTCTCCGGCAAGGTCAACCGCAAGGTCCTGCAGGTTTCCGTCCCCTCCGCGCGCATGATCCCGCCGGGCGTCCAGATGCAGATCGACGGCGCCAAGGGCGTCAAGCTCGACTACGCCATCTGCATGCCGGACAAGTGCGTTGCCGAGGCGCCGCTCTCCGACGCGCTCATCGCCAACCTGAAGAAGGGCAATGAAGTCATCTTCACGTCGGTCAATTTCCAGCGCGCCCCCAACCCGATCAAGATGACGCTGGAAGGCTTCACGGGTGTATTCGACGGCGAGCCGATCGAACAGTCGCAGCTCGAAGAGCGTCAGCGCCTGCTGCAGGAAGAAATGCAGAAGAAGGCGGAAGACGCCCGCAAGAAGCTGGAAGAGGCACAGAAGGCTGCGAAGCAGCAGTAATCGCTTCGCTTCCAAGATTGAAGAGCGCCCGGTGATCAGCCGGGCGTTTCTCGTTGGGGAGCCCGCGGCGGATAAGAAAAGGTGCGAACGGTTTCCCATCCGCACCTTGCGCATTCAATTTTCCGTCTGACTTCGGTTCAGTCGGAACCTCGATCGCCTAATGGCGATAGTCGGCCCTCGGCCGGTAATGCCCCGCATCCGCCTTTTCGAACAGGACATCGACCTGGGTGTGGCGGATCGGCTGGTCGCTTTCGTCCGACACGAGGTTCTGTTCCGAGACATAGGCGACATATTCGCTTTCGTCGTTCTCGGCGAACAGATGATAGAAGGGCTGGTCCTTGCTCGGCCTGATCTCCTGGGGAATCGAGTTCCACCATTCCTCGGTGTTCGCATATTCCGGATCGACGTCGAAGATGACGCCTCGAAACGGAAAGAACCGATGGCGAACGATCTGCCCGATCTCGAATTTCGCGTTTCTCTGTTTCATGACGCAACACATCCTTTCAGACCATATCTGGGTTGTCGCATGTGGAACATCAATAGGCGCGCAAACCTCCCGACTAAGCACCCCTGCTGTCGCATTTGAGAAAAGGCGGGCTTCCATCGAAACCCGCCTTTCACTCTCATCCCGATTGGACCAGCCGCATCGACCCCGCCATCAGGCGGAGTAGTACATGTCGTACTCGACCGGATGCGGGGTCATCTCGAAGCGCATGACTTCCTGCATCTTGAGTTCGATGAACGAGTCGATCTGGTCGTCGTCGAAGACGCCGCCGGCGGTCAGGAACTTGCGGTCCTTGTCGAGGCTTTCGAGGGCTTCGCGCAGGCTGCCGCAAACCGTCGGGATCTTCTTCAGTTCCTTCGGCGGCAGGTCGTAGAGGTCCTTGTCCATTGCCTTGCCGGGATGCAGCTTGTTCTTGATGCCGTCGAGGCCGGCCATCAGCATCGCGGCGAAGGCGAGGTAGGGGTTGGCGGTCGGATCCGGGAAGCGGACTTCGACGCGCTTTGCCTTCGGGTTGCTGCCGAACGGAATACGGCAGGAGGCCGAGCGGTTGCGGGCCGAATAGGCGAGCAGAACCGGCGCCTCGTAGCCCGGGACGAGACGCTTGTAGGAGTTCGTCGACGGGTTGGTGAAGGCATTCAGCGCCTTGGCGTGCTTGATGATGCCGCCGATGAAGTAGAGGCAGGTTTCGGACAACCCGGCATATTCGTCACCAGCGAAGGTCGGCTTGCCGTCCTTCCAGATCGACAGATGAACGTGCATGCCCGAACCGTTGTCGCCGAAAACCGGCTTCGGCATGAAGGTCGCGGTCTTGCCGTAGGCATTGGCAACCTGGTGCACGACGTATTTGTAGATCTGCATCTTGTCGGCGTTGCGGACGAGCGCGTCGAACTTGACGCCGAGCTCGTGCTGGGCGGCAGCCACCTCGTGGTGGTGCTTTTCGACCGTGACGCCCATTTCGGCAAGCACCGTCAGCATTTCGGAGCGCATGTCCTGGCAGCTGTCGACCGGCGGAACAGGGAAGTATCCGCCCTTGATGCGCGGACGGTGACCGAGGTTGCCGGTCTCGTAGTCCGTGTCGTCGTTCGAGGGCAGTTCGGAGCTGTCGAGCTTGAAGCCGGTGTTGTACGGGTCGGCCTTGTACTTGACGTCGTCGAACACGAAGAATTCGGCCTCGGGGCCGACGAAGACGGTGTCGCCGATGCCCGACGCCTTGAGGTAGGCCTCGGCCTTCTTCGCCGTGCCGCGCGGATCGCGATTGTAGGCTTCGCCGGAAACCGGATCGAGAATATCGCAGACGATGACCATGGTGGACTGTGCGAAGAACGGGTCCATATGGGCCGTTTCCGGATCGGGCATCAGCACCATGTCGGACTCGTTGATGGCCTTCCAGCCGGCGATCGAAGAACCGTCGAACATCACGCCGTCGGCGAACATGTCCTCGTCGACCACGGCGATGTCCATCGTCACGTGCTGCAGCTTGCCCTTCGGATCGGTAAAGCGCAGGTCGACAAACTTGATGTCGTTGTCCTTGATCTGCTTCAGAATTTCACTGGCAGTCGTCATTGTTTGCAATTCCCTGTGTGAGATGACGCAGTTGGAAAATCGGGGCCGGGCGGTCCCCAGGATCGGATGGGGGGTATCGGACGGGTCAGTCAATCAAATGGCGTCGAGGCCGGTTTCGCCGGTGCGGATTCGGATCACTTCCTCCACATTGGACACGAAAATCTTTCCATCGCCGATGCGGCCGGTTTGGGCGGCATTGCGGATGGCCTCGATGACGGCTTCCGCATTCTCGTCCGCCAGCACGACTTCCACCTTCACCTTCGGCAGGAAATCGACGACGTATTCGGCGCCCCGGTAGAGCTCCGTGTGTCCCTTCTGCCGCCCGAAGCCCTTGGCTTCCGTGACGGTAATACCCTGCAGGCCGACTTCCTGAAGGGCTTCCTTCACTTCGTCGAGCTTGAAGGGCTTAATGATCGCTTCGATCTTTTTCATGAGAAAATTTCTCTCCGCTTCTCCCTGTAAAGCCGGGTCTTACCCGCTCGCGTTCCAGTATGCATGTAGCGTGCCAATTTTATAGGGGGATGATGTGACGAGTGGGAAATTTCACCCGATCACGTCGAGCCCGTCCGGCACCACCTTCCGATCAGCACTGCTACTCTGCCTATTTTTTATGAGGATTCATCAGCCAGAACGCACTTTCCCCAGGCGATCGCCACGGTTTCATGCGCGAAGCCTGTTATTTGAGCACCAATAATAGGCAAATGCATAATAAGTCATCATATGGCATTGTCCGGATGCGCCTCTTGTCTGTCAGGCTGGAGCGCGCTTAGATCAGTGCCATGCACGATGCGCTTCAAGATATGCTGGTAACGCCGAACGAGATGGCGGCGATCGACAAGGACGCAGCCGATTCCGGCATCGACAGCTTCTCGTTGATGCGCTCGGCGGGGATGGCGGTGTCGGCCGCCGCCCTCCGGCTGTTTCCGACCGCTTCGCGCTTCGTCGTCCTCTGCGGCCCGGGCAACAATGGCGGAGATGGCTATATCGCCGCGGAAGCCTTGGCGGAAAGCGGCGCGCAGGTTGCGTTGTTCTCGCTGGGGGACCCCAGCAAGCTCCGGGGTGACGGGGCCAAGGCCCGCAGCGCCTGCCGGCTTGCGGTCGTGGATATCGGAACGTACGAGCCTAAATCGGGTGATGTCGTCGTCGACGCGCTGTTCGGGGCAGGGCTGGCGCGCGATTTGCCGAATTCAGCGCAAGACGTCGTCAGAAGGGTGGACGCGAGCCGGATACCGGTACTGGCGGTCGATCTGCCTTCCGGCATCGACGGCCGCACCGGGGAGGTGCGCGGCGCAAGCTTCACCGCCGCGCATACGGTCACTTTCATAGCGCCGAAGTCCGGGCATGTGCTGATGCCGGGACGTGCGCTGAGCGGCGCGCTCGAGGTCTTCGATATCGGCATCCCGGCTCGGTTGGTGGCGGCGCGGGCAAGCGACCTGCGGATCAACGGGCCGGCCATCTGGAAACAATATGCCGGTGGTCTCGAAGCGGGCACGCATAAATACAAGCGCGGTCACCTTGCCGTCCTTTCGGGAGGGCCGGCGTCCACGGGTGCGGCGCGGTTGTCGGCAGCGGTCGGTCTGGTCGGCGGGGCAGGGCTCGTCACGCTCGGCTCCCCGCCGGAGGCAATGGCCGTCAACGCTTCGCACCTGACGGCCATCATGCTCAAGGAAATCGGCAGTGCCGCCGATCTCGGCGAATGGCTGCAGGACAAGCGAGTCATTGCCTTCGTGCTTGGCCCGGGATTCGGCGTCGGCAAGAAGGCGAGGGACTTCGCCCTGATGCTTTGCGACCGAGCCCTGGTTCTCGATGCCGACGGGATGAGTTCCTTTCAGCAGGCAAGGGAGGAACTGTTTGAAAAGATCGCAGCAAGTGGCGGCCAGGTCGTCATGACGCCGCACGAAGGTGAGTTTGCGCGTCTCTTTCCGGAGGTCGCCGCGGATGCTTCGCTTTCCAAGATCGAAAAGGCACAGGCCGCGGCGAGCCTCAGCCATGCGGTTATCGTCTACAAGGGACCCGACACCGTCGTGGCGGCGCCTTCGGGCCGCGCCGTCGTCAATGTGAATGCGCCGCCCTGGCTTGCCACTGCGGGGTCGGGCGACGTGTTGGCCGGGATCATCGGAGCGCATCTCGCGCAGGGCTTTCCAGCCTTCGAAGCGGCCGCCGCCGCGGTCTGGCGGCACGGCGAGGCGGGGAACCGCGCCGGCCGTTCTGCGACGGCCGAAACGCTTGCCCAAAGCATTCCGCCGCTCACCTGAAGCGGCGGCTGCGGTGTCAGCCGCGCGTCCCCTTGGCGATCGGTTCCTGATAGGTAAAGCCCATGTCCCAGGGGAAATAAATCCAGGTATCCTGACTCACTTCGGTCACGAACGTGTCGACCAGCGGGCGGCCCTTCGGCTTGGCGTAGACGGCCGCGAAATGCGCCTTGGGCAGCATGGCGCGGACTTCGGCGGCCGTCTTGCCGGTGTCGGTGAGGTCGTCGACGATCAGCACGCCTTCGCCACCGTCCTTGGCGATCTCCGGCGCGATGCCCTTGAGCACCTTCATCTGCCCCTGCGTATCGTAGTCGTGATAGGAGGCGATGCAGACGGTCTCGATCATGCGGATATTGAGTTCCCGGCTGATGATCGCCGCCGGCACCAGGCCGCCACGGGTGATGCAGACCATGGCGCGCCATTCCTGCCCGTTGTCAGCGAGCCGCCAGGCAAGCGCCCGCGCGTCGCGGTGGAACTGGTCCCAGGATACGGGAAAGGCTTTTTCGGGAAGAGACATGTGACGCGCTCCGATAGATGCTCGTGTAGGGTTGGGAAGCGTTCGTGCGGCGCTCCCGCGTTGGCGAATGCAATAGCGGCAAGGAAGCCCGCAGCGCAAGAGCTTGCAAATGCCGGCATCTGACCGGGATGTGGACCGCGCCTAGCCGCCCTGGCGGGAGCGCGAGATCGCTTCGATCATGGCGATGACATCGGCTTCGGCGGCAGCAAGCTCCGCTTCGTCGCGGCCGCGGATGACGATATCGGTCGAGAAGGTCTTGCCGTCGAATTTCGGATAGGACCCGATGTTCGTTTCGGGATGGTGTTTTTGCACCTCGGTCAGGGGCGTGCCGATATCCCCTTCGCCGAAGGGCGAGCGCACCGTTCGCGACAGGACCGGAGTTCCGGTCTCAAGGCTGGGCAGCAGGCCGTCGAGCATCGCCTGGAACACCTGCGGTACCCCGGCCATGACGTAGACATTGCCCATCCTGAAGCCGGGGGCGGTCGACACCGGGTTGGCGATGTGGTCGGCCCCGACCGGCATCCGCGCCATCCGCTTGCGGGCCTCGGTAAACTCCATGCCGCGCCGCTCATACATCGCGCCCAGCAAATGCATCGCCTTGGGATCGTGGACGCACGCGACGCCGAACGCCTTCGACATCGCGTCGGCGGTGATGTCGTCGTGCGTCGGGCCGATGCCGCCGGAGGTGAAGACATGGTCGTAGCGGCCGCGCAGCGCATTGACGGCCTCGACGATCGCTTCCTCGTCGTCGGCGACGATCCGAACCTCGCGCAGATCGATACCGACCATCGTCAGCATGTCGGCAAGGTGGCCGATGTTCTTATCCTTGGTCCGGCCGGAGAGAAGCTCGTCGCCGATGGCGAGCATGGCAGCGGTGACAACACTGGGCCTGGTCATTTTGCGCTCCGGAATGGTTCGGATCGTTCAACACGATCTGCTTACTGTTGAAAAAGACTGAACAGTCTGTCGACCGGTCCCGTTCTGGCAACAGCATGCGATTTGATAAATCTTGCCGGCCGCGGCGATCAAGCGGAATTGCCGGACATCGAAGGAGATTTTCTTTGGCCAAGGTTTTGGTTCTTTATTACTCGGCGTACGGCCATATCGAAAAGATGGCCTACGCGGTTGCGGAGGGGGCCGAGTCGGCCGGCGCCGAGGTGTCGGTAAAGCGCGTCCCGGAACTCGTGTCGGAAGAGGTCGCCAAGGCTTCCCACTACAAGATCGACCAGCCGGCACCGGTCGCGACGGTTGAGGAACTGGGCGACTACGATGCGATCATCTTCGGCGCCGGCACGCGCTACGGCACGGTTGCCTCGCAGTTGCGCAATTTCATCGACCAGACCGGCAGCCTCTGGGCGAAGGGCAAATTGGTCGGCAAGGTCGGGTCGGCCTTCACCTCTTCGGCAACCCAGCATGGCGGCCAGGAATCGACCATCCTCGGCCTTATCCCCACAATGCTGCATCATGGCATGGTCGTCGTCGGCCTGCCTTACGCCTTCCAGGGGCAAATGGGCATTGACGAGATCAAGGGCGGCTCGCCCTATGGCGCATCGACCATCACCGGTGGCGACGGCTCGCGCCAGCCGTCCGAAATCGAGCTCGACGCGGCCCGCTTCCAGGGCGCGCATGTCGCGCGGATCGCCGCCAAGCTCGCCGACTGATCCAAATCGAACTAGCTAGTGCCCGTCCACAAACGGTAAACTGCTGAAATTATTGGGTGAATCGCGATATCTGCGCGGGCAAAGCCCGGCGGTTTCAGGTATACTTTAGATCAAGCTACTGATTCTAAAGACAAACCCGTAACCGCCGGAGCCGACAATGCGCCAAGAACGCACCGTCCAAGCCAGCATATTTGATCTTTTCGCCGAACACGAGATCGGTCGTGAACTGAAGGCGATGTCGGAATGGCTGGATGAGCATGGCGAGTTGCTCGGGCTGGTGGCGGGGGACCTGCGCCGGCATGGTCTCAGACAGACCGGCCGCGAGGGGCTACCAGCCGAGGCTGTGCTGCGCTGCGCGCTGCTCAAGCAGCATCGCCAGTTGAGTTACCAGGAACTGGCCTTCCATCTCGAAGACTCCGCCTCGTTCCGGGCGTTTGCCCGGCTGCCGTGGGGCTGGAACCCGAAGAAGTCGGTCTTGCACAAGACGATCAGCGCGATCCGGGCGCAAACCTTTGAAGAGATCAACGGGGTGCTGCTGGCGAGCGCCCGGCAGGAGAAGCTGGAAAGTGGCAAGGTCGTGCGCGTGGACAGCACCGTCACCGCCGCACCGATACATGAACCGAGCGACAGCAGCCTGTTATGGGACGCTGTCCGGGTGACGGTGCGGCTGTTGCAGCAGGCCGAGGCGCTGGGTAGCGCCATCCCATGGCACGACCATCGCCGCGCGGCAAAGAAGCGGGCTCGGGCGATCGAATATACCCGCGGCCGCCCCAAACGAATCAGGCACTATCGCGAACTGCTCAAGATCACGCACACGACTTTGAGTTATCTGCAGCAGGCCAGTGAACAGGTGCCGCTGACGGCGGGCCCGGCCGGCGCACTGTGGCAGGCCCAACTCCGCCATTACCGGCCGCTGATCGAGCGGATCATCGCCCAGACCGAACAGCGGGTCCTGGTCGGGGAGCCGGTCCCTGCCGGCGAGAAGCTGGTGAGCCTGTTCGAGCCGCATGCCGACATCATCGTCAAGGGCAGCCGCGACGTCGACTACGGCCACAAACTCAATCTGACCACCGGCAGAAGCGGACTGATCCTCGACCTCGTCATCGAAGCCGGCAATCCGACCGACAGCGAGCGCTTGCTGCCGATGCTGGAACGCCACATCGCCTTTTACGGCGAGCCGCCGCGTCAGGCGGCGGCCGACGGCGGCTATGCCAGCCGCGAAAACCTGAGCGGAGCCAAAGCCCGCGGCATCCGCGACATGGCCTTCCACAAGAAGCGCGGCCTCAGCATCGAAGACATGGTCAGCAGCCGCTGGGTCTATCGCAAGCTGCGCAACTTCCGCGCCGGCATCGAGGCCGGCATCTCTTGCCTGAAACGCGCTTATGGCTTGGGGCGCTGCACCTGGCGTGGGCTCGACCACTTCAAGGCTTATGTCTGGTCCTCGGTGGTCGCTTACAATCTCGCCCTCTTCGCCCGCCTCAGGCCGACCTGACGCTCCTGATCCGGTGGCGTTCAGAGCAAGGCCGGCGAGCGTCGGCCGATACCCCATGACCCATTGCCGCCAGATCGCTCTTCGGGCCATAACCTGCGCCGCCTTGTGCCATCACGCGTCCCAAGAAACGATGTCAGCCGGCAAACAACCTTGCAAAACCGCAGAAAAACAGGCGTTTATGGATGGGCACTAGCTAGTTCCATGCGAACGCGGCCCCCGCTCGGGTGCCGCGTTTTTCATTGAAATCGCTCAGCAATTGACGCCGGGGCTGGCGGCCGCGGAGCATCCTTCAAAAATGGCACAACTCTAGCCAATTTGTGTTAACATCGCGCCGTCCAGCGTGGACACGCCACAGGCAAGGAGGAGCAAAGCGGCCGTGCGGCAACGGCCCAACCGGGGGCAGGATTGTCCCTGGAAATCCACGGGAGTGAAGAATGGCGCGGATCATCTATTCGATCGTTCAACACGACGGAGGCTGGGCCTACAAGGCAGCCGACGCGTATTCAGAGTCCTTTCCCAGTCGCGAGATGGCGCTGGCGGCCGCAAAAGCAGCGGCGGCGGAACAGCAGGTCGGCGGCGACGATGAGGAAATCAGCTTCCAGGATGAGCAGGGAAACTGGCATTTCGAACACGCCGATGGAGGAGATCGACCTGAAGCAACGGTCGAGGATGGCTGAAAGTGTCATAGGGGCCTTTGCCTGCGGACCGATGTTTCGCCCCTGATCCAGGCCGTCCACGGACGCGAGCAACAGCGCGACGGAGGATATCTATGCACTACAGCGTTCAGATCTTCACCTGGACCGCTCGGGAGGGCGTTCACCAGGTCGGATCGGTCATCGAAGTCGATGCCCCCAACCCGAAGGCGGCCGCCGTGTCGCTGCTCGGGTTACGGCTCGAAGACAAAGGCGAATCGTCAAAATTGGCAGTCCGGGTCTGGCGCGGCGAAGACGCCCAGAAGGCCGATTGCGATTATTTCTTCTATCACTGAGGCGGCCGCGCACGGCGCTGTTTCCGTGAATGACGCAGGCCCCTGCATTCGCACATCAGGCGGATGTCGGCGTCCACGACGCCGCGTGCCTTCTCAGGAGCGATGTAGGGGAAGCATGCAGTTGGCATCACGCGCCCTCACATCGGGAAGATGGTGTCTCGGCGCGGTTTTCGCACAAGCATGCCTATCCATCCCGTTCGCTGCCCCGGCGCGTCGCGGGCGCGCAGTTCGGCCTGGCGCGCCTCGATGGCGCTGGCGAAGTCATTCTTCATCGCGTCGATGAGGCGGCGCTTCTCGGCGAGATCATCGCCGTCCACCAGAGCCTGCTGGGTCATGCTGGCCTCCTCACGGCGAGGGAGCGGTCGACGAAAGAGCGTCCCGCCGCCAGAAGCAGGTGTTCGTCCCTGGTGCCGGCCTGATACTCTTCGATCAGCATCCGGCCATATCGCTGCGCCTGGGCACTCCTGCGCGGCCACCGATACTCGTCGCACAGCCGGTCGTAGACGCGCTGAAGCGCGTCGAGGTCTTCCGGCAACAAAGCTGTGCTGCTGGACGCTCGCAATGGACGCACGCCGATACCCTCTGCCATCGATGCCAGGACAGTCTTGAGGTCGATACATTGCCAGCAACCCGCAAGGATTAAACCCCTGCCGAATCAGGGGTTTGGACGAATTATGCGCGAGGCTTGCCGCAGGAACCGCATTCGGCGCGCGCTGACGTGTAGAGCAAAAAATGCGATCGCAGCCCTTCCAATCGGTTCCGTCGCAAAGTATTGCAAGCATTGCATGCGGACGTGGCGAAACTGGTAGACGCAAGGGACTTAAAATCCCTCGGCCTTAGGCTGTACGGGTTCGATCCCCGTCGTCCGCACCAAGGATTAAGGAAGACCCTGCGGTCGCAGAGAAGGTCCTTCGAACATCGGGCTGTGTAGCAGCCTGTTCAATAGGCTTAATTGACGTTCAGTTCATACATTGAGGATACAACCAGCAGTGGGCAAGAGAGTGACCACGAAGGTTAGGGTATGGCTGAACATTTATCTCAGTCTGAGGCAGATGCGTTGATGGCGATGGAGAAGCATGCGGAGGCCGGTGCTACGTATCGCTTCCCGGCAAAAGGCGAGCGGCTGTCGATACCGCTTCTCGCCGCCGATGAAAAAGAGAATTTTCATGTTGACATCAACCGCAGGAGCATCGCGCTCTACAAGTGCACCTTCAACGGGCGCGCCAGAGGCAACCTGATCTTGGCACGGCTTGATTTGAATGGCTCTCCTCACAGAAACCCTGATGGCGAGGAAATCGATTGTCCTCACCTTCATCTTTATCGGGAGGGTTACGGCGACAAGTGGGCCTACCCACTACCTGACGGAATTTTCTCTGACCTCGCCAATCTGAAGACTGTATGCCAAGATTTCCTGGCTTATTTTAAGGTCGTATCGCCACCTCAAATCACATCGGATTTGCTCGCATGACCAAGTCCATACCGGAACTAGTCGAAGGTTACCGCAACTGGCTTTCTGATAAGACCCAGGTTCGTGAACTCACCCAAGGGTGGCACGAAATCACCACTCCTTTCGTTGACCATCACAACGATATGATTCAGCTCTACGCCCGTAGAAAGGGAGATCAGATTGTACTTACAGATGACGGCTACACGATCAACGATCTAGCCGACTCTGGTTGTGATATTGACAGTAGCCCCAAGCGCAAAGCCCTTCTCGCCACAACATTGAATGGCTTCGGCATTCATCGCGCCGGTCGTACTTTGGAAGTGATGACGACCGATGCTGAATTTGCCTTCAAGAAGCACTCGCTGTTGCAGGCGATCCTTGCGGTCAGCGATATGTTCATGTTGGCTCAATCTCAGGTCCACAATCTTTTTGTTGAAGACGTTTACGGGTGGCTAGACGAAAACGACATTCGCTACACTCCGCGAGCGAAGTTTTCGGGCCAAACTGGCTTTGACCATGTGTTTGAAGCGGTCATTCCAAAGTCCAGAAACGCGCCAGAGCGACTACTAAAAACCATCGCAAACCCGTCTCGCGACAGAGTCGAAGCGGCAATATTCGCATGGTCTGATACTCGGGCAGCTCGCCCCGAAGGCGCAAAGCTATATACTTTCATTAATGATCAGCGACAACTGTCAAGCGGTGCGCTCGATGCTCTAGGTGCTTACGATATTACGTCTGTTCGTTGGTCCGAGCGCGACGACTTCCTAGAAGCTCTGGCTGCTTGACCCAAGTCCAGTCTGCTGGGGGAATATGCTTGTAAAATCAACTCTCCGTCTCTCTTGTCCGGACCATGCTCGTTATCTGACGACCGGGCCTCCGTCTACTGCCCCGCAATCTTGAACGGCTGGTCGACGCTGGCGCTCTTGCCGCTGTTGATGTCGTTAAAGCGGAAGCGCAGCACATAGTCGCCGGCGGGCGCTCCGGAAACGTCGACGGTGAGCGTGGCATAAATCTCCTGGTTGCGCAGGTAGCCGGTGAAGGTGAAGTCGCCGAAGGCCTTGCGGGTCGCCAGCACATCGCCCTTGGGGCTGACGATGTCGAGATCGACGGTGAAGCGCGTCTCGAGCTTGCCCTTGGTGCTTGCGTCCTTCCAGGTGAGTCCAACCGGCTCGACATAGGAGACGAGCGTTTCGCCCGACTTGAAGACGGAATCCTGCTTCGGTTCGTACATGGCGTAGCCGGCCGGTTCGGCCGTGACGAAAACCGCCTTGCCGATCGTGAAGGGAAGGGTCTGTGCGAAGGCGCTGACCGCCTGGCGCAGCGTTTCTCGCGCGCCAGCTGCATCGCCGGAGTCTGCCTGTTTTTCCGCCTTCGCCGCAGCGTCCGAAAGCGGGCCGGCCGCAGCTTCTGAAACGGCAAGGGCCGGAGCACTCAGTGCCAGCATCGCAAGCATGGGCAGGTAGTTCGCCATCGCAGGTCCCCAGCATCCCGACTGCCGAAAACTGTCGGCATTTGGCATCCGCAAGTCAAGACGAAGGGGACTGCGGAAACCGCAGCAGATCGGCGTAGAGCGACCTTTCCCGAACGTTGCGGAGCACTGGAAAACCCAGCCTGTCAAATCGATGGTTTCAATCCCGACAATGTGCGATAGCGACAGCGATCAAAAACGAACGGATGATGGCATCAGATGAAGCAGGATGTTGAACAGGCGGCCGCGGCCATGCGCGAGATTTTTCCGGCGACGCCGCTGCAGCTCAACGACCATCTGAGCGCGCGCTACGGCGCCACGGTCTATCTGAAGCGCGAGGATCTCTCGCCGGTGCGCTCCTACAAGATCCGCGGCGCCTTCAACTTCTCCCGCAAGGCGCTTGCGGCCGGTGCTTCGGGCAAGAGCTTCGTCTGCGCCTCGGCCGGAAACCATGCGCAGGGCTTTGCCTTCGTCTGCCGGCACTTTGGCGTTCCGGGTATCGTCTTCATGCCGGTGACGACGCCGCAGCAGAAGATCGACAAGACCCGCATCTTCGGCGGCGAGTACATTACGATCCGCCTCGTCGGCGATATCTTCGACCAGTGCTACCAGGCCGCGCGCGACCATGTCGAGGCGATCGCCGGCATCATGGTGCCGCCATTCGATCATGCCGATATCATCGAGGGGCAGGCGACCGTCGCGGCGGAAATCGTCGAGCAATTGCCGGAAGGTGCGGTCCCCGACCTCGTCGTGCTGCCCGTCGGCGGCGGCGGACTGGCGGCCGGGGTGACCGGCTATTTCGGCGATGCCCTGACGGCCGACCGTTTCATCTTTTGCGAGCCGGAGGGCGCGCCGAGCCTGAGGCGTAGCCTCGAGGCGGGCAGCGTCGTGACGCTTGAGCAGGTCGACAATTTCGTCGACGGCGCGGCGGTGGGCCGGATCGGCGATCTCAATTTCGCGGCGCTCAGCGGCTTCGAGCCGGGACAGGTGATGCTTCTCGCCGAAAACGCGATCTGCCTGACGATCACCGAAATGCTGAACGTCGAGGGTGTGGTTCTCGAGCCGGCCGGTGCGTTGTCCATCACAGCGCTGGAAGTGCTCGGTCGCGAGGGGCTGGAAGGCAAGACGGTGGTTGCCGTCGTTTCCGGCGGCAATTTCGACTTCGAGCGCCTCCCCGACGTGAAGGAACGGGCCATGCGCCACGCGGGCCTGAAGAAATACTTCATCCTGCGCATGGCGCAGCGACCGGGCGCCCTGCGCGATTTCCTCAATCTGCTGGGCGACGAGGATGACATCGCCCGGTTCGAATATCTCAAGAAATCGGCGCGCAACTTCGGTTCCGTGCTGATCGGCATCGAGACCAAGCATGCGGAAAACTTCCCGCTGCTGAAGCAGCGCTTCGACGCTGCGGGGCTCAGGTATCAGGACATTACCGAGAACGAGATTCTCGCCAATCTGGTTATCTGACGGCCGCTGATGTCTGCCTACGCAGTTCGGCCAACTTTGGCTTTGACAGAGGCTGCCACCACGGCTAACCATGAGACATGGCATCGTTTCTCTCGAAATTGTTCGGCTTCTCCGGTGGCCCCGAAAAGCAGGCCGAGCCCGTTGCGGGCAAGACCGAGACCTATGCGGATTGCCTGATCCGGGCCACGCCGATGCGCGAAGGCGCGCAATTCCGGCTGGCCGGCAGCATCGAAAAGACGATGCCGGACGGCGGCACGAAAGTGCGCAATTTCATTCGCGCCGATCTCTTCACCACCGAGCAGGACGCCATCGATTCGGCCCTCCGCAAGGGGCGGCAGATCATCGATGAGCAGCGCGCGGCGCTCTTCTCCGACGAGGCCCAGTCCCGGTCGGTGTAAGCGGAACTATCTGTTCTGCAGCAATCGGTTGGAGAAATCTCTTAATTTTTAAATCGAGGTTCTTGGGGTGCTAGCCCCCTCTGGCCTGCCGGCCATCTCCCCCACAAGGGGGGAGACTATGTGCGGCTCGACTCTTGCCCCGACGGTGTCGTGTCTGCAAGCGGAACGGTTCGATTGAAGCGCAGAGCGGGCCCACATCTATTCTCCCCCTTGTGGGACCCTTGTGGGGGAGATGGCCGGCAGGCCAGAGGGGAGTAGCCAGTTGCACCCGCTATAGCCTGATGCGAAAACGAGCGAAGCCATCGGCGCCGTCGCCGGCGTCTTCAACGGTGACGGCCTTGACCTCGGCCAGAAACTGCCTTGCCTTCGGGCTGCTGTCGAAGACGACGCTGGTGTCCTTGAGCGGTGCAAACTTCCAGTTGGCGTCGGCCGAAGGGTTGATCGTCCCTTGCTCCACGATGTAGCGCACGATGACGTCGCGATTGGTATCGGGGGCGACGAAGACGACCTTGTCGGCGGCGATTTCAGGAAAATGCCCGCCGCCGCCGGCGCGGTAGTTGTTGGTCGCCACGACGAATTTCTGCGCGGAATCAATCGCCTTGCCGTCGAACTTGAGGTCGCGGATGCGGCTGGCCGTGGCGTTCACGAGATTGCCGTCCTTGTCGTATTTCGCCGGCTGCGAAAGATCGATCTGATAGGTGACGCCGTCGATCACGTCGAAATTGTAGGATGGGAAGTCGCCGTTGATCAGGTTGGCGTCAGTTGATCCCGGGGCGATCTGGTTGAAGATGCCGGCCGACATTTCGAGCCAGTTGCGCACCTGCTCGCCGGCGATGACGACCGCCTGCACGGTATTGGGATAGAGGTAGAGATCGGCAACGTTCTTGATGGCGATGTCGCCGGCGGCAACGTCAGTATAGTAGTCGGCACCGCCGCGGCCGCCGGCCTTGAAGGGGGCGGCCGCCGAAAGCACCGGCAAGTCCTTGTGTTCGGTGTCCTTCAGCATATCGCGGATGTACCAGGTCTGCGCCTGGCTGACGATCTGCACAGAGGGGTCGTCGGCGACGAGCGCGAAATAGGAGTAAAGTGGCGCGGAGGTCTTGCCGACGGGCGTGCGGACATAGGCGAGCGTCGCCTCGTGGTCCTTCTGCGCCGCCGCCAGAACCTCCGCCTTGTCGCCGACCTCGGCGATGACCTTCTTCTCCTCCCGGCGGTAGATCGGCCGTGCTTCGCTCGTTGAGCTGACCACCCGCCATGCGCCGCCGTCGCGCTCGACAAGCAGGTCGATCAGGCCCAGATGGGAGCCCCAGAAGCCGCCCATCACGCCGGGCTTGCCGGAGATCAGCCCCGTCTTGTTGTCGACGCCGGCAGTCGCCTCGAATTTCGGCCCCGGGAAGTCGAGATGGCTGTGGCCGGTGACGATCGCGTCGATACCATTGATCGCCGCCAGCGGTACCGAGGCGTTTTCGAGGTTCTCGGCATAGGCCTGCTGTCCGATGCCGGAGTGGGAGAGGGCGATGACGATTTCGGCGCCTTCCTCGCGCATCTGCGGCACCCAGGCCTCCGCGGCCTTGACGATATCGCGTGCGCTTGCCTTTCCTTCGAGGTTCTTGGCGTCCCAGGTCATGATCTGCGGCGGTACGAATCCGATCAGCCCGATGCGGATTGGGTGCTTCTGGCCGGCACCGTCCTTCACCTTGCGGTCGAGAATGACGTAGGGCTTGAGGAAAAGCTGGTCCTGACGCGGCCCGGCGGCGAGCGCTCCCTTGGTCAGGTTGGCGCAGACGATCGGAAAGTTCGCGCCGTCAAGCACATTGAACATGAAATCCAGGCCGTAGTTGAACTCGTGGTTTCCGAGCGTGCCGCAATCGTAGCCGAGCACGTTCATGGCGGCGATGATCGGGTGAATGTCACCCGCCTTCATGCCGCGCTTGTAGGCAATGTAATCGCCCATCGGGTTGCCCTGCAGGAAGTCGCCATTGTCGACGAGTATGGCGTTGGTCGCCTCGGCGCGGATCGCATCGATGATCGAGGCGGTACGTGCGAGGCCGAGTGTGTCGTTCGGCTTGTCGGCGTAGTAGTCGTAGGGAAACACATGCACGTGCAGGTCGGTCGTTTCCATGATCCTGAGATGGGCCTGATTGGCGGCAGCTCTCACGGAAAAAGGATGCAGGACGGCGAGGGCGGAGGAGGCAGCCAGGCCGCCGAGCAGGGCGCGGCGGGAAATGGGATGCAGTGCGGTCGTCGATGGCATGGCGGTCTCCGTATTGGACAGATCAGGACGTGCAAGCGCCGCCATGGCGGTCGTCTGCGCAACCTGACCGCGCGACTATGACCGACTGCCGCCGAACCGCAAGGGGCGGATTCTTGCCTCGTCTTGCCCGCATAGGTCGCTCGGTAAAGCTTTATTCAAGTTCTAGCGTTAAGGAGCGATTCAAGTGAAAACGAAAGTCTCCGACGCGCATGCCATACGCCAATCTCATGCTCCTGCTTGCCGAGGCCTTGGTCTATGTCGCGTCGATGATCGGGCTGCTGCATTTGCGCTCCCGTCTGGGGCTCGGCGTTTTCGTGGCGGCCCTCGGCGTCATGCATTTCATCGAGACCTATCTTGCCGCCGTCTTCTATGTTCAGCTGCCATTCGGAGTGATTTCTCCCGGCTCGGCCGTGTTCTTTTCCGGCAAGCTCATGATGATTCTCCTCCTGTATGTGAAGGAGGACGCGGCGACCGTCCGGCAGCCGATCTACGGGTTGCTTGCCGGCAACTTTCTGACCGTGGCGCTCAGCCTGCTTTTGAGGCGGCATGAGACGGTGTCGATCGTGCCCGGCCGTTTCGCCGATATCGCCTTTATCGACGAAATGGGCTGGCTGATGGTCTGGGGTACGACGCTCCTCTATTTTGACTCCCTGATCATCATCCTGCTCTACGAGAAGCTCGGTCGATGGTTTCGGCGCTTCGTGACGATCCGCTTCCTGATCTGCGGCGTGGTCGTGCTGACATTCGACCAACTCGGCTTCTATGCCGCGCTCCGCTTCGTCAACGGTGCGCCGGCCGAGGTGTTCTGGGGCGGCTGGATGGCGAAGATGCTGGCGGCACCATTTTATGCGATCGCCATCGGCTTTTATCTCAACGCCTCGCGCCATACCTTCCTGGCGATCTCGAACCGGCCGCTCGGCGACATCTTCAACGATCTCACCTTTCGCGAGCGTTACGAGGATCTGCTGTCGCGTTCGGGTCACGATACGCTGACGGGTGCGCTGGACCGTGGCCGCTTCGAGGCGGAGGGGCAGCGGATCATGCGCGACGCGGTGGCCCAAAGTGCCCCGGTCAGCCTGATGATCATCGATGTCGACCGTTTCAAGAGCGTCAACGATCGGTTCGGCCATATGGAAGGCGATCGCGTGCTGCAGAAACTGGCCGAAACCGTAAAGACCAAGCTTCAGCCCGAGGATCGCCTGTTTCGCTATGGCGGCGAGGAGTTTGTCGTGCTCTGCCCGGGTCTCCCTTATGCCGGCGTTCAGTCACGGGCCGAGGACATACGGATTGCCGTCTCCGACGGCGTCAAGACACCGAACGGTTATCCGGTTACCGCCAGCATCGGCGTTTCATCCACGCTTGCCGACGGCGCCGGCATCCAGGAACTGCTGGCGCAGGCGGATATTCGGCTCTATGCCGCCAAAAACACCGGCCGCAACCGCGTCGTCGGGCGCTGATCCGCGCAGCGCGTCAAATCCCGACATTCGGGCGGTCGATGATCTCGCGCAGCGAGAAGCTCGAATTGATCTTCACCACATGCGGCAGCGCCGACAGCCAGTCGCGGTGAATGCGCTCATAGTCTTCCAGATCACGTGCTGCGACGCGCAGGATGTAGTCGTATTCCCCGGACATCAGGTAGCAGACGAGCACATTGGGACAGAGCTTCACCGCCGATTCGAATTCGGCCAGCGTCTTGGCGAACTGGCCGGAGAGCGAAATATGCACGATGACCATGATCTTGTAGTCGAGCGCCTTGTGCGCGATGCGGGCATGGTAGCCGGCGATCGTGCCGCTTTTTTCGAGGATGTCGACGCGCCGCGAACAGGCGGATGCCGACAGGCCGACCTTCGCGGCGAGATCGGCGTTGGAGATCCTGCCGTCCTGCTGCAGAACGCGCAGAATCGAACGATCAATGGCATCCAGCTGGCCCATTTGTGATTTCCCCTAAAAATCGCTATCTTCGTGCAACAAACCACGAAAGCAGTGCGCCGATGGGCGCGACTTCGCAAGGACATTCTCGGCGCCATCTGTTTTGCTTGTCTGATCATCAATGTTGCGCAAGCGCACAGACAGGAGAGGAACGCAAGGATGCGTGTCGGTTGCCCGAAGGAAATCAAAAACCATGAATACAGGGTCGGCCTGACGCCCGGTTCGGTGCGGGAATACGTTGCCCATGGCCACGAGGTGATCGTCGAAACGAAAGCCGGAACGGGGATCGGCGCGGATGACGACGCCTATCGCGCCGCGGGAGCGAGGATCGTTCCGACGGCCAAGGACGTGTTCGAGAAATCGGACATGGTGGTCAAGGTCAAGGAGCCGCAGCCTTCCGAATGGGCGCAGCTGCGCGACGGCCAAATTCTCTACACCTATCTTCATCTGGCGCCGGATCCCGAGCAGACCAAGGGACTGCTGAACTCGGGCGTTACCGCGGTCGCCTATGAAACGGTAACGGATGAGCGCGGCGGCCTGCCGCTGCTTGCACCGATGTCTGAAGTGGCCGGTAGGCTTGCCATCCAGGCAGGCGCTACCTCGCTTCAGAAGGCCAATGGCGGCCGTGGCATCCTGCTCGGCGGCGTGCCCGGCGTGCTTCCCGCCAAGGTGGCGATCATCGGTGGCGGCGTCGTCGGACTGCATTCCGCGAAAATGGCTGTCGGTCTTGGCGCCGACGTTTCGATCATCGACCGCTCGATCCCGCGCCTGCGCCAGCTCGACGACATCTTCAACGGCCGCGTCCATACCCGCTATTCGACGATCGACGCCCTGGAGGAGGAAGTGTTTTCCGCCGACCTCGTGATCGGCGCCGTGCTGATACCCGGTGCGGCCGCGCCCAAGCTCGTCACGCGGGAAATGCTGTCGGGCATGAAGAAGGGTGCGGTGATCGTCGACGTTGCGATCGACCAGGGCGGTTGCTTCGAGACCTCGCACGCGACGACCCATTCCGAGCCGACCTATGAGGTGGATGGTATCGTGCACTACTGCGTCGCCAACATGCCTGGCGCCGTGCCGATCACCTCGGCCCATGCGCTCAACAACGCGACGCTCTACTACGGCCTGCAACTTGCCGATCGTGGCCTCAAGGCGATAGCCGAGGACCGGCATTTGCGAGCCGGCCTCAACGTTCACAGGGGTCGGGTGACGAACGCACCCGTCGCCGAAGCGCTCGGCTATGATTCCTACGCGCCGGAGAGCGTCCTCAACGTCGCCTGAGCGGAGAGCTCAAGCTGGCCCGGCGCTAAAGGGCGCCGGGCTGCCTCAGGCCGCCTCGATGCGGCACTGGTAGCAATTGTACTTGGCGGAGCGCACATGCACATAGGCGACATCCGGCCGTGCCAATAGCTCTTCTGCCCGCTGCTCGAGATTCTCCGCAGGCACCACGCCACCGGTTCCGTAGACAATGCGCTCGTCGGCGCTGTATCCGCGAAGCAGGTAATCTCTGCTGGATGTGAGGATGGGCGGAAGCAAGGATCTGTCGGCCGCCGGGCATGCATCCGCATGCATGAAGATCGGCCCCGTTTCAGCGTAAGGCTGGGCTGACGAAAACGGCCGATAGGCAAGGATCAGGTAAGCCTCGCCTTCCTCGACATTGCGCAGGCAGTGTCGGCACGGAACGCCGTCGCCGTCCGAGACGCGCCGTTCCGGCAGGTTGCCAAAGGCATCCCCGCCACCTTGCCGCAGCCGTTCCGCATCCATCTCAGGCATCGCGACGTATCGCAG
This sequence comes from Sinorhizobium fredii NGR234, assembly GCF_000018545.1. Classification (NCBI taxonomy): domain Bacteria; kingdom Pseudomonadati; phylum Pseudomonadota; class Alphaproteobacteria; order Hyphomicrobiales; family Rhizobiaceae; genus Ensifer; species Ensifer fredii. The sequence continues at coordinate 1,539,889 of NC_012587.1, forward strand.
CGTCATGGGGTCTCTCCTCATCGTTTTCGACGAGGAGAATGGCGCCTTGCGCTTGCTTGCGACACCCGAAACTTGCCGGAGCGGCCCGTTCAGAGCTTCTTTGCGAAGGTGAGCAGCTCGTCGTCGCTTAAAGGCCGAATGATCGCCTCCCGCGTCGCGACCGGGGAAAAGCCGAACTGCTGATAGAGCTGCAGGGCGCGCGGATGATCGAGGCTGTTGGTGGTCACCGTCACCTTGCGCGGGTCCATCGCCCAGGCGGCGAACAGCGTCTGCAGCAGGAACCATTTGCCGAGGCCGAGGCCGAGGGCATGTTCCATGAGTCCGAAATGGGTGAGGTCGATGACGTCGCCATCCCGCTGCTGCAGCTCGAAGAAACCGGCGGGAGCACCGTTGACGTAGAGAACCGTCAGCGTCGTGCGCCTGTCGTGCAGCACCGCCGCAAGGTCTTCGTCGTTCATCCGCAGCCGCTCCGCCCAGTGCCAGCGTCTCCCGACGCGCAGATAGAGGAAGCGATAGTAGGGCAGCGGGATGTCGGACACCCGCAGGATCGCGGTGTGTATATTGACGGGCACCGGCAGGCTTTGCTTCGGCGGCGACGTCATCTCGAGTTCAGTCACATGTGCCGTGATCGCAGCGGGCTTCGATCCTTGCATGGCTATCACTCTCTACCGATGGCGACCGGGGTATCCAGCCGGCCGCCCCATTCCGACCAGGAACCATCATAGAGCGTATTGTCCGTATGTCCCAATGATTGAAGTGCAAGCGTGATGATTGCGGCGGTCACGCCCGATCCGCAGGTCGTCACGACCGGCTTCGTCAGGTCGACGCCGGCATTCGCAAAGGTTTGGCGCAAAGCGTCGAGGTCTTTGAGCTTGCCGCCTTCGGAGAAAACGCCGGAGGGAAGGCTTCTGGCGCCGGGCATATGGCCTGACCGCATGCCGGCGCGTGGTTCCGGCTCCTCCCCGCTGAAGCGGCCGGCGCCGCGCGCATCGGCCACCTGGGCGAGGCGGTTCTCGACGATATCCTTCATGCGCTCGAAGGAGGTGACGGCCCGCGCGTTAAAGCTTGCATGGAAGGTCTGCGGCGCGGGGCTCGGGACCTCGGCGGTCGTCGGTCTGCCGTCCGCCTTCCAGCCGTCCATGCCGCCGTCAAGAACGAAGACATTCTTCGCGCCCATGATGCGGAACATCCACCAGACCCGGGGCGCCGTGAAGATACCCGGTCCGTCATAGACGATAATCGTGTCGTTCTCGCTGATGCCCATCGCCCCGACGGCTCTCGCAAAGCCCTCCGGCGAGGGGAGGGTGTGCGGCAAACCGCTTGCCTGGTCGGCGATCGCATCCTGGTCGAAGAAGACCGCTCCGGGGATATGCGCGGCCCTGTATTCCGCCTTGGGATCGCGCTGTTGCGCCGGCAGGTACCAGGCGGCGTCGACGATCCTGATGCCCGGATCGCCGAGATGCTGCTCGAGCCAGTCCGGGGCAACGACGAAGGCGCTTCTTTTGTTGTTATCGTTGGTCATTGTCGTTCCTCGATGGCTTAAGGGGCGGCAGGGTTTTCGGCCGTTCCGAAACGTATCCGGAAGCGCCGGTTCTCCTTACCTTTCTTTTCGATCTTGGCGATGTGAATAGCGCCGACTTCCTGCGTCTCCGAAACGTGTGTGCCGCCGCATGGCTGGCTGTCGATGGAGGAACTTTCGCCGATGCACACCAGGCTCACCCGGCCCATGCCGCTAGGCGGCCGGACATTCTTCGATTTGACGATACCCGGATTGGCGGCGAGTTCCTCGTCGGTGATCCATTGCACGTAGACCGGATGATTCGCTTCGACGAGCTTCATCAGCGCCGCCGTTACCTCGTCCTTGTCGATCGTTTCGCTCATGTCGAAATCGACACGGCTCTCTTCCTCGCCGACCGCGGCGCCGGTGATCGGGTAGGGGCAGACGACGGAGAGCAGGTGGCATGCCGTATGCATCCGCATCAGCCGGTACCGGCGCGGCCAGTCGATGTGGAGGACGAGTTTCTCGCCGATCGCCGGCCGTGCCTGTCCATCGGCGGGGACATGCACGATGACGTCCTTGCTTGCGCCATGCCGTGTGTTCGCGATTGCGATCCGGCTGCCGTCCTCGCGCTCCAAGAAACCCGTGTCGCCCGGTTGTCCGCCGGAGGTCGCATAGAAACAGGTCTGGTCGAGTTCGATCCCGCCGTCTTCCAGGATTGCCGTGACGCTTGCTTCGCAGGTCGAGAGGTAGAAATCCTCCCGGAAAAGGGCGGTCACGGTGCTGGTCATGAAGACTATCCGATTGGTTCGTATGGAACGGTGATGTTGGAGCTTTTGTTCAGCCAGGCCGGGACGGGCAGGCCTTTCGAGGCAAGGAAGTCCGGATTGAAGAGTTTCGACTGATAGCGGTTACCATAGTCGCAAAGGATCGTCACGATCGTATGTCCGGGGCCGAGCTCTCGCGCCAGTCGAACCGCGCCGGCGATATTGATGCCGCTCGAACCGCCGACGCAGAGGCCCTCCTTTTCGATCAGATCGAACACATAGGGCACCGCTTCCGAATCGGGAATCTGGTAGGCGAAATCGGGCGTGAAGCCCTCGAGATTGGCGGTAACGCGGCCCTGGCCGATGCCCTCGGTGATCGAGCTTCCGCTCGCCTTCAGTTCGCCATGGGCGTAGTAGTTGTAGAGCGCCGCCCCTTCCGGATCGGCAATGCCGATCTTGACGGCAGGGTTCTTGGCGCGCAGGCCCTCTGCCACGCCGGCAATCGTCCCGCCGGAGCCGACTGCGCAAATGAAGCCGTCGACCTTGCCGTCCGTGTCGCGCCAGATCTCCGGCGCGGTCGTTTGGACATGCGCCTCGCGGTTCGCGACATTGTCGAACTGGTTCGCCCAGATGGCGCCGTTCGGCTCGGTCTTGGCGAGTTCGGCCGCCAGCCGGCCGGAAATCTTCACGTAGTTGTTGGGGTTCTTGTAGGGCACGGCCGGAACTTCGACGAGCTCCGCTCCGAGAAGGCGCAGCGCGTCCTTCTTTTCCTGGCTCTGCGTTTCGGGAATGACGATGACGGTGCGATATCCAAGCGCACTGCCGACGACTGCCAGCCCGATGCCGGTGTTGCCGGCCGTTCCTTCGACGATCACGCCGCCGGGGCGCAACTGACCGGCCTTCTCGGCCTCGCGAATGATCCAGAGCGCTGCCCGGTCCTTCACCGATTGCCCGGGATTGAGGAATTCCGCCTTGCCGAGGATGGTGCAGCCGGTGGCTTCGGAAACGGCATTGAGCCGGATCAGCGGCGTATTGCCGATGGCTTCGAGCACGGACGGATAGACACTCATCTTAGAAAACCTCACGCTGGACGGAACGAACGCCGGGCCTCAGCCAACCATTAACCTCGACGAACGGCAAGCGATAAACCTTTGGAGTAAGAGCAGGATCGCCGAAATATTGGCGTGTTTTCGGCGCAGGCTGATCAATAGGCAAGAAATAGCGTTTCGCCGCTTTCCTGTCCCGGGCAAAAATCGTCTCCGCCATCAATTGACGGCTGGAGGAGGAAGCGTGCGGGCAGGATTTGCCGTCGGAGAGGAGCGGGCTCGGACGCGCCGAGCCGTGGGAAGCGCACACTTCCCCGAACGACGAGCGAGGACGAAATGATGACTGCATTTACCGCCAGGCCGGAGCATGGATGGGCATGGGTCACCGGGGCGAGTTCGGGAATAGGGCGCGCCGTGGCGCTACGGCTGGTGGAGGAAGGTTACTCGGTCGTTGTGACTGCGCGCAGCCATGACAAACTGGTCGCTCTCCAACATGAGGCGGAAGGGCCGGGAAAGATCGTCGTGCTCGACGGCGACGTCACCGATCCGCGCGACATGGAACGGTTGCTGACCGCGGTCGAATACGAGCATGGCCGGGTGGTGCTGGCGATCCTCAATGCGGGTGTCGCCATACCGGTGCGCGGCGACGATCTTCACCTTGACGCATTTGACAAGAGCTTCGCGGTCAACCTGCACGGCGTCGTCAACTGTCTCGTGCCCCTGGTCGAGCATATGAAGGCGAACGGACATGGGCAGATCGCCATCATGTCGTCGGTGGCAGGCTATGGCGGGCTGCCCATGAGCGCAGCCTACGGCGCCACCAAGGCGGCGCTGATCAACATGACCGAGAGCCTGAAATTCGACCTCGACCGGATCGGCATCCGGCTCCAGCTGATCTGTCCTGGCTTCGTCGCGACGCGTGGCTCGGTGAAGAGCAATCTCCCGCGCCCGGCTCTCGTCAGCGCCGAGGCGGCGGCGGAATGGATTTGCACGGGACTGAAGTCGAGACATTTCGAGATCACCTTCCCGAAACGCTTCACCTATGCCGTCAAGTTGCTGCGGTTGCTGCCCTATGGCGCCTATTTCGCCCTTCTCGACTGGCTCGTCTCCGGCCCGGGCCCGCATGGTGCCGCTCCGAAGCACAAGCAGTCGCCGTCCGACAAGCGACCGCGTCAGGCGGTGTGAAGCACCAACACCGCGCCGAAGATGAGAATCAGGCCGGCCCAGCCGATCGGCTTCAGCTTCTCTCCGAAGAAGAGCCGGCCGCAGATCGCCGTGCCGAAAATTCCGGTGCCGCCTAGCACGGCATAGGCGATTGCCAGTTCCATGCCCCGGACGGCTTCGGCCAGCAGAGCAAAGGCGGCAAGCACAAGCAGGATCGAAAGTGCACCCCAGCCGCGCTTCACGAACCCGTTCGACTTCGTCGAAGCGAGATTCGCGGCAACGTCGAGGATGCCGGCCATGACGGCGAAGGCGAAAGAGAGGCCCGATGCACTCATGCCGCCGCCTCGTCCGCCGTTTCCCCGTCGGGTCTCCCGGCGTTGACAAGCAGGATGCCCGCCACGGCCATCGACAGGCCGAGAATTTCGCGGCCGCTCAGCACATGGTTGAAGACGAATACCGAGACGAGGGTGATGAGTGCGACGCCCGAACCTTCCCAGATCGCATAGGCGACGCCGACCGGGATCGTCTTCACGGCCCTTGCGAGGAACACGTAGGAGAGCGCAATCGACGCATACATGACGGCGTGGCCGACATAGGCGGTCGACATCGAGGCCGCCTTCATGACGGTCAATCCGACCACCTCGGTCGCAATCGCGAGCCCAAGGAAAAGCCACGCCAAGCGCATAAGTCACCTTTATGAAATTGGGTGAGGCGACAAATGAAAAGAGCCACTCGGGCTCTCGCCGCGAATGGCTCTTCGAAACTGGCTCCCCGGGCCGGATTCGAACCGGCGACCTATCGATTAACAGTCGAGTGCTCTACCGCTGAGCTACCAGGGATCATCTGCGCCGCAGAAGTGAGGCTGCTAATACAAATGCTTTCTCGATTTGCCAAGCGGTTTTTCAAAAAAAATCTCGGGAGCCGGTTGCGGGCCTGTGGAGAAAGCACCAACTGTTGGGGTGTTGGTTGAAAGAGGCATAATGACGAACGACGGCAAGAAGAGGTATTTCGGCATCGATCCACAAACCCGTCAAATCGTGCTCGGCACGTGGCGTATCCCGTTGCCCGATTCGCCGCTGCTGCGCATCCTGATCGGCTCCCTGCTCGTCGTTTGTGGCTTGCTCGGTTTTCTGCCGGTCCTCGGCTTCTGGATGGTTCCGCTCGGCCTGCTCGTCCTGTCGCATGACATTCCTGCGGTGCGCCGGGCGCGCCGCAAGCTCGCCGTCTGGTGGGCCCGTCGGCGCGGCACGGAGAATTCCTCGGGGAAGTGAGCGGCTTGTCGCCGCGGCGACGACGGCATGGTCAAATCGGCGCTGATCCAAGAATCGGAACATTGAGCCCTACAGAGTGCCACGGCGCCTTTTGTGCCGCGCTGTCGTAAGGCCGTCGCATGACCTTGCAGATGGTCAGCGACGAGGGGCTTGTGTGCCTATGATGTAGGCGCTGTTTGAAATTCAAATCGGAACCAGCGAGCAGAGAAAGAGCGACACCCATAGCCCAACGGGTGCCGCTCAACAGAGTTTCCATCGCCCTTGTAAGGGTAACTGCTATTAACCCGGATTTCGTGGATTAGTTCCGCCTCCCACAGTGGGAAAACGTTCGGGCAGGGCCCCTATACCTTGATACCGCCGACATGCCGGACGGCGGAAAGAAGGCGCCTGTCTCGGTACGGCCACTCTGAGCATTGGAATATGTCTGACGGGAGGAGTGTCCCACGCATATGGCAGCAACAATCTGCCCATGCGAAGGCGGACGTCTAAGGAGAATGACTATGAAAAAGCTTCCGAGAACCATCGCGGCATCCGTGCTCGGACTGTCAATGGCGGCGGCCCTCCCGATAATCTCGTCGATTGTCATGCATGATGGCGGCACCGCCCAGGCGTACGGCACTCCCGGTCCGGCTCCCGCCCCGGGACAGGACGGCGGCAGTCACAGCGGTGGTGGTGACACCGGCACAGGCGGAGGTGGTACTGGTGGCGGCAGTGGCGGTGGCACTGGTGACGGCGCGGGCAGGACCGGCACGGGCAACTGAGCTGATAAACGCAAGTCCCCAAATCCCGCCCATCCGAAAGGATCGGCGGGCTTTTCATATTGCATACCATGTCGCGTCGAGTCGCCGTGGCTCTCGAACCTGATTGCAACATGACGCGACATGAAATCAGCCGACTTTCCGGAGTCGGTTCAGGCATCTAGCTGATTTCATCGAAGAAATTTTTGGAGGCCTCGCCCGGAATTGAACCGGGGTACAAGGATTTGCAGTCCTCTGCGTCACCACTCCGCCACGAGGCCTCTCATGCTCGGAAAATCGAGCGATGGCGGGCGTTTAGCCCGTCCAACTTATTTTTGCAAGACCAGATGCCTGAAAAACCTCCTGGAGATTTCCGAACTGATGTTTCAGACCGTTCTTCCACAGCCTGTTTCGCGAGCTCAAAGACATGTAGCACACCGTCCCAAGCAACGTCGCACCCAGACAGGTGCGACGAAATCAAACCTGGGCCGTCTGCATTGTTTCCTCGGCAGTCGTGTTGGCGCATTCGATATTCGTATCTGTCTTGTCGCCGGCGGCCTGATGTAGATCGCCGCCGTTGGCCTGACTGAACCTGAGCGGTAGACCCTCCGCCTCGAACGTCTTCACGCGCTGGTCGTAGTTTGGCGAAATCGTACCCAGCACGCGATCCCAGAACGAGAAATAATTGCCGTAGTTGTATCGAAATCCGGAATGATGCTGATCGTGGAAGGTCGTGCACAGCAACGGGGACGGGTAGCGCGCCGAAGACGAGGCGAAGTACTCGAACCCACAGTGGCCGAACATGCCGTTGAAATGTTCGAACAGCCTTTGGCCGATGAGAATCGCCGGCGGAAACGGCACGATGAAGACGATTACGGCTGAGAACCCCTGCAATAGAAAATTGTCGAGAACGTCCTCGGAGTAGGTGCTCCAGATCGTTGGTGCGACGCTCTTGTGATGAAGTGCGTGCAACGGATAGAGCCACTTCGTGTGCAGCAGCCGGTGCATGAAGTAGAACCAGGTGTCGGAGAGGAACATGCACAGGACAAAGAGCGGCACGGCCGCCCACCAGGTGAAGGCCCAGGGCGCCGGCGCCCAACCTTTTTGCTGGGCGTAGAGGCCGATGGTCAACGGCAGGCAAGCGCTGAACATCGAAGCCAGGCTCTGGCGGATTTCCGCTTTGCGACGTTTGTCGGAACCGCGCCCCTTCTGAATCTTTCGCTCAGGATTGCGGTCGTTGACCCAGGTAAGACCATAGCCAAGGGCGAAATAGGTAACGACTGTCGTGGCGTAGAATCCGAACAGGAACAGAAGGTAGAAGAGTTCGTCCGACATCGGCACCTGAGCCCTCCGAGCCAGTTTCGCGCCGGCGGAACATGCCATGCCGTTTCGGCAATTCAAAGTGGAAATGCGCGGATCGGATAGCGTGACGTCTTCCTGCTGCCAAGCGCGGAGGATCTCGCCCGCACCGCCGCTGATCGCTGCATGTCTCCTTAAATCGACCTTGATGTAAGGACGAAGACATGCAGCAATTCAAAGTACAGCGACCCTTTGCGCGCCTGATAGGGCGCGCGGCGCTGTAGGCGGAATACCTCCGGGCTGGACGAAACGACCGCTCATGCAAGCGGCCAAGACCACTACCAAACTGCGTCTAATGATAGCGCCGGATCAGGCCGACGAGCTTGCCCTGAATCTTCACCCGGTCGGGTCCGAATATCCGCGTTTCATAAGCCGGATTCGCTGCCTCCAGTGCGATCGACGCGCCCTTGCGGCGGAATCGCTTCAAGGTTGCCTCCTCGTCGTCGATCAGGGCCACGACAATGTCTCCCGGGCTGGCGGTGTTTGCGTTTCGGATGATCACCGTATCGCCATCGAGAATGCCGGCCTCGATCATCGAATCGCCCTTAATTTCGAGCGCATAGTGCTCGCCGTTGCCGATCATCTCGACCGGCACGGAAATTTCGTGCGTGTTGTTCTGGATCGCCGAAATCGGCACGCCCGCAGCGATCCGCCCCATGACCGGCACCGTCATGGACGTGTTTTCGGCCGGCGCCGGCACCGGCTTCGGCGCAGCCGGAGGCTTGCCCAGGCTGCCTTCGATGACGCTCGGCGAAAAGCCGCGTCGCGGCTGCGAGGGTGCGGAATAGGCTTCCGGCAGCTTGATGACCTCGAGCGCACGGGCCCGATTGGGTAGCCGGCGAATGAACCCGCGCTCCTCGAGCGCCGTTATCAACCGGTGGATGCCGGACTTCGACGCGAGATCGAGCGCGTCTTTCATCTCGTCGAAGGACGGCGGCACCCCGGATTCCTTCATCCGTTCATGAATGAACAGCAGCAATTCCTGTTGCTTGCGGGTCAGCATGCGCGTCACTCCAGATTCGCGAAACAAATCAAGAACAGAAACTATCCGTTCCATATGTGTTCCGCAAGCACTTAATATTCGGTGAATTTGAGCCGAGCGTTGAAGTCCGTCGGGGCAACAGAGGGGTGGCTCCGCTTGACGCCGGAAAACGGAGGACGCCGCGCATTCGGCGCAGCGTCGCGCGCCGGCCGAGCCTCGTGGCTCGGCTCGACTTTGCCCTTACGCCGGCCCTACAGCGCCGCGCGCCCGATCGGACGCACGAAGTCGCTGCAGCGCTTTTTAGTAGGCGAGGCGCAGCCCGCCGGGGCTGAGAACGTCGAAATCAGGTTCAGGATAGGGGCCGTACCACTGGGTGTAGGTTGTGTTGCCCGTTGAGCCCGTCGAAGCGCATCCTGAAAGAGTGAGAAGCGTGATTGCAGTGACGGCGATCAGAAATTTGAGAGGCATGTTGTTCTCCGCTTGCGGGAGTTGCCGATATGCAATGATGCCAGGCGCTAAGTCTCTCTCAAATCACGCTCTTTGGCAAGCGAGAGGCAATGCGAGAAGACCGCTTTTCTCGGTGAGAAAATACCGCGCGGTCAACGTCCAGGCCTCGAATCCCGGGGCTTTTTTGCTTCACGTCTGAACCTGCGAACGGTCTGAACAGAATACAGTTTCTAGTGGTGGGCGGCCCACCCATGTCTTAGGAACGATCTGTTACCTATGTCTCCGGGCTGGACAAATGGAAATTTGGTGGAGTCGAAGGGAGTCGAACCCTCGACCTCCGCAGTGCGATTGCGGCGCTCTCCCAACTGAGCTACGACCCCGGCAGCTTACGTATATAAGCGGATTTGGGCGGCTACGCCAGTCCATCTTGTGCCGGACGCGTTGGCCGAAGTTCTTCACTCACCCAGGATTTTCCGAAGCGTCGCTGCATCCTCGAGGAAGGCGGCCGGCTCGTCGTTGGCGACGAACTCCAGCATCGCAAGTCTCCGCCCTTTCCAGCGCGACTGCGGAAGGCTGGCGAGGATGGTTCGCCAGTAGTCCGCCGCCGACGCCAGGGGAAAACGGTTGCGGTCCCGATCCCAGGCGAAGACGTGGAGATGGGAGACATGCTGGCCGATCCGTGCGACCTCGGCGATCGCTTCGCCGAGCGGCAGCCCGGGGCGCGGCTGCCAATAGAGATAGGCATTGTCGTGGGCGATCGACTCGATCAGCTCGCATGCGGACTCGGTCGTGTCCGTCAGCGATTGCGGGTGATATTCCAGCGAAACGCTGATGCCATGCCGCCCCGCTTCGGCAGCCATGTCGCGGATCGAATCGGCCGTCGCGCGTCTTTCGCCGGCGCTATAGTCTTTGGAATCGCGCCGGCGGGTGCCGGCCCAGATGCGGATATTCGAAGCGCCGAGCGCGATCGCACTCTCGACTGCATGCCTGAATTCGGACGGATCATCTGTCGGCGGCGCCACATAGGAGCCGTAGGATATCGCCAGTCCAGCCCTTTCGCAGAGGCGTCCGACAATCCGGGCAACGGATGTGTCCCCGGGAGGAACATGTGCGTCGCCCGCCCATTCGATTGCTGCAAGGCGCGCTTCTCGGGCGAGATCGACAATACTTTCCGGGGGCAAGCCGCGGAAGGTGACGGTGCAGAGCCCCGGTTCGAAATCGCTCATGCCATGCGCTCCAGCTCGTGCTTGCGGATTTCGAACAGCAGCGGCCGCCCCGCGAGAAAACGTTCGATTTCGTCGACGGCCATTTCGCCGAGGCGCGTCCTTTCGAGGCCGACTGCGCCGGCAATGTGCGGCGTCAGGAAGACGTTCGGCAAACCATAAAGAGGCGACGTTTCTTCCGGCACCTCGGGATGTGTCACGTCGATGATGGCATCGATCGCGCCTGTCCCGAGCTTGTCGATGAGGGCGGCCTCGTCGACGAGCGCGCCGCGCGCCGTGTTGATCAGGGTTGCACCCTCCTTCATCAGCGACAGGCGCCGTGCGTCGATCATGTGCCTGGTCTCGGGCAGAGAAGGCGCATGCAGCGAAACGATGTCCGAGTTGGCCATCAGCGCATCGAGATCGGCTTTTTCCGCGCCGAGGCCGGAAGCGCTTTCTCGGCCGACCAGCGGATCGTAGAGCAGCACCCGATAGTCGAATGGCCGAAGCAGTTCGATCACCCGCCTCCCGATCCGCGAGGCGCCGATGATACCGACTGTGCGGCGATAGTTTCCAATCGCCTGTCCCTGCAGCAGTTGGGTCCGCTGGCGTCCTCTGTCGGCTGCGTAAAGCGCGCGGAATCGAAAGACGTTCTTGCCCGCAAAAATGATCGCCGCGAGCGTGAACTCCGCAACAGGCACGGCATTTGCCTCGGCCGCATGGCTTACGGTTATTCCTGCATCGAACACAGTGGTATCGATCAGGCCCTTGACCGTTCCGGCGGCATGGACAACGAGGCGAAGGCGCGGTGCCGCCGCAAGAGCGGCTGCGTCGAATCGCGGCGCGCCCCAGCCGGTAACCAGGATTTCCGCTTCGGCCAGCAAGCGATTCGCTCGGCTGTCGGCGAACCCGGTCATTGGTCGCGGATCGAGAATGCGAGAGAGGCTATCGATCCGCGCGAGAAGGTCCGGCGTCAGGACGTGCTGCGTCCTTTCGGGCTGCATTGCAAAGGCGATCGCCGGGCGGCTCATGGCATTCGTCCCGGCGCATTCATGGCGCTGACGGTCACGCCTTGCTCCGCGACGGCACGCAACTCGGCGAGATCAGGCGCAGCCGGCGGATGTTCCCAGTCGCTCGAAACGGCAGAGGTATCGCGAAGCGCCAGTACGGCACAGCGAAGAACGGTCTCACCCGCCGGTATCGTTGCCCGCAGTTGCGCCACCAGGGTCTTTGCAGCAATGAGGTTGGTATTTGGCGGCGCCTTCTGCGCCAGACCTTGGCGTGCGACCGTCGAGCCGAGATCGCGGATTCCGCTGAAATCCTCTTCACCGATGGCATAGGCAGCGCCGGTCAACGCGTAAAGCGCGTCGAGTTCGAAGTCCCGTCTGGCAATGGCAAAACCGCCCTCGGCCGTTTCAAGCGGCCTTGGAGTGACGATCCGGTGCACCCGCACATGCCAGGGGGCGGCCGGCAGCAGCCAGCTTTCAACAACAACATCCGGCCAAGGCGACCACTTGGAATAAAGCACAGTGCCGGCAATCCGGACATCTTGGTTGGTCTCGCGCACCCGGTAGTGAATACCGTCATCACTGAAGGCCAGCATGGAATCGAACGCCGCGCCGGCAAAGCCCCGTTCGTCGCTCTCGATGCTGAAGCCATACCGCGTCGAATAGGCGAATTTCGCGTATTTTTCCGAACCGAACCGCATCTGGCGGTTCTCCTGTCCCGAGGAAAGCGCCACGACGTCGCCTTTGCAAGGCATCGTCACCATGCCCGGATGGGGAAGCGCAACCGTGCCGGGGGGCCGTGCGGGTGGCGTTTCCGCAGACGTCCAGAACGGATGGTCTTCTTTCACGGCGAGCGGCAGGAAGGCCTTGAACGCCCAATAGGGCGAACCCGCCGAATTGTAGTTTTCCGACATCAGGAGGTTCGGATAGCCGTAGCCGATCGACAGCACGCCGTCGCGGTGCGTCATCGGCTTGTCCGCCCACCATCTGATATGGCGAAGGCAAAGGCCCTTGATCTCGCCCCAGGGCAGCGCCTCGAGATCGGCAAAGGCCAGCGCCGACCAGAAGCCGGCACAGGCGAAGCGGTAGGTGAGGCTGCGCCCAAAGGGCAGGGTCGCCCCATCCTCGGCGAACCAGTGACGAAAATCCCTGGCGAAGGCGAGGGCGCGCTCGCGATAGCGCTTCGAATAATCATCATCGACAAGGCGCGAATAGATAAGGCCATAGAAGTGCATGGCAAAGGGGATGTAGTGATCGACCCGTCGGACATTGCCGTCGCGATACCAGCCATCGGCAATGTAGAAATCGTCGAGCTCGGAGAGATAGGCGTTCGTGAGGCTGCGGTCGTAATTGACGCCGAGGCGGTCGAGCGCGATGTCGACGAGAATGCGGAAGAACTTCCAATTGTTGTCGGCATAGTCGAATTTCCGCGCGTGGAGCAGATAGGTGACGAGATTGTCTCTCGCCCGGCCGTTCAGCGGATCCCACAGTTTTTCGGGGATCAGGGCGAGAGCGAAACCGATGGCAGCGAGCTCGACCATGCGCTGGTCGCGATTGTTGACCCAGCCCCAGAATTCCGGATGGTTCGGATCGGTGCCGTTCGCGATGCCATCGGCATAACGCTGCCAATGGCGAAAATCGCCGCCGCCTGCGGCAAGCGGCGCAAGGCCCCAAAGGGGCCTCGCAAAGCCTTCGAGATCGGCAGCCGCCCGATCGAAGTGGGCGCCGGCTGCATCAAGGCGGACCCGTGCATTCCCCTTGGAAAAATACGGCAGCAGCGGATCGAAGAGGTCCTGCAAGGCGTGCTGCATGTCGCTGCGCGTTTTCAGAGGATTGGCGGCGAGCGGATTGGCACTGGCAGGGTCATAGGTCATGGGTGCTGTCTCTCGTCCAAGCTTCCGCCGGTCACCGGGGTCACCGCGTGAGACACATGCCGGGCCGGTGCATCACGGTGCTGAAGACGGAAATGCATCATGCCGATCGCTTCGCGACCGAGAGCCACGCGGTCGACGCGCATCGTCGCAAGCCGTGGGTTGGCCATCTCCGCGCAGGGCAGGTCGTCGAAGCCGACGATGGCGAAATCCTCGGGCACGCGCCGGCCGATCTCGGTGACCGCTTCGAGCACGCCGACGGCGATAAAGTCGTTCATGCAGAATGCTGCGGAGAATCCACCGTCCTCGGCAAGCGCGGCGAGGGTCGCCGCATGCGCCTCGACGCTGGAATTGCCCTCGAAGGGCAGGCGGATGACGCGCCCTTCGGTCCCATCAACCGAAGCGACTGCCGCCTCGAAGCCGCGGATGCGCTCGCGGATCGTGTTTCGGTGCGATCCGGTCAGGTGAAGGATGCGGCGATGGCCAGCCTTTAGTATCCGCTGCGTCGCCGCGTAGGCTCCGTGGAAGTTCGAGGGAGAGATGCCGTCGAAGCGCATTTGCGGATCGCTGCCATTGACCAGAACGACAGGGGCGCGACTTTCTTCGAGCCATCTGCAAAGTGCGTCGGCGGGATCGATCCCGACCAGAAAGAGCCCCTCTGCGCCAACGGCCTGGAGGTGCTCGCACACGGTCTCCGGCGTCGCCTTCGCCTCTCTGACAAGGCGGACATCGAAGGACATCCCGACTTTGGCCGCCTCGGACCGCAGGCCCTCGACAATGCCTTCATAGAAGACGCTCAGTCCGCCGGTCATGCCATGGCTCGCGATCAGGGCCAGGGTGCCCGGTATCGCCGTCGAGGCAGCTTTCGTTGGATAGCCGAGGTCGCTCGCAACCTGCAGGATCTGCCGGCGCACGTCCTCGCTGATGCCCGGTTCGTTCGCAAGAACGCGCGAGACGGTGGAGACGGAAACCCCGGCATGGGCAGCGATGTCGGCTTGGCGCAAGCGTTTGGATGTGTCGATCATAGCGCAAGCATTGCGCAAACAATGCAAATTTGCAAGTGATAAACAAATTCTTGCAAAAAACCGTTTCTTGCATAAGCTTCTGCGGAGTTCGGTTCCGCCGCGCGCTGGAGGAGAGCGCGAGGCAAACAACGACAGGAGGAACAGCATGCTTTTCAATCGACGCACATTCCTGCTCGGATCGGCAGGCGCGGCCGCCGGCCTTGCGCTTGGCGCGACCTCACCACTCGCGGCTGAAAACGTGCAGCTGCGCGCCATGTGGTGGGGATCCAATGACCGCTCGAAGCGGACCTTGAGTGTTGCCAAGCTGTTCCAGGAGAAGAACCCGGACATTTCGATCGTCGGCGAAAGCCTGAGCGGCGACGGCTACTGGACCAAACTCGCGACCCAGATGGCCGGCCGCGCCATCGCCGACGTTTTCCAGCTCGAGCCGAGCACGATTTCCGATTACTCGAAGCGCGGCGCCTGCCTCCCCCTCGATCCTTTCATTCCCTCGACATTGGACGTGGGTGCCTTCGGCAAGGATGTGCTGAAGCTGACGACGGTGGACGGAAAGCTGTGGGGCATCGGGCTCGGGCTCAACGCCTTCGCGTTGTTCTATGACGCCGACGCCTTTGCGAAGGCTGGAATAGTGCCGCCAGGGGTCGATACCACCTGGAAGGAATACGCCGACATCGCGATCGAGATTACCAAGGCCGCCGGCAAGAAGAACGTTTGGGGCGGTCCGTACGGGGCCCGTTATGCCTATGTCTTCGACGCGTGGCTCAGGCAGCGTGGAAGCAGCCTCTACACCGAGAGCGGCCTCGGCTTCGGCGTCGACGAAGCCAAGGAGTGGTATGCCTACTGGGAGGACCTGCGCAAGCGCGGCGGCACCGTCGGCGCCGATATCCAGACCCTCGATCAGAACACGATCGACACAAATTGCCTGTCGCTCGGCTATTCGGCCATGGGCATGGCCTATTCGAACCAGATGGTTGGCTATCAGCTGATCATGAAGAGCAAGCTCGGCATCGGCATGTTGCCGCGCGCCGAGAAGGGCGGCCCCTCCGGCCATTACTACCGGCCGGCATTGATCTGGAGCATCGGCGCGACGACCGAGCATGGTGAAGAAGCCGCGAAGTTTATCAACTTCTTTGTCAACGACCCGGAAGCCGGCAAGATTCTCGGCGTCGAGCGCGGCGTGCCGATGTCGCCCAAGGTGCGCGAGGCGATCCTGCCGTCGCTCAACCCCACGGAAGCGGAAACGGTGAAATACATCAACGCGCTCAAGGACCAGGTGGGCAGCTACCCGGCGCCCGCACCGCTCGGATCGACGGAGTTCGACCAGCGGGTGCTTCGTCCGATCGCCGATGAACTGGCCTTCGAACGGATTTCGATCGCCGACGCGGCGACGCGCCTGGTCGAAGAGGGCAAGGCAACGGTTCGCGCCGGCTGATCCCGGCAAGCGATCAGGGCTGCAGGCGGCTCAGGAACTGGGCGAAGACCATCGTGCCTTCCGGCCATGGCCCGTGGCCGGATTCGGCATTGATGTGGCCCGCTTCGCCGGCATCGACGAGAAGCGATCCCCAGGCATTGGCAATGTCGCCCGCCTGTTCGTACGAGCCGAACGGATCGTTGCGGCTGGCGATCACCAGCGATGGAAAGGGTAGGGGCTCGCGCGGATAGGGCCCGAAGGTCATTAGATGCTTCGGTCGGATGTTCGGGTTGGCGACATCGGGCGGGGCGACAAGAAAGCCGCCCGCGATCTTCTTCTTGCAATGCGGAAGCGCGTGAACGGCCGTGGCGATGCCAAGCGAATGGGCGACGATCACCACCGGTTTCGTTGCGGCATTGGCCTCTTCGATCATCCGCGCCACCCAATCTTCGCGCACCGGCTTCGACCACTCCGCCTGCACGACGCGGCGCGCGGTCGACAGTTTCCGCTCCCATCGGCTTTGCCAATGGTCCGGCCCGGAATTGGTATAGCCGGGAACGATCAGGATATGCGCTTCTGAAACCTTCATGATCGCCGCGATTTGGAGACGAAAAGAGCCGAAGTCAAGGCACAGGCGACAAGGGTTGCGTTTTCTGTATAATCGGAGACGGCGGTCGCGGTTCGCAACGGCCTTTTTCGCCGCCGCTTGCGAATCCATGGCTGCTCTGGTTCGTTGAGGAGTGTGAGCCATGACAACCTTCCATGTCCTCTCGGGAGCGAACGAAAGCGCCGTTCCCGAGATACGAAAGATTGGCATTGCAGATGTGTTCGATGCGCTGCGTCTCGGGTTCGAGGATTTCCGCGAGAAGCCTTCGCATTATGTTTTTCTGTGTCTCATCTATCCTGTTGCCGGTGTTGTGCTGATGACCTGGAGCGCGGGGGCGAACATGCTGCCGTTGCTCTATCCGCTCGCATCCGGCTTTGCCCTCATCGGGCCTGTCGCGGCTATCGGTCTCTATGAGATCAGCCGGCGCCGCGAACTCGGCATGGACGCGTCCTGGCCGCATGCGCTGCGGCTGCACCGCAATCCGGCAATTCCGTCGATCCTGGCGGTGGCCGCCCTGTTGTTCGTCATTTTCGTCGTCTGGCTCCTGGTCGCCCAGGGCCTCTACATAACGATGTTCGGCGCAACGCCACCGAACTCCATTGCCGAATTCTGGAATGGCGTCATCGGTACCGATCAGGGCTGGAACCTGATCCTCGTCGGCAACGCGGTCGGCTTCATCTTCGCGGTGATCGTGCTGTCGATCAGCGTCATCGCCTTCCCGCTGCTGCTCGACAGGGACGTCGGTGCCATGACGGCGGTCGAGACCTCGATACGGGCAACCCTCGCCAATCCGGTGCCGGTCGCCCTGTGGGGCCTCATCATTGCCGCCGGTCTGGTGATTGGCTCGATTCCGGTGTTCGTCGGCTTGGCGGTGATCATGCCGATCTTCGGCCACGCCACCTGGCATCTCTATCGGAAACTGGTGGAACCGGCGCGGCCGATTCGCTAGACGGCAAGCGGGGCGGCCGGCCATTGGCCGGCCGTCGGCTTACCGGAAAAACTTGTAGTAGGACGAGATTTGCGCCGCCGTGTTGGATGACAGCTTGAGCTTGATGCCGATCCTGTCGCCGCGGCACCAGCGCACCATCCCGGTGAGGAAGCCCAGCTCCTCGCTGCGGATCGTCACTTCCTGGCCCGTCCGGGCGCCGATGTCGAACAGCAGCTGAAAACAGATCCCTTCGTCGGAAAGGTCCTTCACGACGCCATTGCTCGAACCGGTGCTGCAACTGACCGTGCCGGTTATCTTCGTGTCCGTGCGCGCCGACGCGCGCTGCACGCTCTCCCTAAACGCCATGGCTTCCTCTGACCTGATTGTTACGGGTTGAGATTCCATGAGAGCGTTGAAAGACCGGCTAACAAAATGGCCCGCATTTGAAACAAGCGCTCAAATACGGGCCGATTCCATGCTGACGACGCTCTCGTGCCGCCAGCGGCACTCGGAGAAGCGGCTCAGACCGTGCCGAAAACCCGGCGGAAAATCGTGTCGACGTGCTTGGTGTGATAGCCGAGGTCGAACTTCTCGCGGATATCCTCTTCGGAAAGCGCCGCACGGACTTCCTGATCCGCCAAGAGTTCCTCGAGGAAGTCCTTCCCTTCCTCCCAGACCTTCATGGCGTTCCGCTGCACGAGGCGATAGGCGTCCTCGCGGGAAACGCCGGCCTGGGTGAGGGCGAGAAGCACGCGCTGCGAATGAACAAGCCCGCGGAACTTGTTCATGTTCTTCATCATGTTCTCCGGATAGACGAGGAGCTTGTCGACGACGCCGGTCAGCCGCGCCAGCGCGAAATCGAGCGTCACCGTTGCATCCGGTCCGATCATCCGCTCGACCGAGGAATGCGAAATATCGCGCTCGTGCCAGAGGGCAACGTTTTCCATCGCCGGAACGACGAAAGCGCGGACCATGCGGGCAAGGCCCGTCAGGTTTTCCGTCAGCACCGGATTGCGCTTGTGGGGCATCGCCGAGGAGCCCTTCTGGCCGGGCGAGAAATATTCCTCTGCTTCGAGCACCTCGGTTCGCTGCAGGTGGCGAATTTCCGTCGCAAGACGTTCGATCGAAGAGGCGATGACCCCGAGCGTGGCGAAGTACATGGCATGGCGGTCGCGCGGGATCACCTGGGTGGAGACCGGCTCCGGCTTCAGGCCGAGTGCTTCGGCCACATGTTCCTCGACCCGCGGATCAATGTTGGCGAAGGTACCGACGGCGCCCGAAATCGCGCAGGTCGCAATCTCTTCCCGGGCGGCGAGAAGGCGCTCTTTGCAGCGGTCGAATTCAGCATAGGCGAGTGCGAGCTTGACACCGAAAGTCGTCGGCTCCGCATGGATGCCGTGGGAGCGGCCGATCGTCACCGTGTCCTTATGTTCGAAAGCGCGGCGCTTCAGCGCCTCGAGTAGCCTGTCGAGGTCGGCGAGCAGGAGATCGGTGGCACGGACGAGCTGCACGTTGAAGCAGGTGTCGAGCACGTCGGACGACGTCATGCCCTGGTGCACGAAGCGGCTGTCCGGTCCGACGAATTCTGCAAGATGGGTAAGGAACGCAATGACGTCGTGCTTGGTGACCGCTTCGATTTCGTCGATGCGCGCCACATCGAACTCAGCCGCGCCGCCCTTTTCCCAGATTGTCTTGGCCGCGTCCTTGGGGATCACGCCGATTTCGGCGAGCGCATCGCAGGCGTGCGCCTCGATCTCGAACCAGATGCGGAACTTCGTTTCTGGCGACCAGATGGCCACCATTTCCGGCCGGGAGTAACGGGGGATCATGGGCTCTATGCTTTCATCGTCAGTGGAGGATGGCTGTGCCTCTACCAAAGATGGGACGGAAGCTCAACGCTATTGCGGTCGCGCCAGCCCCAGGCTCGCCAACACGAGAGCGACGGCCCCGAGGGGCAGGTACAGCCTGACACCCAGCACCAGGAACTGATAGTAAGCGGAGAGCGACGTGAACAGCGCCTGGTAGAACCAGATGCGCGAGCCGGTCGCCGCATGCCACTGCGAATAGAAGATACGATAATCGAGGGCAAATAGCAGCGCCGTTACCCCGACGGTTCCGGCAATCAGGCACAGGAGATAGGCAGCAAAGCGTGTTTCAACGGCGCGATCCTGCGCCATGCAGCGCCCGGCGAAGAGCGAGAGCGGCCAGGCGATGAAGCCGCCCGAGGCGAAGAGAAGCAGGATGCTTTCCAGGTGAAACGTCGCGTCATGCTCGCGCAGCCAGAGCGCGTACCAGGCCGAGAACGCCATCGTCAGACCCCAGGCAGGACCGCCGAGCAATGTTTCCCGCCACGACGGGATGGCACGAAGGAAGCGCCCACGTCTCTGATAACCGGTGGGAGCGACGACGCGCCTGCGCGAGGCCGGCTGTTCCTTCATCGTCCGGGCCAGGTCGGCACCGCGATCCAGCGGCCGTCGGTCGTACCCTCGAAGCCGAGGGATTTGACTAGGACCATGACGACGTGGACTTGCGAGCCGTCGTCATTGACATGAGTCACCACGCCGCCGATGCGGTAGCCGGTCGGGCAGTGGCGGCTCTCCGGAATGCGGCCATCATCCTGCAAGACCTCGGACACGGGCTGTCCGGCTTTCTCCGTCATCACCAGGCGGAAGCCTTTGACCTCTTTCAGGAGATCCTTGCAGATCCCCTCGGGTTCGAAACGCTTCTCCTCGAGTTCGAGCTCGTAAGTCTTTCGAAACGCCGCGTCGGCGGGAAATGCATCGTATTTCAGCCTGTGATCAGCTGCGTCGGGCTCCGTCACAGGATTATAGGCAGCGAGCAGTCCAGGCGTGTCGAGAAGCCGGTAGGCGTCGATCAACGGCGCCGCCCGCCGCCGCGCATCATGGCGAGCTTTCGCCAAGGCGCCGCCGTCCTCCTCGACGCGCGCCCGCACGGGCGCACCTGGCAGAAACGTGTCGGTCTGGGTGTCGAGGATGTATATCGCTGAATAGGGAAAGCCGGAGCCATCCTGAATGCCGTGTTCCTCGAAGGCAAAGACCTTGCCGTCCGAGGAAAAGCCGATCGGCTGGAAACTGGCATAGTCGCCGGCGATCGCTGGCGACGCGGCGCTCACCGTTGCGATCAGGACTGCAGTCGCGACCGCCGCCCGCATGCTCATCAGCGACCCTTCTCGGCCGGCGTGCGGATCGCCTCGATGGCGGCGCGGTAGGCTTCGACGGAGCCGCCCTTGAAGATGGCGGAGCCTGCGACCAGCACATTGGCCCCGGCACCGGTGACGACACCGGCGGTTTCCGGCGCGATACCGCCGTCCACCTCGATCTCGATCGGCCGGTCGCCGACCATTGCCTTGATGCGGCGGATCTTCTCTTCCATCACCGAGATGAACTTCTGGCCGCCGAAGCCCGGATTGACCGTCATCACCAGAATGAGATCGAGGCTGTCCAGGACATATTCGAGCGCGCTTTCGGGCGTCGCGGGATTGAGCGAAACGCCGGCCTTCTTGCCGAGTGCCTTCACGGTCTGCAAGGAACGGTGCAGATGCGGGCCAGCTTCGGCATGGACGGTGAGGATGTCGCAGCCGGCCTTGGCAAAGGCTTCGAGAAAGGAATCGGCCGGCGCGATCATCAGGTGGCAATCGAATGTCGCGTCCGTGTAGGAACGCAGCGACTTGATGACGTCGGGACCGAAGGTGATGTTCGGCACGAAATGCCCGTCCATGACGTCGAGATGGATCCAGTCGGCGCCGGCATCGACGACATCGCGGACCTCCTGGCCGAGCTTGGAGAAATTGGCCGCCAGGATCGATGGGGCAATGCGAATGGGGTGGGTCATGAACAGCCTCCGGTCTTTGCCGCGCCCATAGCATCCCGCGACCGTGCAAACAACATGCGAGGGCGGGCCTCAGTTATCTGGCAATGCCGACCAGGCGGGCTTGAGGTCGCCCGCGGCCGCCGCGGCATCATGCACGCCCCGCGCGATTGCCCTTGCCATGGTTGCCGCCGCCGCGGCGCTCAAGTCGATGAAATCCTCCAGCAGGAGTTTCTTGCCGCTGGCGCCCGTCGAGAGCGCAAACACCAGATCGCCGTCGAGCGGCGTATGGGACGGCCACAGCGCCCGGGAGAAGCCGTCATGGGCGGCAATCGCCAGACGTTTCGCCTCGGCCTTCGAGAGAGCCGCGTCGGTGGCGATGACGGCAATGGTCGTATTGGCGGCTGCGGCCGCCGCCTCGCGAAACTTGAGCCGTGGCTGCGCCGCATCCTGCGGCCAGGGAGAAGGCATCCCGAGCCCGCCGAATTCGCCATCCAGCTCAAAGGGTGCCGCCCAGAAATGGCGTGTCTCGCCGATGGTTGCCGAGCCGAGCGCGTTGACGGCGACAAGCGCGCCGACGGTGATGCCGTTCGCAAGGATCGTCGAGGCGGAACCGAGGCCGCCCTTGAGGGTGGCGGTGAGTGCTCCGGTTCCGGCTCCGGCACTGCCGGTCGTGAAGGCGCCGGCCTGAGCACGTGCCGCGGCGTAGCCGAGGTCGCGGTAGGGCGAAAATTGTCCCCAGTTCTTTTCGCCGCCATTCATCAGATCGAACAGGATCGCCGCCGGAACGATCGGAATCCGATGCGGGCCGACGGGAAAGCCGCGGCCCATTTCGCGAAGGGCTGCCTGAACGCCCGAGGCCGCGTCCAGGCCGAAGGCGGAGCCGCCGGATAGGACGATCGCGTCCACGGTCTGGACCGTATTGTGCGGGGCCAGCAGGTCGGTCTCGCGCGTACCCGGTGCGCCGCCGAGAACCTGGACCGCCGCCGTAGCCGGCGGATCGCAAAGCACCGCCGTGACGCCGGATTTCAGCCGGTGATCCTCGGCGTTGCCGACCAGGATCCCCGCGACGTCGGTGATCAGATTGGTCGGTCCCTTGCGCATCACTCAGCCTTGCCTGTTTCCGTGGCGGCCGCGAAACGGCCGTCCCGCCATTGCATCAGAGTGTAGGGGCTCCCGGCCCGTTCGTGCGTAATGTCAAAGCGGACCGGCCCGAGGGCGGTCGCATAAGGCCCCTTCGAAAGAGCGTCCAGGACAGCCTTATCATCTTTCTCCGCTTGATCCTTCGCCTGCTCGAGAAGCGACACCGCTGCAAAGGCCGGAAGAACGTAACCATCCGGTTCAATGCCAGCGGCACGCATTGCCGTGACGACCGGCGCCGCCTCGCTCGACCGGGCCGCGTCGGGGATGGTGACGGCCAGAACGCCATTCTCCAGCGGCACGTCGAGATCAGCGGCGTTCAGCGTATCGCCGCCAAGCAGAGTTATCGGAACATTCTCTGCCTTTGCGTCGCGGGCGATGACGGCGGTATCGTTGCGGTCGCCCCCGGTGAACACATGCGTTGCGCCGCTTTTCGCCAGGCGTCGAACGAGGCTCACCTGCTGTTCCTGGGCCGGGCGGTAGGTGTCGGTGAAAACCGGGGTGAGGCCGATCTCGGCAAGGGCGTTGCGGACGCTTTCGACGAGTTCGCGGCTATGGATCGTTCCGTCGTCGATGAGCGCCAGCGGCTTGTCCCTCCAGTTGGTCACGATCGCATCAGTGATCGCCGCGGCCTCGGCTTTGCCGCTCGGTGCCAGGCGAAAGAGCGGCCATTTCTTCTTGATGGCGTCCTCCATGAGAATATCCGAGCGGACGCTGAGGGTGATCGCGGCAATGCCGGCCTCGGCGAGGGCAGGCAGCGCCGCTTCCAGGCTCTCGGTGCAGAGAAAGCCGATCGCCGCCTCGGCGCCGCTGGCAAGCAGCGCCTTCGTCAACGCCTCGCCGCCGGCCGGATCGCAGCTCTCTGCGATCGGTACGATCTCGCTTCCCCGATCGGCAGCCTGGAAGGCGGCGCCATCGGTGATCTGTTTGCCGAGCGCCGCGAAGGGGCCATCGGCGGGCGCGACGACGGCAATCTTCAGGCCGGCCGCAAACGCGGGAGAGGTCAGCGTCAGCGCAGCGACAAGAAGGCTCGTACCAATTGATTTCAGCATGTTTTTTCCCGCTATCGCACGCCATGTTTTAAGGGAGTGGCAGAACTCGTCAAAGGAAAAAGATGGGCCTGGAAACGACGATCGCCCCAGTGCGTCATCGGCGTCGCGCATTGGCAAGAATCTCGATCGGCCTAGTTTCATATTTTTCGCGACAGTCTATGTATGTGCGAGATACCGATCCGGAGCGTGATGTGTTGGAGAAGACCCGGCTGGACCCGATAACCTATCGCGATACGATGAGCCGCTTGTCCCATCACGTGCAGTTGATCACGGCGGCGGATGGTGCCGAGCGGCGCGGCGTAACCATTACCGCGTCCTGCTCGGTGTCGGACGATCCGCCGACGATTCTCGCCTGCCTCAATGCCGCGAATTCGCGCAACGACATCTTTTTGCGCGGCGACAGCTTTGCGCTGAACGTCCTCGGTAGCCAGCATCTCGCCTTGGCACATGCCTTCTCCGGACGTGACCAGCTTGATATGGAGCGCCGCTTTGCACTCGGCCGTTGGACTGAGCTGGCGACCGGATCGCCGATTCTCGTCGACGCTATCGCCGCCTTCGATTGCCGTCTGCTCGAAGTGAAGATCATGGCCACCCATGCAATCCTCTTCGGCGAAGTGGTGGACGTGCGAATCGGCGAAAAGGCACCGCCGCTCATTTATGTGGACCGGGGATACCGCACGCTATAATTTTCCTCGAGAGAGGAGCGAATATGGCGAAACACGAGACAGGCCGGATGCCCCAGTCCATCGACGAGACGATGGCGCTGCTCAAGTCGCAGAACTATCTCGCCGGTACCGCTCTCGCGACCGTTCTTTTCCTGGCACTCAGGATGAAGCGACCGCTGTTTCTCGAAGGGGAGGCGGGAGTCGGCAAGACCGAGATCGCCAAGGTGCTCGCCCGTTCGCTCGATCGACCGCTGATCCGTCTGCAATGCTACGAGGGGCTCGACGTCGCATCTGCCGTCTATGAATGGAACTACCCAGCGCAAATGCTGGAAATCCGCCTTTCGGAGGCAGCCGGCATGGTCGACCGGCAAAAGGTCGAAAGCGGCATCTTCTCGGAGCGGTTCCTCATCCGCCGTCCGGTGCTGCAGGCCATCTCGGCGAATGGCGGCCGCGCCCCGGTATTCCTGATAGACGAGCTCGACCGCACCGACGAAGCCTTCGAAGCATTCCTCCTCGAGGTACTTTCCGATTTCCAGGTGACCATTCCAGAGCTTGGAACGATCCGGGCGGACGAGCCGCCGATCGTCATCATTACCACCAACCGGACTCGCGAAATCCACGACGCCTTGAAGCGTCGCTGCCTCTATCATTGGGTCGATTATCCCAATGCCGCGCAGGAACTGGAGATCATCCGGCGCAAGGTGCCCGGCTGCAACGCGGCGCTCTCCCGAGAGATCGTCGCCTATGTCCAGAAACTCAGGACGGTCGATCTCTTCAAGAACCCCGGTGTCGCCGAGACAATCGACTGGGCGACAGCGCTGACCGAGCTCGACGCGCTGGCGCTCGACCCGGAGACGCTGGCCGACACGCTCGGCACGCTCCTGAAGTATCAGGATGACATTGCCCGGATAGAGGGTGCCGAGGGGCGAAAATTGCTGGAAGAGGTCAAGCGCGACCTCATGGCCGCCGAGCTCACATCATGACCGCCAGGTCCCCTGCAGACGGCCTCTACCAACACCGGGCGAGCGGACGATTTGCGGACAACATCGTGTTCTTCTCTCGGGCTCTCCGGCGGGCAGGCATGCGGATCGGTCCTGGTGCGATTGCGGACGCGATAGAGGCGGTCGGCGCAATCGGCATTGGATCGCGCCGCGAGTTCTACGCCGCGCTTCAATGCACGCTGGTGAAGCGGCATGAGGACCAGGCGCTCTTTGACGAGGCGTTTCGATTGTTCTGGCGCAAGCGCGATCTCGTCCGGAAGATGATCGCGCTGCTGTCGCCCGTCGCTCCTGCACGCGCCAGTGAAAATCAGCCGCGGCGAGCGGGCGCGGCACGTCTCGGCGAAGCGCTCCTCAGCGGGCGGCATGACGATCGACCGCCCGGAGAGAAGCAGGCAATCGAGATCGATGCGCGCTACACCGCTTCCGGTCGGGAGCTCTTTCGCAAGGCGGATTTTGCGCAGATGACCGCCGCAGAAATCGGCGAGGCGCGGCGGGCGATCTCGTCGTTGCTTTTGCCGCTCGACCGGGTGAGGACACGGCGCTTCCGCCCTTCCCATCGGCCAGCCCGGATCGATCCGCGCGCCACCATGCGCGATGCCATGCGGTTCGGCGGCGAGCTCATCCTGCCGCGTTTCCGGGAGCCGCGCCTCGTTCACCCGCCGCTCGTGGCGCTTGCGGATATTTCGGGCTCGATGACCCAGTACACGCGGGTGTTCCTGCATTTCCTGCACGCGCTGACAGAGCAGCGACACCGCGTCCAGACCTTTCTTTTCGGCACGAGGCTGACGAACGTCACCCGGCAGATGCGCAACCGCGATCCCGACGAAGCGCTTGACGAATGCGTCGCCGCGGTCAAGGACTGGTCAGGCGGTACGCGCATCGGTGAAACCCTGCATGAGTTCAATCGTCGCTGGTCTCGGCGCGTCCAGGGGCAGGGCGCCATTGTCCTGTTGATCACCGACGGCCTCGAGCGCGACGACGCGGTGCAGCTCGAGATCGAGATGGATCGCCTGCATCGCTCCTGCCGCCGGCTGATCTGGCTCAATCCGCTGCTCCGCTTCGAGGGTTTCGAGGCGCGGGCGCGCGGTGTCAGGGCGATGCTGCCGCACGTCGATGAATTTCGAACGGTGCACAATCTGGAATCCGTCGCCGAACTGGTGAAGTCGCTGTCGGGGGAAGCGAGCCGCGACGCCGACCCACGACGCTTTCTTCACCCCCAGCGCGCGGCCGATGAAGCTCACGACAATGTGGGTTGAAACGCGACCGGATCGTCATGATCTAAGAGGGCGAGGCGGAGTGCCATGATGACGAATGAAGCAAAGATTCTCGATCCCTTGGAGATTGCCGAGGCATGGCATAGGCAAGGCCGGGCCGTGGCCTTGGCGACGGTCATCGAGACCTGGGGGTCTGCACCGCGCCCCGTCGGCAGTCATCTGGTGATTGACGGCGAGGGCGCCTTCGAAGGGTCGGTGTCGGGCGGTTGCGTCGAAGGTGCCGTCATCGGCGAAGCAGCCGATGTCATCGCCTCAGGCGTTCCAAGGGTCCTCGAATTCGGCGTCGCCGACGAAACGGCATGGCGTGTCGGCCTTTCCTGCGGCGGTCGGATCCGGGTTTTTCTAGAGCGAATTGACGGCTGACCATGCAACTGTCTACCCTTGAGAAGCTGAACGAAGCGCGCGCGGCACGGCGGGCGGCCGTGGTCGTCAATGATCTTTCGAGCGGCCGCGCCCAAGTCTTCATCGAGGGCGAGGGTTTCCCGGCCGAATGGGAGGCGGGGATCTCCGAAACGCTTCGTTCGGGCCGCCCCAGTCTTGCGACGCTCGCTGAGCGATCCGTCTTTATCAACACCTATCTGCCGCCGCCGCGCTTGGTGGTCATCGGCGCCGTCCATATCTCGCAGGCGCTGGCGCGACTGGCGCCGGTCGCAGGGTTCGATATGTCCATCATAGACCCGCGCACCGCATTCGCGACGGCCGAGCGCTTCCACGGCGTCGAGCTTCTTGCCGATTGGCCGGAAGATGTCCTGCCGATGCGACCGCTCGACCCCTATACGGCACTGGCTGCGGTTACCCACGATCCGAAGATCGACGATTATCCAATCCGAGCCGCCCTGGACGCAGGTTGCTTCTATGTCGGCGCGCTCGGCAGCCGTAAGACTCATGCGAGCCGCGTGGAGAGACTGCGGTCGGCCGGGGTGCCGGAAGAGGCGATCGGCCGGATCAAGGCGCCGATCGGCCTGAACATCGGCGCTGCGAGCCCCGCGGAAATCGCCATTGCCGTCCTTGCCGAAATCATCGGCGCGCTGCGTCACCGCGATCGTGGAGAACAGGGGCGTGCGGCATGAGGTTTGGTCCAGTGCCGCTTGCCGAAGCGGAAGGCGCCATTCTGGCCCACGCCGTAAAGACTGGGGAAGGTAAGCTCGCCAAGGGTCGTCGTCTGAGCGCGAATGATCTGGCGATGCTTGCCGATGCCGGCATGGGAGAGGTGGTCGTTGCCAGACTCGAACCCGACGATTTGCCGGAAGACGAGGCCGCGGCTCGGATTGCATCCGCGATTTCCCCGGATCGTCTTCGTTTCTCGTCCGCCGCAACCGGCCGCGTCAATGTGTATGCGACGGTGTCGGGTCTCTTCGTCGCCAATCGCGCGACGGTCGACCGCGTGAACCGCATTGATCCCGCGATCACGCTTGCCTGTCTTGCCGACCATGTCGCCGTCGATGCGGGTGATATGGTGGCGACGATCAAGATCATCCCGCTGGCGGTGCCGGGAAAGTTCGTCGAGCAAGCGGCGGCGGTGCTTCGCGCGGAGCCCGCCTTTGACGTGAAGCCCTTCGTGCCGAAACGTGCGGCCCTCATCGCAACCGAGTTGCCTTCGCTGAAGCGCCAGGTGATGGACAAGACGCGGGCCGTGCTGGCGGGGCGGCTTGCACAAGCTGGCAGCAGTCTGGATACCGAGCGTCGCGTCGCTCACACCGAGACGGCCGTCGCGGCAGAGATTGCCGAACTCCGGTCTACCCACGACCTGCTGATCATCTTCGGCGCGTCCGCCGTCGCTGACCCTGAGGATGTCGTGCCGGCCGCTATCCGGCGCGCCGGCGGGACCGTCGAGCACGTCGGCATGCCCGTTGACCCGGGCAATCTGCTCGTACTTGGCCGATTCGGCGACATCCCCGTCGTCGGCGCACCCGGATGTGCCCGCAGCCCGAGAGAAAATGGCTTCGACTGGATCCTCGATCGTCTGCTCGCCGGTGAGTGGCCGAGTCCGACCGATATCGCCGGGCTTGGCGTCGGTGGACTGCTGAAAGAAATCCCGACACGGCCGCAGCCGCGGGAAGTCGCCGTCAGGCCGCAGCCCGGCCCAGTCGCGATCGTCGTACTGGCGGCAGGTCGGGCAAGCCGTATGGGGCCCGCAGGGAAGCACAAGCTTCTTGCCGAGTTCGACGGCATCCCGCTTGTCCGCCGTTCGGTCGAGACGGCCCTTTCTGTCGGCAAGGGCAAGGTCGTCGTGGTTACCGGGTATCGGGAGGCGGAGATCCGGGCCGCCTTATCCGGCCTTTCGGTCGCGCTCGTCTCGAATCCCGATTACGAGAGCGGCATGGCGTCGTCACTTGTCGCGGGTCTGACCGCGGTGGACGAAGGGGCGGGCGGCATGCTGGTGATGCTCGCCGATATGCCCGGCCTTACAGATGGGCACCTGTCAAAGATGATAGACGCTTTCGGCGCCGAATCCGGCCGCGCCGTCGTCCGCGCAGTGACGGAAGGCCAGCGCGGAAATCCGGTCATCCTGCCGAAATCCACCTTTGCCGCCGTCCGGCAACTCGTAGGCGACGTCGGGGCGAGACACATCGTCGAGCGCTGTGGCCTTCCGGTGATCGATGTCGAACTGGGTGCCGCGGCGCGTCTCGATGTGGATACGCCCGAGGCGATCCTGGCCGCCGGGGGAATATTGAAGGGCTGACACGATGGACAATGCTGCGATCGAGGAGATGTTCGAGACCCTGGGGCCGATCACCATTCGCCGCATGTTCGGCGGCAAGGGAATCTATTGCGATGGCGTCATCCTCGCGGTCGAGGTCAACGGAGAAATCCTTCTGAAAGGCGATGCCGAAACGGCTCCGGCACTCGAGGAAGCGGGCGCACGGCAATGGGCCTATGACGGCAAGGGCAAGCCAGTGAAAATGCCCTATTGGAGCATCCCCGATTCGGCCTACGACGATCCGGATGAGATGGCCCGCTGGGTGAAGTTGGCCTATACGGCCGCGCTCAGGGCGAAGAAATGACGGGCCATGAGAGTACCTTATCCGAGCGCGCTGACCGCGTCCGCAGCGAAGCGGGACAATGGCTGGGGCAGGGCGGTAAGATCGAACCAGCCTATATCGGACAGTTTGTCCGGCTCGGTGAGGCGCGCTTCGCCCGAAAAATCATCGGTCGCGTAGATCAGTGAGATCCAGTGCTGGCCATCGGCCTCGATCATCTGCTCGCTGACACAGAGAAACCGCGACGAATGGATCGACAGGCCGCTTTCCTCTTCGGCCTCCCGGCGAGCGGCATCCTCGGCACGCTCCATATGGTCGACCTTGCCGCCGACGATGCTCCAGTGGCCGGCCTCCGGTGCCTTCAGGCGCCGGCAGAGAAGGATCTTGCCTTCCCGCAGGATTGCAAGCCCGCAGCCGAGACCAGGAAAATCGATGCCCGGGAAGGCCATGGCGCTTGAGGTCAGGCCTTGCCGACGATCAGCATGAAGGCCGGGATCTCGTCGCCGAAGCCGACCGGCGTCGGGCCATCGTCATGATCGCGACGATTGCGGTGGCGACGGTCGCGATTGTCGTCATTGGCGGCGTTCTGCGCCCGACCGAGGCGATCGTTGCGGCTCGCATGTCCCTGCTTGTGGTCGGCACTACGTTCCGGTTTCACGGCCTCTGCCCTTTCTGCGACGGGTTCGAATTCGGTCACATTATCGATACGGGCCGCATCGGATTTATGATCGCCACGCGCCCGGCCGGAGCGTTCCACATCTTTTTTGCGATCCTTGCGGCCGTCGCGGCCTCGCTCGCGCCGGCCGTCATGGCTTTCCATCGGCTCGGGCAGTTGCGAAAGATCGCCGTTCAGCCACTCGACCGTCTGGCCGATCAGCTTCTCGATGGCATCGGAGAATTTCGTGTCGCGCTTCGTCACGATCGTGAAGGAAGCGCCGGAACGCCCGGCCCGGCCGGTGCGGCCGATGCGGTGCACGTAGTCTTCGGCGTGGATCGGCACGTCGAAATTGAAGACGTGGCTGACGTCCGGAATGTCGAGCCCGCGCGCCGCGACATCCGAAGCAACGAGCAACTGGATATTGCCGTCCTTGAAATTGGCCAGCATCGCCATGCGAGAGCGCTGGTCCATGTCGCCGTGCAGCGCGCCGACCGAGAAGCCATGGCGATCGAGCGAGCGGAAGAGCTCGGCGACGTCCTTCTTACGGTTGCAGAAGATGATCGCGTTCTTGAGTTCGCCCTGGGCGCGGATCAAATCCCGCAGCACGGCGCGCTTTTCGTAGTCCTTTCCATGCGCGGCGACGAAGCGCTGCGTCACGGTATTTGCCGTCGAGGCGGGGCGGGCGACTTCGACGCGCTCCGGATTCTGCAGGAACCGGTCGGCGAGCTTCTGGATTTCCGGCGGCATCGTTGCCGAGAAGAACAGCGTCTGCCGGGTGAAGGGAATGAGCTTGGCGATCCGCTCGATATCCGGAATGAAGCCCATGTCGAGCATGCGGTCGGCTTCGTCGATGACGAGGATTTCCACTCCGGTCATCAGCAGTTTGCCGCGCTCGAAATGATCGAGCAGGCGTCCGGGCGTGCAGATCAGGACATCGGCGCCGCGCTCGAGTTTGCGGTCCTGCTCATCGAAGGAGACGCCGCCGATCAAAAGCGCGATGTTGAGCTTGTGATTCTTGCCGTACTTGTCGAAGTTCTCTGCCACCTGCGCCGCAAGCTCGCGGGTCGGCTCCAGGATCAAGGTGCGCGGCATGCGCGCACGCGCACGGCCCTTTTCCAGCAGCGTCAACATCGGCAGAACGAAGGATGCCGTCTTGCCCGTGCCGGTTTGCGCAATGCCCAGGATGTCGCGACGCTGAAGAGCCGGCGGAATGGCGCCTGCTTGGATCGGTGTCGGCGTTGCATAGCCCGCGTCGGTAACTGCGGAGAGAACTTTTTGGCTCAGGCCAAGGTCAGCAAAATTGGTCAAAGGGGAATCTGTTTCCGTTCCGGTTCGCTAGAACACTGATCGATCGATGGAAAATCACCATCCTGTGGCGGCGCTCTTAAGACGAAAGGCGCCTAAAGTCAAGAAATCCAGCACGTTGACGCGTCGCACGGTAAATAACTGCGAATCTATCGCTTTTCCCGTCAACTGCCGGCGTTGGTTGAAGAGGATGCTGTCAGTTCAGATAGCCGGCGAGTTTCGTGCCGGCGCGCAGGAACCGCATCGGATCCACCGCCAGGCCGCCCACGCGAACTTCATAATGCAGATGGGGGCCGGTCGACCGCCCAGTGCTTCCGGATTGGGCGACGACCTGGTCGGCCTCGACTCGGTCGCCGACATGTACGAGGACAACGGCGAGATGCGCGTAGCGCGTCGAGACACCGTTGCCGTGGTCGATCTCGACCATGTTGCCGTATCCGCCCGCCGGCCCTGCCGCTGTCACGGTTCCCGCTGCGGTCGAGCGAATGCGAGTGCCGGTCGCGGCGCGGAAGTCGATTCCGGCGTGGAGCGCCAATCGCCCCAGAAAGGGATCCAGCCGATTTCCGAAACTGCTCGTGATGTCACTTGCCGGCGCCGGACTTTCGAGGGGGAGTTTTCGCGCAGCGTCGCGGGTCTCTTCCAGGTCGACAAGCGCATTGTCGAGTGTGGTGAGGGATTGTTCGAAAGGATCCTGGCTCTGTGGTTCGACATAGGGTCCGCCGATCGCCGTTCCGTCGGCCGGAACGGCAGGCGCGGAAGCCTCTGCGGTCTTCGAAACCGGGAGGACAAAGCCTGTGCGTTCGACGATCGTCCTGATCGCGTCGGAGGTCCTTTGCGCATTGCTTGTCAACTGCCGAACATGCGCCAGTTGATCGCGCTCAATGCCTTTCAGCGAGAGGGTAACTTTTGAAAAGATGCGATCCGTCCGATCGGAAGCGGTCTCCCTTGGGTCGCTTGCCTGCGCTTCCGGCGCATAGCCGAGCGCAGATGCATGCGCCGGCGGTTCGGCGCTTGCCTTTGCGATGCCCATGATCTCTTCGATCGCCTGGATGCCGTCCTTTGCGTCGGTCCGCTTTTCGTAGGCGAGAGGTTCGGCATCCGGCAATGCGGCCGCGTCCCCGCTAGCCGTCGGCGGCTCAGCGCTCTCGGCCAGCGTCCCCAGCCTGCCGCTGCGTGAAGAAAGCTCCAACTGCTGCTGCAGGAGTTTGTCGACCTTTTCCTCGACGATCTGCTGATCCAGCAACTGTCGGCTCGTCACCCGATCGACCTGAGCGCGCAGCGCCGTGATTCGGTCCTCGTATTCATGCTGCATGCGCGCCTGCCGGGCGATCGTACCGCCGATCAGGTCGTCGCGAAGCACGAGATAGGTGGACGCGGCGAGATAACCGATGCCGAACACGCCGATAAGCGATGCCGCAGCCGCAGCCATCCAGGGACGGACCGTCATGTGACGAACCCTGTCGCCGCTGGCGAGAATCAGGACGTGACTTTGCCGACGTTTTCCGAAGCTCCGGTTTTCCGGACGAATAGACACCACGTCACCCCCGCCAGATGCGACCCAACTTGCGCTTGCCCCGAGGTGATTACACTTTATTAGGGTTAATAAAGCGTGAGGGCGCCGCCCGTCAGATGTTCCTGGAGGCGGTCATCGACCGGTAAAATGATGGCGTCAGGCCGGCTTCGGCCCGCGCGATGTCGTTGAAGGGTGCCTTCAGCGGTCCACGGAAGTTTGCCCGCACGAGGGCCTGGAAGGTCGCGGCCGGATCCTTCTTCTGTCGGGCGCACAGGAAGCGGAACCACTTTGCTCCAACGGCGACATGGCCCTTCTCGTCTTCATAGATGACGTCGAGAACTGCAGCACTTTCATCGTCGCCGGTTTCGCGCATCTTCGCCTGCAGTGCCGGCGTGACGTCCAGGCCGCGCGCCTCCAGGATGAGCGGCACCACGGCAAGCCGGGCGGTCAGATCGTTGCGCGTGTCGTGGGCGGCCTGCCACAGACCGTCGTGGGCCGGCAGGTCGCCATAATCGGCGCCCAGATCGTTAAGCCTTTGCCGCACCAACCGAAAATGCTTGGCCTCCTCGAAAGCCACCTGCATCCATCCGTCGAAAAAGGATTGCGGCACCGGCTCCGTGGCGAAGCGGGCGACGATGTCGAACGCGAGATCGACGGCATTCAATTCGATATGGGCAATCGCATGGAGGAGGGCGATTCGGCCCTTCAAGGAACCGAGGGATCGCCGCTTGACCTGCGTCGGCGGCGTGAGAATGGGCCTTTCCGGCCGGCCCGGCCGTGCCGGAACGGGCCGATCGAGCGGCGAGCGCAAGGAGAGCGTTCGCGCCTGCCAGCGACGCGCAGCCTCCTGCGCGAGCTCGGTTTTGACCGCCAGGTCACTGGCGCGTATCGCTTCGACGGCGGCGCCGCGCAGACTGTGGAATTGCGGAAGCACAGGCCTTTCGCTCAGTCGGTGCGCAAAGTTTTCGCCGCGGCGAGAACTTCCTCCGTGTGCCCCGCCACTTTGACCTTTTCCCAGATCCGATTGACGATGCCATCTGGATCGATGAGGAAGGTCGTGCGTTCGACACCCATGTATTTGCGTCCATACATGCTCTTTTCCGCCCAGACGCCATAGGCGTTGACCACTGTCTTGTCCTCGTCCGCCCCGAGCGCGACGCTGAGGTCGTGCTTCTTGGCGAAGCGGTCATGGCTCTTGACCGAGTCGGGCGAGATGCCGATCAGCGCCACACCGGCCGAAGTGAATTCTTCCGAAAGGCTCGAGAAGGAAATTGCTTCCACGGTGCAGGTCTTCGTGTCGTCCTTGGGATAGAAGAACAACACCACCGGCTTGCCGCGAAGAGCAGACAGTGAAATCGAGCCGCCGCCGTCGCGAGCGAGTTCGAAATCCGGGGCAGGATCGCCGGGTCGCAATGGTGCCATGATTAAGCCTTTCTTACGCCAAGTTTTGTCGACATTTCGCACATAGGGGATACCCAAGATCGTCGCGGTCCGTCCAGCAGGTTTGTGGCTGCCTTGACAGCTACCCGACGGCTTTCATGGCTATGAGCCATGATGAATGCCACGTCGCAAGACAGAGGCACCCCGGCACCATGGGTCTTTCAGACGCACAGCGCCGTCGTGCTTTCAACTGCTGCATGTATTTATCTTTGGGTCGATGCCGATCTGGGAGAACCTGCGGTAGGCTGTGGCGCGCTTTCCACAGCAACCCACAGCGAAGCGTGGTGACTTGGTTCGGCGACTTGTGATCTACAGATAGGAGCGACCCGGGCGGCATGACGTTGGTCGGGACAGGAAGAGTGCAATGCAGCTAGCAGGTGGAGGAAACCCGCGCCGATGAGTGATATCCGCGGCGAAAGGGTTTGCTTTCGCAAGGAAGATATCGTCGCGCTGGACGCGCTGCCCTCGGCCCAGGCCCATGATCCGGTCATCGTGCACACGCCCTTGTCCGGAGGCGGCTTGCGTCTGCTTGGCAAGATTCTGCTTTGCTGCTCACTTGTGGCCTTCGTCATCGTTGCCACGCTCATCGCCGTCATCGAAAGCGGCCTCGTTGACGGCCCCCTGAACGCCCGCGCCCGCGCAGCGCTCAACAGTGCCCTTGGAGCCAACTACGACGCCGACGTCGAAAGCACCGTGGTCCGCCTCACCGGTCGCGGCGCGCTCGCGCTCAAGGCGCGCGGCGTCACGCTGAACGACACCGCCTCCGGGCGCCCGGTTGCCAAGCTCGCGGCCGTCTCCATTGCGCTCGATCCCTTTGCCCTGATGACCGGCCGCATCGCCGTGTCGCGGCTGGAAGCGGAAGGTGGCGAACTCGATACCGGGCTCCTGCCGCGTGGCAAGCCGATTGACTTGACAGCGATTCGCATCGCCGACACCGGCACGGCGCTTGAAAAACTGTTCACGCATATCGATGCCATGTCGCGGTTGACGGCGCGAAGTGCCACAAGAACCGTTCAGCTTTCGGACCTCTCCCTGTCGGTGACCGGGGCACGCGGGCGGATCGTTCCGGTCGATGTGAGGATGCTGGCCTTCAGCCGCGATACCAATGGCTCCATTCAGGTCGATGGCTCGATTGCCATCGACGGCAAGGAAGCGCAGCTCGAAGCCCGAGCCTTCGGGCCAGGCGACAGCATCGGCGGCATCGAGGCAGTCTTTAGATCCCTGCCGCTTTCGCCGTTCCTGTACCACGGCAAATCGGACAGCGAGGAGGCCTTCGGGATCGACGCCGGCGCCGAGGTCAGTCTCAGGGCAACGCGCGCTGCGAAGGGCACGCAGCCGGCTTTGGCAGTCGGCGTCAGGACATCTGCAGGGACATTTCACGCCGGAGGACTCGTCTCTGCGCTCAGGCCGTCGGAATTGAACGTCTCTTACGATTTTGACCGGGCGTCGGTGGAGATATTGCCGTCAGCGGTCAAGATCGGGCGTTCGAACTTTCCTTTCACCGGCGCCCTGATCGACCTCGACAAGGTCGCGGAGGGAAGCCAAGGGGGCTTTGCGGTCGATCTGCTGTTGAAAGACGCAAGCTCCGATCCCGAAGACATGCAGGAGCGGCCGCTATCCTTCGACGCCAAGGCGAATGGCCGATTCGAGGCCGGCAGCCACCGGCTGATCTTCGACCAGCTGGTGATATCGAGCCCGCTGGGGTCCATGGCGGGCTCACTCGCGGTCGCCTTCGGCAACACGTCGCCGCAGATCAATTTCGCTGCGGTCAGTGACCGCATGCAACCCGCCGCGGTCAAGCAATTGTGGCCCTGGTGGGTAGCCAAGGGTGCCCGACGATGGGCGATCGGCAATCTCTTCGGCGGGACGGTGTCGGATGCGCGCATAGAGGTCTCGATCCCGGAGGGGAGAATTGCCAACAGCGGTGGCGAGTTGAAGCTCAACGAGGACGAACTCAATATCAACTTTGCCATCGACAACACCCGCATCAATATCGCCGGCGAGATTCCGCCGCTGCGCGATACTGCCGGGCATTTCGAATTGAGTGGCGAGCGCATGACCGTCGACGTGCGCGGCGGCGCAGCCTTCTTCCCCTCCGGTCGCACCGTAGCCCTGAACGGCGGCAACTTCGTCATTCCGGATGTCTACAGCAAGCCGTTGATGGCGGAAATGAAGATCGAGGTCGGTGGAGAAGCCGACTCGATAGCCGAACTCGTCAGCTACAAGCCGATCCGGGCCCTGCAGAAAACGCCTTTCGTACCGGAGGATTTCACCGGCCCGATGACCGCGTTGGTCGGTGCCCGTTTCGGCCTGATCTCCAACCAGAAACCGCCGCCACCCTTGTGGCAGGCGGAGATGCAGTTGCAGAAGGTGTCGATAAACCGGCCGGTTTCCGGCCGCGCGATCGCGGACCTGTCGGGAAGGATGCGGATCGATAACACCGAGGCGGTTCTCGACGCCGATGCCCTGATCGACGGCGCAAAAATGCGCATCGCGCTGACCGAGCCGGTGGATGCCAAGGCGGATGTGAAGCGGACACGCGAGATTTCGGGAACTCTCGACGACGCGGCACGCCGCAAGATCGCTCCTGCCTTGTCCGGGATCGTCAGCGGACCGGTCGGCGTGGAAGTGTCCCTTTCGGATGACGGCAGCCAGTCTGTGAAGGCCGATCTCGGCAAGGCGGTTCTGTCGCTGCCGTGGATCGGCTGGAACAAAGGCGCCGGCATTGCGGCCAATGCCGAATTCACGGTGAAGAAAAGCGATGCCGTCACGGAGATAGACGACTTCCGCATCCAGGGCGATGGATTCGGCGCGGCCGGAGATCTCCGCGTCGACGACGACGGGCTCGCTTTGGCCCGGTTGCGGGATGTCCGCCTTGCGAGTGGCGATGATTTCGCGGTGACGGTCGAGCGGGCGAGGGGCGGTCATGTGGTTGCGCTCACCGGTTCGTCTGCCGATATCAGACTGCCGCTGGCGCGAGCGAAGGGCCAGTCCGGCTCCGGCGACGACGGCAATGTGAAGATCAGCGCCCGGCTCGACCGCGTCGTCGGCTTCAACGGCGAGGTCTTTTCGAATGTGAGCTTCCTTCACTCGGCCCGTGGTCAAGAGATAGACGATATCGACCTGTCGGCTGTAACGGCGAGCGGGCAGGCGGTGGTCGCCAGACTGGTGAAGGCGGGGCCGGACAACACGCTGGAACTGACGACGAGCGATGCGGGCGCTCTGGCCCGCTTTACCGACATCTACCGCAACATGCGCGGCGGCCTGCTGAACCTGCGCCTCCGCGATCGGGGCGCCGGATCCTGGCGCGGCACCGTGGATCTGCGGAAATTTTCCCTAATCGGCGAACAGAAGCTGCAGTCGATGGTCTCGACGCCGGCCGGCCAGGACGGCCGCAGCCTCAATCAGGCGGTACGCAGGGACATCGACGTCAGCACCGCCCGGTTCGAGCGTGGCTTCGCCCAACTCCTGTTGGATCGTGGCGTCATCCGCGTCGATAGCGGCGTGCTGCGCGGCATCGACGTCGGCGCCACGTTCCAGGGCACGGTCCGCGACAGCAACGGCCGCATGGACATGACCGGGACCTTCATGCCGGCCTATGGCATCAATCGCTTGTTCGGCGAGTTGCCGCTGATCGGCGTCCTGCTCGGTAACGGTCGCGACCGTGGCCTTCTCGGCATTACCTTCAAGCTGACCGGCCCCTTCAACCAGCCGCATCTGGCGATCAATCCGCTGTCGCTCATCGCCCCGGGTGTCTTCCGCAGCATTTTCGAGTTTCAATAAAAAAGGCCGGCGTAGCGGCCGGCCTTGGGTATTGTGCTGCAAATGGCTGTTCAGACAGGCCGCACCAGGATGTGCTTCTTCTTGCCGAGCGACAGCTTGATAACGCCATCGCCGGTGACATCGGCGCTGCCGACCACCCGGCGTTCGTCGTTGATCTGCTCGTCGTTGATGCGAACGCCACCGCCCTGGACGTGGCGGCGCGCCTCGCCGTTCGATGCCGCAAGGCCGGCACGCACCACCAGCGTCAGAAGACCCAGACCCGTTTCAAGCTCCGGAGCGGGCACCTCGATCGACGGCAGGTCCTCCGCAAGCGCACCTTCCTCGAAGGTCTTGCGGGCGGTTTCCGCTGCATTCTCCGCGGCTGCCCGACCGTGCAGCGTGGCAGTAATTTCCGTCGCCAGGATCTTCTTCACTTCGTTGATCTCGGAGCCGCCAAGCTTCGACAGCCGCTCGATTTCCGGCATCGGCAAAGTCGTGTAGAGCTTCAGGAAGCGCGTGACGTCGGCATCCTCGGTGTTGCGCCAGTATTGCCAGAAATCATAAGTGCCGAGCATATCCGGATTGAGCCAGATGGCGCCGTTCACCGACTTGCCCATCTTGGCGCCGGAGGCCGTCGTCAGCAGCGGCGAGGTCAGCGCATAAAGTTGCGGCGTTCCCATCCGGTGGCCGAGATCGATGCCGTTGATGATGTTGCCCCACTGGTCCGAACCGCCCATCTGCAGACGGCAGTCGTAACGTTTGTTGAGCTCGACGAAATCGTAGGCCTGCAGGATCATGTAGTTGAATTCGAGGAACGACAGCGACTGCTCGCGATCGAGGCGCGTCTTGACGCTGTCGAAGGAAAGCATGCGATTGACCGAGAAGTGACGGCCGACGTCGCGCAGGAACTCGAGATAGTTGATACCCAGCAGCCAATCGGCGTTGTTGATCATCAACGCATCCCTCGGCCCCTCGCCATAGCTGAGGTAGTTCGAGAAGACCGTCTTGATGCTGGCGATGTTGGCAGCGATGGTTTCCGGCGTCATCAACTGCCGTGCCTCGTCCTTGAAGGACGGGTCGCCAACCATACCGGTGCCTCCGCCCATAAGGGAGATGGCCCGGTGCCCCGTCGCCTGAAGCCAGTGCAGCATCATGATCTGGATAAGTCCGCCTGCGTGAAGGCTCGGCGCCGTCGGATCGAAGCCGATATAGGCAGTCACGGTTTCCTTCCGGAACAATTCATCGAGGCCGGTATCATCCGATGTCTGTTGGATGAAACCGCGCTCGTGAAGGGTGCGGAGGAAATCGGACTTGAACTCGGACATACGCTGTCTCTTTCGGCTCTTGGGATGTGTGCGGCCGGCGTTTACCACTGTTTTGGCGAAAGTGCACGTTTTTGCTTGGGCGGTGTTTTGATATGACCGGTGGAAACGGAAAGGCGAGGACATCGATGGGCAAGGTGTTGACGGCGATCGGCCTGATGAGCGGCACGAGCATGGATGGGATCGATGTCGCCCTTATCGAGACCGACGGCGAGACGATCGTTCGAAGAGGACCGTCAGCCGGATATGCCTATGAGCCGCGTTTCCGGGACCGTCTGAAGCAGGGACTCGAAGATGCCAAGTCGATCCGCAAAAGGGACGAGCGGCCCGGTGCACTGGCGGAACTCGAGCGAGATCTGACGTTGCGGCACGCAGAGTCTGTTAAGGTATTCCTTTACGAAAACAATCTGTTGCGGAACAATATTGATGTAATAGGTTTCCATGGACAGACGGTCCTGCACCGGCCCGATGAGGCCTTGACCGTGCAGATCGGCGATGGAGAACTGCTGGCGCGGGAAACGCTGATCGACGTCGTCTTCGACATGCGCGCGAACGACATGGTCCATGGCGGCCAGGGAGCGCCTCTGATCCCGGCCTATCACGCCGCCTTGGCGCGTGGCTTGTCCGAAAGCTCGGAGATCGAAACGCCCGTTGCCTTTGTGAATATCGGCGGCATTTCGAATATCACCTTCATCGGGGCGGGTGATGGAATCGTTGCTTATGACAGCGGGCCGGGAAACACGTTGATCGACCAGTGGGTGGAAGCCCAGGCGGGCATTCCCTATGACCAGGGCGGCATGATTGCGAGCGAAGGCTCGGTGCTGCCGGAGCTTGCCGAACGCTACCTCGCTCATCCCTTCTTCTCGTCGGAAAAGCGTCGCTCGCTCGACCGCAACGACTTTTCGCCGCCCGCCGCTACCGACGCCAGCCTGGAAGACGGCGCCCGCACCTTGGCGCATGTGACGGCGGCCGCCATCTTGCAATCCGCACGCCATCTTCCAAAAAATCCGGCGACTTACATCGTCTGCGGCGGCGGCCGCCTCAATCCCGTCATCATGGGGGACCTGGGCTCGCTTGCCGAGGCAGCAGGCGGGCGGGTGCTGGCCGCTGAGGCGCTGGGTCTGAACGGCGATTCGATGGAAGCAGAAGCCTGGGCCTACTTGGCCGTAAGATCGTTGCGCGGGCTGCCCTTGAGTTATCCCGGCACGACAGGCGTCAGGCGGCCGGTAAGCGGCGGGCGGCGGGCGGCCAGGCCGAAAGATGCATTGGGGGCACAAGGCTGAAGCATTGTTTAATGGAATCTTCGTGCGCAATCGCTAAGGTCCAGTGGTCGTAGTTTCGCGGACTGTTGATCTGCGTCTGGGAGTTTCGGATTCTGTCGATGGGTGGTGCGATTTCCCTGCTGGCGGTGAATTTCATCATCGCCCAGATATTCGTGGTGGCCTTTCTCATCATCGCGGCAAAAAGCCGGGTAAGAGGTCCGGCGATCTGGTGTGCGGCCGCCTTCGCCGTCGCCTCGCTCTCGGCCATCTTCGAAACCGTGCTGCCGTTCACGCCCGTGCCCAAGCTCTTTGCCATCGGGGCATTTGCAAGCGTTTTAGCCGGTTTCATCCTGCTTCGTGTCGGGCTCGGGCTCTTTTATCGAGTGCCGGCGCGCCTCACTGTCCTTGCAGTCTTCTTCCTCGGTTCGGTTATCCTCGATCTGCTGATCTACGACCTGCCGCGCGGGACGCTCAAGCACGCCTGCTTCTACCAGTTGCCGTTCTTCGTCATCCAGGCCTGGTCGGCATCGACGGTCCTGAGGTCCGAGCGCCGGTCCCCCGCGGATTGGATTCTGTGTGGCCTCTTGGTTCTGACCTCGATCTACCACCTGGCGAAAATCTACGCCGCTGTTGCCGCCGGAGCGGGCACGACGGCGCCGGACTACCTCGCAAGCCCGTTCGCGCTGATTTCGCAGGCGCTCGGCGCGATGCTGATCGTGGCGACCGGCATTGCGATGCTCGGGGTGATGGTCAAGGACATCATCGACGAGGCCCGAGCGAGCTCGGAACTTGACGCTCTTTCGGGGCTCTACAATCGCCGCGGCTTTGTCGATCGCCTCACGCCCGTTTTGGAAACTGCCGGCGCGGACGGGCCGGGTACCCTTATTCTCGCCGACCTGGACCGTTTCAAGCTGGTCAACGATACCTATGGACACCATGCGGGTGATGGGGTCATCCGACAGTTTTCGCGGGTGTTGGTCGAGCTCATGCCGAGCCGTGCGGTGGCGGCGCGCTTGGGCGGCGAGGAGTTTGCCGTATTTCTACCGCGCCTCGGCTTGTCGGAAGCCCGCGTGCTTGCCCACGGGATGCGCGCGGCGCTGGCATCGACGCGAATCGATGGATTGCCTGATAGCGTCAAGATAACGGCGAGCTTCGGGGTTGCCTCCATCGGCCCCAGGGAATCGCTGGAAGCAGCCATGCAACGCGCCGACAAGGCACTCTATGCCGCCAAAGCCGACGGCAGGAACCGCGTCGAGTGCGCCGAGCCGCCGGTGCTCGTGCTGCCCGCCGCCTCCCGGCGGGTGGGGCGGTCTTGAATGCACAGCGACCCGGAAACCGATTGCGATCTCCGGGTCGGCTGAAAGTATGAAACTGGGGAGTTTAGCGGATACGCTTGGCCGCGGGCTCCGGTACCAGCTCACCATTGAGGCGGCGGTCGAGGTAGTCCTCGCATTCCGTCATCAGGGTTTCGACCTGGCCGTTGAAGAAATGGTTCGCGCCCGCAACCATCCTGTGCGTGATCAGGATGCCCTTCTGCGCCTTCAGCTTTTCGACGAGGCCGTTCACATCCTTCTCGGGCGCGACTTTGTCGGCGTCGCCATTGATGATGAGGCCAGACGACGGGCAGGGTGCCAGGAACGAGAAATCATAGATGTTGGGCTGCGGCGCAACCGCCATGAAACCTTCGATTTCCGGCCGGCGCATCAGGAGCTGCATGCCGATCCAGGCGCCGAACGAATAGCCGGCGACCCAGCAGCTCTTCGAGTCGGGATGCAGGCTCTGCACCCAGTCGAGCGCCGAGGCCGCATCGGACAGCTCGCCCGCACCATGATCGAATTCGCCCTGGCTGCGGCCGATGCCGCGGAAATTGAACCGCAAGGTCGTGAAGCCGCGTTTCTGGAACATGTAGAAGAGCTGGTAGACGATCTGGTTGTTCATCGTGCCGCCAAACTGCGGATGCGGGTGCAGGATGATCGCGATCGGTGCGCTCTTCTGCTTCGAAGGCTGATAGCGGCCTTCGAGGCGACCGGCCGGTCCGTTGAAGATGATTTCGGGCATTGGTTCTCCGGGAACGTTTCTGGCTCAAATCGTCGTTCTTGATACCGATCTGTCTTGACGAAAGCAGTCAGCTTTTCTAGAACGCACTTTAGAACCGTTCAAAACTTCGATGCGGGCACTCCGCCGCGTTCGTCCGTCTCATAAGACAAGCGGCGCGGACAATACAAGAAAAATGCAACGGCATCGATGCAAGGGATTGAACCGT
The DNA here is from genome assembly GCF_000018545.1 of Sinorhizobium fredii NGR234. Taxonomy (NCBI): domain Bacteria; kingdom Pseudomonadati; phylum Pseudomonadota; class Alphaproteobacteria; order Hyphomicrobiales; family Rhizobiaceae; genus Ensifer; species Ensifer fredii. The sequence continues at coordinate 1,582,677 of NC_012587.1, forward strand.
CAACTCTAGCGAAGGACGCAATGCCGGAATCGCGCATATATATGGACTGGAATGCAACAGCGCCGCTTTTGTCCGAAGCGCGTGATGCTTTCCTGTCGGCGCTCGATGCAGTCGGCAACCCTTCGTCCGTGCATGGCGAGGGACGGGCGGTTCGGGGCCTGATCGAGAGCGCGCGCCGTGACGTCGCGGCGCTTTGCGGCGCCCAGTCCGCCTCGGTGATATTCACCAGCGGTGCCACGGAAGCGGCCAACATGGTTTTGACGCCGGATTTCCGCATGGGGCGCACGCCGCTGAAACTCGGCAAGCTCTATGTCTCCGCGATCGAGCATCCGGCGGTGCGCGAGGGCGGACGTTTCGCCCGGGAGAACGTTTGCGAAGTTCCCGTCACAGGCGATGGCGTCGTCGATTGCGCAGCGCTGGAGGCATTGCTGTCGGCACATGATCGGCAATCCGGCCTGCCCATGGTGGCGGTGATGCTCGCCAACAACGAGACGGGTATCGTCCAGCCGATCGCTGACGTTTCCGCGATCGTGCGTGCCCATGGCGGGTTGCTGGTCGTCGATGCCGTCCAGGCCGCTGGGCGCCTGCCGCTGTCCGTCGAGAGCCTGGGCGCCGATTTCCTCATCGTCTCGTCGCACAAGATCGGCGGGCCGAAAGGGGCCGGGGCGCTCGTCGCCCGTGGCGAGGTGATAATGCCTCAGCCGCTGATCCGCGGCGGCGGTCAGGAAAAGGGCCATCGCTCGGGCACCGAGAACGCGCCTGCGCTCGTCGGCTTCGGGGCGGCGGCCCGGATGGCCGCCGACAATCTGGAGGCTCGCACGGTGGCGATCGCCGTACTGCGAGACCGGCTCGAGGCGCAGATGATCGAAAGTGCACCGGATGTAGTGATTCATGGTCTGAATGCCTTGCGGATCGCCAATACGTCCTTCTTCACCCTTCCGGGCCTCAAGGCGGAGACCGGCCAGATTGCCTTTGATCTCGAAGGCGTGGCCCTCTCGGCAGGCTCTGCGTGCTCTTCCGGCAAGGTCGGACAGAGTCATGTGCTGACGGCGATGGGTTATGATCCGCGACAGGGCGCCTTGCGTCTTTCGATTGGCGCTTCCACGACGCAAGCGGAGATCGAACGCTGTGCGGCCGTGTTCGCGAAAGTGGCGGCAAGACGCCGCTCGACCGGGCAGGCCGCGTGAATGCGGAAAGCCTTGAACGAAATTGCGGAAAAGCAATTTTCCGCTTGGCAAATGGGGTGAAAACCGCCTTTTAGCCATTACATAAGCGGTGCGCGCCTATTGCACCGCGTTGACAAGCCGCCGGACCTTGGATCCGACGAGATTGGAGAACGACATGCCTGCCGTGCAGGAAACCATTGATCAGGTCCGCCAGATCGACGTGGACCAGTACAAATACGGTTTCGAAACGACGATCGAGATGGACAAGGCGCCGAAAGGCCTGTCCGAGGACATCATCCGCTTGATCTCCGCCAAGAAGAACGAGCCGGAATGGATGCTCGAATGGCGGCTGGAAGCCTATCAGCGTTGGCTCACCATGGATGAGCCGAGCTGGGCGCGTGTCCGCTATCCGAAGATCGACTTCAACGAGATCCACTACTATGCCGCTCCGAAAGGCACGACCGGGCCGAAATCACTCGACGAGGTCGATCCGGAGTTGCTCAAGGTCTATGAGAAGCTCGGCATTCCGCTGAAGGAGCAGGAAATCCTGGCCGGCGTCGAGAAGACGAAGATCGCCGTCGATGCGGTGTTCGACTCTGTTTCGGTCGTCACGACCTTCAAGGAAGAGCTGAAGAAGGCCGGCGTGATCTTCATGTCGATCTCCGAGGCGATGCGGGAGCATCCGGATCTGGTGCGGAAATATCTCGGCACCGTCGTGCCGCAGTCGGATAACTTCTACGCGACGCTGAACTCCGCCGTCTTCACCGATGGTTCCTTCGTCTACGTGCCGAAGGGGGTCCGGTGCCCGATGGAGCTTTCGACCTACTTCCGGATCAACGAGAAGAACACCGGCCAGTTCGAGCGCACGCTGATCATTGCCGACGAAGGCGCCTATGTCTCCTACCTGGAAGGCTGCACGGCGCCGCAGCGCGACGAGAACCAGCTTCACGCCGCCGTCGTCGAGCTGATCGCGCTTGATGACGCCGAGATCAAGTATTCGACGGTGCAGAACTGGTATCCGGGCGACAAGCACGGCAAGGGCGGCATCTATAACTTCGTCACCAAGCGGGGCGATTGCCGCGGCAAGAACTCGAAGATTTCCTGGACGCAGGTCGAGACCGGCTCGGCGATCACTTGGAAATATCCGTCCTGCATCCTGCGCGGCGACGGTTCGCGCGGTGAATTCTACTCGATTGCCGTTTCCAACGGCCACCAGCAGGTCGACTCCGGGACCAAGATGATCCACCTCGGCAAGAACACGTCGAGCCGCATCATCTCGAAGGGTATTGCCGCCGGCGTTTCGGACAACACCTATCGCGGCCAGGTGTCGGCGCACCGCAAGGCGGAGAACGCCCGCAACTTCACCCAGTGCGACTCGCTCTTGATCGGTGACAAGTGTGGCGCGCATACGGTGCCCTATATCGAGGCGAAGAATTCGACCGCGCAGTTCGAGCATGAGGCGACGACGTCGAAGATCTCCGAGGACCAGCTGTTCTACTGCCTGCAGCGCGGCATTCCGGAAGAGGCGGCGATCGCGCTGATCGTCAACGGCTTCGTCAAGGAAGTCATCCAGGAACTGCCGATGGAATTCGCCGTAGAGGCGCAGAAGCTGATCGGCATCTCGCTGGAAGGCTCGGTAGGCTGAGGCCTGGCACTGATTATTGAACCGGCGCGCTTGACCTGCGCGCGAGAACTATTCGTTTCCCAAGAGGACGATTTGAAATGCTTGAAATCAAGAACCTGCACGCCCGCATTGCCGAAGACGGCACCGAGATCATCCGCGGCCTGGACCTGACCGTGAAGGCTGGCGAAGTCGCCGCCATCATGGGACCGAACGGCTCCGGCAAGTCGACGCTCTCCTATATCCTCTCGGGACGCGAAGATTACGAAGTCACCGAGGGCGACATCCTTTATAACGGCGAGAGCATTCTCGAGCTCGACGCTTCGGAGCGTGCGGCCAAGGGCATCTTCCTTGCCTTCCAGTACCCCGTCGAAATCCCGGGTGTCGCCACCATGCAGTTCCTCAAGGTGGCGATGAACGAGCAGCGCAAATATCGCGGCGAAGACGAGCTGACGACGCCGGATTTCATGCGCCGCGTCAAGGAAGCCGCCGCCGAGCTGAAGATCGCGCCGGAAATGCTGCGTCGGCCGCTGAATGTCGGCTTCTCCGGCGGTGAAAAGAAGCGCGCCGAAATCCTGCAGATGGCGTTGCTGGAGCCGAAGCTTTGCGTGCTTGACGAGACCGACTCAGGCCTCGATATCGATGCGCTGAAGATCGTCGCCGATGGTGTCAACGCACTGCGCTCGCCGGATCGGGCCGTCGTCGTGATCACCCACTATCAGCGGCTGCTCGACTACATCGTCCCGGATACGGTCCACGTCCTTTACAAGGGCCAGGTCGTCAAGTCGGGCGACAAGACGCTGGCGCATGAGCTCGAAGCCAAGGGCTATGCCGACATCATCGAGGCGGCAGCCTGACGCCTGTTGAAGGAGTTTCGAATGAATATGCAACAGGCGATCAAGATGACGGCAGCCGAAACGGCGCTCGTCGATGCCTATACCGCCCAGATCGGCGATCTGCCGGGTGACGGGGCGGTGCTGTCGCTGCGCGACACGCTGGTTTACGAGCTGAAGACGGCCGGCCTGCCGACGCGGCGCGTCGAGTCCTGGCACTATACGGACCTCAGAACGCTGCTGCGTGCCGTGCCCTCCGCCGATCCGTCCGCTTTTGCCGACCGGGTCGAGCCGATCGTTGCCGGCGCCACTGTGCTTTCGGTGCGCAATGGCGAGGCCGATCTCAAGAGCCTTCCCGAGGGGGTAACGGCACGCTCCTATACGGAGAGCCTGATCGATGGCTCGGCGGTTGCCGGTCTTGCCGTACTCGGCTCAGACGATGCCATCGGCCGCATCAATGGCGGTCTGGTCCGCGGCGGCCTGGAAATCGCCGTTGCGGAAGGTGTTGAGCTGGAAGCGCCGCTGGAGATCCAGGTCGCGCAAAGCCACGGCCAGGCCCATACGCGCTTTCCCGTATCTTTCGGTGCGGGCTCCAAGGCGACCGTGCTCGAGCGGCATCTGTCGACCAACGGGGATGCGAGCTTCGTCTCCTCGGTGAGCGACGTGACGCTTGCCGAAGGCGCCGATGTCATCTGGATCATCCTGCAACAGCAGGGGCCGGCCGACACTCATCTCGGCCAGATCCGTTTCGATCTCGCCAAGGACGCCAAGCTGCACGTCTTCGTCATCAATGCGGGCGGCAAGCTGGTCCGCCAGGAACTGCATGGGCGCGCCAGCGGCGAGGGTGCTGATTTGACGCTGCGAGGCATCAACCTGCTCGGCGGCGAGAGCCACACGGACGTGACCTTCACGCTGAGCCACGATGTGCCGCACACGACCTCGAGCGAGATCATCCGCAACGTGGTTTTTGACCGGGCCAAGGGTGTCTTTCAGGGCAAGATCCTGGTCGCCCAGGACGCTCAGAAGACCGACGCGAAGATGTCGTGCAATACGTTGCTCTTGTCCGACGACGCGGACTTCTCGGCAAAGCCTGAGCTCGAGATCTTCGCCGACGACGTGCAGTGCGGCCACGGCGCCACGGTCATCGATATCGATCATACGCAACTGTTCTACCTGCTTTCTCGCGGCATTCCGGAAAACAAGGCGCGCGCAATGCTCGTCAACGCCTTCGTTGCCGAGATCGTCGAAGAGCTGGAAGACGATGAGGCGCTGGTCGAGGCGCTCGAAGGCGTGATCTCGACCTGGCTCGAAAAACACGCCTGATTGGACAGGACCATGGAACACACTGTGCCGGTGCCGGCCTATGACGTCGAAACCATCAGAAAGGATTTCCCGATCCTTTCACGGACGGTCTATGGCAAGCCGCTTGTTTATCTCGACAACGGCGCATCGGCGCAGAAGCCGCAGCTCGTCATCGATGCGATTGCGCACGCCTATTCCAATGAATATGCCAACGTCCATCGCGGCTTGCATTTCCTCTCCAATGCCGCGACGGATGCCTATGAGGGCGCCCGCGAAAAGGTGCGCCGCTTCCTGAACGCGCCGTCGGTCGACAACATCGTCTTCACCAAATCCTCGACCGAGGCGATCAACACGGTCGCCTACGGCTACGGCATGCCGCATCTCGGCGAGGGCGACGAGATCGTCATTTCGATCATGGAGCACCACTCCAACATCGTGCCCTGGCACTTCATCCGTGAACGGCAGGGCGCCAAGCTTGTCTGGGCACCGGTCGATAATGATGGCGCGTTCCACATCGAGGACTTCGTCAAGTGCCTGACCGAGCGGACGAAGCTCATCGCCATCACGCATATGTCGAATGCGCTCGGCACAGTCGTTCCCGTCAAGGACATCTGCCGCATCGCCCGCGAGCGCGGTATTCCGGTGCTCGTCGATGGCAGCCAGGGCGCGGTTCACATGCCAGTCGACGTCCAGGACATCGACTGCGACTGGTACGTGATGACCGGCCACAAGCTCTACGGCCCGTCCGGAGTCGGCGTGCTTTACGGCAAGACCGATCGGCTCAAAGAGATGCGGCCGTTCATGGGCGGCGGCGAGATGATCGAGGAAGTGACCGAAGATCGCGTCACCTATAACGATCCGCCGCACCGCTTCGAGGCCGGCACGCCGCCGATCGTCCAGGCGATCGGGCTCGGCTATGCGCTGGACTATATGGAAAAGGTCGGCCGCGAGGCAATCAGGGCGCACGAGGCGGACCTGACGGCCTATGCCCGGGAGCGCCTGTCCTCCGTCAATTCGCTCCGCGTCTTCGGCGATGCGCCGGGAAAGGGGAGCATTTTCGCCTTCGAGATCGCCGGCATTCATGCCCATGACGTCTCGATGGTGATCGACCGGGCCGGCATTGCTGTGAGGGCAGGCACCCATTGTGCCCAGCCGCTCTTGAAACGTTTCGGCGTCACCTCCACATGCCGTGCGTCCTCGGTCTTTACAATACCCGGGCCGAGGTCGACGCTCTGGCGGAGGCGCTCGAACACGCCCGCAAGTTCTTTGCCTAGGAGGCAGACATGAGTCTCGGGGAAGCGCAAGAAAAGATCAACGTCCGCGAGGGCATCGTGCACTCGGCCATTCCCGCCGAGGAACTGGCACGCCTCAGCGACGACATCATCGCCGCGCTGAAGACAGTCTACGACCCGGAGATTCCGGCTGATATCTTCGAACTCGGTCTCATCTACAAGATCGACATCGAGGACGATCGCATGGTGAAGATCGACATGACGCTGACTGCCCCCGGCTGCCCCGTTGCCGGCGAGATGCCGGGTTGGGTGGAAAACGCCGTCGGCGCCGTCGAGGGTGTTTCCGGCGTCGAGGTGACGATGACCTTCGATCCGCCATGGACGCCGGACCGCATGTCGGAAGAGGCGCAGGTGGCGCTCGGCTGGTATTAGAGCGGGATGAGGAAAAGTGTGCGCGGTTTTCCGCCCGCATTCCGCTCGATCAAACCAGGTAAGGGCCGTATATTGATCCGTTAACATACGGGCACTACATTCAATTCTGGAAAGCGCCGGGCCTTTAACCCGGTGATCTGAAGGAGATGGAGCCGATGGGCTTTGCCGTAATGAGTCTGACCGATGCCGCCGCCGGCCGCGTGCGGTCGATCGTCGAGAATGCCCGTGGCGATGCCAAGGGCATCCGGCTGAGCATCAAGAAGGGTGGCTGCGCCGGCATGGAATATGCCGTCGACCTGGTGACCGACGCGAATGCCAAGGACGATCTGATCGAACATCAGGGCGCCAGGGTCTGGGTCGCGCCCGAAGCTGTGCTTTACCTGCTCGGCACCCAGATGGATTTCGAAGTCACCGCCCTGCGCTCCGGCTTCACCTTCAAGAACCCGAACCAGACATCGGCTTGCGGTTGCGGCGAATCGGTCGAATTGAAGCCCGCCGACCTGGCGGCCCTTGCGGCCGAGGGCAACCCGGTGGTCCGCGCGAATTAATTTCGCACGCTCTAACAGCGAAAAATGCAAAAAGGCCCGGTTTTCGCCGGGCCTTTGCATTTGAGCGGCATGTGTGGGGCGTGCTCAAGAAACGCCCCATTCTTTTACTCCGCGGCTTCCGCGTAGCTCTCGATCGGCGGGCAGGTGCAGATGAGATTGCGGTCGCCAAAGACATTGTCGACCCGATTGACCGGCGACCAGTATTTGTCGACGCGGAAGGCGCCGGGCGGGAAGCAGGCCTGCTCGCGCGAATAGGGGCGATCCCAGTCGCCGACGAGGTCTTCCACCGTGTGCGGCGCGTTCTTCAGCGGATTGTTGACCTTGTCCATCCGGCCTTCCTCGATGGCGCGGGCTTCCTCGCGGATCGCCAGCATCGCATCGCAGAAGCGGTCGATTTCGGCTTTCGTTTCCGATTCGGTCGGCTCGATCATCAGCGTGCCGGCCACCGGCCAGCTCATCGTCGGCGCATGGAAGCCGCAGTCGATCAGCCGCTTGGCGATATCGTCGACCGTCACGCCGGCGCTTTCGGCGAGCGGCCGCGTATCGATGATGCACTCATGCGCAACGCGCCCCTTGGCCGACTTGTAGAGCACGTCATAGGCACCCTTCAGCCGCTCGGCGATATAGTTGGCGTTGAGGATGGCCACCTTGGTCGCCTGGGTCAGGCCCTCGCCGCCCATCATCAGGCAGTAGCTCCAGGAGATCGGCAGGATCGAGGCCGAGCCGAAGGGCGCCGCCGAAACGGCACCGCCCTGACGGTGCGTTTCCGGGTGGCCGGGCAGGAACGGCGCGAGATGCGCCTTGACGCCGATCGGGCCCATGCCGGGGCCGCCGCCGCCATGCGGAATGCAGAAGGTCTTGTGAAGGTTCAGGTGGCTGACATCCGAGCCGATGTCGCCCGGGCGGGAAAGTCCGACCATGGCATTCATGTTGGCGCCATCCAGATAGACCTGGCCGCCATGCTTGTGGACGATCTCGCAGACCTCGCGCACGTTTTCCTCGAACACGCCATGGGTCGAGGGATAGGTGATCATGCAGCAGGAGAGCGTGTCGGCATATTGCTCGGCCTTGGCGCGGAAATCGTCCATGTCGATCTCGCCGATATCGCTCACCTTGACGACGACCACCTTCATCCCGGCCATGTGCGCCGACGCCGGGTTGGTTCCGTGCGCGGAGGTCGGGATCAGGCAGACGTCCCGATGGCCATTGCCTTTGGCGATGTGATAGGCGCGGATCACCAGAAGCCCGGCATATTCGCCCTGCGCGCCCGAGTTCGGCTGCATCGAGATCGCGTCATAGCCGGTGATCGCGCAGAGCTTTTCGGACAGATCCTCGATCAGATGCTGGTAGCCAAGCGCCTGGTCGGCCGGCACGAAGGGATGGATTTCGGAAAATTCCGGCCAGGAGATCGGCAGCATTTCCGCCGTTGCATTGAGCTTCATCGTGCAGGAGCCGAGAGGGATCATCGCCCGGTCGAGCGCCAGGTCGCGGTCGGCGAGGCGGCGGATATAGCGCGTCATCTCGCTTTCGGCGCGGTTCATGTGGAAGATCGGATGGGTGAGATAGTCGCTGGTGCGCAACAACTCTTCCGGCAGCCGGTAGTTCGGCTCGAACTCCTCGACCTTGAAGTCGCCGCCGAAGGCGCGCCAGACGGCCTCGAGCGTAACCGGCCGCGAACGTTCGTCGAGGCTGATGCCGATCTTGGTGTTGCCGATCTTGCGAAGGTTCACCTCCTCGGCCACCGCGGTCTTCAGGATGATGCCCTGCAGCTTGCCGACTTCGACCGTGATCGTGTCGAAGTACACATCCGGCTCAACCGTATAGCCGAGCTTTTCCAGGCCCATCGCCAGGCGCACCGTCTTCTGGTGGACGCTCTGCGCAATTGCCTTGATGCCCTTCGGGCCGTGGAAGACGGCATACATCGACGCCATCACCGCAAGCAGTACCTGCGCGGTGCAGATGTTCGACGTGGCCTTCTCGCGGCGGATGTGCTGTTCGCGCGTCTGCAGCGAAAGCCGATAGGCCCGGTTGCCGCGGGCGTCCACGGACACGCCGACAAGCCGTCCCGGCATCGAACGCTTGTGGGCATCCTTGACCGCCATATAGGCAGCGTGCGGGCCGCCATAGCCGACCGGAACGCCGAAACGCTGCGTCGAGCCGATGGCAATGTCGGCGCCCATCTCTCCCGGTGATTTTAGCAGAGCAAGCGCCAGCGGATCGGCGGCGACGGCCGCGATCGCGCCCTGTTCGTGCAACTTGGCGATCAGCTCGGAGAAATCGCGGACATGGCCGTAGGTGCCCGGATACTGGAAGATCGCGCCGAAGACGCCGGCGGCATCCAGATCCGAGAAGGGGTCGCCGATGACGAGCTGCCAGCCGAGCGGCTCGGCGCGGGTCTGCAATAGCGCTATTGTCTGCGGATGGCAATTCTCGTCGACGAAGAAGGCCTTCGCCTTGGACTTGGCGACTCGCTCGGCCATCGCCATCGCTTCGGCCGCGGCCGTCCCCTCGTCGAGCAGCGAGGCGTTCGCGACATCGAGCCCGGTCAGGTCACAGACCATCGTCTGATAGTTGAGCAGCGCTTCGAGACGGCCCTGGCTGATCTCCGGCTGGTAGGGCGTATAGGCCGTGTACCAGGCCGGGTTTTCCAGGATGTTTCGCTGGATCACCGGCGGCGTGATCGTGCCGTAGTAACCCTGGCCGATCAGCGAAACGAGTTTTTCGTTGCGATTGGCGGTTTCGCGCAGCTTGTCGAGCGCTTCGCGCTCGGTCATCGGCGCGCCCCAGGCAAGCGGCGTCTTCTGGCGGATGGAAGCCGGAACGGTATCGTCGATCAGCGCATCGAGGCTCGGATAGCCGACGATTTTCAGCATCTCTTCCATTTCAGCCGGCGAAGGACCGATATGGCGCCGGTTGGCGAAATCGTAGGGCTTGTAGTCGGTAAAGGTGAAATCCTTGGGCATGCTCATCAGCCGACAAGCTCCTTGTAGGCCGCTTCATCGAGAAGGTTGTCAGCGGAGCGCGGATCGGCAAGCTTCAGCTTGAAGAACCAGGCGGCCCCCTGCGGATCGCTGTTGACGAGCGACGGGTCGTCGACGATCGCCTGGTTGATCTCGACGATCTCGCCGTCGAGCGGACAATAGACGTCGGAGGCGGCCTTCACCGATTCGACGGTGGCGGCCGAATCGCCCTTGGAGAAGGTCGCGCCGGCTTCCGGCAGTTCCACGAAGACGAGATCGCCAAGCTGGCCGGCAGCGTGTTCGGTGATGCCGACCGTCGCAACGCCGCCCTCGACCTTCAGCCACTCGTGTTCCTCGGTAAATTTCAGCATGCGCGCTTCTCCTGATCAGCGTTTGTAGGTTTGTTTGACGAAGGGCAGGGCGGACACCGTGACAGGCAGGTATTTGCCGCGCACCTCCGCAAAAATCTGTGTGCCGTTCCCTGCATGGGCGGTTTCGACATAACCCATGGCGACCGGGCCATCGATGCTCGGTCCGAAGCCGCCGGATGTCACGGAGCCGATCGGCACCGTGCCGTCCGCATCGGCGAAAAGCGTGGCGCCGCCACGGACGGGGGCGCGTCCTTCCGGCCTCAGGCCGACGCGGCGGCGGCTCGTTCCGCCTGCAAATTCTGCGAGGATGCGGTCGGCACCGGGGAAGCCGCCGGCGCGCTCGCCGCCGGCACGGCGGCTCTTCTGGATCGCCCATTCGAGCGCCGCCTCGACCGGCGTCGTACCGGTATCGATATCGTTGCCATAGAGACAGAGACCCGCCTCGAGGCGAAGCGAATCACGCGCGCCGAGACCGATGGCCAGCACGTCCGGATGCTCGAGCAGGCGCTGCGTGACGTCGACCGCCGACGCGGTGGGAATGGAGATTTCGAAACCGTCCTCGCCCGTATAGCCGGAGCGCGAAATGATGCAGGTGACGTCGTGGAGATCCGCCTCCGCCACGTCCATGAAGCGCATCGAGGCGACATCCGCCCAGAGTTCGCAAAGCACCGCTTCGGCGTGGGGGCCCTGAAGCGCGATGAGGGCGCGGTCGTCGAGCAGCGTGACATCGCAGCTGTCGCCAAGCCCTTCCTTCAAATGCGCGAAATCGGCGTCCTTGCAGGCGGCGTTGACGACGAGGAAGAGATGGTCGCCGCGATTGGCAATCATCAGGTCGTCGAGAATGCCGCCGTCCGGATTGGTGAAGAGCCCGTAGCGCTGGCGACCTTCGGCAAGACCCAGCACGTCGACCGGCACGAGCCTTTCGAGCGCCAGGGCGGCATCGGCGATCCGGCCGGATTTCGGACGGATGATGATCTGGCCCATGTGCGACACATCGAAGAGGCCCGCCGCGGCACGCGTGTGCAGATGTTCCTTGAGCACGCCGTCTGCGTATTGAACCGGCATTTCATAGCCAGCGAACGGCACCATGCGGCCACCGAGCGAAAGGTGCAGGGCATGCAACGGCGTATGAATCAAGCGGGAGTTGCTTTCCAAGTCCGGCCTCCAGGTCTGGCGCTTGGCGCGCCGGCTCACACTACCGGCGTCAAACGCCGACAAATTCGAGCCCCCTCTGTCCGTTTGCCTGAGATTGTTATCCCTTCGGCGAGCGTAACCGCTTCTCTCCAGAGTCCTACCGGCACCTTGCTGGTCCTTTGGCCTGAGAGTTTCCGGGGCGGTTGCTCCTTCGGCACCGGATTGAACCGGTTTCTCCCAACAAGATCGTCTCCAGATAACGGCGAAGGCGGGATTTTGGCAAGGGCGAATGTCGCGACCGAACATATTTTTGTCGCCATGGCTTCATCGTCGCTCTCGTGCTGCCTGCGGCAAATCGGCCTTTGCATTTGCCGTCGGTTGTGGCTAACCAAGAGACGGCTACTGCATGTCTCCTTAGACCGATCTCGATCTAAGGACAAAGACATGCAGAAACTCAAAGTGCTACAGCGACCTTTGCGCGTCTGACAAGACGCGCGGCGCTGTAGGAGGCGATGTTGATCGGACAACGGGACAGATGGCGAATCGCGGTGCGGCTGCTAGCCGCCATCGGGCTCGTTTTCCTGTCTTTCGCCCACAAGCCCGCCCTTGCTCTCGGCGCAGAGGCGGCGCTCGCAGCCGAGTATCGACTTCCCGACGGTTCCTTCGCGGAGATTTGCTTCGGCGCCGAGGGTGTCGACCACCAGGGCAGCAAATCGCCTGCGATCGCTCCGATTTGCGACGCCTGCCGCCTCGCAGCCTCGGTGCTCATCCCTCAACCGCCGCAGGCAAGTGTGCCGGCCGACAACGGCAACTGGCGCGCCGAGCCACCTGCCTTCGAAGTTCAGTTCGCGCTGGCGCCTATGCGGCTCTTGCCGCCTCCGCGCGGGCCGCCAATCCTGTCGTAACGCTCTCCAAAGACTCGACGTTCATCACGCCGCTCGGCGGCATTGACCACGAAGCCCGTGTCTTAGGGTGTGTGGTTCGGAGATTTACGACATGATCAAGACCAGACTTACTTTCATTACGGCCGGCCTGACGCTCGCAGCAGCCGGCATGGCCCACGCACATGCAAGCTTCGAGCTTGACAGCACGCCGAACGAAGAGACCTTCAAGGCAATCCTGCAGGTGCCGCATGGTTGCGACGGCAAGGCGACGACCGAGGTGCAGGTGAAGTTGCCGGAAGGCTTCGTTTTCGCAAAGCCACAACCGAAACCCGGCTGGGAGCTGGAAATCATCAAGGGCGACTACCAGAAGACCTATGACAACCACGGAACCAAGGTTTCCTCCGGTCCGGTCGAGATCCGCTGGAAGGGCGGCAATCTGCCGGACGACTATTACGACACCTTCGTCATCCGCGGCAAAGTCTCGGGCTTCGACGAGGAAACGGTGCTTGCCTTCCCGACCACGCAGCTTTGCGGCACTGAGGCAAAGATCGTCTGGGATGAGGTGCCGGCCGCCGGCGAGAATGCCCACGCGCTCGAACATCCGGCACCGACCGTAACGGTGACGCCGGCAAGCGACGAACAGGCCCATGGCGGGCATGGCACTCATCAGGCCGCGGCCGGTCCGGTCGAAGTCGGTGATCTCGAAATCTCGGGCGGTTCGGTCAAGGCGATGCTGCCGGGCGCAAAGGTCGGCGGCGGCGGCTTTGTCGTCAAGAATACCGGCAGCGCCGACGACCGGCTGCTCGCCGTGGAAAGCCCGGCGGCCGGCCGCGTCGAACTGCATGAAATGACGATGGAGAACGACGTCATGAAAATGCGCAAGCTCGAGGACGGCATCGTTATCCCGGCGGGCGAGACGGTGGAATTGAAGAGCGGCGGCTTGCACCTGATGTTCATTGAGGTGCCGAAGTCCTTCGCCGAGGGCGACGCCGTGCCCGTCACACTCACCTTCAAGAAGGCTGGGAAGGTCGACTATGTCCTGCCGGTCGGGTCTGCCGGCGGTGAAGCGGCCGGCCACAAGCACAAGTAAGCCCTTTGCCGGGTGGAGCGGGTTTGGTCGGACCCGCTCCAGTCATGCTTCCTGGATGAACGCATCGAGCATGGCTGCGATTTCATCGCCGCTCTCGCCTTCATCGGGAGGCGCTTCATCCTGCTCATCGCCCCCGCGATTGTCGCTTTGCTCCGCCTGCATGAATTCGAGGTATCGGCGCAATGTCTCCGCCTCGCTCTCCTGAGGCGGACGCTGTTCAGCGCTGATCAGCATCAGCGCCAGGGGAAGGGCACCCTTCGTCCTGAGAACCGCAGGGGCAAGGGCCGACTGCTCCTGCGGCCGCGCCGAGAGCAGTGTAATGGCTTCATCGGCGGGACCATCGCCGCGCACACGCGCGGACGGCTTGAGGGCATCCGCCGCATAAGCTGCCGTTGTGGCGGAAACGGTTACGACCTGTGTCACGCTGTTCGCCCTGAAATACGCTCCTCCCTTCTCTCTGCCACGCTTTGATTTGCGACCCGGTGAAGCCGGGCGGTCGGATTTTAGTTGAATGCGAGCGTTTTTCGGGCTCGGGCGCGCTCTGGGCTATCTGGCCAGGCGAACCGTCCTCTTTCGGCGGTCTATGCCGACGGTTGAGCGAGATGTACAATCACAGCCTGACGAAGAGAAGCGGGCGCAGACCCTGCGCCCCTGAAGAGCATCGGTGAACTCGGTCAGGAAGGACGGGACCATGCGTGCTTTGCTGTTGCTGATAGCACTTTCTACACTCGCTGCGTGCGCCCAAACGGGAAGATCCCCCAGTTACAGCCCGTATATGCCCGGACAAGGCGACTACTATCCGGGCATCATTCCACCGACGCAGTTCTAGAAGGGTCCAGGCTCTGCGTTGCGGAACGCGGCAGAGCGCCTGCTGCTCGCAACATAGGGGAGAGGGCAGACAGGGGAATTGATCCCTGGCGAAGGCCGGAATATCAATGGCCGTCAATCCTTTAGGAAAGGGGCCGAGATCCATGCGCAGGATCCTATTGTTGCTCGTACTCGCAACGCTCACGGCATGCTCGCAAACCGTCCACGTCGGCGGAGAAGGCGAGTATTACCAGGGCATCGTCCCGCCGCGGTGAGCGCGGGATCATCTCCAAGTTTGAAGCAACTGCCGCTCGGCAAGAACAGGAAGGGCGCTCGACCCTTTCGGGGAGCGCCCTTCCAACCCGGAAGACGCGAAAGCGCCCGACAAGAATGTCGGCGCATGGTCCTCGATACGGGTGGTGACCGGTAGATGGGGACGACCAGCGGGATTTCAAGGGATCACGCCGACAGCGCAGTCAGAAACGCTTCTTCAGGAAATAGCGCGGAATGGCGCCCGCCCCGCCCTCGAGTTCGCCGAAGAGTTCGAAGCCGAGCTTTTCATAGAAGGGACGGGCCTGGAATTCGAATGTGTCCAGCCACAGGCCGATATAGCCCCGCGCCCTGGCGATCTTCTCCGCCTCTTCCATCATTCGCCGGCCGAGGCCGTGGCCGCGATATTCTTCCGGAATGGCCAAATACCTGACGAACGCCCAACCGTAGCCGTCGGTCGCATAGAGCCCGCCGATCGCGACGCGCGTTTGCGGATCACGGATGACGACGGCAAAGCCGTTCTGGTCGACCATGCCGCTATTGGCATTGTTGTAGGCATCGAGCGTCGCGACGATGGCGCTGATATCGTCAGGGTCGGGGTTATCGGGAATGATGTCGAGGATGGGAGCGGACAAGACGATGCAATCCCGACTGTCTGGAGGGACTGATCCAGCGTTCACCATACACCACGCGGGTGTCCGATGAGAAGCTCGGACAATTAGTAGGCCATGCGCACACCGCCGGGCGTCGCGGCGCTGAAATCGGGAACGGGGTTTGGCCCATACCATTGGGCGTAGGTCGTATTGCCTGCGCCGCCGGTGCTGGCGCATCCCGATAGAGCCACGGCCGCCAATGCGGCGGCGATCAGATACTTCAGGCGCATGGATTCTCCGATTCTGATTCGTTTAGCGGCAATCACGTTGCGGGATTCGCTGATGCCAGTCCATTGCTTAAAGGTTCCGGCTTTGGTGTCTTTAAGCACTTTCCATCAATTCTTCTTTTGTTCCCTATCGCATTCCAGCCCGAGGTTTTCCCTCGGGCCGGCGTCTGTGGAGGGCGGGGGGTTGGCGCCGCCGCCGCGCGTGCGTGCTGCTGCTAGATCAACTCAGCTGCACCCGCTCGTCGCACCACACGTGTCGCACTTCTCGCAAGTCCCATTCCGGACCATCGTGAAGTTCTGGCACTCGGAGCACATGTTGCCGGTGTAGCCCTGCATGATGGAGCGGGCGCGGCGTTCGGCTTCGACCTTCTTGGCTTCCGACTTGGCGGAGGCGGCTTCCGCGGCGGCCCTGTCGGAGAAGAGAGCGGTCACTTCCTGTTCGACTTCTTCGGCGATCTCCTCGGCAAGCTCGGCGGCGCGCTCCTCATAGTCGCGCTTGAAGGCGACGACTTCCGAGGTTGCGGCGGCTGTTGCCGGCTCCAGCTTGCGGACGGCGTTGCCGGCGATCGCGGTGACCGTGGCGCCGCCCGAGGCGCGGGTCGGAGCGCCGGTGGAGGCCCCCTTCGGCTCCGAGCGGTCGGCCGTGCCGCCGACGACCGTCGGCTTGTAGCCGCGCGTCCAGCCGGTCGAGACGAGGTTGGTCTTGCCTTCCTGGATGCCGCGGCCGAGCGCCGTGTTGCTGAAATCGGAGGTGTCGACATGGGCGAGGTCGTGACGGCCGAGATAGGAAACGGCGAGCTCGCGGAACACGTAGTCGAGGATCGACGTGGCGTTCTTGATCGCGTCGTTGCCCTGGACCATGCCGGCCGGCTCGAACTTGGTGAAGGTGAAGGCCTCCACATATTCCTCGAGCGGCACGCCATATTGGAGACCGAGCGAGATGGCGATGGCGAAGTTGTTCATCATCGCCCGGAAGGCCGCACCTTCCTTGTGCATGTCGATGAAGATTTCGCCCAAGCGGCCGTCGCCGAATTCGCCGGTGCGCAGATACACCTTGTGGCCGCCGACGATCGCCTTCTGGGTATAGCCCTGGCGGCGGTTCGGTAGTTTTTCGCGGGCGCGGATGACCTTTTCGATGACGCGCTCGACAATCTTCTCGGTGACCGCGACCGCCTGGGCGGCGGCCGGCGCCTGCAACAGCTCCTCGATCGCCTCCTCGTCCTCCTCGTCCTCGATCAGCGAGGCGTTCAGCGGCTGCGACAGCTTGGAGCCATCGCGATAGAGGGCGTTGGCCTTCAGCGCCAGCTTCCAGGAAAGCATGTAGGCGTTCTTGCAATCCTCGACGGTCGCCTCGTTCGGCATGTTGATCGTCTTGGAGATGGCGCCCGAGATGAACGGCTGGGCGGCCGCCATCATGCGGATGTGGCTTTCGACCGAAAGGTAGCGCTTACCGATCTTGCCGCAGGGGTTGGCGCAATCGAAGACCGGCAAATGCTCGGCCTTCAGGAAGGGCGCGCCCTCGAGCGTCATGGCGCCGCAGACGTGAATGTTGGCAGCTTCGATGTCCTTCCTGGAGAAGCCGAGATGCTCGAGCAGATTGAAGTCCATCGAGGCGAGCTGCTCGTCGCTGACCTTCAGCGTGCCCTTGAGGAAGTCGGCGCCGAGCGTCCACTGATTGAAGACGAACTTGATATCGAAGGCGGACTTCAGCGCCGCATTGACGGCATCGACCTTCTCATCGGTGAAGCCCTTTGCCTTCAGCGTCGTCGGATTGATGGCCGGTGCCTGGTTGAGGTTGCCGTGGCCGACCGCATAGGCCTCGATTTCGGCGATCTGGCTCTCCGAATAGCCGAGCGTGCGCAGCGCCTCCGGAACGGCCCGGTTGATGATCTTGAAGTAGCCGCCGCCGGCGAGCTTCTTGAACTTCACCAGCGCGAAATCGGGCTCGATGCCGGTGGTGTCGCAATCCATGACGAGGCCGATCGTGCCGGTCGGCGCGATCACGGTCGCCTGGGCGTTGCGGTAGCCGTGCTTTTCGCCAAGTTCGACGGCCTCGTCCCAGGCGCTCTTGGCGTGGGCGATCAGCTCCTGATCCGGGCAATCGGCATGGATGAGCGCGACCGGGTTGACCGACAGGCCCTCATAGCCGGTGGTCTCGCCATGGGCGGCGCGGCGGTGGTTGCGCATGACGCGCAGCATGTTCTCACGGTTCGGCGCAAAGCCGGGGAAGGGGCCGAGCTTGGCCGAGATCTCGGCCGAGGTTGCGTAGGCAACGCCGGTCATGATCGCGGTCAGCGCGCCGGCGATGGCGCGGCCTTCGGCCGAGTCATAGGGGATGCCGGACGACATCAGCAGGCCGCCGATATTGGCGTAGCCGAGGCCGAGCGTGCGGTACTCATAGGAGAGCTCGGCGATCTCGCGCGACGGGAACTGCGCCATCATCACCGAGACTTCGAGAACGACCGTCCAGAGGCGAACGGCATGCTCGTAATCGGCGATGTTGATCCGCTTGGTGGCGGCATCCTTGAACTGCATCAGGTTCAAGGAAGCGAGGTTGCAGGCCGTGTCGTCGAGGAACATGTATTCCGAGCACGGGTTGGAGGCGCGGATCGGGCCGGCCGCCGGGCAGGTGTGCCAGTCGTTCATCGTCGTGTTGAAGTGCAGGCCCGGATCGGCTGAGGCCCAGGCCGCGTAGGAGATCGACTCCCAGAGATCGCGGGCCTTCAGCGTCTTCATGACGCGGCCGTCCTTGCGGGCCGTCAGGTTCCATTCGTCATCCGCTTCGACGGCGCGCAGGAAGTCGTCCTTGATCGAGACGGAGTTGTTGGAGTTCTGGCCGGAGACGGTCAGGTAGGCTTCCGAATCCCAGTCCGTGTCATAGGTCTTGAACTGGATGTCCTTGTAGCCCTGGCGGGCGAACTGGATGACGCGCTTGACGTAGTTTTCCGGCACCAGCGCCTGCTTGGCGGCGCGGATCTCGCGCTTCAGGGCCGGGTTCTGCTTCGGGTCGAAGCAGGCGTCGTCGCTGCCGTCGCAATTGACGCAGGCCTTCATGATCGCCTTCAGGTGCTTGGCGACGATCTTCGAGCCCGTGACGAGAGCCGCGACCTTCTGCTCTTCCTTGACCTTCCAGTTGATGTATTCCTCGATATCCGGATGGTCGATGTCGACGACCACCATCTTGGCGGCGCGGCGCGTCGTGCCGCCCGACTTGATGGCGCCGGCGGCGCGGTCGCCGATCTTCAGGAAGCTCATCAGGCCGGAGGACTTGCCGCCGCCCGAGAGCTTTTCGCCTTCGGCGCGCAGATGCGAGAAGTTGGAGCCAGTGCCCGAGCCGTATTTGAAGAGGCGCGCCTCGCGCACCCAGAGGTCCATGATGCCGCCCTCATTGACGAGGTCGTCGCCGACCGACTGGATGAAGCAGGCATGCGGCTGCGGGTGCTCATAGGCCGACTTCGACTTGGTCAGCTTGCCGGTGAAGGGGTCGACATAGAAATGGCCCTGGCCGGGGCCGTCGATGCCATAGGCCCAGTGCAGGCCGGTGTTGAACCATTGCGGCGAATTCGGCGCGACGCGCTGGGTGGCGAGCATATAGGCAAGCTCGTCGCGGAAGGCGCTGGCGTCCTCTTCCGTTTCGAAATAGCCGCCCTTCCAGCCCCAGTAGGCCCAGGTGCCGGCGAGGCGATCGAAAACCTGCCGGGCGTCGGTTTCGGAACCGTATTGCTCGTCCTTCGGCAGCGCCTTCAGTGCTTCGGTGTCGGGAACCGAGCGCCACAGGAAGGAGGGCACGTCGTTCTCCTCAACGCGCTTCAGCTTGGCCGGCACGCCCGCCTTGCGGAAATATTTCTGGGCGAGAATGTCGGCGGCGACCTGGGAGAATTGCGCCGGCACGTCGATATCGGCAAGGCGGAAGACGATCGACCCGTCCGGATTCTTGATCTCGCTCGTCGCCTTGCGGAATTCTATCTCGGCATAGGCGGATTGCCCTGCCTTCGTGAACCGACGTTCGATCTTCATTGTCCCGTCCTTTTGCCATGCGCCAAGGCGCAGTTAACCCCGCCCGGCCGCGAGGTCTCCCGCAGCCAGCTTCAGCTTCCGTTCGCTAGAGGAAACCCAAACCAGGGTCTCCAGTATCTTGTGGTGATGCTGGCTGCAAACACTAAATATAGTATTAACAGGTTCTTTACGCCAGCCTGAATGTCGTTTCGGCGGCCCAAAAAATCGCGCAAAATTCCCGCTGCGGCCCACGCGGGGATCATCCGCTTCAGCCACCTGCCAGAACCGACGATTTGGGGGATGAACCGGTCACTTCATTTCCCGGTCCGCCGCCGTCGCAACGTGAAATCCATTAACCGTGAATCGCCTTTGGGCGTCAAGGGGTGGTTTGTGACGGAATTTTGAGCGCTATATCTTGTGTGGATCGACTGTGGAAAACGGGGACATCTACCAATCCGTTGAAAATCAGGGGGTTCGGGTGGCTGCCTTGCAACAGGCGGCAACGCCGGACAGAAAATGAGAGTTTTCACGGGTAAAAAAACAGGTAGGGGGCATTCCGAAATTCTACTGACAATTGCGAAACGCGCCGGAATGTGAAGCGCTCGCTCTCCTGATTCGAATGACTACATGTGGTGGCCGTGAGGTCGGCCTCCGAAGCACGATGCCACCTCGCGAATTGCTGCGCACATCGACGCGGACCTGGTCCTGTTTCGCGCGCTAGCTCACCCGCTTCTGCAGTTCCCGGGCGCCATTCGGCGCATTGACCTTGCCCGAGCTGATGAAGAAGGCGAAGACGTCGCGGGGCGCCTTCTCCGCCTTCCGGTTCGGCGCGCTCTTTTCCAGCCCATCCGGCTCGCCGCCCGCTGCAAAGGTCTTGAGCCTTTCGGCCCAGAGGTCGAGGCCGACCGGCGGATAGCAGGTCTTGACGTCGTCGCTGCCCTTCTGCAGCCGGGCATAGACGAAATCCGCGGTGACGTCGGCAATCATCGGGTAGTCCTCGTGCTCGGCGAGAACCGCCGCCACTTTGTGCTTATCGAGGAGCGCGACGAACTCCGGCACCTGGAAGGAAGGGTGGCGGACTTCGACGACGTGCCGGAGCTTCAAGCCGTCCTGCTTTTCCGGCAGCAGCTTCAGAAAGCCCTCGAAGTCCTGCGGATCGAACTTCTTGGTCGGGGCGAACTGCCACAGGATGGGACCGAGCCGGTCGCCAAGTTCCGTCAGGCCCTGCGTCAGGAATCGCTCCATGGATTCGCCGGCCTCCGCCAGCACCTTGCGATTCGTCACGAAGCGGCTGGCCTTCAGGGAGAATATGAAGCCGTCCGGCACCTCTGCTGCCCATTTGGCGAAGGTGGCCGGCTTCTGCGAGCTGTAATAGGTGCCGTTGACCTCGATGGCGCGCAGTTCCTTGCCGGCGAATTCAAGCTGCCGCTTCTTCGGAAGGTCGGAGGGATAGAAGCTTTCCTCCCAGGGCTCGAAATTCCAGCCGCCGATGCCGACACGGATCTTTCCTGCTTCTGCCATCATTTCCTCCTCGAGGGCCGCAACGCGCCCGTACTCCCGTCTCATTTGTCGCGCAGGTTCGCCCGTCGAGATGCAGGCGAGCGCAAGACTTGGTCGATCCTAAAAAGGAACCGCCACCCGATTACTCGGCCGCGACGACTTTCCTCACTGTCCGGCGCTCCAGAAGCTCCTTCAGGAACTGACCGGTATAGGAGCGAGGTTCCTTCACCACGTCTTCCGGCGTTCCCTTCGCGATGACCTCGCCGCCGCCGTCACCGCCTTCTGGCCCGAAGTCGATGACCCAGTCGGCCGTCTTGATGACCTCGAGATTGTGCTCGATCACCACCACCGAGTTGCCCTGGTTGACGAGTTCATGCAGAACTTCAAGTAGCTTGGCTACGTCGTGGAAATGCAAGCCGGTTGTCGGCTCATCGAGGATGTAGAGCGTGCGTCCGGTCGAGCGCTTCGACAGTTCCTTGGCGAGCTTGACGCGCTGGGCTTCGCCGCCCGACAGGGTATTCGCCTGCTGGCCGATCTTGATATAGCCGAGCCCGACCTGGTTCAGCGTCACCAGCTTGTCGCGGACGGCCGGAACGGCCGAGAAGAATTCGACACCTTCCTCGACCGTCATGTCGAGAACGTCGGCGATCGACTTGCCCTTGAAATGCACGTCGAGCGTTTCGCGGTTGTAGCGCTTGCCGTGGCAGACGTCGCAGGTGACATAGACATCCGGCAGGAAGTGCATCTCGATCTTGATGACGCCGTCGCCCTGGCAGGCTTCGCAGCGGCCGCCCTTGACATTGAACGAGAAGCGGCCCGGCTGGTAGCCGCGGGTCTTCGCCTCCGGCAGTCCGGCGAACCAGTCGCGAATCGGCGTGAAGGCGCCGGTATAGGTCGCCGGGTTCGAGCGCGGCGTCCGGCCGATCGGCGACTGGTCGATGTCGATCACCTTGTCGATATGCTCGAAGCCATCGATCCGGTCGTGGTCGGCGGGGTTCTCGCGCGCCCCCATGACCCGGCGGGCGGCCGCCTTGTAGAGCGTCTCGATCAGGAAGGTCGACTTGCCGCCCCCCGAAACGCCGGTGACGGCGGTGAAGACGCCAAGCGGGATCGACGCGGTCACGTTCTTCAGATTGTTAGCCCGCGCGCCTACGACGGTGATTTCCTTCTTCTTTTTCGGTTTACGTCGTTCGCCTGGAACGGCGACGGAGAGTTCGCCGGAGAGATATTTCCCGGTCAGCGACTTAGGGTTGTCCATGATGTCGGAGGGCGTGCCCTCGGCGACGATCTCGCCGCCGTGAATGCCGGCGGCCGGGCCGATGTCGACGACATGGTCCGCCGTCAGGATCGCATCCTCGTCATGCTCGACGA
Organism: Sinorhizobium fredii NGR234; assembly: GCF_000018545.1. Lineage (NCBI taxonomy): Bacteria > Pseudomonadati > Pseudomonadota > Alphaproteobacteria > Hyphomicrobiales > Rhizobiaceae > Ensifer > Ensifer fredii. The sequence goes on from NC_012587.1 coordinate 1,605,074, forward strand.
CGATGACGGTGTTGCCGATGTCGCGCAGATGCCGAAGCGTTTCGAGCAGGCGGGCATTGTCGCGTTGGTGCAGGCCGATCGACGGCTCGTCGAGCACGTAGAGCACGCCGGTCAACCCGGAGCCGATCTGCGAGGCCAGGCGGATCCGCTGGCTCTCGCCGCCGGAAAGCGTACCGGAATTGCGCGACAGGCTCAGATATTCGAGGCCGACATCGTTCAGGAAACGCAGCCGCTCGCGGATCTCCTTGAGGATGCGCACGGCGATTTCGTTCTGCTTGGTGCTGAGCCTTTCGGGAAGCGTTTCGAACCAGTCGCGCGCGGCGCGGATCGACATCTCGGTGAGCTCGCCGATATGCGACTTGTCGATCTTGACGGCCAGCGCCTCCGGTTTCAGCCGGTAGCCGGCGCAGGCGGGGCAGGGCGCCGCCGACATGAAGCGCTCGATCTCCTCGCGCGCCCAGGCGCTGTCGGTCTCCTTCCAGCGCCGCTCGAGGTTGGGCACGATGCCTTCGAAGGTCTTCGTCGTGTTATAGGAGCGGGCGCCGTCCTGATAATGGAAGGTGATCTTCTCTTCCGTGCCGTGCAGGATCGCCTTCTGCGCCGCCTCGGAGAGCTCGCTCCAGCGAGTGCCGAGCTTGAAGTCGAAGACCTTGCCGAGCGCCTCGAGCGTCTGGTTGTAGTAGGGCGAGGTCGATTTCGCCCAAGGCGCGATCGCGCCGTCCCGCAAGGTGCGGTTCGGCTCGGGGACGATCAGCGCCTCGTCGATCTTCTGCTGGCTGCCGAGGCCGTCGCAGGTGGTGCAGGCGCCGAAGGGATTGTTGAAGGAGAACAGCCGCGGTTCGATTTCCGGAATGGTGAAGCCGGAAACCGGGCAGGCGAATTTCTCCGAGAACAGCACCCGCTCATGCGTTTCGTTCAGCGACTTGTTGGCGGAGCCGCCGGCGGCCGTCTCTTCCGGCGGCAGCGGCTTATCGGCGAATTCGGCGATTGCCAGACCGTCGGCGAGCGTCAGGCAGGTTTCCAGGCTGTCCGCAAGCCGGGTGGCAAGATCGGCCCGCACGACCACGCGGTCGACGACGACATCGATGTCATGCTTGTATTTCTTGTCGAGCGCCGGCACATCGGCAATCTCATAGAACTGGCCGTCGACCTTGACGCGCTGGAAGCCCTTTTTCATCAGCTCGGCGAGTTCCTTCTTGTACTCGCCCTTACGGCCGCGCACGAGCGGCGCAAGGATATAGAGTCGCGTGCTCTCGCCGAACTCCAGGACGCGGTCGACCATCTGGCTGACAGTCTGGCTCTCGATCGGCAGGCCCGTCGCGGGCGAATAGGGCACGCCGACGCGCGCGAAGAGCAGGCGCAGATAGTCGTAGATCTCGGTGACCGTGCCGACCGTCGAGCGCGGGTTGCGCGAGGTCGTCTTCTGCTCGATCGAGATCGCCGGCGACAGCCCGTCGATCTGGTCGACGTCCGGCTTCTGCATCATCTCCAGGAACTGCCGGGCATAGGCCGATAGGCTCTCGACATAGCGGCGCTGGCCCTCGGCATAGATCGTGTCGAAGGCGAGCGAAGACTTGCCCGAGCCCGAAAGGCCGGTCATCACGATCAGCTTGTTGCGCGGCAGGTCGAGGTCGATGCCTTTGAGGTTATGCTCGCGCGCGCCGCGAATGGAGAGGGTCTTGAGTTCGCTCATCGGAAGCCAGTTTTGCATGTCGGTTGAAAGCCTCCTATGTAATGACGAGAACGCCCATGTCGAGGCGCAATCGGCAAAGAGGCGGCTCAATTGCGATTCGGTTGACAGGATAATACGGGAATATTAGAACAAAGAAAGAACAAACATAAGCCAAAGCCTGCCAAATGAGCTGTGGATTATGTAGGATGCGGGGCGTATCGGCGGCGGCTGGCCGCTAAGATGCGCGCTCTTGAGATATTTGAAAGCCGGGCCGGCGGTTCGGCGGAAACACGGGAAAAGCGATATGGCTGGTAGCGTCAACAAGGTGATCTTGATCGGGAATGTCGGGGCCGACCCGGAAATCCGGCGCACGCAGGACGGCCGGCCGATCGCCAACCTGAGGATCGCCACTTCGGAGACCTGGCGCGACCGCAACAGCGGCGAACGCCGTGAAAAGACGGAATGGCACAATGTCGTCGTCTTCAGCGAAGGCCTCTGCAAGGTCGTCGAGCAATATGTGAAGAAGGGCGCCAAGCTCTATATCGAAGGCCAGTTGCAGACGCGCAAATGGCAGGACCAGAACGGCAATGACCGTTACACGACGGAAGTCGTGCTGCAAGGGTTCAGCTCGACGCTGACGATGCTCGATGGTCGCGGCGAGGGCGGCGGAGCCGGTCGCGGCGGCAGCGATTACGGCGGTGGCGGCGGTTACGAGGATTATGATCAGCCGCGGCAATCCTCCGGCGGCGGACGCTCCGGCGGCCAGTCGAACCAGGGCGGCGGCAATTTCTCACGCGATCTCGACGACGACATTCCGTTCTGATCGGCAGGATCGAGAACCCCGAAGAACGTTCGGCCCGCCTCTGAGCGGGCCGTTGCGCGTTTAGACCTGGAATGCCGAGCGGACGCCATCGACGACGAACTGCACGGCCAGCGCCGCGAGGATCACGCCGAGGAGGCGGGTCAGGATCGCCCGACCGGTGACGCCGAGAAAGCGGTCGATCCGATCAGCGATCACCAGGGCCAGAAAGAGCAGTGCCATCGAGGCGGCGATGACGATGAGAAGTTGCGCGCGACCTATGACCGAGGGAAGGGAACTACCGAGAAGGATGGTTGCCGAGATCGCTCCGGGACCCGCGATCAGCGGCAGGGCGAGGGGGAAGACGGCAATATTGTGAATGTGGTCCTTCGTTACCGCCGTTTCGCCGGTTTTTTCCTTTCGCTCCTGGCGCCGCTCGAAGATCATCTCGAAGGAGATCCAGAAGAGAAGCAGGCCGCCGGCGATGCGGAAGGCGCCGATCGAGATGCCCAGCAGTCCGAGAATGCCGTCGCCGAAGAGGGCAAAAGCAGCGAGAATGAAGAAGGCGATCAACGAGCCGCGCGTGGCAACCTGGAAGCGCTCCTGCCGGTTCAATCCGACCGTGAGGCTCAGGAAGATTGGCGCGAGACCCGGCGGATCGAGTGTGACGAGCAGCGTCGTCAGCGCATTGACCAACAGATCGACATTGAACATCCGTTCCCCCTCCGGATCCTCCAGGGCAGTTCCCTGGTCGCGCTGCATTCTTAGGTAACCCATGCGCGCTTGGGAAGGGCCGACTAGTCAATCGCCGCGCGATAGCATACACCGGGCGCGGGCGGGCACGCCGGATGTGTTCGATGTTTGCGCAAAAGCCTTTCCGATTTATGGGTGCGTGCCCTAGAAAAGCCCGTTACACCGGCAAAAGGCTGTTCAAAACCATTGGCCAAAATTGGCGCTCGAAGCGGCATTCGGCTATAAGAACTGACTGATTCTGAACAAAGATCGTGATCGACATTGACTGAGCAAAGCACTCCCGGCGGCGGAAAGACTCCGCCAGGCATCGAGCCGATTTCCATCATCGAGGAAATGCAGCGGTCCTATCTCGATTACGCCATGAGCGTCATCGTTTCCCGCGCGCTTCCCGATGTACGCGACGGCTTGAAACCCGTTCACCGCCGCATCCTCTACGGGATGAGCGAACTCGGCATCGATTGGAATAAGAAATACGTCAAATGCGCCCGTGTTACCGGTGACGTGATGGGTAAATACCATCCGCACGGCAACATGGCGATCTACGATGCGCTGGCGCGCATGGCGCAGGATTGGTCGCTCAGATTGCCGCTGATCGACGGCCAGGGCAATTTCGGCTCCGTCGACGGCGATCCGCCGGCGGCCGAGCGCTATACCGAGTGCCGGCTTCAGAAGGCGGCCCATTCGCTGCTCGACGACCTCGACAAGGAAACGGTCGATTTCCGCGACAACTACGACGGCACGCTGCAGGAGCCGGTCGTCGTTCCGGCGAAGTTCCCGAACCTGCTCGTCAACGGCGCGGGCGGCATTGCCGTCGGCATGGCGACCAACATCCCGCCCCACAATCTGAGCGAAGTCATCAATGGCTGCATCGCGCTGATCGACGATCCGGCGATCGAATTGCCGGAGCTGATGCAGATCGTTCCGGGCCCCGACTTCCCGACTGGCGCGCTGATCCTCGGTCGCGCCGGCATTCGCCAGGCCTATGAGACGGGCAGGGGCTCCGTGATCATGCGCGGCCGCGCCCATATCGAGCCGATGCGCGGCGACCGCGAGCAGATCATCATCACCGAGATTCCCTATCAGGTGAACAAGGCGACGATGATCGAGAAGATGGCCGAACTGGTGCGCGACAAGCGCATCGAGGGCATCTCGGACCTGCGCGATGAGTCCGACCGGCAGGGCTATCGCGTCGTCATCGAGCTGAAGCGCGATGCCAATGCCGAGGTCATCCTCAACCAGCTCTATCGCTATACGCCGCTGCAGACCTCCTTCGGCTGCAACATGGTGGCGCTGAACGGCGGCAAGCCCGAGCAGCTGACGCTGCTCGACATGCTGCGTGCTTTCGTCGCCTTCCGCGAGGAAGTCGTTAGCCGGAGAACCAAATACCTGCTGCGCAAGGCACGCGAGCGGGCCCACGTCCTGGTCGGCCTTGCCATTGCCGTCGCCAATATCGACGAGGTGATCAAGCTCATCCGCCATGCGCCCGATCCGCAGACTGCCCGCGAGCAATTGATGGAGCGTCGCTGGCCGGCCCATGACGTCGATGCGCTGATCCGGCTGATCGACGATCCGCGCCACCGAATCAACGACGACGGCACCTACAACCTCTCGGAAGAGCAGGCACGCGCCATTCTCGACCTGCGCCTGCAGCGCCTGACCGCGCTCGGCCGCGATGAAATCGGCGACGAACTCAACAAGATCGGCGAGGAGATCCGCGACTATCTGGAAATCCTTTCCTCGCGGCTGCGCATCATGCAGATCGTCAAGGACGAGCTCGCAGCCGTCCGCGACGAGTTCGGCACGCCGCGCCGCACCGAGATCGCCGAGGGCGGTCCGGACATGGACGACGAGGACCTGATCGCCCAGGAAGACATGGTCGTCACCGTGTCGCACCTCGGCTATATCAAGCGCGTACCGTTGACCACCTACCGGGCCCAGCGGCGCGGCGGCAAGGGCCGTTCCGGCATGTCGACGCGGGACGAGGATTTCGTTACCCGGCTATTCGTCGCCAACACCCATACGCCGGTTCTGTTCTTCTCCTCGCGCGGCATCGTCTACAAGGAAAAGGTCTGGCGGTTGCCGATCGGCACGCCGCAGTCGCGCGGCAAGGCGCTGATCAACATGCTGCCGCTCGAACACGGCGAACGCATCACGACGATCATGCCGCTGCCCGAGGACGAAGCGACCTGGGAAAACCTGGATGTGATGTTCTCGACGACGCGCGGCACGGTGCGCCGCAACAAGCTTTCCGACTTCGTCCAGGTCAACCGCAATGGCAAGATCGCGATGAAGCTCGAGGAGGAGGGCGACGAGATCCTCTCGGTCGAGACCTGCACGGAGTTCGACGACGTGGTGCTGACGACGGCGGTCGGCCAGTGCATTCGCTTCCCGGTTTCCGACGTGCGCGTCTTTGCGGGCCGCAATTCGATCGGCGTGCGCGGCATTTCGCTCGGCGATGGCGACCGGATCATCTCCATGGCGATCCTCGCTCACATCGAAGCAGAACCGTGGGAGCGCGCTGCCTATCTGAAACGGTCGGCGGCCGAACGCCGCGCCACAACCGGCGAGGATGAAGAGATCGTGCTTGTCGGCGAGGAAGTCGCCAATGGTGGCGAGCTCTCCAACGAGCGCTACGAGGAATTGAAGGCGCGTGAGCAATTCGTGCTGACGCTCTCCGAAAGGGGCTTCGGCAAGCGCTCCTCCTCCTACGACTTCCGGACCTCCGGCCGTGGCGGCAAGGGCATTCGTGCCACGGACACGTCGAAGACCGCAGAAATCGGCGAGCTCGTCGCAGCCTTCCCGGTCGAGCACAACGACCAGATCATGCTGGTTTCCGATGGTGGCCAGCTCATCCGCGTACCGGTCGACGGCATTCGCCTGGCGAGCCGCGCTACCAAGGGGGTCACGATCTTCTCGACCGCCAAGGACGAAAAGGTCGTCTCGGTGGAACGGATCAGCGAACCGGACGGCGAGGACGAGATCGAGGAGATCGTCACGGCCGGCGAGGCCATCGCGGCCGAGCCGCCAGCCGACGCCGAGGAGTGAGCGCGGTAACAGCAACAAGAAGCCCGCCGGATCGGCGGGCTTTTTCGTGAGCGCAAAAGTCAAGACCGGATGGCGCCGCTGTGGCAGGTCAGTTCTTGAAGACGATGCAGGCGCCGCCGCTGCGGCGAATGGTGGCGCACAGCTTGTCCGCCTCCGTGCGGGTCTGGCGGCCGATTCGCGCGGCATAGCGTATTCTGCCGCCGAAGCTGCCATTGCGTTCCCGCACAACAAGCGCCTTTTCGCTGCTGATCGGCGCCGGCAGGCGTTTGACGGAACTGAGGAACAGGCGGTGCGCCACGGATTTCCGATAGTGAGCTGCCAATTGGACGCCCCAAGGGGCCCAGGGGGCCTCATCGACGATCACGATATCGCGCAGTCGCCGGGAGCTGGCGAGCGCAAAGCAGCCATCCAGGAAGTTCTTGTTCTTGTCGAGCGCAAGGTCGAGTGATTTGGGCGGGTTGTCGCGCCAGTCCTCCACGGCGTGGGCAGTGATCGCCAGGACGTATTCGCGCGTCTCATAGGGCAGCCAATCGATCTCCAGAAACCGCTCCAGCCCGGCTTCGCCGGCATTGTAGGCGGCAGCTGCGAAACCGAGATTGCCGTAGCGCAGCTTTAGCTCGCTTAGATACTCGGCTGATTTGCCGAGGGCGGCCACGGCGTCGAAGCTGTTGGACAGGCCGCGCAGCTTCGCCGTTCCGGGCATGAATTGAGCGATCCCTTCGGCGCCCTTGGGGCTGACGGCGTCCGGTTGGAACAGGCTTTCGCGCCAGATCAGCCGTGCGAAGAAGGGCGGAGGCAGGCCGTTTGCCTCGGCATAGTGTTCGATGATGCCGCATACGTCCCGGGCGAAATTCTCTCGGCTGATACAGAGGGGAACCGGCGGCTTCGCCGTGGAAACACCGGAGTAAACGCATTTGCGCGCGACCGGAGCGTCGGTTCGGGCGTTCCCGATACCGGCAAGGGCGATTGTGAACAGCAGCGTAGCCCCGGCAGCGCACGCCAGACGTCCCATTCGGTTGCCCCAGATGTGGCATCGGCCCGCTCTGCTCGGTTTGACCATACGGCTCCTCGGCGATGAACGCGTGATCACAAATAGCATTTTCGCTGACGACGAGAAACAGGGCAGACGCGGCAACCGGCAGCGTCGCAACCACGGCCGGCACGGAACAAAAAAAGAGGGCCACAAGCGAACTTGGGCCCTGTCAGTTGTGAAGGTTGGAAACCTCCAGAGGGGAACAGCTGATGCGACGGCCGGGGAGGAGGAAGCCGCCAGGTGCACCAACCAAAAGCTATATGGGGAACGCCGCGCGACCGTTCAATGGCTCCGCAACAGATTTTCGCAACTGAAGGCTGTGCGTGTTTGCGGGCAAAAAAAGAGGGCCGCAAGAAAACTTGGGCCCTTGTAGTTGTGAAGGTAATTAAAACCTCCAGAGGGGAACAGCTGCTGCGGTGGCACTGGGAGGAGAAGCCACCAAAGATGCATCAGCTGGGTTTGGTATGCTGCTTTTTTGGGCGAGGAGCAATCATTTAATATGCATGACAGCCATGCCGTCCGCGCATTCCTGCATATTTTTGCATCGCACAAAAAGGCTTGCTCTGCGCCGATGCTTCGGGCGCAAAAATACTTCCTCAAAAAACAAGGGCTTAACGGTGGGATTGGCAACTGCCCATAAATCGAGCAATCGCGCTGGGCGTCAGAAATTCCAGTTGCGGGCCTTGGCGACAATATAGTCGCGGAAGACCTTCAGCTTCGCGGCGTTCTTCATTTCGTCCGGATAGCAGAAATAGGTATCGAAAGAAGGGATGTCGGCACTGATCGGCAACTGAATCAGGCCCGGGTCCCGGCCGACGATATAGTCGGGAAGCATGGCAATGCCGATCCCAAGCAGGCAAGCGCGCTTGATCGAGGTCTGGCTGTTGATCTGCAAGTGCGAGACGCGCGGATTGTCCGGATCCCTCCCGGCGATCTCCAGCCAGTTGACGTCAAGCAGATAGTTGGGTGCCGGTTCGCCGAAGGTGATGATGCGATGATTGTCGAGGTCCTGGATCGACTGCGGCTCGCCGTTCTTGTTGATGTAGGAGGGCGCGGCATAGATGTGCATGTGCACCGTGAACAGCTTGCGCTGGATCAGGTCCGACTGCTGCGGCTGGCGCAGGCGGATGGCGCAGTCGGCGTGTCGCATGTTCACGTCGAGCTCTTCATTGTCGAGAATGAGCTGGACCTGGACATCCGGGTAGAGCGCCATGAATTCCTGGATCTTGTCGGTCAACCAGCCCTGGCCGAGACCGACGGTCGTGGTGATGCGCAGCTTGCCGCTTGGCTTGTCGGTAGTCTCGCTCAACTGCGCCTTGACGCTTTCGAGCTTCATCAGCACTTCGTGCGCCGTCCGGTAGAGCATTTCGCCCTGTTCGGTCAGAATCAACCCGCGCGCATGGCGATGAAACAGCTTGATGCCGACATCCTGCTCGAGCGCGCTGACCTGCCGGCTGATGGCGGATTGCGAGAGGTGGAGTTTGTCTGCCGCATGCGTGAACGAGCCGGCCTCTGCCGCCGCATGAAATATGCGCAGTTTATCCCAGTCTAGCGACATGAAATCCCCCATAAAGGACCGTTCGGGGGACAAGGGCATGTCCTCCGCGCGTCACCGATGCGTCTGTTCCCACACGGGGCCGCGCTTCTCCAACGTCAGCCCCGTTTTGCAGCTTCTATTCGGCTGCAATTGCGACGGGCATATGACCCGCCAGATATTTCTCCGCCTCGAGCGCCGCCATGCAGCCCATGCCGGCGGCGGTGACCGCCTGGCGATAGATGTCGTCGGTCACGTCGCCGGCCGCAAACACCCCGGCCACATCGGTTGCGGTCGAGTCCGGCGCCGTCCAGAGATAGCCGTTCGGCTTCTGGCGCAGCTTGCCCTTGAAGAGCTCTACGGCCGGCGCATGACCAATGGCCACGAAGACGCCATCGGTCGCCATTTCGGAAACAGCGCCGGTCTTCGTATTGCGAAGCTTCACGCCGTTGACCGAGGCGGGCATCGGCGGCTTTGCCGGTGTGCCGAGATATTCGACGACTTCATGATCCCAGACGATCTTGACGTTCGGCTTGGCGAACAGGCGTTCCTGCAGAATCTTTTCCGCCCGGAAGGCGTCGCGCCGATGGACGACCGTGACCGACTTGGCGAGGTTCGAGAGATAAAGCGCCTCCTCGACGGCGGAATTGCCGCCACCGACGACGATGACGTCCTTGTTGCGATAGAAAAAGCCGTCGCAGGTGGCGCAGGCGGAAACGCCGAAGCCCATGAAAGTCGGCTCGGTCTCGATCCCAAGCCACTTGGCCTTGGCGCCGGTCGCGATGATGAGCGCGTCGGTCGTCCATTCCGTGCCGCTGTCCGTCTTGAGGCGGAACGGCCGCACGGAAAGGTCGACGTCGGTGACGATGTCGTTGACGATCTCCGTGCCGACATGGATCGCCTGCTTCAGCATCTGCTCCATCATCCAGGGGCCCTGGACCGGATCCGCATAGCCCGGATAGTTCTCCACATCCGTGGTGATCATCAGCTGGCCGCCTTGCTCCATGCCGGCAATGAGCACGGGCGAAAGCATGGCGCGGGCCGTATAGATCGCTGCGGTGTAGCCGGCAGGGCCGGAGCCGATGATCAGCACTTTTGTGTGGCGGGCGGTCATGCTTTGGTCCTTAATTTGCCGGACGAACGACTGGTCGAGTCCGGCTGGGGTCGAAAATATCGCCCTAGTTTAGGTATTCACAGCGCGCTCTTTCAAGGGCACTGCTGCTGATACACACAAGTGCTTGCGGCCGCACCATGAAATTGACACCAGATCGGGCATTTTTGCATCGCTTTTGCTGGAAAGTCAGCCAATCCGGTGCCTGTCGGCGGCGAGGTCGCGCGACCGCCGGCGGTGGTAGAAAGGTTTTTGTGCACGCAAGTCGCGGCACTCTCGTTCAGGGATAGCGTTACGTGCTACCCACAGCATGAGAAATATCGCCCCGGCGAGACCGGCTGGCGGCGGACAAGAGGAACCCCGTGAACCGGGGTCCATGGAAACGGGGATGTTGGCAAAATGGTCCTACGCGTCGACCTCGATGCAATCGACATGAAAATCCTGCGCGAGCTGCAGGGCAATGGCCGAATGACAAATGTGGAATTGGCCGAACGCGTGGGCATCTCGGCGCCGCCATGCCTGCGCCGCGTTCGCAAACTCGAGGAAGCCGGCGTCATCCGCGGCTACCGCGCGCTTCTGAATGCCTCCGCGCTCGGCTATGACCTCGTTGCCTTCTGCATGGTTGGGCTAAAGCACCAGTCGGACGCCAATCTCAAGGCATTTGCCGCCCGCACCGCCTCATGGCCGCTCGTTCGCGAGGCCTGGATGGTCTCGGGTGAATCGGACTTTCTGCTTCAGTGCGTGGCCGAGAACCTTGCGGCCTTTCAGGATTTCGTTATTGAAGAGCTCACTGCGACCGACAATGTCGATACAGTACGGACGATGCTGACGATCCGCCAAGTGAAGGACGCCTGCCAGGTGGAGATCTAGCGATGCATCGCCATTGCCATTCAATCGGGGCGAACTGGGCAGCAGAAACCTGACGCTCGCGACACGAGCCCCCTTCGCACCACGCACGCGGCCGGTCAGAAGATCTCAATGACGCCAAAGCTCCCGCTCTCCGCCTTCATCATCTGCCTGAACGAGGAGGCCTATCTCGGCAATTGCATCGAGAGCCTCTCGCAATGCGCCGAAATCGTCATCGTCGATTCCGGCTCGACCGACGGCACGGCGGCGCTGGTGCAATCCTATATCGACAAGGGCTGGCCCATCCGGTTCATGTACGAACCGTGGCGGGGCTATGCCGGGCAGAAGCAATTCGCCCTGGAGCAGTGCGGTCAGCCCTGGTGTTTCAACATCGATGCAGACGAGCGGTTAGACGAGGCGCTGAAGGCTCTGCTGCCTTCGCTTCTGAACGCTCCGGCAGATATCGTCGGCTGGCGGGTGGCGCGTCGCCCCTATCTGATCGGCTACGGCTATACGCCCGAAAACGTGCGTGAGCGGCGCAATCTTCGTCTCATCCGCAACGGTTGCGGCCGCTACGACCTTGACCAGAAGGTGCACGAAGGAATTATTCCGGACGGCAAGGCGGGCGCGGCCCGAACCGGCAGCCTGCTGCATTACAGGCCGCTGATCATCGACGAGCAGATCCTCAAGGAAAACAAGTATTCGACGCTGAAAGCGGATCAGCAGTTCGCGGAGGGCAGGGCGCTGCGGCCGCACAAGATGCTGTTTGGCCCGCCGCTCTATTTCTACCGGCTTTATTTCCGCAACGGGCTGTGGCGCTGCGGCTTTCCAGGCTTCATCGAAGCGATGACCGGGGCGGTCTATGCGTTCCTGACCGCGGCTAAGGTCTATCAACGGCATGCGCTGAAAAACCGGCCGAATGTCGACGATGCGCTTTCCCGCTAGAGCATTTTGCAGGCAGGTGGAATCACCTGCCGTCGCACAAATGCGGCAAAAACAAAGAGATAGGGCGGTCGGCGCGAACGCAGGTAAGCGCATCCCGCTCTAATGCCCGGAAAAGGTGACCTATGAAAGTCATGCATATTCATTTCGGCAAGGAAGGCGGTGCAGAGCGGTTCTTCGTGAATCTGGTCAACGCCTTGCACGACAGGGGCGTCGAGCAGCGTGTGCTGATCCGCCCCGGGCGCAGCTGGCGCGGCGAAATCGAGGGTAGCGCACGGATTTACGAGGGTGTCTTTCGACGGGTCTCGTTGTCGCGATTCTTCTTGGGCTGGCGGATGTCGCGCATCCTCCGGGAGTTCCGGCCCGATGTCATCATGGCCTGGCAACTGCGCGCCAGCCGCTTCATGCCTCCTTACAAGGATGCCTTCCGCATTTCTCGTCTCGGTGACTATCCGGAGCACCTTGGCTACTACACCAATGTTGAGACGTTGGTGTGCATCACGCCGGACATCGCCGCCAAGGTGCGCGAATTCGGCTGGCGCCGCGGCGTCGAGGTAATCGCGAACTTCACGCGTGCCACGCCCGTCGCGCCGATCGCGCGCGCTGAGATGAGAACGCCCGCCGAAGCCTTCGTGGTCGTCGGCATGGGGCGTTTCGTCAAGCGCAAGGGGTTCGACGGGCTGCTTCGCGCCATCCAGAAGGTCGAGGGTACCTATCTTTGGCTGCTCGGCGACGGACCCGAGCGGGAGGAGTTGGAGCGGTTGACCGACAATCTCGGCATACGAGATCGTGTCCGCTTTCCCGGGTGGCAGACCAATGCCTATGGTTACCTCGCCGCTGGCGACGCCTTCGCGATCAACTCGTCGCATGAGCCTCTTGGCAATGTGTGCTTCGAAGGCTGGGGTGCCGGCAAGCCGACCGTTGCGGCGCGAGCCGAAGGGCCTTCCTGGGTGATGACCGATGAGCGCGATGCCCTGATGGTGGACTGTGGCGACGACGAGGGCCTTGCAAGCGCGATCCGCAGGCTGCGCGACGATCCGGGATTGCGGGAAAAGCTGAGCGCCGGCGGTCGGGAAACGCTGCAGACGCGCTTTTCCGAGAAGGCCATTACCGACGCCTATCTCGAACTCTTCGCAAAGGGTGCTGCGCAGCGATGAAAGTCATGCACTTCCACTTCGGCAAGGATGGCGGCGCCGAGCGCTTTTTCGTCCATCTCGTCAATGCCCTTGCCGAACGCGGTGTCGAGCAGACCTCGGTCATCCGGCCCGACCGACAGTGGCGCTCCGAAATCGAAGGTGCGACCAGGATAACGGAAAGTAATTTCCGGAACCTGTCGCTCGATCGTCTGCTCCTGCCGCGCAAGGTGATGCATATGGCGCGGCGCGATAGGCCGAACGCGCTGATGGCCTGGGCACCGCGCGCCAGCCAACTGATGCCGGCCTACAGAGGGTGCATCAAGATTTCCCGGCTCGGCGACTATCCGCCACGCCTCGACTATTTTCGCAACACGGATTGCATCGTCTGCAATACGCCCGGGATCGCCGAACACGTCCGCAAGCTTGGCTGGAAGCGGGACATCGAGGTCATTTCCAACTTCACCAGCACCGAGCGTGTTGAACCGATCAGCCGAACGACGCTCGACACGCCGGAGGACGCACCCGTCGTCATGTCGATGGGCCGGTTCGTGGAACGGAAGGGTTTCCACACGCTGATCGAGGCGGTCGCCAAAGTGCCCGGCGTTTACCTCTGGCTGCTGGGCGATGGTGAGGAGCGCGAGAACCTCGAAAAGCTCGCAACCGATTTGGGTGCCGCGAACCGGGTCCGCTTCGCCGGTTGGCAGAAGGACACAAGACCGTTCCTAGCGGCGGCCGACATCTTCGTCATGGCTTCGAGCCACGAACCGCTTGGCAATGTCATCCTGGAAGCGTGGGCGCAGGGAACGCCCGTCGTCTCAAGTCGCTCCGAAGGCCCGCAATGGTTCATGCGCGATAACGAAAACGGTCTGATGGTCGACATCGGCGATACCGATGGCTTCGCGCGCGCGATCGAGCGCATCGCCAACGACCGCACCTTGGGAGCCGCACTCGCCGAACGGGGACACGAGACGCTGGTCGGCCAGTTCTCCAAGCAGGCGATCACCGATGCCTATCTGAGGCTGTTCGCCTCGAAGCGGTAACCCGCCGGTCAGCGCATCAGCCTGTCGTAGATCGCGCCGATTGCCTGAGCTTCGCCGTCGATGGCGAAATTCCTCGACGCGCGCGACAGACCGTTGGCAGCGGCAGCGGCAAGCCGCGGCAGGTCATCCATGAATGCGGCCGCACCATCGACCATCGCCTCAAGATTCCCCGCCGGAATGATAAGCCCTGTTTCGTGCGGCCCCTCCGCAATCAATTCGGAGAAAGCCCCGACGTCGCTTGCCACGACCGGCACGCCGCTCGCCATTGCCTCGAGCGGTGTCAGGCCAAAACCCTCCCAGCGCTGCGGTGCGACGAACAGATCGAGGGCGCGGTACCAATCGGGAATATTCGTGTGTTCGCCGACGAACAATATGCGGTCGGCGAGTCCCGCCTTGGCGACGCGGTCCTTCAATTCAGCCTCGAAGGCGAGGTGAGGGCCGGTGGCGCGTCCGGCGACGATCGCGCCCCATTCGGGTCGGCTGGGCAAAAGGGCAATCATGCTGTCGACAAAGAGGTCGGTCCCCTTCTGATGTCGAACACGGCCGAAACAACCGGCATATTTCCTGGACGGATCGAGATCGAGCGCCCGTTTCGCCGTCGCCTTGTCGACAGGCGGCCGGAACCGATGCGTATCGATCCCATGCAGGATCACGGTGCTCGGAACCTCCAGATAGGCGGCGGTCTTCGCGCTGGTGGCGATCACCGCGTCCATCCGGCTGATCAGGAACTTGCTCCACCCGGTATGCCGCCGCTGCGAGGCGGAGGTGAAGACGATCCGGATCTTCATCCGCAGCAGATCGCGCAGGAGAATAGCCGGCAGCATTTCGACATTGCGGCGCGCATGCCAGACGCGACAGCGGCGGCCTGCCGGCTTCTGCCAGAGGTGGATCAGATCGCGAAACCGGACGGACGGCAGACTCTTGGGAAGCCCGGACCCGAGCACCGCGATCTTCTGTCCAAGGTTGCGCTGAACGGGAATGAGCTGGATGATCGTCGAAGTGACACCGGAGAGACGGCGCTTGAAATTGGGCGCAATGATCTCGATGTCCCGGATATCGGCCACGTGAGCGCGCTCCTTGCGCCTCTAGCTTCAGGTTCTTTGGGGAAGAGAGGGGCGGAACGAATGCCGCGCCCTGAAGGGAATGGGCGAGGTCCAATCACCCCGCCGCGTTTCCGTGTTTCTGCTGTCGGCCTCGGGCGATCAGCCCCACTGAACGGCGAGGATTTCGTAGGCCTTGGAGCCGCCCGGTGCATTCACCTCGATCGAGTCGCCAACCTCCTTGCCGATCAGCGCGCGGGCGATCGGCGAGGAGATCGAGATTCGGCCGGCCTTGACGTCGGCTTCCTGGTCGCCAACGATCTGGTAGGTCTTTTCCTCCTCGGTGTCCTCGTCGACGAGTTTGACCCTGGCGCCGAACTTGATCTTCGAGCCGGACATCTTCGAAAGATCGATGACCTCCGCCCGGGCGATCAGATCCTCGAGCTCGGAAACACGGCCCTCGTTGTGGCTCTGCGCCTCCTTGGCGGCATGGTATTCGGCATTTTCCGACAGGTCCCCATGGGCACGTGCTTCGGCGATCGCCTCGATGATTCGCGGGCGTTCTTCCTGTTGGCGCCAGCGCAGCTCCTCCTGCAGATTGGCGAATCCACCCTGGGTCATCGGAACCTTGTCGACCATTTCATTGTCCTTTATCAAGCGCGCGGCGCCGCCTTTCGGCGGCGCCGACGCAAAAGAAAACGGTCCCCGGAGCAAAGCACCGGAACCGTCCGAAAACATCTGAACCGTTCTTATAACAGAAACGGAAGCGCGAAAGCCAGATTTTTCGCGCCGGTTCACGGTCTGGCGAGGGCCATGCTCGGCCCCGAGCTTCTTCGAAAAAGCGGGCACCTGAAAAACCCTCTTTACCTCAAGAGCGCTTGAGGTTGTATCAGTCCTGGTTCCATGAACAAGCGATCGGAACCAATCCATGAGTGTAGTCGAAGAGAACCCGAGGACCTCCAGCGTGACGATGCAGAGGGATGGTGAGGGCCGCTGGAGCGAATTGCTAACGAGAGACCATCTCGCGGCAACCGTGACGTTGTGCCTTGGCGTCGCGCTCTTTGCCTTCAACGAGTTCTTCATTTCGACGGCCTTGCCGACGGCGGTCGAGGAATTCGGTGGGGCGGCCCTGTTGTCCTGGGCCTTCACGCTCTATCTCGTCTTCGCCATTATCGGCGGCGCCTTGGCCGCCAATCAGAAAGCAAGATTCGGTGCGCGCAATACGCTTGTCGCCGCGGCACTTGTCTTCGCCACGGGCACGGTCATCGCGACGCTCGCAACCGGCATGCCGCAAGTGCTTGCCGGCAGGCTGCTGCAGGGATTGGGCGAGGGCATCATTGCCGGTGTTTGCTACGCCCTGATACCAGAGCTTTTTCCGCCGCGCCTCGTTCCCAAGGTGTTCGGGGCGGAAGCCATCGTCTGGGCCTCTGCCGCCTTTGCCGGCCCGCTGATCTCCGGACTGCTGACGGAATACTGGTCGTGGCGCGCCGCTTTCTTTGTCAACATACCAGCCGTGGCGGTCTTCCTGGCGCTCGTCGTCACGATCGTCCGCCAGCCGAAGGACCGCAAGGGAGCGGCAGGGGCAATTCCCTTGCTGCGAGTACTCGCCTTCGGTGTCGGCATCTTGTTGATCTCAATCTCCAATACTGCCGGCAACGGCTATGTGACGGCGGCTTTTCTGATGATGGCAATCGCCGTTTTCATGACGGCGGTCCAATCCGATCGCAGATCGCCGAACTCCATTCTGCCGTTCGGGGCCTTCTCGATGCGAACCGCGCTCGGCACCGGTCTCTGGGTCGTCCTGTTGATGCCGCTGGCCCAGGCGTCCGGTTCCGTTTATCTCGTCTATTCAATGCAGCAATCGTGGGACTTCGGACCGACAGCCGCCGGCTTTTCCAGCGCCTTGATGGCCATGTCCTGGAGTGCAACGGCAATATTCGTCGCCAGCCTGCCCTCGCACGCAGTGCGCATTCGGCTGATGTGGGCGGGGCCGCTGATCCTTTGCCTTGGTCTCATCGGACTGACGCTCGCCGTCGGCAGCGGCGAATACGGTCTGGTGTTCGTTGGGCAGGTCGCAATCGGGGCCGGCTTCGGGATCAGTTGGGGAACACTCAGCCAATTTCTGATGGACGTGTCGACCAGAGAAGAACGCGACAAGACGTCGGCGTTGCTGCCGACGCTGCAATCGGCCGGTTACGCGATAGGCGCCGCCCTTTTCGGCGTGACCGCCAATACTTTCGGCCTCGATGAGGACGTCAGCGAGCAGGTCTTGTCCTTGTCGCTGACCATCGTGTTTGCTCTGGCCTGCGTCATTGCCGCCGCATCGCTCTTTTTCGCGATCCGAACTCTTCGCTTGACGCGGCGGGCACCTCGCGCCGCGCAGCTCAAGTAAGGGCTGCGGCCCCGTCCAGGGGAACGGCGTTCTCACGCTGGTGGCGGAACACGCCCGGGCGGCGCCTACTGCATGTCTCCTTAAATCGTCCTCGATTCAAGGACGAAGACATGCAGCAATTCCAAGGGCTACAGCGACCTTTGCGCGCCTGATAAGGCGCGCGGCGCTGTAGCAATCAAGGCAAACTGCTCGCAGCCGCGGCCCTCGGATGGCGCAACGGTCGCGAGCAACTTGCCCTCGCGGGAGCGGACCTCCACCGTCAACGATCCGTAGTCGATATCGCGGCCGATCTTGTCGGCAATGCGCCGGGCGTAAAAGAGCGCCGAACCATCGTCGAAATGGGCGATACCCTCCTCGTCGATGAAGCGTCCATCAACCCAGTGGAGATCAAAGAAATAGTGCCGCACGTCGTTGCCCCAGTCCTGCGCCTTGCCGGTTGATTTCGGCTTCGCTGCTCATGGGATCAGAGAACCACGTCGCACCCGAATGGGGCCTGAACCAGACGTTCAGGTTGTATTCAGCGGCGTTACTGAACTTCGACGTACGATGGCGCACCCGGCATTCCGGGTGCGCCAAGACCTTCCGTCAAGCGTCGAAATAGCTCTGCAGCGGACGGACTTCGAGGTTGCCCGCCTTCAGCGCCTTGATGGCGTGAGCCGCAGCTTCAGCTCCGGCCATGGTCGTGTAGTAGGGGACCTTCTGCATCAGGGTCGCACGGCGGAGCGACTTCGAGTCGGAGATCGCCTTGTTGCCGTCCGTGGTGTTGATGACAAGCTGGACCTGGCGGTTGCGAATGGCGTCCTCGACGTGCGGCCGCCCCTCGAGCACCTTGTTGATCTTGGTGGCGGTGATGCCGTGCTCGCCCAGGAACCGTGCCGTGCCGCCGGTCGCCACGACCTTGAAACCGATATCCGCGAGAACGCGGATGGCCGGCAGCACCCGTACCTTGTCCTCGTCACGTACAGAGACGAAGACCGTTCCGTCGCGCGGCAAGTCGACGCCGGCGCCCAGCTGGGACTTGGCGAAGGCCAGCGCATAGTCGGTGTCGAGGCCGATCACTTCGCCGGTGGAGCGCATTTCCGGACCGAGCAGCGTGTCGACGCCCGGGAAGCGGGCAAACGGGAACACGGCTTCCTTGACGGCAATATGCTTGAGGTTGCGCGGATCCGGCTTCTTGCCATAGGCGGCGATCGCATCGTCCAGGTTTTCACCGGCCATCACGCGAGCGGCAATCTTGGCAATCGGCGCGCCGATCGTCTTGGCGACGAAGGGAACCGTGCGGGACGCGCGCGGATTGACTTCGAGGACATAGATCGTGCCGTCCTTGATGGCGAACTGCACGTTCATCAAGCCGCCGACGTTCAGCGCCTTGGCAAGTGCCGCCGTCTGGCGCTCGAGCTCGTCGACGAGGTTCTTGTCGAGCGAGTGTACCGGCAGCGAGCAGGCCGAGTCGCCGGAGTGAATGCCGGCCTCCTCGATATGCTCCATGATACCGGAGACAAAGACATCCTTCCCGTCGCACAGGCAATCGACGTCCACTTCGATCGCATTGGTCAGGTAGCTGTCGAAGAGCAGCGGGTTCTTGCCGAGCAGCGTGTTGATCTGGCCGGTCTTGTCATTCGGATAGCGCTGCTTGATGTCTTCCGGCACCAGCCCCGGGACCGTATCGAGCAGGTAGGTCTGCAGCATGCCTTCCGAGTGGATGATCTGCATGGCGCGGCCGCCGAGAACGTAGGACGGGCGCACGACCAGCGGGAAGCCGATTTCGGCGGCGACGAGCCGCGCCTGCTCGACGGAGTAGGCGATGCCGTTGCGCGGCTGGTTGAGATCGAGCTTCATCAAGAGCTTCTGGAAGCGGTCGCGGTCCTCGGCAAGGTCGATCGCGTCGGGTGCGGTGCCGAGGATCGGGATGCCGTTCTTCTCCAGCGCCTCGGCAAGCTTCAGCGGCGTCTGGCCGCCGAACTGCACGATGACGCCGTGCAGCGTGCCGTTTTCCTGTTCGGCGCGCATGATCTCGATCACGTCTTCCGCCGTCAGGGGCTCGAAATAGAGCCGGTCGGAGGTATCATAGTCGGTCGAAACGGTTTCCGGGTTGCAGTTGATCATGATCGCTTCGTAGCCGGCGTCCTTTAGCGCGAAGGCCGCGTGGCAGCAGCAATAGTCGAACTCGATGCCCTGGCCGATCCGGTTCGGGCCGCCACCCAGTATGACGACCTTCTTGCGATCGGAGACCTGCGCCTCGGAACGCGCGGCGCCGACGAACGGCGTCTCATAGGTCGAATACATGTAGGCGGTCGGCGAGGCGAATTCGGCGGCACAGGTGTCGATGCGCTTATAGACCGGGCGGACGTTCAGCGCGTTGCGCAATTCCGCCACTTCCTTCGGGCGCTTGCCGGTCAAGGTCGCAAGCCGTGCGTCCGAGAAGCCCATCGCCTTCAGCATCCGGAGGTTTTCCGCATCCTGCGGCAGGCCGTGTTCGCGGATGCGGGCCTCCATGTCGACGATCGCCTTCAACTGGGCGATGAACCAGGGATCGATCTTGCAGGCCTCGTGCACTTCCGCTTCCGTCATGCCGAGGCGCAGCGCCTGGGCGACCATCCGCAAGCGGTCGGGGGTCGGCGTGCCGATCGCGGCACGGATGGCGTTGCGGCCGTCGCCGTTCTCGTCGAAATCCGGGACCTCGATCTCATCGAGACCGGTCAATCCCGTTTCGAGCCCGCGAAGCGCCTTCTGCAGCGATTCCGCAAAGGTCCGGCCGATCGCCATGACTTCGCCGACCGACTTCATTGCGGTGGTCAGCGTGGGCTCGGCGCCTGGGAATTTTTCGAAGGCAAAGCGCGGGATCTTGGTGACGACATAGTCGATCGACGGTTCGAACGAGGCCGGCGTGGCTCCACCGGTGATATCGTTCTCCAGTTCGTCGAGCGTATAGCCGATGGCAAGCTTGGCGGCGATCTTGGCGATTGGGAAACCGGTGGCCTTGGAGGCGAGTGCCGAAGAGCGCGAGACGCGCGGGTTCATCTCGATGACAACCAAGCGGCCGTTTTCCGGATTGACGGCGAATTGGACGTTCGATCCGCCGGTCTCGACGCCGATCTCGCGCAAGACCGCGATCGAGGCGTTGCGCATGATCTGATATTCCTTGTCGGTCAGCGTCAGCGCCGGCGCGACGGTGATGGAATCGCCCGTATGGACGCCCATCGGGTCGATGTTCTCGATCGAGCAGATGATGATGCAATTGTCCGCCTTGTCGCGGACGACTTCCATTTCATATTCCTTCCAGCCGAGCACCGACTCCTCGATCAGGACTTCCGTCGTCGGCGACGCGTCGAGACCGCTGCCGACGATCTCGAAGAATTCCGACCGGTTGTAGGCGATGCCGCCGCCCGTGCCGCCGAGCGTGAAGGAGGGCCGGATGATTGCCGGCAGGCCGACATCGTCGAGCGCCTGCGCGGCGATCGCCATCGCGTGGTTCACATAGCGCTGCTTGCGGTCGCCTTCGCCGAGGTTCCACTTGTTCTCGAGTTCGTCGAGCGCCGAGTCGAGGTCGTTCCCGGAAAATTTCGCCTTG
Organism: Sinorhizobium fredii NGR234; assembly: GCF_000018545.1. Lineage (NCBI taxonomy): Bacteria > Pseudomonadati > Pseudomonadota > Alphaproteobacteria > Hyphomicrobiales > Rhizobiaceae > Ensifer > Ensifer fredii. The sequence goes on from NC_012587.1 coordinate 1,625,988, forward strand.
AGCGCGGCGCGTTCCGCCTCATGTGCCTTGCGGTCCAGGTCCTTGATGTCGGTGGCATTCGCCAGCCGCGACTTCGGCGTTTCGAGCCCGATCTTGGCCATCGCCTCACGGAAGAGGGCGCGGTCCTCGGCCTTGTCGATCGCCTCGGGCTTGGCGCCGATCATCTCGACATTGTAGCGGTCGAGAACGCCCATCCGCCGCAGCGAAAGCGCCGTGTTCAACGCCGTCTGTCCGCCCATGGTCGGCAGCAGCGCGTCGGGACGTTCCTTGGCGATGATCTTGGCGACGACCTCGGGGGTGATCGGCTCGACATAGGTCGCGTCGGCAAGCCCGGGGTCGGTCATGATCGTTGCCGGGTTGGAATTGACGAGGATGACCCGGTAGCCTTCCTCCTTGAGCGCCTTGCAAGCCTGGGTGCCGGAGTAATCGAACTCGCATGCCTGGCCGATCACGATCGGTCCCGCGCCGATGATGAGGATCGATTTGATATCTTGGCGCTTCGGCATGGTTGTCATCCGTTTTCTGGTTGCGCGAAAAACCGGCCGAGGTGGGAGATCACCGGCCGGGTGCGCAATGAATGGTGTTTTCAGGCTAGAAGCGGCTTATAGGCAAATGTCTCTGCCAGCGGAACCCCGAAAATTCCGGAATCGACAATAAACCGAAGATATTCGCTTCTCGCCCGCGACCCATTCGGAAGGCGCAGTCACCAGCACTCCATGCACCGTGCCGCGCGTCGCAGATAGGAAGTCGAAAGCGCAGAGACATCATCGGCCGCCCGGACGCGGACAGGTCGGAAATAGCGCAGAAAATGACCCGCCCGATGAAACCGCCCGGTGGCGATTGCGTTTTACATGGGTCGTCGCGCGGGCATATAACTGTTCAACGCGCCAAGGTAGAAGCGACGTCTCCGGAGGACAGATCATGGAATGGAAGGGCCGCCGCCAGTCCAGCAACGTCGAGGATCAGCGGGGAGCAAGCCCCGGCGGCCTTGGAGGCGGCCCCTTCGGCCGCGGCGGAGGATTCCGCATTCCGACCGGCGGGGGCGGCATGCGTCGCGCCGGCGGTGGCTTGAGCTTCGGCACGATCATCTTCCTCGTTATCCTCTATTTCATCCTCAAGGCCATGGGCATCGACATGCTCCAGGTGCTCGAGGGTGGCCCGGTGAACATGCCTGGCTTCGAGCAGAGTGACGGATCGCAGGCGCCGCGCGGCTCGGCCGAGGAAGAGGAAATGAAGGCGTTCATGGCGACCGTGCTTGCCGAAACCGAAGATACCTGGAACGGCATCTTCCAGGCCGGCGGCGAACAATACGAGGAGCCCAAACTGGTGCTCTTCAACGGTGCCGTCCAGTCGGCCTGTGGATTTGCCCAGGCGGCGTCGGGTCCCTTCTATTGCCCGGGCGATCGCAAGGTTTATCTTGACATGAGCTTCTTCGAGGAGCTCGCACAGAAATTCGATGCGGCCGGCGATTTCGCGCAAGCCTATGTCCTGGCGCACGAGGTTGGCCACCACGTTCAGAACTTGGTCGGTGTCCTGCCGAAGTTCAATCAAATGCGTCAGCGTATGAGCGAGGCCGAGGCGAACCAGATGTCGATCCGCGTCGAATTGCAGGCCGATTGCTTTGCCGGGATTTGGGGCAAATACACCGAACAGAAGGGCTTGCTTGAGCGTGGCGACCTCGAAGAGGCACTCAATGCGGCCACCCAGATCGGTGACGACACACTGCAGAAGCGCATGCAGGGCTACGTCGTGCCGGAGAGCTTCAACCACGGAACCTCGGAGCAGCGGATGAAGTGGTTCAAGCGGGGCTTCGACAGCGGCAGGATGTCGGACTGCGACACTTTCTCCGGATCGGTTTGATTCTCGGTCGGGCCGGGCAAAACCCGGCCCGTTACGCACCGTTATCGCCGATTTTCGCTGTCCATATGGACAAGTTGTGCCTCGGGATAGCGCGCGCCGGCGGCAGCGTCCTTCGGAACGGCGCGCTCTATTGCGGCGAGATCCCCGGCATCCAGGCGTACCGCCTGTGAGCCGAGCGCCTCGGACAGACGGTCGCGACGCCGGGCACCGACGAGCGGCACGATATCCCCGCCCTGAGCGGCGACCCAGGCGATGGCGATCTGCGCCACCGTGGCGCCTTTGTCAGCCGCAACGCGTCTCAAGGCTTCGACCAAGGCGAGGTTCTGTTCGAGATTGCCTTCCTGGAAACGGGGGCTCATGGCGCGGAAGTCGCCGCTCCTGGCTGCGTCCTTCTGCCAGTGACCGCTGATCAGGCCGCGCGACAGCACGCCATAGGCGGTGATGCCTATCCCGAGTTCTCGACACGTGGGGAGGATCTGGTCCTCAATCCCTCGCGAGATCAGCGAATATTCGATCTGCAGGTCGCTGATCGGGTGGACGGCGGCGGCACGGCGGATCGTCTCTGCTCCGACCTCGGAGAGGCCGATGTGACGCACATAGCCCGCTTTGACCATGTCCGCGATTGCACCGATCGTCTCTTCGATCGGCACATCCGGGTCGAGACGGGAGGGACGATAGATATCGATATGGTCGACGCCGAGGCGCTGCAGGCTGTAGGCCAGGAAGTTCCGCACCGCCTTTGGCCGCCCATCGTAGCCGGACCAGCCGCCGGCCGCATCGCGCAGCGCACCGAACTTCACGCTCAGTTGTAGCTTGTCCCGGGGCCTTCCGGCGAGAGCTTCGCGGATCAGCATCTCGTTGTGACCCATGCCGTAGAAATCGCCCGTGTCGAGCAGCGTGATGCCGGCCTCGATGGCGGCATGAATGGTGGCAATGCTTTCCGCCCGATCGGCCGGACCGTACATCCCCGACATCCCCATGCAGCCGAGGCCGATCGCCGCAACCTCTGGACCGGACGTGCCTAGCGAAACCATCTGCATCTCACTTCTCCTTGCGTGAGGCCCTACGGCCGTTTCGTTCGCTGTAACGTTTTACTCCCGATCGATCTGTGCGATAATCCGTCATTCATGACACAGCTTGTACGGATTGCCGCACAATGAATGATCTTCCCCTTGCCGATCTCGACGCCTTCGCGGCCGTGGCGCGCGAACGCAGCTTTCGTACGGCCGCAAAGAAACGAGGCGTGTCGGCGTCCGCTCTCAGCGAGGCGCTGCGGCGGCTCGAATCCCGGCTGGGCGTGCGGCTGCTCAACCGCACGACGCGCAGCGTCACGGTAACCGAGGCGGGCAGGCGCCTCGTCGAGCGGCTGGCGCCGGCGCTCGGCGAGATCGCTGGCGCTCTCGATCAGGCGGCCAGCGAAATCGACAACCCGGCTGGAACCTTGCGGTTGAACGTCCCGACAATCGTTGCGCGCGAGATCCTGCCCCCCATCGTCGGTCCTTTTCTCCAGGCTCGCCCGGCGATCACCCTGGAGGTAACCGCGGAGGACGGCTTCATCGATGTTCTGGCGGCGGGCTTCGACGCAGGCGTGCGTTACGAGGAGCGTCTCGAAAAGGACATGATCGCCATCCCGATCGGGCCGCGCGTGCAGCGTTATGCCACGGCGGCCGCCCCGGCCTATCTTGCCCGCCGCGGCGTGCCGCAGCATCCGCGCGATATCCTCGATCACGCCACAATCCGCCATCGGTTTCAGAACGGCATCGCATTGCCCTGGGAATTCGGCGAGGGCGAGACGACAATCACCGTGGCGCCACCGGCTACCGTGCTCGCCAATACAATCGATCTCGAGATCAGCGCTGCCGTTGCCGGGCTCGGGATCATCCGGACCTTTGAAGAATTCCTCGTGCCGGAAATCAAAGCCGGGCGCCTTGTTCCTATTCTGGAAGAATGGGTAACCAGCTTCCCGGGACCCTATCTCTACTACGCGGGCCGGCGACACATGCCGCCGCCGCTGCGCGCTTTCGTCGATTTCCTGAAGGTACGGCAGCGACCCTTGTCGCGATGAACGCAGGTTGAGCAGGGAAACTCATTCGCTATCGTGATCATTCCGATAAGCACCTTTGAAATGTTCTTGGATTGTTTCGCTCCAGACGATGCGATAAACCTTATTTGGTGACGTCGTTCTTGTTCTGTCTCCGCTGCGACGGACAGCGGGGAGGGGAGCTTCATGCTCGACAGGAAATTCGTGCGACGCGGCCTGTTCCTCGTCTTCTTGATCCTGCTTCTCGACATCATGGGCATTGCCATCATCGTCCCCGTGCTGCCCAGCTACCTTCAGGAACTGACCGGGGCGAATGTCGGCGAGGCGGCTATCGAGGGCGGCTGGCTGCTGCTCGTCTATTCGGGCATGCAGTTTCTATTTGCGCCGGTGATCGGCAATTTGAGCGACCGGTTCGGACGGCGGCCGATCCTGCTGGCCTCGGTCTTGACGTTCGCGATCGACAACCTGATCTGCGCGCTGGCGACGAGCTATTGGATGCTGTTTGTCGGCCGCATTCTCGCCGGCATCAGCGGCGCCAGCTTTGGCACTGCCTCCGCCTTCATCGCCGACGTCAGCGACGATACAAACCGTGCCAGGAACTTCGGGTTGATCGGCATCGCTTTCGGCACCGGCTTCGCGCTCGGTCCTGTGATCGGCGGCCTTCTTGGCGAGTTGGGTCCACGCGTCCCATTTTACGGCGCGGCCGCGCTCTCCTTCGCCAACTTCGCGATCGGCCTGTTCCTTCTCCCCGAGACGCTTCAACCGGCAAATCGGCGCCGCTTCGAGTGGCATCGGGCAAACCCGCTCGGCGCGCTGAAGCAGATGCGCAACTATCCCGGAATCGGCTGGGTGGGTCTCGTCTTCTTCCTCTACTGGCTCGCCCATGCCGTCTATCCGGCGGTCTGGTCCTTCGTTTCGTCCTATCGCTACGGCTGGAGCGAGGGGCAGATCGGATTGTCACTCGGCATTTTCGGCGTTGGCGGAGCGCTGGTGATGGCGGTCGTCCTGCCGCGTGTCGTGTCGAAATTCGGTGAGCGAAGGACGGCGACGCTCGGTCTCGTCTTTACGGCGCTTGGCATGGCCGGCTACGCGGCTGCCTGGCAGGGCTGGATGGTTTATGTCGTGATCGTCGCGACGGCGCTCGAAAGTCTCGCCGATCCGCCATTGCGCAGCATCGCGTCGGTCCACGTGCCGCCCTCGGCGCAAGGCGAACTGCAGGGAGCTCTTACCAGCATTTCGAGTATAACGACGATCCTCGGGCCGCTTCTGTTCACGCAGATTTTCGCCCTCTTCACGAGCCTGGCAGCCGGTTACGCGTTCTCCGGCGCGCCTTACGCGGTGGCGGCGTGCCTGATCGTCGCAAGCCTGTCCGTATTCCTGCTGCGAGTGCGGCACGTCGGCGCATTTCAGGTCACCGAGCCGACTTCGGTGAACGGTCCTCGGGAACAGTTTGCGCCACGATCGCAAGCGCCGGCGGATTGATCAATTTTCTTGATAGTCCGATGAAAAATTAAGCAGATTCGCCGTTGTCGCTAGCGCCCGTCCCGGTGGTGCTGTAATTCGGCTTACTCCTAGAATTTGATGCCCACTGCGCCGCAGAGCGAGGATTATTCCATGCTGACCGCGAACCGAGAGCTTGTGTCTGCACAAACCGACAATTCGTGGGGCACCCACTTCCGGGCCAGCGTTTACCTCGGCGTACCCTTCATCGGTGCGCAGCTTGCGCAGCTCGCCATCAATACCACCGACGTGCTGATGGTCGGCAGGCTCGGAGCGGTCCAGCTTGCCGCGATCATCCTCGCCACACAGTTCTTTTTCACCATCTTCATATTCGGCAGCGGCTTCGCAAATGCCGTGGTGCCCATGGTCGCGCAGGCGCAGGGGCGGGGCGACAGAGTGTCGGTCCGCCGCTCCGTGCGCATGGGCATGTGGGTGGTCCTGCTCTATGGGCTCGTGACCGCGCCGATCCTCTGGATGGCCGAGCCGATCCTGCTTCTTGCCGGCCAGAAGCCGGAAGTTTCGGCTCTCGCTGCGGAATATCTGCACATCGCGCAATGGGCGATCTTTCCGAGCCTGATCTTCATGGTGCTGCTGGCGTTTCTGAGCGGCCTGGAGCGGGCCGGGATCATACTTTACGTGACGCTCGCGACCCTGGTTCTCAACGCCGTGCTCTGCTATCTGCTGATCTACGGCCATTTCGGCTTTCCGGCGCTTGGTATATTCGGTGCCGCGGTCGCTGCTCTCGGCGTGGCGCTGCTTGGTGCGGCGCTGACGATCGGCTACATACGCAGCCAGCCGGAACTCGATCGGCATGAGCTTTTTGTGCGCTTCTGGCGCCCGGACTGGCCGGCTTTCCGCGAGGTCATCTATCTCGGCGTTCCGATTTCGCTGACGATCCTTGCGGAAGTGAGCCTCTTCACCGTCGCTTCGCTGCTGATGGGAACGATCGGCACCATCGAACTCGCGGCGCATGGCATCGCGCTCCAGTTCGCGTCGATCGCCTTCATGATTCCGCTCGGCCTTGCCCAGGCGGGCACGGTTCGCGTCGGCCTTGCCTATGGCAGCGGCGATCTCCTCGGCGTCCGGCGCGCCGCCGTCGCCGTGCTCGCCCTCGGTTCTTGGTTCGCAGCCGTGGGCAGCACGATCTTCGCACTGCTTCCCTATCAACTCGCGACCCTCTATCTCGACACCGGCCGGCCCGACGCCGCCGAGGTGCTTGCCTTCGCCGGTCCGCTGATCGTCATTGCTGGCGCGTTCCAACTGGTCGATGGGCTCCAGGCGATCGCCGCCGGCATGCTGCGCGGACTGAAGGACACGACCGTGCCGATGATCCTGGCGATGATTTCCTATTGGCCGATCGGTTTCGTCTGCGCCTGGGCCTTCGCCTTTCCGCTAGAATTCGGCGGCGTCGGCGTCTGGTTCGGCTTCGCGCTGGGGCTGGCGGCGGCCGCCCTGCTGCTCAACTGGCGCTTCTTCCGCCTCATCCACTCGATGCGCAGACCTGCTGCCGTGTGATCACGATGATTTAAGGTCGGATCGACCTAAAATCATGAACGTGATCGATTCTAATAGGTTAGAGCGGGAGACGGGCGGAAAACCGCACACACTTTTCCTCATCCCGCTCTAGCAATCGAGCGATGCACGAACTGGGCAAAAGAATAGCCGGACGGGCAGGGGATGCCGTCCGGCTCATAGTGAGCGGTCCCACCAGGGGAAGAAATGGAACCGCTTGTGAAACTTCCTGGCAGAAGTTTCCTGGAGGCATTTCATCTCAGGGCGTTGGCGACGTTCTTGCCGTCGCGGTCGCCTTCACTTTTTCCTCAGCCCATCCGTTGCTGCCGACAGGACCGTCACGCGGTCACGGGTCTCGTTGCGAAGCGCTTGCATGGTCGCAAAAATCATTGCGAAAAACATCGCCATCGAAAATATCGCAAGTCCCATGGCCGTCTCCTTTCACCTGCTACAACGGCATGCCATTCAGAAAAGTTCCATTCACTTGTTGTTTCAGGCTACAACTTCCGGTGTGAAGTCATCTTGAACGCTGGGTTCATCTAGCATTCATCCTTGGGGCGCTGCTGTTTCCGGTGGAACAGGGCGAGGTGGATCGCGCCACCCTTGCGATTGGCCACGGTCCGTGACAAAAGGCTTCACCAAACGGAAACAGGCGCGATGACCACGGCTTTCTATCCCGGCTCCTTTGATCCGATGACGAACGGTCATCTTGATGTGCTCGTTCAGGCGCTTAACGTCGCGTCGAAGGTGATCGTCGCGATCGGCATTCACCCCGGCAAGACGCCGCTCTTTTCCTTCGACGAACGGGCAGGTCTGATCCGTCGCTCGCTCAGTGAATCCCTGCCGCAAAGGGCGGGGGACATCGCCGTCGTCGCCTTCGACAACCTGGTCGTCGATGCCGCCCGTCAGCATGGAGCAAGCCTTCTGGTGCGTGGGTTGCGGGACGGCACGGATCTCGATTACGAGATGCAGATGGCCGGCATGAACAGGCAAATGGCCCCCGATATCCAGACACTGTTTCTGCCCGCGGGGACAGCATCCCGGCCCATTACGGCCACATTGGTCCGGCAGATCGCAGCCATGGGCGGCAACGTCAGCGCCTTTGTTCCCGGGCCGGTCTTTCAGGCGCTGCAGGCGAAGCACAAAGCCTGAGCTTCCACCACGCAAGGAGAACGCATGAAAATCCTCCAATTCGCTTTTGCAGGCGCCCTGGCGCTCGCCACCCTCACGGGAGGCGCTCAGGCCCAGTCGAGCGACAATTTCCTGACGATCGAGCTCAAGGACGGCCCCGTCGTCATCGAGCTGCGCCCGGACATCGCGCCGAAGCACGTGCAGCAGATCAAGGAACTGGCCGCCGCCGGCGAATACGACAACGTCGCCTTCCATCGGGTAATCAAAGGTTTCATGGCACAGACCGGCGACGTCCAGTATGGCGACATGAAAGACGGCTTTCAGCCGGAGTCTGCCGGCACGGGCGGCTCTTCGAAGCCGGACCTCAAGGCCGAGTTCTCGGATGTTCCCTTCGAGCGCGGCACCATCGGCATGGCGCGCTCGCAGAGCCCGGACAGCGCCAACTCGCAATTCTTCATCATGTTCGCTCCGGGCGATTTCCTGAACGGCCAATACACGGTCGTTGGCAAGGTCGTCGAAGGCATGGAGAATGTCGACAACATCAAGCTTGGCGACGACGCCAACAACGGCGCCGTCACGGACCCTGACCGCATGATCAGCGTCAAGGTCGGCAAATAGGATCAGACAGAAGGAGAAAAACCATGGCCGAGATCAAAGATCCGGAAAACACGATCATCATGGAGACCACCAAGGGCAGGGTGGTGATCGAGCTTCGGCCGGACGTGGCTCCGGGCCATGTCGCCCGAATCAAGGAACTGTCGCGCGAGGGCGCCTATGACGGCGTCGTGTTCCATCGCGTGATCGAGGACTTCATGGCGCAGACCGGCGACGTGCAGTACGGCAAGACCGGCGGCGAGCACTTCAACCCGGCGCGCGCCGGCATGGGCGGCTCCTCCAAGCCGGACCTCAAGGCCGAGTTCTCCGAGGTTTCGCATGTGCGCGGCACCTGCTCGATGGCCCGCAGCCAGATGCCGAACTCTGCGAACTCCCAGTTCTTCATCTGCTTTACCGACGCCCCCTGGCTCAACAAGCAGTACTCCGTCTGGGGTCAGGTCATCGAAGGCATGGACATCATCGACCAGATCAAGCGCGGTGAACCGGTGCGCGATCCCGACTCGATCGTCTCCATGCGGGTTGCCGCGGACGCCTGATTTGCGCTAATGCACAGACCCGCCCCGGTCGCGCTTAAGCCACCGGGGCGGGTTTGCTTTTGTTCGATACCCCTATGCGCGTAGACCTGTTCGATTTCGACCTGCCGGAGACTTCCATCGCGCTGAGGCCCGCGAGCCCGCGCGACAGCGCCCGCATGCTCGTCGTGCGACCGCAACGCGAGCCGGCTCTTTCCGACTTCGGTGTGCTCGATCTGCCGTCGTTCCTGAGCCCCGGCGATGCGCTCGTCTTCAACGATACGAAGGTCATTCCGGCGCAGCTCGAGGGCATTCGCCGGCGCGGCGAGGACGTCGCCACGCAGGTCTCGCTGACGCTGCACATGCGCGTCGCCCCCGACCGCTGGAAGGCTTTCGCGCGGCCGGCCCGACGGCTGAAGCCCGGCGACCGGATCAGCTTCGGCCATGGAGGCAATGCCTGCCTGCTGGGTTCGCTCGATGCGACGGTCGAAGAAAAGGGCGAGGCAGGGGAGGTCACTCTTCGCTTCGAGCTTTCCGGTCCGGTGCTCGACGAGGCGATCATGTCGGTCGGGCATATTCCGCTGCCGCCTTACATTGCTTCCAAGCGTTCCGAAGATGCGCGCGACCGCGCCGACTATCAGACCGTCTATGCCCGCGAGGAGGGAGCCGTCGCGGCTCCGACGGCGGGTCTGCACTTCACCGACCGGCTGTTCGGCAAGCTTGACGAGGCCGGCATCGAGCGGCACTTCGTCACGCTGCACGTCGGGGCGGGAACTTTCCTGCCGGTCAAGGCCGACGATACCGATGACCACGTGATGCACGAGGAGATCGGCCATGTCGACGCGGTGACCGCCGAAAAGCTGAATGCGGTGCGGGCGCGCGGCGGACGCATCGTCTGCGTCGGCACGACGTCGCTTCGGCTGATCGAAAGCGCTGCGACAGAGGACGGAAAGATCCATCCCTGGTCGGGTACGACCGGGATCTTCATCACCCCGGGCTATCGCTTCCGCGCCGTCGACATGCTGATGACCAATTTCCACCTGCCGAAATCGACGCTGTTCATGCTGGTTTCTGCCTTCGCCGGATTGGAAACGATGCGCGGCGCCTATACCCATGCGATCGCAGCCGGTTACCGCTTCTACTCCTATGGCGATGCAAGCCTGCTCTTCCGGAAAGACCAATGACCGAGACGTTTCAATTCAAGCTGCTTGCAACTGACGGCAAGGCGCGCCGCGGTGAGGTTTCGATGCCGCGCGGGACAATCCGGACGCCGGCTTTCATGCCGGTCGGAACAGTCGGTACGGTCAAGGCGATGTATCTCGATCAGGTGCGTGAACTCGGCGCCGACATCATTCTCGGCAACACCTACCATTTGATGCTGCGTCCCGGTGCCGAACGCGTTGCGCGGCTCGGCGGTCTGCACAACTTCATTCGCTGGGAAAGACCGATCCTGACCGACAGCGGCGGCTTCCAGGTGATGTCGCTATCGAGCCTGCGCAAGCTCAACGAACAGGGCGTGACCTTCAAGAGCCATGTCGACGGCGCGCTCTATCATATGTCGCCGGAACGCTCGATCGAGATCCAGGGGCTGCTCGACAGCGACATACAGATGCAGCTCGACGAGTGCGTCGCGCTGCCGGCGGAGCCGGGCGAAATCGAGCGCGCGATGGAAATGTCGATCCGCTGGGCGGAGCGCTGCAAGGTCGCCTTCGGCGACCAGCCGGGCAAGGCGATGTTCGGCATCGTGCAGGGCGGCGACATTCCGAAGCTGCGCGAACGCTCCGCCTTGGCGCTCAAGGAGCTCGACCTGAAGGGCTATGCGGTGGGCGGGCTCGCCGTCGGCGAGCCGCAGGAGGTGATGCTCGACATGCTCGATGTCACGTGCCCGGTCTTGCCGGCGGAGAAGCCGCGTTACCTGATGGGCGTCGGAACGCCGGACGATATCCTGAAATCGGTCGCGCACGGGATCGACATGTTCGATTGCGTCATGCCGACGCGCTCCGGTCGCCATGGGTTGGCCTTCACGCGCTACGGCCGGATCAACCTGCGCAATGCGCGCCATGCCGAAGACATGCGGCCGCTCGACGAGCAGTCCTCGTGCCCGGCGACGCGGGATTACTCTCGCGCCTATCTGCATCACCTGATCCGTTCCAACGAATCGCTCGGCGGCATGCTTTTGAGCTGGAACAATCTCGCCTATTACCAGGAATTGATGGCCGGCATCCGCAAGGCGATCGAAGAAGGGCGCTATGCAGACTTCATGGCAGAGACCCAGGAAGGCTGGCAGCGCGGTGACCTTGCGCCGGTGTAAGTCGAAACCGTCAAATAGTCAGAGGGCGGGACCCGGGGCGGTCTGTACCATCACCACGCCATTGATTTTGTAGCTGCCGTCCGGCTGAGGGACGAGCTCGTAGATTGCCGTCCAATCCTTGCCGTCCGATCCGAAGATCAGCACTTCCTGAATCACTTCGTTGCCAACCAGCTTCGACCGTCCAAAGGCGAAATTGCCCGGGCGATAGAGGTGCTGGTAGCTCTTCTTGACCATCTCGAAAAAGACAAGCTGGTCCGGAAACTTTTCCCGGATTCCGGGGGAGGCGAAGGAGTAGGCAGTTTCCGGGTCGTCGTCGAGAAATGCCTTGATCTGGGCGCGGATGACGGATCTCGCGGTATCCACAGGGTCCGCAAGCGCGCGTCCGGCGCCAAGCGCGAGCACCAGACAGAGAGCGACGACCACTCTTGTCATGGACGCCTCCATAGATCACGATGATCGATTCTAATGCGTTAGAGCGGGATGCGGGCGGAAAACCGCACACACTTTTCCTCATCCCGCTCATTGTTATCGAAGCATATGCCCGGCAGTCTCGTTGATAAGCACCACCCTTCGGCTGATAGGGTAGTCGCGCGCCGGAAACATCAAGAGCGATGCCGATATTTCAGCAATTTACGCCGCATCTCTCAAGTCTCACGCGAACGGTCACAATCTCGTGACCGGGGCCGCCCGCCTTCGGCGGAATCTAGCCGCGCTTGGAGACCGCCCGTTCGGCGTTGCGTTGGCGCGCACCATGGCATGCCGTGTATTTCTTCCCGGATCCGCAAGGACAGGGATCGTTGCTCCGGCGCTGCAGGCGGCTGATCAATGGCAGCAACAGCGCGGAAGGGATCAGGGAGGTGATCACAATTGCCAGCTTGGCCGAGATGCCCGGAATGATGAGCCGACGGCCGGATCTGAAGCCGCGCCAGGCGCGCTCGGCGACGTATTGCGAATCGACCTTGGGCAGTACCTTGAAAAGGGTTGCCCGATTGGCTCCCGATCGCTCGAGGAATTCGGTCGATACGGGCCCGGGCGCGACGCAGGTCACGGTGACGCCGGTGCGGCGGAGTTCCTGGTGAAGGGCCTCCGAGAACGATCGCACGAAGCCCTTGCTGGCATAATACAGAGCCATGTAGGGGCCTGGTGTGAAGCTCGCGACGGAGCCGAGATTCATGACGCCGCCGCGGCCGCGGCTGACCATACCCGGGAGAAAGCGAAGCGTAAGGTCGGTGAGGGCGCGTATGTTCAGATCGATCATGCCGAGTTGGTCACCGATGGACAACAGCGTTGCGCTGCCGCGAAGGCCATAGCCGGCGCTGTTGACGAGGACATCGCAGAACAGGCCGCGTTCGGACAGGAACGATTCGAGCTGACGTGCCGCGTCATCGGCCAGGAGATCCAAGGCGAAAGTGAATACCTCGCTGCCGGCCTTCGGCATATCGGCGGCAGCGACCGCAAGACCGTCCGGCGAGCGCGCCACCAGCACAACGGTTGCGCCGTCCCGGGCGGCAACGCTGGCAATCGCCTTGCCGATGCCGCGAGAGCCGCCCACCACGACGACGGCTGGGCGAAGCTGGGCTTCCGTCATCATGCCGCACCGGGGACAGCGCCCGCAACGGCGACGGTTTCCGTTTGACCGGATACCTCGGCAGCGATTTCGCCATTCAGGATTCTTTCGAACCGCTCCAACGCCCGCGCCACATTGGCGCCGTCCATGACCCGGTGATCATAGTGGATGCGCACCGTTACCGTGCCTTGATCGTCGATCGGGCCATAATTGAAGATCGTCGTCAGGGGTGTCAGCGGATTGAGAGATTCGGCGCCGAGCCCTGAATAGACGGACAACTGGAAGGTTCCGAAATGGCGGCCGCGCGGACGACCCAGATTGAGACCGAGCCACATAAGCAGCCACCGGATCGGCGCCGGCAGCCGGGCGATCTTCAGGGCGCGCCGGAACTCCTTCACCTCCATGACGGGACGCGTCCGCGCCGCTTCGATCAGGGCGGCGAGTTCGGCGATCGAGCGGCGCTCGGGGGCCTTGATCAGGCTCAGAAGCACGGCCCGCTCGCCGCCAAGCTCGCGCTCGTGGGCGACGGAAGCAATGCTTTCCGGATACTCGTAAAGTTGAGGCCTCGGCAATTTGACATAGGCCTGCCGCAGTTCGGGGGTTTCGAGAGAAAGAAGCGCATATCCCTTGAGGAACAGGACAGTCCAGGACGGTCTGCTCTGTTGTGACATCCGGGCCTGGAGGAGCGGGCCGAGATGCATCTGTCGCTGCACGGTTACCCGCGGCACACGGATCGAAAACCGCATCAGATCGCCGACGAGGCGTCGCGGCCCCGAAAGCTTGAGAGCTCGGCCTCGCATCGGGACACCTCTAGTAGAGAAAGGGAATGATCCGCTTGGTTCTTTCCATGTAGGCGCGGTATTGCGGGCCGAATGTTTCCAGCATCATGCGCTCCTCCTTGTCCACCCTCAGAAAAAACAGGATCGCGAAACCGACCAGTCCGGCGAAGCCCATGACCCAGTTCGACAGCAGGAAGGCCTGCCCGACACCCATGAGCATGAACGAAGTGTACATTGGGTGGCGAACAAGGGCATAGGGCCCGCCGCTGATCAGCTCATGGCGATCGCGGATCTCCAGCGTGATGGACCAGTTGCGGCCAAGCTCCTTATGGGTCCGGCGAAACACCCACATGGCGGCAGCGAAGACGAGGGTTCCAATGGCCACAGCCCACCCGCTGGCCGGATAATCGGCTGCCTCGGGAATCCCGGTCACGACATAGAATCCCGGTACGATTCCGAGGCCAACCAGGGCCGCAGCCAGCCCGATCGTCTCCGAAGCCGAGCGGCGGTTGCTGACGACCTCCACGCGCTTGGCGCGGCGCTCGTAGGGACGGCGAATAAAGTACCAGCCGACGATGCCAAGCACCCAAATAATTTGCCCAATAGAAGCAATCGACATGCATATCCTAGCTTAAAAGGCTCATCCGCGATCATGCCGCCGGCCGAAGCGGCCAGGGCCGCTGCATGTTTCCTCAAATGGTAGAGCCGACGGGGACCTTTGCGCGTCCGAGAAATCGCGCGGCGCTGCAGGAGCCGATCGCGCTAGCCCCCGTTCATCTCACGGAGCGTTGTAATGAATTCCTGCGACCTTAGCCAGATGCCTGGAGTCTTATATCCCATGGAACGGGCAATCTCGGCGACGAAGGCATTGCAGTTGTAGACTGTCGCCTGCCAGACGCGCGACTTTGCCTTCAGCTTTCGTATGAAGCCGACGACCTCGTTATACTCCGCCTCGGTCAGCATGATGCGCCAACTGGCCGACCTGTATTCCTCTTCCAGGTCGCCGTCGCTCGCTCCGGTCTCGGCCGGCACGGGAAAGAAGTGGCCAAGGACGTAGGGGCCGGTATCGTTGGTGGCTGGCGCCAGACCTGCGACTTCCGGGTTGATCATTGCCCCCGCAGCATTGGTGCGACCGAAAACTGCGTAAGTGTGCCCGTAGCTCAGTGCATAGCGCGAGCGGAATTCGATGAAGTAGCCTTGCTGTCGGGATTGGGATACCAGCTTGGCCGGTCCGCCAATCTTCTGGCTGCTCGACACATAGGCTGGTTGGGCACTTTTGTCTTGCGTCTGGCACGCTGTCGCGGCGAATGCGAGCAAGATCACAGGTAGGATACGGCTTGCTGCAGATGTCATCACGTCACTTCGCTCTGTCGCCGAACTCAATATTAGCAGAACTTGGGCCGGCTCGGGCCACTCAGTGGCGTCTTCGACCGTCAGCCCTGGGGTGTTCGGTCTTCAAGGCGCCCCGCGGGGAGGGTCTTAGAAACTCCCCACGGGGCAAATTCAGCTGTTACTTATAAACGGGAGCGGGCTCTACTGCCGGCTCTGCAGCTGGCGGCGGTGCCTTCCCTTTACCCTTGCCAATCGTGTCACAAGCGGTCAGCCCGGTGACAGAAAGCAATGCGATCATAACGATTAGAATTCTGCTCATTCAGAAGTCCTTTCCTCAATAGTCGGAATGGTTTATCGAAGGCAACACTCCAAGTAATAGTGGCGATTCTCGTCTTAGCCTAGTGCAAGAAGGACACAGTTGGCGTCAGGTTTGTCGGTCCGGAACTGTTCAACGGGTTCTTCAACACACATGGCTTGATTATTTATACCAAATATGCGCGCAAATACCATCAGATGATCAATACCGGGGTCCCCACGGGGGTCCGACTGTAGAGATCAACGATGTCGTCGTTCGTCAAACGGATGCAACCGCTCGATACTGCCTGACCGATCGTCCAGGGTTCGTTCGTGCCGTGCAGACGAAACATGGTGTCGTTCCCGCCACGATAGAGGTAGAGGGCGGATGCACCAAGCGGATTGTGTAACCCGCCTGAGACGCCCCCCGCATACTGACGCAGGTGAGGCTTGCGGCGCATCATGCTTTCGGTGGGTGTCCACGACGGCCACTCAGCCTTTCGGCCGATCGTCGCCTTGCCCTTGAGCGTACGCCCTTCCTCTCCGACGCCGATGCCGTAGCGAACCGCCCAGCCGCCGCCTTGGACGTAGTAGAGATAGCGTTCTTCGGTGTTGACGACGATCGTTCCCGGTGCCTCGCCGCCGTGATAGGCCACTTCCTGCCTGCGGTAGCGCGGGTCGATACGCGTCCTGGAGGCGATGGGGCTTTCAATTGTTCGCCCGATCGAACTACATCCGGTGGCCACCAGAGCCAGACTACCCAACACGAGCATGCGACGCGTAACGTGGTTCTTGTCCATCTTCACCTACTGAGAAAATTCGTGAGTCCCCGTTCTGCGTGTTTAACACCGCTGCGGGCGCTGTGCCAAGCCTCGCATCTCAGGCGGGCACCACGAGGTGAATTTGACGTTCAGAATCAGGGGAGTGCAGGCCCGATTCGAGACGCTATGAAGGGTCGCCGCGGAGGATCGGCGCACCGATTCGCGTCGGGTTGTCCCTCTCGGCGCCCGAATCTTTGGCCTGAGGAGGTCGACTCGCGAACGGTTATGACCGACTGACGCGATCGAGCCATCGCGCCGCCGGCTTCGGGGATAGATTAAACCCTTGCGGCAACCACCCGCGTCTGCTCGACTGGGAGTGGGAAGAGCTAAGAAGGATCGACAGCATGACACTGCGCTTCGACGGCAAGATCGCCATCGTTACCGGCGGCGGGTCGGGAATCGGCGCCGCCATATCCCGGCAATTGAGCGGCGAGGGGGCGGAAGTTGTCGTTGCCGATCTCAATCCCGAAGCCGCCGAGGGGATCGTCGACGAAATCCGCGCCAAGGGAGGTCGAGCCCGCCACTTTACGGTCGATGTCGCCGACGCAGGCGCTGTCGAGCAGTTGGTCGGCTTCGCGCTCAGTGAATGCGGGGGGCTGAACCTGGCCGTCAACAACGCCGGCATCGAAGGCGTGCGAAAGCCGACCGGAGACTATCCGCTCGACAACTGGGAGCGCGTGATCGACGTGAACCTGACCGGTACCTTCCATTGCATGAAATACGAGATCGCAGCCATGCTTGGGCGGGGAGGTGGCGCGATCGTCAACGTGACGTCGATTCTTGCCTCCGTCGGCCTGCCAACCGCATCGGCCTATACCGCGGCCAAGCATGGGGTTGTCGGCCTGACCAAATCGGCAGCAATCGAATATGCGCGCATGGGAATCCGCATCAACACCGTCGGTCCCGGCTGGATCGAAACGCCGCTTCTGTCGGAATATGCCGAGCTGGCGAAGACCCGCCGGCTCGAGGCCCTGCAGCCGATGGGCCGGCGAGGAACACCGGAGGAGGTGGCGGCGCTCGCCTGTTTTCTCTTGTCCGACGAGGCGAGTTTCATCACCGGCAGCTACCATCTGGTGGACGGCGCCTACACGGCTCACTGAGGCGAACCGAATCGCACCTTCTCTCCGCCATCAGCAACACCGCCAGTGCACAACACAGCAGGCCAAGGGAGGATGGTAGCCCCTGATGTCCTATGAGCTGCATGACAAGCCCCGTCGCGGGCGAGCCCACGATGCCGCCGACGCCCCATACGAACGCGAAGGCCGCGTTACCGGCGATCAGGGCTTGACCGCTGAAGCGCTCCCCGAGTTGGATGAGCGACATGGTGTAGATCCCGAACGAGACCCCGCCCCAGACGAAAACGAGCGGCCAGATGAGCCACGCGTTGAAGATCGACGGCAGCAGCAGGCAGCCGGCCAGCGAAGCCAGGGCGCAGAACAACATGGTCCGCGTCGAGCCAAACTGTTCGGCCACGCGTCCGAGCGCAATCTGCAGCACGGCATTGCCGACGATGAAACAGGTGATCAGCGAAGCGATGCGCGCCTCGGCGCTGCCGAGCGCCGCGCCATAGACCGCGAACAAGGAGAGCAGGGTCTGCTCGAAGGCGGCAGCAGTGAAAACCGCGAACAACAGGAGCGGCGCCAGGGCGAAGAAGCCCCTGACCGACGTTGCCTCGCCTTCCTGCGGCATCTTCGGCAGGCGCGGCACGACCGCAAGCACGATCAGGCCACAGACAAGGAAGGCGACGATGCCGATCATGAAGGGCGGCCAACCCTCTGTACCGACCAGGCCCAGCGACAGCGGGCCGATGGAGAAGCCACCCGAAACGATCGATGAATAGAGGCCCATGATGCGGCCCCGGCGTGGCGCGGGGGCGATCGTGATCAGCCAGGTTTCGCTGATCACGTAAAGCGGGTTGGCGAAAATGCCAAGCAGCAAGCGCAGCGGCATCCAGGCCCAGACGTCCTGTGTCAAGGCAATGGCGATCAGGGTGAGGGGAGCCAGGGTCGAACACAGGATCGCCAGTCGCGCCGCGCCCAAGCGCCGCGCCAGCACCGGAATGAAGGGCGCGGAGACGATGAAACCGAGCGGCGTCATCGCCGCCGACAAACCGATCAGGCCGGGCGTCGTTCCCCGTCGCTCCAGGATGAAGCTGAGCAGCGGATAGGTCAGTCCCTGCGCCAGGGCGAACACCGTGACGGTCGCGATGATGCCCGCCATCGCGGCCCAGGGGATACGATCCTCTCGCGGTGATGTCGTGGCGTGCAAGGGCAGGCGAACCACTGCGGCACGCCGAAACTGACGATCCGGTGTCATTGCAGCATTCACCTTACAAAGGGTTTGATACTTGCCAGAAGGGCTTGGCGATCTCTGCCTCCGCCTGCCGTCTCGTCAGGCCGATATCGGCGATCAAATGGGGGTCGTCCTTCAACCCTTGCTCGAGTTCCCAGCGAAAGCGTGTCCGTCGGCGCCAGGTCGCGGCAATGCTTCGCAGCGTCGCCAGGCGGGGGTGCCGGCGCGACGGCTCGGCCGGCCCTACGGGGGGAGTAACGTTCATCGCAACCTCCATGTGGTTCGGGGCTCCGGGGACCCTCGATCTCAAAGAGGTCGAATTCTGCGAGATCCGAACGGCGTCGTACTTAAGCCCTTCCAAAAAGTTCTCAAAAACATCCAAACGGGCTATAGCTGCGCCCTATGCAGGGATCGCGCTTTGCCTTTGGTCCGTTCGTGCTTGATCCGGGTGCGGGAACGCTCCTTCGGAACGACGATCCCGTTGCCGTTGGCTATCGCGGGCTAAAGCTGCTCGCAGCGCTCGTCGGACGGGCCGGCGAAATCCTCGGCAAGGCGGAGTTGATGGACGCGGCGTGGCCGGGCACGGCCGTCGAAGAAGGCAACCTCACAGTCCAGATCGCGCAACTGCGGAAGCTGCTTGGTCCGGCCGCCGACGGCGGTGAATGGATCTCGACGGTTCCGCGTGTTGGCTACCGCTTCACGGGGACAATCGAACAGCTCGGCGAGCGAAAACCTTTGCCGCTGCCCGACAAACCGTCGATCGCTGTGCTACCCTTTGTGAATCTCAGCAACGATCCCGATCAGGAATCCTTCGCGGATGGGTTGACCGAAGACCTGATCACCGACCTTTCCAGGAGCCCCGGGCTGTTCGTCATCGCACGCAACTCGACCTTTGCCTACAAGGGAAAGGCGATGGACGTGCGCGGGATCGCACGGGACCTTGGCGTGCGCTACCTGCTGGAAGGCAGCGCAAGACGCGCCGCGGCTCGCGTGCGCATCAACGCCCAGTTGGTCGACGCGACGAGCGGCGATCATCTATGGGCGGAACGCTTCGACCGCAGCCTGGAAGATATCTTTGCCGTTCAGGACGAGGTCACCGGCAAGATCGTGGAGGTGTTGCTCGGCCGGCTGCGCGCAGCGCCGCCGCGCAATCGGCCCAAAAATCTCGAGGCTTATGATCTCTGCGTGAGGGCGCGCAAGCTGATGGATGATTCACCGCAGACGGCGCGCGAAGCGCATCTGATGCTCACGCGCGCGGTTGCGCTCGAACCGGAATACGCCGAGGCCTATCGCTGGCTTGCCATAAATCACTGGATGGGATGGGTGCATTCCGGCGGCCCCACTGAATCTTCCCGTACTGTTGCTTTGGAACTGGCGCGCAAAGCCGTAGCGATCGATCCAAACGATGCCGGCTGCCGCTGGGTTCTGGCTTACCTGCTTGCCTATGAGCGCAGCTTCGCGGCGGCGGATGCGGAATTCGCCAAGGCGATCGAGATAGACCCGAACGAGGCCGACGCCTGGGCGGCATTATCCGACATCGCGGTCTTGGCGGGCCACGTCGAAGAGGGTCTTGAGCACATTCGCAAGGCGTTCCGGCTGAACCCGTTTCCGGCAAGCTGGTACTATCTGACGCTCGGCCAGGCGCAATATGCGGCCGGCGAATACGAGGCCGCCGTCGAGACACTGCGCAGCGACGAGACTTACCGTACAAGCTCGCGCCGTTTTCTGGCCGCAAGCCTTGCGCAACTTGGCCGGCTCGACGAGGCGCGCGCAGAGGCCGAACTGTTCCTCGTCGGCAACCCGTATTTCACGATCCGCCACTGGGCCGCGACGGAACCATTCCGCGACGCTCGGACGCTTGAGCATTTCGTTGATGGCTTCCGCAAGGCCGGTCTACCGGAGTGACGCGCCGTCGCAATTCCTCAAGGCGGCTCTGGCAAGCAAAGGCCGGCAGCGGGGCGACTGGCATGTCGCACTTGGAAATAGAATGTACCCAGCAACACACGATGTGGCGGCAAGGTTGCAATGTCCGCCATTGCGCAAAGTTAAAATGTCACTTTGGATACGTCTTCAGCCATTTAGAAATACGACACTCGGCATGTCCACTTGCGCTGAGGCAAGCCCCCGACCGGACCGGCTGGGCCGGGTTGCAAGGGAAGGGAGGGGGCGGGTGAGACGCACCTATCGGCTTTAGCTTTGAGACTATGAATGCAGCCGATTATTCCGCCGCATCAAGGTGGGAAAGCGCCTGCTGCCGCCGGGCGATGACTGCGGGATCGTTCATGAAATCCGTCCGCTTACCCGGCTTTCGCCCCCGCGGCTTGTAGCCTATCTTCTCGCTGTTGGTCTTCACCGCCGGCTTCGTCTGCTGCTCCTGACGTTCCTTGATGTAGGCCAGGACATCACCGAGCCGCTTGTTCTCGGTGATCGCCGCATGCGTCACCCGCTGGTTTTTGTCGAACACCTGGTAGGGCAGGGAATGCCCCTTCCAGCGCACATCCAGCCGGCCGTCCGCATAGGCATAGGTCTCGACATAGCGACCGACCAGCCCGCGCGTCACCTCGGTCTCCTCCAGCATGATCCGCTGGCGCTCGTAGGAGAACGTCAGTTGCGTGCCGACATAACGCTGCTCACGTTTGCACAGGACGTCGCGCAGCCGATCCGGGGCAAGGTTCAGCGGCCGATGCAGATCATCAGATCGGGCAGGGGTAATGGCAAACTGCCGGTTATAGCGCTCCATGAACCGAGGCAGGAAAGCGTTGCCGTCGTCCATGCCGCAGATGCCCTCCAGGCGCAGATCCTTGATCAACCGATCCTGTAGCGTCCGGTTCATCCGCTCGACACGGCCCTTCGCCTGGCTTGAGTTTGCGCAAAGAATCTCGATGTTTAGCTCTGAAAGCGCGCGGCCGAACTGGGTCATGCCGTGGCCGCCCTTGGCATCCTTCTTCGCCACCCGGAACACCGAATGCTTGTCGGAATAGAAGGCGACCGGAGCACCATGCGCCTTCAGATAGAGTTCCAGTGCCTCGAAATACGTGAACGCACTTTCCGATCGTACGAACCGCAGCTGCATCAGCTTGCCGGTCGCATCGTCGATGAACACCAGCAGCGAACATGGCGGCCCGCGATCCTCAAACCAACGATGCTCGGATCCGTCGATCTGCACCAGTTCGCCATAGGCCTCGCGCCGCAACCGCGGCTGATGAAAGGTCCGCCGCTGCTTGCGCGACAGCCACAGGCCGGCCTCCGACATCCATTGGCGCAAGGTCTCGCGCGACACCGTCAGGCCGTCGCGCTCGGCGAGCTTCTCAGCGGCTAATGTCGGTCCGAAGTCCACATAGCACTCGCGTACGAGCGTCACGGCATAATCGCGCACGCCGTCACAAATCCGATTGTTCGATGGCCGGCCGATCGCCTTGTGCCGGATCGACGCCGCACCGCCAGCGCTGATCCGATCCAACAGACGACGCACCTGGCGGGTACTCAGGTCCAGCACATGTGCCGCCGACACCAACGTCATACGCCCGGCGATCACCTTCGACAAAATCTCGATCCGCTGCAGGTCGCGCTCGCTCATCGCAATCATCCCATCCGCAATCTCCCAGGTCATCAAAACCCGGGGAGAGTGACATTCCAACTTTGCAGGAACAGGACACTTTAACTTTGCGGCTACACACGATGTCACAGCTATTTAAAGATGAGACAAAGTAATCAACTTAGAAACGCGACATCATCCTATTCATTATTACTGCGTTTGCAAGTATATTTACAAAGTACGAAGACGCGAGCCGCCGACCGGGTGGAGCTGGTCAGGGTTGCGCAGCCCGGTCGGCGGCGGATGGCTCCAGCTGCAAAATAAACTTCAGCTTGGACACCCCCGGTCACTCCGCCGCTTTCAGCTGCGCAAGGGCTTGTTGCCGCTTTGCGATGACCACCGGATCCTTGGTAAAATCCGTCTTCCGGCCAGGCTTCGTGCCGCGCTTTTGGTAGCCATTGCTCTGGCTGCCGTCGCGAATGCCGAACATATGATCCGTCTGGCCGGTGCGGCGCGGTCCGCCCTTGCTGCGCTGTTGCTCGCGTCCGGCCTGCATCTCGGCCACCAGCGCCAGCACGTCATCAAGGCGCTTGTTCTCAACCACCTCAGGGCGGTGCACCGAGCGCAACGTGTCGAAGGTTCTGTAGGGCAGGGACGTCCCCTCATGGGTGACCTCGAGGCGACCATCGGGATAGTCGCAGACAATGACCTTCTTGCCGGCGAGCGCCGTGGCGAGGTCGGTCGGATCGAGGATGAACATCACCTTGTCATAGCGCAGCGTCAGCGACTGCGACAGCTTGCGGATCTCCTTGCGGCACATGGCGCCATCGAGGTTCTCATGCGCGGCAAACGGCCGATGCATGTCCTTCGGATTGCGCGGCGCCTTGCCGAAGCGACGATTGAAGTCGGCCATGAACTCCGGCGCATAGGCATTGGCCGCCGCGATCGTGTCGATGCCGCGCAGCCGCAGTTCCTTGACAAGCCGATCCTGCAGCGTCTGGTTTGCACGCTCGACGCGGCCTTTCTTTCAAGTCCAGGACTGCAGTTCGTACTGACACTCAAGTGCGTATAGAGTTCGAGGTCACGCACCCGTTCCATCCGTGGCGCGGCCAGCGCTTCGTGTTGTCGACACGCAAGCAGAACTGGGGCGAGGATCGCGTCATGTTCTACGACGCGGATGGGCGGCTTCGCTCGCTGCTTGCGTCATGGACGGACGTCGCTGCACCCGATGTTTTCATTCAGATCGCGGCCGGTAGGTCGTTCGTGCGTCCAGATGATCTGGCAACCCTAGCCGCATTGATCGAGCAAATCGAGCGCAGCCATGGCGGCTGAATGCGTGTCAGGCAATTTATGCCGATTATGTAAATCTAATTATGCCGAATCATACGGGCGCTCACAGCGATAATTGCCTCTACATTGTAGTTATATGCAGCATAAACAGCCATATCGCCCGGCGTCGTTAGGTTGACACGTTCTCTATCGAGGCGTAATTTGATTTACACCACTAGGAAGAGGTTATGCCATGCCCAACGAGACCAAACGTGAGCGACTGCGCGAGCTCGGAGCACTCAATGCGCGGCCCGAAGCCGTCCGTGCACCCTGGTTTCGTGAGTCCACCTTCTTCGATCCTCTCGATCTCGTGCAGGTGAAGTACGAGATGCTGCGTCACGTCCAGGAGGATGGCGTCAACAAGGCCGATGCCGCCGCGCTTTTCGGTCTGTCGCGGCCAACCTACTATCAGGCCGAGGCCGCGTTCGAACGCGACGGCATTGCCGGCCTGCTGCCGCGCACCCGAGGGCCAAAGTCGGCCCACAAACTCACCGACGAGGTCATGCAGCTCATCGAGCAGAACCAGCATGCGGGCGCCCCGCTGCAGGCGCGCTCCCTGGCAGAACTGCTGCATTCGACGCTCGGCATCAGTGTCCATCCCCGCAGCATCGAACGCGCGATCGCCCGTAAAAAAAAACGGTGAGCCCCATGCACGCACCCCGGTGCTACCGCGCAGCTGCAAGGATTTCTACGAGACGCTGCGCACCGCCGTCCTTTGCGGTCAGGCCTGCGCCAAGGACATGGGCGCCATCGTTTTCCACGGCCTTTGGCAAGGGCTGGCGGTGCTGATCGCGCAGCCTCCCCCGCCGACGCATCGGCGGCTGGAATCACGGCCTACGGCTTCGGTCGCAGTGCACGATCGCCAGCTCGTGCACATGCTCGCCAACATGGTGCTGGCAGCAGAGACCCGAGGGAACCATGTCTACTGACATCGCCATAAAGGTTGACGCCGACCATCTGCGGCGTGATGCATTCCTCTACGTGCGTCAGTCCTCGCTTCGTCAGGTGTTCGAGAACACCGAGAGCACCAAGCGGCAATACGCCCTGCGCGATCGCGCCGTGGCGCTGGGCTGGCCGATCGAACGTGTCCACGTCATCGATAGCGACCTCGGCCTCTCCGGCGCGCAGTCGCAGGACCGCGACGGCTTCCAGCACCTGGTGAGCGAAGTGGCGATGGGACATGCAGGGATCGTGCTGGGGCTGGAAGTGTCGCGCCTGGCACGCAACAATGCCGACTGGCACCGTCTCCTTGAGCTGGCCGCCTTGTCGCGCACGCTCATCATGGACGAGGACGGCGTCTATGATCCGGCCTATTTCAACGACCGCATGCTGCTCGGCCTGAAGGGCACGATGAGCGAGGCCGAACTGCACATCCTGAAGTCGCGGCTGCAAGGCGGCATTCTCAACAAGGCGCGCCGCGGCGAACTCGAGATGCCGCTGCCGATCGGGTTGGTCTACACCCCTGACGCGCGGGTCGTGCTCGATCCCGACCGACAGATCCAGGACACGGTGCGGCTCCTGTTCGATACTTTCCGCCAGACCGGCTCGGCCTGCGCCGTCGTGCGCCGCCTGCGGGGCGAGAAGATCCTCTTTCCGCGGCGTATCCGTCGCGGCATCGGCAAGGGCGACGTCCTGTGGAACGAGATCGACCATTCCCGCGTGCTCCAGATCTTGCACAACCCGCGCTATGCCGGCGCCTTCGCCTATGGACGCACGCGCACCGCCTACAATGCCAAGCTGAAGCCCGTGCAACTGCGCGTGGCGAGATCCGACTGGCAGGTACTGATTCCCGACGCCCACGACGGCTACATTTCCTGGGCCGAATACGAACGCAATCAGGCAGCCCTGGAACAGAACGCCACCGGTTTTTCACCCGGCCTGCGTGGACGCATGCCCCGCCAGGGCAGCGGCCTGTTGCAGGGACGGCTGCTGTGCGGCCGCTGCGGTGCACGCATGCGGGTCCATTACGAGCCGTTCGAGGGGCGGCTGCGCCCATATTACGTCTGCAACGAAGCCGTCGTGCGACACGCCGGCAAACACTGCCAATGGGTGCGCGGTGCTCCGGTCGACGAGGCGGTGAGCGCGCTACTGCTGGAGGTAATGGCGCCGGCAGCGATCGATGTCGCGCTTGCCGTGCAGCAGGAGATCACCCAGCGCGTGGAGCAGGCCGCGGCGCTGCGCGGCACGCAGCTGCAACGCGCCCGCTATGAGGCTGAACTGGCCCGCCGGCGCTACCTGAAGGTCGATCCGGACAACCGCCTGGTCGCCGACGCGCTGGAAGCCGACTGGAACGCACGGCTGCGCGACCTCGACGCACTCCAGCGCGAGCACGAGCGCCAGAACGAGGCCGACCACTCGCTGCTGGACGAGCCAGCGCAGCAGCGCATCAGGGCGCTGACCGCCGATTTCCCGCGCATCTGGAACGACGAGCGCACCGGTGCCGTCGAACGCAAGCGCATGCTCGGCCTTCTCATCGAAGACGTGACGCTGCTCGTCGACGATGAGGTCAACATCAACATCCGTTGGCGCGGCGGGCGCACGCAGAGCCTGTCGGTGGCCAGACCTCGGCCTATGTCGGTGATACGCAAGACGCCGGCACAGGTCGTGGCGTTGATCAACGAGCTGCTGGAGGCCACCAACGACCGGCAGATCGCCGCTCGTCTCAACGAACTCGGGCATCGCAACTGGCGCGGCGAACCCTTCACGCCGAAGAAGGTCATGCTCGTGCGCCGCACCTATGGTTTGAAGAGCCGGTACGAACGGCTGCGCGAGGGCGGCATGCTCACCGGCGAGGAAGTAGCCCAGCAGCTCGGCGTATGCGAATCGACCGTTCACCAACTCGGGCGCAAAGGCACTCTCAAGCGTCATCGATACGCCAGCAACCATCGATACTTGTACGAACCGCCGGGCAACGTCAGACTCGAAAAAGGCGCCGGCAGTCGATATGGTGGCCGTCAACCCAGATTAATTGTCGCTCAACCACTCCAACAAGGTGCATCGTGATGTCCGCTCCTTTGCCTGCGGGGTATTGGCGCAGATGATGTCGATGTTGAGCTCATAAAGAGCCCGCCCGAACTGCGTCAGGCCGCTGGTTCTGTCCTTCTTGGAAGCATGGGTGGTGCGGAAGATGCCATGCTTGTCGCTGTAGAAGGCGATCGGCTTGCCCCATTGCTGCAAGTAGGCCTTCGTCGCGTGCAGATAGTCGAAGGTGTTCTCCGATCCGGCAAACCGCAGATGCAAGAGCTTGCCGGTGGCATCGTCGATATAGACGAGCAGGGCGCATTTGGGACCGCGGTTCTCGAACCACCAATGCAGCGAGCCATCGATCTGCACGAGTTCGCCGAAACAATCGCGCCGGCCGCGCGGCTGGAAGACCCGCTTCTTGCGCTCGCGTCGCGACACCCAGAGGCCGGCTTCCATCATCCACTGCCGCAGCGTCTCCTTGCTGACGGCAATCCGGTGGCGTTCGATGAGCTTCTCGGCCGCCAAGGTCGGTCCGAAATCCGCATAATGCTCCCGCACCAGGTCGAGCACCAGGTTGCGGAAATCCTCGCTGTGACGCCGGTTGCTCGGACGGCCGCGCTTCTTCGAGACGAGACCGTCGGCGCCGGCCTTGTCATAGGCCTGCAACAGCCGGTGCACCTGACTGCGGCTGAGACGAAGCAACGCGGCCGCCTCGACGACGGTCAGGCTGCGGCCGCGAATCCGCTGGATCAGTTCAAGACGATGCAATTCCTTCTGCGACATGGTGATCAAACAAGACATGACGACTCCGAACGCTCATGGTCTCAACCACGCTTCACGTCGCCAGTCTTCCTTCCAAACGTTGACGTTTGACCAGCATCCCAAGAGGCGACGACTGTCGCATCTCTAACTGGCTCATATGTCGCATCTCTAAAATGCCGTTACACACGAAAATCGCATAAGATAGATTATGGAACTAATCTATGTGGTTGCATATTGAGATATTACAACATAATCAAAGACTTGCCGTAAGATTCTAAGACCAGACGTTATGCCTCTTCCACGGTTGGCATATCGATCTCGAACTCCAGCCGCATCATGTCGTAAGCCGGCTCGACATGATCCGGCGTCTCGTCGCGCACAACATCATAATCCAGCGGCACGTGCATATGCGTCAGCACGGCGCGCTTCGGCTGCAGGCGTTCGATCCAGCCGAGCGATTGCACCAGCGACAGATGGCTCGGATGAAATTTGTACTGCAACGTATCGATGACCAGCAGATCGAGCCCCTCGAGCTTGCCGACGGTTTCGGTCGGAAAGTCGCTGACGTCGCTGCAATAGGCAAAATTGCCGACGCGGAAGCCCAGCGAATGAATGTTGCCGTGGAACTGCATCAATGGCTGGAATTCGATCGGTCCGCCGGCGCCGCGAACGCTAACCAGTGGAAGGTCCTCTGGAATGACGTGCGGCTCGACGATCGGCGGATAGCCGCTTCCAGGCGGCGATTCCAGGCAGTAACGGAAGCCGTCGCGAATCCGGCCCATGGTAAACGCGTCCGCCCAGATCGGCACACGCTTGCGATTTTCGATGACGAAGCCGCGCAGATCGTCGATCCCGTGTAGATGATCCGCATGCGCGTGGGTGTAAAGCACGGCATCGATATGGCGCACATTGGCAGCCACCATCTGGCTGCGGAAATCGGGACCGGTATCGATGACCACGGTCGTCCTGCCGCCGTCCGGCGCAATCTGCTCCACGAGCAGAGCGGCTCTCGAACGCCGATTGCGTGGGTTTGACGGATCGCAGGCGCCCCAATCGCCGGTGATGCGCGGCACCCCGGGCGAAGAGCCGCAGCCCAGGATGGTGAAGACCCGTTGGAACGCCATGTCATAGCCTCGGCATCTTGGCAAAGACACGCAAGGCGTTTTCCGTGGTGATTTCCGCAATCTCCTCCATGGAGACGCCAATGGATTCGGCCAGCACCTCGGCCGTGTGCGCAACATAGGCCGGTTCGTTACGCTTGCCGCGGAAAGGCTTCGGCGCCAGATAAGGCGCGTCCGTCTCGACAATCAGCCGATCGCGTGGAACCGTTTTGGCGATATCCCTCAGTTCCTGCGATTTCGGAAAGGTGAGAATTCCGGAAAAGGAGACATAGCCGCCGAGCTCGACGCCGACACGCGCCAGTTCCGCTCCCGAGGAAAAGCAATGCAGAAGGAAAGGGAAGGCACCCTTCCCCGCTTCCTCCGTCAGGATCGCAGCCATCTCCTCGTCCGCCGACCGGCTGTGAATGACGAGCGGCAAGCCGGTTTCGCGCGCCGCCGCTATGTGGCGATGCAAGCCTTCCACCTGTGCCTCGCGCGGCGCGTTGTCATAGAAATAGTCGAGGCCTGCTTCGCCGATTGCAACGACCTTGGGATGTGCCGACAGGCGCACGAGATCCGCCGTCGTGATATCCAGCTCTTCGTCGGCATTGTGCGGATGCGTGCCGACCGAGCAGAAGACGTTCTCGTATGTCTCGGCGATCGCCAATATCGTCTCGAACCGCTTTACCCGGGTCGAGATCGTCACCATCTGGGTCACGCCTGCCTGCCGGGCGCGCTCGATGATGGCGTCGCGTTCGGCGTCGAAGTCCGGAAAATCCAGATGGCAGTGCGTGTCGATCAGCATCGGTTCGCTCTCGCTTACGCTTCCGGCGCGATGTAGCGCGGGAAGACCGGCTTCGGCGCCTCGAGCGGCGTGCCTGACACAAGGCGGCCAGACTTGCCGAGATGGACGAAATCGCGTTTTTCCGCAGGAACCGCCACCAGATCCAGGAGCTTGCCCGCCGAATCCGGCATGAACGGCTGCAGAAGAATGGCGATCTGGCGCACGACCTCTGCCGTCACGTAGAGCACGGTCGCCATGCGTTCCGGATCGGTCTTCTTCAGCGCCCAGGGTTCCTGGCCGGCGAAATAGCGGTCCGTCTCCGAGACCACTGCGATAATGGCGGCGAGCGCACGGTGGATGAGCTGCCTGCCCATTTCCTCGCGCGTCGTCTCGATGAGCGCATCGGCGGCGGCGAGCATCGCTTCGTCCTCCTCCGTCAGCGGTCCGCAGGCAGGAATCTGGCCGTCGCAGTTCTTGACGATCATCGACAGCGAGCGGCTGGCGAGATTGCCGATGCCGTTGGCGAGGTCGGAGTTGATACGCGTCGCGATCCCCTCCTCGCTGTAGCTGCCGTCCTGACCGAAGGAGACCTCCCGCAGGAAGAAATAGCGGATCTGATCGAGGCCGAAATGCTCGACGAGGTTGAACGGGTCCACCACGTTGCCGAGCGATTTCGACATCTTCTCGCCCTTGTTGAGCAGGAAGCCGTGCGCGAAGACGCGCTTTGGCAGCGGCAGGCCGGCCGACATCAGGAAGGCCGGCCAGTAGACGGCATGGAAGCGGATGATGTCCTTGCCGATGACGTGGATGTTTGCCGGCCAGAACTTGGCCCGCGGCCCCGATGGATCGGTCAGATAGCCGGTCGCGGTCAGGTAATTCGTCAGCGCATCCACCCAGACATACATCACATGGGCCGGATCGTTCGGAACCCGGATGCCCCAGTCGAACGTCGTGCGCGAGACCGACAGATCCTTCAGACCGGACTTGACGAAGGAGATGACCTCGTTGCGCCGCTCGGACGGACCGATGAAATCCGGGTTGTCCTCGTAGTGCTTCAGGAGCTTGTCCTGATAGGCCGACAGGCGGAAGAAGTAGCTCTCCTCCTCCACCCACTCGACCGGCGTTCCCTGGGGCCCGTAGCGCACGCCGTCGTCGCGCAGTTCCGTCTCGTTTTCCTGGTAGTAGGCCTCGTCGCGGACGGAGTACCAGCCGGCATAGGAATCCTTGTAAAGATCGCCTGCCTCGCCCATGCGGATCCAGATCGCCTGCGATGCCTCGTGGTGGCGCTTCTCCGTCGTGCGGATGAAGTCGTCGTTCGATGCGTTGAGCACCTCAGCCATCTTTTCGAACTCGGCCGAGTTGCGGTCGGCAAGCTCCTGCGGCGAGACGCCTTCCTTCCGCGCCGTCTGCTGCATCTTCTGGCCGTGTTCGTCCGTTCCGGTCAGGAAGAAGACCTCGCGGCCGTCCAGCCTCTGGTAGCGCGCCATGGCGTCCGTCGCGATCAACTCATAGGCATGGCCGATATGCGGCTTGCCGTTGGGGTAAGAAATCGCAGTGGTGATGTAGAACGGCGACGTGTCTCTCATGGCGGGCTTCAATTTACCTCGGATCGGATACTACGGCTGCTCTTACCGCATCGCCTTTAGGTAGGGAACCGCTGCGCCCAGAAAAAGCCGGAGCTCGCCAACGCCGCCTTTCCCGAGAAGACCGTTGACATCCGCGCCGAGCTGGAACAAAACAAAAACACGAAGAGGGGAAATCCGTGTTGAACGATCTGAACGACAGATTCGAGAAGGCATCGGCTGCCTACGCGGTCGAACACTCCATCGTGCGTGATCCGGATTGGTACATTCTGAAGCTGCAGGAAGAACTGGGCGAACTCACCCAAGCATGGAACAAGGCGAGCGGCCGGGGCCGAAAACACGGTGCGCCGATCGAGGACCTGCGACGGTCGCTGGCGGATGAGACCGCCGATCTTCTCGGCCATGTCCTGCTATTCGCCCACAACAACGACATCGATCTTGCCGCGGCGATCGAGCGGAAGTGGAAATTCAGACCCGCCCTATAGGGCGTCCTTCAGGTCGTCGAGCAGTGACAGGATCGTCTGCTTGCGATCGAGATTGTACGCCTCGCTCAAGGTCAGGCGCTCGGTAAGGCTGCCGGAGAGCGTGGCGAACCGCTCGGCCCGGCCAATGTCGCCGGCAATGGCCGCCTCGCGCGCCAGGCGCATCACGCGTCCCATGAAGAGCGACGAGAAGAAATCGTAGATCGTTTCGCTGTCCTTCGCCGAAAGGATATCGGCGAGCTTGTGCACCTGCTTGCGAACGGCCGGCCCCTGCCCTGCAAGGACATCCTCGAAGGCGGCAGCGATATCGAGGCCGCCATAGTTGATCAGCTTCAGCGCCTCCGAGACGCTGCCGCTCGCCGCCGCGATAATTCCCTCGGCGTTTGGACCGGTCAGGTCGAAACCGAGATGGGCGAGCGCCAGGCGCATGGGCTCCGGCTCGAGCGGCTTCAGCCGCAGCGGCAGGCAGCGCGAACGGATCGTCGGCAGCAGTTTTCCCGGCGCGTGCGTCAGCACGAGGAACAGCGAGCGGCGCGGCGGCTCCTCGAGTATCTTCAGAATAGCGTTGGCCGCATTCCGGTTGAGGTCGTCGGCCGGATCGATGATGACGATGCGCCAGTTCCCCGTCCCCGACGTCTGCCCGAAAAACTTTCCGGCGCGCCGCACCTCGTCCACGGTGATCGCCCCCTTCGCCCTGCCGGTCTTCTCGTCGACGGGGCGCGCGAGGTGCAGCAGGTTGTGTGACGCACCGGAGGCAAGCTGGCGCGTCACGAGCGACGCCGGATCGGGGTCGCCGAGGTGCTCCGGCGCCTCTGCCGGCTCAGGATGGCTGAGCACATGATTGGCGAAGCGAAAGGCGAGCGTCGCCTTGCCGATGCCTTCCGGCCCTTCGATGAGGATCGCGTGGTGGCCCTTGCCAGACCTGTAGCTCTGGGCAAGGAAGGCTTCGGCTTCACGATGGCCGAAGAGCTTGCTGTTTTCCACGGGAGCGACCGCCCCCTCCAGAACGCCCGGACGTTCCATCGTCATGACGCCGCTTCCACCCTGGACGATTGCGGTTCGCCATCGCCCGGCAGCAGCGCCTCCA
This sequence comes from Sinorhizobium fredii NGR234, assembly GCF_000018545.1. Classification (NCBI taxonomy): domain Bacteria; kingdom Pseudomonadati; phylum Pseudomonadota; class Alphaproteobacteria; order Hyphomicrobiales; family Rhizobiaceae; genus Ensifer; species Ensifer fredii. The sequence goes on from NC_012587.1 coordinate 1,658,181, forward strand.
CGAGCCTCAGCACCTCTGCCGCGATCACCTCCGGCGGAAGGGTCGCGTCGACGACGCGGCAACGCTCGGGATCGGCTTCGGCAATATCGAGGAAGGCTTCTCGGCGCTTCTCGTGCGTCTCCAGCTGTTCCTTCTCGAAGCGGTCGGGATCCACGTTGAGGGAACGTCGCCGGGCCCGTTCCAGTCCGGCCTCTGCAGGCAGATCGAAGATGATCGTCCGATCGGGAACGACGCCGTTGACGGCGACGCGCTCCAGGGTTTCGACGAAGCCGGGTTCAAGATTGCCGGTGACGCCCTGGTAGACGCGGGAGGAATCCATGAAGCGATCGCAGAGCACGATCCTCCCCTGCTGCAAAGCGGGACGGATGACTTCCTCGACATGGTCGCTGCGCGCCGCCGCGAAGAGAATCGCCTCCATGCGAACACCGAAGGATTCCGCCGCACCCGACAGCAAGACATGGCGCACCGCCTCCGCCCCGAGCGAGCCGCCAGGCTCACGGGTGGTCAGCACGTCATAGCCTCGGCCGCTGAGCGAATCGGCAAGAAGGCGCATCTGGGTCGACTTTCCCGCCCCTTCCCCACCCTCGAATGTTACGAACAAACCCTTTGTCGGCGACACAAGTTCTTCCAGATCGGCGTGCATATTGTTTCTGTTTAGCCGATTGATCTGGCGGAAGGAACCGCCAAGCGGCGCATTTGTCACAGCCAGAAGAACAGAAGTTCCTGCAGGGCATCGAGGGCGCGGCTGCTGAGCGTCCCGGAGCCGACTGCCTCGGCCGTCTTGACCGGAACTTCCCTCAAAAGCTTGTCGCCGTTCCAGAGCTTGACGACGCCCACTAGCTGACCGGCCGCCACTGGCGCCGTCAGCGGCCATTTATAGACGATCCTGGCCGTCAGCCGTTCCGGATTGTTGACCGGAAGCAACACATCGACGGGGCCGCCCGCGACGAGCGCGACATGCGACGCCGCGCCGCCATAGATGCTCGCTTCGCCGATCGTTTCGCCGTTGGCGAAGATTCGCCTCTTCTCGAAGTTCGTCATTGCCCAGTCGAGCACGCGGCGGCTTTCCTCCGTCCTCTCCTTGTCGGTTTCGAGGCCGCCCATCGCCAGATAGACCCGGCGGTCGCCGCGCTGCATCGAGGCGGCCAGCGAGAAGCCAAAGCCCTCGGCAAACCCCGTCGCCAATCCGTCAACGCCGACATTGGCGGCAATCAGCGGGTTCTTGTTGCGCTGCAGGATCTTGTTCCACTCGAACTCCGGCTGTGCGTAGAGGCGATAGAAATTCGCATGCGCCTCGCGCAGATGCCGCGACAACGTGACGAGTTCACGCATGGTGACCCTGTTTCCCGGGTCCGGGAGCCCCGTCGCGTTCTTGAAGGTCGCAACCGGCATGCCAAGGTCGCGCGCGCGTGCGTTCATGCGTTGCGCGAAGGCCGCCTCGCTGCCGGCCATGCCTTCGGCGAGGATGATGCAGGCGTCGTTTGCCAACTGGACGGTTGCGCCCTGAATGAGGTCGGCCACGCGAACCTGCGACTTGATCGCGGCGAACATCGTGGACGTCCCCGAGGGCGCCCCGCCCGTTCGCCAGGCATGTTCGGAAACCGGGAAAACCGCCTCCTGCGTCAGCTCACCTTTCTCCAGCGCCTCGAAGACCACCTCCATCGCCATCAGCTTGGCAAGCGAGGCCGGCGGCACGGGCTCGTCTTCGCCGCGCGCGAAGAGCACGGTCCCGGTTTCCGCATCGATGAGATAGATTTGCTTCGCCTTCGTATCGAAGGCTGGCGTTTGCGCCGCCGCCTCGCCCTGAACGATCGCCGCCAGGATGCCCACGATCGCGAACCACTTCATGCGCATGAGAAACTCCGGTTTCTACACGGGCATAGCAGTGCAGACACCCCCGTTCAACCGGCGTCGATAGGATCAGATGGCGCCTTCATGCCGCTTTGCATAGGCAAGGATCGATTCCGGCGTCAGCGGATTGGAATCGACCATGATCGCTTCGAAGGGCGACTCCTTGTCGCTGACCCGCACTTCGACATAGGCGGCAGCATAAGCCATGCTGCCGTCCGGCAGCGGGATCAATTCGGGCCTCTCGGTCGGGATCGGCCCGATCTCCGGCAGCAGCACGAATTCGGTCATGGCGCGCGGCGTCGGCAAGGCTTGCGCCGGCGCGGCAAGCGCATTCACCGGGACGCCTGTATCAAGCCTCGACTTGGCCGGAACAGTGACAGTGCCGAGGTCTTGAACCTGATTGCGCAGCGGCTCGTTCGAGGCGACCATGACACCCGTCGCGATTTGTCCTTCCGGCCTTACACCGGGGCTCCGATCGCCTTTGGTGACGTAGGACGCCATGAGATAGGGCATGTCATTGCCCTCGAGCGGGGCGCGGCCGACATATTGCACGCGAACCTTGGCGCTTCCCTTGCGCTTCATGTCCAGCATGTCCGCTGTCTTCGAGGATACATCGATGATCCGGCCATATTCATAGGGACCGCGATCGTTGACGCGCACGATGACCGACGTTCCGTTCTCCATGTTTGTGACGCGGGCATAGCTCGGCAGCGGGAAAGTCGGGTGCGCGGCCGAGAGGTGATACTTGTCGTAAACTTCGCCGTTCGCCGTCAGACGGCCATGGAAGGCCGACCCGTACCAGGAGGCCATTCCGGACTTGTTGTAGCCGAAATCCTCTTTCGGCTGATACCATTTGCCCTTGACCTGATAGGCCTTGCCCACCTGGTAACGGCCACCACCCTTTGGAATGTTGCGTCCTGTGGCGACCCGGGGGCTGGCTTTGACGCCATAGACGGATTCGGCGAAGTATTCCTTGCTTCGCGATTTGCTCGTCTTGACACTGGAAGCCGATCCGCAGGCGGCAAGCGCCGCGCACAGTAATGGAACGGCAGCGAGCCGTATTCCCCCCGCAAGGTATGCCGCTTTTCTATCGGATGTCATTTGTCCCACAAGATTATTCGCAGTGCCGCACTCGAAATGACCGCTCTAGCCCCCGCGGACATTTCGGCGTTCCGAAACGGAACAATCAAAGTAATCATGACAACAACAAGGCGAAATTGCGAATTGGATGGCGAAGGCGGGCTGGAAATCTCGCGCTATGGTTTAAGAAGGGTAAATATCGATCAGAGAAAAGCCGTGTCCGAATTGATTCTCGAACTCGATCGATATGCGCCTCGCACTCACGAGAAGAACACTTATCGCTAACAAACGACGGATTTTGAGAGATGAAATTTCCTTTGAAAACGGTCTTGATTCTTGCCCTGCCTGCGCTGGCTTTATCAGACGCGGCTCGGGCGGAAACGATTGAGCTGTCGAAGATCGATCGCAAGACTGAGCTCCACATTCAGCGCGGCAACACGAAGCAGAGCGTTCAGTGTTTCGCTTACATACTGAAGGACTTCCAGGACCGAAAAATCCGCAAGTCAGACATCTACGTTACATTCGACGATCCGAACATCGACGGCATTGGCGTCGGCATAGCCGAGACGGACGAGAACTACACTTGCGAAGCCGGCGAACTCCGCGCCTGGGAAGCGGGCGAGTACCGGGCCGTGAAGAGATTCTAGTACGAGATCGTTATGTCGTCGCTCCGAACTCGCGGCGATCACCGGACCGGCGAGCCATGCCGTGCCCGGGAGGCAGGCCAATGCCGCCGGCAGGTTGACGCCGCCATCAGGCAGGCTATAAAACCTTCCAAGTGACGAATTGGTAGCAATCCGGTAGCAAAGGCGAAAACCACCGCTCTGCCACAACACGGATACCTTGTAAATTCAGTCGCTTGGAGGAGTGTCCGAGTGGTTTAAGGAACCGGTCTTGAAAACCGGCGTGCGTGAAAGCGTACCGTGGGTTCGAATCCCACCTCCTCCGCCAAAAGCGAAAAGTGTTACCCATGTCTCCGGTACAAAACGTCACCTATCTCTCGGGCCGGGCAGCGGGATTGTCGTTGATGTCGCTCCCTTCAAGCCCATGTCCTAATTTGTTGCACATCGACACAAGTATTCAAACGGCGGGCTCCATCGGCCGCGAGATGTCGCCGCCCATGCGGAGAGCGCGGACGTGTCCGGATTCGACCAGATCGCTATCGACAATGTTTGCGAGAGCAAGACGGCTTTGGATGAGTTTCTGACCGCCGACATCCTCGTCCTCGGTGTTCCCTTCTACAATTCGGTGCCAAGTTCGCTCAAGGCCATCATTTCCGCTCTCCTAGTGATGAGCAATCGTTTCGCGCCGGAGAAATATGGTCGCTGGAACAGCAACACTAGACGACATTTTGGCGACCCGGAGCTGCGGATCGCGCGACGCTGGCGCGTGCGGCGCATTCCGGAAGGCGAGCAACGTCGAGTGAGAGCGAGAGTTGGCGCGCGATGGCCGCCTAACATTGTCAGGCGGCCTCTGCGCGAAAGAGATGCCGCAATAGACTGCAACGCGTTGGAATCGTCGCGTGCTTGTCAGGTTGAGGAAAGCGGCAGCATCTCGAATGCGCTTCCCGCGCGCCTATTTAGTCGAAGCGGATCCAGAGCCCGCCGCAACTTATATCCCGGCATACCATTCATAACCGCGGTCTTCCCAGAACCCGCCACTACCGCCATAAAGTTGGCCGAGGTCGGCGACCGCTTCGATGCGGGTCAGATATTTCGCCTGCTTGTAACCGAGCTGCCGCTCGACCCTGAGTCTCAGCGGGGCACCATGCGCCACTTCCAGGTCGCGGTCGTTCATCGCGTAGGCGAGGATCGTCTGCGGATGGAAGGCATCAACCAGATCGATACTCTCGTAGTACCAGCCGCTGCCGTCCAAGGTCTTTTCGTATTCGTCGGCGCAATGGAAGACGATGTAGCGCGCCTCGGGCTTCAGTCCGACCGATTGCAGCAAGGCGCCGAGCGGCAAGCCCGTCCATTTGCCGATCGCGCTCCAGCCTTCGACGCAGTCATGCCTGGTGATCTGCGTGCGCGATGACATCGCCTTCAACTGCGCGAGCGAGAACTGCGCCGACCTCCAGTCTCCAGGTCGAGAACTGCCGGCTCATCCAGTCGAGATATCGCGGATTGTCCGGCATGCTGGTGCCGTTCGAGCGAAAGACCGGCGAGAGATCCGCTTCGCCGAATTCACGGGCCAGCGCGTCATCGCCGAGCAGGAAGCGCTGCGCCGTCATGGTGAGACCCTCGGCGATCTTCAAAATCGATCTCGTCCGGTCGCTTTCGACCAATGCGTCGCAGCCGCTCAAGCCCAGCGCGGAAGCGGTCAGGGTCGAACCGATCAGGAAGCGGCGGCGGGTCATGAGGCGGCTCATTGTCTGTCTCCCTGTTCGATGGCGTAGTAGCCGGTGATCATCGAACGCAGATTGTTGAAGACACCCGACAGGATCACCATGGCGACATGCACCACGACGAAGGCGACGAGCGAGAAGGCAGTCAGGAAATGGAGAGTGCGCGCCGATTGCCGTCCGCCGAAGACATCGAGCAGCCAGGGCGCCACGGCATTGAAGCCCGGCGACATGGTGAGCCCCGTCGCGATCATCAACGGCAGCAGCAGGAAGATCACCACGAGATAGGTCAGCTTCTGCAGCGTGTTGTAATGCCGTGCCTCCGGTCCCTTCGGAAAGCGCAGCCGCGCATGGTTGACGGCTTCATGGGCCAGATGAGCGAGCGTCAATTCATTGGCGGTCGGAGCGAAATCCCGGCGGAAATGTCGGCTGAGCAGCCCATGGACGAGATAGACAAGGCCGTTGAGGACGAAGAGCCAGGCAAAAAAGAAGTGCCAATGTCGGCCGGTCGACAGGTCTTGATAGCTTGGAAGGGTGAGCCAGCTTGGAAAACCCCGCGCCGTCGCCGCGCCGTCGACATTCGAGAGCCCAAGGAAGCCGGTCGTATCGAAGGTGAGTGAACCGATGTGCGTCAGTCCCTTTACCTCGTTGCCGTCTTCGACCGCCTCCGTGGAGATGAAGGACGGATCGTTGTCGGCGCCATACTGGCCCCAATAGAGCGCCGGATGAGCATTGAATATCTGCAGACCACTGAACAGCAGCACGGTGAGGCAAAGCACGTTCATCCAATGCGACAGGCGTACAGCAAGGCTGTGGCGGTAGATGAGCCTGCGGCCGGTTTCCCTACCGGCATCGATCGTCGCCATGATTGTTCTCCGGATGAATGGAAGTTTCGCGAGGAGAAGACGCGGCCGCCGCGGATAAAGTTTCAGCGGCCGCGCAGATGCAAAAGCGCTTACTTCATGGCGTCGCAGGCCTTCATCATGTCGGCCTTTTTCATCGCGTCCTTTTCCATGCCGGCCTTGTGCATGCAGTCCGTCTTGGTGCTCGACTTCATGGCATCCTTCGACATCGCGCTGTTCTGCATATTGTCCGTCTTCATCGCATCGGACTTCATGGCGTCCTCAGCCGACGCTGCACCGGCGAGGGAAAGGCCGACGACGAACATGCAGGCTGCAAGGCTGGAAAGAAGCTTGGTCATGGAATTCTCCTGGAACGGTATTGTCGTGTCCGCCGGCTGCCTGCCGATGGCTCACAGCTACCCGTTCGAGAGAGCGTCGACATGCGTTACAGCCTCACACGCATGTGATAGATCCGTGATGCCAAACATTTCTTGATCTGCCCTGTAACCGATTGGCTGCTTCTTCGAATGAACTCTCTGACAACATGACGACCGCTCATTCGGAAGAAGCCCTGAAAGCATTGATGCTTCTGTCCCTTGACGGGGACGAGGCGGCCTATCGGCGTTTGCTGACGGCTTTGCGCGCGCTGCTTGTCGGTTACTACGGCCGCCGGATGGCTGCGGCGACGAAAGCGGATATGGAAGACCTGGTCCAGGAGACGTTGCTGGCACTGCATTTTCGCCGGTCCACCTATGACCGGGAAAGACCGTTCACGACCTGGTTCTTCTCGATCGCCCGCTACAAGCTGATCGACCATCATCGCGGCCGCGGGCGGCGCAGACTGGCCGAGACCGAGCTTGGCGAAGAGACCGAAAGCGACTTCAGCGAAGATACGCTAACCGCTCGCATGGATGTCGAGCGGTTGCTCGACGGGTTGCCGCCGAAACAGCAGGAGCTGATCCGGCAGGTGAAACTGGAGGGCCAGTCGGTCGCCGACACCGCAAACCGCACCGGCCAGTCTGAATCGGCGGTGAAAGTCAGCATCCACCGGGCGCTCAAGGCGCTCGGAGAGAGATTGCGAGGCGCATCGTGAGAAAGACGGACGACATCATCGAAAGCCTGGTCAGCGATCTGAAGCCGGTGCCGCGCCATGCGCTACGGCGCCGCTTCGTGCTCGGCATATTGCCCGCCCTCGGGCTCTCCCTGCTTTTGATGCTGGCCATTCTCGGGCTGCGGGTCGATATGCCCGAAGTGCTGATGCTGCCGGTCTTCTGGATCAAGTCGACCTATAATGCACTGATCGCCTCGGCGGCTGTCCTCGCCGTCTACCGGCTTTCCCGCCCCGAAGGTACTGAGGGACGATTCTTCGTTCGAATCGCCTCGATCTTCGCCGCCATGGCCGTGGCCGCAGCCGTCCAGCTCATGACGGCGCCAATCGAGAGCTACCCGCAGCTGATCCTCGGCTCCTCGGCGCTCCATTGCCCGCTGCTCATCTTCGGCTTCGCGATGCCCGTTTATGCCGGCACGACTTGGGCACTACGCAGCGCGGCACCCACGGACCTGCGGCTAACGGGGTTCGTTGCCGGGATTGCTGCGGGGGCAGCCGGCGCCTGGGTCTACTCCTGGTTCTGCACCGAAAACGGCATGCCGTTCGTGCTAATCTGGTACTCCCTGGGTATCCTGCTGACCGGCGCGCTCGGCGTCTTCACCGGTCCTCGCCTGCTTCGTTGGTAGTTTCGGCCACCGTCCGCCCGAGCCAGAACTCATCCAAACGCTACCAGGGGACTCTTGCCGACCCACAAGCTCGCCGCCACGTCATGACGAACGGTTTCAGAGCCGGGGCCGACTAGCTGTTTTGAACCTGTTCGATCGCCTGCGCCAGAAATTCCAGCATGCGGACGCGGATGTCGGATTCCGATTGAGCCACTCCGGCCGCGTCGAAATCGGCTTTGATCTTGCGCACGAGGTCGTCGTGGCCGGCATCGGCGATATGGGCGGCAATGAGGTCTCGTGCATAGGTTTCCGGATCCGACTTGTTCAGGAGGCCGGCGGCCCAGAGGCCGAGCATCCTGTTGCGGCGCGCCAAGGCCTTGAACCTCAACTCTTCGTCCAGCGCGAACTTCGCCTCGAAGGCCTTCTCGCGGTCCTGCATTGTCGTCATCAATCGATCTCCTCAAACTCCTGCCGAAGCATTCTCGCATAATCCGGTACGCCGGTGAATGAGCAAGGTGCCTTTTCGTCTTTTGGGGACTTTCATGGTACCCTAATCTAAATCGGGGGACGGAAAGATACGCCGATTGTGAAATGCGTTCTTTTCGGATATGGACCCGCTGAGAAAATTCCAAATGCGCGACCCAAGAGCGCCAACAAGCACAGAGACAAGTCCATGAATCGTCGCCGCCGTATCTACGAGGGCAAGGCCAAGATCCTTTATGAGGGTCCGGAACCGGGCACGCTGATCCAGTTCTTCAAGGATGATGCGACCGCCTTCAACAAGAAGAAGCATGACGTCATCGACGGCAAGGGCGTGCTCAACAACCGGATTTCCGAGTACATCTTCACCCATCTGAACAAGATCGGCATTCCGACGCATTTCATTCGTCGCCTCAACATGCGCGAGCAACTGATCAAGGAAGTGGAGATCATTCCGCTCGAGATCGTCGTGCGCAACGTTGCCGCCGGTTCGCTCGCAAAACGTCTCGGCATCGAGGAAGGCACCGTGCTGCCGCGCTCGATCATCGAGTTCTACTATAAGGCCGATGCGCTCGACGACCCGATGGTGTCGGAAGAGCACATCACCGCCTTCGGCTGGGCAAGCCCGCAGGAACTCGACGATATCATGGCGCTCGCCATCCGCATCAACGACTTCCTGTCCGGCCTCTTCCTCGGCGTCGGCATCCAGCTCGTCGACTTCAAGATCGAATGCGGCCGCCTCTACGAAGGCGACATGATGCGCATCATTCTCGCCGACGAGATTTCGCCGGACAGCTGCCGCCTGTGGGACGTCGAGACCAAGGAAAAGATGGACAAGGATCGGTTCCGCCGCGATATGGGCGGGCTGGTCGAGGCCTATCAGGAAGTAGCCCGCCGTCTCGGCATCATCAACGAGAACGAGCCGCCGCGCGGTTCCGGCCCGGTGCTGGTCAAGTAACGGTGCTGTCGGGTAATTTTCAGGGAAAAGCAAAGTGATCAAGGCACGCGTAACCGTGACGCTGAAGAATGGCGTTCTCGATCCCCAGGGCAAGGCAATCGAAGGGGCGCTTGGCGCGCTTGGCTTCGACGGCATCGGCCAGGTTCGGCAGGGCAAGGTCTTCGACCTGCAGCTCGAGACGGCAGACAAGGCGAAGGCCGAAGCGGAACTCAAGGCCATGTGCGAAAAGCTGCTCGCCAACACCGTGATTGAAAACTACAGCATTTCGCTCGCCTGAGGGCGGGGCATTCTGCGCCGGGGCCTCGCACGGCCGATCCGTTCGGTCCCCCGGCGTCTTCAATGCACTGATAATCGCCTCACGGCGCAAGTGCCGCGGGCCAAGGCAAGGTAAATCACGCCATGAAGTCAGCCGTCGTTCAACTTCCGGGCCTCAACCGCGATCGCGACATGATCGCGGCGCTCACGAAGATCTCCGGCAAGGCCCCAGTCACCGTCTGGCAGACCGAGACGGAAATTCCGGATGTCGACCTGATCGTCATTCCCGGCGGCTTTTCCTATGGCGACTATTTGCGCTGCGGAGCGATCGCCGCGCGCATGCCGGTGATGCAGGCAATCAAGGCCAAGGCGGAGCAAGGCGTGCGCGTTCTGGGGGTCTGCAACGGCTTCCAGATCCTCGTCGAAGCGGGCCTCTTGCCCGGCGCACTGATGCGCAATGCCTCCCTGAAGTTCGTCTGCCGCGAGGTGAAACTCGAGGTCGTCAACGCCGATACGGACTTCACCCGTGCCTATGCCAAGGGCCAGGTGATCCGCAGCCCCGTCGCGCACCATGACGGCAACTACTTCGCCGACGCCGAAACATTGAAGGCGGTCGAAGGCAATGGCCAGGTCGTCTTCCGCTATGCCGAGGAGACCAATCCGAACGGCTCGATCAACGATATCGCCGGCGTGATGAACGACAAGGGCAATGTCCTCGGCATGATGCCGCATCCGGAGAACCTGATCGAGGTGGCCCATGGCGGCTCGGATGGCCGCGGCATCTTCGCCTCGGCGCTCGATGTAATCGCTGCTTAACCTTATCGCTGCTAGAAGGCGGCATCCATCGTCCCCCGTGCGAGGCCGCCCCATGTCATCCATGAACCGCAACTATTTGATCGCGCTTGGCTGCGCCGCAAGCCTCCTGCTCGTCGCCGGCTGCCAAGCCAACCGGGCGGCCTCGCCGGCCGCAAGCTCCGCCGCCTTGCCGACCATGGAGCGCGTCGCGCTCGGCGCCAATGGCTGCTGGTTCAAGTCGGGCGACCCGGCCTTCAAGGCCTATCGTCTCGCACCCGAACTCAATTCCTTCTCCGGGCGCCCGCGCATCCTTCTCGTGCCACGCAAATCGCCCGAGGCACGCCCCCTCGCCGTCATCCAGGCCGAAGGGCACCCTGCCCGGCTGCAGGCTTTCGGCCCGCTCCTCAGCGAGCCGGTGGGCACACGCATCACGACGGATGTCCGCCGCTGGGCGGCGGGCGACGAAGGCTGCAATTGATCTCGGGCCGCTGCGTTCTTCACGAACGCTGACGGCTACGGGCTGTCGTAGCCTTCGACAATTGCCAAATCCATCACCGACTTGCCCTGCCTGAGCGCCATGGCTTTGGCATATTCGGGCGAGTGATAGCACTCCAGCGCTGCGCTATAGGTGGGGAACTCAATCACGACGATGCGCGAGCGCAGCTTTCCTTCGGGCATCTCACATTGACCGCCGCGGGTGAGAAAGCGGGCGCCGTATTTTCTAAACGCGGTTGCATTCTCCGCTTTGTAAGCCTCGTACCCCTCTGGATCGATAACATCGAGCGAGCCCACCCAGTATCCCTTCGCCATCGCTTCCTCCCCCATTCCCCTAATGAATATTCGATTGAAAGCGGCATGGATTACGCGGGTGGAACAATACCATTCCGGCGGGCCAAGAAACATGGCCCGGCCGCGGCAACCACGGCTGGGTTAACCCAGGCAATGCTGTTCGCCATGGGCCCAACGTCTCTCGGACGTTTGCAGTCGCCTCAACGTCAGAGCCGCGAGCGCCAGAAAGGAACGGCGGCCTCTCGGCGTGCCTCCGCTTCGGTAACGCCGATGTCGCAGAGCTCATGGGCTCCCAGAGTGGCGAGAGCCAATCGGCTGCGTCTCCGGGCGGCCAGTTCACAGTAACTCTGCCATAGCCGAGCCAATAGGCTGGCGCCGCGATGCTCCGGCCCCCGCGTCACCGAAATCTGCTCGCTCTGCGGCGACGATCGAATTGCATCAATTGTGCCCATTGCATTTAACCTTGACCGCCATTTTATTTGATGAAATTGTAATAATTGACATGGCAATTGAGGCAATATAGATAATTGTCACTATGACAACTTGGCTTCCCGACATACAGCAGGGGCACGGCCCGCTTTACGCGCGGATCGCCGACCAGATCGAACGGGCGATCGGCAATGGGGCGCTGCCCGTCGGCACCAAGCTGCCGCCGCAACGCAATCTCGCCTTCGATATCGGAGTGACGATCGGCACGATCGGCCGTGCCTACAACATCGTGCGGGAGCGTGGCCTTGTCAGCGGTGAGGTCGGCCGCGGTACCTACGTCCTCGACCATCCGGAAAGCAGGCCGCCCGAGCAGGCGGATCCGCTCACCACCTCGCTTGCCGGCACCCGGCCAATCGTCGCGCCGCCCGGCAAGTTGCGCTTTGACAGCACGGCGGCGCCGGATATCGGCCAGGGCGACATTTTGGCGAGATTGCTTGGTGACATTAGCCGCGAGCATCACGCGGACATTGCAAGCTATGCCCGCAATTTTCCGGATCATTGGTTCGAAGCGGGCGCGCAATGGCTGGCGAGCGGCAACTTTCGCCCCACCCCGGAATGCATCGTACCGACGCTCGGCGCGCACGCGGCCGTGATTGCCGTGATTTCGGCCGTCACCTCGCCGGGCGACCGCATCGCCTTCGAAGCACTGACCTATTCGCAGGTGAGCCGCAGCGCCGGGCTGATCGGGCGGCGTATTGCCCTCCTGGCAAGCGACGCGCACGGTTTGATCCCGGAGGATTTCGAGCGGGTCTGCGCGCAGCAACACCCGAAGCTCGCGTTCCTGATGCCCAGTGCGCAGAATCCGACGGTGGCAATCATGCCGCTCGACCGGCGCCGGGCGGTCGCCGAGATCGCCCGCAAGTACGGCGTATGGCTGGTTGAAGACAATCTCTACGGTTCAATGACCGGGGATCCGATTCCGCTGCTGGCCGAACTCGCGCCGGAGCGGACCTTCCTCGTCGGCGGCCTTTCGAAGTCCGTTGCCGCCGGTGTGCGCGGCGGCTGGGTGGCCTGCCCGCCGCATTTCAGCCAGCGCATCCGCATCGCCCACAAGATGATCAGCGGCGGTCTCCCCTTCCTGCTCGCCGAACTCTGCGCGCGCTTGGTCCTTTCGGGGGCTGCATCCTCATTGCGCAGCCGCGGCGTCGAGGAAATCGGCGAGCGTGTTGCAATGGCACGCGACATCTTCGCCGGGTTCGAGTTCAACCACCATCCGAAGGTCCCGTTCCTCTGGCTGAAGCTCCCGGAGCCCTGGCTGTCGGGAACCTTCAAACAGGCGGCGCTGCAAGAAGGCGTGCTGATCGACGACGAGGACGAATTCAAAGCCGGACGATCCGACCGTGTCTTCCACCGCATCCGCATCGGCTTCTCCTCGCCGGCCAAGCGCGATGATGTGCAGGCAGGATTTGAGGTCCTCAGACGTCTGCTCGATAGCGGCCGAACCGGCTACGACAGCTTCGACTGATTTCCTGCCAGACGACTTTCGCCCAAGCGACGACGGTCTATAGTTGTTCGTGTGCTGCGTTGAGTCGATTCGTCTTTCCAAAGGATTTGGCATGCTCTTTTCAACGTGGCCGGGCGCCCGGAACGCATACTTTCGTTCCTCCGCGGCGCTAGCACTGCTGATTGGTCTCGCAGTCACGCACGCCCACGCGGAAGAGCCCATTTTCGACGAGATGCGGTTCGGGGCCACGACGTCGATCGGCGACGGCGAGAACAAGGAAGACGGCGTCTTCCCGTCCTTCACCGTGTTTTTCGACCCGCTCGGCGCGGACAGTGCCACCGGCATTGTCGAAACGGTCCTGCGCCCACGCGTCCATGCTGGAGCCTCGATCGCAACCGCCTCGAACGGCGTCAACCAGGTCTATGCCGGCCTCAGCTGGGACGTCGACATCACCGAACGCTTCTTCATCGAAGTCGGCGCGGGTGCGACGGTTCATGACGGCGATCTGAACGACGATGGTACGAGCGGACCAAAGCTCGGCTGTCGCCTGATGTTTCGCGAGTATGCCGCGGCCGGCTTTCGCTTTGACGATCACTGGAACCTTTCGGCCACTTTGGAACACTCCTCCAATGCCGATCTTTGCAACGGCCCCAACGACGGCCTGACGCGTGCCGGCCTGATGCTCGGCTACAAGTTCTAGGACGGCTGGAAACGCGCATTCCAGCGCCTTTCGGCGATATTGGGCGACTGTTGATCGCCCTATTTTTCTGTCGCGCCGCGGCGCAGCTTAGGCTAAGAAGCCGCAAAGCGCCCCCTGTGTCTGTTGCGGTTCGCACGCGCCGTGTCCCTGTCGGAAGGGTTGCGCGCCGCTCGAAGGATTTGACGGTCGACGATGACGATTTCCAACACCCGCCCCATCACCCCGGACCTCATCGCCTCGCACGGGCTGAAGCCCGACGAGTACGAGCGGATCCTGAATCTCATCGGCCGCGAGCCGACCTTTACCGAACTCGGCATCTTCTCGGCGATGTGGAACGAACACTGCTCCTACAAGTCCTCGAAGAAATGGCTCCGCATGCTGCCGACCAAGGGACCGCGCGTCATTCAGGGCCCGGGCGAGAACGCCGGTGTAGTCGATATCGATGACGGCGACTGCGTGGTCTTCAAGATGGAGAGCCACAACCATCCCTCCTATATCGAGCCGTATCAGGGCGCGGCGACCGGCGTCGGCGGCATCCTGCGCGACGTCTTCACCATGGGTGCGCGCCCCATTGCCGCGATGAACGCGCTTCGCTTCGGTTCGCCGGACCATCCGAAGACCCGTCACCTCGTTTCCGGCGTCGTCGCCGGGGTCGGCGGCTACGGCAACTCATTCGGCGTTCCCACCGTCGGCGGCGAGGTCGAGTTCGACGCGCGCTACAACGGCAATATCCTCGTCAACGCCTTTGCGGCAGGCCTCGCGAAGAGCGATGCGATCTTCTACTCGAAGGCGGAAGGCGTCGGCCTCCCCGTCGTCTATCTCGGCGCCAAGACCGGCCGCGACGGCGTCGGCGGCGCCACCATGGCGTCGGCCGAGTTCGACGAGTCGATCGAGGAGAAGCGCCCGACCGTGCAGGTCGGCGACCCCTTCACCGAAAAGTGCCTCCTCGAAGCCTGCCTCGAACTGATGCAGACCGGCGCCGTCATCGCAATCCAGGACATGGGTGCGGCCGGCCTCACCTGCTCCGCCGTCGAGATGGGCGCCAAGGGCGATCTCGGCATCGAACTCGACCTCGACAAGGTGCCGGTGCGCGAGGAGCACATGACCGCCTACGAGATGATGCTTTCGGAGAGCCAGGAGCGCATGCTGATGGTGCTGCGCCCGGAAAAGGAAGAGGAAGCCAAGGCTATCTTCGTCAAATGGGGGCTCGATTTTGCGATCGTCGGCAAGACGACCGACGACCTGCGCTTCCGCATCCTGCATCAGGGCGATGAAGTGGCGAACCTGCCGATCAAGGAACTCGGCGACGAGGCGCCGGAATATGATCGCCCCTGGACCCCGGCCAAGACGCCCTCGCCGCTTGCCACCAACGACATTCCCCAGGCCGACGTCGCCGAGGCGCTTCTGAAGCTTGTGGGTTCCGCCAACAATTCCTCGCGCCGCTGGGTCTACGAGCAATACGACACGCTGATCCAGGGCAATTCGCTGCAACTGCCGGGCGGCGACGCCGGCGTCGTCCGCGTCGAGGGCCACGCGACGAAGGCGCTCGCCTTCTCCTCCGACGTCACGCCGCGCTATGTCGAGGCCGATCCTTATGAAGGCGGCAAGCAGGCCGTCGCCGAGTGCTGGCGCAACCTTACCGCCACTGGTGCGCTGCCGCTTGCCGCGACGGACAACCTGAACTTCGGCAACCCCGAACGTCCGGAAATCATGAGCCAGTTCGTTCACGCGATCAAAGGCATCGGCGAGGCTTGCCGCGCGCTCGATTTCCCGATCGTCTCCGGCAACGTCTCGCTCTACAACGAGACGAATGGCCAGGGAATCCTGCCGACCCCGACGATCGGCGGCGTGGGCCTGATCAGCGATTGGGCGAGGATGGCGCGCATCCGTTTTGCGGCAGCCGATGAGGCGATCCTGCTTGCCGGCGCGCCGGAAGGGATGGGCAGCCATATCGCCCAGTCTGTCTATATGCGCGATATCCACGGCCGCACCGATGGTCCGGCGCCGCATGTCGATCTGGCGCACGAGCGCAAGATTGGCGACTTCGTTCGCGACCTGATCGCGGACGGACTTGTCACCGCCGTGCACGACTGCTCGTCGGGTGGGCTGGCGCTCGCCGTCGCCGAGATGGCGATCGCCTCCGGCATCGGCGCGACGATTGCGGCTCCGGAGAACGATCCGATTGCGGCCTTCTACGGTGAGGACCAGGGCCGCTATGTCGTGACGGTCGCTGCCGACAAGATCGATGCGGTTGCTGCACGGGCGGCGGTTGCCGGCATCGACCTGCCGGTTATCGGCAAGACCGGCGGCGATTCGGTGAAACTCGGCGATGCGAATACAGTCTCGGTGAACGAACTGCGTTCCGCCCACGAAGCCTGGTTCCCCACCTATATGGGCGGCGATCTCGCACCGGACAATTGACGGTAGACGGGGCGCGAGAGAGGCAAATCACCATTTGCCTTCCGCCCCTGAATCGTGGTTCCCTTGATCTCACGGGCGGTGGCAGCATTCCTGTCGCCGCAGAAAAATAACAAGGGAGTTCGCATATCATGCCCATGACACCAGGCGACATCGAAGACATGATCAAGGCCGGAATTCCCGGTGCCAAGGTCACGATCCGCGATTTGGCCGGTGACGGCGACCACTATGCCGCCGAAGTCGTGGCCGAAGCGTTTCGTGGCAAGACCCGCGTGCAGCAGCACCAGATGGTCTACAACGCTCTCAAAGGAAATATGGGCGGCATTCTTCATGCGCTCGCCCTGCAGACCAGCGCGCCGGAGTAGCTGCGTATGGCGGATCTGATCAAGGAACTCGTCAGCGGCGTAGTCGACAGCGCGCTGAAGGAAATTCTAAAAAAGGCGGGTGCGAGAACAAGCGCAACGCGACGCACGAAGCGCCGTACAAGAAAATCGTCGACGGGCGGCGGTATCCTTGCGGACATCATCGAGGCGGCGATCCGCAAGCCGGCAAAGAAACAAGTGAGCCGGCGCCGCACCGCGGCTTCGCGCAGCAAAGTGCGCCGCCGCACCGCCTGAGGTGGTTCGAAAGCCAAATTTTGAGGACCATCAATATTTAACGAGATTGGTGGTGAAAACCGCGCCCATGCATGCTATTTAAGCTGCAAAGGCGACATCCGGTCCTTGAAGCCGGCCAGGAAGGAAGACAACATGAGCGGAATTCACGATTTCATCGACAACGAAGTCAAGACGAACGACGTCGTTCTCTTTATGAAGGGCACGCCGCAGTTTCCGCAGTGTGGTTTCTCCGGCCAGGTGGTGCAGATCCTCGACTACATCGGCGTCGACTACAAGGGCATCAACGTGCTCGCCGATGCGGACCTGCGCCAGGGCATCAAGGACTACTCCAACTGGCCGACCATTCCGCAGCTCTACGTGAAGGGCGAGTTCGTCGGCGGTTGCGACATCGTGCGCGAGATGTTCCAGGCGGGCGAGTTGCAGGAGCATCTTGAAGGACAGGGAATTTCCGTAAAGGGCGCTGCCTGATACCGTCCATACCGAACAGATTTCGGAAAAGGCGGGCCGACCGCCTTTTTTGATTCCGGGACTATATGCCTCTCGGCTAATTTTCGATGTGCTCCATCACCAGGCGGAAAAATTCCCCGCTCGGAACGCGCTTTCGACGGTCGTGCATCGACAGCCTCTGAACTTGCCCTCAATGAGGGCGATCGACGGATCGCATTGCCCTATTCTAGGGCGTGCGTTCACGCAGCAAGCATATTCCGAGCAGCAAGCGGTGCGGCTCGACCGAAAACCGAAATTTTAAAGACAGATCAACATATTGAAGAATGTGCTGCGCCTTCCACATTAAGGCGGCCAGCTCTGGACCGGCTGCTTTGCTGACGGTCAGTGGGATTCATGAAATGACCAAGCCGATAGATAAAACCGCCATGCTTTCCGGCCTGAGCAAGGCTCAGTTCATCGCCCTGATGGCGATGCTGATGTCCATCAACGCGATTTCCATCGACATCATGCTGCCGGGGCTGCAGGAGATCGGTGCGAGCCTTGGGGTCGCCGATGAGAACGACCGGCAATATATCTTGTCCGCCTATCTGTTCGGCATGGGTTTCGCGCAGCTTTTCTTCGGGCCGCTTTCCGACCGGCTCGGGCGGAAGGCGCCGCTGCTCGGCGGCCTGGCACTTTATGCCTTGAGCGCACTGGCTATTGTTTTCGTTCCTACCTTCGCGACACTTCTTTTCTTCCGGTTCGTTCAAGGCGTCGGCGCGGCGGCAATTCGGGTCGTGGCAGTCTCCGTCGTGCGCGACATCTATGGCGGCCGCCAGATGGCGGAGATCATGTCACTGGTCATGATGGTGTTCATGATCGTTCCGGTCATCGCCCCGAGCATCGGCCAATTGATCATGCTCTTCGCGGAATGGCACATGATCTTTGTCGTGATCGCGCTCTACGCGCTTGCCGCCTCGGCGCCCGTCGCTGTGCGGTTGAAGGAGACCCTGGCTCCAGAAAATCGGCGTCCCCTCACGGCGGCTGCGGTCCTGGACGGCTTCCGTATCGTGCTGACCAACCGGATCGCCCTCTTCTACACCCTGGCGACATCCGTGATCTTCGGCGCGCTCTTCGGCTTCGTCAATTCGGCCCAGCAGGTGCTCGTCGGCATCTACGGCCTCGGCGTGTGGTTTCCAGTCGCCTTTGCGGGTTTCGCCGGTCTGATGGCGGTCGCCTCCTTCGCCAATTCTCGTCTCGTGCAGCGGTTCGGCATGCGGGCCCTATCGCATGCCGCCCTGCTCGGCTTCACCCTGGCGAGCTTCGTCTGGATGTCGGCGTCGCTGGCCGGGCCATTGCCGTTGCCCATCTTCGTGGTCCTCTATGCCGCGGCGATGTTCCAGTTCGGCGTGATCTTCGCAAACTTCAACGCCATGGCCATGGAGCCGCTCGGGCATGTGGCCGGTACGGCCTCGTCCGTTCTCGGCTTTGTGCAAACGATCAGCGGCGCGGCCATCGGCGCCTTTATCGGCCAAGCTTTCGACGGCACCGTGACGCCGCTCGCCATCGGCTTTTTCACCGTCGCCGTCCTCGCCCTTGTCTTTGTCCTCATTGCAGAGGGTGGCCGGCTTTTCAAACCGCACAATCCTGCCGGCTAGCCGGATGCCCGGTGCGGCACGACGGCCGGATTGTTCCTCCCAAATCTGCCTCTTGTGGATATTCCAATGACTTCCATTTCAGAAAACACCCCCAACGCTGCACAACAAGCGGAAGCTGCCGACACTGTTTCGGGTGCTGCGCGCATCGGCATGGGCCTCGTCGAGTTCATCGTGAGCATTGCCGTGATGACGGCGAGCGTCGCCCTTGCGATCGACAGCATGCTGCCGGCCCTTTCGAGCATCGGGCAGTCGTTCGGTGTCGCCAATGCCAATGACGCGCAGCTCGTCATCGGCATCTTCTTCCTCGGATTCGGCTTCTCGCAGATTTTCTTCGGCAGCCTTTCGGACGCTTTCGGCCGCCGTGTCGTGCTGCTCGGCGGCCTGGCCTTCTTCACCTTTTCGAGCTTTGCCGCTTCGCAGGCGGCGAGCTTCGAAGCGCTGCTTGTGCTCCGTTTCATCCAGGGCATCGGTGCCGCTGCCGTGCGGATCACGACCATGGCGATCGTTCGCGACTGTTTCGGCGGTCGCGAGATGGCGCGCGTCATGTCCTATGTGATGATCGTCTTCATGATCGTGCCGATCGTCGCCCCGTCGCTTGGACAGCTCGTCATCCTCTATGCCGATTGGCACTGGATCTTCATCCTGATTGGGCTGATCGGCCTGGCCCTGTTCTTCCTCGCCCTGACGCGCATGTCGGAGTCGCTCCCGGCCGAAGAGCGTCTGCCGCTCTCGGTCGGCGCTATCCTTTCAGGATTTCGCACGGTGCTGACGAACCGCATCACCTGCGGCTACATGATCGGCCTGACGCTGTTCACGGCGGTCATCTGCGCCTACATCGTCAGCGTGCAGCAGGTTTTCGGCGAGATCTACGGCCTTGCCGATTGGCTGCCGATCGCCTTTGCCGGGACGGCCGGCGGCATCGCCGTCGCAAACTTTGCCAATGGCTTTTTCGTCCGCAGCTTCGGCATGCGTCGCATCTCCCACGTCGCGCTGATCCTGTTCACGCTGCTTGCAGCCGTGGGCTACGTCCTGTCGTTGGCCGGCACTCCGGCCTTCGTCGTCAGCTACCTGATGTTCTCCGTCCTGCTGATGTTCTTCGCGGTGATCGCCACCAACTTCACGGCGATCAGCCTGGAGCCGATGGGCCATCTCGCCGGAACGGCGACGGCGATCACCGGCTTCATCTCGACGACGGCCGGCGCCCTTATCGGCAGCGCCGTCGGCCAACTCTTCAACGGCACGCTGCAGCCCTTGTTCGGCGGGTACGCCCTCTTCGGGCTACTGACCATTGCCGCGACGCTCTGGGCGGAAAACGGAAAGCTCTTCACGCATCCGGGCGACCAGGCCGCAGAGCACGATCACGGCGGTGGCCACATATAAGAGGAAGCCCGCCCGGTTGTCCGGGCGGGCTTCTGTCCATTGATGAATATTGCGGAGCGCTGATCAGACCGTGAAGACCTCGCGCCGCAGCGCCTCCCAGCTTTCCTTGTCCGTGGCGAGCAGCAGCCCGCCATTGGTATGCGCCGGCAGATAGCGCGATCCGTCGAAGCGGGCCGCATAGGCGCCGGCCTCTTCGGCGATCAGAGTGCCGGCGAGATGGTCCCACGGCATGAGCTTCTGGTACATCAGGAAGTGCAGATGACCGGCGGCGAAGATGCGGTATTCATGCGCCGCGCAGCGGTAGCTGGTGGCGATCCTCACCTTGGCCATATTGCCCATGACGACCCGGCGGTCGTCTTCCTTGTAGAATCCGGTCGACGCGCCGCCAACCATGCTTTCGATCGGCACGCCGGCGGTGACCGAGAGCTTCTCCTGCGACCCATTCGGCCGACACATCCAGGCGCCAGAGCCCTTCTCGGCGATCACCCAGTCATTGCCAAGCGGATCGTAGATGATGCCGGCAACCGTCTCGCCCTTGGCAACGACACTCGCCATCACGCCGAAGAGCGGCAGGCCGGCGGCGAAATTGAACGTCCCGTCGATCGGATCGACGACGACGGCAAGGTCGGCATCCGCCAGCTTGTCGAGGAGGGCGGGGTCGGCGGCGACCGACTCTTCGCCGATGAAGACTGCTCCCGGCGCGACCGCATCGATCTTCGACTTGATCAGCCGCTCGGCGGCCTCGTCGCCTTCGGTCACCAGATCGATCGCCTCGGACTTCATCCGCACATCGCCCGATTCCAGGTTCCGGAAGCGCGGCAGGATCTCCTTCACCGCCGCCTCCTGCAGAAGATTGGCAAGGGCGGCGATGTCGACGGACTGGCTCATTCTTTGGGCTCCGGAGAAAGGGACTGGAAATCGAAAAGCTTCGGGTCGAGGAGATGCGATGGATTCACATGGCCGAGCGCCCGCAGCATCGTGTCCTTGCGGCCGGGCATGCGCCGCTCGATATCGGCAAGCATCGCTTTCATCGCGTTGCGCTCGAGACCGTCCTGCGAGCCGCAAAGATCGCAGGGGATGATCGGAAACTCCATCGCCGCGGCGAATTTCGCGAGGTCGTCCTCGGCGGCATAGGTGAGCGGCCGCAGCACCGTCAGATCGCCTTCGTCATTGAGAAGTTTCGCCGGCATGGACGCGAGCCGGCCGCCATGGAAGAAATTCATGAAGAAGGTTTCGAGAATATCTTCGCGATGATGCCCGAGCACCAGCGCGTCGCACCCCTCCTCCCGCGCGATGCGGTAGAGGTTGCCGCGTCTCAGCCGGGAACAGAGCGAACAGTAGGTGGCGCCGGTCGGCACCTTTTCCTTCACGATCGAATAGGTGTCGCGGTACTCGATCCGGTGCCTGACGCCGATCGAGGCGAGATAGTCCGGCAGGATATGTTTTGGGAAGTTCGGCTGGCCCTGGTCGAGATTGCAGGCAATGAGCTCGACCGGCAGAAGCCCGCGCCATTTGAGGTCCATCAGCAGCGCCAGCAGGCTGTAACTGTCCTTGCCTCCCGAAACGCCGACGAGCCAGCGCTTCGACCCCTTCAGCATGCCGAAACCGTCAAAAGCCTGACGCACCTGGCGCAGCAGGCGTTTCCTCAGCTTGTTGAAGGAAACGGAGGACGGCATTCGCGCAAACAGCCGATGGTCGCCGGTGTCGAAGGCGTTATCCTCCGCATCGACGGCGACGTCCATCATCTCGCGCTGGGACGATCGTGAGAGTTCCATGGCGGTAGCCTCGGATTCTGCGGGCGAAAAAGGTCCGCCCAAAGGCCTGAACCACTTGCCCGGTCTGGTGTCGGATATCAAGGGGAAAGGGGCCGGCAAAGCCCTTCATGCCAGAAATCTAACATTCAAGAAGGTGCCGGCAGGCGGATGAGGGGCAGCGTCCTCCTCCGTTCTCACGGGCCGAAGACCGACCAGCCGGTGCGGGCGGCAAGCATTTCGAGCGCAAGGGATCCCAGCAACGAATTGCCGTTCTCGTTAAGGCCCGGCGACCAGACGGCAATGGAGGCCTTGCCGGGTGCGACAGCCATGATGCCGCCACCGACGCCGCTCTTGCCGGGCAAGCCGACGCGATAGGCGAAATCGCCGGATCCGTCGTAATGGCCGCAGGTCAGCATCAGCGCATTGATGCGCCGGGCCCGCTGGCGCGACACGACCGAATGGCCGGTCAGCGGATTGGTGCCGCCGGCGGCGAGGAAAAGCCCGGCCTTGGCGAGCTGGCTGCAGGTCATCGCCAGCGCGCAATGATGGAAATAGACGCCGAGGACGTGCTCGACCGGATGATCGAGGCGTCCGAAGGAGCGCATGAAACTCGCGAGCGCGAAATTGCGGAAGCCGGTGACGGTCTCGGAGCGGGCCACCTCGTGGTCGATGACGATATTCTCGTCGTCGGCGAGATAGCGGACGAAGCGCACGATTTCGCCGATCAACTCCTTCGGCGTATGGCCGGCGAGGATCAGGTCGCTGATCGTGATCGCCCCGGCATTGATGAACGGATTACGCGGCTTGCCGCCTTCATGCTCGAGCTGCACGATCGAGTTGAAGGCCGAACCGGACGGCTCGCGCCCGACCCGGTGCCAGATATTCTCGCCATGCTTGCCGAGCGCCAGCGTCAGCGTGAACACCTTGGAAATGCTCTGGATCGAGAACGGCACCTCCGCATCGCCGACGCGATGCACCTCGCCGCCCGTCGTGACGATCGCCATGCCGAAATGCTGCGGATTAACGCGGGCAAGCTGAGGTATGTAATCGGCAACCTTGCCCTCGCCCAAGCGCGGCGTCAGCTCGCGATAGATGTCGTCGAGGATCAGTTGCAGATCCTGTGGCGCTTTCTGCTCCGGCATACGGCACTCCTCGATCTCGATCGGGAAAGGATGGGCGGCTCAACGCGCATCCCAGTTCAAGCCCGGTGGGTTCGTTCCGACATTCACGTACAAAAAAACCGCCCGTCTCCGGGCGGTTTTCGTAATTGACAGGCCTGACCCGGATTAACGCGAATAGAATTCGACGACCAGGTGCGGCTCCATGACGACCGGATACGGAACGTCGGTCAGGGCCGGAACGCGGACGAACGTCGCGACCATCTTGTTGTGGTCGGCTTCGATGTAGTCCGGAACGTCACGCTCGGCGAGCTGAACCGATTCGAGGACCGAAACGAGCTGCTTGGACTTTTCCTTAACCTCGATGACGTCGCCCGCCTTGCAACGGTAGGAACCGATGTTGACGCGAACGCCGTTGACCTTGACGTGGCCATGGTTGACGAACTGGCGGGCGGCAAAGACGGTCGGGACGAACTTGGCGCGGTAGACGATCGCGTCGAGCCGCGACTCGAGCAGGCCGATCAGGTTTTCCGGGGTGTCGCCCTTGCGGCGGGAAGCTTCGGCGAAGATGGCGCGGAACTGCTTTTCACGGATGTCGCCGTAGTAACCCTTCAGCTTCTGCTTGGCGCGCAGCTGCACACCGAAGTCGGAAAGCTTGGACTTGCGGCGCTGACCGTGCTGGCCGGGGCCGTATTCACGACGGTTCACCGGGGACTTCGGACGGCCCCAGATGTTTTCGCCCATACGGCGGTCAATTTTGTACTTGGACGATTCGCGCTTGCTCATCGCATTTCCTTTCAAATAGTTGCACCGGTTTGTCGCCAAACCGGATCAAGGAAACACGCCCTCCTCTGAACCCATTTTCGGGGTTCTGACAGGCTTCTCACGAGCACGCTGCCGGAGAAACCACGGGACATGTCAAATGAAACACCGAGCATTGCTGCCCGGCGTTGGGGCGGCTTTAGTGGTTCCAGCCGGCCTTGTCAAACGAAATCGCGGCGCCTGCAACAGTTCAGGCGGGATCGCCCCTCTCAGCCGCCTCCAGGGAGACGAGCAGTTTCCTTAGGAGTGCTGCCAGTGCGGCGCGCTCCTCTTTGCCAAGCCCATCGAGATAGCGGGCTTCGCTCGCCATGTCGGCGCGAAACGCCGATTCCGCAAGCGCTATCCCCTTCTCGCTCAGCCCGACGACGCTGCTGCGGCCGTCGGATACCGAGCGCTCGCGGATAATCAGCCCCGCCTTCTGCAGACGATCGAGCCGGTGCGTGAGTCCGCCCGACGAAATCATCAACAGCGTATAGAGGTCGGTCGGTGTCAGCCGATAGGGTGGCCCGGACCGCCTCAGCGTCGAGATCACGTCGAACTCGCCGCGGTCGAGGCCGAACGAGGCGAAGGTCTCCTCGATCGAAGGCCGCACGAGATTCGACAGGCGGTAGGCGCGCCCGAGGATCGCCATCGGCTCGGTATCGAGGTCCGGCAACTCACGTGCCCACTGCGCCCGCAATCGGTCGACATGGTCCCTTTCCTCTTTCCCATCCTGCATCGCTCACCTCGGGTCTGCCAATATATCTTGACGAGAAGATAATTTCCGATAATATCTTCTCGTGAAGATAAATCATTCCTCGCATGAAGCCAACCGGACCGAGATGGAGGCCAGCATGTTTCATGTCATTCCTCGTTCTGAGCAGAAGCAAAGCCCCAACCGAACGATCCTTTTCGAAGGCGGGCGATATGGAGCACCGATTTCGCTCTTCCTGATGGATGCCGAGCCGGGTCAGGGACCGGCGCTTCATGTCCATCCCTATCCAGAGACCTGGATCGTCCACTCCGGCGAAGCGGAGTTCACCGTCGGCGAGCAGACGATCAAGGGTGAGGCCGGCGATATCATCGTCGTCGACCCGGAGACACCGCACCGGTTCGTCAATACTGGTACGACGCGGCTGGAGATGACCTGTATCCACGCCTCCGACCACGTCATTCAAACCTGGCTCTAGTTCAGGTGCGCAAGGGGGCCACAGCGTGTGCCGGCTGCATGTATGTGCACAGGGAGGAAGTCTCTGACGAGCGACAGAATCACTCCGCCGCGGTAGCCGCCTGATTCGCCGCATCAGGCCCGTTCGCGTCACCTGGTGCAGTTTCCGCCGCAAGATCGGGAAAGGCGACGATGCGCTTGCCGGAGAAATCCGCATGCACGACGATCAGTCCCTGCTCCTCGAAATAGCCGAGCAGACGACGCGCACGACGCGCCGAGTGCGTACCGTAGGCGCGCGCGATCATCGTGTCCGAAGGGCACGGCAGGCCACGAACGGCCGCCTGTGCCATCATCAGGAAGACGGCCTGCAGGTCTTCCGTTACCCGATCGGCCAGTCGAAGCGCGGCGGCCCAGGCCTCGGTCGCCGCCGTTTCTGAATCGACGCCCGACCGGGCGACTGCCATTTTACGCCGGAAGACACCCAGAGACGGTGCGGAACCGGGCACGCGGCGAATGCGGCAGCGGACGAGGAAATCTTGGTAAAGTTCAGCGTCCGGCCGGAACGCCGCCTCGGGATTTGCAAGAATCTCGGCGAACAGTCCATCGAGCATGGCTTCGCGTTTCTCCGCCGAAATCTCCGGCTGTGCCGGCTTGAGTTCCAACGGCGCCACGGGCTCCGGACGCGGCCGCGCCAACTCCGCGAGGATATCGCTGGCCGGGCGCGGCTGAGGCACCGCACGCCGGACAACGGGCCGGCTGAGCTCTTCCGGGTCCGGCGTGAAGATCAGGTCCTCGACGTCCTGCGGCGCTTCCGGCAGCGGCATCAGCTTCGGGCTCGTCGAGCGCGCCGAAGTCTCGACGGATCCGATCGTCACCTTCAGCGGCCGGCGGGAAAGCGCCGGGCCGAGTGCCACGAAGGAGCCGCGCTTCAGGTCGCGGAACATTTCGGCCGTGCGCCGGTCCATGCCGAGCAGATCGGCGGCGCGCTGCATGTCGATATCGAGGAAGGTGCGCCCCATCAGGAAGTTGGAGGCTTCCGCCGCGACGTTCTTGGCAAGCTTCGCCAGGCGCTGCGTCGCGATCACGCCGGCAAGCCCGCGCTTGCGGCCGCGGCACATCAGGTTGGTCATCGCGCCGAGCGAGATCTTGCGCGCCTCTTCCGACACGTCGCCACCGACGGAAGGCGCGAACATCTGCGCCTCGTCCACGACGACCAGAACCGGATACCAATAGTCACGATCCGCATCGAACATCGCATTCAGGAACACACCGGCGCTGCGCATCTGCTGCTCGATGTCCAGGCCTTCTAGCGAAAGTACGCAGGAAACGCGGTGTTGGCGGATACGCGTCGCAATGCCGGCCAGCTCGGCGTCGGTACGCTCTCCCTCGACCACCACATGGCCGAATTTGTCGGCGAGCGTCACGAAATCGCCTTCCGGGTCGATGATGCATTGCTGCACCCAGGGTGCGGACTGTTCGAGCAGGCGGCGCAACAGATGCGACTTCCCGGAACCGGAATTACCCTGCACCAGGAGACGCGTCGCCAGAAGCTCCTCGATATCGAGCGAGGCCGAAGTCCCTTCGGACGTCGTTCCCATGTCGATGCCGACTTTCATTCCCACCTCTTCGTCACGGATTGATTCGCGATCCGCCGGGGAGCGCCAAACAGGCGACACCTAGCACGGTTTTGCCCCTCGTCAGGACTGCTATTCCGACAACTCACAGGAATACCTTTGGCTCCGGAGACAGCGAAAATGCTTCGCAGGAAGATCGCGCGTTAAAGTTGAAAGTAGCTGAGACTGGTCCTATGTCTCTGACACCGCCTCACAGCAGGCTCCCGTAGGATTCGTTCATTTCCAATGTCCCAGCGCGAAACCGAGAACCACTTTCAATTCGACAAGCATATGCGCGAGACGGGCGAACACGCCTACCGCGTCATCTCGCGGGCCGAAGCGCGGCGCTCCTGGCTCAGCCTGGCTCTTGCGATCGCGATTGTGCTCGCAGTGGCCGCCTTTATTCTGCCCACAGCCTTCTGACGCCTATGCGGAACGCACGGTAAGTCCAAAGCCCTGCATCAGGCGTCGCGTGGCGAAATCGGGCTTCCCGGAGGTGAAAATCGCCGGGTCCTCGCCGTTCAATGGCTCGAAACCGTTTGGCAGCGGCACGAGCGAGCGCGCCCGGCGCGCGATCGCCTCAGCCGGATCCAGCCAGTCGACCGGCCAGGGCGCCAGCCGCCGGAAGACGTTCTCCATGAAAGGATAATGCGTGCAGGCGAGCACGACGATATCGGTCTTCCTGCCGTCCATCTCGACGAAGCATGGGGCGATCTCCGCCAGCACTATCTCGTCCTCGAGCTTCTCGCCCCGAATATAGGCCTCTGCCATGCGCGCCAGGTTCTCCGAACCGACCAGCCGCACATGGCATTGGGAGGCGAAGGACTGGATGAGATCGCGCGTATAGGCGCGCTTCACCGTGCCGGGCGTTGCCAGGACCGAGACCAACCCTGAACGCGTCCGCTCCGCCGCGGGTTTGATTGCCGGCACCGTGCCGACGAAGGTCATCTGCGGATAGGCGGCGCGCAAGTCTGCTCCAACCAGCGTGAAGGCCGTGTTGCAGGCGATGATGCAGATTTCCGGGTCGTGCTCTCTGAGCAAGTCGCCGAAGAGGGCGATCACCCGCTCCTTTAGTGCCCCCTCCTCCCAGCCGCCATAGGGAAAGCCCGCATCGTCGGCGACATAGATGAAGTGCCGCTCCGGCATCAGCACGCGCGCCTCACGCAGCACCGTCAGGCCGCCGATGCCGCTGTCGAAGACGAGAATGGGTTTGAGGTCAGTCGTCGTCACTGCCGCCCTGCACTTTCCTGCTGCGGGCCGGCGCCCCTGAGCCGCGCGGATTTTCGCGCGTGAACCGGTCGAGCGATGAGATGACGCCGCGCAGCACCTGGATTTCGGATTCGCTGAAGGATGGCCTGGTCAGGACAGCGCGAAGATTTTCCACCAATTTCGGCCTTTTGTCGGCGGAGCGAAAATAATTGCGCGCATCGAGCGCGTCTTCGAGATGATCGAACAGCCCCTGGAGATGCTCCTTGGTTGCCGGCCGCTGCTCAATCGCCTGGAACGACGTTTGATCCTCCGACTCCATGCCCGTCTTCATCCACTCATAGGACATCAGCAGCACGGCCTGGGCGAGATTGAGCGAAGCGAATGCCGGATTGACCGGGAATGTGACGATCTCGTCGGCCAACGCCACTTCTTCATTCGTCAATCCCGTGCGCTCGCGGCCGAAGATGATGCCTATCGCCTCTCCGACCTTGAAGCGCTGCCGCAGCGTGCGAGCGGCGACGATCGGCGAACGCACCGGCTTGTAACCGTCACGGTCGCGAGCCGTTGTCGCGTAGACGAAGTTGAGGTCCGCAATCGCCTCCTCGAGCGAATTGTAGAGCTTGGCGCCGTCGATCACGTGGTCGGCGCGGCTCGCGGCCGAGCGTGCCTTTTCATTCGGCCAGCCGTCGCGCGGATTGACGAGACGCAGCTCCGACAGCCCGAAATTCGCCATGGCGCGCGCCACCATGCCGATATTTTCGCCGAGCTGCGGATAGGCGAGAATGATCGCCGGACCTTCGGTCAAAAGTTCGCGCTCGCTGTTGGTGCCTGCCATTAGGATACTCTGCCTCTATTTGCCGCTTCCCTCGCACAAAAGCCTTGCAAGATAAAGCCGGAACGCCGAAGTCGGCAGCGGACCGCTTCACTCAAAGTTTCGGCCAAGCAAGCTTTGCCTTATGGGTTCACAGTGCTATAGGGCACTGGATTTTCCCACCGTCGGAATGCCGCACGCGGTGCTCCGCAAGCTACGAGGCATATTCATGGCAAAGATCAAGGTCGCCAATCCGGTCGTCGAACTCGACGGCGATGAGATGACCCGCATCATCTGGCAGTTCATCAAGGACAAGCTGATCCATCCCTACCTCGACCTTGATCTCGAATACTACGACCTCAGCGTCGAGAACCGTGATGCGACCGAAGACCAGGTGACGATCGATGCCGCAAACGCCATCAAGGAGCATGGGGTTGGCGTCAAGTGCGCCACGATCACCCCGGATGAAGCCCGCGTCGAGGAATTCAGCCTGAAGAAGATGTGGAAGTCGCCGAACGGCACGATCCGCAACATTTTGGGCGGCGTCATCTTCCGCGAACCGATCATCTGCAAGAACGTGCCGCGCCTCGTTCCCGGCTGGACCAAGCCGATCATCGTCGGCCGCCACGCCTTCGGCGACCAGTACCGCGCCACCGACTTCAAGTTCCCGGGCAAGGGCAAGTTGACGATGAAGTTCGTCGGCGAAGACGGCAAGGAGATCGAATACGACGTCTTCGACGCACCGTCGGCCGGCGTTGCCATGGGCATGTACAACCTCGACGATTCGATCACCGAATTCGCCCGCGCCTCCTTCAACTACGGCCTGCAGCGCAAGGTTCCGGTCTACCTCTCGACCAAGAACACCATCCTCAAGGTCTATGACGGCCGCTTCAAGGACATCTTCCAGAAGGTGTTCGACGAGGAGTTCGCCGAGCAGTTCAAGGCGGCGAAGCTCTGGTACGAGCACCGCCTGATCGACGACATGGTCGCCTCCGCCCTGAAGTGGTCGGGCGGCTATGTCTGGGCCTGCAAGAACTACGACGGCGACGTGCAGTCGGACATCGTCGCCCAGGGCTTCGGCTCGCTCGGCCTGATGACCTCTGTGCTGATGACGCCGGACGGCAAGACGGTCGAAGCGGAAGCGGCGCACGGCACGGTGACCCGCCACTACCGTCAGCACCAGAAGGGCGAGGAAACCTCGACCAACTCGATCGCCTCGATCTTCGCCTGGACCCGCGGCCTTGCGCACCGCGCCAAGCTCGACGGCAATTCCGAACTCGCGAAGTTCTCCGACACGCTCGAGCGCGTCTGCGTCGAAACGGTCGAGGCCGGCTTTATGACCAAGGACCTGGCGCTGCTGATCGGTCCCGACCAGCCGTGGCTCTCGACCACCGGCTTCCTCGACAAGATCGACGAGAACCTCAAGAAGGCCATGGCCGCCTGATCGGCTCCAACATTAAAACGACGAAACCCGGCCTCGCGCCGGGTTTCTTGTATCCAAGCCACAGAACGTCTTGGCTGCCACGTCACTTCAGCGGCAGATAGATTTCCGAAAGCAATTCCGTTGGAGCCACTTCGCGTGGATTGTTGAGATTTTTCTCGAACATGACGCTGTCGCGGATTTCCCGGCCGGAGTTTGGCAGCCAGGTCCCATAGAGCCATTGATAGGCCTTCGGCATGTCGGCGTAGGGGCCCTTGTGCCGCAACACCGCATAATCTCCGCCGTCGATCTTTTGTCGGGTGAGCGGAGCCTCCGCCGCCCCCTCGTCCCTTGTCGTCACGCAGGCGAAGGATCGGAGCCTGTCTGTCTCCACCAGTTCCGGGTCATCCAGATAGATGCCGATCATTTCCATATCCGGCCTGAACAGGCCGCGCGCGAAAAGCGTGCCGTAGAGCGTTTCGAATGCCTGGCCGATGCCCATGTAAGAGCCGGAATGGGCCACGCCCATGAGCGTCAGCGGATCTATCGTCCGTAATGCAACGTCGTACATGACATTATTTCCTTCCATCGAAGCGGTTTCAAAGGCCGTGTGGCTCCCCTCTCTCCTGTAGCGCGCCGGCGGAAGGCCATAGACGGCCTTGAAGGTGCGGTTGAAGGATTGAACATTCGGGTAGCCAGAGCGTCGTGCAATCGCTTCGACTGCAAGGTCGGTCTGGACGAGTTGTGCCGCCGCCCGCTGCAGACGCAATCGCTTGACGGTTGCCGCCAAGGTCTCGCCATGCACCACCCGGTAGATGCGGTGCCAGTGGTGCGGCGACAGGCAGGCAATCTCCGACAATCGGTCGAGATCCAGTTCTTCATCGAGATGCCCGTAAATATAGGCCGCGACGCGATGAAGCCGCCTCTCATATGTCGCCCATGCACTGCCCGTCATGTCGAACCTTTCACACTACGCTCGAACACTTTCAAACCACGTATCGAATTGACAAATCCTGCTGAACCGAAGATCGCGCACCCGCTTGTGCGGTGTGGCGACTCAGATAGGCTCAGAATGCCCGGCACGTACGATCCCGCCAACGTGGCGGATCTCGAAAGTCTCGCCGATGCCCGATTCCCTCGTTCCGAAAACCGTCAGTGTCCTCACCGAAGGATATGGCCTTGCCCGCCTGAAGGTGGATGCCTTGGCGGGCCTGACGGTTGCCATCGTTGCCCTGCCGCTATCCATGGCAATCGCCATCGCCTCCGGCGTCACGCCGGATCGCGGACTCTATACCGCGATCGTCGGTGGCTTCCTCGTCTCGCTTCTCGGCGGCAGCCGCGTGCAGATCGGCGGCCCGGCCGGTGCCTTCATCGTTCTCGTCGCCGCGACCGGCGCCCGGCACGGCCTCGACGGCCTGCTGCTCGCGACCGCCATGGCCGGCGTCATGCTCGTTGCGGCCGGCTATCTGCGCCTCGGGCAATACATCAAGTTCATTCCCTACCCGGTCACCGTCGGCTTCACGGCGGGGATCGCCGTTATCATCTTCGCAAGCCAGTTGCGCGACCTTTTCGGCCTGACGCTTCCGGGCAGCGAACCGGGACCGATCGTCGAAAAGATCGGAGCACTCGGCCGGGCCGCCGATACCCTCAATGGGGCAGCGGTGCTGACGGCCGCCCTGACCATCGGCATCATTCTGGCACTGCGCCGGCTACGGCCCCATTGGCCGGGCATGCTGATCGCCGTCGCCGCCGCATCCATCCTCGTCGCCGTCCTGCACCTGCCGACCGAAACCATCGGCACGCGCTTCGGCGGTATCCCGCGCGGGCTGCCGCTTCCGACCTTGCCGCCGCTCTCCTTCGAGAAAGCCGCCGCGGTCTTCCCCGATGCAGTTTCCTTCGCCCTTCTCGGCGCGATCGAATCCCTGCTTTCCGCCGTGGTCGCCGACGGCATGACGGGACGCCGACATCGCTCCAGCATGGAGTTGATCGCCCAGGGCATCGCCAATCTATGTTCGGCGCTCTTCGGCGGCATCTGCGTCACCGGCACCATTGCCCGGACGGCGACGAACGTGCGTGCCGGCGGCACCAGTCCTGTCTCCGGCATGCTGCATGCAATCTTCCTGCTGCTCTTCATGCTGCTCGCCGCGCCGCTCGCGAGCTTCATCCCGCTCGCCTCGCTCGCGGGCGTGCTCGCCATCGTCGCCTGGAACATGATCGAGAAGCCGGCCTTCATGGCACTCCTGCGATCCTCTTACGGCGACGCAGTCGTGTTGCTTGCCACCTTCCTTATCGTCGTCTTCCGCGACCTGACGGAAGGGATCGTCGTCGGATTCGCGCTGGGCGCGGTGCTGTTCATCAATCGGATGGCGAAGAGCATCTCGGTCGGTGAAACGAAGCCGCTGGAGATGCTGCAGGTGATGAGTGGCGAGGAAGAGCATCCGCTCATTGCCGATGACCCGGATACGGTGATTTATCGGATCTCGGGGATCTTTTTCTTCGGCTCGGCGGCGACCGTCGCCTCGGTGCTCGACCGGATCGCCGATCAGCGCCGCAACTTCATTCTGGACTGCTCCGAGGTGCCCTTCATGGATTCGACCGCCGCCAACGTCATCGAGGGGACGCTGCGGAAGGCCGAGCGGACCGGGGTGCGCTTCATCATCACCGGTGCCAATACGCAGGTTCGTCGCGCTCTCTATCAGCACCACGTTCGGCCGCCGCGCGTTCTGATGCGTGCTTCGGTCCAGGCGGCGCTGGAAACCATCCGCAGCGAGAATATTGCATAAAAAAGGGCGCTGCAGCGCCCTTTTTCTTCATTTGCATCAGCGCCGTTCACCCGGCAAGCGCCACAGCGACCGCTTCGATCGCCTCGGCGGCGCGGCCGCCGTCCGGACCGCCAGCCTGCGCCATGTCCGGCCGCCCGCCGCCACCCTTGCCGCCAAGCGCGGCGGAGGCGACGCGCACGAGATCGACAGCGCTGACCTTGGAGGTGAGATCGTCGGTCACGGCCACCACGGCGCTCGCCTTGCCGTCGCCCGACACGCCGACGAAGGCGACAACGCCGGAGCCCAGCGTCTTCTTGCCGTCATCGGCGAGGCTCTTCAGGTCCTTCGGTTCGACGCCGGATACGACCTTGCCGAGGAAGCGGACGCCGCCGATCTCACGGGCCGCATCTCCCGAACCATTCTCACCGTCGCCGACCAGCGCGAGTTTCTTCTTGGCTTCGGTGAGTTCCCGTTCGAGCTTGCGGCGTTCATCGAGCAGCGCCTCGACCCGCCCGAGAACGTCGGCGGGCTGGACCTTGAGGGCAGACGCCAACGACTTGACGCGCTCGTCCTGCTCGTTGAGGTAGGCTCGAGCCGCCTCGCCGGTGAGCGCTTCGAGGCGACGCACCCCGGCGCCGACCGCGCTTTCCGAAACGACGCGTACGAGGCCGATGTCGCCGGTCGCAGAGACGTGCGTGCCGCCGCAGAGCTCGACCGAATAGGGCCTGCCGGCCTTCGAGCCGCGAATGCCCTGGCCCATAGAAACGACGCGGACCTCGTCGCCGTATTTCTCGCCAAAGAGCGCCATGGCGCCCTCGGCGATCGCATCGTCGACGCTCATCAGTCGCGTCGTCACGGGCGTGTTCTGGACGATGACCTCGTTCGCCATTTCCTCGACGATCCTCAGTTCCTCGGCCGACATCGGCTTCGGATGAGAAACGTCGAAACGCAGCCGTTCAGGCGCGACGAGCGAGCCCTTCTGTGCCACGTGGGTACCGAGCACCTCACGCAGCGCCTCATGCAGCAGATGCGTGGCCGAATGGTTGGCGCGCAGCCGCAAACGCCGGGCATGATCTACGGTAAGCGCGGCTGCCTCGCCCGTCTTGACGATGCCTTCCGTGACGGTTCCGTAATGGACGAAGAGCCCTTCGCCGCGCTTCTGCGTATCGGTGACCGCGACCTTGCCGGTTTCCGTGGCGATGACGCCCGTATCGCCCATCTGACCGCCGGATTCCCCGTAGAAGGGCGTCTGGTTGAGGATCAACTGGACACTCTCGCCCTTGCTGGCGGATTCGACGACCGCGCCATCACGGACGATCGCCTGGATCACACCCTCAGCCGATTCCGTGTCGTAGCCGAGGAAATCGGTGGCGCCGTGCTTTTCCTTGAGCTCGAACCAGATCGTCTCAGTGGCTGCTTCGCCGGAGCCGGCCCAGTTGGCCCGGGCTTCGGCCTTCTGCCGCTGCATGGCGGTCGAAAACGCGTCCGTATCGACGGTGATGCCCTTGGTGCGCAGCGCGTCCTGCGTCAGGTCGAGCGGGAAACCGTAGGTATCGTAGAGCTTGAAAGCCGTTTCGCCGTCGAACTGGTCGCCTTCCGAAAGTCCGGCCGAAGCGTCGGCAAGCAGACTCAGGCCGCGCTCCAGGGTCTTGCGGAAACGCGTCTCCTCGAGCTTCAGCGTTTCGGAGATCAGCGCTTCGGCACGAACCAGTTCCGGATAGGCGCGGCCCATCTGGCCGACGAGCGCCGGCAGCAGCTTCCACATCAGCGGCTCCTGTGCGCCGAGGAGCTGCGCATGACGCATGGCGCGGCGCATGATGCGGCGCAGCACATAGCCTCGTCCCTCATTGGAAGGCAGCACCCCGTCGGCGATCAGGAAGGCCGAGGAACGCAGATGGTCGGCGATGACGCGGTGGCTCGCACGACGGTCGCCCTCGGCCTTGACGCCGGTCGCTTCCTCGGAGGCTGCGATCAGAGCGCGGAAGAGGTCGATATCATAGTTGTCGTGCTGGCCCTGCAGCACGGCGGCGAGCCGCTCCAGACCCATGCCGGTGTCGATCGACGGGCGCGGCAGGTTGACCCGCTCTTCCTTGGTGATCTGTTCGTACTGCATGAAGACGAGATTCCAGATCTCGATGAAGCGGTCGCCGTCTTCGTCGGCAGAGCCGGGCGGCCCGCCCCAGATCTGCTCGCCGTGATCGTAGAAGATTTCCGAGCATGGACCGCAGGGACCGGTATCGCCCATCGCCCAGAAGTTGTCGCTGGTCGGAATGCGGATGATCCGGTCGTCGCTGAACCCGGCGATCTTCTTCCAGAGACCGAAGGCTTCGTCATCGGTGTGATAGACGGTGACGAGCAGGCGCTTGGCATCCAGCCCGTACTCCTTGGTGATCAGGTTCCAGGCGAGTTCGATCGCCCGCTCCTTGAAATAGTCGCCGAAGGAGAAGTTGCCGAGCATCTCGAAGAAGGTGTGGTGCCGGGCCGTATAGCCGACATTATCGAGATCGTTGTGCTTGCCGCCGGCACGCACGCATTTCTGCGCCGTTGCGGCGGTCGAGTAGGGACGTTGCTCGAGGCCGGTGAAGACGTTCTTGAACTGCACCATGCCCGCATTGGTGAACATCAAGGTCGGGTCGTTGCGCGGCACCAGAGGGCTCGACGGCACGATGTCGTGACCGTTCTTGCGGAAATAGTCGAGAAACATCGACCGGATTTCATTCACGCCGCTCATCTTGCGTCCTATCTGTGCACATGCCGGCTGCAACCACGCATTTTCCGCGCTTTGCGCCGCTATCCTTCAACCCTGCGCCTATCACGCATAGCCGCCTCCCCGATGACGCCGCCATCGGAACCACAGGCTTTTATCGTCCGCATATCATGCTGTCCAGACGGCAGCAAAAACCGGCCGATCAGAGCGATGGCCGGTTGATGCCGCATCCAAACTCAAGCCGCTCTTAAGAGCTGACCACTCCTACATGTCGGCCGCTTCGTCGCCTTCGCTCTCCGGTCCACCGTTTTCCAGGAACTTGTCGGCGATCAAGCCGGCATTCTGCCGCAAGGCCATCTCGATCTCGCGCAGAAGGTCGGGATTGTCACGCAGGAAAAGTTTCGCGTTCTCCCGGCCCTGGCCGAGGCGCTGGCTGTTGTAGGAGAACCAGGCGCCGGATTTCTCGACGATGCCGGCCTTGACGCCGAGGTCGATCAGTTCACCGGTCTTGGAAACGCCCTCGCCATACATGATGTCGAATTCGACCTGCTTGAAGGGCGGCGCCATCTTGTTCTTGACGACCTTGACGCGCGTCTGGTTGCCGACGACTTCCTCGCGCTCCTTGACCGAGCCGATGCGGCGGATGTCGAGGCGAACCGAGGCGTAGAATTTCAGCGCGTTGCCGCCCGTCGTCGTTTCCGGCGAACCGAACATCACGCCGATCTTCATGCGGATCTGGTTGATGAAGATCACCATGCAATTGGACTTGGAGATCGATGCCGTCAGCTTGCGCAGCGCCTGGCTCATCAGGCGGGCCTGCATGCCCGGCAGGCTGTCGCCCATCTCGCCTTCGATTTCGGCGCGCGGCACGAGCGCTGCAACCGAGTCGACGACGAGCACGTCGATTGCACCGGAGCGAACCAGCGTGTCGGTGATTTCGAGCGCCTGTTCACCGGTATCGGGCTGCGAGATCAGCAGGTTTTCGAGGTCGACGCCCAGTTTGCGCGCATAAACCGGATCGAGCGCATGTTCGGCGTCGACGAAACCGCAGATGCCGCCCTTTTTTTGCGCTTCGGCAATGGTTTGCAGCGCCAGCGTCGTCTTGCCCGAGCTTTCCGGACCATAGATTTCAATGATGCGCCCTTTCGGCAGACCGCCGATGCCGAGCGCGATATCGAGGCCGAGCGAGCCGGTCGAAACAGTTTCGATCTCGATTACGCTGTCCTTCGAGCCGAGCTTCATGATCGATCCCTTGCCGAACGAACGTTCGATCTGGGAGAGAGCCGCTTCAAGTGCCTTGCTTTTGTCCACCGATTTGTCCTCTACGAGCCGCAAAGAGTTTTGTGCCATTGGGTCCACCTTTAGGTTATTGGAGCTATCGAGGCAATGAAGCCGCCGCAGGAGATTTTGTACATGTTTTGTTCTGTTTTGGCAATGGCACTTCAAGCATTTGAATTATAATGGATATCTTCGGAGTGTTCGATTCCTGTTCACGGGATATTGTACACCATTTCCACATGTTGCGCGGCAGTTCAGTCCGGCTGCTCGCCATCGTGCCGATTCGCCGATAGAGGTGTTCAGATGACGAAGCGGCAGATCACCGTTCTGGGCGGCGCCCATCTCGACCGGCGCGGCCGCATCGGTGGCATGACGGTGCCTGGAGCGAGCAACCCGGGAACGTGGTTCGAGGAAGCCGGCGGCGGAGGCTTCAACGCGGCGAGAAACCTCGCGCGTCTTGGCCATCGGGTGCGGATGATCAGCCCGCGCGGTGGTGATCGCGCCGGCGAGATGGTTGCAGCCGCGGCGACGGCTGCGGGCGTCATCGATTGCCCGTTCACTTTTCTGGATCGGAACACACCCAGCTATACGGCGATCCTCGAAAACGATGGCAACCTGGTGATCGCGCTTGCCGACATGGATCTCTACGCGTTGTTCTCGCCGCGCCGCCTGCAGCAGCGCGCCACGCGCGAGCGCCTCGCAGCGAGCGATCTCGTGCTGATGGACGCCAACCTGCCGCCAGAGACACTGACGGCGCTCGTCGACGCAACCGCAGGATCGAACCGCATCCTCGCGGGCATCGCCGTTTCCCCGGCCAAGGTCGTCCGCTACCGCCAAAGCCTGGCCGGGCTCGATTTCCTCTTCATGAACGAGGCAGAGGCCCGTGCGCTGACCGGCGCCGAGGCTGCTGCCGTCGAAGAATGGCCGTCGCTGCTGCGTTCTCAGGGGCTTTCCGGCGGCGTGGTCACCCGCGGCGGCAAGGCTGCGGTAGCCTTCGACCGCAACAGCAACTGCCTCGCAGTGCCGCCCGCCCTGCCCGCGCTTGCCGACGTGACGGGTGCCGGAGACGCGCTCGCATCGGGCTTTCTCGCGGCCCGGCTTGGCGGCACCGGTCTCGCCGGGTGCCTGCGGCACGGCATCGCCGCGGCAGTCATAACGCTTCACTCACCATTCGCCGTCGCCGTGGAGATGTCGGCGGGCAATCTTGCCCGGGTGCTGGCTCTTGTGCCGGAGCCACAAATGCTGTCATGAAAACTCCAGGCGGCCTGCAGAAAAGTGCACGGCAGTTTTCCGGCTCGCACCGCTCCCAATCATCAGAAGCGAATGACCATGATAAAACCCACCTCGCCCTTCTTGCCGATCGAATACTCCGATGAAGTCGCGGCCGCCAAGGCACGCGGCGCGCCGCTCGTGGCGCTGGAATCGACGATCATCACGCACGGCATGCCCTATCCGGGCAATCTCGACATGGCGCGCAGCGTCGAGGCGATCATCCGCGACCAGGGGGCAGTTCCGGCCACAATCGCGGTCA
Organism: Sinorhizobium fredii NGR234; assembly: GCF_000018545.1. NCBI lineage: Bacteria > Pseudomonadati > Pseudomonadota > Alphaproteobacteria > Hyphomicrobiales > Rhizobiaceae > Ensifer > Ensifer fredii. Next base: position 1,696,589 of record NC_012587.1, read on the forward strand.
TCCACGGCGTCCTGCATATCGGCCTTGATGACAAGAAGCTGGAGGCGCTTGCGAAGACCCAGGGAGCCATGAAGTTGTCGCGCGCCGATCTTGCCTTTGCCCTTGCCGAGCGCCGCACCGGCGCCACGACGGTCGCAGCAACGATGATTGCGGCTGCCCGCGCCGGCATCAGCGTTTTCGCGACCGGCGGCATCGGCGGCGTCCACCGCGGCGCCGAATTGAGCTTCGACATATCCGCCGATCTGGACGAACTCGCCCGAACCGCCGTGATCGTCGTTTGCGCCGGCGCCAAAGCCATTCTCGACATTCCGAAGACACTGGAAGTGCTTGAAACCAGGGGCGTCCCGGTCGTCACCTATGACAGCGAAACCTTCCCCGCCTTCTGGTCGCGCGATTCCGGCATCAAGAGCCCGCTGATGCTGAACAGTCCCGCGGCAATCGCCAATTTCCAGCGGATGCGCGAATTGCTCGGCGTCGAGGGCGGCATGCTGCTCGCCAATCCGGTTCCGGAGGAAAGCGAAATCCCGCGTGAGGAGATGGAAATCTATATCGCAAGGGCGCTGGACAATGCGGCGAACGACGAGGTCTCGGGCAAGGCGGTGACGCCCTATCTGCTCGACAACCTCTACCACATGACCGAGGGTCGAAGCCTCGAGACCAACATCGCGCTCGTCGAGAACAACGCCCGCCTTGCTGCCGAAATCGCCGTCGCCTTGGCACAGGTGAAATAGATCAGGCGTGCGCCCGGCGCAGAAAGCGCCGGGCCATCCGGGGTTACGGCCAGACCTCAGGAATCCAGCATTTCGCGGACGGCGACCGCCAATTGCTTCAACGAGAACGGTTTCGGCAGGAAGCCGAACTTGGCATCGGCCGGCAGGTTGCGGGCAAAGGCGTCCTCCGCATAGCCCGACACGAAGATGAACTTCAGGTTCGGGTATTTCTTCCTGAGTTCGCGCAACAGCGTCGGCCCGTCCATTTCCGGCATCACCACGTCCGAAACGACGATATCGACCGCGCCGTCGAGCTCTTCCATGATATCGAGCGCTTCGATGCCCGACCCCGCCTCATGAACCGTATAGCCGCGCGTCTCGAGCATCCGCTTGCCGCCGCGGCGGACCGCTTCCTCATCCTCGACGAGCAAGACCACCGCAGAATCGCCGGTGAGATCCGCAGGCTCGCTCTGTGCCGCAGCTGCTGCGCCCGGTTCGCTTGCCGGCGCCGGAGTGGCAACGGCAGTCGCCTCACGCGAAGCGGGCTCCTCACGCGTCTCTGCGGTTTCCACATAACGTGGCAGCAGGATACGGAAAGTCGTGCCTTTGCCGACCTCCGAGTCCGGATAGATATAGCCACCCGACTGCTTGACGATGCCATAGACCATCGACAGCCCGAGGCCCGTACCCTTGCCGACCTCCTTCGTGGTGAAGAACGGTTCGAAGATCTTGTCCATGATCTCCGCCGGGATACCCGTGCCCTGGTCGGACACCTCCACCATGACGAAGTCGTCCTCCGGCAATTCCCGACGTCCGAGCGGCGCGACGTCTCCCGCCGGCAGGTTTCGTGTCCTGAGCGTGATCGTTCCGCCGTCGGGCATGGCGTCGCGGGCATTGACGGCAAGGTTGAGCAACACCTGTTCGAACTGGCCGAGATCGGTCCTCACCGGCCAGAGGTCGCGGCCATAGTCCACCTCCACCTTGACATTGGTGCCGGTCATCCGATCGACGAGCATCCGGAGGTCGCCGATGACATCGGTGAGATTGAGAACGGTCGGGCGCATGGTCTGCTTGCGCGAAAAGGCGAGCAATTGCCGCACCAGGACGGCGGCGCGGTTGGCGTTCCGCTTGATTTCCATCAGGTCGGCAAATGTCGCGTCCGCCGGCCGCGCCGAAAGCAGTAGATGGTCGGCAGAAAGCAATATGGCCGTCAGGACGTTGTTGAAGTCATGCGCGATGCCGCCGGCGAGCGTCCCGACCGCATTCATCTTCTGCGTCTGCGCCATCTGGTTCTCGAGCGCCTTCTGCTCGGTGATCTCAAGCGCATAGACGATCGCCGCCTCTTCCGGTGCCTGGTCGCTCTGGTCGATGACGGCATTCACGTAGAAACGGAAGTGGCGTCCTTCATCGGCCGGATGCAGCGAATCGATCGGCGCTATGTCGCCTTGCCGGTCCTTGGCAGCGGCGAGCGCCTCTTCGAGTTGGCCCCGCTCGGCGGCGTGCATGACCGCGTCGATCATGAGGCCGCGCTCGACGTCGTCCTGCGAAACGAGGCCGGCGAAGAGCTTCAGGAACGGGGCGTTGGTTCTGAGTATTCGGCCGTCGCCGTCCACCGAGGCTATGGCCATCGGCGTGTTGTTGAAGAAGCGCGTGAAGCGCATCGCCGCATTCGAGGCCGACTGATCACCGTCGTCGCCCTCGCGAGACATGACGATGGTCCTGCTTTCCCCGGGCGCACCGTCGCGGGTCGAGGAAACGCGATGGATCAGTCTTGCCGGCAGGCTCTGACCGTTCCCCTTGCGCAGGTCGAGATCCAGAACCTTGGTCTTCTTCAGACCGGGCTCGGCCTGCACGGATTGAATGAGCGCAAGTCCCTCGCCGGCGACGAGATCGGCAATGCTGATCGTCCCCGGCTGGAACTTGGTGAGATCGATCCCCAGCCAATCGGCAAGCGTGGCGTTGATGTAGAAGATTTCGCCCTTGCGTCCGGCGGAGAAAAAGCCCGCCGGCGCATGGTCGAGATAGTCGATGGCGTTCTGCAGTTCCTTGAAGAAACGCTCCTGGTCGTCGCGCTCGGCGGTGATATCGGCGATCTGCCACAGATAGAGCGGGTTGCTGTTGGCATCCTCCAGCGGCAGCACCCGCGCCTTCAGTCGAAACCAATGCGCTCCCGAGCCGGTCATCGCGCCATTTGCCAGCGGCTTCAGGAGGCGGAATTCCTCGTGCCCCTGCTTGCCCTCGTGCAGGCCGTTGGTCAGCCGGTAGATCGCCTCCGTCGCCTCTCTGTTGCGCGACAGGATGGTTTCCAGCGATTGGACGCCGGCGGCCCCTTTCGCGCCGGTCAGGGCGCCATAGGCCGCGTTCGCATAAACGATGCGCCCCTTGCGATCGGTGACCACGGTGCCGTCCTCATGGGCATCGAGAAAGGCGCGCGCCAGTTCATCCGGCCGCGACTGCGGCATGACCTCGATGAAACCGATCACCGACGAGACCAGGAAGAATATCCCGACCATCGCCAGCACGCCGAGGATGCCGAGGACGATTTCGTTCTCCAGCTGGTTCTTGAAGACGACGAAGGCCGCGGCAGACGCGGTCAATACGATCGCCAGCACGATGATCCTGAACACGGTACCCGGCCGCACACCTCGGTCAACCACCGGCATCTGGTAATCACCTGACTGCCGCAATTTCGTCATCGGGTCCTCACCTGCTGGCGGGGTCGTCCGCCGCTATACCGGCACCCCGCTGACTTGCCGCGCCGCGCATCCTGCAGGCGCACAAGGGCCGCCGTAATCCTTTGAATTGCCGCATAATTTATCCCCAAAACCGGCCCGGTTTAAGGTCCTATGCAGTTGCCGGCACCCGACAAGGCGTTGCGAGACTCGAATATGCCGCATCCGCTTCGTCGAACTGGAATCATCTTTAACAATCAGAGATAACAGCAGAAAGCGTCTCAGAGGAAGCGCAGCGGTCAATTCACAGGGAATGTCGGACGCAAGCTTGTCCCGGCCCGAAAAAAGCCGTCAAATGTTGCAATTCGACCGGGAAAAGGAGTTCAGCCCATGATGGAAACGTTGGTCGGGGACAACGGTAGCCGATTCATCATCGCCGCCGGAGCTGTCGCCATCGGCCTCCTGTGCCTCGTGGCGGTGCTCTGGATCATGCGAAACAGACCCTCGTCTCCCTTCGTACGCGGCGGCAAGAACCGACAGCCGCGTCTTGCTGTGCTCGATGCCGCCGCCGTCGACACGCGCCGGCGCCTCGTCCTCGTCCGCCGCGACGACGTCGAGCATCTGATCATGATCGGCGGCCCCACGGATATCGTCATCGAAAGCCGTATCGTGCCCGATGACGCGGCGGGACCAAGCCCCGTCCGCGCGACGACGGAGCAACAACCGCCGAAGGCCACGGTTTCGCCGGAACATTCCGCTGCAGGATCTCAGCCGATCCCGAGCCCCGCACGTGTAGAAACTGCAAAAATCGAACCCATACGGCCGGTGGCAACGGAGGAGTTGCCGCGCGCGGTACCCCGGGCACCAGAGCCAGCACCGAAGTCCGAGGCGACGCCGCCCCAGCGTCCTATTGCAGTCGAACCGCCGCCGCGGCCGCAACCCGTCGCCACCACCCCCCTGGCCGCACCGGCCATTTCTCCGGTACTCATCTCGGAGCCTCCCCAGGCAACCCTCAGTGGCCTTCGCGACCGCGTTCTTCCTGTAAACCAACCGCCACGCGACGAACGCTTTCCACAACCGGTGGCAGTGACGGCGGAACCGCCCCGATCCGTTCAGAGTCCACCCGCGCCGGCCCGGCCGGCCGAACCGGTCGCCGTAGACAAGTCGGCGGAATTCGAACGATTCCTCGATGCCGAAATCAGCGGCGATCTCCAGCGGCTTTCTCCGACGGTGGCTCCGAGACACGAAGTCCGCCCGGCGGCAGCCGCAAGCGCCCGTCAGGAACCGGTACTCGGCCCGGCATCAGACGACGCGCGCAAGGAAGAGACGATCGAGGAAGAGATGAGCCGCATGCTCGCCGACATTTCCGCTGGTCGCAAGCCCTGACCTGCGGAGCACGAATGCCTGCTGCTTTCAGGATTGTGTCCCAATAAGGCAAAGAAAAACGGCGCGGACAAGCCGCGCCGTTTTTGTAAGTCTGGAGACCGAAACTATTCGTCGCGATAGACCTTCTCGCGACGTTCGTGACGCTCCTGGGCTTCGATCGACAGTGTCGCGATCGGCCGGGCGTCCAGGCGCTTCAAGCCGATCGGCTCACCGGTTTCCTCGCAATAGCCGTAGGTACCTTCATCGAGGCGCTGCAAGGCGGCATCGATCTTGGCGATGAGCTTCCTCTGACGATCCCGGGCGCGCAATTCGATCGCCCGGTCTGTTTCTGAGGAGGCTCGGTCTGCGAGATCTGGATGATTTGCGCTCTCCTCAGCGAGGTGATCCAGCGTCTCGCGGGCTTCGCGAAGGATATCGTTTTTCCAGGCATTCAGCTTTGCACGAAAATATGCCCGGTGATTGGCATTCATGAAATCCTCGTCCTCGGAGAGGACATAGGTACTAAGATCGATCTTCTCACTCAACGCGATTCTCCTGAAGAACATCTCATTGCGGCGGTGTATAGACCTATGAAGGGTCCGATTCAAGCCTCGCGGACGACACCTACGCTTATTTTAACAATGCTTGCATTCCAGGCTAACTGGCGAATATTTCATCAAAAATACACACGAAACGCTCCCTATAATATTCGCGGTGCCGCGCGACAACAAGCATCCGCCCCTCACCGTCCCCACATTCCGAATTGCGACATCCGGTATTCGACATGCCCCATCGCAATGGCATCGGGACTGTCGGATGAAAACAGTGGAGAACGGCTTGATCTTTATGCCCGCAGGGAGACAAGTTACCGGCGCGGCGGTATCCGGCGAACGACAGAGCTTCCCGGTGTCCCGGCGGCATCAGATTCGGATGGATATATGCAAGACAGTGCTCCGGCCTTCCGCCTCATCCTCCTGCGTCACGCCCGGTCCGGCTGGGCCCTGCCTGGACAAAGGGATTTCGACCGTACGCTTGACGAGACCGGCTATGCCGAGGCGGAACTGATTGCGCAAAGTGCTGCGGATCACGGGATATCCCCGGATCTCATCCTGTGCTCGACCGCAATGCGCTGCCGCCAGACCGCCGAACCGTTCCGCCGCACGCTCGGCGAAGATATCGACGTCCGCTACGTCGACCAGCTCTATGCCGGGCCTGCAGGGGTCTACACCGATCTGGTCGAGGCGCATGCCGATCAGGCGTCTCTGATGCTGATCGGGCACAATCCAATGATAGAGGATGTTTTCCGTCACTTCCTCGGCGAGCAGCAATCCGCCACGGCATTGGCGAACGGCTATCCGCCCGCCGGATTGGCGGTCATCGATTTTTCTGCCCCTTCCGCAGTCGGCCGCATCTCGGCCGCGACGCTTTCGACATTGCTGCTCCCGGAGCCAGGCGAAGTCGCTAAGCGATGAACCTCGCCGCCTGAATCGCGAAACGCTCGATGGCATCCATCATTGCGTAGACGGAAACAGTTCCTATATCGCGAGACAGGTGGATGCCCGTAACCCCCTACAGCGCCGCGCGCCTCATCAGGTAAGGTCGCTGTAGCACTTTGAATTGCTGCATGCCTTCGTCCTTAAATCGAGGTCGATTCAAGGAGACATGCAGGAGGGTACCGGCAGTAACGCCGGATCGATGCAACAATCCGCAAGGGGCGGTGACATTTGGCGTCCTTACTGACGAGCTTCAAAGACGGCGCACTGATCGCCATCGACAACCTCGCCGATCGTGCGGCCGGGCTCGTCAGCCCCTCCCTCCGGCTCGGCGTGACCGGGCTGTCGCGCGCAGGCAAGACCGTTTTCATCTCTTCCCTCGTGCACAACCTGCTGAACGGCGGACGCCTGCCGCTTTTCGAGCCGACCCGCTCCGGGCGAGTATCGAAGGTGAGGCTTGAGCCCCAGCCGGACGACGCTGTCCCGCGCTTCCAATACGAGGATCATATCGCCGCTCTCGTGCGCGACCGCGTCTGGCCGGATTCGACGAGGGCGATCTCGCAACTGCGCATCACCCTCGACTACGAAAGCGCAAGCGGGTGGAACCGGATGTTCTCCGCCGGGCGCCTGTCGATCGATATCGTCGACTATCCGGGTGAGTGGTTGCTGGATCTGCCGCTGCTCGCCATGGATTTCCGGCAATTCAGCGAGACGACGGTCAAGCGGGCGCGGATCGGAGCACGGGCGGCGCTGTCTCGCGACTGGCTGGCCCTTGCCTCCGCGAGCGGAGGAGAGATGGCGGCCGACGAGGGCACCGCCCGGCGCCTGGCGGAAAGCTTCACCACCTATCTCAGAGCCTGCAAGGAGGACGACCATTCGCTCTCCACCCTGCCGCCGGGCCGTTTCCTGATGCCGGGCGATCTCGAGGGGTCGCCCGCCCTCACCTTCTCTCCGCTCCCGAACCTGCCCGAGGGCCGGGCGCCGAAGGGATCGCTCTGGGCGATGATGGAACGGCGATACGAAGCCTACAAGACGCATGTGGTGAGCCCATTCTTCCGCGAGCACTTCGCCAGACTCGATCGCCAGATCGTGCTCGTCGACGCGCTGCAAGCCATCAACCGCGGACCGGAGGCATTGCGCGACCTGGAGCAGGCGCTGGCCGACGTGCTTGCCTGCTTTCGGCCGGGCACCAATTCCTGGCTCTCCTCCTTTCTCACCCGCCGGATAGATCGAGTGCTGATCGCCGCCACGAAGGCCGATCACCTTCACCATGAGAGCCATGATCGGCTTGAGCGGATCGCCACGCGGCTCGTCGGCCGTGCCGCAGATCGTATCGGCATGAGCGGTGCCGGCCTCGAAGTCATGGCGCTCGCCTCGGTGCGGGCGACGCGCGAGGCAACGGTCAACCATGACGGACATCCACTGCCGGTCATTGTCGGCACGCCGATCGCCGGGGAGCGGATCAATGGAGACGTCTTCGACGGAGAGAGAAAAACAGCGATATTTCCCGGCGACTTACCGGAAGATCCTGAAGTTCTTTTCGAGGGTATCGCCGGCGGTGGCATCCCGGCCCAAACCGAACATTCGATGCCGGAGTTGAATTTCGTGCGCTTCCGTCCCCCGCATCTCGAGGAGACGCGCGGCGGATTGAAGCTCTCCGTCCCCCACATCCGGCTCGACCGAGCCATGCAGTTCCTGCTTGGAGACCGACTTGCATGACCGATGATCCCAAGCATCGCCCCCGCAAGCCCGCCGTCTTCCCGATGGAACCCGAAACGCCTTCGGCACAGCGCGCGCAAACGCCACGGCGCCCGCCGGCAAGTTTCAGCGACAAGGTCCTATTGACGCCCGACGCAGAGGACCCGTTCATGGCGACGACTGCCGCCGTCGAGGCGCTCGATCCCCCCGAGGCGCGGCCCCGCCGACATCGCCTCTCTTTCGGCAAGGTTGCCGCAGCGGCTTTCGCCATTGTCCTGTCACTCGCCACGGGGCTGTGGATCGACCACCTTGTGCGCGATCTCTTCTCCCGCGCCGATTGGCTCGGCTATGCGGCGATCGGCGTGGTGGCGATCGGCACCCTCGCCTTTCTGGTCGTCGTCGGCCGTGAACTCGCCGGTATGATGCAACTGACGGCCATCCAGAAACTGAAATCGGAGGTCGCCGAAGCTGCCACGCTCGGCAACAGCAAGGCCGCACGCGCCACGACTGCGCGACTGGTTCACCTGCTTGCCGCCAATCCCCGCACCGCCAAGGGCCGGGCGCGGCTTGCTGAAACCGAGGGCGAGATCATCGACGCCCCGCATCTCCTCGAACTGACGGAGCGCGAGCTCCTGGCCCCGCTCGACCGCGATGCCCGCCGAATCATCCTGGCCGCGTCGAAGCGCGTCTCGATCGTCACTGCCGTCAGCCCTCGTGCGCTCGTCGATCTCGGCTACGTCCTCTACGAATCGGCGCGAATGATTCGAGCAATGGCCGAGCTCTACGGCGGACCGCCCGGCACGCTCGGCCTCATGCGGCTGATGCGCGATGTGATCGCCCATCTGGCGGTCACGGGTTCCATCGCGGTCGGCGACAGCCTGATTCAGCAGGTCCTCGGCCACGGTCTGGCGTCCAAACTCTCCGCCCGCCTCGGCGAGGGCGTGATCAACGGCCTCATGACCGCGCGTATCGGCATTGCCGCCATGGACTTGTGCCGGCCCATGCCGTTCCGCGCTTTGAAGCGTCCGGGTATAGGCGATTTCCTGGCTGATCTGACGCCCGGCGCTTCGAAATCCGGCGGCTCCAACGGCGTGTGACCAGTGCTTTCGGAGTGGCGCGGAAACCCTCCATTAACCATTTTAGCGCAAATGTGGTTGCCAGATTTCGACGTTGACCCATCAAGGATCGATCATGTTCCCGCGCCCTTCTTTGATTGTTCGCGGCGTTGCCGCCATCGCGCTTGCAGCCACTGCCGGTATCGCGACGCCTGCATCGTCCGGTGCTCGCGATAAAGCCTTCTTCGAGAAGGTCGCCGGCCAATGGAAAGGTCCCGGTGAAATCGTCGCCGGCAAATACAAGGGCACCAAATTCACCTGCGACCTGACGGGCGAGCCGGCCTTGGGCAAGGATGCCGGGATAAAGCTCGACGGCTTCTGCCGCGTCGGCGTGTTCAAGCAGCCGATGTCGGCGATGATCACCCAGAAGGGCGGCAGCTATACCGGAAAATTCCTCGATGGCGCCGACGGCAAGGGCTTGGACGTCGTTTCCGGCAATGTCGCCAATGACAAGGTCGTCGTTGGAATCAACCGCAAGAAATTGAACGGTGCGATGATTGCCCGCCTGCAGAACGCTGAGACCATGAATATCACGATCTCCGTCAAGGTCGAGGAGACGATGGTGCCGGTCATCGGCGTCAGCCTCAACAGGCAGATGGACAACATCGCCGTCGGCTCGATCAAGTAGCTGCATCGATCCGCTCCTACAGCGCCGCGCGTCCAATCGGACGCGCTAACGTCGCCGCTGTAGGCTTTGAAATGCTGCATGATTGGCAGGCCGGCAGCTACAACAGGTTGAGGAAGCCTGCGACCCTGGCAAGACACAGCCGGCGCGCGGGTCCTTCAGTAGCGTAGAAGTCATGACCGGCGTCGGGGACCGTATAGCTTCGCACAGCCGAGCCCGTTGCCCAGCAATCCGGGGGTCGGTTCGGATCGTTCTCGCCAAAAACGACCAAAGCCGGCTTCGGCATCGTCGAGGCCTTGACCTCGCGCAGTCTTGTCGAGGATATGCAAATCAGCCGATCGACGGTCAAGCCGTGAAGCACGCTGTGCCATAGGACGGTGCCGCCGGCGCTATAGCCCAAGGCAACATCGGCAAATTCCGCAAGGCCAACCAGACGTTCGGCTGCCCGGATAAATCCATCCTTTTCAACAAGCTTGCGATGTAAGCGTTCGCCCGTATGGTTGACGCCAAGCAGATCGCAGAGGCTCACGGTGCGGGCGACCGATTGCTGCACACCAGGCAGACAGCGCGACAGGCAATGGGCTGACGGCCGACCGTGGATGTCGGTGACGATCAGCAAACGCATCGCAGCCGTCCGGATATGGATTGGGAGGCCATCATTCGCGGATCCGCCACCAGTCGGCCGTCTCGTCGGCGACCTCGATTCCGGCCACATCCGCATCGGCCAGCCACGCGCCGACCGTCCTGCCAGCTACTTCGAGGTCGGCCGCAAAATCGGCAAGCGGCATCAGCACGAACCCGCGTTCGGTCATGCGTGGATGCGGCAATTGCAGCTTGTCGTTGGCCAGGATCACTCCGTCGAAGGTCAGGAGATCGATGTCGATCGTACGCGGCCCCCAGCGCTCCTTGCGGACGCGCTTCAATGTCCTCTCGATCTCGAGGCAGGTTTCAAGCAACGCTTCCGGATCGCGCGTGGTTTCGACCGCCGCGCAGGCATTGAAGAACCAGTTCTGGTCCGTCTTGCCCCAGGGCGGTGTCCGGTAAAGCCGCGAAACCGCCGCGACCCGGCAGTCCGGCCGTGCGTCAAGGGCCCGCAGGGCGTCCGCCATGGCGCGGCGCGGATCGCCGATATTGCCACCCAGCCCCAGAGTGGCGCGCCGCCACGTCTTACCCGACGACATGCTCGACCGTGACTTCCACGTAGTCCAGAACGCCTGGGACCGGAGCGTTGGGCTTGCGGATGGACACCTTGGCCCGGCGTATCTGCCGGAAGCGTGCGCACAAGGTCTTGGCGACCTCGAGGGCAAGAGCCTCGATCAGGTAGCGTCTGCGTCCGGTGACGATCCTTTCGATCTCCGCGAAAGCGATGCCGTAATGCACGGTGTCGTCGATGCAGTCTTCGGCAAGTGCCGTGCCCTGCTCCACCTCGAGCTCGGCGTCCACGAAGAAACGCTGGCCGAGGAATTCTTCCTCGTCGAGCACGCCATGGCGGGCAAAGAAGGCGCAATTCTTCAGGGTAATCGTATAGGTCGCAGTCATGGCTTCATGTCCCGTCGGCTGTTCTTTGCGATGAGCATAGCATCCGCGATCGCCAGTGCATCCCTGTTGATTGCGACATCGTGCACCCGAAAGACCGCAGCACCGGCCGCTCGGAGAAGCCCCGTCGTCACCGCGGTAGCGGCGTCGCGGTCTTTCGCCTCGCGGCCGGTAACGGCGCCGAGGAAACGCTTGCGCGACGTACCGACCAGGTACGGTTGGCCGAACCGGTGCAATTCCGCGAAACGCGCCATGAGTTCGAGGTTTTCGTCCGCGTCCTTGGCGAAACCATAACCAGGGTCCAGGACGATTCGGTCGCGCGTGACGCCTGCCTCGCCGGCAATCTGCAACGACCGGCTCAGGAAATGGAACTGATCCTCGACGACGTCATCGAGCTTCTGACGGTCGCGCCCCGTATGCATGATGCAAAGTCCGGCACCCGTCTCGGCAGCGACCTCAGCGATCGCCGGTTCGCGCTGCAGGCCGTGCACGTCGTTGACGATATGGGCACCAGCTTCCACCGCCAGACGCGCCGTTTCGGCGCGGTAGGTGTCGACCGAGATAATGGCATCCGTCTCGCGGACCAGTCTCTCGATGACCGGCAGAATGCGCGCCTGCTCCTCCGCGGCGTCGACTGGATCCGCGTCGGGGCGGGTCGACTCCCCGCCGATGTCCAGGATCGCCGCCCCGTCAGCGAGGGCGCGCGTCGCGGCCGCGACTGCCGCCGTGGCATCGGCAAAGCGGCCGCCATCGGAAAAGGAATCCGGTGTGACATTGATGATCGCCATCAGGACACCGCGCGGCCCCAGTTCCAACGCGCGCCCATGCGCCAACTGCCAACGAAATTTTTGAAATGGATCGTAAGTCATCTTCGGCGGTCCGCGGCTTTGAGCGACGCCATCCTCGTCGGCGTTGTGGAAAGTGGGCGCCTTTGAAAGCAAAGGGTTAGCACGACTCTTTCACGCAGCTTGCGATTTGTCGACGTCGGAATGGGCCGATTTCTGTTGCGCTCGCCCCGGCTATGCCCCAAGCTTGCGCCAACTTCAATCCAAGAGTGCCGACCGATGTTCCGAGTTCGTAATCCGCTGAGAGCCGCCCTGATTGCATTTCTTGTCGGCCTGCCGCTCAGCAATGCCTCGGGCGAGACTTTGATCAGCAAGAGCGTCACCTATTTCTCGATCGGCGGACGCACGGCGGCGGAACTTGACCGGGCCCTTGCCGCCAGCGGTCCGCTGATGAAGAACACCGGCACGCGCCACCCCGGCGCCACGCGAATCAAGTTCGGCGGCACGATAACCTATGTCAGCCGGCGCGGGCGCTGCGCCGTCGGAACGGCACGCGTGACGCTCAGCACGCGCATCATCTTGCCGCGCTGGAAGTACCGCCCGCAGGCAAGCCGCGACCTCGCTCTCGTCTGGGACACGCTGGCCGCCGACATCAAACGTCACGAAGAGCGCCATGCCGAGATCGCACGCAACCACGCCCGTCACATGGAACGGGCCTTTCTTGGCTTGAAGCCGGAAGCGGATTGCGAGCTTATGCAGGCTCGGGTGGCCGAGTTGAGCGCCGCGGAAGTCGCAAGCCACGACAAGGACCAGGCCCGCTTTGACCGAACGGAAGCGGCGAACTTCGACCGCCGCATGATACGCCTGCTGCAATATCGCCTGGACTCGCTGAAGAAGGCAGAGCGTTAGGCGGGGCGATTACCAGCTCCGTGCTGCCCATGTCCCTTGGGAACCATCGCCCCAAAGAACAATGTGATTTCACCCCCAATCCCCTGGCAAGGGAAGGCGAAAAACCCACAGTATTTTATTGGCGGATTCTAACGATAGCCGCTGATAAACGACTCAGCTATATTAACATCATGAAACGAGTGGCGGGGTTAAAGTTCAACCGCTCGACGGACTGGCCATTTATTTTCGGATCGACAGTAAAAACGTCGCATTTCCATCGTTGACTTAGTGCTTGATAGGGTTCGCTTCATCGCTTGCGGGTGCTTCAAAGCCCCGGGTGATAAGCAAAACAGGTTCTCCTGGCGTGTCTTGGTGCAGCAGGTGCTCCCTCCCTCATCTGTATGCGATACGCCCTCCTTGCCTCGCTCGTCGCCACGACCAGCGAGGCATTTTTTTTGCGATATCTTCGATAGCCCGGAGGAGGATCTGCTGTTAAAGCGGGTCGCGATTTTTAGGATTCAGGATTGAACGAAGCCGCTGACGCGGCATTTGGGGCATCTGATTTGCATGGTGTGCCCCTGTTTTGAAGGATTGGGCTGTTTGGCCCAACCTTTGAACAGGAGAGTATCATGAGTGAGATGAGCCCGCTGCGGCGACGGATGATCGAGGACATGACGATCCGCAATTTGTCGCCGGCGACGCAGCGATCGTATTTGCATGCAGTGACGAAGTTTTCGCGCTATTTCGGTCGGTCGCCGGACCGGTTGGGGCTGGAGGATGTGCGTGCCTTTCAGGTGCATCTGGTGTCGTCGGGGCTATCATGGCCGGCCTTGAACCAGACGGTTTGCGCCCTTCGCTTCTTCTTCGGCGTCACGCTTGGACATGCGGAGATACCGGAGCGCATTGCCTATGCCCGAACGCCCGCCAAGTTGCCGACGATATTGAACGGCGATGAGATCGTGCGGTTTTTGGAAGCGGTCCCGAGCCTGAAGACACGAACGGCGCTGACGACGGCTTATGCGGCTGGTTTGCGCGCCACCGAGACGGTCAGTCTCAAGGTCAGCAACATCGACGGCGAGCGCGGCGTCATCCGCATCGAGCATGGCAAAGGCGGCAAGGACCGCAACGTGATGCTGTCGGCGCAGTTGCTTCATATCCTTCGGGTCTATTGGAAGCTGGTGCGACCGCAGGTCTGGTTGTTTCCGGGACGTGACGAGAGCAAACCCATCGATGTCCAGGTTCTGCATTCTGCCTGCCGTTCGGCACGTGCCGCAGCCGGCATCGACAAGCGGATATCGGTGCACACGTTGCGCCACAGCTTTGCCACCCATCTCTTGGAGAGCGGCACCGACATTCGTATCATCCAGGTCCTGCTCGGCCACAACAATCTGTCGACCACGGCGCGTTACACGAAAGTGTCCAACACACTCATCCGCGCCACGACCAGTCCGCTCGACCGGCTGACGCTGGAGGTGGTGCCGACAGGCTGAGGACATTCCGCCATGGCGGCGGGATTGGAGGTGGCGGACATTTTTCGCCGCCACGGGGAAGGATATCGTCAATCGCATGACACGCATCTCGGGCGGGTTGAGCGCCGGGTGATGAGCGCGGTCGAGATGTGTCGGACCGCGCGGCTGGGCGGCCATGTCCAGCAATGCCGGAATTGTGAGGCGCTCCGCATCGCCTACAATTCCTGCCGTAACCGGCATTGCCCAAAGTGTCAGGGACAGGCCAGCCGCGATTGGCTTGCCGCCCGGCAGGCCGACCTGCTGCCGGTCAGCTATTTCCACGTCGTCTTCACCGTGCCGCAAGCGATCGCCGCGATTGCCTTCCAGAACAAGCAGGTGGTCTATGCTGTCCTGTTTCGCGCCGTCGCCGAGACACTCCGCAGACTTGCCGCTGACCCCAGACATCTGGGTGCTGAACTCGGCTTTATCGCCGTGCTGCATTCCTGGGGGCAGAACCTCCATTATCACCCACACATCCACTGCATCGTGCCGGGCGGCGGATTGTCGTTCGATCAAACCCGCTGGGTGGCTTGTCGGAGGAACTTCTTCCTGCCCGTGCGGGTGCTGTCGCGCCTGTTCCGGCGACTGTTTCTCGAATACCTGAAGCAGGCTCATGACGAAGGCCAGCTTCAGTTCTTCGGCAGCATCGCGAGCCTGGCCGATCCAGCTGCATTCACGCGCATGATCAGAGAAGCGCGGCGCGTCAATTGGATCGTCTATGCCAAGCCGCCCTTTGCCGGACCCCAACAGGTGCTGGCCTATCTCGGCCGCTACACCCATCGCATCGCCATCTCCAATTCCCGCCTCGTCAGCATGGATGGTGGTCAGGTCACATTCCGCTGGAAGGATTATCGCAGGGGTGGCAGGCAGAAGCGGATGACGCTCGATGCCCACGAGTTCATTCGTCGCTTCCTGCTGCATACGGTTCCGGACGGCTTCCATCGCATCCGTCACTTTGGCTTGCTTGCCAACGGACAGCGGCAGCAGAAGCTGGAGGCATGCCGCAATCTCCTCAATGTCCCGCAGCCGGAAGAGCCGGTCGAAGACCTGGATACGGTCGAGGCCCCGCCATTTGCACACCGCTGTCCCTGTTGCGGCGGAAGGATGAACATCCTCGGCACCTGGAAGCC
This sequence comes from Sinorhizobium fredii NGR234, assembly GCF_000018545.1. Classification (NCBI taxonomy): domain Bacteria; kingdom Pseudomonadati; phylum Pseudomonadota; class Alphaproteobacteria; order Hyphomicrobiales; family Rhizobiaceae; genus Ensifer; species Ensifer fredii. The sequence goes on from NC_012587.1 coordinate 1,712,114, forward strand.
GCGTCAACCAGCCTGTCGACCAGCATGGAACGATAGCTCATGACCCTATCAGACCTGGCATCACTCCAACAATCAACGTCGGCAGATCGAAGGGCCGCGAGCGAATGGCTTTGGCCAAGCATGCCGGCGCAACACAAAACGCAGCATCGCCGAAGCCTCGTTCGGCACAGATCAACCAAAAACACCGCCAGACACATCTCAATTGGCGACAAGAACCTTCTTCTCAGCCGCTCTTCCAGCCCCGCCTGGGCTCGCCCCAGCCAAACGCCATCCACCGCTTCGGTTAAATCCCCATAGTGCCAAACAACCCGCGCCTTCGCTCAATCCGGCTTCAATGAGGTCCGATCAGCGAATGCTGCATCCAAAGCGGCCGGACCTCACAGAACCCTCCAGATTCCCGAATCGGGGTTGGCTGTGATTCCCTCGCTTTGACGGGAGGGACACCATGGGCAAATCACATCCGCTTGCTTTGCGTAGTCGTGTCATTGCGTTTGTCGAGGACGGTCACAGCCATCGGGCCGCGGCCCGGCACTTCCGGGTGTCGCCGCGTTTCGTGAACAATCTGGTGAAGCTCAAACGCGCGACCGGATCGCTGGCGCCACGGCGGCAAGGCCATCTGGGTGGCGGCAAGCTGAACGCGCATGGCGAGTGGGTCCGCGAGCGCCTGGCGCAGAATGGCGACCTGACGCTGGACGAACTGTGCCTGGAACTCGCCGGGCGCGGCGTCATCGTGCACCGCTCCAATGTTGGCCGTCTTCTCCACCGCCTCGACCTCAGCCATAAAAAAAAGCCTGCAGGCAAGTGAGCAGCAGCGCCCAGAGATCGCGCGGGCGCGTGAGCTCTGGACCCGGCGACGCCGGCGCTTCTTCAACAAGGCATTGGCGCGACTGGTCTTTATCGACGAGACCTCGACCAATACCAAGCTGACCAAGCGCTCAGGCTGGGCACCAAAAGGGCAACGCTATCGCGCCCACGCCCCCTTCGGTTCGTGGAAGACGCAGACCTTCATCGCCGGCCTGCGATCACATGGCGTGGTCGCGCCCTTTATCGTCAACGCGCCGATGAACCGGCGCATCTTCGAGACCTGGATCGAAACGCAACTCGCCCCGACGCTGTCGCCCGGAGACGTCGTCATTCTCGACAATGTCGGCTTCCACAAGAGCGAGCGGGCCGAACAAATGGTCAAGGCGAAAGGCGCATGGCTGCTCTTCCTGCCACCCTATTCGCCCGACCTCAACCCGATCGAAATGGCCTTCTCCAAGCTCAAGGCGCTGCTGCGCAAGCGGGCCGCCCGCAGTTTCGACGCCATCGCCGATGCACTCGGCGATATCTGCAATCTCTTCTCCGTCACAGAATGCCGGAACTACTTCAATGCGGCCGGATATGAGGCCGATTGAACGCGACACGCTTTAGGTCTGACACGTCAGGCCTGGCGCTCGGGCACATGCACGACCAAGCCATCGAGGGCCTCGCCGATCTTGATCTGACAGGAGAGCCGCGAGGTCGGCCGCACGTCATAGGCAAAATCCAGCATGTCTTCTTCCATTGCTTCCGGAGCACCGACGGCCGCCGCCCAGGCGTCGTCGACATAGACATGACAGGTGGCGCAGGCACAGGCTCCGCCGCATTCGGCTTCGATGCCGGGCACGGAATTGCGAACCGCATTTTCCATGACCGTGGAGCCATTCTCGACATCGAGGTCGTGGCGCGTGCCGTCAAAGGCTACGATCGTAAGTTTTGTCATTTCTCTTTCCGGAATGAATGGAGGAAATCCGTCCGCGAGCGCCTGCCGCGGGCGGTTGGCGCCGCCGGCCCGAATTCTGAGCAGTTTCTTCCAACAAATTGGCTGGTCAGTCAACACGAGCCCGCGCCGGGCCGCGGGACGTCTCCCCAAAATCATGATAATCGCGCTTTGAGCCCCGTTCGGGCGGCTCCGGGGATCAGCGGCACAGCTTGAGGATAAAAAGCTCGCATTCGAGCACGGCCGCCCCGAGGGCCGCCCGCAGCGTCCAGTCGGTCGGCCGCTGCTCCATATCGGCGGCAGCCTCGGCAACACGAGCAGCTCCAACCGCCAGAGCTGCCCCCTTCAACCGATGGGCCGACTGGCCGCATGCATCGGCTTCCGCGTCATGGATTTCGGCCATTGTTTGGCGCGCCTGGCGGGCAAAGAGCTGAAGCACCTCGATTTCGAGGCTTTTGTCCCCCATCGTTTGCTCGGAAAGCTGGGCAAAATCGATAGGCTGCCTCCCGGCAGGAGATGAATTTGCCGGACCATCCGGCGTTTCGAAGGCTATTTTGAGCGCCGACATGAGCCGATTTCCTTAATTGACGATACATCTTGTCCTGATCGACAATGCATCGCGCAACCGCACCGTTTTCAGACATCCATCATCCGTCCGCCGCGCTGCCATCGGCTTAAGAGCCATCGTGACGGCACGTGAAATCTGAGGACATGGTTAACGATTGCTAAACAGGCTGATTTCCTTGGTTTTTCGGCGCGCGGCATCGCTGCGCCATTAACAATTCATTAGGATTCTAACGAATGCGGATTGCACTTAATTGTAAGAACCGGGCTAATGTGTCACTACGATACGATTAGGAACAGGTCTGCATATGAAAATGGCAACTGTTCTGGTGGATAAGCTGCGCGCCCGGTGTCCTGAGACGAGAGCTGCGGTTATTCCATCGAGGCGATGCAATGGTGACCGGTAGGAGTGTCGCGCAGATGTCTTGCGCGTAGCTTGCGGGTCACCGCCCTGGTTGAGGGAGTCTTGCGGCCCGGCATCGGCGCCGGTGAGACGGCCATGAGCGGGCAATAGTAGTGAGGCGTATCCCTATGGCGACGAAGAAGAGCAACGAATCGATCGACGAAAAGGCCTTCCAGGCTCTGGAAGCAGCCCTGAAGATCGACTTTGACGACCTGAAGTCGGCCTTGAACGACAAGAGTTCCTTGGATGATCCGGAGGAAAAGGTGTCCGAGCCCAGCAAGAAGGCCGCATCCGAGCATAAGCGCGCCGTGAAGGAGCAACCGGAAGCACAGAAAGCCCGGACGATCGAGACGCCTCGCAACCTGGCGCCGGAGCCCGCCCCGAAGCAGCCAGCGCTCTCCCCGGCCAATGACGATACGCGCAGATCTCCCACGGCAATGCTCCGCTCCCTCGAAGTCCGGTCCAGCCGGGCGGCTATCCGCGTCGCGGCGCTGATTTCGCTGGTGTGGGCGCTTGCCGGGGTGGCGATCGGCCACCTCCTCTACGCGCCGCAGATCTGGCAGATCCGCTCGCTCGGCGATCTGGCCGCCACGCCCGGCGCGATCGGCATCCTGATCGGCATCGCCTTGCCGGTCATGCTCTTCTTCTCCTTTGCGATCATGATCGCGCGCGCTCAGGAACTGCGCAATGCGGCCCGCTCGATGGCCGAGGTCGCCTTGCGGCTGGCCGAACCGGAAACCGCGGCGGCTGACCGTGTCATGGCCGTGGGCCAGGCGGTTCGGCGCGAAGTGTCGGCCATGAACGAGGGGATCGAACGCACAATCGCGCGGGCGACCGAGCTCGAAGCTCTCGTCCACTCGGAAGTCAGTGCGCTTGAACGCAGCTACAGCGAAAACGAATTGCGCGTTCGCACCCTGGTTCAGGAACTGGGGCTGGAGCGCGAAGCCATCGTCGGTCATTCCGAACGGATCCGCTCGGCGATTGCCGGTGCTCATGGCAAGCTGAAGGACGACCTCGAGCTCGCAAGCGAAGATATCGCCTCGCGCATCGCGGTCTCGGGCGAGGCCTTCGCATCGCTGATCGACACGCGCGCAGCCGCCCTCAGCGAGAGGTCGGACCATGCGCTGCAGACGCTTGGCACCATGCTGGATACCCGCACGGATGCGCTGCTTTCCGGCCTGACGAATGCCGGCGTGACACTCAACAAGGAATTCGACGTCCGGCTCGATGCCCTCAGCGAGAACCTGACGAAGCGCGGCGAACACTTGCTCAGCCAGTTCGAGACCCGTGCCTCGACACTCGATACGAACACCGAGAAGCTCAACACCGCCCTGAACGAGCGCGCCCGCCAGCTCAACGAAACCTTGATCGCGCGGACCCGCGACCTCAATGAGAGCCTGAGCGTCGGCCAGCAGGCGATTGCCGGCGGCCTCGAAGACATGCTTTCCTCGCTCAACGTGGCACTGGACGAAAAGGGCGCGAGCTTCCGTCAGAGCCTCAAGACGAGCGCCGACGACGCGATCATGGACCTTGATCTGCGCGGCGGCTTCTTCGAGGAAAAGCTTCAGACGACCGTCGGGCACCTGGCGACCGCCTTCGATGCGCGGTTCCACGAATTCGCCAGCGCCTTCGACAAGCGGGCGAGCCTGCTCGACACCAAGTTGATGGAAAGCCTGCACAGGATCAATGAAACCGTGTCCGGCGGTTCGGATGCGATCGGCACTGCCTTGGACAGCAGCGTCGAGAAAATCGGTTCGGCGCTTTCCGATCAGTCCCTGACGCTCGCCACCGCGCTCGGAACAACGCAGGACTTCATCGAGGAAACAATCGGTAGCCGCACCTTGGAGCTCAGCAACCTCATCGGCAACGCTCACAGCCGTATCGAGGGCGTGCTTTCGGACAAGACCACGTCGCTGATGAGCGCCCTGACGGAAGCACAGGAACGGATCGAAGGCGGCTTTGGCCAGCGCGCCGATGCGCTCGCCCATGCGCTGACGACGAGCGAGCAGAGCCTGACGGAAGGCATGGATTCGCGCACCTCTGCCTTCATCGACGGTTTGCAGACCGCCCATAGCCGCATCGAGCAAACGCTCACGGGCTCCACGGACGAGATCACCAGCGCCATCGCCGCCAGCCAGCATCGGCTGGACAATACGCTCTCGGAGCGCACCGCCGCGCTGTCTGCCGCCCTCACCTCCGGCGCGACTGCGCTCGAAGACGCTGTCGGCGGCACGACCGACCGGCTGGAACGCGTCCTCTCCGAACGTGGCGAGACGATCTCTGCGGCCCTGACCGGACAGACGACGAGGCTGGAAGGAGTCCTGTCGGAGCGCAGCCAGGCGATCACCGACACCCTGGCCAGCCAGACGGCCGCCCTCGACGGCGTGCTCACCGAGCGCTCCGCGCAAATCAACTCGACCATGTCGGCGCGCGCCAGCGAGATGGCAGACTCGCTCAGCCGTCATGCCGAAGACGTCGCCGACAGCCTGACCTTCCGCGCAATGGCCGTGGCCGAAACGATGACGGACCGCGTCGGCGAGATCGAGAACAAGCTTTCGCAGAGCGTCTCCGAGGTCGCCGAGAATCTCGGCGGTCGCGTCAGCCAGATCGCCGACACCCTTACCGATACGAGCGCACGCATCGCCGAGGATCTCAGCAGCCGCGTCGGAAAGATCTCCGACTCGCTGGCGGGAACCAGCGCCGAGATCGCGGAAGCGCTCACGGCCCGCACCTCCGAAGCTACGGCGTCGCTTGCCGGCAAGGCGGCCGAAATCGAGCAGACGCTGTCCGGCAAGGCCGACCAACTGCGTGACACGCTGACGACGACGCATGAGCAGATCCGCTCGACGCTCGACAATCGCATCAAGGCGATCGATCTTGCCGTCGGCCAGGGTCGCGAACAGTTGGAAGAGCTGCTGTCCGACCAATCGATGGCGATTGCCACGACGCTTGCCACCAGCGCCAGCATGCTCGAAATGTCGCTCGAGGAGCGGCAGGCTTCGATCGCCGGCGCGATCGAGCGCAGCACAGAATCGCTCACCACCCGGACATCCGAAGCCGTCGCGTCGCTTGCCGGCAAGGCGGCCGAGATCGACCAGACGCTTTCCGGTAAGGCGGCGCAGCTGCGTTCGACGCTCGACGAACAGGTCAACACGATCAACCTTGCCGTCGGCCAGGGGCGTGAGCGTTTGGAAGAGCTGCTGTCCGATCAATCGATGGCGATGGCGACGACGCTGGCGACCAGCGCCAGCATGCTCGAAATGTCGCTCGAGGAGCGGCAGGCCTCGATCGCCGGCGCGATCGACCGCGGCACCGAAGCGCTCGATGCGCGCATGCGCTCGACGACGGGCAACATTGCCGAGCGCCTCGCCGAGACGGCCGACCAGATCAGCCTCGCCGCCGACACGCTCACCAATCGTGTCGACATTTCGCTGAACGGTATCGACAACCGCCTCGACGAAACCGGCGCAAGGATCGAATCGAGCTTCGCTTCGCTCGAAGACCGCGTTCGCGGCGGCGTCAGCAACGTCAGCGCCATTGTCGACGACACCGGCGGCCGGTTGGAAACGACGCTCGGCTCGCTCGAAGATCGCATCCGTGACAGCGTCAGCAACGTCAGAGCCATCGTCGACGACACCGGCGGCCGCATTGAAACGACACTCGGGTCTCTTGAGGATCGCATCCGCGACAGCGTCGGCAGCGTCAACGCCATCGTCGACACGGCCGGGCAGCGGATTACGGAAAGCCTCGCGGAACGCGCTGGCGAAATCGACAGGATCAGCGAGACCGCGGCGGCCCGTATCACCTCCGCCATGGACGACGGAACCGGCCGGATCGCCTCCGCGATGGAGGCCGGTGCGGGCCGCATCGAGGAGCGCCTCGGGACAATGGACCGCGCCCTCACCATCGGTCTCGAAAACGTCAACCGCACGATCGAAGGCAAGGCGGCGGCGCTCGTCACGAGCCTGCGCGGCGCCGTCAGCGATGCCGCCCAGGAGATCGACGCGGAGGCGGCGCGCTCCACAGAGCTGCTCTCTAAGGCCGGTGCTGATTTCGCCAGCGCCTTGGCTGCCCGCAACGCCGAATTCGCGAATTCGATCGAATCGACTGCCTCGGCGACGGCGACCCGCCATGCCGACCTTGCCCGGATAGTCACGGAGGCCGCCGACTCCGCCTCGGCCCGGCTCGCCTCGACCAGGGATCAGATCGCCAGCCATACGGCGAGCATCCAGCAGAGCCTGACGGAGGCGGAGAAAGCGCTTGATGCACGCGGCCAGTCGATCCGCAGCACACTCGACGACAGCACCCGCGAATTGAATTCCATGCTCGCGGGCCGCTCGCTCGAACTCACCCGTCTTCTCGACGAGCAGGCGCGTCCGGTCATCGAGCAATACGCGGCCACGGGCAAGGAAGCCGCCGGACGCATCGCCGCCCTCACCCAGGAAAGCGCCGACCGACTGCGTGCGGAGAACGCCGCCCTCGTCAACGCCATCACGGAGCGGACCAGCGAAACGCTCGATGCAATCTCGCTGCGGGCGGAGGAAACCGCCAAGGCGATGAAGATGGTCGAGAACCGCCTGCAGTCGACTGCCATGGGGCTGATCGACCAGCTCTCGACCAACAATTCCGCCATCGCATCGGTCATCGAACAGGCGACTGGCAGCCTCGGGGACATGGACCAGCGCCTGGAGGCAGCCGCAGCGAAGGTTTCGGAATCCACACGGCATGCGTCCGACATGCTGTCCAGTTCCACCCGCCTCATCGAAGGCCGCGTCGACAAGCTCTCGGATATCGCCTCATCGACGCTCTCGCAGATCGGCGGCATCGTTGGCCGCTTCGAGGATCACTCCAAGGTGCTCGGCCAGGCCTCCAATCTGCTGGCCGCCGCCCAGTCGAACCTTGTCAGCACGCTCGAAGAGCGCCAGGACGCCCTGCGTACGCTTTCGGTTGGTCTTGTCCAGCGTTCGGAGGAGATCGAGCGCACCATGCGCGCGCTCGAGGGCTTCGTCGACGGCGCCTTCCAACGCGCCGAAGAGCGCTCCGGCCAGGTCGCCGGCAACCTACGCAATGGCATCCAGTCGTCCTTCGCCGATGTCGGCCGGCTTCTGTCGAACACCGAGCAACGTGCCGCGGAAGCGGCCGAGGCGATGCGCAACACTCTTGCCGAGGCAGGCGGTGAAGCTGCCGCCTCCGTGGAGGGTGTGTTCGCCCACGCCGAAGAGCGGTCGCGCCAGATCGCCGAGACGCTGCGCTCCGGCGTCGAAACCTCGATCGCCGGTGCGAACGAGACGCTGTCCGAGATCGAGGGCCGTGCTGTCAGCGCCTCCGAGGCGCTGCGTCAGGCCGTCGCCAAGGCCGGCGACGAGGCGAGCCAGGCGCTCGAAGGTGCCTTCTCCAGTGCCGAGCAACGCGCCAAGGACGCAGCATCCCGCCTGCGCGGCAGCATCGGCGCTTCGGTCTCCGACGTCGAGCGGATGCTGGCGGAGAGCGGCAAGAAGTCGGATGGCGTCGCAACGCAGCTGCGCGAGGCGGTTCGTCAGGCGATCGATGAAGCGATCAGCCGCTTCAGCGGCGCGACCGACGACATTCGTCGTTCCGCCGGCGAGATCCGCAAGGAACTCGACATGACCCGCGAGGAGCTGAAGCGCGGCGCCTTCGACCTGCCGGAAGAGGCCAAGGAGAATGCCTCGGTGATGCGGCGCGCCGTTGCCGAGCAGATCAAGGCGCTGCAGGAGCTCTCCGAAATTATCGGCAAGTCTTCGACGCAGCTCGAGGTCGCCCAGCCGGTTCGCCAGCAGCCGGCGCTGGCGGCCCCCACCCCCGCCGCTCAAGCGCCCGTCGTGCCACCACAGCCGGTGGTCAAGCAACAGCCGGCGGTCGAGCAGCAGCCTGCGCCCGCGCCGGCCCTGCGTGGCAGCCTGGGACTGGAACAGGCGACGCGGCCCCTGCAGCCCGCCCGTCCCTCGGCCGCCGAAGAGCGCGTCGAGGAAGGCGGCGGCTGGATGCGAGACCTGCTGCGCGCCGCCTCCCGCGAGGAAGAGCCGCAGGCCGCGCGCCCGCGGCCGGCCGAGAGCCAGCCCGTGGCGCGTCCCGGAGACAGCCGCAATCCGCGCCACGTGGTGGAATCGTTGAACTCGCTCTCGGTGGATATCGCCCGGGCGATCGACCACGACGCGTCGGTCGAGCTGTGGCGCCGCTACCAGCGCGGCGAGCGGGACGTCTTCACCCGCCGGCTCTATACGCTGAAGGGGCAGCAGACCTTCGACGAGATCAAGCGGAAATACGATCGCGAGCCCGAATTCCGCACCGCGGTCGACCGCTACATCGCCGACTTCGAAAAGCTGCTGGCCGATGTCGCCCGCAACGATCCCGACAAGCGCATCACCCAGACCTACCTGACGTCCGACACCGGCAAGGTCTACACCATGCTCGCCCACGCAGCCGGCCGCTTCAGCTGATTGCTGACTATAGGTGTTAGCTGGGAACGGCCTCGTCGAAAGACGGGGCCGTTCTGCATTTGAACGAACGCGGCCCCGACAACCGGATCATCTACGTTTCCAGCAGGAGCTTCGGCGGAAAGACGCAGCGTAGGAACGGAACATGACGCTTTGCCCCATCATGGGAGGGCCAGGTGCCGATCCCGGAGAGAAGCGCGGGCCGCGAAACGATGTCAAACGCCGCACAAGCCGGACGCAGCCAATGATCGCCTACTTTCTGTAGAGCGGCGATTTCGGCTGGAAAGCGGACTTTGCCGGTCGGTGCTCGTCACCCGCCGTCGTCCAAAACCGCTTGCATTGTCGAACCGGATTGTCTACATTGCAACCAGTTGTTAATTGCAATCACTAGGAGTCGGATCGATGAAGCTCTACTCTGCGCCCGGTTTCACCAGCTTGGCCGACCATATCGCGATGCTGGAGGCTGGAATTCAGTTCGACTTGGTCAAGGTCGACCTCGAGTCCAAACAGATTGAAGGGGGCGGCCGTTACACGGACATCAACCCGACGGGCTATGTGCCTGCCCTTATGTTCGACGATGGTGAAGTGCTGACCGAGAATGTCGCGATCCTGGCATGGATCGCCGATCGCGAACCGGAGCTCGCACCGCATGGTCATCGGGGCCGGTACCGCCTGATCGAGATGTTGAGCCTCATCGCGACCGAGATTCACAAGCGCTTTCCCACCTACTTGTCGCTTCCGGAGGATGTCAGGGAGCCGACCGGTCAGCAAATATTGCACTGGTTTGGCGTTGTCGCGGGCCGATTGGATCGGGGCTACCTTTTCGGAGAGACCTTTACGGTCGCGGATGCCTATCTCTTCCAATTGGCGTGGGGTGCCGCGCAACTCGGGTTCCGTCTGCCCGAACCGTTTGGCGATTACATCGCACGGATCGAACAGCGGCCTGCGGTGCAAGCGGCGCTGCGCCGCGAGGGCCTCGCATGAGTGAGCCAGTGATCCGCACTGATGGGATCGAGCTCGCGACTCAGAGCTTCGGCAATCCAACCCATCCACCGCTACTTCTCATCATGGGCGGGATGGCATCCATGCTGTGGTGGCCGGACGAATTCTGCCATCGGCTTGCCGAGCGGGGCCATTTCGTCATCCGCTACGACCAGCGCGATTCCGGTCTTTCGACGAAATATCCCCCAGGTCAGCCGGGCTACACCTTCGACGACGCCGTCGATGATGTTTTCCGCGTCCTCGACGGCTACGGGATTTCGAAAGCCCATATCGTCGGCTTTTCCCTGGGCGGCATGGTGGGCCAGGTCGCTGCGCTGAAGAGTCCGCAGCGCATGCTTTCCGTGACGGCGATCAGCACCTCGCCGGTCGGAGTGGACACGTCCGACCTACCGGCCAGCGGCGAGGCTTGGATGGAACATATGTCCGTCGAGGCGGACTGGTCGGACCGGGCGGACGCGGTCACGTATCTGGTCGAGGACGCGCGCCTGACTGCGGGGACGGCGCATCCGTTCGACGAAGCCGGGACCCGCGCCTTCATCGAACGGGATTTTGACCGGTCCGGAGGCTATCTCAGCGCCACGAACCACAGCATCCTCTTTGAGACCGGCGAGAGGTGGCAGGGCCGGCTGAACCAAATAAATGTGCCTCTTCTCGTCCTTCACGGCACAGCCGATCCGGTTTTTCCAGTTGAGCACGGCCAGGCACTCGCGCGAGCGGTAGCGAATGCGAACTTCGTGAAAATCGACGGTGGCGGCCATGAAATTCATCCCGGAGATTGGGAAGAGATCATTTCTGCTATCGACGAACATGTCGGGCAACGAACTCCCATCGAGTGAGAGACGAGACCAAGTGAGGATGGAGATATTGAATCGAGCCGCTGCCTTGTCGGGAAAAGCCTTTTTTTGAATGCCTCCTGGGCCTTCGTCGGCCTTCGGGTGACGGGGACGCGGCGTCAGCCGCACAAAGCCGACTTCGGCCCGTGGCGCGCCCACCGTGCGCTCCTGCATGACAATCCCGAACATCGCTTCGATCCTTCGCTTCAGTGCCGGCAGATCAGGCCAAAATGCAAAAAGCCCCGGACGAACCGGGGCCTCTGTCGTTGAACCAATCGGTTATCGCCGATCAATGTTCCTTGTTGGCGTAGACCGACTTCTTCGTGAGATAGACTAGGCCGGTCAAGATCAGCAGGAACACCATGACCATGAAGCCGGTGCGCTTGCGGTCTTCGAGATGCGGCTCTGCTGCCCACATCAGGAATGCCGAGACGTCCCTGGCGTACTGGTCGACGGTTTGCGGCGCACCGTCGTCATAGGTGACCTGGTCGTCGGAGAGCGGTTTGGCCATCGCCAGCGCCGAGGCGCTGACAAAATACGGGTTGTAGTGCGTGCCTTCGGCGACCTGAACGCCTTCCGGCGGCTCCTGATAGCCGGTCAGCAGCGCGTGGATATAATCCGGACCGCCTTCCTGGTAGGGCCAGAAGATGTCGAAGACGAACTGCGGGAAGCCGCGCTCGATGCCGCGCGCCTTGGCGATCAGCGAGAAGTCCGGTGGTGCGGCGCCGTTGTTGGCAGCCGCCGCGGCTTCCTTGTTCGGGAAGGGCGACGGGAAGTGGTCGGACGGAACGGCCTTGCGCGCGAACATCTCGCCGTCACCGTTCGGGCCGTCCTGCACTTCGTAGTTGGCCGCAAAGGCCTTCACCTGGGCGTCCGAATAGCCGAGACCATGCTCGAGCGTGCGGAATGCGACGAGCTCCATCGAATGGCAGGCAGAACAGACTTCGGTGTAGACCTTGAGACCGCGCTGCAGCTGTCCCTTGTCGTAGTGGCCGAAGAGGCCGGCGAAGGTCCAGTCCTGCTGCTCCGGCTTGTGCAGCGGATAGTGCGGCGTGGCGCCGGCGGCGTGCTCTTCGCCGCCTGCTTCCTCGCCCTGGGCCAAAGCCGCTCCCAGACCGAGACCGGCGACGACAGCGAGTGACAGAATGCCTGTAACAAGCTTTTTCATTGTTGTGAGTTCCTTATCAATCGCTGTTCCGGTCAGGCGTGCGCGGTCTTCGGCTGCGCCTTGGCATTCTGCTTCTCCAGCACCGCCTCGGTGATGGAGTTCGGAATGCGCTTCGGCGTTTCGATCAGGCCGAGAACCGGCATGATGACGAGGAAGAAACCGAAGTAGTACAGCGTGCCGAGCTGCGACATCACGACATAGAGGCCTTCTGCCGGACGGGAGCCGAGCCAGCCGAGCATGATGGCGTTGGCGACGAAGATCCAGAAGAACAGCTTGTACCAGGGGCGGTAGACGGCCGAGCGGACCTTGGACGTGTCGAGCCAGGGCAGGAAGAACAGAACGATGATCGAACCGAACATCACCAGAACGCCACCGAGCTTGGAGTCGATCGGGCCGATGTTGAAGGTGATGGCGCGCAGCATCGCGTAGAACGGCAGGTAATACCATTCCGGAACGATGTGAGCCGGGGTCTTCAGCGCGTCAGCCGGGATGTAGTTGTCCGGGTGGCCGAGATAGTTCGGCATGTAGAAGACGAACCAGGCATAGACGATCAGGAAGACCGAGACGCCGAGCGCATCCTTCAGCGTCGCATAGGGCGTGAAGGCCACGGTATCGGTCTTCGACTTCACCTCGACACCGGTCGGGTTGGTCTGGCCGACGACATGCAGCGCCCAGATATGCAGGACGACGACGCCGGCAATCATGAACGGCAGCAGGTAATGAAGCGAGAAGAAGCGGTTCAGCGTCGGCTGGTCGACGGCGAAGCCGCCAAGCAGGAACTGCTGGATCCACTCACCGACCAGCGGGAAGGCCGAGAAGAAGCCGGTGATAACCGTCGCACCCCAGAAGGACATCTGGCCCCAGGGCAGAACGTAGCCCATGAAGCCGGTCGCCATCATCAGCAGATAGATGACGACGCCGAGAATCCAGAGGATCTCACGCGGTGCCTTGTAGGAGCCGTAGTAGAGGCCACGGGCAATGTGCAGATAGACGGCGATGAAGAAGAAGGACGCACCGTTGGCGTGCAGGTAGCGCAGCAGCCAGCCATGGTTGACGTCGCGCATGATCTTTTCGACCGACTTGAACGCAACCGTCGCTTCGGCGGCATAGTGCATCGCCAGCACGACGCCGGTCAGGATCTGGACGATCAGCATCACCGACAGCATCGCGCCGAAGGTATAGGCGTAGTTCAGGTTGCGCGGCACCGGATAGGAGACGAACGAGTCGTGAACGAGGCGCGGCAGCGGAAGACGGGAATCAACCCACTTCTCTATGCCTGTCGTTGGCGTGTAGGTTGAATGTTCAGCACTCATTATCAGTAGTCCCCTCAACCGATCTTGATAACTGTGTCGGAAACGAACGAGAAGGTCGGCACGGCGAGGTTTTCCGGAGCCGGGCCTTTGCGGATGCGGCCGGCCGTATCGTAGTGCGACCCGTGGCAGGGACAGAACCAACCGCCGAAATCACCGGCCTGGCCGAGCGGGACGCAACCGAGATGCGTGCAGGAGCCGATCATCACGATCCAGTTTTCCTTGCCCTCGCCGGCAGAGCGGTCGAGATCGGTCGCCTGCGCATCGGTGGTGAGATTGGCATTGCGCGCCACCGGGTCCTTGAGCTCATCGAGCGGCACGGCCTTCGCGTCTTCGACTTCCTTGTCGGTGCGGTTGCGGATGAAGACCGGCTTTCCGCGCCACTTCGCCGTCAGCGACATGCCGGGCTGCAGGCTCGAAACGTCGACCTCGATCGAAGCCAGCGCGAGCGTCGATGCATCCGGTCGCATCTGGTCGATGAACGGCCAGGCCGCCGCGCCAGCCCCGACAACGCCGGCCATGCCGGTGGCCAGATACAGGAAATCGCGGCGAGTGGGCTCGCCCAAGGTCTCGCTTGAAGTGTCGTGTTCGCTCACGGCTAAACCATCCTCTCACGCAATGTGCGGAAACCGCATCCGCCCCCGGCGCGTTTCCTGTTCCTTCCCAGGTCTCGGAGCGCGCCCTGTCCTCATGCTGGCACCGACCGGACCTGCTGCAGCGGGCTCCGGCGGGCGTCAGAATCCAGAGAATCCTGCACGCAGAATCCCCAACAATCCGGCGCGTTCTATGCTCGATCGCGAATTATGTCCAGCCTTCACAAGAGGAGGTGGGCAGATTGTCGCGGGGGAAAGAGGCAGCCAATGAGCACAAGGGCTTGGCACGATCGAGGCGCGCGTGGCGGCGCCCTATTCCGCCGCCTCTTCCTGCGCGATGAAACCGCCGGACTGGCGCGCCCAAAGGTCGGCATAGAGGCCACCGCGCGCGATCAGTTCGGCGTGGCTGCCGTCCTCGACGATACGTCCGCGGTCCATCACGACCAGACGGTCAAGGGCGGCGATCGTCGACAATCTGTGGGCGATTGCGAGCACCGTCTTGCCCTGCATCAGACGCTCCAGATTGGTCTGGATCGCCGCCTCCACCTCCGAGTCGAGCGCCGAGGTGGCTTCGTCGAGAACGAGGATTGGCGCATCCTTCAGCATCACCCGGGCGATCGCGATCCTCTGCCGCTGACCGCCGGAAAGCTTGACGCCGCGTTCGCCGACATGGGCATCGAAGCCCTTGCGGCCGCGTTGGTCCTGCAGGTCGATAATGAAGTCGTAGGCTTCCGCCTTGCACGCCGCTTCGACCAGCTGTTCGTCCGTCGCACCGGGCCGGCCGAAAAGAATATTGTCGCGGATCGACCGATGCAGAAGCGAGGTGTCCTGGCTGACCATGCAGATCTGGGCGCGGAGCGATTCCTGCCGGACCGTGGCGATATCCTGCCCGTCGATCAGAATGCGACCGCCTTCGAGGTCGTAGAAGCGCAGCAGCAGATTGACGAGGGTCGACTTGCCGGCGCCCGAACGGCCGACGATACCGACCTTTTCGCCGGGGCGGATGGTTAGAGAGAAATCATCGATGACGCCGCCGCCCTTGCCGTAGTGAAACGACACCTCGTCGAAACGGATCTCCGGACGGTTGACGGTGAGATCGGGTGCGCCGGGCCGATCGACAAGGCCGATCGACTGCGAGACGAGCTCCGCCGAATTCTGGATCGTGCCGATATTGCGCATGATGGCATTGAACTGCGACATCATCCGACCGAGCAGCATGTTGAGGCGCAGCACCAGCGCGAGCGTGAAGGCAACGGCACCGGAACTGACGGACCCTGCAAGCCACAGATGGACCGAATAGACCGCGATCGCAGCGATCATCAGCCCGGAAAGCAGGGCCTGGGAGGCCCGCACGCCCGTCAGCAGCCGGGTAAACGGGATGACTGCACCCTGGAAGCGGTCGAAACCGGCGCGGATATAGCGATCGTTCTCCTCGTCGCTGCCGAAGAGCTTGAGCGTCTGGATATTCGAATAGGCATCGACCATGCGGCCGTTGAGCATCGATGCCATCTCTGCGGTGTCGCGGGCGTGCTTGCGGACGCGCGGGACGAAATAGCGGGCGAGCGCAAGGAAGACCACGATCCAGAAGGCCACCATCGCCGCCAGCCGCCAGTCGAGCTGGGCGATCAGCGCCATGGTCGACGCCGTATAGATGACGATGAACCAGATGACCTGCAGCAAGGAGACGATCAGGTCGCTCGTCGCCTGGGCGCCCGACCAGACCTTGGTGACGATGCGGCCGGAAAAGTCGTTCTGGAAGAAGGTGAGCGATTGCCGGGCCACATGGACATAGGACTGCCAGCGCACCAGGTTGAGGAAGCCCGTGATGATCGCCTGCTCCTCGACCAGCGCCGCCAGCGCCACGGCCAGGAAGCGGAACACCAGGACCGTCAGCAGCATGAAGGCCAGTTCCGGACCGTTGGCGGCGATCAGTCCGCTCCAGCCATCCTGCGGCCGGACGGTATCGAGCACGTCGACGAGCCGACCGACGAAATAGAACAATCCCGCCTCGAGCATCGCGACCAGCCCGCCGAGCGCCGCCATGGCGAGGAACGGCCCCTTCGCCTGGCTAGCATAGAACCAGGCGAAGCCCCAGAGCGACCTCGGCGGCTGCAGCCGGTCGCGCGGCGCGAAGGGTTTGATCCAATTCTCGAAGATGGTGACGATGGCGCGCAGCATTGTTCAGATAATAGGGGGCTGAGACCGGACGGCAATCGGTTTCCGCCGGCCAGTCGATTACAAATGCGTAAGCTTCCGCATTGAAGAGAACGCCCGAGGCGACGGATTACTCCGCCGCCTCCTCTTTTTCGACATCGTCGGCGATGAAGCCGCCCGACTGGCGCGACCAGAGGTCGGCGTAGAGCCCGCCCTTTGCAACGAGCTCCGCATGCGAGCCGGTCTCGACGATTCGCCCGGCTTCGAGCACGACCAGGCGATCCATTTCGGTCAGCGTCGAAAGCCGGTGGGCGATGGCGATCACCGTCTTGCCGGCCATCAGGGCGAAGAGATTTTCCTGGATAGCCGCCTCCACCTCGGAATCGAGCGCCGAAGTTGCCTCGTCGAGAATGAGGATCGGCGCGTCCTTGAGGAAGACGCGAGCGATCGCAATCCTCTGCCGCTGGCCGCCGGACAGCTTCACGCCGCGCTCGCCGACCTGCGCATCCAGCGCCTGCCTGCCAAGATTGTCCTCGAGCGTCTGGATGAACTCCCAGGCGTTCGCCTTCTTGGCGGCGGCGAGGACCTGCGCATCGGTTGCCTCCGGGTGTCCATAGGCGATGTTGTCGCGAATGGACCGGTGCAGGAGCGACGTATCCTGCGTGACGACGCCGATCTGCGAGCGCAGGCTGTCCTGGGTGACGGCGGAAATATCCTTCCCGTCGATCCGGATCACGCCTTCCTCCAGGTCGTAGAAACGCAGCAGCAGGTTCATCAGCGTTGTCTTGCCGGCACCCGAGCGACCGACGAGGCCAATCTTCTCGCCGGGCCGGATGTCGAGCGACAGCCGGTCGATGACACCTTTCGCCTTGCCGTAGTGAAAGCGGATGTCCTCGAAGCGGATCGCCCCCTTCTCAGCCGTCAGCGCCACTGCACTCGGCTCATCGACGATGTCATGCGCCTTCGTCATCATCCCCATGCCGTCATAGACCGTGCCGATATTCTCGAACAGCGCCGAGACTTCCCACATGATCCACTGCGACATGCCGTTGATGCGCATGGCAAGGCCGATCGCAACGGCAATCGCGCCGACCGAGATGGCGCTGGTGAGCCAGAGGTAGATCCCGAGCGCACCGACGGCGAAGAGTGCGATACAGTTGTTCGTATAGACGCATATGTGGAACAGCGTGACCTTGCGCATTTGCCGGTAGACGGTGTCGAGAAACTCCTCCATGCCGGCCCGCGCATAGGTCTCCTCCCGGCCCGCGTGCGAGAAGAGCTTCACCGTGCTGATATTCGTGTAGCTGTCGACGATGCGCCCCGTCATCATCGAGCGGGCATCCGCCTGTTCCTTGGAAATCTTCTGCAGGCGCGGCACGAAAGTGGTTACGATCACGATATAGATGACCAGCCAGACGGCTAGCGGCGCGACCAGGCGCCAGTCGGCCGCCGCCACAACGATCAGCATCGTCGTGAAATAGCTCACCACATAGACGAAGACGTCGAGGATCTTCATCACCGTTTCGCGAACAGCGAGCGATGTCTGCATGACCTTCGTGGCCACCCGTCCGGCGAACTCGTTGGCGAAGAACGTCATGCTCTGCCTGAGCAGATAGCGGTGCATCTGCCAGCGGGCGATCATCGGATAATTGCCGAGCAGAACCTGGTGCATGATGAAGGAATCGAGTGCCACAAGCGCCGGCAAGCCGATGAGGATCAATGCCCCCATCCAGGCAAGCCTCTCCCCCTCGGCGGCGAGGAAGGTTTCACGCTGGGCGCTGGACAGCCAATCGACGACATTGCCGAGGAATTGGAACAGCGCCACTTCGCCGATCGCGATCAGCATCGTGCAGACCGCCATGACGATCAGCCACGGCGCCGCAGGCCGCGTATAGTGCCAGCAGAAGGCAAAGAGACCCTTCGGTGGAAGCCTTGGGTCTTCCAGCGGGTAGGGATTGAGGCGGGATTCAAACCAGCCAAACATCAGTTAGCTCCTTCAGATATTTTGAAGGAAGGCGGGTCGCCCCGCATTCTTTATCTTTGAAAAAGTAGGACCCCGAGGGGACGCCGAAAATCGGGCTGCGACTTCCGGGGACCGGAGCACGCGTCATTCGATCTACAGAAGGAAGGGCGCGGACCGGTCAGGCCTGGAACGGCCAGGCTACTCGCGGGAGGCGTGTCAACATCAGAACGGTCATGCATGCCTCCGTCGGTTCGCGTTGAAGAGGACTGACCTTTACCCTCATTCGCGCCATTGCGCCAGATTGTCGCAGCTACTTTCTTGCCTATTTTTTCACCGGCGACCGATTTGTTGCCGATACGGCACAGATTAGCAAAGGGAAATTCAGCCATGCGGAACACCCTTCCCCGCTCCCGGTCCACCGGTAGATCGCCAGGCGATTTGATGCCATACGGGCTCGCAGATTGTCGCGTCCCGCCATCTTCCATCTTCGGTACAGGCTCATGAACGAACTCCGCATCGCCCTTTACCAGCCGGATATTCCGGGCAATACCGGAACGATCCTTCGTCTGGCGGCCTGCCTGGGGCTTGCCGTCGACATCATCGAGCCGGCGGGCTTCGACCTTTCCGACCGCAACCTCAAGCGCGCCGGCATGGATTACATCGCGGCCGTCACCCTGACCCGCCATGTCAACTGGGAGCGCTTCGAGACATGGCGGGCGGAAAGCGGCCGACGGCTGGTGCTCGCCTCCACCAAGGCCGCCGAGCCTTATACGCGCTTCGAGTTTAGGGCCGACGACATTCTTCTCTTCGGCCGGGAAAGCGCCGGCGTGCCGGATCACGTCCACGACCGCGCCGACGCCCGCATCCTCATCCCGATGGCGCCCGGCCAACGGTCGCTCAACATTGCCATGGCGAGCGCCATGATCGTCGGCGAGGCGATCCGGCAGACCGGCGCCTTTTGAGACGGGCTCGGGCTGCGTCATGCGGCGATCTCGCTGTAGGGCGTGGCCTTGCGGGCATGTTTCAGGGTGCGCGCCCACCAGGTGAGCCGATCCATCATCAGGAACAGCGGCGCACGCAGCTCTTCGGGCTTGTAGAGATTGCCGGCCGCGTCGAATTTCGACCAGGCCTTCGGAAGTGCTACGCCATCCCTGAGCGTCACCGCGTGCAGTTCGCCGAAAACCTGGCGCAATTGCTCGACGGCACGGATACCGCCCGAGGCGCCGCCATAGGAGACAAGGGCCACCGGCTTGGCGTGCCAGGGCTCATAGACCGCGTCGATCATCTCCTTCAGCGCCGCCGGATAGCCGTGATTGTATTCCGGTGTGATGACGATGAAGGCGTCCGCCTCGGCGACCTTCCGTTCCATCCACTCGCCCATCTCGGCCGGTTTCTCGCCGCGCGTGCTTCTCAGCCGCAACGGGTCGATGATCGTCAGGCTGAAGACATCGGATGTCGAAAGCTCGCGGATGAGCCAGCTGGCGACGGTATCGCAGAACCGGCCCTGCCGCGCGCTGCCGTAGATCAAGGCGAGGGTCATCTTCTCTGTCATGCGGGTATCAGCTCCTGGTTGTCGGTTACAGAGAGCTCATGCTATAGAACCTCAAGCTTAGTTGAGGTCAATAGCACCGATGAAAAAAGACAATGGCAGTGATTTCAAGCGCGAGCTGACCGTCGGCGAGGTCGCCGAACGCAGCGGCATCGCCGTCTCGACGCTGCACTTCTACGAGACCAAGGGACTGATCCGCAGCAACCGCAGCCGCGGCAACCAGCGGCGCTATCCGCGCGCGGTGCTGAGACGTGTCGCCGTCATCAAGGTCGCGCAGCGCACCGGGATCCCGCTTGCGGAAATTCAATCCGCCCTGTCGGTGCTTCCCGACGAACGGCCGTTGACCGTGGAGGACTGGAGCCGGCTTTCGGAGACCTGGCGCCAGCAACTCGACGATCGCATCGCCAAGCTGACGTCGCTGCGCGATCAATTGACCGGCTGCATCGGCTGCGGCTGCCTTTCGATGCGCGACTGCCCTTTGCGCAATCCCTATGACGTGCTTGGCTCCGAAGGTGCTGGGCCGCGCCTGATGGATCCTTTCGAAAACATCGATGATGGGGAAGGCACGCTCGCTTGAGCGATGGTAGAACTTGTCCGCCCATCCCGGCCTTGGCGAGACTATTGCAAAGCTTCGCGGAAGGGATCGCCTTGAACCGGAATACAATCGCTCAGTCAGCGCTCGGCAGGCGCCGCATCGTAAATTCGATCTCGTCGCCCTCGAGTTGGCGCCAGCTCTCGACTTCCGTCCAATAGGCCGCCTTCGGCCAGGCCTCGAACCATTCGCGCGCCTTGGCCCGGGCCGCACTCCTTTCGAGGCGGAAGGTCTCACGCACGAACAGACTGTCGCCCCGTGCCGGGTGCTCCCGGCGGTGCCGGGCGATCTGGCGCCGCAAGCCATCGAGCGGCGGTCCTGGGGGTATCTTCGCCATGGCCGTACCTCTGATCATAAAGATAGGATGGGGCGCGCGCCTTGGCCAGTCCGACAGCCTTGCCAGACATCACCGGGACCAAAATCGCCCGGGGCACTCCGTTGCGGTAGACTGTCACGGAGACAGAGCTGCCGTTGCCATTCCGCCGAAAATATGGACTGTGGCGACGGCGACAGAATCGGCGGCTCCCTCTGCGGGATGCCGAAAGTTGGAACCTGGATCCCCATGGAAAGACCGCAATTGCCGCAGGAACTGCCTGCCGACATCGAAGACAAGAAGGCGGAGGCGAAGGCCTGGTTCGAGAGCCTGCGCGATTCGATCTGCGCCGCATTCGAGACGATCGAGGACGATCTGACCGGGCCGCTGTCGGATCGCCCGCCCGGCCGCTTCGTCGGCAAGGACTGGCTGCGCGAGGAAGGCGCCGGCGGCGGCGGCCGCATGTCGATGATGGAGGGCCGCGTCTTCGAAAAGGTCGGCGTCCATACGTCGACGGTTTTCGGCGAGTTTTCCCCCGAGTTCCGCAACCAGATCCCCGGCGCAAGCGACGATCCGCGCTTCTGGGCGTCCGGCATTTCGCTGATCGCCCATCCGGTCAATCCCAACGTGCCCGCCGTGCATATGAATACGCGGATGGTCGTGACCACGAGCAACTGGTTCGGCGGCGGCGCGGACCTAACCCCCGTTCTCGACCGCCGGCGTCTCATGTCCGATCCAGACACCGCGGTCTTCCACCGGGCGATGGAGATCACCTGCAACCGGCATCCGGTCGCCGATCATGCGAAGTTCAAGGAATGGTGCGACGAGTATTTCTTCCTCAAGCACCGGAACGAGCCGCGCGGCACCGGCGGCATTTTCTACGACTGGCTGCACTCGCCCGAGGATATGGGTGGATGGCAGGCCGATTTCGCCTTCACCCGCGACGTCGGCAAGGCATTCGCCATCGTCTATCCGAAGATCGTCAGGACGAATTTCAACACGCCGTGGACCGAGGCTGACCGCGACGAGCAGCTCGTGCGTCGCGGCCGCTATGTAGAATTCAACCTTCTCTATGACCGCGGCACCATCTTCGGCCTCAAGACCGGCGGCAATGTCGAGTCGATCCTCTCGTCCCTGCCCCCCGTCGTGCGCTGGCCCTGACTAAGTCTCCGGCTCAGCGAAAACGCGAACAAATGTCAGCTTGCGGCGTTTTCTCTGGAACGAGGGAGTGTCGTCGCATGGTATTCAAGAAGCGCACATTTTTCGGCCAGGAGCCCGAGAGAGAAACCCCTGAACATCCGGCCGAACTGGAGCGCCAGGTTGCACACTGGCTCGCCGTCGCGCCCGGGCTCGATGCGGCCGACGTCACGGTGACCTGTAGCGGCAACACGGTCCTGCTCGGCGGCACCGTCGCCACGGAAGCCGAAGTTGTCCGAGCCGCGGAAGCGGCGAGCTCCGTGTCAGGCGTCGCCGAAGTGATCAATCGTATCGGGATCTCGAAGGTCGGCAGAGGCTGACTGAGGCGTCAGACCGTCACGCAATTCTCGTGAGTTGTGTCTGGGCCACCTTTGCCCCTCATCTGCCTGGCGGCGTCTTCTCCCCGTCACGACGGGGAGAAGAGAACCAGCCGCAACGTCGGCAATTCACTCAGCGGCGTGGGAGAGATTGATGGCTCGGCAGCGACATTCGCTCTTCTCCCCGCTCGCGGGGAGAAGATGCCGGCAGGCAGATGAGGGGCAAACACGGCGGCCCCATGATGGCCAAGATCAAATCGACCGGAGCGTCCAGCTGACGATATCCGCTGCCACCTGAGCGAAGGCGGCATCGAGGGCTGCGACAAAGGCCGGATTGCCCGCACCCTGGACCGGCGCGACGGCACGGAAAGCCTGCTGCCTGCGGACCGTACCGTTGCGATCATCCAATATTTTGGCGAAAATTTCGACGACCGCCGTATCCGGACCATCCGTTGATATCTCGAAGGCACGGAGTTCGGTGACAAGCTGATAGTCGATGGCCAGTCCCTGGCCCGGCTTTCCGACGCCGCGAACCCGGCCGGTGTTGTCGAAAGTCTGGACAAGCCGATCCTGGACGAGGCGCGGCAGGCTGTCGCCCCATTGGGCTTGCGCAAGAAATTGAAGTTCCGATTTCGACAGCCGGACGACGATCTGGTCGCTGCCAAGCGTCTTCAGGGCCGTCGGCTCCGGCACCAGTATCTGGCGGTTCGTCGCGGCCGGCCGCTCGACGACCGGCGTCGATGCCAGGCTGAACGTGTCATTGGCGGCCTGGCGCGTCCCACAGCCCGCCAGCAGCGCCGTCAATGAAAGAACCATGGCAAACCGGGCCGCCCCCGCTGCACGCCACGATACCAGACCCGGAAAACCCATACGCAAATTATCCCCAAACAACGCGCTGTCCGGCGCCCAGCCCCCACGCAACCAGCCCGCGACCGATGATCAGCGAATCACCGCCGCGTGCGGCCATCATATTGCTTAACCGTCTCACCGCCGAATAGCAGGCGCTGTGGATTTCGATCGAAATTGGAAATCGTACTCTGCAGGCTTTGCACCGTTCGCCGCGTTTCCGTGACAAGCGTCTCCACGTCCCGCAGGCCCGAATTGGAGAAGCGCTTCAGGTTGTCGGCAATGGGACCGATCTGTGCGTTGAGGTTGTCGGCCATGCGGCGGAACGATTCGAGCGTCGAGCGTGCCTCGGCCGACAGCGACGGTGCATTCGCATCGCCGAGGAAGCCGTCGACCTTTACCAGAATGCTGTCGACCCGGTTCGATGCCGCGTTCAGCTTGTTCGACATCTCCGTGAAATCGGTGATCGTCTGGTCGATGTCCTCCTGGCGGGCGGATATCTTGTTGGCGAATTCGGACACCTGGGCGGCGACCTTGCGCGCATCGGCGCTCGCTGCGGAAATGTCGTTGACGACCAGCCCGACTTTCTGCGTATCGACGGCGGCCACCAGCGCATCGACACGCTTCAATGTCTCCTGCGCGTTCTTGCCGAATTGGTCATAGGTGTCGACGGTGCGCCTGAACCCGGCAATTGCCTCCGAGACCCCGCCGGACGCCGCCTTGAGATCGTTGCTGACGTCTTCGACATTGCTGACGATCGTGTCGATCTTCTTCGGATCGACCGACTTGATCAGCCGGTCGGCGCTTGCCAGCGTGTCATCGAGCTTCTTCGACGCCGCACTGACGGATCCCGACAACTCCTGAACGCTCTTCAGGAACTGATCGATCGCGTCGGAATTGTCCGCAAGCGCCTTGGAGAAGCGTTGCGCATTGCCGATTGTCGCGGTCAGCGGGCCGCGAACTTCCGTGACGAAGCCCTGAATGTCGCCGATGGCGCTGTTCGCCCGATCAAGGATCTGGTCGGCGGTCGCAAGGAGGCTGGTGACGCTCGATTGGTCGGCAAGGATGCGCGCCTGCGTGCCGTTTTCGAGTGCGCTCTTGAGGATGTTCTCGTCACCCTTTCGCCCGCCGCTGAGCTCGATATAGGCCGCGCCCGTCAGGCCCTGGATTTCCAGCGTCGCCTTTGTCGACTTCAGCACCGGCGCATCGGCCGATACCTCGGTGATGGCGATCGAGTAGCGCGGATCGTTGGCGTCGATCGCAAGGCTGCGCACGCTGCCGACATTGATGCCGTTGAACCGTACCGGTGAGCCGACCGACAGGCCGTTGGCAGAGCCCGGAATGTTGACGACGAGTTCGACCATCTCGCCGCTTCGGCCATATTGCGACATCCAATAGACGAAGCCGAATGCGGCGGCGATCACGAACACCGTGAAAAAGCCGACAATGGCATAGTTCGCTTTAGTTTCCATCGGCCCCGACTACCTCTGCGGCCTCGCCGCCATTTCATCCTGCTTCGACACAGCGTGCGTCGTCTCTTTTATCACCTTTGCCGGATCAGTCGTGCTCGCGCACGATCGCCCTCGCCCGCTTGCCGCGGAAATAGGACTTCACCCACGGCTCGTCGCAGGCAAGCATGTCCTCGATCGTTCCCTCGACCAGGACGCGTTTCTGACCAAGCACGGCAATCCGGTCGCAAACCGAGAACAGGCTGTCCAGATCGTGAGTCACCATATACACGGTCAATCCCAGCGTGTCCCGCAGCTTGGCGATCAACTCGTCGAACTCCGCCGCGCCGATCGGATCGAGGCCGGAGGTCGGCTCGTCGAGGAAGACGAGATCCGGATCGAGCGCCAAAGCCCTTGCAAGCGCGGCACGCTTGATCATACCGCCGGAAAGCTCCGAAGGGTATTTTTCGGCCGCTTCCGGCGCCAGGCCCACCAGTTCGATCTTCAGGCGCGCGAGTTCATCCATCAGATCTTGCGGCAGATCGAGATATTCCCGCATCGGCACCTGGATGTTCTCCCGCACCGTCAGCGCGGAAAACAGCGCGCCATGCTGGAAGAGAACGCCAAGCCGCATGTCGAGCGCGATGCGTTCCTCATCGCTTACCTTGTCGTATTCCGCGCCGAGGATCTCGATCGTGCCGGAGCGCTTCGGCAGCAGCCGCAGGACCGTGCGCATCAGGACCGACTTGCCGGTGCCGGAAGCGCCGACGAAGCCGAGGATTTCGCCGCGCAGCACATCGAGATTGAGTTTGTCGAGAACGATGTTGTCGCCGAAACCGACCGTCAGGTCGCGAACGGAAAGGATGGTCTCGCGCCTCGCCGCCTGTTCCGGTTGCTTTTCCATGACCGCCTGAACCATCTTTCCGCCCGCCTCAGAAATCGATCGCCGCGTAGAACATCGCGAACAATCCGTCGATGAGGATGACGACGAAGATCGATTTGACGACCGACGATGTCACGCGCCGGCCGAGCGATTCCGCGCTGCCGCCGACCTTCAGGCCCTCGACCGCCGCAACGACCCCGATGATGAGCGCCATGAACGGCGCCTTGATCATGCCGGCCGCCACCGAGGAGAAATCGACGGCCTCCTGCAATCGGGCGACGAAAGTCGCGACGGTGATGCCCGAATAGGTCCAGGCGACGAGCGCCGCCCCGACGAGGGCGGCGAAGTTCGCGATGATCGTCAAAAGCGGCAGCGCGATCGTCAGTGCCACAAGGCGCGGAAAGACGAGCACGCCGACCGGGCTCAAGCCCATGACCTTCAGCGCGTCGACCTCCTCGCGCATCTTCATCGAGCCGATCTCGGCCGTGATTGCGCTGCCCGAGCGGCCGGCAATCATGATCGCCGTCAACAGCACGCCGATTTCGCGCAGTTGCAGGATACCGACGAGGTCGACGACGAAGATCTCCGCCCCGAAGGACCGGAGCTGAAAGGCCCCCTGCTGCGCGATGATGGCGCCGATCAGGAACGACATCAGCGTGATGATGGGGGTGGCCATCACACCCATGCGGTCGATCTGGTGGACGATCGCGGCAGGCGACACGCCGGCGTGACGCCCGAGCTTCATCTGCGCGCCGCGGACGGCCGAGCCGAGGATATACATGGCGGCAACCGTATCGGTCCAAATCGACACCGTCACTTCACCGATCGGCGCAAACAGCCGCTGGAAAAGCGGGTCCTTGCGCTTCGAGCGCTCCGGCTGCCGCAATTCTCCCGGCAGCGCGCGCACGAGTTCGACATAGCGATCGCCGCCATGGGCGAAGTGAATCTCGCCTCCGGCTTCGCTGCCGATCCCGTTCATGAAGCGCCGGATAATCCAGGCGCCGGCCGTGTCCATCGCCGTGATCCCGGAAAAATCGAACTCATTCCGGCCGCCGCCCGGCTTTCCCAGCCGCTTGAGCTTGGCGGCCATGGCCTCTGCGGTCTGATGCCGCCAGTCGCCACTGAACATGTAACGTCGGTCGGTCCCCCCGTCCGCCCCGGCGAGGACGACATCGGCAGCGTTCTGGGAGGGCGCGCGCGTCACGTGATCTTGGTCTTTCGTTCACTCTTCGGTAATCTCTTAAACCAGATTCGATCCCAGGACAAAATCACCCAGAAATTCAAAGTCGTACGGCAGGCTTTGTGCGACCGAAAAGACACAGCGTACGGGGACGACCGTGGTGAGCGGCAAGCCTGCGGCGGCTGTGGGAGAACAACATGCCGATTTCGCTTGCAGCCGCCGTCGATCACTTCCCGATTGCCGTCACCTTCACCATCTCCCGCGGCTCGAAGACGACGGCGAGCGTCGTCACCTGCACGATCAGCGACGGGACGGCATCGGGCCAGGGCGAATGCGTCCCCTATGCTCGCTACGGCGAATCGGTCGAATCGGTGCTGGGCGAAATCGAAGCCGTTCGACCGCTGATCGAAGCCGGCATGACGCGGCCGGAATTGCAGCAGGCGATGAAACCGGGAGCGGCCCGCAACGCGGTCGATTGCGCGCTCTGGGATCTAGAGGCAAAGCGGGCGAATAAATCGGCCGCCACGCTTGCCGGGATAGCCGATCCGGTCGCCTTGACGACGGCCTTTACGATCTCGCTCTCAGAACCTGAAGAGATGATGGCGCAGGCCGCGAAATACGCCCATCGCGCCCTGCTGAAGGTCAAGGTCGGGACGGCGGACGACACATCCCGGATCCGCGCCGTGCGGAAAGGCGCACCGGCAAGCCACATCATCCTCGATGCCAATGAGGGCTGGACACCGGAAAACCTCGCCTTCCACTTTGCCGCCTGCGCCGAAGCCGGCATCGCGCTGATCGAACAACCTCTGCCGGCGGGGCGTGACGAGGCGTTGGCGCATGTGGCCCGCTCCGTTCCCGTCTGCGCGGATGAAAGCGTGCACGCGACCGCCGACCTCAAGGCGCTCGTCGGGCGCTACGATGCGGTGAACATCAAGCTCGACAAGACCGGCGGGCTGACCGAAGCGCTGCGCATGCGCGACGAGGCCCGCGCCCTCGGCCTGAAGGTCATGGTCGGCTGCATGGTCGGCAGTTCGCTTGCCATGGCCCCGGCGATGCTCGTCGCGCAGGGAGCCGATTTCGTCGATCTCGACGGCGCGCTGCTGCTTGCGGAAGACCGCAGCCCGGGCCTGCGCTACGAGGCCTCGCTCGTCTTTCCACCCGAGCCGAGCCTATGGGGCTGAAGGTACCATCCGGCAAAGGCGAAGCAGCACCCGGTTAGTGCCACGACCGACATCGAATAGAAGCCGGCGACGCCAAACCAGGCGTAGAAATAGCCGGACACAAACGTGAAGATCGCCGTGAAGATGCCCGTGTAGAAGAAATAGAGGCCCTGGGCGGAGGCTTCCTGCTCCTCGGCGACGCGTTCGACCAGCTTGTGCTGCATGCCGGTATGCATGATCGCATAGGTAAAGGCGTGGAAGCACTGGAGGACGAAATAGCCCGAAAAGCCTAAATCCATCGGGAAGATCAGCCAGCGCACCACCGCCAGCAGACAGCCGGAAAAAATCATCGTCCAGACGCTGAAGCGCCTGACGATTGCCTTGGCGAAGAAGAACATCAGTACTTCCGCTGCCACGCCGGCGCTCCACAGGGCGCCGATCTGCGTGCCGCTGTAGCCGATCTGCTGCCAGTAGATGGCCGAGAACGCGAACAACATCGCGTGGCTGCTGTTGACCAGCGTGACGCCGATCAGAAGCAGTTGCAGATCGGTCTGCCGCAGCGATCGTGGCGGCGGTTCGGTGATCGCCGTGATCGGCGATGGCCGACGCGGACGGCCGATGCGCGGCGCTGCGAAGGCCATCACGACGGTCAAGCCGAAACCGGCCGCCATGGCCGGCAGCACCATTGCTCCGCCGATGAGGCCGATCATCCAGCCGCCGAGCATCGTCGCGCCGATAAAGGCGATCGACCCCCAGACGCGCATCAGCGCGTAGTCGAAACCCCAGCGACGCACGCCCGACAGCGCAAGCGCCTCGACGATCGGCAGGTAAGGCGAATAGGCGGCCGATTGCAGCGCATAGATCACCAGCACCGGCCAGAAGTCCTTCGCGAAGAAGAGGACGAATGCCAAGGCAAGTGAAAGACAGCCCGACCAGATCAACACGATCGTGCGCTCGCCGAGGCGGTCCGCCAGCACGCCTGCCACGGGCGCCGTGATGACGCGGATGAACATCGGTACGGCGAGCACCACGCCGATCTCGAAATCGCTCATCGACAAGCTGCTGAGCCACACCGGAAAATACGGCATGGCGAATCCGTTGACGATCAGCGGCGCGCAGAAGAGCAGCGCGATGCGGAGCGCGAAGTGACGCGGCGGAGGCCCCAGAAGCGGGGGCGCTGGTGCGGGAATCATGGGAGGACCTAATGGCTGTGCGCCTGCTCTAGCACGACTGGCCGCCGGCCCTCCAGCCGCTAGTTTTAGCCACTTGGAGCAAGAATCGCGATTTCAGGCCGCCTGCGGCGCAGAAAGGCTCGCCGGCAACTCATCCGCAGAGGTCTCCACTGCTGCCATGCCGCCGCGCAGGCTATGCCAGGTGATCAGTTCCATCCTGCCGTCGAAGTGCTCGGCGATCGCCGTGCAACTCTCGACCCAATCGCCCGTGTTGATGTAGCGGATTTCGTCAATGTCCTCGATCACTGCATGGTGGATATGGCCGCAGATCACGCCCTGGGCGTGATGTCGGCGGGCTTCGTCCGCCACGACTTTCTGGAACTCGCCGATGAAATTCACCGCATGTTTGACCTGCAGCTTCGCCCAGGACGAAAACGACCAATAGGGCATGCCGAGGCGGCGGCGGATCGCGGCAAGCCCGATATTGATGGCGATTGCGGTGTCGTAGGCCCAATCGCCGAGATAGGCGAGCACCCGCGCATTGCGTACGACGACATCGAACTCGTCGCCGTGCAGGACAAGGTAGTTGCGCCCGTCGGCACCCTGATGCATATGGCGCTGCGCAACTTCGATGCCGCCGAAATGCACGCCCGGGAAATCCCGCATGAACTCGTCGTGGTTACCGGGAATGTAGATGATCCGCGTACCTTTGCGGGCCTTGCGCAGCAGCTTCTGGACGACGTCGTTGCAGTTTTGCGGCCAGTACCAGCTGCGCTTCAGCCGCCAGCCGTCGACGATATCGCCGACGAGGATGACCGTCTCCGCCTCGTGATGGCGCAGGAAGTCGAGCAGGTAGTCCGTCTTGGCCGCCTTCGAGCCCAGATGAACGTCGGAAATGAACAGCGTCCGCAATTTCCGAACCGGATTCTGTTGAGACCCCGATGCCGCTGTCATGCGATCCTCGCCTTCCTTGACCTTTCTGCCGTCCCGTCAAAACCAGACTCGTGTTTCAGGAAGATGACACCGGCATTCAACGAGCTGCTGTCGGACGTAGGAAAAGCGATGTCGTGAAACTGTACGCGGGCCGGAAATCATGCCAAAAGGCCCCGATATAGAAAGAGGGATGTACAGGCATGACCACGGGCGACAAAGCGAAACCTCAATCGACTCCGGCAAGCGGAGACATCGACCAGCAGGCACTTTTCTTCCACCGCTACCCTCGCCCCGGCAAGCTCGAGATCCAGCCCACCAAGCCGCTCGGCAACCAGCGCGACCTGGCGCTGGCCTACTCGCCCGGCGTCGCCGCGCCCTGCCTCGCCATCAAGGATGACCCGGAGAGCGCCGCCGATTTCACCGCGCGTTCGAACCTCGTCGCCGTGGTCTCGAACGGCACGGCCGTCCTCGGCCTCGGCAATATCGGCCCGCTTGCCTCCAAGCCGGTGATGGAAGGAAAGGCCGTTCTCTTCAAGAAGTTCGCCGGCATCGACGTTTTCGATATCGAGATCGATGCTCCGACAGTCGAACGCATGGTCGACGTGGTTTCCGCCCTCGAACCGACCTTCGGCGGCATCAATCTCGAGGACATCAAGGCGCCGGAGTGCTTTGAAGTCGAGCGGCAGCTGCGCGAGAAGATGGAGATCCCGGTCTTCCACGACGACCAGCATGGAACGGCGATCATCGTCGCCGCCGCCGTCCTGAACGGCCTGGAACTGGCCGGCAAGGACATCACCAAGGCAAAGATCGTCGCCTCCGGTGCCGGCGCCGCAGCGCTGGCCTGCCTCAACCTTCTCGTCACCCTCGGCGCCAAGCGCGAAAATATCTGGGTCCACGATCTCGAGGGCCTCGTCTACAAGGGCCGCGAAGTCCTGATGGACGAGTGGAAGGCCGTCTACGCACAGGACAGTGCCAATCGCGTGCTTGCCGACAGCATCGGCGGCGCCGACGTATTCCTTGGGCTTTCGGCTGCAGGAGTCCTCAAGCCCGAGCTGCTCGCCCAGATGGCCGAGAAGCCGCTGATCATGGCACTCGCCAACCCGACTCCGGAAATCATGCCGGAAGTCGCTCGCGCCGCGCGGCCGGATGCGATGATCTGCACCGGCCGTTCGGACTTCCCGAACCAGGTCAACAACGTTCTCTGCTTCCCGCACATCTTCCGCGGCGCACTCGATTGCGGCGCTCGCACCATCAACGAAGAAATGAAGATGGCGGCGGTACGGGCGATTGCCGGCCTGGCACGCGAGGAACCGTCGGATGTCGCAGCCCGTGCCTATTCAGGGGAAACGCCGGTCTTCGGACCCGACTACCTCATCCCCTCGCCTTTCGACCAACGGTTGATCCTGCGCATCGCCCCAGCCGTTGCCAAGGCCGCCGCCGAAAGCGGCGTCGCCACCCGTCCGATCCAGGATTTCGACGCCTATCTCGACAAGCTCAACCGTTTCGTCTTCCGCTCCGGCTTCATCATGAAACCGGTCTTCGCGGCCGCCAAGAACGCCCCCAAGAACCGCGTCATCTTCGCCGAAGGAGAAGACGAGCGCGTGCTGCGTGCCGCCCAGGTGCTCCTCGAGGAAGGCACGGCAAAGCCGATCCTGATCGGCCGTCCACAGATCATCGAAACCCGCCTGCGCCGTTATGGCCTGAGAATCCGTCCCGATGTCGACTTCGAGGTGGTCAATCCGGAAGGCGATCCGCGTTATCGCGACTATGTCGACGAATACTTCGCCCTGGTCGGTCGCCTCGGCGTGATCCCGGAAGCCGCCCGCACGATC
This sequence comes from Sinorhizobium fredii NGR234, assembly GCF_000018545.1. Taxonomy (NCBI): domain Bacteria; kingdom Pseudomonadati; phylum Pseudomonadota; class Alphaproteobacteria; order Hyphomicrobiales; family Rhizobiaceae; genus Ensifer; species Ensifer fredii. Next base: position 1,743,722 of record NC_012587.1, read on the forward strand.
GTGCGCACGAACACGACCGTGATCGGCGCGCTGGCGGTCAAGCGCGGTGAAGCGGACGCTTTGATCTGCGGCGTCGAGGGGCGCTACAGCCGGCACCTGCGCGACGTTTCGCAGATCATCGGCAAGAAGCCGGGCGTGCTCGATTTCTCGGCGCTCAGCCTGTTGATCTCGCAGCGCGGCGCGACATTCTTCACCGACACCTATGTGAGCTACAACCCGAGCGCCGAAGAGATCGCTCAGACGACAGTGATGGCGGCGGGCGAAATTCGCCGCTTCGGTATCACGCCGCACGCTGCTCTCGTTTCACATTCGAACTTCGGATCGCGCGAATCCGAAAGTGCCGCCAAGATGCGCGCCGCGCTCAAGCTCGTCCGCGAACTCGCGCCCGATCTCGAGGTCGATGGCGAGATGCATGGCGACGCGGCGATCTCCGAGACGCTGCGCGAGCGGGTGATGCCGAACAGCACGCTGAAGGGCGAAGCCAACCTGCTCGTCTTCCCCAATCTCGATGCCGCCAACATCACGCTCGGCGTGGTCAAGACGATGACCGATAGCCTCCATGTCGGGCCGATCCTGCTGGGTTCGGCGTTGCCGGCGCATATCCTGTCGCCGTCAGTCACGTCCCGCGGTGTCGTCAACATGGCCGCTCTTGCAGTCGTCGAGGCAAGCCATCCCGCTTGAGGGATGGCTTGCGGAACGATCGCCCTTTAGGCGATTCCCCGGCCACCCACCCCGGATTTGCAACCATGGATTGATTAAGTCCAAAGAGTTGCACCGATTACGAAATATAGCACTAGACAAAAACCGCCAGGCTAAACCATGTTTATTCTAGGGGCATGAATCGGTGTTACGGCATGACTAATCAACAGGCTGTCCTCGATCTGCTGGATATCGTGGAATATCGCGGGTGCGCGGACCCGCAACAGTTCTTCGCCTTGATGCGTCGCACGTTCGATATCGCGCATCTGCTCTATCTCGAAGCGGAGCCGACGGCCGAGGGGCTCAAGGTCTGCCGCCTGCATCACACCTTCGGCGCCTATGCCGAGGAGCTCTATCTGTCCCGCGGTCTCCACCGTATCGATCCGATCCTCCGGCTCGCGCTTGGCGGCGTGAGGCCCGTGGAATGGGCGACAGCGCGGCGCCGCTTCCCGGAGTGCGAACCGCTTTACGAGGCTGCCGAGGATATCGGCTTGTCCACGGAAGGCGTCGCTCTGCCGCTGCCCTCGCCGGCCGGACGCATGGCACTGCTGGCGATCAGTGCCAACATGTCGCCGCCGGAATGGGCCGAGTATCGTCGATGCCATCTGCGCGATTTCCAGCTGGCGGCCAATCTTTTTCATGCCTCGATGCTCGAGCAGGCGATGGCAGATGCGATCGACGACCGCGACACGCGATTGACCAGCCGGGAGACGGAGGTCTTGACCTGGTCGGCGGCGGGCAAGAGCTATTGGGAAATCGCGACGATCCTTGGCATTTCCGAACGCACGGTTCGCTTCTTCATGAGCAATGCGCGCCGCAAGCTCAATGTCGTGTCCAACACCCAAGCCGTTGCGCAGGCGGTCCGCCATGCGCTGATCCCCACCATCTAACGGGTGGATTTCCCATCTGAGCGCGATCCACACGCCGGAACCCCCACAAATTTTGTGGGAAAAATGCCCGGATTAAACTGTCACTACCGACAGTTACATGTGTCGCCCGACCCTGACAGCATCGCTGCATCGCGCAAAAACGATGGAGCGAAAGATGATCAGGATAGTGAACGGAAACGCTCGCGGGCAACACCCGCAGGCCATCGACGAGATGTTCCGGCTGCGCAAGCGCGTCTTCCATGACTTCTTGAAATGGGACGTCAAGACCGAGGGCAACTGGGAAATCGACCACTACGACAAGGCCAATCCACTCTATGTGATGTCCTATTCGCCGGAGACCGGAAAGCTGCGCGGTTCGCTCAGACTCCTGCCGACGCTCGGACCGAACATGCTGGATGACACATTCCCGATCCTGCTCGGCGGAAATCCGGAAATCCGCAGCGCTTCGGTCTGGGAATCGAGCCGCTTCTGCATCGAACCGGATATCTCCCAGGACCGGTCTTCGAACCAGGTGACGGTCGCCGCCGCCGAACTCATGTGCGGTGTCGGCGAGCTTGGCCTTGCCTCCGGCGTCAGCCACATCGTCACCGTCACCGACGTCTTCCTGGAGCGGATGTTCCGCCGGATGGGGTGCCCCGGAGAGCGCATCGCCGAGCCGCAGAGGATCGGCAGTGTCTACGCGGTCGCCATCGCCTGGGAAGTATCGAGAAGCCTGCTTCAAACAATGAAGGCCGTTGCCGCCATCGAAGGCACCGTGCTCGAACGGCCGATGTCGCTCGAAACCGCAAGGGCGGCCTGATCTGCCGCCGGGCCGTTCCCTCGGCCCGGCCCCGCCTGCTTCGACGGCGCATTAACGCAAACGCCGTCTTGTCGTTGCGCCCCCACGACAACATCGTATGATGTCGGAAAAGCAGGCGCCCCGGCTTGTCCCGCGACCAGCGGGGCGAAATGCAGGAAAAGACGAGTGTCACTGTTCCGACCTACGGCGTCCAGAAGGATGATGCGCCTTGCGGCGGCTTTGCTGCCGCTCGCCTTGGGCATGACCACGCAAGCCTCGGCCACCGGCGTCTGCGAACGTCTGAGCGCCCGCCTCGCACAATTGCCGGCGGCCTTCACCACGACTGCCAATCTTCGTGATTTCACCGGCGCGGTTTCGCGCCAGAACATCGAGATTCGCCGCGCCAAGAACGAACGGCGGCGTATGACATGCAGCAATGACTCGGTCGTCTACGTCGACAGCGAGAACGAGGCCGCCTGCGCCGAACTCGACGATGCGATCCTCCGGATGGAGGACAATCTGCGCACCCTCAAGGCGCAACGCCAGCATATGATTTCCAAAGGCAATGACGACATGCGCCGGCGTATCCTCGCCGCCTTGGAATTGAACGGTTGCTCGGGGGAATCCGGTCTCAATTGGGACGAGACGATCCAGGACGAGTCCGACCTCGAAGAGGCTCACGTCCACCGCAATATCCTCGAAGACTACCCACCGGACGGCGAAGACTATCCGCTGCTGTTCGACGGTGCTCCGACGGACGACTTCACGTTCATGGAAAACGGCCCGGCAGGCGGCTTCAGGACCATGTGCGTGCGGACCTGCGACGGAGCGTTCTTCCCGATTTCGTCGAACGCCACGCCGGCCGACTTCGCGCGCGATACCGAGCTTTGCCGGGCACGATGCCCCGGCGCCGATACGGAGCTCTACTATCACGTCCTCGCTACCGAGGAGAGTGAGCAGATGGTTTCCGCGTCGACCGGCAGACCGTACACCGAACTTGGCAACGCCTTCGCCTACCGCACGCGCGGCGTCGGCGCGCCCGGCGTCTGCGGCTGCCAGATTCCCAAGGTCGCGACGGATGAGAACAATCCAGCGCCAGGAACCAGACTTTCGGTGGTCAGCCCCTCTGTCGTAACGATCAAGGGCAGCGCTCTGCCGGCGTCCGGATCGCTGCGCGCAAAGCCTGTCGAGGAACGTCCCTACGACCCGGCGACCAACAAGGTCCGCATCGTCGGTCCCGCCTTTCTGCCGCAGGAAGAGAGCGCCATCGATCTCAAGAACCCTCGGGGATCACGCTACCAACCGCTGCAGAATGAATGACCTGATGCATGTCGCCCAAAAGTGCGCCGCGGTTTTGGGATAACGACATGCATAGATGAGAACCGTCCGCGTGAATCCATTTGACTGTGACGCGCTTCAATCGGGAAACCGTTCCTCGCCGTCGCGAACGCCCCATCCTTCCTCGAAGATCAGCTCGTCGAGGGGCAAACGTTGCCGCCAGCCCTTCACGGCCAGTTCGGGCTGCTGATAGAGCCGGTCGACAAAGCCGAGACACAGCCAGGCGACGATTTCGATGTGTTCGGGTATCCCGAGGATCGCCTTGACCTCGGCCTCGTGGAAAATGCTGACCCAGCCGACGCCGACACCCTCGGCCCGCGCCGCGAGCCAAAGGTTCTGGACCGCGCAGACTGTCGAATAGACGTCCATCTGCGGATTGTGCGTGCGTCCGAGCACCACGGCGCCGCCGCGCGTTCGGTCGCAGGTCACGCAGATGCTGAGCGGCGCCTTGCGTATGCCCTCGAGTTTGAGCGATCGATATTGCGCCTGCGCCTCACCGGAAAACATGCCGGCGGCTTCCTCATTGGCACGGCGGAAGGCCTGCCAGACTCTCTCCCGGGTCTCGCTCCGGCGCACGAGCACGAAGTTCCACGGCTGCATGAAACCGACGGACGGGGCGCGATGCGCCGCATTCAGCAAGCGGGCAATCAGCGGCTCGGGCAGCGGTTCGGGCGAAAATTCATCGCGTACGTCGCGGCGCGTCTCGATGGCGCGATAGACGGCAGCGCGCTCGTCCGGCGAAAAGGCACCGGCCGCCGCAAGGCAACCGCTTGGGTCAGGCAGCATCGTTCGATCCCCAACAATGCACAACCTCCCGCCGTCCATACGGGGCCGGTCTATCTTGCCAGGCCGGTCTTCTGACTTTGGATCACTCGGCCGAACCACCTTCCCAGATCGCTTCAAGACCCAGTGGCAAAGCTCTGAAAACCTTCACAGCTCTCTTGGCGCAGCCGTCCCCATCACAGCGTTGGGCACGTGCCGGAATTCAACCGGCTTCCCGATTCTCCCGCAGCAAGCGGGCACCTGACGGCCGCATATGGGCACAGGCGCCGGCGAAAGGCAAGGCAAGCTCCAGTTTTCGAAACTCCGAGCTCAGGACGCCGGGCTATAGCGCACGAATGCAAAGGCATCGCCGTTTGGCGACCAGTTCGGAACGTTCATCGTGCCCTGCCCGCCGAAGAGTTCGAAGAGGACGCGCGCATTGCCGCCTTCCGGGTCCATCAGCCGAAGCCGCACATCGAGATCGCGCGGGTGGTCGAAGACATCGCCATCATAGGACAGCACCAGCAGGTGCCTGCCGTCCGGCGACGGATGCGGGAACCAGTCGCCATAGGGGCTGTCGGTAATGCGCTGGACATCGCTGCCGTCCGGCCTCACCCGCCAGATCTGCATGCGACCGGTGCGGCTCGAATTGAAATAGATCCACGCACCGTCCGGCGACCAGTCCGGACCATCGTTGCGGCCCTCGCCATGCGTGAGACGCCGCTCCTCGCCGCCATCGACCGAGATCGTATAGATGTCGAAGACCTGGTCGCGGATTCCGCAATAGGTAAGCATGCGCCCGTCAGGCGACCAGCCGTGCCAATAGGACGGCAGGTTCCCCGTCACCAGCCGCGGCGCGCCGCCTTCGCTCGGCAGCAGATAGATCGCCGACTTGCCGAACTCGGTCTTGTCGCTGATCGCCAGCGTATTGCCATCCGGCGAAATGCCGTGGTCGTTGTTGCACTGGCCGGCGAAGCCGGTGTCGATCTCCGTTGGCTCCGCACCGTCGACGCCAAGCCGATAGAGCCTGCCGTCGCCGTTGATGATGAGGAATTTTCCGTCCGGCGACCAGTTCGGCGCCTCGACCAGCCGCTCCGTCTGCCAGACGACGCGCGCCTCGCCGGTCGTAATGTCGAAGATCTCGACCGAGCTCCGCACCGCTAGCCCCTGTCGCGGAAACGGTTGGTGATCGGATAGCGGCGGTCGCGGCCGAAATTCTTCTTGGTGATTTTCACGCCCGGTGCCGACTGCCGGCGCTTGTACTCGGCAATGTAGAGCAGGTGTTCGATCCGGTGGACCGTCGCCTCGTCATGCCCGCGCGCGACGATTTCCTCGGTGCTCAGTTCCCGCTCCACCAGGCACTCGAGGATATCGTCGAGCACCGGATAGGGCGGCAGCGAATCCTGGTCGGTCTGGTTGGGCCGGAGTTCGGCCGACGGCGCCTTATCGATGATATTCTGCGGGATGACCTCGCCGGAAGGACCGAGCGCGCCCGGCGGCACGGCCCCATTGCGCCAGCGCGACAGCCCATAGACCTGCATCTTGTAGAGGTCCTTGATCGGGTTGAAGCCGCCGTTCATGTCGCCATAGAGCGTGGCATAGCCCACCGACATCTCCGACTTGTTGCCGGTGGTGACTACCATCGAGCCGAACTTGTTGGAGATTGCCATCAGGATCGTTCCGCGGGCACGGCTCTGCAGGTTCTCCTCGGTGATCCCCGACTCGGTCCCCTCGAAAGTATCGGCGAGCGCATTGAGAAAACCTTCGACCGGCTCCTCGATCGCAACCACGTCATAGTAGCAGCCGAGTGCCTTGGCGCAGGCTTCGGCGTCCTTCAGCGATTCCTGCGACGTATAGCGGTAGGGCAACATGATTGTGCGGACACGCTCCTCGCCGAGCGCATCGACGGCGAGCGCCGCGCAAATCGCAGAATCGATGCCGCCGGAAAGGCCAAGGACAACGTTCTTGAAGCCGTTCTTGTTGACGTAGTCGCGAAGGCCCAGCATGCAGGCGCGATAGTCCGCCTCGTCGCTTTCCGGCAGGCGCGACTGCAGCCCGCTTGTCGAGACCCAACCGTCCTCGGCGCGCGCCCACTCGGAGATCGACAGGGCTTCCTCGAACTGGCTCATCTGGAAGGCGAGCGATTTGTCGGCATTGAAGCCGAAGCTTGCGCCGTCGAAGACCAGTTCGTCCTGCCCGCCGAGCTGATTGGCATAGATCATCGGCAAGCCGGTTTCTATGACCTGCTTCAGGACGATCTGGTGGCGCACATCGACCTTGCCCCGATAATAGGGCGAACCGTTCGGAGAGAGCAGGATTTCAGCGCCGCTTTCCTTGAGCGTTTCGCAAACGCCAAGCTCTCCCCAAATGTCTTCGCAGATCGGGATGCCGATGCGGATGCCGCGAAAATTCACCGGCCCGGGCATCTCGCCTGCGTCGAAGACGCGCTTTTCGTCGAATTCTCCGTAGTTCGGCAGGTCCACCTTGTCGCGGACGGCGACGATCTTGCCCGCGTCCAGCACGGCCACCGAATTGTGCCGCTGCAGGGAGGCCTGACGGGGAAAGCCGATGATCACGCCCGGCCCTCCGTCCGCCGTTTCCGCGGCGAGTTTCTCGACGGCCCGCAGGCATGCAGCCAGAAACGCCGGTTTCAACACTAGGTCTTCCGGGGGATAACCGGAAATGAAGAGCTCGGTGAACAGCACCAGGTCGGCTCCCTGGCGTGCCGCGTCGGCACGCGCTTCGCGCGCCCTTGCCATGTTGCCGGCGATGTCGCCGACGGTCGGATTGAGCTGGGCTACGGCGATCCGCAGCTTTGAAGGTACGGCTTTTTGTGGGGTCATGGCAGGCCTGTCGATGTTTCCTCGGCGAATGCAACCAGCTTAGGTTTTGTTCTTAACGCATCCGACGGCAAAAAACCCACACTCAATCGTCGTCGCAGCGGAAAAATTCCAAAAACGCCTGCAGTTCCCGCCCGTTAACGGCGCGTGGCGCGGCCCTTCGACGCGGCCGGAACCTGGGGATCACCATAGCCGTTTTGCCATTCATCCCCTGTTCAAGATGACAGTCGTATGACAGTTGAACGAAAGATTTGTGACATTGGAGAAGCTGTTGGCCAGTATCGATTCCGCCGCGAGAGGCTCTCAGGTCCTTGTCGAAAGGCCAGGCTTTTCCGCCCGACACGCCAAGACCCTGGCAGGCACCCGCAGCGCGCTATTTTCGCTCTTGATGGCGATGGCGACTGTCTTTGCGGTCGAGCTCATCGTGCGCCAGTCGACCTCCGAAACGATCGCCTATTTCATCGATCCGATGCGGCCGGCCTGGACGACGATTGCCGCATTCTTCCTCGTCATGCTGGCGCTCGACGCGCTGTTCGGACGCGAACACAAGGGCGCGCTGCTCGTCGCTCCGCTCGCCATCGTCCCGGCCTTTATCTGCCAGCAGAAGCAGGTCTTCCTGTCCGACCCGCTTTACCCGACCGATTTCCTGTTCGGCCGGCAGATCATGGAATTGATGCCAGTTCTGGTGAAGGACAGGCCGTGGACCGCCGTCGGCATCGTTCTCGGCATCTTGGCGACCATCGTCGCCATCGGACTATTGCTGCGCTACGCCTGGCGCAACTTTCCGAAGCTGACGCGCCGGGAGCGCCTCGCGCGGGTCGCCTTTGCGCTGCCGCTGCTCGTCGCCTTCTGGAACATCATGGACTACAACCACTTCTCGTGGATCCGTGACCGGCTGCGCGTCATTCCGATCATGTGGGACCAGACCGAGAACTACCGGCACAACGGCTTCGTGCTTGCCTTTGCGATCAACCTGCCGATGGCGAATGTCAGCGCCCCGGCCGGTTACATGGCAGATGCGATCGACCGCATTCCGGTGAAGCCGCTTCCCGCCGGAACCACGCATCGCGGCAAGCCGGACGTCATCGTGCTGATGAGCGAATCCTTCTGGGATCCGACGCGCCTACCCAAGGTCAAGCTGACGCCCGATCCCATGCCGACGATCCGCGAACTGCAGGGCGGCAATGTCTTCTCGCCCGAGTTCGGCGGCATGACGGCCAATGTCGAATTCGAAGCGCTGACAGGCTTTTCGAACGCCTTCCTGCCCTATGGCAGCATTCCCTACCAGCAATATATCCGCAATCCGATCCCGTCGCTCGCCACGTTCTTCCGCGGCGAAGGCTATGTCTCGCGCGCCATCCACCCCTTCCAGGGATGGTTCTGGAACCGCACCGCCGTCTACAAGGCCTTCGGCTTCGATACGTTCCGCTCGGAGGAAAACATGCCGCCGATGCAGAAGCGCGGCATCTTCGCCTCGGATGAATCGCTGACGAAGGAGATCATCCGTCAGGCGGACACGACGGACGATCCCTTCTTCTTCTTCGCCGTGACGCTGCAGGGCCATGGGCCGTACGAGGCGAATCGCTACACGAAGAACACGATCAAGGTCGAGGGCGACCTGCCGGAAGCGGATCGCCAGGTTCTCGCCACCTATGCACAGGGCATCAAGGAAGCCGATGACAGCCTGAAAATGCTTATGGACTGGGCGAAGAACCGCGACCGCGAGACGATCATCGTCCTCTTCGGCGACCATCTGCCGCCGCTCAACACGGTCTACACCAGCACGGGCTACATGAAAGACGTGACGGCAGAGCGCAAGGGACCGAAGGACCAGATGAAGGCACAGCACGAAACGCCGCTCGTCGTCTGGTCGAACAAGACAGGGGCGCGCAAGGACATCGGCAGCATCAGCCCGGCCTTTCTCTCCTATCAGATCCTGAAGCAGGCCGGCTACGAGCACCCGTATTACACCGGCTTCCTCGGCAAGGTTCACGACCATTTCCGTATTCTCGACCGCTACATGCTGATCCGCAAGAACGGCAAGGAAGTCGCCGATTGGCTGCGTCAGCCGAAGATCCCCCCGTCCCTGCGCGACTATCGCTTCCTGCAGCACGATATGATGTTCGGCAAGCGCTACAGCACCGAGCGCTTCTTCAAGTCCCACGCCGAACTCTTCAGCGCCGGCTCGTAAGTCAGAACAGCAGCGATAATCGTCCCGGCCTCCTGCCGGGACGAGACCATTTCGGGGGTCTTGCTCGGCAAAAAGCCGAAACCCCATTCTCTCGGCGGCCCGAGGTCTGTCGCGTCCATAAGCGGCCTTTTCCAAAAAAGCGTCAACCTGAGCGCGAGTCAGCATCCCCTAATGTTATAGTCGATACGGGAAGTTAACGATTTTCGCGCATCGTACAGATGCATGGGAAAATTCATATCAACTATGAATTTTGCGGAGACGCTGCTATGTCCGTTTTCCAGTGCCACTCGCGAGAATTGAATGTCAGCCCCCGTTGCTCGCTCGCCGGCGCCAGCCGCGGCCTGAAGACTCGTCGAGTTAACATTTGCGTGAACCCAAACAGCGGGCTTGCGCGTTTAGGCCAAGGTGAGATTCTATGTTGATTGCACCGGGGCACGGATTATGCGGGGCGTCCGGTGCGTGGAGAGATCGGGAGCACGCGCAGCAGATGCAGCGGCTTGCTGGGAAGGAAGAAGCCGAACGGAACACTCCACCCGCCTTCACGGTGGATGCCCTGTTGCAGAATCCTCAATTCCTCGAGGTCTTGCAGGCCGGCGCGCGTACCCTGATTTCCATGAACGATCTTTTTCCGCGTATTGCGCGCCTTGTCGCGGCCCACCAGAAATGGATGCTGACGCAGGCTGCCTATGCCCTGCATCTGGAGCGCGACCGGGACAATGCCGACTCGGGCATAACGGCAGCGCGATTACTTAAGATCATGCGCGAAACGGGCGCCGCCAGCCGGAACACGGCAACGGCCTTCCTTGGAGAACTCATCGCCTACAAACTGCTCCGCCCCGCAAATGGCGGGCGCACCAAGAGGACCCGCCCCCTCGAGCCGACCGAAATCAGCGAGAACGCCATGCGGCTCTGGTTCAAGACGCAGATGAGCACCCTCGATCTACTGGATGGAGGATCACGGGTAAGACGCGTCGAATCCGATCCGGCCATATTCGAGCGCGCTCAGCCTCGTGTCGCAAAACGGCTGCTCTCGGACACGAGATGGACGCAGCCTCCCGAAAGCGTTGCGATCTTCGTCTGGTCGGAATCCGGCGGGGTTATTCTCGACGACCTCATGGCGCGTCCGCCAAATCTCCTCGCCGTTGACGGCAAGGTCTGGGTAGACGTCAACCTTGCGAGGCTTGCGGAGCGCTACCTGATCTCGAACACGCATATTCGCCGCCTGTTTGCGCGCGCGGAAGCGGCCGGCTTCATCGGCAAGGGAGACGCCGGGGAGCGTGGCCGGTTCTGGTTGAGCAGCCGGCTTGTCGAGGAATACGCCTCGTGGGAAGCCGTCAAGTTCGAGGCGCTGGCGGATGCCTTCGACCAGGCCGCGGTCCCACTTCCCTGACGCCAAGCGCGTGGCGCTTACTGAGACGCCTCGGCGAAGCGCGGCAGGTCGTCGCGGATGTCGTAGAAGTCGCCCTTGTCGGCGCAGAAGATGTGATAGCCGGGCTCGAGCCCGGTCGGCCCGTCAAATGTCCCCGCCAGGATCGAGGTATAGTCGAGATCGTCCGCCTTCCAGAACAGCGCCGAACCGCAATGCCGGCAGAAGCCGCGTCGCGCTGCACTGCTGGAGCGATACCAGGTAATCTCGTTGGCGCCTTGGACATCCATATGGCTGTCGAGCACATTCGTGGCGGCGTAGTAGAGTCCCGTCTGCTTTCGGCACTGGGAGCAGTGACAATAGATCAGCTCTCTCAGTTTTCCCCGCGTCTTGAAGCGCACCGCGCCGCAAAGGCAGCCGCCTTCGTGGATGTCCGTCATTCCCCTCTCCCTTGCAGCAAAAAGCCGGGTCAGCTTCACAAAGCTGACCCGGCCCTGTCAAATTCAGAAGTCGCGCCCATGGTTCAGAAAAATTGAGCCATCGGCAGCGGCTGCTCAGGCGTTGACCGCCATCTTCTTTTCGTCACGGCCGCCCTTCATCCGCTCGGCAAGCAGGAAGGCGAGCTCCAGCGCCTGGTCGGCGTTGAGACGCGGGTCGCAATGGGTGTGGTATCGGTCGGCGAGATCGTCACCGGAGAGCGCGCGTGCGCCGCCGGTGCATTCCGTCACGTCGTTGCCGGTCATCTCGATGTGGATGCCACCCGGATGGCTGCCCTCGGCGCGGTGGATCTGGAAGAAGCTTTCGACTTCCGAAAGAATCCGCTCGAAGGGCCGGGTCTTGTAGTTGTTGAGCGTGATCGTGTTGCCATGCATCGGGTCGCAAGACCAGACGACCTTCTTGCCTTCGCGCTCGACGGCGCGGATCAGGCGCGGCAGGTGCTCCGCGACCTTGTCGTGGCCGAAGCGGCAGATCAGTGTCAGGCGGCCCGCTTCGTTGGCGGGATTCAACAAGTCGATCAGTTCCAGCAGACCGTCGGCTGTCAGCGACGGACCGCATTTCAGCCCGAGCGGGTTCTTGATGCCGCGGCAATATTCGACATGCGCATGGTCTGGCTGGCGCGTACGGTCGCCGATCCAGATCATATGGCCTGACGTGGCGTACCAGTCGCCGGAGGTCGAATCGACGCGCGTCAGCGCCTGCTCGAAGCCGAGCAGCAGCGCCTCGTGGCTGGTGAAGAAGTCGGTCTCGCGCAGGCTCGGATGGTTCTCCGAGGTGATGCCGATCGCCTTCATGAAATCCATGGTCTCGGAAATCCGGTCGGCAAGCTTGCGATAGCGCTCGGCCTGCGGGCTGTCCTTGACGAAACCGAGCATCCATTGATGGACATTCTCGAGATTGGCGTAACCGCCCATCGCGAAGGCACGCAGCAGGTTGAGCGTTGCGGCGGACTGGCGGTAGGCCATGATCTGCCGCTCCGGGTTGGGGACGCGCGCCTGTTCCGTGAATTCGATGCCGTTGATGATGTCGCCGCGATAGCTCGGCAGCGTGACATCGCCCTGCTTCTCGATCCCGGAGGAGCGCGGCTTGGCGAACTGACCGGCGATGCGGCCGACCTTGACGACCGGCTGTTGCGCCCCGAAGGTCAGCACCACCGCCATCTGCAGGAAGGCACGGAAGAAGTCGCGGATCGTATCGGCACCGTGTTCGGCGAAGCTCTCGGCGCAGTCGCCGCCCTGCAACAGGAAGCCACGGCCCTCGGCCACGTTGGCGAGCGCACTCTTCAGGCGCCGAGCCTCGCCGGCAAAGACGAGCGGCGGAAACTTCGCAAGACGGCCTTCCACGGCCTCGAGGGCCGTGTGGTCCGGATAATCCGGCACCTGCTGAATGGGTTTTTGCCGCCAGCTGTTCGGAGTCCAAGTCTGTGCCATTTCCATCACCTGTTGTCTGACGCGGCCGGGGCCGCATCGCGCCCCTGCGGCCCTCAAGCCGCCCGGCATTCGGAGAGTTTGATCAACCCGGCAATCTGGCCGGTCCAAGCCGCCACGTCCGCACGAGCCGGTCACGTCGCGGATGCGGGCTTATAGACGTTAACAAGAGGCTTGGAAAGCCATTCTACCAGAAAACATGGGCTGCCGCGGTTGTCTTCGAGGGAAGCGAGACCGCCGCTCAGGCGACCCGCTCGCCCTTCCGCACGCGGTAGGTCGGCTGATACATGGTTACCAACTCCTCCGCCGCCGTCGGGTGAACAGCCATGGTGCGGTCGAAGTCGTCCTTCGTGCATCCCGCCTTCAGCGAAATTCCGAGCAGTTGCGCCATTTCACCGGCGTCGTGGCCGAGGATATGAGCGCCGACGACCTTGCGGTCCGCGGCACTGACAAGGAGTTTCATGATCATCTTGTCCTTGCGTCCTGAAAGGGTCGCCTTCATCGGACGGAATTCGGCGCGGTAGACTTCGAGCTCGTCATATTTCCTCACGGCCTCCTCCTCGCTCAATCCAACCGTGCCGATCTCCGGCTGAGAGAAGACTGCCGTGGCGATCAGATCGTGATCCGGCGAGGTGGGGTTGTTCCTGTACTCCGTCTCGATGAAGCACATCGCCTCATGGATCGCCACCGGCGTCAGCTGCACGCGGTCGGTGACGTCGCCGAGCGCGTAGATCCCCGGCGCACTGGTGCGGGAGAAGGCGTCGACGATGATGGCGCCACGCTCATTGGTCTTGACGCCGGCATTCTCCAGGCCCAGGCCCTTCGTATTGGGCACGCGGCCGAGGGCGAGCATCACCTGGTCGACGGCGATTTCGCCGTGCTTCATGGTCTTGGCGATCCGCTGGCCATCGGCGCCTGCCGATACCGACTGGATGATATCCTCGCAAAGAATGCGGATGCCCTTCTCCTCCATCGCCGCATGCAGACCGCGCCTCAGGTCCTGGTCGAAGCGGGAGAGAATCTCCTTGCCGCGATAAATGAGAGTCGTTTCGACGCCGAGGCCATGGAAGATATTGGCGAACTCGACGGCGATGTATCCGCCACCGGCGATAAGAATGGATTTTGGGAGCGCCGGAAGGTCGAAGGCTTCGTTGGAGCTGATGCAGAGCTCATGCCCCCGCAGCGCGTCATGCGGGCTCGGGTGGCCGCCAACGGCGATAACGATGCGCTCCGCCGTCACCGTCTTTCCGGTCGCCAGCAGCCGCACCTCGTTGGGCCCGGCAAGTACGGCCCGCGTATCGAGCATCTCCGCACCGGCATTTGCAAGACCCTTGCGATAAAGGCCCTCCAGCCGGGTGATCTCCTGTTCCTTGGCCGCGACGAGCTTCTTCCAGTCGAAGCGGCTTTCGCCGACATCCCAGCCAAAGCCCGCCGCATCTTCGAAATGCTCCGAATATTGCGAGGCATAGACATAAAGCTTCTTCGGCACGCAACCGCGTATCACGCAGGTGCCGCCGTAGCGAAACTCCTCGGCGATCGCCACCTTCTTGCCGAGTGCCGCCGCCAGCCGCCCGCTTCTGACGCCGCCCGAGCCGCCGCCGATCACGAAGAGGTCATAGTCGAAAGCGCTCATGAAGAACTCCTGGAAAGCATTGGGGTGCCGAAATGAAGACCGCGGTTGATGGCTCACGACGAAGAGGCGAGCCGAGAGTCGCGTTTCGCCCCTGATATAGTATTGCGATGCGAAAAAGGAAAAGCCCGGATCGCTCCGGGCTTCACAAGGAAATGAACAAAGCCTCGCCGCGAGACTACTGCTGCGCAGGCGCCTGCGTGCCGGCGTCCGCGGCCGGCGCGCTGCCGATCTTCTCGTCGAGCGACTTGGTAGCCTCCTGGGCGAGGTCGCGCGAAACGCCGGCTGCCCAGATGTCGGCCGCCTTCAGCAGTTCGCGCGAGGCAATCGGACCATCGTTCAGAAGCTTCTTGCCGGCCCCCGAGCTGTAGAACGCCGTGATCGCGTTCAGTTCCTCGACCGAGAAGGTCTTGGCATAGATCGTCGCCGCCTCGCGCTCCAGATCCGAGCGGCGTGCCGCCAGGCCCAGCGCCTTCTCGTCGACGGTCGCCGAAATCAGTTCCTGGTGGTTCGGAGAAGCCTGAATGAGCGAGTTCTTCAGCCGTGCGGCAAGATTGGGGAGAATGTTGTCGAAGCTGTTGGTGACGCCGAGCGCTGTGATGGTTGCCCGGGCCGCCTTGACCTGATCTTCGGTCACGTCCTGCGCCTTTACGGCCGGCACCGAAACCGAAAGGAGAACGGCCGCGGTTGCGAATGCCCGGGCAAAACCTGTGATTTTGTTCATTTTTATCAATGCTCCTGTGTTGGCACATGTCGCCCGGCCAATTGCCGCCGCCAGGCATTTCATGTGCGGAATTCTGTTTTGGGCCATGGCCGCGCCACGAGGCCGGACCGGCGAAGCCTCAGCCTGCCGTGAGCGTGCGCGCCCCCTCCGGACCGGCGATGATCGCCAGTGAAGCCATCCCGAGAAAGAGCCCATGCTCGACGACTCCCGGAATTGCATTCAATCCAGCCGCAAGCGCCTCTGCATCAGGAATACGGCCAAAAGATGCATCCAGGATGAGGTGTCCGCCATCGGTCATGAAGGGGCCGTCGCCGGAGGCACGCAGTCCAATGTCGCCCGTCAAACCGAGGCGCGCGGCAACCTTCTCGATCGCCAGACGCGTTGTTGTTAGACCGAACTGGTTCACCTCGATCGGCAGCTTGAAGGCACCGAGAACGTCGACCACCTTCGATTCATCGGCAATGACGATCATCCGTTCCGAGGCGCTTGCGACGATCTTTTCGCGCAGCAGCGCTCCGCCACCGCCTTTGATCAGGCGCAGTTTGCCGTCGACCTCATCGGCACCGTCGATGGTCAGATCCAATTCGGGCAATTCATCGAGCGACTTCAGCGGCACGCCGAGTTCGAGGCAAAGCCGCGCCGTCCGCTCGGAGGTCGGCACACCCTGGATTTGGAAGCCGGAGGCTACCTTTTCGGCCAGCAGCCGGACGAATTCCTCGGCCGTCGACCCAGTGCCGATACCGAGCCGCATTCCACTTTCGACATAGCCGAGCGCCGCCTGGGCGGCCTTGATCTTCATCTGGCGGGCGTCCATGCGCCACTCGCTCCCCTTCATGATCGCGGACGGCGGGCGGCCATACGCCGGCTTCCGTCCAATTTCCGCTGAGACACTTACACGCCCGTCGCAGCAAACAAAAGCCAAAATGCGAGGCCCGCAGCGGATTCCGGCAGTGCCGAAGTCCCCGGCTGCCGTTGCATTCTCCGCATACTTCGCCTAGGCGAACAGGACGTTTCGGCAATAAGAGGTTCCCGTGTCCCCGCCCCTAGTCGTCTTCGATCTCGACGGTACGCTCGTCGACACCGCCCCGGATCTCGTCGAGAGCCTCAACCACGCGGTCACGCAGGCTGGTATCGAACCGGTTACTTATGCCGATCTCACGCATCTCGTCGGCCATGGCGCCCGCGCGATGATCGAGCGGACCTTCGCCCTGCGCGGAAAGGCGCTCAGCGAAGAAGACCTGACCTGGCAGATGAAGGAGTTCGTGGACTTCTACCACCGCTCCATGCCGGGCGGGTCGCTGCCCTATCCGGGGGTCATCGCGGCGCTCGACCGCCTGCAGGACGCCGGTCTGCGGCTCGCCGTCTGCACCAACAAGCCGGAAATGCTGGCAAAGCGTCTTCTGGAGGGACTCGGCCTCATCGACCGCTTTGCCGCCATCTCCGGCGGCGACACGTTCTCCGTCCGCAAGCCCCATGCCGAGCACCTCCTCTCGACGGTGGCGAATGCCGGGGGTCTCGCGGAACGAGCGGTGATGGTCGGCGACAGCCTCAACGATATCCTTGTCGCCCGCAACGCTCTCGTTCCATCGATCGCCGTACCGTTTGGTTACTCCGACGTGCCGATCGAAAGCCTTTCACCCGACCGGATCATCCAGCATTTCGACGAACTGACCCCGGAACTCGTCAAAACGGTTCTCGATCGGACGAAGAAATAGAGCACCGGGCTTCAGCCGTATAAAAAGAGCCGGACCAGCTCCAGCCGGCTCTGAAAATCCGTGCCGCCAATGCGCAGAGACCCCGCGCTTGGCGGGGCCGTCCATCTCATTGATATGATGCGTCCCGTCAGCCCTCGGCTGGCTGCCGCGCCTTCCGCGTCGCCTCGAACGCCCGATCCATGTACATGTCCCGCTCATAGACGTCGTTGAAATACTCGACCTTGCCGTCCTTGTTCGGCCATGCCGTGAAGTAGGAAACATAGACCGGCACCTTCTGAGGCACCGGCAAGGCCCTGTTGCGCCCCTGGGCGATCTCATTGCCGACGTCGTCCATGCTGACGCCAAGGACGGCCGCCGCCATGCGGCGCGGCTCGGCGAGGCGGACGCATCCGTGGCTGAGTGCCCGCTGGTCACGCTTGAAGAAGCTCTTCGACGGCGTGTCGTGCATGTAGATCGCATGCGAGTTCGGGAACAGGATCTTCAACTCGCCCAGCGCGTTGTCGCTGCTCGGCGGCTGGCGCACGGCGACGGAGTTCGTCGAACCGTACCAATCCACCGCGTAGGACGGAACGACCCGGCCGCCGACCTCGACCTGATAGCCCATGCGATCGAGATAGCTCGGATCGCTGCGCAGCTTCGGCAGCATCTCGTTGACGATGATCGACTGGGGCACGCCCCAATAGGGATTGACCTCGACCGTCTGAATCTCGTCGTGGAAGAAATAGGTCTGGTTCGCCTTCGAGCCGACGACGACCCGCATGGAGAACTGCTCTGCGCCGTGATCGGTATAGTAGGCCATGAAGGCGGGCTGGTTGATGAAGACGTAGCGATTGCCGAGATCGTTCGGCAGCCAGCGGGCCTGCTCCATCGCGATCTCGAGCTTGTCGATCTTGCTGGCAGTCGTGTCGCCACCGGTCAGCACGCGGATCGAGGCCTGGCCGACGACACCGTCCGCCTTCAGCCCATGCTCTTTCTGGAAGGCTTCGACGAGTGAAACCAGTTCCGGCGTGTATTCGGGCGTACCCTGGTAGCCGGCCAGCACGACGGCATGCTCCGCCTTCAGCGCCTCGGACGCCTTCAGCTTGATCCCGGCGACAATATTGGCGAGCTCCGGATTGTTGTCGCCCGGCTTCAACAGAGTCCCCGGCGCGATCTCGACGCGCGGGGCGGCGTCCGTTTCGGCTCGCAGCCTTTCGAGCTCCTGCTTCAATGCCAGGAATTGCGGGCTCTTCGGATTCCGCTCTTCGATCAGCGCTGCAACATCGGCACTTGTAGCGGCCTTGTCGAGAAATGCGACGAGATCGACGCTCTTGCGCTTGAAGTCGTGATAGCCGGATATCTTGTTCGGATCGATGCGGCCCCGCACCGTGTCCTGCACATAGGTGAGGACTGCAGCGGACATGGCGATCTCGAAACGCACGAGATCCTTTTCCCGCGCCACCATGTCGGCGCGATCGAAGTCGTCGGCCGGAACAGCGACTGCATAGTCGTCCGGATCGAGCCCGATCTTTGCGGCATCGGCAAGAACCGCGAGCGCCGATCGAGCCCTTGCATTGGCGCCGTTGCCATCGATCCAGACGAAATCGGCCCGTCCGCCATAAAAGGCCTCGACGGCTTTTGCGACATCGGCCGGAGCGCGAACCTCGACTTGCGGCAGGAACTGGCGGGCATCCGCCAGCGGAATCCGCAACATGGGCGGAAATCCGTAGCTCTGCACGGAACCTGTCACCACAGGATCGACGAGCCGATCGGTCGCAATCCGGCGCATCTGCTCGGGCTTGTAGGTATAGTAGCGCGGACTGGAAACCCGCGGCGGCCTTGTCGCTGCCCTGTCTTCAAGGCGCTGTGGGGCCATCATGTCGTAGCCCGGCATCGGCTGGGCCGGATAGGCCCGCTCCCGCGTGCGTTCCCTGCCGCCGCGGATGAAGTCCATCAGCGTCAGCGCCGAGGCCGGCCGCACATCCAAGGTTGCAATCGCACAGCCGGTCATGAGCGCGACAATCGCTACCGATCTGATCATTTTCATTCGTACAAACGTCCCCGTATCGCGTTGCCGCCGAAATCGGCAGCTCCCAGATTCTCGCCACGCCCTCGTGCCCGAAGACTTATAGAAAAGGATGGTGAATGAAAAGGAAACGACTGCCATTCGAATTTGATCAACTGCCCTGAAACCGGTCGCCCCTCCCTCGTGCGAAGGTCTGCAAGCATCTGATTTGCATCTACTTTGCACCAAGCGATTGCGCGTCGATGTTCCCGGCGGCACTGGACGCGCCAAGAATGAAGGCGTCTTCTGTGACTGAAAGGCCACAAGGAATGCGCGCGGCACCCCGTTGTGCGACGCGTTTGTTCACCGGCTCGAATTGCCGCATCGCAGCAATATTCAAACGATTGTAGCTCGCCGCAGGTCCCTGCGACCCTTTACAAGCCGGCATTGCCGGGGCAGAGAGATGCCCGGCACCGGGGAGGACAACCGGCTGACACCGGCACATCTCCGCCTCGGCTTGATGAAGCGCATCACGAAGGCAGGTATCACGATGACATCGACGCGCACGGAAACTGATACGTTCGGCCCCATCGAAGTGGCGAACGACCGCTACTGGGGTGCCCAGGCCCAACGCTCGCTCGGCAACTTCAAGATCGGCTGGGAAAAGCAGCCACTGGCGATCGTCCGGGCGCTCGGCATCGTCAAGCAGGCGGCCGCCCGCGCCAACGTGGCGCTCGACCGTCTTGATCCGAAGATTGGCGATGCCATCGTCAACGCGGCCCAGGAAGTGATCGACGGCAAGCTCAACGACCATTTCCCGCTCGTCGTCTGGCAGACCGGCTCCGGCACGCAGTCGAACATGAATGCCAACGAGGTCATCTCCAACCGGGCGATCGAGCTGCTCGGCGGCGTCATGGGATCGAAGAAGCCCGTGCATCCGAACGACCACGTCAACATGAGCCAGTCGTCCAACGACACCTACCCGACGGCCATGCACATCGCCTGCGCCGAGCGGGTGACACACGACCTGCTGCCCGCACTCCGGCATCTGCACAAGGCGCTTCAAGAGAAGGTCAAGGCGTTCGACCACATCATCAAGATCGGTCGCACTCATACGCAGGATGCGACGCCGCTGACCCTCGGCCAGGAATTTTCCGGCTATGCGGCACAGGTCGCCTCTTCGATCAAGCGGATCGAGATGACGCTCCCCGGTCTCTGCGAGCTCGCCCAGGGCGGCACCGCCGTCGGCACCGGCCTCAATGCTCCCATCGGCTTCGCCGAGAAGGTAGCGGAGGAAATCGCCGCGATCACCGGCATCGCCTTTACCTCCGCGCCGAACAAGTTCGAAGCACTCGCCGCGCATGATTCGATGGTGTTCAGCCACGGCGCGATCAATGCGACGGCCGCCGCCCTCTTCAAGATCGCCAACGATATTCGTTTCCTGGGCTCAGGCCCTCGCTCCGGCCTCGGCGAACTCTCGCTGCCGGAGAACGAGCCGGGCTCCTCGATCATGCCCGGCAAGGTCAATCCGACCCAGTGCGAGGCGCTGACGCAGGTCTGCGCCCAGGTCTTCGGCAATCACGCGTCGCTCACCTTCGCCGGCAGCCAGGGTCACTTCGAGCTGAATGTCTTCAACCCGCTGATGGCCTACAACTTCCTGCAGTCGGTCCAGCTCCTCGCCGACGCGGCGGTTTCCTTCACCGATAATTGCGTCGTCGGCATCGAGGCGCGTGAGGACAACATCAAGGCAGCGCTCGACCGGTCGCTGATGCTCGTCACCGCGCTGGCCCCGAAGATCGGCTACGACAATGCCGCCAAGATTGCCAAGACCGCGCACAAGAACGGTACGACCTTGCGTGAGGAGGCTGTCGGCGGCGGCTATGTGACGAACGAGGAGTTCGACGCGATCGTCCGCCCGGAAACGATGATCAGCCCGGCCTGATAGATCAAGGGCCGCGGCCGCCTGCCGGCGCCGCGGCCTTCCCCTGCCGACCAGCCATTCCGCTGCGGCCCTGACGAACACTCGCGGCACATGAAGAAGCCGTTTGCGGCGCGAAGATCATTAGAATTGCATCGATGCGCCCAAGCAATCGTTAAGACTTCACAAAGCTTTTGCCCCTAAAAAATACCAGACATTAGAGATAATTAATTTTAAGGGCTCGCCATATGCAGACGGCAACTTCGAACAAGACGCCGACGCCCGACATCGCTGCGCAGATCACCCATGCCATGCGTATGATGGGCGTTGCGCCGATACCGCGCAATTACGAGCTTTACTACGAGGCCTATCTGGGCTCGAACCCGCAACTGTCGAAGGAACTCGCGGCACTCGGCAGCCGCGCCACGCAGGAAGACCTTGACGCCATCGGAGCGCGTTATTTCAGCCATATCCACCATTCGCGCGGGATCGAGCGCGCCCACAGCACGCTGGCGGAAAAGCTGTCCGAACTGGTTACTCTGTTGCGGGACGAACAATACGCACTCGAGAGCTACAACAGGGTTCTCGACGAAGCCTACCTGAACATTGCCAACAAGAGCGCATCGAGCGCCGACATCCTCCGCCACGCGATCGACATCCTGAGTGAAGCAACCGCCGACACGATGAACCAGGGCAAGGAGCGGGTCCAGACGGTCGTTCAGAAATCAGTCGAGATGGAAGCGATCCGCCAGGAACTCGATGAATACAAGCGCATCGCCAATACCGATTCGCTGACGCGACTCGGCAATCGGCGCGCTTTCGACGAGACCCTCGCCGCGGTCTACAACAATGAGCAATTGCGCAACTACACGGGCCTGCTCGTCGTTGACATCGACCACTTCAAGAAGGTCAACGACAGCTTCGGCCATCCGGTCGGCGACAAGATCCTCTCCACCGTCGGCACGGTCATTCGTGCAAATCTCCGGCGGGACGCCTTCGTCGCCCGCACCGGTGGCGAGGAGTTTGCCGTCATCCTGAGCGACAGCACGCAGGAGGAATGCATGCAGGCCGCCGACCGGATCCGCAGCGTTCTGGCAAACACGCCGTTCAAGAACTCCAAGACGGGCGTCAACTATGGTCCGATCACCCTCTCCGTCGGCGTGTGCATGGCAACGGCGGCGGACGATCCGCTCGATCTCTACCACAAGGCCGACATAGCGCTGTACGCGGCCAAGAATTCGGGGCGCAACAGGACGGTCCTCTTCGAGGAGGGCATGCGCAAGGATTCCGGACGGAACTGGCTGATCTATCGCCGCTAATGCATGTCGCCCAAAAGTGTGCAGCGGTTTTGGGATCAAGACATGCAGAAAAAACAAGGACCTAAAGCGCGGAGCGTGAGTACGTTCGAGCGCGGCGCGGTTTAGGTCGTCGCTACCACATCGTCTTAGCGGCGCGGCCGGGCCATTCCCTGTCGTACGCTTCCTTGTCGAAATCGGCCTTGGCCGCCTTCAGAAGCGCTCCAGGTGTCGGCAGCGACACCGGTTCGACGAAGCGCTCCGGATTCCAGAGCTGCGAGCGCAGCAAGGCCCTGGCGCACTGGAAATAAAACTCGCCGATCGTGATGACCACGACGGTGCGAGGATGCTTGCCGTCGACTTCGAAGGACTCGATCAATGCCGGGTCGACACTGACGGCGGCTGTCCCGTTGATGCGCATCGTCGTGTTCGAGCCGGGGACGAGGAACAGGAGCGCCACGCGCGGATCGCGGACGATGTTGGCAAGCGAATCGATGCGATTGTTGCCCCGCCAATCAGGCAGCAGCACGGTCTTGTCGTCGGCGATCCGGACGACCGCTAGATCGTCGCCGCGCGGCGAGCAATCCAATCCTTCCGGCCCAACGGTCGCCAACGCCGCAAAAGGCGACGCTTCGATCATCTGCCGGTATTCGACTGTGAGCGCGTTCGTAACCTTGACGATCGATGCCTCGGCCGTTTCGCCGTAGACCGTCTTCAGTTCCTCAACCGTCGTGATGATCGTCATCTCATTCTCCCGCCCGGCAAGCCACGCAAGCACCGAGGCGCGATCTCCGCGCGCCGGTTTGAGGGAATAGCATGACGTCCCGATGACAGCATCATGCGATCTTTCTAAGCTGAGCCAGTACTTCGTTTTCGCCAAGGAAAGCGACGATTTTCTCGATGACCAGGGGCGCAGAAACGATGCGACGGTGGCCAAGGCCATTCGCCCAATGCAATTCGACATTCGAACCGACCGCACCGTAGCGGCGCGCGTGATCGGCGGAAACCTCCTTGTCGTCCTCCGCGTGGACGACCAGGACCGGCCTTCGCAGCGCGCCCAGAATGCGAGCCGCATCAAACCCCTCGACGCGGCGGCCGGACAGGCGTTCGACCATTCCTTCGAAAACCGCCTGTGCGGCCGGCGCAAGGCGCATGATCTTGCCGAAGCCTTTGAAGAGCCAGGCCATTTCGCTCGGCGCGCCAATGAGCACCAGCTTGGCCGGCACGCGCGCGGGCACGTCGCACAGCACGCCTCCGGCCGCACAGGCCAGGCTGGCCCCGCCGAAGGAATGGCCGATGCAGACATCGAAACCATCGAAGTGTCGCCAGGCCGCATCGATCGACCTCACCGCTTGCGGCATGATCAGCGAGCGACCGGGCGAGGCGCCATGCCCCGGCCAATCCAGCGCGACCACTTCGGCGCCGGCCGTCAACAGGCCATCGATCATCGCGGCCAGGTAGTCGCTGCGCGACCCCCAGCCATGCGTGAGCAGCACACGCGGCCCCCTTCCGCCGCCGCGACGCTGGAAATGACGCGCAAAAACCCAACCGCCCGCGAAGGAAAGTGTCACTTTTCGCGATTCTTCCATCAACGGCGCCGCGGCGTTCAGCAGCGCCCTTTCCTTGTCGCTCTTCGGCTTGCGGCTCGGGGTAAGGCAGAATATTCGGAAAGCCAATTCGCCGGCGGTCGTGGGAGAGACCGCCGACACGGCTCTGAGCGAGAGACGGATGACCTTGGTCGCAAAGGATGCCATAGTGAAACGAGCCTTAAATGTTCAAGCATGAACATAATTGTCCAACGATGAACAAAAAGCAAGTGAGTACCGAACATTACCATTTTCCGTGGGATCACCCGCGCTTTCGCAGCTGGATTGCCGTCGGCCGTGCCTGCCAACTGATGCAGCAGACATTGACGCGCCGCTTGGCCCATCTCGATGTCAAGCCGCCGCATCTCGACATCCTCATCAACCTTTACCGCTTCGACGGCATCACGCAGCAGGAACTGGCCCGCAAGCTGCTCGTCGGCCGCTCCAATATGAGCATGCTGCTGCCGCAACTCGAGACGCGCGGCCTCATTCAACGGCGTGGTGACGCAAGGGACAAACGCGTGTTGCGGCTATCGCTGACGGCGGCCGGACGAACGTTGACCGAGGAGGCTATGGAGATTCAGACGGCGCTCATCGAAAATTCGCTGGGCGGCGCTCCGATCGACGATTGCATGAAAATCGCAGAATCGATGGAACGGATCATCGCCACCCTGCTCAAAGAGGATGCCGAGCTTTCCTGACATCGGCTGGATGCCGGCTCAGCGCGGCTTTTCGGACCTGTCACGGGACATGCCCTTTTCGGCGAGCTCCTGTTCATAGGCTCTGAAGAGCTCGTCGCCCTTCTCGCCGAGTTCGCGCAGATAGGTCCAGGTGTAGATGCCGGTATCGTGGAAATCGTCAAAACCGATTCGGACGGCATAATTGCCCGTCGGCTGGACCGAAATGATCTGGACATTGCGCTTGCCCGGAACGGTCACCCTTTGGCCCGGTCCGTGGCCCTGCACTTCCGCGGACGGAGAAAGCACGCGCAGCAGTTCCGCCGCAAGATCGAAGGAAGAGCCGTCGTCGAAGCTCACGGTCAGCCGGTGGCGATCCTTCGACACGCGCAGTTCCGTTGGCCAGAATTCACTCATCGTCCTCGCTCCGTTTCCAAGTCAACGCTTGGTAAAGCAGAATTGAACCGGCGCAAATCTCCCGAAGGCGACTTTCCCGATATTTGAAAAACAGTTTGCGACAGTATGCGCCTTGACGCGACCTCTTTTGGTCACGACATTGGGGCCGCAGGGAGAAAAGACTTGAACACGGCCGCCATAGACCAGACCAACGCACGACCGCTCGACAAGATGACTGCGCCGATGATCGATCCCTTCGGCCGCATGGTCACCTATTTGCGCGTCTCGGTCACCGATCGCTGCGATTTCCGCTGCACCTATTGCATGGCGGAGCACATGACCTTCCTGCCGAAGAAGGACCTGTTGACGCTGGAGGAGCTGCAGCGGCTCTGTTCCGCCTTCATTGCCAAGGGTGTCCGCAAGCTGCGGCTGACCGGGGGCGAGCCGCTGGTGCGCAAGAACATCATGTTCCTCGTGCGCGAACTCGGCAAGGAGATCGAGGCGGGCCGGCTCGACGAGCTCACCTTGACGACGAATGGCTCGCAGCTCTCGAAATTCGCCGCCGAACTGGCCGACTGCGGCGTGCGGCGCATCAACGTATCGCTCGACACGCTCGATCCCGACAAGTTCCGCGAGATCACCCGTTGGGGCGAACTAACGAAAGTCATCGAAGGGATCGACGCCGCACAGGCTGCCGGCCTGAAAGTCAAGATCAACGCGGTGGCGCTCAAGGGCTTCAACGATGCGGAAATTCCGGACCTGATGCGCTGGGCGCATGGCCGCGGCATGGACCTGACGCTGATCGAGACCATGCCGATGGGCGAGATCGACGAGGACCGCACCGATCACTACCTGCCGCTCTCGGAGATGCGCGAGCGGCTCGAAAGAGACTTCACGCTCAAGGATATCCCCTACCGTACCGGTGGCCCTGCCCGTTACGTCGAGGTGGCGGAAACCGGCGGCCGGCTCGGCCTCATCACACCGATGACGCACAATTTCTGCGAAAGCTGCAATCGCGTCCGCCTCACCTGCACCGGAACGCTCTACATGTGCCTCGGCCAGAACGACGCCGCCGATCTGCGTGCCGCACTTCGCTCGACCGATGACGATGCTTACCTCTCTCAGGTGATCGACGAAGCGATCGGCCGCAAGCCGAAGGGCCACGATTTCATCATCGACCGCGAGCACAACCGCCCGGCCGTGGCCCGCCATATGAGCGTAACCGGCGGCTGACATCAGGCGACGTCGGCGCAAGATCCTGCCCCTCATCCGCCTGCCGGCACCTTCTCCCCGCGAGCGGGGCGAAGGGGCATGCTGCGCCGCCTTGTCCCCTCACCCCGTCAGAACGGGGAGAGGGCTAGGGTGAGGGGCAAATTCCCAGCTACGCCGCGTAGGTCGACCGATATTGGCCCTGTGCATCGTGGCCGGTGCCGGTCTTGAACCGCTCGATCTTTTCGTTGAGCACCTCCACCTGCCGGCGCAGGCCGTGGATCTCGGCCGTGTTCTCCTCGACCATGGCGGCGTTCTGCTGCGTGATCAGCTCGACCTCGTGAACCGCCGTATTGACCTCGTTGAGGCCGGTATACTGTTCGGCGGCGGCCGCTTCGATATTGGCGACGAGCTGGTGAATGGTCGAGATATGGTCATTGATGACCGACAGGGCATCGCCGGTCTCCTGGACCAGCGCCACACCGCTGCGCACCTGGGCGGAGCTTGCCGAGATGAGCCCCTTGATCTCCCGCGCCGCGCCGGCGCAGCGCTGCGCCAGTTCGCGGACTTCCTGGGCAACGACGGCGAAGCCGCGCCCCGCCTCGCCGGCGCGCGCCGCCTCGACGCCGGCGTTCAGCGCCAGCAGGTTGGTCTGGAAGGCAATCTCGTCGATCACGCCGATGATCGTGCCGATCTTTTCCGATGAGCGATTGATCTCCGCCATCGCGTCGATCGCCTTGGCGACGACCTGGCCGGAATGTTGCGCGTAGGAGTTCGTCTCGTCGACCGAGACGGTCGTCTTGCGGGCGCTTTCGGCGGTCGTGCGGACGATTTCGGTAAGCTGCCGCAGGGCGCGCGAGCTTTCCTCGAGTGCTGCCGCCTGCTGCTCGGTGCGGCGCGCCAGATCGTCGGCCGATGCCGAGAGATTGCCGGTGCCCCCGGTGATCTCCTCGGTGACGACGCGCACATCCATCAAGGTGGCGCGCAGTGCGTCGACGGCATTGTTGTAGGTCCGCGCCATCATCACGTAGTCGGCCGGCAAATCCTCCGCCATGCCTTCTTCGAGGTTGCCGGCGGCAAGCTGGGCAAGGACATCCGACAGCGCGTTGAGGGCCTGCATCTGCTCGGCTTCGATACGGGCGCGCTCTTCCGACCGGCGCGCCTCCTCCTCAGCCGACAAGCTGCGTGCCGCCTGCGCTTCGCGCTCCAACCGCACATTTTCCACGGCGTTGTCGCGGAACACGGCGACGGAGCGCACCATGTCGCCGATCTCGTCGCCGCGATTGCGGCCTTCGATCGCCACTTCCAGATCGCCATTGGCGAGGCGCGTCATGGTTTCGGTCACCCGCTTCAGCGGACCGCGCAGCGTCTCGACGAGCATCAGCCCTCCGATGATCGCCAGCAGCGTGCCGGCGACCATCGCGACGATCGACACCGTCGCCGAACGCTGGCTGTCCTGCTTGCCGGCTTCCTGGGCGCTGCTCACGAAGCTCTCCAGCGTGCCGCTCGCCTTGGCCACAAGGCTCGATGCCTCAGCCTTGGCCGCCTGCCAGCGGGCGCCGACATCGATCAGCGCGGCGGTGCCCTTGTCGATATTCTCCAGCGACGGGCCGAGCTTGGCCGGCAGGTCACGCAAGGCGGCGTTCTTGGCACCAAGTTCGGACAGCTTGCCGGCCGTCTCGCGGACAGCCTTGATGTCGGCGACGATCGGCTCGCGGTTCGCGGCGTCGAGCTTGCGGTGCAACTCGCTGATGTGCAATCGAGTGCTGGCCAGACCCTTGAAGGTGTTGTCCATCACGGCGATCAGCGTCTTCAATGTCGAAATTTCGCCATCCATGCTGACGAAGCGCTTGGCGGCCGTATCGGAATTCTTCGCCGCCTCCTTGGCGAAATCGGCTTCGTATTTCGAGAACTTGCTGAGGATCGGCACGAGTGCGTTCTTCTTGGCTTCGTTGTCCTCGCCGCCGGCCAGGACCGCCTGAATTTTCTGGGCCTGGCCCTTGAGCTCGCCGATCGGCTTCTTGACCTTGTCGGAGGCAATCCGCTCCGATTCGTCGATCTGCTTCATCAGATGCGGCAAGAGCTTGTTCGCCTGTTCGATCTTCGCGTCGGGATTGACGGCCATCGTCACCGGCAGGCGGAACTTCTTGATACGTTCTGCGAGCCCCTGATAGGCGGCGGCATCGAAGAGCAACGCCTTGGCGAAGGCTTCCTTCTCGCCCGATTCGGCCTGGAGGATATCGATCTGCTTATAGGCGTTGTTGCCGTTCTTGGTCATCTCGGCGAGCGCCGTTTCCAGCGATTTCGTCTCCGTCTCCCGTTCGACCTGGACGGACCAGAGCTTGTCGGTCTGGCTCCGCATCTCTTCGCCGAGCGCGACGACGGAGGCGATCTTCGCCCTGTCGTCCTCCTGGGTCAGCAAAGATTCCAGGGCCTTTACTCCCGCCTCCTGCTCGTAGACCATCTTCGCAAGCAGCCCGCGGCTTTCCTCGCTGGGATTGTCCAGGAAGTCCTGCAAGGCGCTGCGCAGCGCCTGGAAATCCGACAGGTTGTTGATCGTTTCGCGCGTCACGGTCATGTGGCCATTGAGCGTGCGGGCCGTAAAGAAGCCGGCAAGGCCAATCCCTGCGATCAGGGCCACGAGCGGCACGACGAAAAGGAGGACTTTCGTGACGATGCGCAGGCGCTGCAGAAGACGATCGATGACAGACATTGCGAACCCCGGTTTTTGTTATGGAGAGACATGTCCGCGCGGTTGGGATGCCTGCTTGCCGTTCGGACGCTCGAACGCCCGAGGCGAAGCTTTCGACTGCCGCATCGATAGCGAGCGGCAGTACCAGCATCGACTTCTGCCGACGGAAGCACCCCCTGGCTTCGGCCGGCAGTTCGAGATAGACGGCAGCAGTGTTTCCGCGCCGTCGCCCACCGATCGCGTCATGCGATTGGACTGCGGATTCATCGGGACGATAGGCAGCGAAACTTAAGATTCCGCGAATGGACATCATCCTTGCGGGAGACGCGTGGCCATTTGTCGCTGCGGCGTGCACCGACGCGCCTCCGATGCAAACATGCGCTTGAGTTTACGCGCGTTGGAGGCCAAAGCTTTATCACTGGGCTCGTAATCCATGGATTCGCCCATCCCGCCCGGTACGTGCCCCAGCCGAAGGTCATCAGGAATGCATTCCTCAGCCAATATCCGCGGCATCGTCTTCATGACGCTCGCCATGGCCGGTTTCTCCTGTAACGACGCGCTCGTCAAATCCGTGACAGGCGCGATGAATACCGGCCAGATCATGTTCATCCGCGGCCTGATGACCACGCTGATGATCTTTGTGCTCGCCTATCGTTTTGGCGCCCTGCGTCCCGTGCGCACCGTCTTCAGGCCTGTCATCATGCTGCGCATCGCCATGGAGGCGCTCGCCTCATTGACCTATATTTCCGCACTCGGCCACATACCGCTCGCCAATGCATCGGCAATCATGCAGGCCCTGCCGCTGGCGGTCACACTGGGGGCGGCGCTCTTCCTCAGCGAGCCGGTCGGCTGGCGGCGCTGGACGGCCATCGTGGTCGGCTTTGTCGGCGTGCTGATCGTGCTTCGGCCGGGACCGGAAGGCTTCACGCCGGCCGCCTTGACCGTTGTCGCCTGCGTCTTCTTCACGGCGACACGCGATCTCTGCACCCGCCGTATCGGCAGCGACGTGCCGTCGCTGTTCATTACCGTAACGACGGCATCGGTGACGACGCTGGTGGGAGCGGCGCTTATCGTGCCGTTCGGCGGCTGGCAACCGGTGTCAATGATCTCCTTCAGCCATCTCGCCGGCGCGAGCGTGCTCCTCATGCTCGGCTACCAGACCATCGTGCTCGCGATGCGCGATGGCGACATTTCCGTGGTCGCACCCTTCCGCTACACGGGTCTTCTCTGGGCGATCACGATCGGCATCGTCTTCTTCTCGGAGGCGCCGGACCGCTGGATGCTGGTGGGCGTTGCCATTATCGTCGGGTCGGGGCTTTACACCTTCTACCGCGAGAGCCTGCGCGGCAGACAGGCCGTGGCGCAGCGGTCTGTCGCCGGTCCGCTCGAATAAAGGAGCGCAAGGATGGTCGACAAAACCAGCGATTCGGGCCGCTGCCCTGCCGTCGTCCTCGCCGGCGGGCGCTCCTCGCGCATGGGCAGCCCGAAGGCCGCGGTGTTGCTCGGCGGACAAACCATGCTGGACCGCGTCATCGAGCGCCTGTCGCCGCAAGTCGCTAGCATCGCCGTCAATCTCAATGCCCATTCCGGCGGCGCATTGCCGAGCGGCCACCCGGCCATCGCGGACACGATCCCCGGCTTGCCAGGCCCGCTCGCCGGCGTGCTGGCCGCCATGCGCCACGCCAGGCAGGTCGCGCCGGGGGCGAGCCACGTTCTGACGGTGCCGATCGATGCGCCGTTCTTTCCGGGCACGCTTGCTGCTCGGCTCCAGGGGGCGCTGATTGTCGGAGACGAGATTGCCGTCGCCTGGTCCCTCGGCGAAATGCATCCGCTCTTCGCACTTTGGCCATTGGCGATCGCCGACGATCTCGATTCCTGGATCCGCACGGATGAGAAACGCCGCGTCCGCGCCTTCATTGCTCGCCACGCGTCGGTCGCGGTAGACTTTCCGGTCGTTGCGACGAAAGCGGGGCCGCTCGATCCGTTCCTCAATGTCAACACGCCGCAGCAGCTTGAAGAAGCTGAAGAATGGCTGAACCGCCTCGAGGATTCCGCAATATGACCGCACCCAGGATATTCGGCATCGCCGGCTGGAAGAACTCCGGAAAGACCGGCCTGATGGTCCGGCTCGTCGCCGAAATGACCCAGCGCGGCCATGTCGTGTCGACCGTCAAGCATGCGCACCACGACTTCGACATCGACAAGGTGGGCGCCGACAGCTACCGCCACCGCGAGGCCGGCGCCCATGAAGTGACGATCGTCTCCTCGACGCGCTTCGCCATCATGCACGAATTGCGCGGCGCACCGGAGCCAAGCTTCGAGGAAATTCTTTCGCGGCTCGCGCCCTGCGATCTCGTGCTGATCGAGGGCTATAAGCGCGAGCCGATCCCGAAGATCGAGGCGCGCCGGCTGGAGTCAGCCAATCGGGAGCCGCTCGCGCCAACCGATCCGCATATCGTCGCCATCGCTGCGGACCACCCGGTCGCTGACAGCGACCTTCCCGTCTTCGATCTCGACGACACGGTCGCGATTGCCGATTTCGTCGAGACAACGGTTGGGTTGCGGCGCCTGACTTAATTCTTCCGCAAGCGGTCCAGGTGCTGTCGCGCCTCCGGCAGTTCTCGGACTGCCTTTTGCAACCAATCGGCCGCGAGTGCAGCATCACGCGGAACCCCTTCGCCGCGCTCATACATCAGCCCCAGTTGCAACTGCGCCGCGGCATCGCCCTGCTCGGCCGCCTTTCGATACCAATGCGCCGCTTCGACCGGATTTGCTACGACGCCCATGCCGTGAGCATAGATCATGGCGAGATTGTACTGGGCCATGGCGGCGTTGCCGTCCTCGGCCGCCTTGCGAAACCAACGCGCCGCCTCGACATAGTCCTGCGGGACGCCTTCGCCCTCGAAGTACAGGCTTCCGAGATTGACCTGCGCCTTGACGTGCCCCTGCTCGGCAGCCGTGCGATACCACTTTGCCGCCATGGCATGATCGCGGCGCACGCCACTGCTGCCCTTGTAATACATCGATCCGATGACGAACTGTGCCTGCGGGTCGTGCTTGGCAACCAGCGCCAGTGGCGCGTCCAGCGACGCGGCCGACTCCTGCGCTCCCGCCGGCGCCAGCCCAGCCGCTAGCGCGGATGCGACAATCAAAGCGAGGCCAATTGACCTGTATTTCATCTCCCCTCCCAACCGAACAAGCTGCATAGGTCAAAGAGTCGTACACAACGTCCAGTTGGTGCGCCACAAATAAATCGGGGGCCGGTTGCCCGGCCCCCGATTTCCATTTAGCGAACTGCTGTGCGACTTATCGCTGCGCTACGGGGCGCACCAGCGGAGTAACACGGCGGATCGTCACGCGGCGGTTCTCCTGTTCAGCCTCGGGCGTGCGGATCTTCAGGAACCGTTCGCCATAGCCCTGGGTCACCAGGTTCTCCGCGGGGACGCCATAGACCTCGGTCAACAGCACCGCGACAGACTCGGCACGTTCGTCGGAGAGCACCAGATTCGATCGGTCGGAGCCGACGGCATCCGTGTGGCCCTCGATGAAGAAGGTTTCGCCCGGATCCTTCTCGAGGACCTTGCTCATTGCGTCCGCCACATTGCGAAGCGTCTTGGCCTGCGACATCGATACCTCGGCACTGCCCGTGGCGAATTCGATGGTGTCGAGATCGATGCGACGAACCTTGTCGCGCAGGCGGGCGGAATTGCGAACCTCGTCGATCGTGTAGACGCGTTCGACCTGCTCGACCGGCGGCTCGGACAGGAATTCGTAGTAATCCCGGTCCGGATCCTCGGCCACATCGACGATATACTCGTCGACCGGTATGCCGAGACGCATCGGCGGCAGCTCGTAGCCGACGTCGACGATCGCCGGTCGGTCGTCTTCGTATTCCGGCGTGTACATCATCACATATTCACTGCCGTCGCGATCGACGCGGGTGCGCGTCAGGATATCGCCGTAACGATTGTAGACGGTAACGATCTGGTAGCCGCCCGGGCGCACGATCGTTTCGCGGACGCGGCCGCCCGAGAGATTGTCGTAGTAGGACTCTTCTGCATTCTGCCGCAGTCGCGGACGGTCATCGCCTCTGACGAAGATGCGATCGCCAACACCGAGGATCACTCGATCGTCAACCTGTTCGACGACCTGCACTTCCGTCACATTGTTCTCCGTAACATTATTGACGGTCGTGTTGTTGATCACCGTGTTATTGACGACGGTGTTATTGACGATGTTGGTCGTCTCCGGCACCGCAAAGGCCGGAGCTTCCTCAACCCGCTCGCCTTCTTCCTTCAGCACAGCCTCGATCTTCTGCGGAATTTCTTCCCTGACCTCGACCGGGATCGCCGCCTGCGCGGAAGCGTCGTCGGTCGGCGCTGCTACGCTTTCCTGCTTGGCGCGCAGCTCCTCGCGCTGCTTGCGTCGAGTTTCGCGCGCCTGCTTGCCGCCGGCATTGTCGGCGTCCTTGTCGCTGTCGAGCACCGCGGCTCCCTTCTCGACGGGAAGCACGACAGTCTCATCGGAGGCAGCCGGGTCCTCGGCGACCTTCTGCTTTTCTTCCGTCGTGCGCTCGTCGACGACTTCGGGAGCGGCCTGGCCCTGGGGCTGCTCGCCCTCTGCCGTTGCCGGCTGTTCCGCACCCGGAACCGGCTGCTGCTCGCCTTCGCCCGTCTGCTGGGCCGGAGCCTCCGTCGCCGGCCGTTCAGCGGTCGTTCCGCCGTCCGGCACGACAGTCGGCTGCTCAGCAGCTTTTTGCTCGTCGGTTTGACGCTGCTCTTCGGCCTGCTGCTGGCGCTTCTTGCGAGTGGGAGCCTGCTCTTCGGCCTGCTGCGGAGCGCCCTCTTCGGCGGCGGGCTGCTGCTCCTCGGCCTGCTGCTGGCGTTTCTTGCGCTTGGGAGTCTCCTGCTCCTCTGCCTGTTGCGGGGCAGCTTCTTCGGCCGCCGGCTGCTGCTCCTCAGCCTGTTGCTGACGCTTCTTGCGCTTGGGAGTTTCCTGCTCCTCTGCCTGTTGCGGGGCAGCTTCTTCGGCCGCCGGCTGCTGTTCCTCGGCCTGTTGCTGACGCTTCTTGCGCTTGGGAGTTTCCTGCTCCTCTGCCTGTTGCGGGGCAGCTTCTTCGGCCGCCGGCTGCTGCTCCTCGGCCTGCTGCTGGCGCTTCTTGCGTCTGGGAGCCTGCTCTTCGGCCTGCTGCGGAGCGCTCTCCTCGGCGGCGGGCTGCTGCTCCTCGGCCTGTTGCTGGCGCTTCTTGCGCCTTGGAGCCTGCTCTTCGGCCTGCTGCGGAGCGCTCTCCTCGGCGGCGGGTTGCTGCTCTTCGGCCTGCTGCTGGCGCTTCTTGCGTCTTGGCGCTTCCTGTTCTTCGGCTTGCGGCTGCTGTTCCTGCGCCTGTCCCTGGGACTCCTCCTCGGCGGCACGCTGTTTGCGCTTCTTCAGCAGCAGCAAATCTTCCGGCGACGGCTGTTCGGTGCCTTCCTGCGCGACTTCGAACGGCGCCATCAGGCTGTCGGCGAGCGCTGGTTGGACCGCAAGGGAAGCCACGAAAACGGGCAAGGCAACCGTTGCGAAAAGTTTGGATCGAATGGACATAGTCTTCCTTCCTCTTGTGGTTCGGCGTCCTCGAGCACCGCGCCACAGTTCAAGCCGCATCGCATCGGCACAGGGCCATGACCCGCGGTTCCGACATTTTTGTGTCGGCCGAAATCCGTAGTCGAACTCCGCAGCCACGGATCGGTTCCGCCCAAGGCCTATCGAAGCCGACATTAACCATTCCTGAACGGATCGTTCATCCGCCTCCTCAACGATGAGGCGAACATTTCGCGTTTCGCGGTGGGTGACGCCGCTTTCCTGTTGATTTTTACCGGAAAAGCGTACGAATATCGCCGCAACCGGCGGCACCACCGTCGGCGCAATATGGCATCCGCGCAGAAGAACAGACCGGATGCCGGCCAACAGAGAGGACAATCATGCGTATTTCCAGACGGCTGGTAGCTGCCGCATCGGCTGCCGTTTTCGTGCTCATGGCGGGCACCTCCATGGCGGAAGGCGAAAAGGTCGTGATCGGCACCGAAGGCGCTTACCCGCCCTTCAACAATCTCGCCGCAGATGGCTCGCTGACGGGCTTCGACGTCGATATTGCCAAGGCACTTTGCGAGGAAATGAAAGTCGAGTGCACCTTCGTGACGCAGGACTGGGAAGGGATCATCCCGGCGCTGATCGCCAAGAAGTTCGACGCGATCATCGCTTCCATGTCGATCACCGAGGAACGCAAGCAGAAGGTCGATTTCACCAACAAGTACTACAACACGCCGCCGGCGATCGTTGTACCTAAGGACTCGCCGATCACTGAGGCGACCGAAGCCGCCCTGCAAGGCAAGATTCTGGGCGCCCAGGCTTCCACGACCCATTCCAACTATGCGGAAGCGCATATGAAGGGCGCGGAGATCAAGCTTTATCCGACCGCCGATGAGTACAAACTCGATATCGCCAACGGCCGCGTCGACGCGGTCATCGACGACGTCGTCGTGCTCTCCGAATGGCTGAAGAGCGAAGATGGCGCCTGCTGCAAGCTGCTTGGGACGCTGCCGATCGACCCGGTGATCAACGGCGAAGGCGCCGGCATTGCCGTTCGCAAGGGCGACGATGCGCTGCGCGAGAAATTCAACAAGGCGATCGAAGCCATCCGCGCCAACGGCAAGTACAAGGAAATCAACGAAAAGTACTTCCCCTTCGACGTCTACGGCAGCTGATCGCCGCGTCTCCCGCGGCGATCTATTGCACGTCTCCTTAAATCGACCTCGATTTAAGGACGAAGACTTGCAGCAATTCAAAGTGCTACAGCGACCTTTGCGCGTCTAATGACGCGCGGCGCTGTAGCGGTGATGCCGGGAAAGTCTCGGTTGATGAAGAAATGCAACGGTGGATGGGCTTGCCCTTCCGCCGTTTTTGTTTGACAAGAAAAACAATACTAAGCGCCGTCGGCGCCAATAAGAATGACCAGGGGAACGTAACGGCATGAGCGGACTATTTGCCGCCATTTATTCCGGTATAGCCGGGATCCTTTCGATCATCGATCCGTTCTGCGGGCCGGCAGGGATTTTTCGTTGGTTCGCTTCCGGCACCCTCCTGGCGTGCGGCGACAGCGGCTGGGGCGACGAGATCGCCTACGGATTTCTCGTGACCGCGAGCCTCGCGATAGCCACCCTGCCCATCGGACTGGCGATCGGCTTTTTCATCGCCCTTGCCAAGCAATCACCGGAAAGATCGCTGCGGCTGTCGGCCAACATCTACACGACGATCTTTCGCGGTCTTCCGGAACTCCTGACGCTCTTCATTGTCTATTACGGCCTGCAGATCCTGGTGCAGCAGTTTCTCGCGACGCTGGGTTATGAGGAGCCTGTCGAGATCAATGCCTTCGTCGCCGGCATGATCGCGCTCGGCGTCGTTTTCTCTGCCTATTGCTCGGAGGTGCTGCTTTCGGCCTTCAAGGCCATTCCGCAGGGCCAGTACGAAGCGGGCGATGCCCTCGGCTTTCACCGCGGCAAGACGATGCGGCTCATCATCCTGCCGCAACTCGTACGCATCGCGCTTCCCGGTCTCGGCAATCTGTGGATGGCGCTGCTCAAGGATACGGCGCTCGTTTCGGTCATTGGACTTCAGGACATTCTACGTCAGACGGGCCAAGCAGCCCGCATGACCAAACAGGCCTTTCAATTCTTCGGCGTCGCCTGCGTCCTCTTCCTCGTCCTGGCGATGATTTCGTCCGTCGTATTCTCGGCGCTCGAGCGTTCCACCAAGCGGGCGGAGATGAGCCGATGAGCATCGCTGAAACGATGATTCCGCCGCAAGCGCCGCCGCCCGCCCCGCCGAGGCCCTACACGCTCGCGCGCTTCTTCGGCAGTGTCGCCCTCGGCGCTTGGCTGGCCTTCGGCGTCGGCATCTTCCTGACAATCGTCGACGGCTGGGACCCGGAGAAATTCTCGCGCTACGGGCCGAGCTTCCTCTCCGGTCTCGGCGTGACGTTGCTCCTCGTCATCTCTTCGATCCCGATGGGCGCCGTCCTGTCGTTCCCCGTCGCGCTCGGGCGCATGTCGAAGAACAGGTTCTGGTCGTGGATTGCCTATATCTACGTCTATTTCTTCCGCGGCACGCCGCTGATCGCCCAGCTCTTCCTCGTCTACTACGGTCTCGGCAGCTTCCGGCCGCAGCTCGAATCGATCGGCCTCTGGTGGTTTTTCCGCGACGCCTGGAACTGCGCGCTCTTCACCTTCACGCTGAACACCGCCGCCTATCAGGCGGAGATCCTGCGCGGCGCCATCGAGAGCGTCCCGCGCGGTCAGCATGAGGGGGCGGCCGCCTTGGGTCTGCCGGAGCGCATTGCCTTCTTCAAGGTCATCCTGCCGCAGGCGATGATCGTGGCGCTGCGCCCCTACGGCAACGAGATCATCCTGATGATCAAGGGCTCGGCGATCGTCGCGATCGTTACCGTCTTCGACCTGATGGGCGAGACCCGGCGCGCCTTCTCCCGCACCTTCGACTTCCAAATGTATGTCTGGGCGGCGGTGCTGTATCTCCTGATCGTGGAGTTTCTGCGCAATATCTGGGCCTGGATCGAAGCGCGGTTGACGCGGCATCTCAAGCGATGAGGCGCAACGCCGCGTAGCAAACAGGTTGGCAGCACTCCGCTTCGTTCGCTGCCAAGCCTTTGTTTTTTCGAACTAATCTCCGACACTACGTCGATATTAGGTCTTGATTAACAAATCAAGCGCTTCATCATAGTGACCAACCTTTGTTAGAAGCGAGGTCCTTGATGACGAACGACATGGAACTGCAGCTCAAAGGGTATGGCCTGACGACGGCCCAGATACTCTACCGGATGCCCGACCACCCCGCCCTGTTGCAGACCTATATCTGGCAGCACTACGATATCGCCCCGGACTTTCCCGAAATGCGAAGCTTTCTGAGGTTCTGGCAGGAAAAGCTCGACGGACCGCTGCATTCGGTCCGCTATGTGCATCGCAAGCTGATATCGGCGACGGAATGGCGGGCGCTCAAGGGCGAACTCATTCTACACTGAGGACTATGCCACTACGCCCCGCGCCGTCCGCCGCGCTCAGACATGCACCTCGCCGTGGGCAAGTTCGCCCTCGTGAGCTTCCTTGTGAAGCGACCCATAGAGGACGACGCCGTAGAACAGCGCGACGACGATCATGACGCTCCAGCCCGGCAGCAGTCCGAGAGCGGCATTCTCCGCAAAATCGGTCCAGGAACGGACATGGCCGAAAGGTATACCGGTGGAAGCGATCTTCGGCGAGGATATCTTCAGTGCCCAGGCAAGAAGCAGGATCAGGTACATCCAGCAGTAATTACGCTGCAGCCGTCGGCAAACGGCTTCCCTGTAGGTCATCAGGAAAGCTGGCCTGCGCAGGCTCTTGGCGATTGCCACGGACCATTTGAAGCTCTGCGTTCCTTCCGGAGCAAGGATCTGCGCGAAATAGCCGCGCTCGAGTTGCCGCACGCGGGCGCGATAAACATCGAAGAATCGGTACCGCCTCGCTTCGATCAACAGCAGCAAGGTAATCAGCAGCATCGCAAAGAGCAGCACGCCATGATGCGAGGACGGTGTCGACAGCGACACGGAAAGCATTGCCGCGACGACAGTGATTGCCCAGTTGGACGTACGGTCGATGCGATCGCGCCAGCCGGCCATCCTCCCCAGTTCACCGCGGTAATAGTGCACGATTGTATTGATCGTCTCCTGCGATGACTGCGGCAGGGGCGGACCTTGCCTCTCCGGCATCTCCGTTTCCAATGTCAGCGGGCTCAGTTCGGCAGACATCGGCATCCTCCCGATTTCTCTTCCTTTTCATGATCATGACTCCAATCGCCTTGCGGATAAATCCCGCCGGGCAAGGCGCCGTCGATTTCTTGAGCAAATGCTAACCGGACGAAACGAGGTGACGAGGAGAGACGGCCGCCGGGAGGCGATTGCCAAAGGCCTCCCGCGGTCGTAAGAAACGCCCATGACGCAAAAGAACAAGAAGATCGACGAGGAGGCGCTGGCGGAAGCCTATAACCGCGCTCTTTCCCTGGAAAAGTCCGGCAGCTTCGACGCGGCCGCGGCAGCCTACCGCGAGGTGCTGGACCTCGATCCCGACGATCACGGTGGCGCTTCGGTCCGGCTTGCCTCGATGGGGCGGGGCGAGACGCCGGTCAAGGCTCCGGATGCCTATGTCGCAACCCTTTTCGATCAGCATGCGGACGTCTTCGACAATGTGCTTGTCGATCAGCTTGGCTATTGCGTGCCGCTCCTGGTCCGCCAACGTGTCCAGGCTTTGGATCTCGGTCCGTTCAAGCGGGTACTCGACCTCGGCTGCGGCACGGGCTTGACCGGCGGCGCCTTGCGCGACATGGCGGAAGACATCACCGGCATCGACCTTTCCGAGAACATGGTCGAGATCGCCCATGAGAAGGACCTCTACGAGACGCTCTACGTCGCCGAAGCGGTCGATTTCCTCGACGACAATGAAGAGGCGCCGTTCGACCTGATCGTCGCCACCGATGTCCTGCCCTATATGGGCGCGTTGGAGGCCCTTTTCTTCGGCGCCGTCGACAACCTCGTACCGGGCGGCCTGCTGATCTTCTCCAGCGAAACTCTTCCCGATGAGACTTTCGCCGGCAACCCCTTCATGGTCGGCCCGCACCAGCGCTTCGCCCATTCGGAAGCCTATCTGCGCGACCGGCTCACCGCGACCGGATTCGAGATCGTCGAGGTGACCGACATCACGGTGCGCATGGAAGAGGGCGAGCCGATTGCCGGACAACTGGTGATCGCCCGCTTTCTCTAGGCTGAGCCAACATTCGATCCGGGCGCACGCTCTTGCCCCGGCGCCGCGAAATCCTATTCTGCTCGCATGGAACTTGTCGAAGTCTTCCAGCGCCTCAGCGTCGCATTCTCGGTCGGCCTTCTCGTCGGTTGCGAGAGAGGATGGCAGGAGCGTGACGAACGCTCCGGCGGACGAACTGCGGGCATCCGAACGTTCGGCCTCGCCGGCTTTCTCGGCGGGCTTTCGGGCTACCTTCAGACGCTCGCAGGTCCGGTCGCGCCGGCGGTCGTGCTGTTGCTGTTCGGCTCCGCCTTCGTCCTGTTCAGAATGCGCGAGGCAAAGGAAGAAGAAGATTTCGGCGTGACCACGGTCGTCGCGGCTCTCGTCGTCTTTGCGTTGGGTGCGACCGCGGTCGTTGGCGATGTGCGGGTTGCCGCAGCCGGCAGCGTCGCGACAACCGCGTTGCTTGCCGCCAAACGCAGCCTCCACACTTTTCTGGAGAAGTTGACCTGGCTCGAACTGCGGGCCGCCATCGTTCTCCTCGCCATGACCCTGGTGGCCCTGCCACTCCTCCCGAACGAGACGGTCGATCCGTGGAATGTACTCAATCCTTTCGAATTGTGGCTGTTGACGATTACGATCGCCGCCATCTCGTTCGCCGGCTATGTCGCCATCCGAGTTGCCGGCGCCAGTCGTGGCATTCTGTTTGCCGGCGCGGCCGGCGGCCTGG
The DNA here is from genome assembly GCF_000018545.1 of Sinorhizobium fredii NGR234. Taxonomy (NCBI): domain Bacteria; kingdom Pseudomonadati; phylum Pseudomonadota; class Alphaproteobacteria; order Hyphomicrobiales; family Rhizobiaceae; genus Ensifer; species Ensifer fredii. Next base: position 1,783,887 of record NC_012587.1, read on the forward strand.
TTTCCTCGACCGCGCTTACCCTTTCCTTCGCGCGCTTCGCAGCGGAGGCGCCGGAAAGTGCCCGGCGACTGGCGTCCGGCGCGGCGATAGCCGGCGCACTGTCGCTGATCCGCGTCCTCGTCATCGGTGCTGCCTTGGCGCCGGTTCTGCTCGTGCCGCTAGCGATTGGGCTCGTTCCGGCGGTCTTGATGATGCTGGCTGCCAGTGTCGTCGTCATCCTTCGCGACGCCAGCAAGAAGGCCGCACCGGATCTCCATCTCGACAATCCGTTCGAGCTTGGGGAGGTGCTGCGTTTCGGCGCCTTGCTCGGTACCGTGATCGTGGCCTCAAAGGTGCTGGTCGACAAGATCGGCGCAACCATGCTGTTCGCCGTCGCCGCCATATCGGGTCTGATGGACCTCGATGCCATCACGCTCTCGACGGCGCGCCTCACCGGGACGACGGTCGATACCACGACAGCCGTTGCCGCCATCCTGATCGCCGTTGTGGTCAATCTGCTCACAAAAGTCGTGCTGGCCTTCACAGCGGGCGGCAAAGGGCCGTACGCGCTTACGCTTGCGGTGACGACCGCCCTTGCAATCGCCGCGGGCGCCCTCGGCTACTTCGTCCTCGGCTCCTTCGTCCCGGCATCATTCATGCCGGCATGAAATGGTAGCTACGGCCGGCGCTCGGCCTTCCGCCTTCCGACCAATTCGGCTAAATCTTTCGCCAATTGGAAACAGGAGCATTCGCAATGGCCAAAGTCGCATTCATCGGTCTCGGCGTCATGGGTTATCCGATGGCCGGCCACCTCAAGAGCCGCGGCGGACATGAGGTGACCGTCTACAACCGGACTTTCGCGAAGGCCGAGCGTTGGGCGGCCGAGTTCGGCGGGCGCGCCGCGGCGACGCCGGCGGAAGCGGCAAAGGACCAGGATTTCGTTTTCGCCTGCGTCGGCAATGATGACGATCTTCGTTCCGTCACCACCGGCAAGGACGGTGCCTTCGAGACGATCGCGCCCGGCACAATCTTCATCGACAATACGACGGCTTCCGCCGAAGTTGCCCGCGAACTCTATGCCGCCGCCGGCGCCAAGGGTGCGCATTTCATCGACGCGCCGGTTTCCGGCGGCCAGGCGGGCGCCGAAAACGGCGTGCTGACGGTCATGTGCGGCGGCGATGCCGAGGCCTTCGACAAGGCCAAGCCGGTGATCGAAGCCTATGCCCGTATGGTCGGCCTGATGGGACCGGCCGGTGCCGGCCAGCTTACCAAGATGATCAACCAGATCTGCATCGCCGGTCTCGTCCAGGGTCTCGCCGAGGGCATCCACTTCGGCAAGAAGGCAGGGCTCGACATTAAAAACGTGATCGACGTCATTTCCAAGGGCGCGGCCGGTTCCTGGCAGATGGAAAACCGTCACAAGACGATGAATGCCGGAAAATACGACTTCGGCTTTGCCGTCGACTGGATGCGCAAGGACCTAGATATCGTGCTCGCGGAAGCCCGGCGCAACGGCGCCAAGCTCCCCGTCACCGCCCTGGTCGACCAGTTCTATGCCGAGGTCCAGGCTCTTGGCGGCAGCCGCTGGGATACGTCCTCCCTGCTCGCCCGGCTCGAAAAATGACGCTCTCGCCGGCGTCCTCGGCGGAAGAGATCATTGAACATATGCGTGGCCTTGCCTCCGCGGAAAACCGCGCCGGCATGGCACGCTTCGGCATCGCAACCGAAACTGCGCTCGGCATTTCCAATGTCGAGCTCCGTCGCATCGCCCGGTCGACGAAAACCGATCATGCTCGAGCACTGGAACTCTGGCAGTCGGGCATCCGCGAGGCCCGCATTCTGGCGGCCTACACCGCCGATCCGAAGGCATTGACGCTCGACGAGGCCCGTCTTTGGGCCGCCGACTGCAACTCGTGGGAGGTCGTCGATACCGTGGCCGACCTGTTCGTCGCGGCGCGGTTCGAACAAGTGCTGATCCCGGAATTCGCCAATGATAACCGGGAATTCGTCCGCCGCCTCGCCTTTGCGATGATCGCCACCTGCGCGGTGCACCTCAAGCAGGAGCCGGACTCGGCATTGCTCGCCTGGCTGCCCTTGATCGAGGCCCATGCCGGCGACGAACGCAATTTCGTGAAGAAGGCAGTCAACTGGGCGCTACGGCAGATCGGCAAGCGCAGCGCCGCCTGTCACGGGCCGGCTCTGACCCTCGCGGAAAAGCTCGCCGCGAGCGGCAACCGCGCGGCGCGCTGGACAGGCAAGGACGCGCGTCGCGAACTGGACAGCCCAAAGGTGCGCGTCAAGCTGGGGCTTGCCGGCTGAGAAACAAATATCGCCAGTGAATTCACGAAGATAGAAGCGAAAGCACCACTTCCGCCTCAACTGCGACGCGCCTAGTCGTCGCTCGACTTCGCCTGATCGATGACCATGTAGTCGAGCGGCAATTGCGTCGTGTACTTGATCTGCTCCATGGCAAAGGCCGACGAGACGTCGCGGATCTCGATTTTGGCGATCAGCCGTTTGTAGAAGGCGTCATAGGCGGCAATATCCGGCACCACGACGCGCAGCAGATAGTCGACGTCGCCGCTCATGCGGTAGAATTCCACCACTTCCGGAAAATCGGCAACGACTTCGGAAAAGCGACGCAACCATTCCATCGAGTGGGCACTCGTTCGAACCGAGACGAACACCGTCACCTTGGTGTTGACCTTGACCGGATCGAGCAGCGCGACGCGGCGGCGAATGACGCCATCCTCTTCCATCTTCTGGATGCGCCGCCAGCATGGCGTCGTCGAAAGCCCGACCTTCTTGGCGAGGTCGGCAACGGCCAAAGTCGAGTCCTCCTGCAGAAGACGCAGGATCTTGCGGTCCAGACGATCCATGGAAAATCCTCTCGAATATTTTTCCCTCTATAGCGCGGAATTCATGAAAAGAAAGAAAATTGTTTCACCGGATCAGCACCTCGACCCGTTCGCGCAGATAGGGAAGGAGTTCTGACTCGAACCACGGATTCTTCCGCAGCCAGCCGGTATTGCGCCAGCTCGGGTGAGGCATCGGCAGTACAGCGGGGCCTGTGTTGCGCTTCACATACCGCTCCCAGTTACGGACGGTATCGGTCATCGATTTCGGACAGTCGGCTCCGATATGCCAGCGCTGCGCATAGTGGCCGACCGCCAGTGTGAGCTCGATCTGCGGCATGACGTCGATCACCCGCCGCCGCCACAGCGGCGCGCATTCGGCGCGCGGCGGCAGGTCGCTGCCGTGCCTGTCGTAGCCGGGAAAGCAGAAGCCCATCGGAACGATGGCGAAGTTGCGCGGATCGTAAAAAGTGTCGCGATCGACCGCCAGCCATTGCCGCAGCCGGTCACCGGAAGCATCGTTGAAGGGAAGCCCGCTTTCATGCACCCGCAAGCCCGGCGCCTGGCCGGCAATGAGGATGCGGGCGGTGGCGGAAAGGACTGCCACGGGCCGCGGCTCATGCGGCAGCCGATGGGTTTCGCCGCGCGCCGGATCGTCGCGACAGAGGCGGCAGGCGGCGATTGCGGCCCGCAACTCCCACAACCGCTCGTCGGCGCTAGGCACCGAGGACCTCCTTCGCGATCCGCCAAGCCTCGTCTTCGAGCCACTGCACGATAAGTTCAAGCCAATCGCCGGCCCGGTGCGGCGCCTCCTCGGCTTTGCCCTGGGAACGGCGCCACTCCTGCGGGCGGACGAAATCCCCGGCCCACAGCCCGGCTCGGCTGTCGCGCGCCAAAGCCTCTTCCTCACGGTAGAGCCCGTAGCTGACGGCATGGCCGGAGAGAACCATCTCGCGGCCGATGTCGCGCCCACCGGCCTCGCACAGGCCGAGCTCACGCCCGTAGCGGTCGTGGCCATGAAGGCGGCAACGCGTCGTCGTTCCGCCAACGAGATCCTCTAGACGCTGCTGCGCCTCCGCGCCGCAGTTCCATCTCGCCCCATCACGCCGGCAGGTCTGACCGATTTCCGGGGCGTCGATACCCTCGACCCTCACGCGGCGCCCGCTAAGCCGCAGACTGTCTCCGTCGCTCGCCACGGCGGCGCCGCGCAACTCCCCAGTTACGGCCGCTTCCGGCGGCGGCAGCCTGGAAGCGACATAGGCGCCAAGGCTCAGCAGCAGCAGGAACACCCAGCCGCCGATCAGGCTGCCGCGCCCTTGCCGGCGGTCTTTTCGCGGCGGAGTGTTTCCCGGCCGCCCAAAAGCGAAGCGCCGGCTGGACGGCGTCGGCTTTCCACCACCGACAATACGGAACCTGCGGTGCTCTGGCTTCAAGCGGCGGCCTCTCTGTTCGGCATCAACATCAGCTCCATCCATTGTCGCGCAAGGCAAAAAGACGCAATCGCGCCACAATGGTTGTCGAGTCCCTATTCCGCATGTTTCCTTGGATCATGCGATCAAGGATAAAACATGCAGAAATTCAAAGCGCTACGGCGACCTTGGCGCGTCTGAAAAGACGCACGGCGCAGCAACTTCTTAAGGATTACATTCTAGACTGCAAGCCAAACGCAATCCCGATCCACGAGCATGAGCATCGCTGTCAGCACATCGACTGATAAGATCATCGTCGACAAGTCGCGAAACCATCGGAACAAGGCTGTTTCGAAGGCGGTGCGCGCGACTCGTCAGCGGCTGCAGACCGGTTCGTCCGCGCCCGCCGGCTTCGACCGCGAAATGCTCCTTCTGCACATCGATGCCGTCTTGCACGGTGCCATCGCCCTCCCGCTGCTCGTCGGCTTGATTTCGGCGATCGGTGTTTATCTTTCCGAAGAGCCGGGCATCCTCCTTTGGGGCCTGATGGCGCTTTCTGCCCACGCAGTCACGGTTTACCTGGCGCGCAAGGCAAAGCAGCAGAACATCGGCGCGGAGAAAGTCGCCATCTGGCGCCGCCGTTTTCTCGCCAGCCAGTTGCTCATGGGGCTATGCTGGGCGATCTTTGCCCTCCAGGACTGCGGCGCCTGCGGCGAGATCCAGTTCGCTCTCTTCGAAGGCACCGGGCTTTTCATCGCGCTTGCAGCCACCGCTATGGGAACGTTCCTGCTGCGCAACGCCTTGGTCTATACCTTCCTTCCGGTCGTCGGCGCACTCGGTTTCTCGTCGCTGACGACGGGCGATCCCATACATGTCGGACTGACCGGCATTCTGTCGCTGTCGCTCGTTTTCCTGGCCTTCATGACGGAGCGCATGAACAAGGCGAATGTGCATATCCTCTCCATGCAATCGGAAAAGGACGACCTGATCGCTGAACTCGAAGTGGCGAAGTCCATGTCGGACGAGGCGCGCCGGCGTGCCGAAGAGGCGAACCTCGCCAAGTCGCGCTTCCTTGCATCGATGTCGCACGAGTTGCGTACGCCGCTCAACGCGATTCTCGGCTTCTCGGAAGTGATGTCGACGGAGGTGCTGGGTCCGCTCAACAATCCGACCTACAAGGAATATACGGTCGACATTCACCGCTCCGGCGAGCATCTGCTGAACCTCATCAACGAAATCCTCGATCTTTCCCGCATCGAGGCCGGTCGGTACGAACTCAACGAAGAGGCGGTCAATCTCGTCGAGATCGCCGAGGATTGCATCGGCATGGTGCAGCTCCGCGCCCGCGGCAAGAACATCACGATCGAGCCGCAGTTCGAGCAGGCCATGCCCTCCGTCTGGATCGACGAGAAGGCGATGCGCCAGGTCGCGCTCAATCTGTTGTCGAACGCCGTCAAGTTCACGCCCGCCGGCGGGGAAATCACCGTCAAGGTCGGCTGGACCGCCGGCGGCGGACAATACATCTCCATCAAGGACAATGGCCCGGGCATTCCCGAGGAAGAGATTCCGATCGTGCTCTCCGCCTTCGGACAGGGCTCGATCGCGATCAAGAGCGCCGAGCAGGGCACCGGACTTGGCCTGCCGATCGTCCAGGCGATCCTCGCCAAGCACAACGGTCAATTCATCCTGCGCTCGAAGCTTCGCGAAGGCACCGAGGCAATCGCCATCCTGCCGCCGCGCCGCGTGTTGCAGAGCCTGCCGCCGGTCGAGGACGCCCCCTCGCCGGCCCGCCGCCGCAAGAGCTTCGCGTGATCGAGTAATTATCGTCGGTCGTCAGCCTAGATAGCGCGCCAGAAACACCACGTACAAAGCGTAGGTGGCATTCGCCAGGATAAGGCAGAGGCAGGCGAAGGATCCGAGATCCTTGGCGTGCTTGCCCATGTCCGAGATTTCCGGCGAGACGCGGTCGACGATCTCTTCGATCGCCGTATTGATCGCTTCGAAAGCCATCATCAGCAGGAACAGGATGGCCATCGCCACATATTGGAAGAGGCTGGCGCCGGCGATGACGAAGGCGGCCATTGCAACGGCGAAGGCAATCAGCTCGTGGCGAAAAGCCGCCTCGCCGATCAGCCGCTTCGCACCGCCCAGCGAATAGCTCGCGGCCGCAAAGAGATGCCGGATGCCGGTATGCTTTGTGACAGGGGCCGCTTGACCGTGACGGGAGGTGGTGTTCTTGGCGTCCATTTCATCTCGACGAGCTTGACTGTGCAGCTTCGACATTGCGATTGCGGCGAATGCGAGGCCGGCTTCAATTGAAGAACGCCCCCATGTCTCCCGATAAGCGAGAAGGCGCGCCGCATCAAGACCGCAGTCGCCAAGCATACCATGGCTGACAGTCGACCGACAGGAATGGACCAAGCTTGGGCTTCAGTCCTTGTTGCTGACGCCGGCCTGGGCGAAGGTCGCCATTCCGCCATGGCAAGCGGCAGCCGCCTTGACGATGCCTGCGGCAAGTGCGGCGCCCGTGCCCTCGCCGAGCCGCATGCCGAGCGCCAAGAGTGGTGTCTTGCCGAGCTTTTCGATGGCGCGGATGTGCCCCGGTTCTCCCGAGACATGGCCGATCAGGCAATGGTCGAGTGCCGCCGGATTGGCAGCCTTGAGGATCGCTGCAGCGGCCGTCGCCACGTAGCCGTCGATGATCACAGGCACCTTCTGCATGCGCGCCGCGAGGATGGCGCCCGCCATGGCGGCGATCTCGCGCCCGCCGAGCCGGCGCATCAGTTCGAGCGGATCGGACAGGTGATCGCGATGCAGCGCCACAGCCCTCTCGACCGCGGCGATCTTGCGCTTCAACACTTCGCCTTCGGAGCCGGTGCCCGGACCGACCCATTCCTCCGCCGTCCCGCCATAGAGGCCGAGATTGATGGCGGCGGCGATCGTCGTGTTGCCGATGCCCATTTCGCCGATGCAGAGCAGGTCGGTGCCGCCGGCGATCGCCTCCATGCCGAAGGCCATCGTCGCGGCGCAGTCGCGTTCGGACAGCGCCGCTTCCTCGGTGATATCGCCGGTCGGATAATCGAGCGCCAGATCGAAGACCTTGAGCCCGAGGTCATGCGTCACGCAGATCTGATTGATGGCCGCGCCCCCGGCGGCGAAATTCTCCACCATCTGGGCCGTAACCGACGAGGGAAAAGGCGTGACGCCCTGCCTGGTCACACCGTGATTGCCGGCGAAGATCGCCACGAGCGGCCGGTTGACCGCAGGCGGACGGCCCGTCCAGGCGGCGAGCCAGAAAGCGATTTCCTCAAGACGGCCGAGCGCACCCGGCGGCTTCGTCAACTGCGCGTCCCGTTCACGCGCCGCAACAAGTGCCGCCGCATCCGGTCCCGGCAGGTTTCGCAACAACTCGCGGAAATCATCAAACGGCAGGCCGCTGGCACTCATGGGGAATCCTTGCATGTCCGAAGGTGGTCGGCGCCCGTCATAGAGGCTGCCAGCGTTTCCGGCAACGGCATTTGCGCCAAATGCTGTCGCCGGAGCATGATCCGGCAAAGGGCCGGCGATTCGGGCGGCTCCGACCTGGGAGCGACAATGCGCTTTATCGGCAACCTTTGTGATGATCTGGCGCGATCGGTGGCGTTCCTGAGCCGCATTCCCATGCCTCGGCGGCATTTCGTCGATTATGACGGTCGGCTGAGCCGCGCCGTGCGCGCCTTTCCGCTTGCCGGGATTGTGATCGCCCTGCCCGCCGCTTTGCTGGCGGCGCTCCTGGACGTGCTTCAGGCGAGCTCGCTGTTCACCGCTTTCCTGATCGTCGCCATGCAGGCGTTGGTCACCGGCGCGCTGCACGAGGACGGCCTCGGCGATACGGCCGACGGCCTGGGCGGCGGCCGCGATCGCGAGGCGGCACTGACAATCATGAAGGACAGCCGCATCGGCACCTATGCCGCGGTCGCGCTCATCCTTTCCTTCGGCCTTCGCGTCTCGGCGCTCGCCGCCTTCCTGCCGCTCCTCTCTCCCCTTGGTGGCGCATCGGCGCTTCTCGGGACTGCCGCCCTCAGCCGCATGGCCATGGTCTGGCACTGGTCGCGCCTGCTCCCGGCGCGCCGCGACGGCGTTGCCGCGGCAGCAGGCATTCCGGAACCGCGCGCGACATCACAGGCGCTGGGCTCCGGAGCAATCCTCGCGCTTCTGCTGTTCTATGCAGCCGGGATTCCGCCGATTGCAGCGCCGCTCGCTTTTGCCGCTTTCGCCGTCACAGTGTTGGGCTTCGGCAGGATCGTCTCCCGCAAGCTCGGTGGCCACACCGGCGACACGATCGGCGCCACGCAGCAGCTGACGGAAATCGCGGTGCTGGGCGCCCTTGCGCTGGCGGTCTGAAAGGCCGATATAGTTTGACGAACCCTACGGCGCCGCGCGTCCTATCAGACACGCGAAAGGCTGTAGCCCTTTGAATTGCTGCATGTTTTCAGTAGCAGAGCGCGCCAGGCCGATGGAATCTCCCTGCATTCTCGTTTGCGCAATCGACGACCGGACGGGCTACTGTTTCGGCTGCGGCCGCACGCGCGATGAAATCGGCTCCTGGACGCTCTACACCGAAGCGGAGCGGCACAACATCATGCTGGCGCTGCCGGCGCGCCTGGAAACGGTCGAGCGAAAGCCGCGACGCGAAACACGCCGGACGCGGCTGGCGCGGGAACGAAGCGGCATATGAACCGTCTGATCCTTCTGCTGGCAATCCTGGGCATCGGCCTCGCACTCCTCCTCATCAATCACGACAGCGGCCAGACCCTCGGCATGAACAATGACGACTTCGGGCAACTCGTCTCGCTCGGTGCCATTGCGACGCTGCTGGCCGCCGGGATACTCCGCAGCCGACGCCATTTCGGGGAGAGTGTGCGCCAGATTGCCATATGGCTGCTGATCGCCGTTGGCCTCGTTTCCGGCTATGCCTATCGCGTCGAGCTTCAGGCCTTCGGCGATCGGGTCCTTTCCGAACTGATGCCCGGCCGAACGATGGTCGTCACCGACAGCGGGGGGCAGCAGGAAGTCGTGCTGCGCAAGCGCCTCGACGGCCATTTCCAGGCCGACGCAACGATCAATGGCCGGGCGGTCAGCATGCTCGTCGATACCGGCGCCAGCAGCATCGCCCTCACCTACGACGACGCCGAACGGATCGGCCTCGATCCGTCGAACCTTGGCTATACGCTGACCGTGATGACGGCAAACGGGCCGGCGCTTGCCGCGCCGGTGACGCTGGAGCAAATTGCGATCGGCTCGATCGAGCGCCGCAATATCCGGGCAACCGTCGCGGCGGAAGGCAAGCTCGACCGCAGTCTGCTCGGCATGAGCTTCCTCTCGACCCTCGATTCCCTGCAGATGCGGACCGATGAACTGCGGCTGCGGGACTAGATCCATCCTTGTCGCCGTCGCGACGGTTCTCGGCGCTCCGGTCTGGGTGCGGCCTTTGGCCAATGCATGCCGCCCAAATGTGTGCGGCGGTTTGGGATGACGTAATTTGGCTTGGCGAATGCTTTTCCGTCCTCATCCCTGTGCTTCTCACAGGGATGAGGACGGAGGAGAGGCCCTGCCGTTCCGCAACCGACGAAGCTATTGTCGTGTACCGTGGACTACGTTTGAACGCCCCGCGCTTGAGGCGGACCGCCGCCGTCAGGCGGCCGTGATCCGTTCGCGGTACTTGTCGATGATGACGGCCAGGATGATCACGACACCGGTAATCAACTGACGCATGAAATCGCTCAGCCCGAAGAGGATGAGGCCGTTCGCCAATACGCCGATGATGCAGGCGCCAAGCAGCGTCCCGATCACGCTGCCGCGTCCGCCGCTGAGGCTCGTTCCGCCGATGATGACGGCGGCGATGGCGTTGAGTTCGAAGCCGATGCCGATGATCGGGCTGGCGATGTTGAGCCTTGCCATGTAGACCATCGCGGCAATCCCGACCAGGATGCCGGCGATCGTGAACGCCGCGATCTTGTAGGTCATCAGCGAGTGGCCGGCGAGGCGAACGGCTTCCTCGTTATTGCCGATCCCGTAGAGCAGCCGCCCGAACACCGTCTTCGAAAGGACGAACCAGGCGACGGCCACAAGAGCAAGCGCGATCAGGAAGACGACCGGCACGCCGTAGATCATCTGCGAGCCAAAGGCGTTGAAACTCGCCGGAAAGGAATAGATGGTCCGGGCATCCGTCACCTGCAGCGCGGCGCCGCGGGCGATGTTAAGCATGCCGAGCGTGACGATGAAGGACGGCAGCCCCCAGAAGGCGCTGATCCAGCCGTTCAGGAAGCCGCAGAGCGCACCGGTCCCGACCGCCGCAACGGTCGCCAGGCTCACCGCCTGGAAGACCGAGAGGTCCGGAATGGTCAGCACCGAGCCGCCGACCACCGCGCAGAACGCCAGCATGGAGCCGACCGAGAGATCGATGCCGCCGATAAGGATGACGAAAGTCATGCCGATCGCGAGGATCAGGTTGATGGTGATCTGCGTCAGGATGTTGGAAATGTTGTTCGGCGACAGGAAGTGATCCGTCGTCAGGGCGAAAAACAGGATGAGCAGCAGGAGGGCGATGCCGATGCCGGCGTCGCGCAGCAGCAGCTTCATCGAGACTGCCGGGGCGACCGCTGCGACCGGCGCGCTTGGTACTTGTTCGTCGAGTTGCATGTCAGTGCCCCGTCTGTCTTTTTTCGCCCTGATAGGCGTAGGTCAGAATCTTTTCTTCGGAGAATTCGGCGCGCGGGAGCGAGCCAACGATGCGATGCTGCGACATCACCATGATCCTGTCGCAAAGCGTCATCAGTTCAGGCAGTTCCGAGGAAACCACCAGGAGAGCAAGGCCGCGTTCGGCCAGTCGCCGGATCAGGGCGTAGATCTCCGCCTTTGCGCCGACATCTACGCCGCGGGTCGGTTCATCCAAGAGCAGGATCTCCGGCTTGCGCGCGAGCCATTTGGCGAGAACCACCTTCTGCTGGTTGCCGCCCGAGAGTGTCGCGGCGTTCTTGCCGGGCCCGCCATATTTCAGCTTCAGATCGGCTCCGAGCTTTTCGGTCAGGGCATTTTCGGCCCTTTGATCGAGCAGGCCACCCCGTGACACATCCGACAGAGAAGCCATCGTCACGTTCGCTGCGATCGGCATCGACAGGATCAGCCCTTCTTCCTTGCGGTCTTCGGTGACGAAGCCGATTCCCGCGCGGATCGCATCGCGGGGAGAACGCAGGGCTACCGGTTTGCCGTCCCGCATCAAGGTGCCTGACAGCGGCGGTTCGGCGGCGAAGATGGCGCGCAGCAATTCGGTGCGGCCGGAGCCTACGAGGCCGGCGATGCCGAGAATTTCGCCCTTGTGAAGATCGAAGGAGATTCCGTCCACATGGGGTGATTGCGCATGGCGAAAGTTGACCAGCGACAGCACTGTGTCGGACCGCGCCGACGACGCGGTGCTGTGCGTCATCTCCTTTTGCAGTTGCTGCCCGACCATGGCCCGGACCAGCTCGTCCTGGGTCGTCTCGCCAATCCGGCGGCTCGTGACCGTTTCGCCGTTGCGCAAGACCGTAACCCGGTCGCATAGCCGGAAAACCTCGTCGAGGTGGTGCGAGACGAAAATGATGGACACGCCACGCCGCCGCAGGTCGTCGATGATCGCGAACAGTCGTTCGGTTTCACGCGACGTCAGCGTGGCGGTTGGCTCGTCCAGGATGAGCACCCGGCTCTCTGTCATCAGCGCACGGGCGACCTCGACGAGCTGCCGATGGGCAATGCCGAGCCGTTCCACCGGCCAGCGGACATCGATATCCTTCAATCCGATCGCATCGAGAGCGGCTCGGACGCGTGTGTGCATGTCGCGGCGCTTCACCACGCCGAGGGCGTTGCGCGGCAAGTGCTCGATAAAGATGTTCTCGGCGACCGAGAGAAAGGGCAGCAGGTTGAACTCCTGGTGCACGACCTGCAGGCCGCGCGCCTTGGCATCCCGCGGCGTGTGCGGCGCATAGGCGTCGCCGGCCAATGTGATGGCACCGGAGTCGGGCTTGACGATGCCGCAAAGGACCTTGATGAGGGTGGACTTTCCGGCGCCGTTCTCGCCGATAAGCCCGTGCACCTCTCCGGGCGCGACCGAGAGCGTCACGCCGGCAAGCGCGACCGTTCCGCCGAAGCGTTTGCGAATGTCGTGAAGCTCGAGCAGTGGCTGCGTTGCCGTGCTCGTCGCCCCGTCGACGTGGGCCAGGTTCGTTTTCATGGAAACATCCCCGCGGGAGGAGACCGCACCAGCAAGAAGCCGGTGCGGTGCGACAGGCCGCGTTACTTCACGTCGTCCGTGGTAACGAGCTTGATGTCGGTCTTGACCCAGCCCTCGAGCTTCGGTCCGCCGCCCACCACCGCCAGCGCCTTGTCGATGGCATCGGATGCCATTTGCGAACCGAACTGGTCCACGGTCGCAAGCAGCTTGCCTTCCTTCAGCAGCGGCTGGACGGCCGAGACGTTGTCGAAGCCGACGACCTTGATGTCGGAGCGGCCGGCAGCATCGAGCGCCTTGATGACGCCAATCGCCATCGAGTCGTTTGCCGCCATGACACCCTGGATGTCCGGGTGAGCCGTCAGCATTGTCGAGAACACCGAGTTGGCCTCTTCCGTCTCCCAATGCGCGGTGCGCGAATCGAGAAGGTTGAGCTTGCCGGCGGCGACCGCATCCTCAAAGCCGAGCTTGCGCTGGGCCGCGTTGTCGGCACCCGGATTGCCCTCGATGATGACGACCTTGCCGCCTTCGCCGAGCGCCTTGGCAAGGGCGTCGCCGGCCAGCTTGGCGCCGCCGCGGTTGTCGGGGCCGACGAAGGCCAGATCGAGCCCTGCATCCTTCTTGGCCTGCTCGTCGAGCGACACGTCGAAGTTGACCACCGTGATACCTGCATCGATCGCCTTCTTCAGCGGAGCGACCATCGCACGCGAATCGGCTGGTGCAATGACGATCGCATCGACGCCCTGGGTGATGAAGTTCTCGACACCGTTCAACTGGCTTTCGAAATCCGTCTCGTTCTGCATGCCGATGGCCTTCAGCTCATAGTCGCCACGCTTCTTGGCGTGGGCCTCGGCGCCCTCCAGCATGTTCTTGAAGAAGTCGTTGGCGAGCGACTTCATGACGAGGCCGACGACCGGCTTGTCGGCGGCGGCGGCAATGGTCGGCAGCGCCGTTGCTGCGACGAGTGCCACGACGGATGCGAGTTTGAAAAGTTTCATCGGTAATCCTCCTTGAGAAACCGCCGCCCTCCAGCAACGGTGAAACGTTTCATCGGCAAACCAGATATCGTTTCGGGCAGCAGGAAATCGTTTCAACGCGACCCTGTCAATATGAAACGTTTCATCGTTGCAATCTTTTGCACTGCATCTATATCTAGTCGCACGCTAAGGCTTGGCCGCGGAGGTGCTTTTGACCGTCACGATCAAAGATGTCGCGAAGGCCGCGGGAGTCGCCGTCGGCACCGTCTCCCGGGTGCTTGCCAAGAACAAGACGGTCAGTGAAGAGATTCGGATCCGCGTCGAAGAAGTCATCCGGGAACTCGGCTACACGCCAAACTCCCTGGGACGTAACCTGAGGCTGAACAAGACTGACCTCATAGGCTTGGTGATCCCTGATATCACCAACCCGTTCTTTGCCGAGCTTGCGAAACATGTCGAGATGCTGGCGTCGGCTGAAGGCTATTCGGTTCTCCTTGCCAATTCCCATGACGATCCCGCCGCCGAACAGCAGCAGGTACAAACGCTGCTCGGCCGCCTGCCAAGCGGGCTTATCCTGGTTCCGGTCAGCGAAAGCAGGATCGGAGACCTCGTCAGCGGCAGGAATACCGTCACCGTCGACCGCCCTTTGAAAGGGCAGACACTGGTCGGCGTGGATAACCGAAGAGGCGGCTATCTCGCCGCCGACTACCTGTTGTCACTCGGGCACCGCCGCCTCGGCTACATGGGGGGGCCCCAAATGCTGGACGTCGCGCGCGAGCGGTATGAAGGCTTCCTCAGTCGGATTCAGGCGTTTCAGCAACGGCATCCGGGCCAGTCACTCGCCGTCCAGACTGTTGACGGCAATTTCGACTACAAGGCCGGTGAGGAACTTGGAAACAGGCTGTTGCGACAGGAACACCCGCCGACGGCGATCGCCACCGCCAGCGACCAGCAGGCGATCGGCCTGATGCGCGCGGCCGCCGACGTCGGTCTCTCCATACCGGACGACCTGTCGATCGTCGGCTTCGACGATATCCCCCTCGCCTCCCTCGTCCTGCCGCGCTTGACGACGATTCGCCAACCGCTCGCCGAGATCGCGCGGATTGCGCTCGACGCGATCCTAAACCGCCCATCGGCGACCACAGAATGCAAACTCGAGCCGGTGCTGGTGGAGCGAAGCTCGACGCGTGCCTGGTCCGCGAGATAGCTCGACAATTGGTGCTGAACCGTCAGTTGCGCAGTCTGTAGCCGGTTCGGAAGATCCAGGTCAGCACGGACATGCAGATCGCCAGGAAAGCGAGAATGATCACCGCGCTGGCGAGCGGATTGACGTCGGAGATCTCGAAGAAGCTCCAGCGGAAACCGCTGATCAGATAGAGCACCGGATTGAAGTGGCTGACCGCCCGCCAGAAGGGCGGCAGCATATCGACCGAGTAGAAGCTGCCGCCGAGGAAGACGAGCGGCGGGACGACCAGCATCGGGATCAGGTTCAACTGCTCGAAATCCTTCGCCCAGATGCCGATGATGAAGCCGAACAGGCTGAAGGTCACCGCGGTCAGGACGAAGAAGAAAATCATCGCCAACGGGTGGGCGATACTGAGATCGACGAACAGCGACGCGGTGATAAGGATGATCGTACCGATCATCAACCCCTTGGTCGCCGCCGCGCCGACATAGCCGAGAACGATTTCCAACATGGAGATCGGCGATGACAGCACTTCGTAGATCGTGCCCGTGAACTTGGGGAAATAAATACCGAAGGAGCCGTTGCCGATGCACTGCGTCAGCAGTGTCAGCATCATCAGCCCCGGTGTGATGAAAGCGCCATAGGAAACACCGTCGATCTGCTGGATGCGTTCGCCGATCGCCGCGCCGAAGACGATGAAATAGAGCGAGGTCGAGATGACCGGCGACACCACGCTCTGCAGCAGGGTGCGTCGCGTACGCGCCATCTCGAAGAAATAGATGGACTTGACCGCCTCGATGTTCATCGCCCCGCCTCCACGATCTCAACGAAAATATCTTCGAGCGAGCTTTGCTGGGTCGAAAGATCCCGAAGTCTGATCCCGGTCTCCGCGAGCGTCGCGAGCAGTGCCGTGATGCCGGTCCGTTCGGCACTCGTGTCATAGTCGTAGATCAGGCTTTGACCATTGTCCTCGAGCGTCAGATTGTAGGATGACAGAGAATCCGGGATGCGCTCCAACGGTTGGGCGAGGTCGACGCGCAACTGCTTGCGTCCGAGCTTGGTCATCAGAGCCTCCTTGTCCTCGACCAGGAGGATTTCACCACCGTTGATGACGGCGATCCGGTCGGCGATCTCTTCCGCTTCCTCGATGTAATGCGTCGTCAGGATGATCGTCACGCCCGAGGCGCGCAGCCGCTGGACAACCTCCCACATGCTCTTGCGCAGGCTGACGTCGACTCCCGCGGTCGGCTCGTCGAGGAAGAGCACGCGCGGCTCGTGCGACAGCGCCTTGGCGATCAGGACGCGCCGCTTCATGCCGCCCGAAAGCTCGCGCAGCATGTTGTCCTTCTTGCTCCAGAGCGACAGGTCCTTCAGCACCTTCTCGATATGGGCGGGGTCCGGTTTCTTGCCGTGCAGGCCGCGCGAGAAGGAAACCGTGTTCCACACCGTCTCGAAGGCATCCGTCGTCAGTTCCTGCGGCACGAGCCCGATCATGGACCGCGTCTGGCGGAAGTCGCGCACGACGTCGTGGCCGTTGACGGTGACTTCGCCGCCGCTCGGATTGACGATGCCGCAGATGATCGAGATCAGGGTGGTCTTGCCGGCCCCGTTGGGTCCGAGCAAGGCGAGAATCTCCCCCTCCTCTATCTCGAGGCTGACGCCCTTCAGTGCCTCGAAACCGGAGGCATAGGTTTTCGACAGGTTCGAAACGTAAACAATAGAAGCCATGAAAAACGGATCCGGATGCGGGGCAATATCGGCAGGGTGCCGCTCCTATATGGGCCAATTCACGTTGTTTTGCAGCCCATCCCACGCAATTTTAAAGGTGACGCTATGTCAACTGATACCACAAGACGGGTGCTAGGAGGCCCGCTGCCTTAGCGGGGTGCCCGGAAGCGGTCATTGCTTCATCCCCTGCCACAGAATATCTCGTAGAGCGCCGTGATCAGCCGTGCCGCCTTCTCCTCGGCGAGGCGATAGAAGATCTGCTTCGCATCGCGCCGTGTCGCGACGATGCCTGCCTCGCGCAGCACGGTCAGTTGTTGCGACAGGGTCGGCTGGCGGATGCCAAGCGTCTCTTCCAACTGGCCGACGGAATGCTCGCCCTCGACGAGCCTACAGACGATCATCAGCCGGTTCTGGTTTGCGAGCGTCTTGAGCAGGGCCGCCGCTTCGCCCGCCCGCTCGCCCATGTCCGGGCCGACGCTTCGGATTTTCGTGACCATTCGCATGCCCATCGCCATTCAGCCCCATGCCGCTCCCTTGAGCGCATTGAGCGGAAATTTCAGATAGCGCGCGCCATTGGCTTCCGGTTCCGGCAAGCGCCCGCCGCGAATATTGACCTGCAGGGCGTGCAGGATCAGTTTCGGCATCGGCAGCGACCTATCGCGCGCCTCGCGCAATTGAACGAACTGATCCTCGGTCACGCCGGCAATATGCGCATTGCAGCGCTTCTCCTCGCCGACCGTACTCTCCCAGCGCGGCTCGCGGCCTTCCGGCCGATAATCGTGCCCGGTGAAAACGCGGGTTTCGTCCGGCAGCGCCAGGATCCCGGCGATTGAGCGCCACAACTGGCGCGCGTCGCCGCCCGGGAAATCGGCACGGGCAGTGCCGCTATCCGGCATGAAGATCGTGTCGTGAACGAAGGCTGCATCGCCGAAGACGTAGGTCACGGACGCAAGGGTGTGGCCCGGCGAATAGAGCACCCGTCCTTCGATCGACCCGAGGGGGAAGTGTTCGCCCTCGACGAAGAGATGGTCCCATTGCGACCCGTCGGCCTCAAGCTCCGGCCAATTGTAGATACTCTTCCAGAGATTCTGGACGCGCACGATCTTGGATCCGATGCCTGTCGGCGCCCCGGTCCGTTCCTTCAGATAGGCGGCAGCCGAGAAATGGTCCGCATGCGGATGGGTATCGAGGATCCATTCGACCGTCAGACCGTTTTGCGCCACGTAGTCAAGGATCAGATCCGCCTGCTCGGTCGCGGTCGTACCGGATTTCTCATCGAAATCCAGCACCGGGTCGATGATCGCGCAACGCTTGGTCAGCGGATCGGAAACGACATACTGGATACTTCCGGTACGACATTCGTAAAAGCCTTGGACGTCCGGTTTTGCAGTCGCGGCTGCAGCCATCGTCGCCTCCACTTTATCAATATACATTTAAATATATTATATATCGTTGACTCGGACAAGTGACCGGACATGACGACTATCGCATCGCGCGTTCAATGCTCCGGGAGACCAATTATCGCACAGCCGCGATGACAAGGCTCATCCAAATCGGGACGCCGGCGATTCAATGGCCATGGGCGCTTACTCCGGGCTAGCCGTAAAGGCTGTAAAGGAAGCGCAAGGCTATCAAGATCATGAAAATGCCGAAGCCCGCTTCGAGCTGCCGCCTGTCCATGGCATGGGCCAGACGGACACCGAGCGGCGCCACCAGCAACGAGACCGGAATGATCAAGGCAACCGCGATCCAGTTGACGAACCCGGTGGAAAGCGGCGGCAGACCGGGTTCGCCCGAGCCCGCCCAGATATAACCGAACAGTCCGGGGATCGAGATCAGTACCCCGACGCCGGAGGACGTCGCGATCGCCTCGTGGATCGGCCGGTTGTAGAGCGTCATGAACGTATTGTTGAGCACGCCGCCGCCAACGCCCATCAGGCCGGACAAAACGCCGATCACAACGCCGACGAGCCACGTGATCGGATTCTTCGGAAGGTCCCTGCCGAGGCGCCAGGTGGCGCGGTTGAAGATCATCCGCAATGCCACCGCGAGCGCGATCATAGCGAAGATCAGCCGCAAGGTTTCGCTGCTGACATAAGCCGCGATCACGGTGGCAAGTATGGCGCCGAGCGGAATGGCGAGGATCCAATTGCGCAGCAGGGCCGTATCGACGACGCCGCGCCGGTAGTGCAGCAGGAAGGAACGCACCGATGTCGGCACGATGATTGCCGTCGAGGTGCCCACCGACAGATGCATCCGCACCGCGTCGTCGACGCCGAGAAGCCCGAAGACCTGAAAGAAGACAGGCACGAGGATGGCGCCGCCGCCGACGCCGAAGAGACCCGCAAGTACGCCGGACACGACGCCGGCCGCGGCCAGCGCCAAGGCAAACATCATCAATTCCGAGAGCGGCGGCATGGAGAACCCGATCTTGCTGAAGGCCGGCAGCAGATCCTGCCGATGGGGATGAGCCCCATCACTGTCATGAAACGGTGATGCTTTTCAATCACCTTCGGACGGCGCAGAGCGACCCCGCTCTCGTGATTTGCACGCCGGAGCCTCCCCTATCCTCCGGCCGTTTTTGGCCGGCCCCCGCCGGCCTCTTTTTTTGCTGCGCTAAAGCGCATCATGCGACGCGCTTTAGGTCTTTGTTTTGCGCATGTCGTTATCCCAAACCCGCTGCACACTTTTGGGCGACATGCGCTAATCGCAATGCCGATAGCCCGACTTCCGGGTCCTGAGGTCGAAGTGGAAATGGTCCTTGTGGTAGGGGTCGCTGCCGGGGCCGAGCACGGTGTGGAAATACTTGCAGCTGTCGGCGCGCACCGCCTTCAGCAGCCCACGCTCCCGGAAGGCGAAGAAGCCCTTTCGGCGCACGTCGATCTCCTTGCCGTTCTTCAGCACGAATTTGCCGACGTCGATCGCATTGCCGCGTGCATGTTCCGACATCGGATTGCCGCGGCGCGAGTTCATCGTCCGGCAGGAATAGCCGCCGAGCGGCTTGATCGTCTTGACACCGGACCAGTAGCGGTAACGCGAGGACGGCGCGAGCTCGTATTTCACCCATTTGGCGAAGGCTTCGGTGACCTGGCAATTGAGCTTCACCGCGGGCTTGACGGCAATGTTGCCGGATAGGCCGCTGATCTCGACCGGGTAGTCGATGCCGCACGACGGACCGTTATAGATGCGCGGCACGTCGCGGAAGGTGACGCCGAGCTTCCTCAGCCGCTGGCGGCAGGCGATCTCAGAGCGCGGCATTTCGCCGGTATATTCAGGCGTCGACAGCGGATTGCGGGCGCGCGGCAGGAAGGCGACCTGCTGCGGCTCCTCGGTGCGCCGAATGGTGCGCTGCGGCTCGACACGTCGCGCCCTCTTCGCCTCTTCGGCGGAAATCTGCTCGGGCGTCAGTGGCGGCAGATCGGGATCAAAATCCGGACTTGCTTCCGAAACAGGCTCCGGCTCGGCCGGGACGCCCAGTTGACGCACATTGTCCTCACCGATGCCGCCGACGACCGGCTGGGCGGTGTTGCCTTCGGCGATGTCGCCGGCCTGCTCCTGCGCCAGGCCGACGACCGGCTCGACACCGAGCATCGCATCCATATTGACGCCTTCGGGAGGAACCGTCATCGGACTGGCGCTTGCGACCTGCGTTTCCGCCATCTCCGGCTGGCTGTCGATCATCGGCAGGCTGCCCTGCGGCTCGGCGGCGCCGGCGGTCCTGTCGCTGAACGTCGATACCGGCTCTTCCGAAGGATAGGCGGCCGCCTCCCGTTCCGGATTGGCAACGACGCGGCTCGGCCTGATGGCGCCGACGCGGGAGGCGTCATCGATCCTGGCCGGTGGCGAAAGTACGTCCGTGCTGCAGGCGACAAGCGGAATGGACAGCAGCAGCGCCGTCAACGGTCGATGGAGAAGAGAAACATACGCCATACCAGTTGCCGCCTTCGTCCATGACAAAGCCACCGCCTGCCCACAATCGAAACGTGACGTGCCGCTATGTCGCCAAGCAGGCAAGCGGCCGAAAAAGTCGGGTTCAAGCCGCACTATAGGCAAACGTGGTTAATGAAGCTTTGCCCGCTGCCAAAAGTGACCCGCACTGGCACAAGCCTCTGGCTCGGCTGCCCTATGTCAGACGCACTCGCCGCGGCGGACAATCCGGAAACCGGCCGCGCCGGCCTCGCAGGCATTCGGGAACGTCCGCCTCAACCTGCCGCGCTCGCCGCAGACCGGCGCATATTCGCGGGTGCAGGCCTGCTCCACCGGCGGACGCACATTCGGCCGGCATTCGCCGCGGTGCAGGACGCGGAAGCCGTCGG
The DNA here is from genome assembly GCF_000018545.1 of Sinorhizobium fredii NGR234. Lineage (NCBI taxonomy): Bacteria > Pseudomonadati > Pseudomonadota > Alphaproteobacteria > Hyphomicrobiales > Rhizobiaceae > Ensifer > Ensifer fredii. Next base: position 1,804,582 of record NC_012587.1, read on the forward strand.
CGCGCGCGTTGCAGGCGTTGGGGAAGGTTCTGAGCCGGTTGCCACGCTCGCCGCATACTGGTGCGAATTCCATCGTGCACATTTGCGGCGGCCGGATCGGCGCGGGCCAGGACGTGGTTCGTCGACGACGACCGTGCAGGCGCAAAGAAACCCGATCACCATCAAGACCGAAGCGGATGGCCGCGAGATCAATAGCCTGAGAAGCGACATGGAAATCCTCCGCGAACATGCTGCGCGTCGGGCGAACTGCACACAGCCGCCCTCTCCCGGCGCGATCTCACCTGGAACGGACGGCGCGGTCAAGATCCGCGAACCGGATCAGTTTCATACAACTGGCGATAGGAAGCGGTCGAAACAAGAAGCCCGCGCCCTTTCGAACGCGGGTCAGTCCTGCAACGGGTCTTGTCTCTTGTTGATGCGTCAGGCTGCCCGGCCATACGCAACCTGCCCGTCGCGCAAGCGGAACTTCTCGAGCAGCGACTTCAACTCGCGACTCTCCTGCGCCAGCACCTGGCTCGCAGCGGTCGTCTCCTCGACCATCGCCGCGTTCTGCTGGGTCATCTGATCCATGCTGTTGACGGCCGTGTTGACCTCCTGGAGGCCCGTCGCCTGTTCCCGTGCCGCGGTGGCGATAGAGGCGACCTGTTCGTTCACCTGGTTGACGAGCGCCTCGATCTCCATCAGGGCGTCGCCCGTCGAGCGCACCAGTTCGACGCCAGCGCCGACTTCCTTGACCGACGTGCCGATCAGACCCTTGATCTCCTTCGCAGCCCCCGCCGACCGTTGCGCAAGCTCGCGGACTTCCTGGGCGACGACCGCAAAGCCGCGTCCCGCCTCGCCTGCCCGCGCCGCTTCCACGCCGGCGTTCAGCGCCAGCAGGTTGGTCTGGAAGGCGATTTCGTCGATAACGCCGATGATCTGGCTGATGCGGCTCGAGGAGTCCTCGATACGGCCCATGGCATCGATCGCGTTGCGCACGATGCCGCCGGATTTCGCCGCACTCGCCTTGGTCTCGTTGACCATGTCGCGCGCCTCGACGGCGCGGTCCGAGGCGTGGCGCACGGTGGAGGTGATCTCGTCGAGCGCCGCAGCCGTTTCTTCCAGGGCGGCGGCCTGCTGTTCGGTCCGCCGTGCCAGGTTGTTCGCCGCCTCGGAAATGTCGCCGGCGCTGCCGTGCACGATCTCCGTCGATTGCGAGATCGCCCCGATCACATCGCGAAGCGCGGCAACGGCGGTATTGAAGTCGTGCTTGAGCTTGCCGTATTCCGGCGCGATCCGCCCGACTTCGGCCGTCAGATCGCCGCTTGCCAGCCGCTCCAGTGCGGCGCCGAGCGCTTCCATCGCCTCGGCCTGGGAGGCGGCGGTCGAGCGCTGCAGTTCTTCGTTGCCGCGTCGCTCGGCGTTCAGCCGATCCTGCTGCTCGGATTCGCGCGAGCGCAGTTCCAGCCGCTCCTTCACGGAATCGCGCAGCACCAGCAGCACCTTGGCCATCTGGCCGATCTCGTCGGCACGGTCCGTTTCCGGGATATTCGAGGAAACGTCCTCGTCGGCAATCGCCTGCATCGAGACCTTCAGCTTTTCAACCGGCCGCACGACGCTGCGGACGATCGCCAGCGCCGCCAGCAGGATCGCCAGCGCGGCCGCCGCGAGAATGCCGCCAACCTGCCAGGCGCGCTCGCGGAACATCGCCGCGAGGTCGTCGGCATAGACGCCGGTGCCGACGACCCAGCCCCAGGGCTTGAAGCCGGCCACGTGCGAATATTTCAACACCGGTTCCTCGGCGCCCGGCTTCGGCCAGTAATAGTCGACGAAGCCCCTGCCCTCAGCCTGCACGGTCTTGACGAATTCGACGAACAGGAATTTTCCGTTCGGGTCCTTGTTCTGGGAAAGATCCTTGCCGTCCAGTTCCGGCTTGATCGGATGCATCACCATCGCTGGCTGCATGTCGTTGACCCAGAAATAGCCGCTGTCCTGGTAGCGCATCGCCTTGATCGCTTCGAGCGCACGCTTCTGCGCCTCCTCGCGCGACAGCGTTCCGGCCTGTTCCTGCTTGTGATAGGCCTCGAACACCGCGACGGCGTTCTCGTTCATTGCCGAAAGCATTGCCTTGCGTTCGGCGACGAGCTTGTCCTGCGCCTGGACCAGGCCGAAGGTCAATGCCGCCGCCATGGCCAGCAGCGCAAATGCCACGAGCGCGTATAGCCGCGCCGAAATCCGAAATCGTCTCATCCCAGCCTCCCTCTCAGTGGCTTGCAGGATAAGGACAGGTATTTGCGAAGCTCCTAACAAATATTTCGCTAGATTTTACAGTCGATCCTTAATGAATCGGCAACCATGGCAGCCGCCGGAGATTTGGCGGACCCTCTTTTTCCGATACCCGCCATAGGCTAAACCTTTTGCCGACAACGGGAGACAGGCCGGATGAATGCAGTGAACAGGCCGAACGGCGAGCTAACCTTGCGCACGCTGGCGATGCCCGGCGATGCCAACGCGGCCGGCGATATTTTCGGCGGATGGGTGATGGCGCAGATGGACCTTTCCTGCGGCATCCGCGCCGCCGAACGCGCCAGGGGCCGCGTCGTCACCGCCGCGGTGAAGGAAATGGCTTTCGCGCTGCCGGTGAAGATCGGCGACACGCTGTGCATCTATACGGATATCGTCACGGTCGGACGCACCTCGATGACGCTCAAGGTCGAGGCCTGGGCGCAACGCTATCTCTCGCATGTGATGGAGAAGGTCACCGACGCCATTTTCGTGATGGTGGCGCTCGACGGCAGCGGCAAGCCGACGCCTGTGCCGGCGGAATAGCGGCAAGCCATGGACGCGCCCGCGCCCGATCCGGCGATCTTCTCCCACATCCGCGTCGTGATGGGCATGATCATCAGCCTCAGCCTGGCGCGGCTGCTGAGCGGCGTGGCACTTTTCATACAGCATCCCGGCAAGACCAAGGTGTACTGGATCCATCTCGGCTGGGTGCTGTTCCTGTTCGTTTTCCTCGTGCATTTCTGGTGGTGGGAGTACCACCTGCACGCAGTTCCTGTGATCGACGTCACAGTCTATCTCTTCGTCATCCTCTACGCCTGCGTCTTCTTCTTCCTGTGCGTGCTGCTTTTCCCCACGTCACTGGAGGACTACAGCGGCTACGAGCATTATTTCATGTCGCGCCGCGCCTGGTTCTTCGGCTTCCTCGCCCTCGCCTTCCTGGTCGACCTCATCGACACGGCGGTGAAGGGAAAGGCCTATTTCGAGTCCTTCGGGATCGAATATCCGCTGCGCAATACCGCCTACATCGCGCTCTGCGTCGTCGCCGCGCTGACGCCAAGCCGCCGGTTCCACGCCGCCTTCCTCGTCGGCGCCCTGCTCTACCAACTGGCGTGGATGTACCGCGCCTTCGATTTGTTGGATTGAGGTGAAATCGCAGCGAAATGCCCCTCTCCTCGGGTTTAACCCGAGGACTAGCCCTCTACCCGCTTTCGGGGAGAGGGGATTGAGAGGGCGCCGCATGCCCCTTCTCCCCGCTTGCGGGGAGCAAGAAGGTCGCGGCAGCGGGATGAGGGGCAATTCCACGGAAGACTGTCACCCCTTGAATATGAACGACGCTCCGAGCGCGATCAGCGCGAAGCCGATCAGTTGGTGCCAGCCGAGCGGCTCCTTCAGCCAGAAGACCGAGAAGATGACGAAGACTGAGAGCGTGATCACTTCCTGCATCGTCTTCAACTGCGCCGCCGAATAGACGGAATGGCCGATGCGGTTGGCCGGCACCGCCAGCCAATATTCGAAGAAGGCGATGCCCCAACTCGCGACGATGACGATATAGAGCGGCGAGGATGTGAACTTCAGGTGGCCGTACCAGGCGAAGGTCATGAAGACATTGGAGGCGAGCAGCAGCACCACCGGCCAGACATAGGCGGGATTGACGGCAAGGGACATGAAGACCTCGGAAGGACGCGAATCGGTGTTCGAGGATGATCCGGCCGCCCCCGCCGTTTCAAGCCTCTCCATGCCGCGCGACCTGCAGTCCCTTCATCGTCGACATATCCCTGTCATCGAAAAGCAACGGGCGGCTCGGCCCGGTTGCTGTTGGCCGGAGATTGATCCGAGAAGACCGAAAATCCAAGCCGGCCGTTTCCCTTTTGTACTCCTTCCCCCTTGGCTTTCGGCCTGACTCTCTCCATATTCCCGGCCATGACCCGATCTCCGAAGAGTTCCCCGAAGAAACCGTCAACACCCAGCGGCTTCGAAGAGGCCCCGCAGGCGCCGCTTTCCGGTACGCCGCTGTCCGGCAATGTCTCCGACTGGGTGAAGCAACTCGAGGCGGAAGCAGAAACGTCCGCTTTCGAGAGCCAGCGGGAGATCGCCTCCAAGGCCGGCAAACACCGCAAGAAGGTCGAGATCACCGCCTCGAAAGCCGCTGCGAAGACCGTCGCGGGCAAGACCGCGCGCGGCACATCGATGGGCGGCAGCCACGACCCGAAGACGCGGGCCGCCGCCGGTCTCAACCCGGTGGCCGGTCTCGATGTCTCGCTCGAGGATGCCGACAAGCTGACGACCGGCTCCGGCGTTACCGCGACGGTCGAAGCGCTGGCGGCGCTGATCGAGAGCGGCAATCCGCTCTTCAAGGACGGCAAGCTCTGGACGCCGCACCGCCCGGCCCGGCCGGACAAATCCGAAGGCGGCATATCGCTGAAGATGGTGACCGACTACCAGCCCTCCGGCGACCAGCCGACGGCGATCGCCGACCTCGTCGACGGTCTCTCCTCCGGCGAGCGCAACCAGGTGCTGCTCGGCGTCACCGGCTCCGGCAAAACCTTCACCATGGCCAAGGTGATCGAGGCGACGCAGCGCCCGGCCGTCATCCTGGCGCCGAACAAGACGCTTGCCGCCCAGCTCTATTCCGAATTCAAGAACTTCTTCCCGGAGAATGCGGTCGAGTATTTCGTCTCCTACTACGACTACTACCAGCCGGAAGCCTACGTGCCGCGCTCCGACACCTATATCGAGAAGGAATCCTCGATCAACGAGCAGATCGACCGCATGCGCCACTCGGCAACGCGCTCGCTGCTCGAACGCGACGACGTCGTCATCGTCGCCTCGGTCTCCTGCATCTACGGTATCGGCTCAGTCGAGACCTATACGGCGATGACCTTCCAGATGACTGTCGGCGACCGGCTCGACCAGCGGCAATTGCTCGCCGACCTGGTGGCACAGCAATACAAGCGCCGCGACATGGATTTCCAGCGCGGTTCGTTCCGGGTGCGCGGCGACACGATCGAGATCTTCCCGGCTCACCTTGAGGATGCCGCCTGGCGCATCTCGATGTTCGGCGACGAGATCGACGCCATCACCGAATTCGACCCGCTGACCGGCCAGAAGACTGGCGACCTGAAATCGGTGAAGATCTACGCCAACTCGCACTATGTGACGCCGCGGCCGACGCTGAACGCCGCCACCAAGGCGATCAAGGACGAGCTGGCGCACCGCCTCACCGAGCTGGAACGGGCCGGCCGGCTGCTCGAAGCGCAGCGCCTCGAACAGCGCACCCGCTACGACCTGGAAATGCTGGAGGCGACTGGCTCCTGCCAGGGCATCGAGAACTATTCGCGCTACCTGACCGGCCGCAAGCCGGGCGAGCCGCCGCCGACGCTGTTCGAATATATTCCGGACAACGCGCTGATCTTCATCGACGAGAGCCACGTCACTATTCCGCAGATCGGCGGCATGTATCGCGGCGACTTCCGCCGCAAGGCGACGCTGGCCGAATACGGCTTCCGCCTACCCTCCTGCATGGACAACCGGCCCTTGCGCTTCGAGGAATGGGACGCGATGCGTCCGGACACGATCGCCGTCTCGGCAACCCCCGGCGGCTGGGAAATGGAGCAGTCCGGCGGCGTCTTCGCCGAACAGGTGATCCGCCCGACCGGCCTGATCGATCCGCCGGTCGAGGTACGCTCGGCCAAAACCCAGGTCGACGACGTGCTCGGCGAGATCCGCGAGACCGCCGCCGCCGGCTACCGCACCCTCGTCACCGTGCTGACCAAGCGCATGGCCGAGGACCTCACCGAATATCTGCACGAACAGGGCGTGCGGGTGCGCTACATGCACTCCGACATCGACACGCTGGAGCGCATCGAGATCATCCGCGACCTGCGCCTCGGCGCCTTCGACGTGCTGGTCGGCATCAACCTGCTGCGCGAGGGTCTCGACATTCCCGAATGCGGCTTCGTCGCCATCCTCGACGCCGACAAGGAAGGCTTCCTGCGCTCGGAAACCTCGCTGATCCAGACGATCGGCCGCGCCGCCCGCAATGTCGACGGCAAGGTCATCCTCTATGCCGACACCATCACCGGCTCGATGAGCCGGGCGATGGAGGAGACTGCCCGCCGCCGCGAGAAGCAGATGGCCTACAACCTCGAAAACGGCATCACGCCGGAATCGGTGAAGGCGAAGATCTCCGACATTCTCGACTCGGTCTACGAGCGCGACCATGTCCGCGCCGACATCTCCGGCGTCGCCGGCAAGGGCTTTGCCGAGGCCGGCCACCTCGTCGGCAACAATCTGCAGGCACATCTCAACGCGCTCGAAAAACAGATGCGCGACGCCGCCGCCGACCTCGACTTCGAAACCGCCGCGCGGCTGCGCGACGAGATCAAGCGCCTCAAGGCCGCGGAGCTTGCCGTGCTGGACGACCCGATGGCGCGGGAAGAGGCGCGGAGCGCCGAAGGCGCGACAGGGAAGCGAAAGGAAGAGGCGCGATCGCAGGAGAACCGAAAGGGCGCCTCCTCTTCGACGTCCCCGTCTTCTCCGTCATCCTCGGCTTCGACCCGAGGATCCAAAGCCACGGAGGAGAAGTCACTCTTCCAGAAACCCTCGCTCGACGACATGGGCCCGGGCACCGACACCGAGCGCCCCCTGTTCCGCAAGCCCGACCTCGACGAAATGGGCCGCGACGTGGCGATTCCTGCGGGCAGCGAGTCGGACGGGAAATCGCTGTTCAGGAAAAACAGCCTCGACGAGATGACCGTCGGCCGGACCGAGAAGCCGGTGACTGGGAAAGTGCCGGACAAACCGCTGGTCCGCGCCAAGCCCGGCGTCGGCTCCTACGAGGATCCGGCGGAAGAGAAGCGCCGGCAAGGCAGGACGAAGGGCAAGACCGGGCGGCCGGGACGGTAGCAGTCGTGGCGACAGACCAGGCTAGAATCGTATAGCCCGCTTTCTGGACAGGGCGCCGACAGGTGGCGTCCGTCGACGCAGATTCGCAAGAAGCCCTTCATCGTCCATCGGCTCGCCGCACGCGGAGCGCGCGTGCAGAGCCTCCATACATTTCAACTGCCACTTGAACTACGCGCTACAACTGCTCGTTACAACAGGCTTTTCCGCTTCCAATTTGCCTGACCGAGGGAACAAACGCGCGGACTACGAATTTCAGTTCTTTCTAATTTAGGGAGAACGAACATGTTGCCCCTGAAGCAACGTCTCATGAGCACCAGCGTAGCACTCCTGTCGGCGGGCTTTCTCGCCTCGGCAGCACCACCGGCAAGAGCCCAGGAGGCCGAACGGCCCATACTGACGGCGCAGCAGTGCAGCCCGCTGACGGAAGCCAACTATCAGCAATGCTGCATGGCGCAGAACCGCGCCGATATTCTCACGACCGAGCAGCTCGACCAATGCCCACCCTTTGCCACAGCGCTCATTCGCAACGTCTTTTCGACGACATCCACCGACGGCAACCCCACCGGCAGTAACGGCGGTGGCGGCTCCGGTGGCGGTGGCTCCGGCGGCGGCGGCGGCGGTGGCGGCGGCGGTGGTGGCGGCGGCGGCGGCAACGGCGGTGGCGGCGGCGGTGGCGGTGGCGGCGGCGGCGGTGGCGGCGGCGGCGGTGGCGGCGGCGGCGGCGATGGTGGCGGCGGCGGCAACGATGGTGGCGGCGGTGGCAACGACGGTGGCGGTGGCGGCCAGGATCCTGGAAGGGGTAACCAGGACCAACACAGAGATAACCAGGATCCCGGAAGGGGCAACCAGGATCAAAGACCGGATCACCGAGATCCCGGAAGAGGCAACCAGGATAGCGGCGACAACCGGTAGGACAGGTCCGGCGGGCGCAGGGGCGCTCCTCCCTGCTGAGGCCAAATAAATAAGTCGCGCCGGCTCACGGCAGCCGGCGCATGAGGTTCCCTTGTGGGAAATAGTAGGAGGAGACTTCTTCTAGCGCCTGGGGTCGGGCTCGCGAAGTCGGGGAAAGCGCGAATCCTACTTTTTCGCCAAGCGCCCCCTAGATCGAACCGATCGTCCCCACTTTCCGCGAATTGGACATCCAGCAACGTGTCGCCGGTCGGCGATCCCAATTGGCTGCAGATTGAAGTCTCTGCCAGAAGTAGGCGTTTGGAAGCGATTCGGAAGCCCCCTACTCCGCCGCCCGCGCCTCCACCTCCAGCGGCTCCATCTCATAGGAATAGCCTTCGAGCATCTGATAGGCCTGCTCGATCACGCCGATCTGCGCTTCGGCCGTCTTGATCGCATCGCTGATCGACTGGCTGCGGGCGCGCAGCATCGAGCCGAGGACGTCGGTCTCCGGCCGCCGGCCGAGGCGGTCGAGGTGCTTGCGGACGCGCGCCCGGTGGCGCTCCAGTTCGAGGATGTGGAAGCGCGTCTTGACGATGTCGTCGGAGAGCTTTCGGCGCATGGCCGCGATCGGATCGAAGCTGCCGGGCTCGCGCAGGTCGAGGATGAAGTCGTTGACGAGCGTCTCGAGCATCATCAGACCCTTGACCTGTTTGGGGTCGACGAGCTGCGGATCGTAGCCGGTGTCGTCAAAAACCTTGCGGCGCACTGGATCCTTCAAAAGGTCATAGGCCGTCTGCAGTTTGCCGAACTGCTCGGCATCGCCGCCGCGGTCCGGATGCGCCGTCTTCACCGCCCGGCGGTAGGCCGCCCGGATAGCCCGCTCATCGGCGTCGCGTTCAAGTCCAAGGAGGGCATAGGGATCGATCAAGCCGGCCACCTGTTGTTCATCGATTTGCAATGGTCCTGTCCGGTTCAGACCTACCGGTTCGCTGCGCCGGCAGCAAGTCCACGGCGATCGCATCGAAACCGCGCCACGCTCACCGAAGCGTCGCGGCGAAAATGTGGTGGAAACGAGGCAATCCACGACATTTGCGTGTTGGTTCGGCTTTATCAAAGTCCCGGAAAGCCCGGTCGTGCAAGGCATTGCGCAGGCGCGCCTGTAGGCGGAACTCTTCGCTTGCCTTTTACCCCGAATACTGCCAATCCTATCGCCGTTCGGGCGATTTCAATCCCGGAGACTGGACTTTCGTTTGAGCCCGGCCATAGCCGGGTCTGCCGCAAGCGGCATCGTAGACGTCTTTTCCCCGATATCGTGACCACTCGACGCCTTTCAGCCTACCGCTGAAGACGACATATTCGTTTCCCAAAAGGGGCACGAATCCACTACCTCAAGCAGCCAAGCCGTGCTATTGAAGCGCTGGGTTGCGGCAAAGACAGACTGAAGGAAAAGGACTTCTTCCATGGCCACCAAGGGCATCGTAAAATTCTTCAACCAGGACAAGGGTTTTGGTTTCATCACGCCGGACGGCGGCGCCAAGGACGTTTTCGTCCACATCTCCGCTGTTCAGGCCGCCGGCCTCGCGACGCTCAAGGATGGCCAGCAGGTCAGCTTCGACACCGAGCCGGACCGCATGGGCAAGGGCCCAAAGGCGGTCAACCTCCAGGCTCTCTAAGCCGGACGTTTCGATCGGATTTTGAAAGACGGCGCTTCGCAGGAGGCGCCGTTTTTTTGTTGCCTGCGGTGCCCCTCATCCGGCCTACAGCGCCGCGCGCCTTATCAGGCGCGCAAAGGTCGCTGTAGCACTTTGAATTGCTGCATGTCTTCGTCCCCTCGCCCCGCTTGCGGGGAGAGGGTTAGTCCTCGGGTTAAACCCGAGGAGAGGGGCAAAGCCAGGCAGACCCGCGAGTGCCCCTATTCCGCCGCTTGGCGCGCCGTGATCGCCACGAACACAGCCTCGAAGGCGGCGTGGATCACCTCCGGGCCGGCGCCCTTGCGGGTGGCGTCGGCGGAAAGCATCTGGCGGTAGCGCCGCGCGCCGGGCCAGCCCTGGAAGAGCCCGACCATGTGGCGCGTCACATGGATCAGCCGGCCGCCATTGTCGATATGGGCGGCAGCATAGGCCGCCATGGCGTCGCGCACATCCGCCCAGAAGGTGAGCGACAGGCAATGGCCGCGCTCCGAGAAGCTGTCGGGGTCAAGCGGCACAGGTGGAGCGCCGGTCAGCGGATGGGCGAAATAGCCGTCCGCGGCGGTGAGCAAGCCGCTGTCGTGGTAGGCGGCGCGGCCGAGCATGACCCCGTCCAGGGGGACCTCATGTTCGGCCTCGGCCACGGCAAGCTTCGGCGCATGCGCCGGGAGCAATCGCGGATCGAGATGCGCGAGCGCCTGATCCAACGTCTGAAGACCGCCGTTGAGGCCGATGAAAAGGTTCTTATTTTCCGACTTGAGCCGGTGCACGAGGCCGTAATCGAGCGGCGGGATTTCGCGGTTTTCCCGCGGCGACAGGCCCTGCAGCCAGGCCTTGCGGGCATGCACCCAGACGGCATCCGCGCCGGCGCTCTTGACGCGGGCGACAAGCGCGCGAAGCGCCACCTCGGGATCCTGATCATCGACGCCGATGCGGCACTTGACGGTGACCGGGATCGTCACGGCCTCCTTCATCGCCGCCACGCATTCGGCGACCAGCGCCGGCTCCTGCATCAGGCAGGCCCCAAAGGTGCCGGATTGCACCCGGTCCGAGGGGCAGCCGACATTCATGTTGATCTCGTCATAGCCGAAAGCTTCGGCGATCCGCGCCGCCTCCGCCATCTTCGCCGGATCGTTGCCGCCAAGCTGCAGCGCGACCGGATGCTCCGCGGCGTCATGGCCGAGCAGCCTGTCCCGATCGCCCCGCAGGATTGCATCGGCGACGATCATTTCCGTATAGAGCAGCGCATGGCGCGAGAGCTGCCGCGCGAAGAAGCGATAGTGCCGATCGGTCCAGTCGATCATCGGCGCCACGGCGAACACGGGCCGCTTGAAGTATCGCCCCTTCTCAAACGTTCCGACCGTTTGCGACGTCTCTCTCATGGTCTGATCAAATCTCTTCCATCTTCTTGACCGCGCGCAGCGCGGCCAAATGGCGGCATTTGCAGCCTCGATTTGGCGCGCGAAATCCAAACGACCGCGCCATGCGGACGCCTTATACTGCGCCGACATCGATAAAGCGAGATGGCTTGGCTGTTCGGTGCGCTACGCAGATGCTAGGTGGCGCCCATGCGATGCAATTGGCTGCCTAGACCCAGGGCGATGAACCGGGGCGCATACATCGTCATGCGGCGGAAATCCCTCGCCCGTTACCGAAATCCTGCCTGGCGAAACCATTCCTGGACGCCGGCCAGCACTGCCGCCTTGGCGGTTTCGAGCGTCGACGCATAGTGAAAGCCGGTATTGTTGGTGCCATTGCAATGGGAAATCCGCCAGGCCCAGTCGCTCATCGTCTCGCGCTTCATGACGAAGGCGACTTCGTGCCGACCGAGCATGGCACAGTAGATCCCGTTGCGCAGCGGTAACCACGTCAAACGAATTTCTGCAACCTCTATCATTTATGCCTCCCCAGCAGAAAATATATAGGCCCGCGGTCAAGTCATTGAAACCCGCACATTTAAGGGGCTTTCTGTCCAACGTCGCGACGGAGGACGGCTCTCCGATTGGTGAACAACCCTGGATAGGAAATTTGCGCCTGGCCGAGGTGGGGAAGCGAGCGGCAGCAATCCCTCGCCCGCATCGGATCGCCCGAATTCTCGAAATTGCGGACAAACGAAAAATCCTGCGCTAGATTGAGGAGCCTTGCCCGCCGACGCGCACAAAGGCCGCGCGGAACCGGACAATGGCCGACGACGTTTTTTGCATTGAATCCCGGGAGTCGGGAGGAGCAGTGCGCGAGGGGCCCTCCACCCGACGACCGGAACCGAAATCGCGGTACGCCCGGACTTGCCCGGGACGTTGTTCTTCAGGAGGAGAAGCATGCATCAGGTGTTGTGGAACCGTCCCATCGAGCTTGGGTTGATTAGCGGCGATGTCCGCATGGTGAAGGGGCCGTCCGACGCGCTCGCATGCCTGGCCGGCCAATGGCCCCACCGCGGTCCCTATTACGTCGCGGCGCGGAGCGCCTGCCGCGCGGCGATCGCCGGCCGCCGGACTCCTGACGAGGCCCGCAGGCTGTTCATTTTCGCGGTTGAAGAAGCGCACCTGACGGCTCATTGAGCCGGCGAGACGCAGTCGCAGGCCGGCCACTGTTCAGTGTCTGTGGACGGCGAGACCTCTATTGTTCCAATATGCCCTGCCGAAACGCCTTCGACGGCAGCAATTATATTATTTATAGATAGATCGAAGCGCTCAAAAATAGTATTAATGTCACAGAGAGACGGCTTTGCTTGAAGACCAGGGCCGTTTCCAATATAAGCTATGACGCAAACTCCAAGTCATCAGCATGCCTTCGGGCCCGGCCAGATTGCGGCCGATCTTGAAATGACACGGAAATTTCCGCGAAACCGCCAGATTTCTGTCGTGAAGTGTTCATTTAAAACACGTATATTCTGAGGTGCCTCATAAAGAACAAGTTCGGAGTGTTTAACTCCGGATCAAAAGGGAAAAGAAAATAATACGGGAGAGACATCATGATGAGAGAGAGCAATCTCCGACGTATCGTCGAAGTCAGCATGAAACGTGAAACCGGCCGCAAGGACATAGGCATCATGACCGTCCGCCAGGCCCTTGAACTTCCCGAAGTACCGAGCCTCGAATACAGCCACCCGGAACTGAACTCGCGCTCGGACGGTCGCTTTCTGACCCGCGACCAGCTTGAAGCCTATGCCCGCTGCGCCTGACCTCAGACCTCACGGGCCCAATAAATTCCCCTCGGCATAAGTTTGCCTATTGCCGCAGCCCTTCCGGCTGCTAACGTCCCACCAAGATTCGCTACAGCGCCACCGCCCATCACCGGCATGGGAGGTCGCTGTAGCGTTTTGACTTTCCGCATCATTCCCTACAGCGCCGCTCGCCTTATCAAGCGCGCAAAGGTCGCTGGAGCACTTTGAATTGCTGCATGTCTCTTTAAATCGAGGTCGATTTAAGGAGACATGCAGTAGAGTCAGGCGAGGACCGAACGACCATGGAAACCGTCATACCGCCTTCATTGCCTGTCCTCTTGCCGATTTTCGAGAGCCCCGTCGGATTTCCGGTCCGGCGCGTCTATTGCGTCGGACGCAATTATGCCGCCCATGCGCGGGAAATGGGCCATGACCCCGACCGCGAACCGCCCTTCTTTTTCCAGAAGAATGCGGACAACCTGCTGCTCCCCGGCCAGGATTTCCCCTACCCGCCGCTCTCCTCCGACGTGCATCACGAGGTGGAGCTGGTCGTCGCCCTAAGGCATGGCGGTGCGGACATCCCGATCGAGGAGGCGATCGCGCATGTCTATGGCTATGGCGTCGGCATAGATTTTACCCGCCGCGACCTGCAGGCGCAGGCGAAGGAGGCGGGGCGCCCCTGGACCGCGGCCAAGGCCTTCGAGCATTCCGCGCCGATCTCCGCGATCGCACCGGCGACCGCAGTCGGCCATCCGACGAATGGAAATATCTGGCTGAAGGTCAATGGCGAGATGCGCCAACAGGGCGACCTCGCCCAGATGATCTGGACCGTACCGGAGATCATCGCCGAACTGTCGCGTCTCTTCACACTGGCGCCGGGCGACATCATCATGACCGGCACGCCCGCGGGGGTTGGGGCGGTACAGCGCGGCGACGTCGTCACCTGCGGTATCGACGGCCTCGCGGCGCTCTCCGTCAAGGTCGTCTGATCGTATCGGGCGGCAGGAAAAGCCGGACGCGCCTTCCTCCAAGCACAAGGAACACACCATGCCACTCTATGCGCTGGGACCGCTGCAGCCGACCACGCCACCGGAAGGCAGCTACTGGGTCGCGCCTGATGCCAATGTCATAGGGCGGGTGGAGATCGGCGAGGAGGTCGGCATCTGGTTCGGCGCGACGTTGCGCGGCGACAACGAGCCGATCCGGATCGGCGCGCGGACCAACATCCAGGAGGCGGTGATCGTCCATGTCGACCCAGGCTTCCCGGTGACGATCGGCGAAGGCTGCACGATCGGCCATAGAGCGATCGTTCATGGCTGCACCATCGGCGACAATTCGCTGATCGGCATGGGTGCCACCATCCTGAACGGCGCCAGGATCGGCCGCAACTGCCTGGTCGGCGCCAATGCGCTGATCACCGAGGGCAAGGAATATCCCGACAATTCACTGATCGTCGGAGCGCCCGCCAAGGCGATACGAACGCTGGATGAGGCGGCCGTGCAAGGCCTGAAGCGCTCCGCCGAGCACTATGTGAAGAACTGGCAGCGTTACGCGACACAACTCAGCCGGCTGGACTGAGCCTTCGCCAGCATGAGTAGGCGCGGCCGTTCCGTTGCGCTATGCTCAGCCACCATTTCCGACTTGCATGTCTCTTAAATCGACTTGATTTACGAGACCTGCGCCAATTCAAAGTGCGACAGCGACCTTTGCGCGCCTGATTGGCGCGCGGAGCTGTGGGGGTCCGAACGATGAGGCGTGGACTGCTCGTCGGTGCCGCAATTGGTCTCGCCGTCGCCCTCGGCGGCGCCTACGCATTGCGTCCGGCCGAAGTCTCGCCTGCGGCGATCCGCGCCTCCGTCGAGCAATCGCCGGAAGTAATGGACCGGGCCTGGGGCTTGCCGGTCGCCCTCAGCTACGGACGCAGCGTGACGTGGCAGGCAAATGGCTCGTTCTGCGGCCCCGCCAGCATCGCCAATCTCTTTCGCTCCGTAGGAGAGGAAGAGACGACTGAAACCGCGGTCCTCGAGGGCACCGGCTGGTGCCGCCTCGGTTTCTGCTGGATGGGGCTGACACTCGACGAGCTTGCCGAGGTGGCGCGAGCGAAAACGGAGCGCAAGGTGACCGTATTGCGCGATCTGACTCCAGACGAGTTTCGCCGCCATTTGCTGGCCAGCAACGATCCCGGCAGGCGCTATATCGTCAACTTTTCGCGAGAGGCGATCTTCGGCGCCGGTGTCGGCCATCACTCGCCGATCGGCGGCTATCTCGAGGCCGAAGACCTGGTTTTCGTCCTGGACGTGAATGAGCGCTTCAAGCCGTGGCTCGTCTCGCGCGAAAAGCTCTACGCTGCCGTGGACACGCTGGATGGCGACCACAAGCGCGGCCTGTTGCTCATCGAATAGTCTTGGTCTAAGCGCAGCTCTTGCAGTGCCCGCGGATCTCGATGGTCGTCTTCTCGGTCTTGAAGCTCTGGGCGCGGACCAGCGCCGACAGTCGCTGTTCGATCGCCTCGTCGTGGAATTCCGTCACCTGGCCGCAGCCCTCGCAGATGGTGAAGGCGGTGACGCCGTGGTCATGCTCATGATCCTGCGGGCAGCTGCAGGCCACGAAGGCATTGAGGCTCTCCAGCCGATGGACGAGGCCGTATTCCAGGAGCTTGTCGAGGGCGCGATAGACCTGCAGCGGCGCCCGGAAACCGTGGTCCCTGAGCTTGTCGAGGATCGTATAGGCGCTCATCGGCCCCTCCGCGTGCGTGAGAGCACCCATCACCAGCGACTGGTTCTTCGTCAGTTCGGGCGTACCCATCAGTGTCCTCCATGCGAAGAATGCGACGCGCGCTCCGGGCGCCCGAGAGGCAGAAGACTGAGCACGAACAGCGCCAGCGCGGCAACCACGATAGACGGCCCCGACGGCGTATCCCAGTGCAGCGAACCGAAAAGACCGCCGGTAACGGCAAGCGCGCCGATCAGCGAGGCGATAATCGCCATGACTTCCGGCGACGTCGCAAAACGGCGCGCGGTCGCCGCCGGGATGATCAGCAACGAGGTGATGAGGAGGATGCCGACGATCTTCATGGCAATCGCGATCACCAGCGCCATCAACAGCATGAAGAAGAGCCGCGCCCGTTCCGGCTTCAGTCCTTCGGCTTCTGCCAGTTCCGGATTGACGGTCGAGGCGAGCAGCGGCCGCCAGAGATAAACGAGCGACAAGATCACCAGAATGCCGCCGCCCCAGATGATGTCGATATCGGCTTCCGAAACGGCGAGGATGTCGCCGAACAGGAAGCCGACCAGATCGATGCGGACCCAGGTCATGAAGGCGACGATGACGAGGCCGATCGACAGCGCCGAATGCGACAGGATGCCGAGCAGCGCATCCGTCGACAGCGCGCCGCGCTTCTGCAGGAAGAGCAGCAGCAGCGAGACGGCCGAGGCTACGATGAAGACGCTGATCATCAGGTTGAGCTCGAGAAGCAGCGACAGCGCCACCCCCAGCAGCGCCGAATGGGCCATCGTGTCGCCGAAATAGGCCATGCGCCGCCAGATGACGAAGCAGCCGAGCGGTCCCGCAACCACGGCAATGCCGATGCCGGCAACGAGGGCGCGAACGAAGAAATCGTCAAGCATCGCGCTTCTCCGCCGTGTCGTAGCCGTGCAGGCGTGCGTGATGTCCGCAACCGCAGTCGGAATCGTGGTCGTGGACGTTTTCGGCCTCGTCATGGTGATGATGGCCATCGCCGGGGAAACAGCTCTCCGTAATGCTGCCATCGGCGTGCAGCACCCGACCGTCCGGCAGGTGCGTGTGGTCGTGGTGGTGGCTGTAGACGGCCAACGCCCCGGCGGCCCGCCGTCCGAACAGCTTCAGGTATTCCGGGCTCTGGCTGACCGCCTGCGGCGTGCCGCGGCAGCAGACATGGCCGTTCAGGCAGACGACCGTATCGGTCTCCGCCATGACGATGTGAAGGTCGTGCGAGATCAGCAGGATGCCGCAGCCGGTGCGGTTGCGGATCTGCTTGATCAGCTCGTAGAGCGCGATCTCGCCGGAAAAATCGACGCCCTGCACCGGCTCGTCGAGAACGAGAAGATCCGGCTTGCGGGCGATCGCGCGTGCCAGCAAGGCCCGCTGGAATTCGCCGCCGGAAAGATGCTGCACCTCGGCCTTGGCCATATGCAGCATGCCGGTGGACGCCAGCGCCTCTTCGATCTCCCTGCCCTTCAGCGGCCCGGTCAGCGTCATCAGCCGCTCGACGGTCAGCGGCAGCGTCCAGTCGACGGCAAGCTTCTGCGGCACGTAGCCCACCTTGAGACCGGCAAGACGCTCGACATTCCCTTCGTCGGGCTTCAGCACGCCGATTGCGGTCTTCGCTGTCGTCGACTTCCCCGAACCGTTCGGACCGATCAGGGTGACGATTTCGCCGCGGCTGATCGAAAACTCGACGCCGCGCACGAGCCAGCGCCCATTGCGGCGGACGCCCGCATTCGCAAGGCTGACGAGCGGCGTGATATCGGGCGATCGGACATTCAGCATCGAAAAATTCCGGTTTGGGCGGTTGCCTCTGGCTATCGCACACGTTATAGCATAACGCAATTGATGTAATAACATTACGTGCATCACTGTGCAACAATTGCTGCGCAGCGCCGCCGCTAGAGCGGGATGAGGAAAAGTGTGTGCGGTTTTCCGTCCGCATCCCGCTCTAACCCATTAGAATCGATCACGTTCATGATTTTAGGTCGATCCGACCTTAAATCATCGTGATCTAAAGCACGTTGACCTGCAACCTCGGAGAACCCGATGAAATCGACTGCCGCCTTTCTCTTTGCGTCCACGATCCTTCTGTCTTCGCCGGCCTTTGCCGAGGCTCCCAACGTGGTCGTCTCGATCAAGCCGATCCACTCGCTCGTGGCGTCGATCATGCAGGGCGTCGGCGAGCCGTCTTTGGTTGTCGAAGGCGCCGCCTCACCGCATACCTACAACATGAAGCCGTCGAACGCCGCGGCGCTGCAGGCGGCAAAGGTCGTGTTCTGGGTCGGTCCCGGCCTCGAAATCTTCCTTGAAAAGCCGCTCGAGGCCCTCGGCGGCGACGCCAAAGTGGTCGAACTCAGCGAGGCGCCCGGTCTCGAAAAGCTGAAATTCCGAGAGGGCGGCGCCTTCGAGCCGCATGACGACGGAGATGAGGATGGCGAGGAAAGCCATGAGCACAGCGCAGAGGACGCCAGCCATGAGGGGCATGATGCCGACGCCCATGGCGCCGCGGCGGAAACCGCCGAGCACGACCACGAGCATGGCGAAGGCGAGTTCGACATGCATGTGTGGCTCAACCCGATGAATGCCAAGGCCATGGCGGCCGAGATCGAGAAGACGCTCGCCGAGGCCGACCCCGCCAATGCCGCGGCCTACAGCGCCAATCTGCAGAAACTGAACGAAAGGCTCGATGCCCTGGACAAGACCCTTGCCGAGACGGTGGCGCCGATCAAGGACAAGCCCTTCGTCGTCTTCCACGACGCCTATCAATATTTCGAGCATCGATACAACGTGCGGGTCGCCGGCTCCATCACCGTCAGTCCCGAAGTGCTGCCGGGGGCGGAACGGCTGTCCGAGATTCACGCCAAGATCGAGGACCTCGGCGCCACCTGCGTCTTCGCCGAACCGCAATTCGAACCGAAGCTGGTCAATGTCGTCATCGAAGGCACGTCGGCAAAATCCGGCACGCTCGACCCCGAAGCGGCCACCCTCGAGGGCGGTCCGGATCTTTATTTTCAACTGATGGAGAACATCGGCGCTTCGTTGAAGGATTGCCTTTCGTCGGCAAGCTGACGTCGTTCTCCTGTGGACTCCACCTTCAATCGTTGACGTGGAGGCGAGGATCATCCCCCTCATCCGGCCTGCCGGCCACCTTCTCCCCGCAAGCGGGGCGAAGGAGACCCGCGGCAAACGCCCTGCGTCCCCTCTCCCCGTTCTTACGGGGAGAGGGCTAGGGTGAGGGGCAAACTCCCCGTAGCTAAATTAGCGGGCCAGGCTGACGATGACACCGGTTGCCAGGCTGATCAGCAGGAAGTCGTTGTCGACGCGGACCCATTGCTGGCCACGCGGCGGGGGCCGCAGCCTGTAGCGGCGATAGTCGTTGACATAGGCCATGTGGCGCCGTTCGGCCGGGCTCATCCTGTGGCCGCGCGCCCAACGGTATTTCTTCACCATGACGCGCTTTTCGACGGTCCTGTCGACATGGCGGTCGACCGGCCTGTGACGATAGCGCTCATGCGACTGTGCAAGCTCGAAAGAGGCGCCGGCCGTCTGAGCGAACGCGATCGGCGTGGCAAGGAATGAACTGGCGACAAGCGCGATCAGGAGGCGTTTCATGGCGTTTCCTTTCTTTGTCTGCCCCTTGAAACTAGTCTCCGCCTCCTGAACCGAATATGAAGTCCAGATTACATTTATGTAATGATAATCTATACTTATAAGAAGTACCTTACAAACGAATCTCAGATCATAAGCCAAGCGCCTCATATCGAAAACGGTCGAAGTCAGCGGTCATCGCACTGCCGGACGTATCGAAGGCGAACATGCCGGTAAAAGCGCCGGTGAAGGAACCGTGCTCGCCGCGCCCGCCCTCGTCCGAGACGACGCCGGCGTCGAGCACAGGGCCGATCGGCTGCCAATCCGCCTGCGTCGCCTCCCGCCAGAAGAATTGGAGGTCGTTGTCCCTCACTTCCATCGCCAGTTGCACCGGGCCGTCCGGGACCGCGACGCCGCTGCCGGCCGGGTACTGCAAGCGCCCGTGCGGGAAATCTCCCGGGCATGAAAGGATGGTGACGACGCGGCCGAGCATCTCGTGCCAGGTGACGCCGAGAGCATGGAACTTGTGGCGGTTATAGTAATGCGTCAGGCCCGCGACCTGCTGGTAGGTGTGGGGCGCGAAGTCGACCACGGTCTCGGCGCGGAAGGAGTGATGGTCCTGGCGTCTGGCGACAAGCGCCTGCTCGAACCAGCTGCCGATGCTTTCGCGGCCGAACAGGCGCAAGTGGCCTTCCCGCCGCTGCAGCGAAAAGATCCGCTCCGGCATCGGGGTGCGCAGCCATTGAAACTCGGGTGCAAGCACTCCCTCGTCGAAATCCGTCTCGATAACAGCGGGTAGCGGCACAGAGCTCGTCTCGGCCGGAGCCGGTACAATCACCTCTGGCACGACACCGCCGTTCTCCAGATAGAGCCATCCGTCCTCCCGCCAGACGCATTTCTGCAGCGCCGTTTCGCGGCCAAGCGTGCAGCGGCGATGCGGCGGCAGCGGACGGCCGCAAAGATGGGTGTGATAGGCCTGCCCGTCCGGCGTCTCGACATATTGGCCGTGGCCGGCCCGTTGCAGGGCCGCTTCCGGATGATCCTTCGACGTGATGAGGTGGGCGTTCGGATGTATGTCATACGGGCCATGGATCGACCGGGAGCGCGCCATGGTGACGGCGTGGTCGTAGCCCGTTCCGCCTTCGGCCGTGGTGAGGTAGTACCAGCCGTCACGCTTGAAGAGATGCGGCCCCTCGACGAGACCGAGCGAACTGCCGGCGAAGATGTTCTTGACCGGGCCGACCAGCTTGCGGGACCGCTCGTCCCATTCCTGCAGCAGGATGCCGTCGAAGGCGGGATGCTTCGGCGCGCCGCCGAAGCTCTCAGAGCGGTGGTTCCACTGCATGTTCAGGAACCACTTGCGGCCGTCGTCGTCATGGAACAGCGACGGGTCGAAGCCCGACGAGTTGACATAGACCGGATCGGACCACGTCGCCTCGACCGCTTCGGCCGTGACGATGTAGTTGTGCGCGTCCTTGAAGTTGCCGTCGAAGCGCTTGACGTCCGTATAGACGAGCCAGAACAGCCCGTCGCAATAGGAAAGGCACGGTGCCCATATCCCGCAACTGTCGGGGTTGCCGCGCATGTCGAGCTGGCTCGCCCGCTCCAGCGGCCGACGGACGAGACGCCAGTTCACCAGATCGCGCGAGTGGTGGATCTGCACGCCAGGATACCACTCGAATGTAGAGGTCGCGATGTAGTAATCGTCGCCCACCCGGCAGATCGACGGGTCGGGATTGAAGCCCGGCAGGATCGGATTGCGGATCATCGCGGTCATGTCTTGCTCCTCCATGTTTGCGCAGCATCCAGCCCCAAACTCGGGGCCGTTTCAAGGTCTTTCGTCCACGCTCGGAGAACGCATCGCCGCCCCCCGGATCGCGTCTACGCAACGAGAACCGCACGCCAATACGGTGCGCCGTCGTGGGAATCGCGCCTACGCCTTAGGCACTCCAGGGGCCTGCCCATGATACTTTCGTACATCCGCCGGCCGCGAGAGGGAAAAATGGCAGCCCAGACTTGAAAGGGAGCTTGAAATCAGCACTGTGACTGTGCTTGGCAAAACACCAAAAACCAGCCAATGCGGGGAGGTATTTAATGAAACCGTTACTCGGCTTCAGCCGATTGATCGACGCAATTACCGAGCGAATCGGCAAGGCAGTTTCCTGGCTCATACTCGTTGCCGTTCTCGTCAGCGCCGGCAACGCGGTCATCAGAAAAACGTTCAACGTATCGTCCAACGCCTGGCTCGAGGCTCAATGGTACCTCTTCGGCGCGGCCTTCATGTTCGCGGCCGCCTATACGCTCAGCCAGAACGAGCACATCCGGATCGACGTCGTCTACGGAATGTTTTCGCGGCGCGTCCAGCATTGGATCGATCTCTTCGGGCACATCTTCTTCCTGATGCCCTTCGTGCTGCTCATGCTCTATTACCTCGTGCCCTACGTCCGGATGTCCTATGTCTCGGGTGAGGTATCGTCGAGCGCCGGCGGGCTGATCATCTGGCCGGCCAAGGCCATTCTGCTGATCGGCTTCATCCTCCTCGCCCTGCAAGGCGTCTCGGAAATCATCAAGAAGATCGCCATCATGACCGGCAACATGGATGATCCGACCCCCTACGTGCCGACCCACGCGCCGCTTGAAGACCCCGTCGCTCCGGAGGTACGCCCGTGATCGAACTCATCGCTGAAAACCTGGCACCGATCATGTTCGCATCGCTGATCGTGTTCCTGCTGCTGGGATACCCGGTCGCCTTCTCGCTCGCCGCCAACGGCCTGCTGTTCTTCATCATCGGCGTGGAACTTGCGCCGCTTTCGGACTCGATCAATCTCTCCTGGCCGCTGCTCAATGCACTGCCGGAACGCTTCTGGGGGGTGATGTCGAACGACACATTGCTCGCCATCCCATTCTTCACCTTCATGGGGATAGTGCTCGAGCGCTCCGGCATGGCCGAAGACCTTCTCGACACGATCGGCCAGCTCTTCGGTCCCGTCCGGGGCGGCCTCGCCTATGCGGTGATCTTCGTCGGGGCGCTGCTTGCGGCAACCACCGGCGTGGTGGCGGCCTCGGTCATTGCCATGGGCCTGATCTCGCTGCCGATCATGCTGCGCTACGGCTATGACCGGCGCGTCGCGTCGGGCGTCATCGCCGCCTCCGGCACGCTTGCCCAGATCATCCCGCCGTCGCTGGTGCTGATCGTTCTGGCCGACCAGCTCGGCCGCTCGGTCGGCGACATGTATGCCGGCGCCCTGATCCCGGGCCTGGTCCTGACGGGCCTCTACATGGGCTACATCCTGCTCATGTCGTTCCTGAAACGGGACTCTATGCCGGCGCTGCCGCTCGAAGCGCGTACGCTCGGCTCCGGTGTGACGTCGCTGATCGTCGCGCTCGCCGTCGCCGGCGGTATCGCCTACGCGGCCCATGTCCTCCTGTCGCCGACCCAGGGAGAAAACGCCGACATTCTCGGAGCAACCGTCGGTGTCGCGTTCATCTACATGGTCGCGCTGATCGACAGAGCGATGAAGATCAACGCTCTTTCCCGATTGGCCCAGCAGGTGATCATCGTTCTGATCCCGCCGCTGGCGCTGATCTTCCTCGTGCTCGGCACGATCTTCCTCGGCATCGCGACGCCGACCGAAGGCGGCGCCATGGGTGCAGTGGGCGCACTGATCATGGCGGCCGCGAAGGGCCGGCTCAACATGGAGGTCATCCGGGCTGCACTTGCGTCGACCACGCGCCTATCGGCCTTCGTGCTGTTCATCCTGATCGGCGCCCGCGTTTTCTCGCTGACCTTTTACGGCGTCAACGGGCACCTCTGGGTGGAACACCTGCTGGTTGGATTGCCGGGCGGCGAAATCGGCTTCCTGATCGCCGTCAACCTGCTCGTCTTCTTCCTGGCCTTCTTCCTCGATTTCTTCGAGCTCGCCTTCATCATCGTGCCGCTGCTCGCACCGGCCGCCGACAAGCTCGGCATCGACCTGATCTGGTTCGGCGTGCTGCTCGGCATCAACATGCAGACGAGCTTCATGCACCCGCCTTTCGGCTTCGCGCTCTTCTACCTGCGTTCGGTTGCAGCAAGGGTGCCCTATCTCGACAAGGTGACCGGCAAGATGACGCAACCGGTGACAACCGGGCAGATCTATTGGGGTGCGGTGCCCTTCGTCGGCATCCAGATCCTGATGGTGGCGTTGACGATCCTCTTCCCGCAGATGGTCATGCACTACAAGGGAAGCGGCGCCACGGTGGATCCGTCGACGATCAAGATCGAGGTGCCCGGCTTCGGCCAGGGCGGCGGCGGTCTGACCCTGCCCGACAACGGTGGCGGCCTCGGCCTGCCGGGCGGACTGCAACTCCCCGGCGGCAGCCCGCTCGATGGCGGCCAGCAGCAACCGGGGCAGCAGAACGCGCCTCAGCAGAACAATTCGGCGCCCGATCTCAGCGCGCCGCCCTCGTTCAACTGAAGTCAGAAGGCCGGTCAAGCACCGGCCTTCTCGCTTGTCGGACCTTGACAGAAGAGCCCCGGGGTAGCCCCCGGGGTTTTTCCTTTCAACGATGCGGCACAGCTCGGACCTTGCCGTTGCCACGCCGGATTATCGTGAAAGCGTCGTCGTTCTATTCGGCGATTTGGGCGTTCAGGCAGCACGTGGCGCGCAGCGCCTTGATCGAATACCAGATCTTCCTGAAGTCGGGTTCGACGCTTCCTCTCAGCTTGGCGCCGGCCCTAACAGAACCGTCAGGCGCCCGATCCAGAGCGCCCGCCCTCGTGCATCCGAAGTATCCATCCGAGGTGGGCCGCGGGACTTGGGGGTCTCGCGCGTGGTAGGATAGCAGAATGGAGATCGACGAGGACAAAATCGATGACGCGGTGCTGGCACTGTTATGGCTGACGCTCCACAACGAGCGTTGCGCCTGGAAGGGATTTGACTGGGCGACGACGGACCGGTTGCATGAGAGGGGACTGATCTGTGATCCGGTGAACAAGTCGAAGTCGCTGGTGCTGACGGACGAAGGTCTACGGCGCTCGGAAGAACTGTTCCGCCGGTTGTTTACACGGTAAAATCAACTTTCGGCCTTCGGCCACAGCCCGGCGTTCAGGTTTTGCGGCGCGCTTTTCGGGCCCATTTTGCAGCGAGGTCATCGACGGCTTTGTTGAGCTGCGAGAAGTTGGCGGCGGCGGAATCATAATCGCTGCTGCCGCACCATTCGAGGGTTTCGGCATGTCGCTCGTGCGCCGGGTCTGCAAGCGCCTCGCAGAACTCCTGATAACCCCATGGACCACCAACGTCTTCGGGCGGGCAGTGCCCCGTTGCTTCGAGAAGCATCGGTCCTTCCGTGCCGACCGCAGGAAAGGTGCGCTCGATCTTGATGCTGTGTTCCCAGCCGTCGCCAAAGTCGTAAAGGTATTTGAACGATTTCGCACCGGTGTCCTGGACTGCCGACAGCAGCGAGACCCTGCGGGCATCGATCGGACCATCCCCCCATTCCTCGTCAGGCAAACCAAAGCCGACGTCACGCATGCGGAATTCGTAAAGGTGGCTGTTGGTCCAGCCCATCGCCGCCTGCAACACCTCGTGCAGCCGACTGAGCCTGATGGTGAACGGCACGACAACGCGCCGCATCACTATCGGCTCGACATGATCGAGGGTGACCTTCAGGCGGACGACGGAAGCCACCATCGTCAGGCCGCCAGCATGACGGTTGCCGCCGATGCACGTTTCCACTCCCAGGGCAGCAGTTCGTACAGGCGCGTGACAGGATGGTCGGCGATGCGAGCCAGCACGTCTGCAAGCCATGCCTTCGGGTCGATATCGTTGAGGCGGCAGGTGGTGATGACGGTCAGCATGACAGCGGCACGATCGGCCCCGCGCTGAGAACCGGCGAAGGTCCAGTTCCGTCTTCCCAATGCGACACTTCTCAGCGCCCGCTCGGCTGCGTTGTTCGTTAAACAAACTCTCCCGTCTTTGAGGAAGAGAGCAAAGCCCTCCCAGCGCTTGAGCATGTAATCGATCGGCTCGATGACCTCGGACGATCTGCTGAGCATGGCGCGTTCCTTCGTCAACCACTCGTGCATGTCATCGAACAGTGGCTTGCTCTTCTCCTGCCGCACAGCCAGTCGTTCTTCGGCGCTCAATCCGTTGATCTGGCGCTCGATCTCGAACAATTCGTCGTAGCGCTTGACGGCTTCCAATGCGATCGGCGAGATCGGCTTGCCCCTCCGTTTGCGATCCCGCGCATTCTTCTGGATATCGGCCAGCTCAAAGAATTTCCGCCGCGCATGCGCGTGACAAAAGGCGAATGTGATCGGGACCGCTTTCGTTGCGGCAACAGCGATCGGCTCGAAGCCATTGTAGCAATCGCTCTGCAGAATGCCGCCGTATCCGGCCAGGTGTTTCTGCGGATGTTCGCCGCGCCGGTCACTCGACGCATAATAGATTGCGGCTGGCGGCGCCGTTCCCCCGAATGGCCGGTCATCGCATACGTAAGTCCATATGCGTCCGGTCGTGCATTTGTCCCTGGCCTGAATGGGAATGGTGGTGTCATCACCGTGAAGACGCTCGGCCGCGAAGACATGCGCCTCGATCAGATCGAAGACAGGCATGAGAGCGGCTGTTGCGTACCCGACCTGGTCGGCCAGCGTCGAGGTCGAAAGATCGATCCCCTCGCATTTGAACCGGGCACTCTGCCGGTTGAGCGGGCTGTGCATGCCGAACTTGTCGAACAGGATCGTCGCCAGCAGGTTCGGCCCGATAAAGCCGCGCGGCGTGGCATGGAAGGGTGCGGGCGTCTGACTGATCGCCTCACAGTCGCGGCAGGTGAACTTTTCCCGCACCGTCTCGATCACTTTGAACCGGCGTGGGATCTCTTCCAGCGTCTCGGTGACGTCCTCGCCCAGCTTCGACAGGCGCGAACCACCACAGCAGGTGCAAGTCGTCGGCGGCTCGATGACAACACGTTCGCGCTCGATATCGTCCGGCCATGGTTTGCGCACCGGCCGTTTGCGCGTGAACGAACGTACGCTCGAGGTTCTGGCGCTTGCTGCTTGTGCCGCGACCTCATCCTCCGTCGCCGCCGCCACGAGTTCCTCGAGCTGCAGTTCCAACTGGTCGAGCAGGCGCGCCGTGCGCTCAGAGCGCTGGCCCCGCAACTCGCGCCTGAGCTTCTCGATCTTCAATTCCAGAGCAACGATCAGCGCCTCGTTGTCAGAGAGCATCGCCTGCGCATTGGCGGCTTCCGCTACTGCGATAGCGTGTTTAGCCTGCAAGGCTTCATGCTCGCCACGCAGCGCCAGGTAAGCGCCAACAACATCCACAGGAAGATCGACAGGCTTTGAGATCATGAAGCCATTCGATCAGATTTCCCCTGTATTTTCAATAGAATAATGCTAGCCGACCTTCGTCGGCCGCCAGGTTTCCTGAGGATGCCTCCAGTCGATTCCGGACAGAAGATAACTGAGCTGCGCGGGTGATATCGCTATCGCTCCGCCTTCGGCAGAAGGCCAGACGAACCGGCCACGGTCCAATCTTTTTGTAAAAAGGCAGCTCCCCTGGCCGTCACTCCAGATCACTTTTAGCAGCGATCCGCTGCGACCGCGAAACACAAAAAGATTGCCGTCCAAAGGGTTCAGTTTCAGCACCTCCTGCACCCGCAACGCAAGCGATGGAAACCCACACCGCATGTCCGTATGGCCCGTTGCAATCCACACCCGCACATTTTGACCGGAAGGAAGCATGATCACCGCAACGTCTCCAGCCCCCGCATGATCCGCAGCAGCGCCTCAACGTCGACGCTGCCGTCCACGACCACACGACGGCCGTTCGCCGCAACAATCTCCATGCGGCCGGAAGGAGACGCCACCGGCTGCTCCATCGCAGCAGGTGGAGTGACCTGCTTCACCGGCACAAAAGTTTCCGGCATGACGAACGCCGGCACAAAACCATCGGTTTGTTTCTGGCCGTGCAAACCCTGGCGAACCGATTTGCGCCAACGGTTCAACAGGGAGCGACTGATGCCGTACTGACGGGCCGTGGCCGACGCACGGCCTCTCCCGGCAAAGCTTTCTGCGACAATCCGCAGCTTCTCATCTTCCGTAAATCGACGCCGCCGTCCGGTGTTGATCACCTCAAGACGGCTCACCCGAGACCCGCTGTCTCCTTCAAAAATCTCCATGTTGGCAACTGTCCTTATGCATGGGAATAAGGACAGGGTCTGAACAGTTTTACTCAATATGCAAAGGCGGTCGCGCTCGGACGGATACCATCCGAATGCAGAAGGCCGGGCTGCTCCCCGCTCTTCTCGGTTGTCAGCCCCGCACCAAAGAAAAACCCCGGGACAGCGGCCCCGGGGTTCTTCCGTTCAACGATGCGGCGCAGTTTAGACCTTGCCGTTGCGCTGCTGGATCATCATGAAGGTGTCGTAGTTGTATTCGGCGATCTGGGCGTTGAGGTAGTACTCGGCACGGAACGCCTTGATCGACTCCCAGATCTTCTTGAAGGTCGGGTTTGCCGCTTCCATCTCCGCATAGACCTTGTTCGCCTCGTCGAAGCAGGCCGACAGAATTTCCGGGCTGAACGGGCTCAGCTTGGCGCCGGCCGCGACGAGGCGCTTGATCGCCGACGGGTTCAGATAGTCGTACTTCTGCAGCATGTTGGCGTCGGTCGCCTGGCAGGCCGTGCGCAGCAGCGACTGATAGGCCTTCGGCAAACCGTCGTAGGCCGCCTTGTTGAACATGGCGTGCACCGTCGGCCCACCTTCCCACCAGCCGGGATAGTAGTAGTACGGCGCCACCTTGTAGAAGCCGAGCTTCTCATCGTCATAGGGGCCGACCCACTCGGCGGCATCGATGGTGCCCTTCTCGAGGGCCGGGTAGATATCGCCGCCGGCGAGCTGCTGCGGCACCACGCCGAGGCGCTCCATGACCTTGCCGGCGAAGCCGCCGACGCGCATCTTCAGGCCCTTCATGTCGGCAACGGTTTTGATCTCCTTGCGGAACCAGCCGCCCATCTGGACGCCGGTATTGCCGTTCGGGAAACCGACCAGGCCTTGCGCACCGAGGAATTCGTTGAACAGGTCGATGCCGCCGCCATGATGGTGCCAGGCGTTCATGCCGCGCGCATTGAGCGCGAAGGGCACGGCAGCGCCAAGCGCCCAGGTCGGGTCCTTGCCCCAGTAGTAGTAGGCGACAGTGTGGCACGCCTCGACAGTGCCGGCTGCCGTCGCATCGGCGGCCTGCAGCCCCGGAACGATTTCACCCGCCGCGAAAACCTGGATCTGGAAGTTGCCGTCAGTGGCCTCCGACACGTATTTCGACAGGACTTCACCGCCACCGTAGATCGTATCCAGCGACTTCGGGAACGACGACGTCAAACGCCAGGTCACCTTCGGATTGCTTTGCGCAATGGCAGGCGCTGCGAGCGCCGTCGCGGCGGCTGCACCGAGCCCGCCCAAGCTCGCGTTTTTAATGAATGAACGGCGATCCATAGTTCCTCCCTAGTTCCCGCCTGGCGATCGACGCCGTTCACTGCCAACGCCGCCGCCTATCGAGGCGTCTTCACCCCGTTTCGGATGATCGAAGCGCCTTGTTTCTCCTCGCTTGCCGGCCGATACGAATTTGCCAAAAGCACTGCGCAAATCGGACAACAGCAACGCACCATACAGAATCGCAACTCCATGTCCAGCGGCGGCATTGAGCCGCCACCCCCCTACTTTTGTACAGGCCATGGAAACCGTGCTTGCTTGCCTAAAATCGAGGCAAATCAAGGCATTCAGCTGCAATCAGCGCTCTGCAGACGATGCCCAGAGATTGATATCGGCTTCACGGGCATAGAGATCGATCTCCGCCAGTTCCTCGGCCGTAAAGGCATCGTTCTCGAGCGCCCTGACGCAATCGACGATCTGCTCGGAACGGCTTGCGCCGATCAGCGCCGAGGTAATGCGGCCGCCGCGCAACACCCAGGCAAGCGCCATCTGCGCCAGCGTCTGACCGCGCCGTTCGGCGATTCCGTTCAACTTGCGGATGTTGTCGGTGATCGCCGGACGGATGAAATCCTTCTTGAGGAAATGGTTCTGCGCGGCGCGGCTGTCCTGAGGGATGCCGTTCAGGTATTTCGTCGTCAACATGCCCTGGGCGAGCGGCGAGAAGACGATCGAGCCGATGCCGAGCTCTTCGAGCGTGTCGACGAGACCATCATCCTCGATCCAGCGGTTGAGCATCGAGTAGCTCGGCTGGTGGATGAGGCACGGCGTGCCGAGTTCCTTGAGAATTGCTGCCGCCTCGCGAGTGCGCTGCGAATTGTAGGAGGAGATGCCGACATAGAGCGCCCTCCCCGAGCGGACGATATGGTCGAGCGCCGCGCAGGTTTCCTCGAGCGGCGTGTCCGGATCGAAGCGGTGGGAATAGAAGATGTCGACATAGTCGAGCCCCAGGCGCTTGAGGCTTTGGTCGCAGGAGGCGATCAGGTATTTGCGGCTGCCCCATTCGCCATAGGGACCGGGCCACATGTCGTAGCCCGCCTTGGACGAGATGATGAGCTCATCGCGCAGGCCGGCAAATTCAGTCCGGAGGATTTCCCCGAAGGCGGTCTCGGCCGAACCGGGCGGCGGTCCGTAATTGTTGGCGAGATCGAAATGCGTGATGCCGAGGTCGAAAGCCGTCCGGCACATGTCGACCTTGCGCTCGTGCGGCGTGTCATTCCCGAAATTGTGCCACAGCCCGAGCGAGATCGCCGGCAGTTTCAGTCCGCTCCGGCCGCAGCGGTTGTACTTCATCTTCTCGTATCGGGTTTCCGCCGGTTGCCAGGGCATCGTCATACTCCTCGTTTCGGATTGCGTGGGTTTGAATACCCCTCTCCAACCTCTCCCCACAAGGGGGAGAGGCTAGTCGTGCCTGCCGCGACGGCCTGCCGCTTTCAACGTCGCACTAGGTTGAGATGTCGAGACGAAGGCAGAAACGGTGCGGCGAAGGAGCCCCTCCCCCTTGTGGGGAGGGGTTGGGGAGAGGTCTTCCCTCTACCGCAACAGCGCCCGCGCCTCCTCGATGCCGAGCGCCGCCGGCTGGGTGCAGGTCGTCGAAAGCGTCACGAAACGGCCCTCCTCGCCCGATTTCAGGATCGACACCATGACGTCGACGGCATGCAGGGCGCGATCGAGCGAGCAACGCGCATCGCGTCCGTTCAGGATCGCGTCCGCGAGGTCGGCGAGGCCGGCGGTGCGATAGTTGGCGATCGGACCGAGCGGATGCTCCCAGTTGTTGACGGCGAACGGATGATCCCACATCTCCAGCGGCTGGATGTCCTTGCCCTGCCCGCTTGCTTCGACCGTGCCGCCGAAGAAATTGGGATCCGGCACGAACAAGGAGCCCTCGTTGCCGTAGAGTTCCATATGGGCGTGGCGGTGCGACCAGACATCCCAGCTTGCCGAAAGCGTGATCGTCGCGCCGTTGTGGAATTCGAGCAGCGCGTGGATGTTGGTCGGCGTCTTGACCGGAATCACCTCGCCCTTGCGTGGCTCACTGGTGATGGTGCGGGTCTGGCTTGCCATGGAGGAAAGCGCTGCGACCCGCTTCACCGGCCCGATGAGGTTGACGAGGTTGGCAATGTAATAGGGTCCGAGATCGAGCACCGGGCCGCCGCCCGGCAGGAAGAAGAAGTCCGGGTTGGGATGCCACATTTCCATGCCGGGGCTCATCACATGGCAGGTCCCGGAAGTAATCCGGCCGATCTTGCCCGCGTCGATATGGGCACGGGCGAGCTGGTGCGCGCCGCCGAGAAACGTGTCCGGCGCCGAGCCGACCATCAGCGCCTTCGCCCTGGCGATCGCCCGCAGTTCCTCGCCCTGTTCCATGGTGAGGACGAGCGGCTTCTCTGAGTAAACGTGCTTGCCGGATTCGAGGATCGCCTTCGAAACCGGGAAATGCGCATCCGGGATGGTCAGGTTGACGACGATGTCGACTTCCGGATTGACGAGCATCGCCTCGATGCTCTGCGCGCTCACGTCGAATTCAGCCGCCCGCGCCTCGGCGGCGACCGGATTGATATCGGCGCAGGAGACGATCCTGATGCCCTTGAAGAGCGGCGCAAGCTTGAAATAGGTGGTTGAGATGTTGCCGCATCCGATGATGCCGACGCCAAGTTCTTTTACCATGGAGATGTCCTGCTCAGTAGGATTGAATCGAAGCCAGCGAGCGCTTGGCGAAGCGCCGGAAGTCGCTGGGATTGTCGTGTTCGGCAATGAAATACTTGGCCGAGGTCTTTGAGAGCGCCTTGATGAGCGCCTTCCAGTCGAGCGTGCCCTGGCCGACATCCGCCCAGCCGTCCTCACTTGCATTCTCGCCCTTGGCCGCGATGTCCTTGACATGGACGGCGGTGATGCGACCGCCGTGTTTCGAGATCCAGGCGAAGGGGTCGGCGCCGCCGCGCACGATCCAGGCGATATCCGCCTCCCAGGAGAGTTCCGGGCCGCCGGCGAAAATCAGGTCGAGCGGCACCGAGCCGTCCGCCAGCGGAAAGAACTCGAAATCGTGATTGTGCCAGCCGAAGTCGAGCCCCGCGTCGCGGAACGGCTTGCCCGCCGCCTGCAGCCGCGCACCGAAGGCGCGCCAGCCGGTCGCGTCGGTCGGGCGCTGGTCGGGCATGAGGTAGGGGCAATAAATGGCACGGATGCCGAGCGTCCTGGCGATCTTCGAGACCCGGTCCGGATCCGACTCGAGCATGTCGAGGCCGAAATGGGCGGTCGGCATGGCGAGGCCATGGCGATCGAGGCCGCTCTTGAAGCCGGCGATTTCACCATCGGTAAGCGACGCATAGAGCGCGCCGTAACCTTCGACCTGGGTATAGCCGGCTTCACCGAGTGCGGAGAGCACTTCGGCAAGCGGCGGGAAGTTGCGGGCGCTGTAGAGCTGGAAGCTGACGTCTTTCATTGAAAATCTCCTTGTGGGTTCGCGCGATTGGGACTTCGCGGGAATGGACGGAAGAAAGGCGGACGCGGCTGGCGCCGCACCCGTATCAGGTGGTGTTCACCGATGGGGAACCACGCGTTCTGGCGGGATGAAACTTCATGACGCTCAGCCCCTTCCCTGGCAGGATTCGAGGTCATAGGCGGTAAAGTGCGGC
Organism: Sinorhizobium fredii NGR234; assembly: GCF_000018545.1. Taxonomy (NCBI): domain Bacteria; kingdom Pseudomonadati; phylum Pseudomonadota; class Alphaproteobacteria; order Hyphomicrobiales; family Rhizobiaceae; genus Ensifer; species Ensifer fredii. Next base: position 1,836,930 of record NC_012587.1, read on the forward strand.
ACGCCGCCCGTTTGAAGCGGCTCCTTCGGCGCGAAACGGACCGTCTTCACTTCACCGGCGGTCAGGTCGAAGGCATTGTCGGAATAGAGACCCTCGACATCGGCCTCGATCATCACCTGCAGCGCCAGGCCCGCCGCACGGACAGTCACATCGAAGGCGCCGTCCGGCCGCGGCGCCGTTTCGAGCGTCAGCCCGGATGGCGCGAGATCGAGGGCCTTGTAGGTGCCATGAACGTAATGCCCCTCGCCGCGCATGCCGTTCGATGCCTCGAAGGACCAGAAGAGCAGTGCATCCGGCGGAATGTCGCTCGCAGCGATGGCAACGAGCGTCGCCGCACGGTCGGGTGAGCACGAGCCCATCGCCGCCAACAGCGGACGGCGGCTGCCGTCGAGCGAAACGAGGAAGGTCTCGAGTTCGATCGTCACCGGCTCCGGCGTGTCGTTCACCACCGAGAAGGCGATTTCCCGGCCGTCCGCCGACGGAATGGCGGCGATGGCGACCGGCTGGAAGAAGCGGCGCGCCATGTAGTGCATCGCTTTCCAATGGCCGCCATAGTCGAGGCTCGACCAGGAGGCGACCGGCCAGGTGTCGTTGAGCTGCCAATAGAGCGTTCCCATGCAATGGGGCTTCAACGAGCGCCAGTAGTCGACCGCCGTGCGGATCGCCAGCCCCTGCTGGATCTGGCTCAGATAGACGAAGCTCGGAAAATCCTTAGGGAAACGGAAGTAGCGGAACATCGTCCCGGCGATCCGCTCGTTGCCGCCGGCATTCTTCTGATGCGCCTCCATCACCGGAGAGGCGATATTCAAGTCGTGCGCCTCGGCGAACTGCCGGATCACCGGCATCGACGTATAGGACTGGAAACCGAATTCCGAGCAGAAGCGCGGCCGCACGGTGCGGTAATTGTCGAAGGACTTGTTCTCGTGCCAGACGGACCAGTAGTGCATGTCGCCGGCGCCATCCGCATGCCAGGCATCGCCGAAATTGAGATAACCGACCGACGGACTCGACGGCCACCAGATCGCCTCCGGTGAGGCAGCCTTCATCGCCGTCTCGACGGTTCGGTTTAGCCGGTCGTAGGAAACGAGATAGCGGTCGCGATCCTTGCGGCTTTCCTCGAACCAGGTCAGCGCGCCGACGAGTTCATTGTCGCCACACCAGAGTGCGATCGACGGGTGGGACTGGAGGCGCCTGACCTGGTAGTCCACCTCCGCGGCGACGTTTTCAAGGAAGTCCGGCGTCGACGGGTAGAGATTGCAGGCGAACATGAAGTCCTGCCAGACGAGCAGGCCGAGCCGGTCACAGAGGTCGTAGAACCAGTCCGGCTCGTAGAAGCCGCCGCCCCAGACGCGGATCATGTTCATGTTGGCTTCGACCGCCGAGCGCAACAGGTCCTCGACGCCCTCAGGCGTGACGCGCGACATCAGCGCGTCGGCCGGTATCCAGTTGGCACCCCGGCAGAAGATATCGCGGCCGTTGACGCGCAGCGCGAAGCGGCTGCCGTCCTCGTCCTTGTCGGTGACGAGTTCGAGCCTGCGAAAGCCGATCTGGCGCGTGACGCTTTCCTCGGGCGTTTCCACCTTGAGGGTCGAGAGCGCCTGCTCGCCGCTGCCGGCCGGCCACCAGCGTCTGGGCTCCGCCACGTTGAACACATGGGTGATGCGTGTCGCGCCCGCGGCAACGCTGCAATCCAGACGCTCGCGCAGGCCGTCGAGCTCGAAGTGGATCGGCAGGATGCCAGGATCGTGGGCGTAGAGCTCGACCGTCACCTGCAGATCGACAGACCCGTCCTCCAGCCAGACCTGTCGCGTCGTGACATGTTCGATCCGCGCCGTCTCCAGCCGGCAGAGCGCCAGCGCGCCATAGACGCCGAGCGGCGCAATGCCGATGTTCCAATCCCAGCCGAAATGGCATTGCGGCTTGCGCAGCATATTGCCGTTGGGGATCGGCGAGTTGCCATCGTGATAGGGCACGTAAAAGGGCTGCGCCGCCTGGCGCCGCGCACCTTCTGATATCGAGGAGTGGAGCGCGACGCGGATGCGGTTCTCCCCCGAGACGAGTGCCTGCGAAACATCAGCACGATATCGACGGAAGCAATTGTCCGCCTGCAAGACGAGCCGATCGTTGACGAAAACCGAGGCGACGGTGTCGATACTGTCGAGATCAAGATACCAATAGCCTTCGAGATCGCCGGAATCGATGGAAACGGTGCGCTCGAGCACCCAGTCCTTGTGGGCCACCCATTGGACGTCCGCCTCGTTCCGGCCGTGATAGGGATCGGCAATGATGCCGGCCCGTTGAAGCGCGCTGTGCACGTCGCCCGGAAGCGCAATGGTCAGCGCGTGGCTGTTGTCCGCCGAAGCGAGCAGCCAATCGCCGGAGAGGTCGACGCGGATGGCGTCGCGATTGTTGAGTTCGGAAGGCATTGCCATAGTCCATTCGTTGACCGGCGGGTTCGCGCCGGCTTTCGTCCGAGCGGAGGCCGTCGGCGACCCCTCGGATTTCGGTCAGAGACGGCTTTCGCTAGTGGCGTCGAAGATCGAGGCAACGGCCATGTCGAAGGAGAGGCGCACCGTGCTGCCGGGAGGATAGCGCCGCTGGCCGGCGATCCGGACCGACATGGATTGGCCGGCAAGCGTTAACCAGAGCAGGTTGTCCGCGCCCATCGGCTCCTCGATATCGACGATTGCCTGGTGCACCTCATGCCCCTCCCTCGCCTCGTCGACCTTGACGTGCTCGGGCCGCAGACCGAGGACCACCTTCTGGCCGGACTGCAGCCTCGTGCGCGCCGGATAGGCGGTGACGTCGAAGGCGACGTCGTTCACCCGGACGAAGCTGCGTCCGTCCTTCGCCTCCACCTCGCCGCGGAAGAAGTTCATCGACGGCGAACCGATGAAGCCGGCGACAAAAAGGTTCTCCGGTGCGTTGTAGATGGTCATCGGGTCGGCAAGCTGCTGGATCACGCCGCTCTTCATGACGGCGATGCGGTCGGCAAGCGTCAGCGCCTCGATCTGGTCGTGCGTCACGTAGATCATCGTGTTCTTCAGCGACTGGTGCAGCCTCTTGATTTCGACGCGCAGTTCGGATCGCAGCTTGGCGTCGAGGTTCGACAGCGGCTCGTCGAAGAGGAAGACGTCGACATCGCGCACCAGCGCCCGGCCGATTGCCACACGCTGCCGCTGCCCGCCCGATAGCTCCGACGGCTTCCGCTTCAGCAATGCTTCGATCTGCAGGATGGCCGCTGCACGCTTCACGCGCTTGTCGATCTCCGGCTGCGGAATCTTGGCGACCTGCAGCCCGAAGGAGAGGTTCTTCTCGACCGTCATCTGCGGGTAAAGCGCGTAGGACTGGAACACCATGCCGATGCCGCGATCCTTCGGCTCCTCCCAGGTGACGTTGCGATCCTTGATGAAGATCTGCCCGTCCGACACGTCGAGCAGGCCGGCGATGCAGTTCAGCAGCGTCGACTTTCCGCAGCCGGACGAGCCGAGCAGGACGAGGAATTCGCCGTGGTCGATATCGAGATTGAGCTTGTCGAGAACGGTGATGGCCCCGAAGTTCAGCGACAGATCCCTGACGGAAACACTTGTCATGCTTGCTTATCCTTTCACTGCACCGGCTGCGATGCCGCGGACAAAGAGCCGTCCGGAGACGAAGTAGACGACGAGCGGAACTGCCCCCGTCAAAATCGTTGCCGCCATGTTGACGTTGTATTCCTTCACGCCCTGCACCGAATTGACGATGTTGTTGAGCTGGACGGTCATCGGGTAATATTCGGGGCGGGTGAAGACGACGCCGAACAGGAAGTCGTTCCAGATGCCGGTGACCTGCAGGATCATCGCGACCACGAAGATCGGCAGCGACATCGGCAGCATGATCTTGAAGTAGATCGTCCAGAACCCGGCACCATCGACACGCGCCGCCTTGAAGAGTTCCTCCGGCAAGCCGGCAAAATAGTTGCGGAACAAGAGCGTCAGGATCGGCATGCCGAAGATCGTATGTACGATGACGAGGCCGGTCAGCGTGCCGTAGACGCCCATTTCCCTGAGGACGATCACGATCGGGTAGATCATCACCTGATAGGGAATGAAGGCGCCGACGATGAGGATTGTGAAGAAGAGGTCCGCCCCTTTGAAGCGCCAGTTGGCAAGCGCGTAACCGTTCACCGAGGCGACCGCGATCGATATGATCACCGAAGGAACGGTGATACGGACCGAATTCCAGAAACCGCGAGAAAGCCCGTCGCAGTTGAGGCCGGTGCAAGCCTCGGCCCAGGCCTTCACCCAGGGGTCGAAGGTGATTTCGAGCGGCGGCGCGAAGATATTGCCGACGCGGATTTCCGGCATGCCCTTCAGCGACGTCATGATCATCACGTAGAGTGGCAGCAGATAGTAGAGAGCGACTACGATCAGGGTGCCGTAGACGATGATGTTGCGGCGCGAGAGCGTTCTGCGCGGCTTGCGGCCTTTCGGACCGGACGTGATCCTGCCAGGAGCCGCTTCGTGCTCGGCGATGCTGTTGTTGGTGACGAGATTAAGCACGCTTGCGACCTCCTCCGAATTCCAGATACGCCCACGGCACGATGATGATTGCGACGGTCAGGAGCATCATGGTGGAGGCGGCAAAGCCCTGCCCCAGGTTCTGCGCCTGGAACATGTAGTCGTAGACATATTTGGCGGGCACTTCGGAGGCGATGCCAGGGCCGCCGCTCGTCTGCGCCACCACGAGGTCGTAAACCTTGACGATGCCGCTTGCGATGATCACCAGGGTAGTGATGAAGACGCCGCGCATCATCGGGATGATGATCAGCACATAGGTCTTCCACATCGGAATGCCGTCGACCCGCGCCGCCTTCCAGATGTCCTCGTCGATGCCCCGCAGACCGGCGAGCATCAGGCACATCACGAGCCCGGTGCCCTGCCAGAGCGCGGCGATCAGGATGCCGTATATGACGATGTCGGCGTTGTAGAGCGGATCGAAGGAGAAGCTCGTCCAGCCGAGCGAGCGAACGATCGACTGGATGCCGAATTGCGGATTGAGCAGCCACTGCCAGACCAGGCCCGTGACGATGAACGACAGGGCGAATGGATAGAGCATGATCGTCCGGAACGCATTCTCGAAACGGATCTTCTGGTCCATCAGCGCGGCCAGCACGAAACCGATGACGAGGCTGAAGATCAGCGACAAGACGCCGTAGATGGCGAGATTCTCGATCGAGACGAGCCAACGTGGTGCCGCCCATAGCCGCTCGTATTGGTCCAGACCGACGAAGGACAGGCGCGGCAGCAGCTTGGAGTTGGTAAAGGAATAAAGAACTGTCCAGGCCGTGCCGCCGACGAAAATGACCACGGCCGTCAGGATCATCGGAACAGAGGCGATCTTCGCATTCAGGTTCCGCAACCACTGATTCGGCCGAGCCGAGCCGCGTGTTTGACCTGTCATGTTTGCTCCTCCGGACTGCAAGATATCAATGCGCGAACACGCGACTGCTGCGCCAACCGCCTCACCCCGGCTATCGCCCCTCACCAGTCACGCCGCGTTCACGGGAATTCGGAACGGTGATCCAACTCGAAGGCGGACGCTCCTCGAACGCCGACGCCAACAGACATCGACACGCGTGCCCGGCGCGAGCGCGTCGTGCCGAATGGGGATGAGGGCGGCCCCGCGAATGCGCGGGGCCTTCAGGCGGAGAACGTCAGTCCGCCGCTGCGATGATCTCGGCAAAGCGCTTCTGCGCGTCCTCCGGAGTTATCGACGTGTTTGCAAAGAACTCGGAGAAGAGGTCTTCCTTCTGCTTCTGGCTATCTTGCGAGAGAAGCTCGTCGGTGCTCCGGATCACGTTGCCCTTGGCAAGGATATCGAGCCCCTTCTTCATGCAGTCATTGGCGGTCGCGAGGTCCACGTCGCCGCGCACCGGCAGCGAGCCCTTTTTCAGGTTGAACGCGACCTGCGTCTCCGGCTTCAGCAGCGTCGATGCCAACTGCTCCTGCGCCTTCGACTTTTCCTCGTCCTCGAGCAGCGGGAAATAGAACGCGTCGCCACCGGTCGAGATCACCTCGTTGAGGCCAAGACCCGGAAGGCAGGTGTAGTCGACTCCGGCCTTCTGGCCAGCAAGCTGGAATTCGCCCTGGGCCCAGTCTCCCATGATCTGACCGCCAGCCTTGCCGGTGATGACAAGGTTCGTCGCCTGATTCCAGTCTTGAACATTGCTGCCCTTGGCCATCCGGCGTGCGTCGTCGGCGGCTTTGAAGACCTTGGCGATCTCCGGTCCGGCCGCCACTTCCTCATCCTTCTTGGCAAAGACGCTCTCGAATACATCCTTGCCGGCGACCGCGACGATCAAGACGTCGAAGGCTCCCGACGACTGCCACGGCTGGCCGCCGAGGGCGAGCGGCACGATACCGGCCTTTTCAAGCGCCGGTGCCGCTGCGACGAACTCGTCCCAGTTCTTCGGCACGGGAACACCGGCCTTCTGGAACGCAGCGTTCGAAAGCCACAGCCACTGCCAGGAATGGATGTTGACGGGGGCGCAGTAGATCTTGCCCTCGATGGTGCAGGAGTCGAGCAGGCTCGAGGGCTTGACGATCTCCTTCCAGTTTTCGCGTGTGGCGACATCGGTCAGGTCGCGCATCAGCCCTGCCTGCACCAGCTCTTCCGCCTGACGGCCATGGTTGAACTGCGTGGCGCCCATCGGGTCGCCGCCGGTGATGCGGCTCACCATGATCGGCCGCGCCGTTCCGCCGGAGCCGGCGATCGCACCGTCGACCCATTTGTTGCCGGTCGCGTCGAAGGCCTTGGCCAGTTCGGCGACCGCGGCAGCCTCGCCGCCGGACGTCCACCAATGCGTGACCTCCAGATCGGTGGCCTGAGCCACGCCGAACGGCACCGCCACGGTTGCGGCCAGTGCGCCGGCCAAAGAACGTAATTTCATGAGTCTCCTCCCTCACTGTAACGTTACCGTAAAAAACTTAGTTCAATCCATTTGCCGACGCAACACCCACAACGAACAATTCAAATTAATTATTTTTGTACAACTCCTGCTTTCATCCGACCGACCTTGGAGGGGCGCGCTCGCGCCATGTCCAAATATCGCCAACGCTCACCTCTCCGCCATTATCTGATTGTTTTTAATACATAAGGCAGAGACGCTTCGCGTCGTTCCGAAAGCCCACCCTTCGCATACGCAGCAAGATATTTCGGATAGTCGTTATTCAACCCTCCGTTTACGCAATTTGCAGCGCAGCAACAAAAACGCTCGACATTACTACTGTATCGTTACAGATATTGGGAACACGATTTCGCTTCGCCCCGATATGGTGCGTTCAAGCAAATCGTATATAACCGGCAAGGGGCAGGAGACGGGGCTATCAGAAAGGCGCCGGCACCGCGGTTGCGGTTGGCATGAGTGGCTTTGGAGGTCCGAACGAGCGGGCTTTGGCATGGAAGGCAGGACAAGGAACAGGCCGGCGGCAGTGCCGCCAACGGAGGGCGCCAGGCCGACATTGAAGACGATCGCCTTCATGACCGGGCTCGGCATCACCACCGTTTCCCGCGCGCTGAAGGATGCGCCCGATATCGGCGCCGAGACCAAGGAGCGCGTCCGCCTGGTCGCCAAGCAGATCGGCTATCAGCCGAACCGTGCAGGCGTTCGCCTCAGGACCGGCAAGACCAATGTCATCAGCCTCGTCCTGACGCTCGAGGAAGAGATCATGGGCATCACCAGCCCGATGGTCATCGGCATCACGGAAATCCTCGCCGGCACGCCGTACCACCTGGTCGTCACGCCCTATAGCTCCTCCAAGGATCCGCTCGGCCCGATCCGCTACATTCTCGACACCGGTGCCGCCGACGGCGTGATCATCTCGCGAATGGAGCCGAACGACCCACGCGTGACGCTGCTCACCGAACGTCAGTTTCCCTTCGCCACGCATGGACGGACCGAAATGGGGATCGTCCATCCCTATCACGATTTCGACAATGGACGCTTCGCCTACGAGGCGGTGCGCAAGCTCGTCGAACGCGGCAGACGCCGGCTGGTGCTGCTGGAGCCGCCGCCGCACCTCACCTTTCATTCGCACATGCGCACCGGCTTCGAAGGCGGCCTCAAGGATTTCGGTGCCGAGTCGGTCAGCTTCCATCAGGTCAATATCGACTACAGCCTCGTCGCCATCCGCGACGCCTTTGAAAAACTCATGGGTTCGTCCGACGCCCCGGACGGCATCGTTTCCGGCAGCGGCTCCGGTGCCATTGCACTGATTGCCGGCGTCGAGGCGGCGCGTAAGAAGCTCGGCGAAGAGGCCGACATGGTCTCCAAGGTCCCGAGCGACTTCCTGCGCTGGCTGCGTCCGGAGGTGATGACCATGTACGAGGACATCCGGATTGCTGGCCGTGAGCTCGCCAAGGCGGTGATCGGCCGTATCGAAGGGCAGCCGCCCGAGACCCTGCAGAGCCTCAGCCAGCCGGAGTTTCAGCCGCCGATGCAGCGGCTGATCAAGGGGCGGGAATGATCCGTCGCGATGTCAGGACGGGACGAAGCAGCCACCAACCACCCTCCATGGTTTGAGACCCGAGCTGTAACGTCGGCACTGGAGCAAAGTCTCACAACACCTCAGAGGACACAGCCGCACCGCGCGGAACGGGCATAGGAGACGATCTCGGCTCGCTTGCTGCGGCCGTCGCCGAGGAACGCATCGACGGCGGCGGCCACTTCGTTGGGTCGATGCCGCGCCCAATGGCCGAGGCCGTGGAGGGCTGCCTCCTGGCACGCGATCGCATCAAGCCTCAGCGTTCGACGCATGACATCGATCGCCGCCCTGTGCATGAGTTCGCAAGCCGGGTCGTCAGGCAGCGCCAGACATGGGAACTCGTCCCACCACATGTAACAGACGGTATTGAGGGGAGCTGCTCCTGGTTCGTCGATGTGCCCCAGCACAGCGGCGCAGCGCGGCGCGAACAGCTCGGCGAAGACATGCTCGATCGCCTCGACGCAGGCCAGCCGCGCTACCACGGGCGTCGACGTCTTGTAGAACCACCCGTTATCGCCCGAGGCACTGGTGCTCAGCAGATACCGCAAGCCCTGGGCGATCTGCGCATCGGAGAAGCCGGCGAGCGAACGCTCGGTCGTCGTGAAGAGCCTCGTAAAGTAATCGATGGCGAGAGACGGCTCGGGATCCCACCACGGAGGGTCTTCATCGAAGAACCAGGGATTGCCGTGCGGCCGGATCGCGTGGCTGAACGCGTGCTCAAGCCAGTCATCGTAGCTCAGGTCCGACACCGCAGGCATGGAAACCTCCTCCTCTAGGCGAGTCCGCCCAACCTTCTCACGAGCCCATCGCGCGCGCCAGCCGCACTCACCGAGTGCCCCCTTCCAGTTCGCGGCGCGACCGCGCAAACGGAGGCTAAGGGCTGGAAGGCTGATGCACCGCCTTGTAGGCTGCACCGCGATTCAGCAATGAAGATGCAGCCAGCAGGAGGAAGTTTGCCGCATGCCGCCCGTCAAGGTCGATCCCGATAAGGTGCGCGAGTTCGAGACCGCCGAGCGTTTCTACGATTGGCTCGGCAGCCACCACGACAAGGAGGACGAAGTCTGGATCAAGGTCCACAAGGTGGGGTCGGGGCTCGAGTCGATCACGCCCAAAGAAGCGATCGACGTGGTGCTCTGCTGGGGCTGGATCGACGGGGTGCGCAAGGGGCTCGATGACAAGAGCTTTCTCCAGCGCTACACGCCGCGCGGCAGGAAGAGCACCTGGAGCCAGATCAATGTCGACAATGTCGCGCGCCTCATCGAGGAAGGCCGGATGACGGAACACGGTCTCAGGCAGGTGGAAATGGCCAAGGCCGACGGCCGTTGGGACCGCGCCTACAAGAGCGGCAAGGACATGAAGATCCCCGACGATCTTCAGGCCGCAATCGATGCCGAACCCAAGGCCAGGGAAATGCTCGGCAAGCTCAGCGAACAGAACCGCTTCGCGCTCGCCTTCCGCACCCACAACATGAAGACGGAAGCCGGCCGGAAGAAGAAGATCGAGACCTTTGTCGAAATGCTGAAGCGCGGCGAGACGATTTACCCGCAGACGAAGAAGTGAGGCGGTCGGACGCGTTCTCGGGTTGCTTTGGTGGAACTCTCTGCAAGCTGCCGGAGCGCTTCATCGCGGCCCTGCTCTTCAAGTGCTTGCGGCTGGCCAATATTTGTCGTCGGTAAAATCCGCCGGCATCGGATTGAGCTGTTCGAGTTTCTCGGCAACGAAATCGATCTGCATCTTCAGATATTGGATCGGCCGCGGAATCGGCGCCCCGGTGGCCAGGTTTCGGACCCGCCACTGGTCATAACCGGCGGCCGTCATGCGCCGCTCCGCCTCGGCGCGAATGGTCGTTGATCCGACCGTGATTGCAGCTTCGATCGCCTTGCCGCCCTCGATGACTCTGAATTTCATGCTTGCTTCTCGTTATTCCCGCACCGGAACGTAGACGCCTTGGCTTGCCCGAGCTTGTCGCAAAGAGGGCGGCCAAAGCCGCCCTCCGCGCACGGGTGACGTCCCTAAGCGTTCAGCCCGCTGCCCCACGGCCCATGGTGGCTGTCGGCGCCGTCGACGCGGTCGAAGCCGTGGGCGCCGAAGAAGTCGCGTTGCGCCTGGATCACGTTCGCCGTGCCGCGGCCGCGGCGGTAGCTGTCGAAATAGCCGAGGGCCGAGGCGAGTGCCGGCACCGGCAGGCCGCCGAGCACCGCCGCGGAGACGACGCGGCGGAGTGCTGCATCGGTTTCCTTGACCATGGAAGCGAAAGCAGGCGTGACGATCAGGTTGGCTGCATCAGGCGCCTTGGTGAAGGCGGTAGTGATTTCGTCGAGAAATTGCGAGCGGATGATGCAGCCGGCGCGCCAGATCCTGGCGATAACGGGCATGGGCAGGTTCCAGCCGAATTCCCTCGAGGCGGCCGACATCACCGCAAAGCCCTGCGCATAAGCGCCGATCTTGGCGGCCAGCAGTGCGCTTTCCAGGTCCTTGATGAAGGCCCGCCTGTCGGCAACCTTGAATTCGCCGACCGGCGGCAGGCCAAGGATCTTCTCAGCCGCTTCGCGCTCCTCCTTCATCGAGGAGATGCTGCGGGCGGCGACGGCCGCTTCGATGGCGGTCGCCGGAACGCCCATGTTCTGCGCCTCGATCACCGACCATTTGCCGGTGCCCTTCTGGCCGGCCTTGTCGAGGATCAGGTCGACGATCGGCTTGCCGGTCAGCGGATCGGCGGCCTTCAATACCTTCTCGGTGATCTCGATCAGGTAGGAATTGAGCCGGCCCTTGTTCCAGGCGCCGAAGACTTCGCCGATCTCCTGCGCCGTCATCTTCAGCCCGTCGCGCAGGATGCCGTAGATCTCGGCGATCATCTGCATGTCGGCATATTCGATGCCGTTGTGGATCGTCTTGACGAAGTGCCCCGCCCCGTTTTCTCCGAGCCAGGCAACGCAGGGATCATTGTCATATTTCGCAGCGATCGAGGTCAGCACCTTCTCGACGCGGCGGTAGGATTCCTCGGTGCCGCCGACCATGATCGAAGGACCATGGCGGGCGCCCTCCTCGCCACCGGATACACCCATGCCGATGAAGGTGAGGCCGCTATCCTTCAGCGTGTCGAAGCGGCGCATCGTGTCGCGGAAATTCGCATTGCCCGCGTCGATCATGATGTCGCCCGCCGAAAGATGCGACTTCAACGCCTGCATCTGCTGGTCGACCGGATCGCCGGCCTTGATCATGATGATGATCGGCCGCGGCGGACGGATCGCCGCGACGAATTCCTCGATCGTCTCGCAAGGGACGATCTGCTCCTTGAGCGCGCCGGCCTCCGCGTAGAATTTCCGCGTCGCGTCAACCGTGCGGTTGAAAACGGCGATTTTGTTGCCTTTTTCAGCGATGTTGAGCGCCAGGTTCGATCCCATGACGCCGAGGCCGATTAGGCCGATTTCCGCCTGTGACACGTGCTTCCTCCATTGGACAGGAGAGCCATGCACGGGCGACGATTCGCGTGCGTGCCGGCCCCTTCGAATTGAATTGCGCAAGTCCGGTGGCCCAGGAAGAGCGGGTGCATGGGACATGCAGCGAAGGAGGCTGTTTTGGCACTCAAATCGATTTACGACAAGCCGTTCCTGACAAAATCAATGCCTGTCCGGCTTGCCATCGCCATCGTCGAGCACCCGCCATGAGGCGCCGTCGAGATCCTCATACTGGCCGCTCTTCAGCGCCCAGAGAAAGGCCGCGAGACTGAGACTGCCGAGCAACAGGGCGATCGGGATGAGATAGGCGAGCGTGTTCATCGGGCGCTTCCTGCCGGCTGCAAAAGGGAGGCAGGCGGCTCGCTGGCCGTTGCCGAACCGAGGCTTCGCAATCTCAAGGCATTCGCGACGACGATCACCGATGAGGTGGACATCGCCACTGCTGCCACCAGTGGCGTCGCGTAACCGAGAATGGCGATGGGTACGGCGATCAGGTTGTAGCCGATTGCGAGGGCGAAATTCTGCCGGATCAGCCGGCCGGCGCGACGCGAGGTCTCGATGGCGAAGGGAATGGCGGTCAATGGCTGGTGCATGAAGACGAAATCGGCGGCCTGGCGGCCGACGTCGGCGGCCGTCGCCGGGGCCATCGAAACATGGGCGGCGCGAAGGGCCGGCGCATCGTTGATGCCGTCGCCGACCATCAACACCCGCCGCCCGCCCGCGGCGACGGCATCAACCTTGCCGCGCGGCGAGAGCTCTGCACGCCAGTTGGCAATGCCGAGCCTGCGGCCGATCTCCGCCACGACCGGCTCGCGGTCGCCGGAAAGAATGCCGGTCGCAAGTCCCAGTTCATGCAGCGCCGCGATGCTCTCGCGCGCGCCGGGGCGGAGGCGATCTTCGAAGCGGAAACAGGCGAGCTCCTGGCCGCCGAGCGAGAGGATCGCTTCGGGCAACCCGCTCGAGACGCCGATGGTGCCACAGGCGAAGCTGCGGCTGCCGAGCCGATAGACACCGTTCGCCGTCTTGGCCTCGATGCCTGCGCCCGGAATTTCGCTGATCTCGCCTTCCAGATGAGAGCTACGGGCCGCATCGTGCAAGGCGACCGCGATCGGATGGCGAGAATGCGCGGCGAGTGCAGCGGCGGTTGCCAGCACGCCACGCGCAATCTCATGCGCGTTGACGAGGCGCGGCTCGCCGAGGGTGAGAGTTCCGGTTTTGTCGAGAAGCACCGTGTCGATCTCGGCAAGCCGCTCCATGGCAGAACCGTCCTTGACCATCACCCCGCCCTGGAAAAGGCGCCCGGCCGCAACCACTTGCACCACCGGCACCGCCAGCCCGAGCGCGCAGGGGCAGGTGATGATCAGCACCGCAACCGCAATCAGCATGGCATGGCGGACGTCACCCTCCACCAGCATCCAGCCGATGAAAGTTAGAAGCGCCAGCAGATGGACGGCCGGCGAATAGTAGCGCGCCGCCCGGTCGGCGATGCGGCGATAACGGGCCCGGCCCCCTTCGGCCGCCTCCATCAGCCCCATGATCTCGGCGAGAAAGGAATCGCGCGCCGCAGCGGTCGTCTCCAAGGTCAGCGGGCCCGTCAGGTTGAGCGTCCCGGCCTGGACGAGATCGCCCGCTCCGACCGTGATGGGCGCACTCTCGCCGTTGACGACGGAGCGATCGAGATCGCTGCTGCCGAAAAGCACGCGCCCGTCGACCGGAATTCGCTCGCCGGCGGCGATCATCAGCCGTTCGCCCGGCCTGATCTCGTCGACGGCACGGTATTCGCGCGTGCCATCGGGGTGAACGACCGTCGCGCCGCGTGGCGACAGACGTGCCAGACCGCTGATGGCGGACCGCGCCCGCCCCCGCATCATGTGGTCGAGGGTCCGGCCGATCAGCAGGAAAAACAGCAAGGTTACGGACGCATCGAACCAGGCATGCTCGCCATGGCCGATCGTTTCGTAGAGCGACATACCGTAGGACAGCGTCACCGCCAGCGCGATCGGCACGTCCATGTTGGTGCGTCCATGGCGAAGGGCGTTCCAGGCCGACTGGTAGAAGAAGCGGCCGGCATAGACCAGCGTCGGTGCCGCGATCATCGCCGAAATCCAATGGAACAGATCGCGGGTGGCCGCATCCGCCCCGGACCAGACGGAGACGGAGAGCAGCATGATGTTGGTTGCCGCAAAGCCGGATACTGCCACGGCGCGGATCAATTGCTTGAGCAGCTCATCGCCTTCGTCTTCGCCGGATGAAAGGAGATGCGCCTGGTAACCGCAAGCCGTGATCGCGCTGACGAATTCGCGGGGTTCGCTGCGGTGACCGCCAACCTCTTCCTTCCACACGATCGAAACGCGGCGCGAGGAGAGATTGACACGGGCGCGCTCGACCTCGGGTCTGGCGCGCAACGCGCTCTCAATCGTGCTGATGCAGGCGCCGCAGTGGACCCCGGGGACGCTGAGATCCGTCTGGAGCAACCCGCCTCCGAGGCTTCGGCTCGCAAGCCAGAGCTCTTCGGAGGCGGGCTGCGCCTGCCCCCCTTCGGCAACCGTCGTGATTTCGGCGCCAGGCGCGCAGCAGCTCATTTGACGTCTCCCGGGGCGATGAAGCGGATGGCCTGGCGGTAGACGACGGCGTCGCCGGACATCGCCGTCACATCGGCGATCCATTGGCCGGGCTTCAGACTTTCGGTGACGAGGAAAGTGCCCTCGTCCTGCCGATCGAGCTCGACGCGAAGATCCTCATGCTCCTCGACCGGCCGCTTGAACACGACGACGACCCTGTCGATCTGTTTCACCGGTAAGCCGTTGTACGTCACGACGTAGCGAATCCCGCCCGGCTCGGCGGTCAGCCGACCGGTGATGCCGCTTGCCTGAAATGCTCGAGTCTCGGCGACCTTGCCGTTGAACTGCTGGCTGGCGATATAGGTGTTCTCGACGACGAGGCCGCTCCAGCTTCGGCTGGCATTCCAGGCCATGACGAAGTTGACGGAGATGATGGTCCCGAAGAACAAGGCCATCACGGCGATCATGTGCCAACCGGTGAATTGACGCTGCTTGCTCGAATGATGGGTCATGTGCGTCCTATCTTTCTGGTGCGGCCCGGTTGAAATTCGCCCGGTACGCGTCCTGCTCACGGCTCAACGGATCGTCGGCAATCAATGTGAAGCCGGCATCCGCCTCGGCGAGGTTTTCCTTGGGCAGCGTCACGAAAACCTTGAGCGCGGTCACCTTGTCCGGATCGACGTCGATCGCGAAGCTCCGGCCATCGCCGGCGTGGCCGGCAAGCTGCATCCGCGCCGATGGCATGCCCTCGATCGCAAGGGTAATGGTGCGCCGCTCAGGGATCATGTTGAGCAGCTTGACCATGTAGCCGTTGCGCACCGAACCATCGGACTCGACGACATATTGCGGATTTCGATCGTGCAGCACGTTGAGTTCGAGCCGGTCACGCGATGCGAGCCCATAGACCAGGCCGAGCCCCATCGCTGCCCAGACGGCGAAATAGAGGAGAACGCGGGTGCGGAAGACGATGCGCCAGTCGAAATGCCTGACCGCGTCCACGAAGGTGCCGTTCGTGTCGCGGACGCGCCTCGGGTCGATCGCCGCCGCCCCCTTGTTGGTCGCAAGCGCCATATTGGCGGCATAGTCGCTGAGCGTCGCATAGGAGATCAGCCCGCGCTCGCGGCCGAGCTTGTCCATCACGCCGTCGCAAGCGTCGATGCAGAGTGCGCAGGTGATGCATTCGAGCTGCTGGCCGTCGCGTATGTCGATACCCATCGGACAGACCGCGACGCAGGCATTGCAATCGACGCAATCGCCGACGACCTCGCCGGCTGCCGCTGCCTTCTTGGCATGGCGCGAGCGCGGTTCGCCGCGCCAGTCGTTATAGGTGACGACCAGCGAATTCTCGTCCAGCATCGTCGCCTGGATGCGCGGCCAGGGGCACATATAGGTGCAGACCTGCTCGCGCATCAGCCCGCCGAAGACGTAGGTCGTGGCCGTCAGGATCGCTACGGTGAAATAGGCGACGGGGGGCGCTTCGAACGTGACGAAACTCCTGAGCAGCGATGGAGCATCGGCGAAATAGAAGATCCAGGCGCCGCCGGTCGCCACGCCGATGACGAGCCAGATTGCATGCTTGGCAATGCGTTTGGAGAACTTGTCGAGCGTCCAGGGACCCGCATTGAGCCGCATTCGCGCGTTGCGGTCGCCTTCGATGAAGCGTTCGATGACCAGGAAGAGATCGACCCATACCGTCTGCGGACAGGCATAGCCGCACCAGGCCCGGCCGACGGCGGAAGTCACGAGGAAAAGACCGAGGCCCGCCATGACCAGCAGCCCGGCGACGAAGAAGAACTCCTGCGGCCAGATCTCGATGAAGAAGAAATAGAAGCGCCGTGCCGCAAGGTCGACGAGGACGGCCTGATCCGGCGCATGGGCGCCGCGATCCCAGCGGATCCACGGCGTCAGGTAATAGATGCCGAGCGTCGCCAGCATGACGAGCCACTTGAAGCGGCGAAAACGTCCCTCGGCCCGCTTTGGAAAGACTTTCCTGCGCTTTTCGTAGAGGGGCTTGCGAACGCGCGCGGCATTGACCGGTTCGGCTTCCAGTCTTTCGATCGTCTGAGCTTTGGCGAGGGATCGGGGATGCATCCATGGATTCCGGATTATTTCATGATCGCCTCTGTCATCACCGATTTCGCCCGTCTCAAACCTTGATCTGCGTCAAGTCTGCGGCCGAATGCCAGCGGTGCGTCGATAAGTCCGCGTCGCATCTTTGACGACAAGCCACTCCTTTCTGCCTACTTCTCGCTGTAGGATGGTCAGGCGCCGTCGAACGGCGCATTGAGGCAGGCACCGTAAGCTCGAAGGAGATGGCCGTTTCATCCAGGACCGCGGCGCAGTGAGGTGCTAACCAGGCTGAAAACGGAGAGACGCATGACCACGATGGCCGCCAGAATAATTCATGTCTCGATCGAGCGGGACTGGCGCGATGTCTATGCCTTCATGGCCGACCACGCGAAGATGCCGCTTTGGGCCTCCGGGCTCTCTTCGGGGCTCACCCGTGACGGCGACGAATGGATCGCGCCTGGACCGCTCGGCAACGCCCGCGTCCGCTTTGCTCCCGACAATGAGTTCGGCGTCGTCGATCATCTCGTGACGCTCGAGAACGGCGCGAAGGTCCACAACGCGCTGCGGGTCGTGCCGAATGGCGATGGCGCGGAAGTGATGTTCACTATTTTGAGGCAAACCGGCATGAGCGACGAGCAATTCGCGACCGACGCCGCCTGGGTGGAAAAGGATCTCGCCGCCTTGAAGACCATTCTGGAAAAAGATCAAGAACGACCAAAGACGAGAAAGGACATGCCATGATCGGTAGCGACCGACGCATCGACTATATCGAGTTCAATGTTGCCGACATCGCGGCGAGCAAGGCCTTCTACGGCAGCGCGTTCGGCTGGACCTTCACCGATTACGGTCCGGAATATTGCGAGTTCGCGGACGGCCGGCTGACCGGCGGCTTCACGACGCTCGGTCCGGTCCGCAGCGGCGGGCCGCTCGTCATCATCTATGCCGATGACCTGGAGGACGCTCAAACCCGTGTCGAGAGCGCCGGCGGCAGGATCCTCAAGCCGATCTTCGCCTTCCCCGGCGGCCGGCGCTTTCACTTTACCGATCCGGATGGCTACGAGCTGGCGGTCTGGTCCAAGCAATAAGTTCAACTGGCAGGGAGCGCACTTTCATTCGCCGAAACGGATGAAAAGTGCGCTGACGAGGCCGAAGACGACGATGCACTGCAGGATGAACATGGGCCATTCCTGTGACATCTCGCTCCTCCTCTCGAATGACCGCCGCCACAACGGCAAACCTGCAATGGAGCGGCTCCGGAAACGCAGGTGCTGACCGGCAAACGACAGATTATTGATGAGTGGCCGGCCACGAGAAAAGTTTAGCATCTCCTTTTGAATTGCGCACAGAAAAGCCGCACGCCCTGAGGGGACGTGCAGCCAACGCATGAGGGAAGCTGTTCGGACGGCTCGCTACTCGCCGCCGCCAAGCGAGTGGACGAAGACCGCGAGTTGCTTGACTGCCGTGTCGCCGATGCGAGGCAGCCACGCGGGCATGACGCCATGCTTCGGCGCTTTCATCTGGTTGACGATCGCCTGCTCGCCCTCCTCGTTCAACCAGATTGCGTCCGCCAAATTGGGTGCGCCCATCTCGCGGTTGCCCTTCGCATCCGCGCCGTGGCAGGCGGAGCAGTTGTCCGCGAAGAGCTGCTTTCCGTTCGTAACAAGCGCCAGATCGGACGACGTACCACTGAGACTGACGACGTAGGCCGCGGTCTCGCGCATCTCTTCGTGTGTCAGCATCTCCGCGAAGGAGGGCATCTCGGAGACACGCGTTTCCGCATCGCCGCTGTGACGGATGCCATGCGCGATCGTCAGATAGATGTCCTCGGGCTTGCCGCCCCAAAGCCACTCGTCGTCGTTGAGGTTCGGGAAGCCCTTGGCGCCGGCCGCCCCGGAACCGTGGCACTGGGCACAGTTGACTTTGAAGGCCGACGCACCGCCTGCCGCCGCGAATTGCTGAAGTTGCGGGTCGGCGATGATTTCGTCTAGCGAACTGGACGCGATGCGCTCAAGACTCCCTGCCTGCGCTGCCTTGGCATTGGCAAGCTCCGTGCTGACCTCGGCGCGGCTGGAGAACCCGAGCATGCCCTTGGTCGCATCCGTGAGCAGCGGGATCGAGGGATAGGCGACGGCATAACCGACCCCCCAGAGGATCGTGGCGTAGAACGTATAGACCCACCAGCGCGGCATCGGATTGTTGAGTTCGCGAATGCCATCCCATTCGTGGCCGGTGGTTTCGACGCCGCTGATCTCGTCGATATGCTTGTCCGCCATGATCAGTCCTCCTTTCGAGCGGCATGAGGAAAAGTGTGCAACGGTTTTCCGCCCGCATGCCGCCCTGGCTCGGAGCCGATCACATCGTGATTGAAGGGTATGGCAGCGGCCTGGTTGGCGGCCGCCTTGGCGCCAGGCCGGAAGATGAAAGCGACGACGCCGAGAAAGAAGAGCGTCATGCCAAGGAGAGCCCAGCTGTCGGCGAAATGGCGCATGGCGGTATAGGTTTCCATGTCAGTTCCCCGCTCAGCGATAGCCGGTCGTGTCGTCATAGGTGGAGAAATCGACGAGCGTGCCGAGCATCTGCAGATAGGCGACAAGCGCATCCATCTCGGTCAGCTTTTGCGGATCGCCGTCGAAATCACCGAGCTTGGCCTTGGGGTAGCGCGCCTCGAGGCCGGATGTGTCCGCATTCGGATCGGCTTGCGCTTTGACGTCCGCCAGCGCGGTGTCGATCATCTCGTCCGTGTAGGGGACGCCAACCGCCCTGTTCGCCTCGATGCTCGCAGCAACGTTCTTCACCTCGAGCGGCGTCTCCTTCAGGAAGGCGTAGCTCGGCATGACCGATTCCGGCACGACCGAGCGCGGCTCGATCATGTGCTGGACGTGCCATTCGTTGGAATAGCGCGCGCCGACGCGGGCGAGGTCCGGACCGGTGCGTTTCGAGCCCCACTGGAAGGGATGGTCGTACATCGACTCCGCCGCCAGCGAATAATGACCGTAGCGCTCAACCTCATCGCGGAACGGCCGGATCATCTGGCTGTGACAGACATAGCAGCCCTCGCGGACATAGATATCGCGACCGGCAAGCTCCAGCGGCGAATAAGGCCGCATACCCTCGACCTTCTCGATGGTGTTCTCGAGGTAGAAGAGCGGAGCGATTTCGACGATGCCGCCGATCGAGACGACGAGCAGGGAACCGACGAGCAGCAGCGTCGCATTGCGTTCGAATAGCGCGTGTTTGTCGAGAATGGACATGGGTCTCCCCTCCTATTCCGCAGCCGCTGGCAGCGCCGCGGCATCGAGGATCGAGGCCTCGTCGCGGACACGACCGAGGATCGTCATTGTTACGTTGAAGGCCATGATGAGCGCGCCGGCGAAGAACAGGGCACCCCCGGCGGCACGCATGACGTAATAGGGCAACATCGCCGCGACCGATTCCGCGAAGGAATAGACGAGGAAGCCCTGGTCATCGTATTCGCGCCACATCAGCCCTTGCTGGATGCCGGCGACCCACATGGTGGCGGCGTAGACGACGATGCCGAGGGTGGCGAGCCAGAAGTGCCAGTTGACCATGCGCAGGCTGTAGAGCCGCTCGCGGTTCCAGAGCTTCGGCACCAGGTAATAGATGGCACCGAAGGTGATCAGGCCGTTCCAACCGAGCGCGCCCGAGTGCACGTGGCCAATCGTCCAATCGGTGTAGTGGCTTAGCGAATTGACGGTCTTGATCGACATCATCGGGCCTTCGAAGGTCGCCATGCCGTAGAAGGCGACGGCCATCACCATCATGCGGACGATGGGGTCGGTGCGGACCTTGTCCCAGGCTCCCGACAGCGTCATCAGGCCGTTGATCATGCCGCCCCAGGAGGGCATCCAGAGCATCACGGAAAAGACCATGCCGAGCGTCTGCGCCCAGTCCGGCAGCGCCGTATAATGGAGGTGATGGGGACCGGCCCAGATATACATGAAGATCAGCGACCAGAAGTGGATGATCGACAGCCGGTAGGAATAGACCGGACGGTTCACCTGCTTGGGGATGAAGTAGTACATCATCGCCAGGAAGCCGGCCGTCAGGAAGAAGCCGACGGCGTTGTGGCCGTACCACCATTGCGTCAGCGCATCCTGCACGCCCGCGAAGGCGGAATAGCTCTTCGAGCCGAGGAACGAGACCGGCACCGCCAGGTTGTTGACGATGTGGAGCAAGGCGATCGTCACGATGAAGGCGAGATAGAACCAGTTCGCCACATAGATGTGCGGCTCCTTGCGCACCAGGATCGTGCCCAGGAAGACAATGAGGTAGGCGACCCATACGATCGTCAGCCAGAGGTCGACGTACCATTCCGGTTCCGCATATTCGCGCCCCTGGGTGATCCCGAGCAGATAGCCGGTGGCGGCAAGCACGATGAAGAGCTGGTAGCCCCAGAAGACGAACCAGCCGAGATTGCCGCCGAAAAGCCGGGCGCGGCTGGTGCGTTGCACGACATAGAGGGAGGTCGCAATCAGAGCATTGCCGCCGAATGCGAAAATGACCGCTGAGGTGTGCAGCGGCCGGACGCGGCCGAAGTTGAACCACGGCTCGATATTGAGGTCGGGAAAGGCGAGTTGCAGCGCCACGACGACGCCGACGAGGAACCCGACGGCGCCCCAGAAAACCGTGGCAATCACGCCGTACTTCACCACCTCGTCGAAATATTCCTGCCGCTGCGGCGCGTGCCCCGAAATGGCGGGGCGAAAATCGACCCGCCGCATCAGCACGATCGTGCCGCCGAACAGCGCGAAGAACAGCACCCACATATGCGCTGCAAAAAAGCGATCCTCAGCGAAACCGGCCCCTACCAGCGCCAGGAAGGCGCCGACACCGAGCAGGATCGTCTCCACCGTATATTTCATTGTTGGACCCCCAACTTTTCCACCTGCCGGCCATCGCGCACATGGTCGCGCGTCGGCCAACGCGGCTGGAGATTTGTCGGAATCATCCATCCCCTGCCTTGATTCAGATCAAGGTTAGGTACGGCGCACTGCCGCATCTTCCCTGTCGTGGAGGGCCGCGACGTGAAGAGATGCTGGACGGGACCTGAGCGCATGATAACGAGAAGTCACGACCTCCACCAGAGGTGGAGGTTTGAAACGCTGCGCTTGAACCGCTAGAAGCGGTTTTGCTATAAGTTAGTAGCTACGGTTAAAGAGGTCGGCAAAGTCGGAAGCTTTGTCGGCCTTTTCTTGATTACGGATATAGCGTCTGACGACCTGCTCATCATAGCCAGCCGTTGAGACGAAGTACCCACGCGCCCAAAAGTGATAGCCTTTGTAGCGCCGCTTGCGGGCATATTTGTTGGCCACGTAAAGGGCTGTCTTGCCCTTCAGGAAGCCCACAATGTGCGACACCGAGTACTTCGGCGGGATCGAGATCAGCATATGCACATGGTCGGGCATAAGGTGCCCTTCCTCGATCCGGCAATCCTTTTGCAGAGCAAGCCGATGCAAAAGGTCACCCAATTCACGGCGCAAGTCACCGTAAAGACGTTTCGTTCGGTATTTACTTGAAAAGACCACATGGTATTTGCAGTCCCACGTCGCGTGTGATTGCGATCGTTCATCCATAAAACCTCCGTTCTATGTCTCGGCCAGCCTAGCGGTCCAAGCACGGAGGTCTCTCAATCACAATGTAGAACGCGTCCAGTCCTCCACCGGAGGTGGAGGTTTATTTTGCTTACAATCAAGGGACTCGCGCCTTCTCAAGGCGCGCAGTCGCGAACGCCGAAAGTGGCTGCCGCCGAGCCGTTCGCCTGGCTTGCGGAGGCTCACAAGGACCAATTGGCGCTCTGCGACAGCCTGGAGGCCATCGCCGATACCCTTCCGGACATCGACCGGGAGATCTGCGCCTATGCCGCAAGAATGCTTGGCCCCCTGCTCCGGGAACTGCACGCCGGTGAGGAGCGGCTGGTCTTTGCCTGTCTCGAAAGACGGCACGGCGACGATCCGGACCTGGCCGCCATGCTCGAAGAGCTGAAATACGAGCATTGCGAGGACGAGTGCTACGCGGAGGAGTTAGCCGAGATGCTGGCGCGGCTCGGGGCGGCGGACGCGAGCGCCAATGCCGAAACCGCCGGCTACATGCTGCGCGGCTTCTTCACGAATGTGCGTCGGCACATTGCCTTCGAACAGGAATGCCTGCGCGGCATTCTCGCGCGGCACGAGGGCGAGCAGCCGGATACACTGCCGGCCTGAGCGAAGGCATCATGCCGGTCAGGCGGCCACCGCCCTGCGCCGGTCGGCATGTTCCTGAATGACGAGGATGGCGCCGATGAGCTTGCCGGCGCATGATCGGCAGGGTGTCATGCGGCAGCGAACGACGACCGTGCGGCCATCGACGGTCTTGGCAAAGGTGTAATCGATTACCTCGCCGGCGAAGCAGCGGTCGAGATGGAGCCTGACGCGCTGTTCGAATCGCTGAAGGCCGATGAACTCGACGACATGCCGTCCAACCAGGTCCATCGGCCGTCGTTCCAGATGGCTCGCATGCGCGGCATTGGTGTAGAGATACCGGTAATCCGGCGTAATGACCGCGACACGGTCGGGAAGACAGTCGAGAATCGCCTCGTTTAGCAATTCCTCGTCGGCGCGTCCCTTCGTCGGCAGTTTCGGGGCCAGGTCGAGATCGAGCCCGGCGAGGTCGACGGTTCGCGTTGCCGCAAGATAGCGGTCGATCAGCGATTTGAGCAATCGCGAATGGCGCAGCACACAGGCGATGTCGTCCGCCTCGGAACGCAACAGGTCCACGAGAAACTGGAACTGCAGGCGGGCGTCTTCGACGCTGGCGGCCTTCTCGGAGTAGACGGCCCTCAGAATTGGCTCAAGTTCACGATCGAGGATACCGATCAGATGGTCGTCCGCGATCTTTACCGCATACTGCAACTGCGAATACTTGAACCAAAACAGCTCAATCAATTCGTTCAATTTGAAAACCTCATCCCGCGGCCAAGGCCGCGCCAATGCGTCCAGACGAGTTAGTGCAGCTGAAAATTTCTAAGTACCAACCCCTGATGCGACGCGAAACCGCGTTGCACCTTCCACGTCCCTAGGCCCACGAAGAGTGTACACGCATCGTATGGTCGTTCAACAGCAGAAGGAAAGCGGCAATCGGCCGCAAACGTTTCCGACGCCGAATATTAGCGGACACCGTTCGGAATTGAGGGCAACCCGATATTCGCAACGCTCCGAGAGATTGGGACGCGGCGCGGCAGGCAGGTCGAAGCGCGATCCGATATGCGCTTCGCGGCTCACAGCTCCCGTCCGCAAATAACCGATCGGCTCAGAGATTGCCCTTGATACGCCAGCGGTCGTGATACCAGAGCCATTGGCCCGGATATTCGCGGACCCAGCTCTCGACCTTGTCGTTCAGCATCTGCGCCGTTGCGTTGACGTCGACGCTGCCATCGGCCCTACGGGGGATTTCGACGGCCGGTTCCAGTTCCAGGCGGAAGCGGCCGCCGGGGAGACGGACGCAACGGGCCGGATAGACCTCGCAGTTGAACTGGCGGACCAGTTTGGCGAGCAGCGGATTGGTCTGGACATCCTGTCCGAAAAACTTCGTCTTCAGCCCCTTGCGGAACTTCTGGTCGACCAGCACGCCAACGGCGCCGCCGCGTTCGAGCTGGCGGGCGAGCGCAAAGGAAGAGCCCGCATGGGACGGCACGAGGCTGCCCATCCGCTCCTTGCGGAACTCGAAGACCTTCTCCGCCATGTAGGGATTGTTCGGCGGCCGGAAGAGGACAGTCACGTCCAGTCCAAAAGCGGACCCCGCCACCGGCAGCATTTCGAAATTGCCGCTATGCGCCGTGAAGACGATGAAGGGCCGCGGATTGTCGCGCAGTTCCAGGAAGAGCGGAATGCCCGAGACCTCCACCCTGCCCGGCTCCGGGCGGTGTGGATCGAAGTCGAACAACCGGTCAAGGAAGACATATTCGGCGGCGAGCCGACCCATATTGCCCCAGCTTTCGAGCGCGATCGCCTCTATCCAGGCGTCGCTCTTTTCCGGAAAGGCATTGCGCAGATTGGTGAGCGTCAGTTTATGGCGGCTTGTCTTCGGCCCGATCCAGCGCGCGACACGATCCATGAAATTGATCGCCGCATCCGCCGGGAAAAGCTTCAGGACATTGAGCAGCAGAAAGACGAGCTGCGCGATCAGCCATTGCCGGAAGCGATCGGCAGCGAGCACCAGCCGTGTGATCAGCATCCGCACCGGTATCAATCCATCCGCAGGATGATCTTGCCGAAGATCTGGCGCGACTCCATCCGTTCGAGCGCCCGATCGATGTCGGTCAGACCGACCTCCGTATCGATGACAGGATGAACGAGACCGCGCGCCATCTTCTGCATGGCGTTCGCCATGTTCTCCATGCGGCAGCCGAACGAGCCGAGCAGCTTCAACTGCTGCTGGAAGAGCATCATCAGGTTCATGTCGGTCGACACGCCTGAGGTCGAGCCGCAGGTGACGAGCCGGCCGCCCCGCTTCATCGACAGCATCGAGCCCGCCCAGGTGTCCTTGCCGACATGCTCGAAGACGACGTCGACGCCCTTCTTCCTGGTGAGCTTGCGCACCACGCCCTCGAAGCGGTCGGTGCGGTAGTTGATGACATGATCAGCGCCGAGCGCCCTCGCCTTCTCGATCTTGTCGTCCGAGCCGACCGTGGTGATGACGGTGCAGCCGATCTTCTTGGCGAGCTGGATCGCCGCCGAGCCGATACCGGAACCGCCGGCGTGGACGAGGATCGTCTCGCCCGGCTCGAGCTTGGCATTGTCGAACAGCATGTGCTCGACGGTACCGAACGTGACCGGAGCAAGCGCCGCGCCGACCGCGTCGACACCGGGGGGCGCCGGCACCAGCAGGCGCGCCGGCAGATTGATCTTCTCCTGGGCGAAACCGTCGAGGTGGAAGCCGTGCACGCCGCCGACATGCTCGCACAGATTGTCGCGCCCCTCCTTGCAGGGACGGCAGAGGCCGCAGGTGCGTGCGCCATAAATCGAAACGAGCTGGCCCGGCAGAACGCTCGCAACACCCGGTCCGATACTCTCGACGACGCCGGATGCTTCCGCACCGATGACCAGCGGCATCTTGCGCTTGGCAAAGGCCATGCCGCGCCAGCCCCAGACGTCGATATGGTTGAGCGCCACCGCCTTGACCCGGAGCGTCACCTCGCCGGGACCGGGCGCCTCCGGCTCCGGCAGGTCGGTGATTTCGAGCTTGCGGTCATCGAGCAGTTGCAGGGCGCGCATGGTCTTTCCTTTGAGTATTTTCAATTGTCGTGCGGCTAGGCGGTGCGGACTTCCATGGCATGTAGCGCGCTCGTCCTACCCCCTCTGGCCTGCCGGCCATCTCCCCCACAAGGGGGAGAATAGATGTGGCATGCTTTCCGCCTCTCAACCAGGACCTCCGCTTGTAGCAGCGTTTCAAGCGGAGCGAGCCGCCAACCCCACCGTTTCTCCCCCCTTGTGGGGGAGATGGCCGGCAGGCCAGAGGGGGTGGAGCTTGCGCCATTCCTAGGCCGGCTCGGCAGTCATCACCAGGCTGGCGTTCTGGCCGCCGAAGCCGAAGGAATTCGACAGCACGGCAGTGACCTGCTGGCTGCGCTTCGCGTTCGGCACGACATCGAGGACGATCGCCGGGTCCGGGTTCTGGTAGTTGATGGTCGGCGGCAGGGTGCCGGTGAGCATCGTCTGGATCGAGAAAACCGCCTCGACCGCCCCTGCGGCCGTCAGCGTGTGGCCGATCATAGACTTGTTCGACGACACCGGGATCGACGGCAGCCGTTCGCCGAAGACGGCCGACATCGACAAATATTCCATCTTGTCGTTCTCCGGCGTCGAGGTGCCGTGCGCATTGATGTAGCCGATGCCGGTTTCATCGATGCCGGCGTCGGCGAGTGCGGCGCGGATCGTCGCGATCGCCGGCCCGCCATCGGGCGAGGAGCGTGTGCGGTGGAAGAGATCGGCCTTTTCACCGCAGCCCTTCAGAATGCCATAGACCCGGGCGCCGCGGGCAATCGCCGCTTCGAGCGATTCGAGCACCAGGGTGGCGGCGCCTTCGGCGATCACGAAGCCGTCGCGATCCTTGGTGAAGGGCTTCGATGCCTTTTCCGGCGGTTCGTTCTGTGTCGACAGCGCCGAAAGCAGCGAGAAGCGGATCAGCGCCTCGGCACTGACGGAGCCGTCGGTCGCAACCGTCAGGGCCCGATCGGTGCGGCCCTGACGGATCGCCTCGACGCCGAGCTGGATGGCGGTGGCGCCCGAAGCGCAGGCCGTCGACAGCGTCACCGGCAGGCCGCGTGTCCCAAACCGATCGGCGAGCCGTTCGGAGATCGAGCCGAACAGCACCGCCTCGTGGAAGATCGGGTCGGCCTTCTGGCGCATGGCGGCGAGGAAACGGTTATAGGCGTCGCCCGGCCGCTCCGAGGCGGGCGCCCGGTCCGCGAGTTCGAAGCGCGCGTTCCACTCCGGTTCGATCGGCGGCGCAGCCAGGAACAGCGGGCCGTTGAAATCGCCGGAAAGCCCGGCCTGCGCGAGCGCTTCCAGTGTCGTCTCGCGCGCCATGGCGTAGGAGCGTTCGACGGCGTTCTCGGCTGGAATTTCAATGAAGTCGACCGTGCCGCTGATACGGGTCGAAAGCCCCTCGGTCGGAAAGCGGGTAATCTTGTGAATGCCCGAAACGCCGCCGCTGAGCGCCGCCCAATTGTCCTCCAGCCCCTGCCCGAGCGAGGTGATGACGCCCATGCCGGTAACGGCGACGATCGGACGGTCGAGGTGATCGGTGTAAGCCTTGCTCATGCTCGAGCTCCTTATTCCGCGGACAGCACGGCGATCCCTTCGCCGCGGGCATGGCCGATAGTCGTGACGATCGCGGCCCTGACAGGCGCCGTCATCGGCGCTTCGGCGGGGTCGAAGGGCGGCACCTTGGCCGCATGCCCGATCGAAAGTGCTGCAAAGGCCATACCGACCGGGAACTGAGCCTCAATGCCGTGACCGACGAGACCGCCATAGGCACGGACCGGCCGTCCGGAAAGCTCGGTATCGAGGAAGGCCTTCTCGCGCTGCGCAAGATCATGAAAGCCGCTGGTGCCGGAAAAGACCACGGTCGACTGCGGCTCGAGTTCCGCGCCCGGCCGCGCCAGATCCCTGAGCCTTGCTTCGAGCCTGCCGTCCTCGCGGTTACCCCGATCGCCTTCGATCGCATCGATCGTGGCATAGATGCGGGCGCCGCGGGCCTCGGCGTATTGGCGCGACTCCAGAACGAGGAAGGCGCCGACGGAACCCAGGATCATGCCGCCGCCGTTCCCCCGCTTGCGCGACCAGATCGGGTGCCACTCACCGAGGGCATGGCCCTGGATGGCTTCGATCAACAGGAGGATATCGAGACGCTCGGCAGAAAAGGCGCCGCCGACGAGCGTATGCGTCGACTGCCCGGCCTTGATGCGGGCAAAGGCGGTTTCGATCGCCGAAATGCCGGCCGCTTCCTCGCCCATGAAGGTGCGCGACGAGCCCGTCACCTTGTGGACGATCGAAATATTGCCGGCCAGCAGGTTGGAGAGTTGGGCAAGAAACAGCGTCGGGCGGAGCTCCGTCGTCAGCTTCTCGTTCAGAAGCTGTTCGCGATCGTTGCGCTTCAGGCCCTCGTCGACGATCAGCGAGTCGACATTGATGTCGCGCTCGCCGCCGCCGGCAGCGACGATCATGTCCATGCTGCCGCAGGCTTCGAGATTGTCCTTGAGCCCCGCATCGTCCAGTGCAAGACCGGCTGCGAAGACGCCAAGGCGCTGCCAGTTCTCCATCTGCCGCTGATCGCCGCGCTTGGCGATCTGCTGCGACCAATCGATCTCCGGCAGAGGATGGACCGGATAGGGCGCGAAGCGCTCCGTCTCGACCCGAGCCTTCGGCGGTTCGACGGCATTCAGCAAGGCCACATGCGGCTCGGCACCGACGCCCTGACTCGTCACAATGCCGACGCCGGTGATCACAACGTCGTTTGCGGATTTGGTCATCTTACTTCTCCGAAGCGGCCGTCGCGGCCATCAATCCCACTTCGTCGGCCCGCTTGCGGACGATCTCGCCGAGCGGCACCTGATCGAATGGCATCGTCCTGAGCTTGAGCTGGGCGTCGCAGATCTTCTTGCCGCCCGAGTTGATCCTGGCCTTGGTGACCGCGAAGCCCGAGCCCTCGTGCTCGAGAAATGCTTCGATTTCGAGCTCGGCTGAAGGCTCGACGAAGGTGCGCATCTTGGCGCCGTCGACCGACATCAGGAAGGGCATTGCCACGAATTTCGTGGCGGCAAGCACGAGAAAGCCGGAGGCCTGCGCCATCGTCTCGATCAAGAGCACGCCGGGAACCAGCGGATAGCCCGGGAAATGCCCCTCGAACACCGGGCTTTTCTCCGGAACGACGGACCGAGCCGTCAGCCGGCCCGCCGCGAGATCGACCGTTTCGATCCGGTCGATCATCTGGAAATATTCAAGGAGCATGAGCGCCCATCCCGTTCGTTTCGGGCTCAAGTAAAAATGCCGATGCCGCCTGTCAAGCGAAGGACGCTTCAGGCGGCATCGGTAGACGGGTCGAACCGTATCAGCGCAGAGGCGATCAGGCCTTGGCCGCCCGAAGCTCGTCGATCTTGGCACAGAGGTTCTTCAGCACGAAGTATTCCTCGGTCGACACCTTGCCTTCGTTGACTTCCTGGGTCCACTGCTCGAGCGGAATCTTGATGCCGAATTCCTTGTCGATCGCAAAGACGATGTCGAGGAAGTCCAGGCTGTCAATGCCGAGATCGTCGATCGTATGGCTTTCCGGCTTGATCGTTTCGCGGTCGATCTCGCTCGTTTCCGCAATGATGTCGGCAACCTTGTCGAATGTAGCTGTCACGCGCTTACCTCTTGAAAATCGAGTCTTGGCGATCCCTATAGAAAAATGCACCGCAAAAGCCAATGCCTCCCGGCCTTTTGCCACTCAGATTCGAAAAATGGTGTTGCCAAACGGAAACCGTGTGTCCGAGAGCCCAGATATCCGTCGAAAACGGCCCCGCGCCCGCACCGGCCGTGGCGCTTTTTGATCTGGATCAAGTGATCGCCAGCCAAAGCCGGTAAATTGACATTCGTCAGTTCCGCCTGAGACATAGTTTCGCGCTTCGCGGATTCATACACGTCTAGACTTGATTTAACCGGGACGTTCCCCTTTTGCTGGTGACAAACGGCGAGGCAGTTAGAGATGCAGATCGTGGTCGAACATAGTCGCAAGGACATCCACAATTCCGACATTCCCGTCATCTGCGCCGCGTGCGAGGCGCGCCACGGCGGCGTTTGCGGCACGTTGACAGCGAGCCAGCTCACCGAACTCAGCCGCCATGCGGCGCGTCGGCGCGTCGAGCCAGGCAGCGAGATGATCGGCCAGGGCGAAGCAGCGAACAACTATGCAAACATCATTCGCGGCGTGGTGAAGCTCAGCAAGATGCTTTCCGACGGCCGCCAGCAGATCGTCGGGCTGCAATTCGCCCCCGACTTCATGGGCCGCCCGTTCATGCGGGAGAGCGCCTTGAGCGCGGAAGCGGCGACCGACACCGACGTCTGCGCCTTTCCGCGCGCGGTTATCGAACGCCTCGTCGGCGAAGCGCCCGGTCTCGAGCACCGGCTGCACGAACAGGCGCTCAAGGAGCTGGACGAGGCGCGCGACTGGATGTTGACCCTGGGCCGCAAGACGGCCCAGGAAAAGGTCGCGAGCTTCCTCTATCTCATCGCCACCCATGTTGATCCAGAGAAGGGCGCGGCCAAGGAATTCGACCTGCCTTTGTCGCGGGCCGATATCGCCGACTATCTCGGTTTGACCATCGAAACGGTGAGCCGCCAGATCACGAAGCTGCGCAAGGAAGGGGTGATCCGCGTCGAGAACAGCCGCCGGGTGATCGTGCCGGACAGCCGCCGCCTGACGCGTCATGCCGGCATCGACTGCTGATCAGACCCAGGGGGCAGGCCCTGTCCGAAGCATCCCGCCGCCAGACGCGGGTCATCCAGCAGGATCGCCTCGGGTCCGATCGGTCGAAGGCGCTCAAGCCCTTCCCGGTCAATAAGGCCAACCGGAAACGGCGGGTATTCGGGTAACGGCGTTGAGCGTGGCTGACCGACCATGATCGCCAGATGCAGGCCGGCACGACGAACGAGCGCCGAACGCTCAGGGCTCGCATCGCCCTGCCAAAGCCTGAACCAGTCTGCGCCGGCGTCCCGCGCCCGACGCGCGGCGTCAGGCTCCTCCAGAAAAGCGAGAATGGCTATGTCTTCTCTGGCGGAACGTGCGGCGGCGATGAGTTCGAGGCTGCGCAGGCCCAGCATCGTTCGCCCGGCAGCATGCGCACCGGCAACCTCGTCGAGGATGCGCCCGACCTGCCGCGGATCGGCAAGCTTGATATCCAGGAGCACGCCCAAGGAACCGGAGGCCGCCAGCGCCTCTCGCAGCGTCATCGTCGCCGGCAGCAGGTGCCGCAGCGTTGCGAGGTCGACGTCCGAAACGGCGCGTGCATTGCCGCACAGTCGCCGAAGGTCATCATCGTGCATGCAAACGAAGGTGCCGTCCTTCGTGAGGCGAATGTCCGTCTCGATGGCATCCGCCCCGCAGCACGCGGCGGCCTGCAGCGCCTCTACGGTATTCTCAGCGGCAAGGGCGGCACCGCCGCGGTGCGCTATGATCAGAGGTTTGGGGCCGGAGCGAGCGATCCATAAATCAGAGGGCATCGTCGTCTCCGGCGGCTGGATACTCACAAAAGCAGGAAGGGCAGGACCAATACGGCGGAGGCCGCAGCAAGCGTGGTGCAGGCACGATAGAAGACCGCCACGGCGGCGTCGATATCGTCTGCCGTTGCAATGGCCCGGCCGGCGCCGTTGATCATCGGCTCGTCCACCGTGACCCCACCGTAAACACGCGGACCGGCAAGCTGAATATCGAGCGCGCCCGCCATCGCCGCCTCGGGCCAGCCGGAATTGGGCGAGCGGTGAAAGCCATGGTCGCGCTTTGCCACGTCGATTGCGGCCTTTGCCGCCTCGACGCCGCGCTTGAAACGGGCTCCGGCGGCAATCAGGAACACCGAAAGTCGTGCGGCCGGCAGGTTGGCGAGGTCGTCGAGCCGCGCCGAAGCCCAGCCGAAATGAAGATATTTCGGGCTTTTATGGCCGATCATCGAATCGGCCGTGTTCAGCATCTTGTAGGCAAGGAGGCCGGGAAGCCCCGCCACCGCATACCAGAGGGCGGGCGCGACGACACCATCGGAAAAATTTTCCGCAAGGCTTTCGATCGCTGCCCGGCAAACGCCGGGCTCGTCGAGCGTTTTGGGATCGCGGCCGACGATCATCGACACGGCCTCCCGTCCCCCTTCCAGACCATTACTGCGCAAGCCGTCAGCGACCCGGCGAACGTGATCGGCGAGGCTCTTCTGGGCTAGGAAAACGGCAACGGTGATCGCCTCGAGGATGAAGCCAACAGCGCCGAGAACATCGAACAGACGATTGAGCACCACACCGAGCAGGATGCTTGCCGCGAGGAGAATGAGGATCGTCGCAACGCCCCGCATCTTCAGCCAGCCACCGTCCGCGCCGCGATTGAGCGCCTCGTCGAAAACGCCGATCGCCTTCCCGAAGAACACCACCGGATGCGTCAGCCGCTCCCAGAGCCAGTCCGGATCGCCGACGAGACGATCGATAATCAGGGCGACAACGAGAACGAGAAATATTTCGATCGACATCTACACTCCTGCTCGGCGCAAGGCTTCCGCAAGACGACGGTCGCCATCCGCGTCCGCCGCCAGGCCGATTCGCAACCAGCGCCGATCGTAGTCGAACTTGCGCGTCAGAATGCGCTCCCGGCATAGGCCCGCATGAAGATCGTTTGCCCGTTCATGGTCGACGAGCGCAAAGAGGCCGGTACCCCCGACGACATTGAGGCCGGCGCCGCAAAGCACCGCGTGAAGTGCCTCATTGCGCTGGAGGATGGCATCCCTGATCGGTTTCGTGTCGCTTTCCAAAAGCTTCGCAGAAACGGCGAGCGCCGGGCCGGAAACGGCCCACGGGCCGAGCCATTCGCGGAAGGATTCGATGATCGTCGAGCCGGCGACGACGAAGCCAAGCCGCAGGCCTGCAAGACCGAAGAACTTCCCGAAGGAACGAAAGACGACAAGGTTGTCATGGGCGGCGACATGTGGCGCAACGCTTGCCTCCGGCTCCAGATCCCCGAACGCCTCGTCGACGACGAGGAGACCGCCATGCGCCTTCAGCGCCGTTGCCATGGCCAGAATTTCGTCGGGCAGGAAGAGTCGGCCGGTCGGGTTGTTGGGATTTACGAGAACCACGATGCCGTGCGCCGCCGAAAGGTCATCGGCGCGTGCGACGGGATCGACGACAAAGCCCGTCGCCTTCAAGACGCGCGCATATTCGCCATAGGTCGGCGAGAAAATGGCGGCGTGCCTGCCCGGAGCGGCGAGCCGCGGCAGCAACTGGATGACAGCCTGGGTGCCAGGTACCGGCAGCGGCAGAAGCTTGCCGGTCCTGTAATAGCCCTGCGCGGCAGCGCGCGTTGCCTCCTCCAGGTGCCGATCCGGCAAGCGATGCCAGGCCCGCGCGTCGATCTCGGGCAGTGCGACCGGGCACGGGTTGATGCCGGTCGAAAGGTCGAGCCAGTCGTCCGGAGCGCCGCCGAAACGGGCCGCGGCCTCGGTGATTGCGCCGCCGTGGACGATCGGGGCGGACATCGTCACTCCGAAAGGTCGATCAGATGCATGAAGGAGCCGGCAACGTTGCCGCGGCGAAGGCCGGCACGGCCGAGATCGACGCCTGCCGCATCCTCGACGGCAAAGAGCGGCTCGGCCTGCCCTTCGGAAACGATGGTCGAATAGTGAAATTCGTGCGCCGTCATCGCTCCCTCGAAAAACCCGGTGTCGAACGGCGCGACGCGCCGATAGCCGAGATGCCGCTTGCGCTCCGCAAAACTGGTGACGAGCGGCAACAGCCCGAGCATCTCGTAGCGTCTACCGTCCGCGGCGACAAGCCCCTCGCCCAGCGCCATGTAACCGCCGCACTCCCCGAAGACACGCGCGCCCCGCCCGGCTGCAGCATGCATCGAAGCGCGGAAGTGCGAAGCACCGGCGAGCAACTCGGTGTGCAGTTCCGGATAGCCGCCGGGCAGATAGATGGCATCGGCGCCGACATCGGGCGCTTCGTCGCCAAGCGGTGAAAAGAAGGAAATTTCCGCGCCCTGCCTCAGCCAACCGGAGAACAGATGCTCGTAACTGAAGGCGAAGGCGACGTCGCGGGCGATGGCGATCCGCTGGCCGAGCGGCCGCAGCGTCCTGGCTTCCGAGGGCGAAGCGGTGCGCAAGGGAGACGCGTTGGCGAGAATGGCATCGACATCGCAGCCCGACGCGACGCGCATTGCCGCGTGGTCGATGAAGGCTTCGAGCGTCCCGTGCTCGCCGGCCTGGACGAGGCCGAGATGCCGTTCCGGAAGCGTCAACGCACCATCCTGGCGCAGCACGCCGAAAATCGGCACGGAAGCGCGGTCGAGCGCATCGCGCAGCATCGCCTCGTGGCGGTCGCTGCCGACGCGGTTCAGAATGACGCCGGCGACGCGCACATCGTCGCGGTGATCGCTATAGCCGCGTACCAGCGCCGCGACCGAATGGGAAAGACGAGCGCAGTCGACAACCAGGACCACCGCCAGCCCAAGCGTCGCGGCGAGGTCCGCCGGCGATCCCGTGCCGTCCGCAGCACCGTCATAGAGCCCCATCATCGCCTCGACGATGAGGGTGGAGGCGTCTTTCGTCGCGGCCGCGGCGTTGGCGCGGAGCAGTTCCGTCCGCATCGCCCAGGGATCATAGTTGAGACAGGGCTTGCCGCTTGCGGCCGTATGGAAAGCCGGATCGATATAATCAGGGCCTGCTTTGCCCGGCGCTATGGGGAATCCCCGCCGCGCCAGCGCCCGCAACAGGCCGAGCGTCACCGTCGTCTTGCCCGAGCCGGAGCTCGGGGCGGCAATCATCAGACCGCTCATGCCGGGTTCCGGTGTACGCGGCTTAGGAACGGATCGGCGACAAGCGCACGGCCATTGAGCGCGCCCAGCCAGTCGAGCGACGGGCGCAGCCGAACGACTTCACCGACGACGACGATTGCCGGCGGCTCCAGCCCCGAAGCCGTAACGTCGGCCTCGGCACGGGAAAGCGTCGTCTCGAGCACCACCTGCTCGGGCGTCGCTGCGTTGCAGACGAAGGCGACCGGCTCGTCAGGCGAGCGGCCGGCGGCGATGAGGTTCGCCGAAATCTGGCCGATATGCTTCATCGCCATGTACATGACGATCACCGGCGACCCCTTGGCGATGCCCCCCCAGTTGATCCGGTCCGGCACCACGCCGGAGGAATCGTGCCCGGTGAGGAATGTGACCGCATGATTGACCTCCCGGTGGGTCACCGGAATGCCGGCATAGGCAAGTCCGCCGATACCTGCGGTGATGCCCGGCACGATACGGAACGGGATGCCATGCTCGACGAGCGTCAAGGCTTCCTCGCCACCGCGGCCGAACACAAAGGGATCGCCGCCCTTGAGGCGCAGTACCCTGAGCCCGGCGCGCGCGAGTTCGACGAGACGGAGCGAGATGTCGCGCTGCTTCGGCGACGGCTTGCCGCCGCGTTTGCCGGCAAACTCCAGTGCAGCGCCCGGCTTGGCGAGCTTCAGGCAATCGGCATTCACCAGCGCATCGTGGACGATCACATCCGCCTGCCGGAGCGCATTGGCGGCATGCAGCGTCAAGAGGCCCGGGTCGCCGGGTCCAGCACCGACGAGCCACACTGACCCAGGTACGAGTTCGGGCAGGCCGGCAAAAAATGTATCCGTCACGGCGCGTTTCTCCCAACTCGGCAATACAGCAGCGCTGATTCTCTTTTGAAGGAAATGACTGCAGAGCATTGAATCTGCATGTCAAACAACCTGTGATGGGTGCAAGCATATGCCATCAAACAGGATCCGAGGCCGCTGTTTCGGTGCAGGCGCCGGCGCAATGCCGCGGCCCCGCGATCGCCGCCGTCGCGCAGGCCGAGCGTATCTTCGGAACGAGCAGGACTGCATCGCGCCCCGCACCTGCCAATGCCGCGCCCTCGGCGACGCCATGGCAGCCAGTGTAAGCAAAGACGATTTCGGACGGGTTCTGCAGGCGCGTCGCCTCCGCCTCGAGCGTCGCCGCGTCGAAGAAGCGGACTGGCACGCCAAAATATCGACCCGCCGCATGAATGGCGGGCTCTTCGGCACGCGCATCGAGCGACGCGACGAAGGTGACGTCGGTCCTCCCCGCGCCGGCTTCAGCGAGCGCCCGCTCGGCAAGTGCGATCACTTCTCCGGGCTCTGTGTTGCGCTCGCAGCCGAGGCCGAGAACAAGTTTTGCGGTCGGGTCTGGTCTCGTGACCGAAGGCATCTGCGGCGCGGCTCCCCTGCAACGCCACACGTCCCAAGGGGCGCGCGAACTTGCTGCAATCCATTGAACATCCGCGCGAGTTGCCCAATACCCGGAGGTGTTGATTCGCGCAGCGGTCGGCGTTCCATACGAAGCGCCGGCCTGGGCCGAGAGCCGCACCGGTCTGGACAGCACCGGATCTGGCCCCCTGAATGGGTCGGCCGCACCGGACGCTCTTTCGATCCGCTCGCACGGACGCCGTCGCATGATCCCCATTTCTACCGAAGCGCATCCGGGCGGTCAAACCGGATTGCGCCATCGCAGCGTCGTAAACGGCGCATAAGAACGGCATTTTCTGCGGAAAATAGCACCGACAATCCTTTGCTTTTCGCTGTCGCCTCTGACACAAGGCGGAAGCAATTTCCAATCCGGCCCGAGCCTTCCGTGACCGATCTCGCCTTCCATCTCCTGCTCTTCCTGTTCGTGGCCGCTTTCATCGCCGGCTTCATCGATTCGATCGCCGGCGGCGGCGGGATGATCACCATTCCCGCCATGCTGATCGCCGGCATTCCGCCGCTCGAGACGCTCGGCACCAACAAGCTGCAATCGCTGTTCGGTTCCGGCTCGGCCAGCATCGCCTATGCGCGACACGGCCATGTGAATTTGAAGGACCAACTGCCGATGGCGCTGATGTCGGCCGCCGGATCCGTGTTCGGCGCATTGATCGCGACCGTCGTGCCAGCCGATGCGCTGAAGGGGGTGCTGCCCTTTCTGCTGATTGCAATCGCCGCCTATTTCGGCTGCAAGCCGAATATCGGCGATGTCGAGAAGCACCGCCGCATGTCGGCATTTCTCTTCACCCTGACCTTCGTGCCGCTGATCGGCCTCTATGACGGGATTTTCGGGCCGGGTACCGGCTCGTTCTTCATGCTCGGCTTCGTCTCGCTCGCCGGCTACGGCATCCTCAAGGCGACGGCCCATACCAAGTTCCTGAATTTCGGCTCCAATCTCGGTGCCTTCCTCGTCTTCGTGCTTTACGGCGTTGTGCTCTGGAAGGTCGGGCTGATGATGGGTGCCGGCCAGTTCCTCGGCGCACAGGTCGGCTCCCGCTATGCGATGGCGAAGGGCGCGAAGATCATCAAGCCGTTGCTCGTCGTCGTCTCAATCGCACTGGCCATCCGGCTGCTGGCAGACCCTGCGCATCCGCTGAGGATCTGGCTGGGGATCTGATCGCGCCGGCCTCTCCCAGGGACGGCGCTTGAATATGTCAGCCCTGCCTCGTCAGAACTCGACGCCCTTCTGCCCCTTGATGCCGGAGCGGAACGGGTGCTTGACGAGCTCCATCTCGGTCACCAGATCGGCGATCTCGATCAAATCCTCCTTGGCGTTGCGGCCGGTCAGCACCACATGGGTCATGTGCGGCTTCTCTTCCTTGAGAAAGCGGACGACCTCGGCGATGTCGATGTAATCGTAGCGCAGCGCGATGTTGATCTCGTCGAGCAGCACCATGGAATTGCGCTCGTCGCGGATCAGTTCCTTGGCCTTTTCCCAGGCTTTCTCGGCCGTCGCCACGTCGCGGGCGCGGTCCTGCGTCTCCCAAGTGAAGCCTTCACCGAGGGTGTAGAACTGGCAGAGGTCACCGAAATGCTTGTCGATCAGATCGCGCTCGCCGGTCTGCATGGCGCCCTTGATGAACTGCACGACGGCACAGGGCATGCCATGGGCAATGTGGCGGAAGATCATGCCGAAGCCGGCCGTCGACTTGCCCTTGCCCTTGCCGGTGTGGACGATGATCAGGCCCTTCTCGTCGGTCTTCGTCGCCATGATCTTGTCGCGCGCCGTCTTCTTCTTCGCCATCTTCATGGCGTGGCGGGCTTCGTCCTTTTCGGCGACCGGTTCGCCGGTGTTTGCGGTTTCGTCGCTCATTGCATCCTCCCTATTCGTTTCCGGCCTGCAGGCGTTCGTTCGCGGCACGGCCGGACAGGCTGTTCAGTTCAAATCGCGCCGAGTTGGAGCGCGGGTTCCACAGATCGCGATCGACAGCCTCCAGGAACCGATCGGCGAGCTCGGCAAGGGCAGCAGGGTTCTTGTCACGCAGGAAATCGAGAACCTTCTCGTCGGCGATGAAGGCCCGGTAGGCAGCCTCGAAATGATGGTCGCGCACCGCCCCGGTCGTCGCCGCGAAGGCGAACATATAGTCGACCGTCGCGGCGATCTCGAAGGCGCCCTTGTAGCCGTGGCGCATGACCCCGTCGATCCATTTCGGATTGACGACGCGGGCTCGCACCACGCGGCCGATCTCCTCCTCCAGCGAGCGGATCACCGGCTTCTCCGGCCGGGAGTGGTCGTTGTGATAGATCGCCGGGCGTTGCCCCTTGAGATGTTCCGCCGCGGCGCTCATGCCGCCTTCGAACTGGTAGTAGTCGTCGCTGTCGAGCAGATCGTGCTCGCGGTTGTCCTGGTTCTGGACGACGGCCTCGATGGTGCTGAGGCGCTCCTCGAAAAGCCCGCGCTCCGCCTTGCCGTCTTCGCCGGCGCCATAGGCATAGCCGCCCCAGGTGAGATAGGCGTCGGCGAGATCGCCGCGCTTCTCCCAGCCTTTTTCATCGATCAGCGCCTGCAGGCCCGCGCCGTAGGCACCCGGTTTCGCGCCGAAGACGCGGTAGGAGGCGCGGCGCGCCGCCTTCTTCGGCTCGACACCCTTTTCCTCGAGCCGCCGAGCCTCGGCGCGCATCCGGGCGGCGATCATGTTGTCGGCATCGTCCTCCTCGAGCGCGCCGATCGCGCGGATCGCCTTGTCGAAGAGGGCGATCTGTTCCGGGAAGGCGTCGCGGAAGAAACCGGATATCCTGAGCGTCACGTCGACGCGCGGCCGGCCGAGCACGGCAAGCGGCACGATCTCGTAGCCGGTGACGCGGCGCGACGCCATGTCCCAGATTGGCTTGGCGCCGATCAGCGCCAGCGCCTGGGCGATATCGTCACCGCCGGTGCGCATATTGGACGTTCCCCAGGCGGTGAGCCCGAAGGACGACGGCCATTCGCCGTGATCCTGCAGATAGCGGCGGATCAGCAGCTCGGCCGATTTCTTGCCGAGCTCGTAGGCCGCCGGCGTCGGGACGGCGCGGCTGTCGACGGAATAGAAGTTGCGGCCGGTCGGCAGCACGTCGGGACGTCCGCGGGTCGGCGCGCCGGAAGGTCCGGGCGCGACGAAGCGGCCGTCGAGGCCGGTGAGGAGGCCCTCGATCTCCGCCGCACCCGAATCCTGGATCGAAGGCTTCAGCCGTGCCTCGATCTCGTCGAGGACGGCGCGCGTGTTGGTCCAATCGTAAGGGCAGGCAACCTCGCCCGACACCAGTTTCGCCGCGAGAAGTTCGACCCGCTCGACTGTGTCGCCCGCGGTGCGCCACGGGGCATCGGAGAGGGTGGCGAGGAGATCGGGCTTCGGGCCGGTCCAGGGCGCTGACATGACGCAGTCGAGGGGGTCGAAAGGTTGCGTGTGGGGAGCAAGAACCCCCTCTGCCCTGCCGGGCATCTCCCCCACAAGGGGGGAGAGGACGGATGCCACCGCTCGCTCCCCATCGACTGTCAAATTGGAGATGCTTCCTGCAACTTCCGGCGGCGCTGCGGGTTCTGAGGGAGTTGTGGCTGCGAGTGGTAGCCGCGAGTCACTCTCCCCCCTTGTGGGGGAGATGCCCGGCAGGGCAGAGGGGGTGCCTTGCCCCGAAACACCCAACCCCGAATCCGCCGCAATCGCCCGCTGCAAACTCTGGTCCCCGCCCTCACCCAAACCGCGCGGCACCCGGGCGAGAGCCACGGTGAGATCCGTCAACAGTCGCCCCTCCGGCGCGACGCCGAAGATGTGCAGCCCGTCGCGGATCTGCATCTCCTTGAGGTCGCAGAGATAGGCGTCGAGCTTTTCGAGCGCCTTGTCGTCGCTATCGCCCTTTTCGATGCCGGCGTCGTTGTCGAGGCCGATATCGCGCACGAGATCGAGGATCTGGCGGCTGAGCAACCGCAGCCGCCGTGGATCGCCGCCGGCCGCCTCGTAATACTCGTCGACCAGCGCTTCGAGGTCCTTCAGCGGACCGTAGGACTCGGCCCGCGTCAAGGGCGGCGTCAGATGGTCGATGATCACCGCGCTGCTGCGGCGCTTTGCTTGCGTGCCCTCGCCCGGATCGTTGACGATGAAGGGATAGAGATGCGGTGTCGGACCGAACACCGCCTCCGGATAACAGGCCTCGGAAAGCGCCAGCGCCTTGCCTGGCAGCCATTCGAGGTTGCCGTGCTTGCCCATGTGGATAATCGCGTCGGCACCGAAGACCTGGCGCAGATGGGCGTAGAAGGCGAGATAGCCGTGCGGCGGCACGAGATCCGGAGCGTGATAGGTTTCCTTCGGATCGATATTGTAGCCGCGGGCGGGCTGTACGCCGACCAGGACGTCGCCGAACCGGGCGAGCGGCAGCGCGAAAACGTCATCGAGGAAGAAGGGATCGGTCTCCGGCGCACCCCAGCGCTCGCTCACCTCCTGCTGAATCTTTTTCGGAAGAGAGGCGAGGAAATCCTTGTACTCGCTCAGGGAAATTGTTTCGCGGATTTCCCGATCACGGCTCGCCGCATTGGTCGGTCCGGCCATCAGGAACCGGATCAGCGCATCGCCATCCTCAGGCAGATCGCCGACCGTGTAGCCTTCCGCCGCCATCGCTCTCATGACTTCGATCGTGCCGGCGGGCGTATCGAGGCCGACGCCGTTGCCGAGACGGCCGTCGCGGTTCGGATAATTGGCCATGACAATGGCGACCCGGCGCACCTGCGGCTTCGCCCGGCGCAGCCTCGCCCAGTTGGCGGCAAGCCGGGCGGCAAAGCGGACGCGATCGGCAAGCGGCTCGTGCCCGACGATGTTGGTTTCGACGAGCGGGTCGTAAACCGATGCCGCCTTGAAGGAGACGGCGCGCGAAAGAATGCGGCCGTCCACCTCCGGCAGAGCGACATTCATGCCGAGATCGCGGGCCATCAGACCCTGCGGCGAGGCTTCCCACGCCTCGCGGGACGATCCTGAAAAGATGACCTGCAGCACCGGTGCGCCGGTCGATTCCAAGACGGTCGGCTGCCGGTCGGCGCCGGGCGCCGAGACGGCGAAGCCCGTGGCGTTCAAGACAACGTCGGGCGCGGCTTCCGCGAAGATCGCTACAAGCGTGCCGATCGAGACCTGGTCCTTGAGGCTCGAGACGAACACCGGGAGTGCACGCATGCCTTCAGCCGCCAGCGCGTCAATCAATGCCTCAACGGGTTTGGTCTCACCGCTCTGGACGAGGGCGCGGTAGAAGCAGATGGCGACGGTGGGGAGGGTTACCGCCTCCGGGGGTGCATCCCCTCGTCCTCGAACAAGCCGCATCCACTCACCGACCCCGATCACACCCCTGCCCGGCCACCAGATGCCGGCCTTGAGCAACGGGCGCGCCGGCTGCGGCTTTTCGCCTCCGTCGATCAGCGCCTCGGCATAGTCGAGGAACAGGCTGGCATTGTCGGCGCCGCCCTCGGTGAAATAGGCCCAGAGACGCTGGCGGTCATCGGCCGAAACAGTCGAAAAAGGCTCAAGACCGGGATCCGGCTTGTCGTCTCCCGGAAGTACGGCAATCTGGAACTTGCCGGCGACCGCCGCCGCAAAAAGCGCCTCCAGCACGTATCGAAAATAGCTGGCGCCGCCGAGCGGCCGGACGACGATCAGCTTCGCATGGCGCGCCGTGCGCTCGACATAGGTGTCGACCGACATCGGATGCATGAGGCTCATCAGGCTGGCGATGCGCAGACTCTTCATTCCTGCGCGCCGGCGATGGGCGGCCGCAATCGAAGCAAGCTCGGTATCGGCGGCCGACAGGAACAGGATATCGGCTGGGCTTTGGCCGAGATCGATCGCCTCGTTGCCGTCGGCGATCGTTCCTTTCTGGGCTAGGAGAAGATGCATGGGTGCTCCTCCCGGGCGTCGTGAGAAGACCCCTCCTCAACCCCTCCCCACAAGGAGGAGGGGCTAGACAGCGCCGTGCTCGCCGCATCGGCGAAAGCCGTCTCGCCACGACGTAAACAAGAAGCTGCACGCGCACTCAAGCGGTGCGCTTTGGAGCCACCCCATCGCGGCAAACGCCAACGAAGCCCCTCCCCCTTGTAGGGAGGGGTTGGGGAGGGGTAATTCCCACACACGTTCAAGACCGCCTC
The DNA here is from genome assembly GCF_000018545.1 of Sinorhizobium fredii NGR234. Lineage (NCBI taxonomy): Bacteria > Pseudomonadati > Pseudomonadota > Alphaproteobacteria > Hyphomicrobiales > Rhizobiaceae > Ensifer > Ensifer fredii. The sequence continues at coordinate 1,879,203 of NC_012587.1, forward strand.
ACACCAGCGCCGAGATTGCCGTGCGCACGGCGGCCTCGTCCATGTCGTGCAGGCCGATGACGACGAGGCGCGTGCCGCGAGCCTCGCCCGGTGCCCAGGCGCGGTCGTAATACTGGTCGATACGGCTGCCGACCGCCTGGATCAGCAGGCGCATCGGCTTGCCGGGGATGTCGGCGAAGCCCTTGAGGCGCAGCACGTCGTGCTCGGCGATGACGGTCTTCAGACGATCGACGAAGAGGGTCGGGTCGGCGACCGGTCCGAGTTCGACGACGAAGCTGTCGAATTCGTCGTGATCGTGCTCCTCACCCGCCTCATGGTCCAACTCGTGGTGCGACTTGCGGTTGGCGATCTCGCCCTCGGTACCGACGCCGAGGCCGAGCAGGATCGCAGCCGCCACCTCGCCGTTCCTTGCCTCGATCATCGTCGGCTTGCGGCTGATGCGCGAGGCGACCTCCTCGCGCACGGACTTGAGGCCGGCTGCGTCGATGAGGTCGGTCTTGTTGAGGACGATGAGGTCGGCGGCGGTGAGCTGGTCCTCGAAGAGCTCTTCGAGAGGGCTCTCGTGGTCGAGATTGTCGTCGACGACGCGCAGCGCATCGACCTTGTCGTGATCATCGGCAAAACGCCCGGCGGCAACGGCAGCACTGTCGACGACGGTGACGACGCCATCGACCGTCACTTCGCTGCGGATGTCCGGCCAGTTGAAGGCGGCGACCAGCGGCTGCGGCAGGGCGAGACCCGAAGTCTCGATGACGATATGGTCCGGGCGGTTTTCGCGCTCGAGCAGCTTCGTCATGGTCGGAATGAAGTCGTCGGCGACGGTGCAGCAGATGCAGCCGTTGGTGAGTTCGATGATGTCCTCTTCCGAGCAGGCTTCCGCGCCGCAACCCTTCAGCACGTCGCCGTCGACGCCGAGGTCGCCGAATTCATTGATGATCAGCGCGATCCGCTTGCCGTCGGCATTCTGCAGCAGGTTGCGGATCATCGTCGTCTTGCCGGCACCGAGGAAGCCGGTGATGACGGTTGCGGGGATCTTGCCCGGCTGGGCCTTTGCGAGTGTCATGAATCAACCCTTCATTTTCAGCGGCAATCCCGCCGCGACGAAATAGACTTCGGCGGATTTCTCCGCGACGATCTGGTGGAGGCGGCCGGCATGATCACGGAAGTCGCGCGCCATGCGGTTGTCAGGCACGATACCAAGACCGACCTCGTTCGAAACCAAGATGAGCTGCGCCTTGAGATCTGGCAGCACGTCGGCGAGGGCCGCGAATTCGGCTGCCATGTCGCGCTCTTCCATCATCAGGTTCGTGACCCACAGCGTGAGGCAGTCGACAAGGATGGCGCGCCCCGGAGCATCGAGGCGGCGAAGCAGACCGGATAGATCGAGTGCCTCCTCATGCGTCGTCCAGCCCTTGCCCTGCCGCGCGGCCTGGTGACGGGCGATACGGTCGCGCATTTCCTCGTCATAGGCTCGGCCGGTCGCGACGTAGTGCATCGGGAGCCCTGAGGCTTCGACGAGTTTCTCCGCAAAGCTGGATTTTCCGGAGCGCGCGCCTCCGAGCACGAAAACCGGAGCGGCATGGGAGAGTATCATCCGACCAGACTCCGCGCATGGAGTCCGATGGGACCAAAGCAGTGATAGGAAGCGTGCGCGTGACCGGCACGCGCAGAAAGCAATCTAAAAGCCACGACAACCTCCGTGCTGGCATAGGGGAGGACTCCCCCGGGCGATGCCCTGATGGACGGCAGGTCTCCTGGCTCTCGGCGTCACGGGCAAAGCGCTGCGCACGCGGTGCGCATCGACATTTGAGCCCGAACGGGTCCGCCTCGCCTTCCCGGCGTTTGCTGGCTCGTGAGGGCGGACGATTCGTAGAAGAAGAGGCGTCCAGCCCGGCTGCTCACGATGCCACGCCAGTGGCTTTTCCGGCACGCCATCCGATCCCGCGACAACTGCACCATGCAGTTACATCGGTAGCGGAGCGGCATGCCCGATGGCGAACCCTGACCGTTCTACAGTCGCGGGGTCGGCTGCGATAAGGGCGCCCTGCGTGGGTCCGCCCGTCACATTCCCATTTACTCCCTCACGCCGCTTCGGTGCGAGGGAACCATCCATGGCCGTTAATTATGAAGCCGTGGCTGCAAAGTCAATCGACGGGCTGCGACGCGAAGCCGGCGAATTGCGGCAGCGCAGCCCCACCGCCGGCGCCGGGGTGCTCATATACTCCAAACGGGTGAGCAGACACCCCTCGCTGCCCCGTGATAAATACAGCTTTGCAGGCCCGACGCGGCTCACATGCTGCGCCCAGGCTGGTGGGAGGGTGCGATGGCATATTTGCGTCGTGCCGCATTTGCCGCGCTAATCGTCGCGCTTTACGGCTCTATGCCAAGCAAGGCCGCCGAACCGATCGGTCAGGCGATCCGGATCAAGACCGAAGTGAGCGGGGCGACCGGACCTCTGGTCGTCAGGGACCCGGTCCACCGGGACGAGCTGATTCGGACATCCAGATCGGGGCTCGGGCAATTCGTTTTCCGTGATGGAAGCAAGCTTGCCGTGGGTGCCGGTTCGTCAGTCGTGATCGACAAGTTCGTGTTCGACGACTCGAGATCGGTGCAGAAGCTGACCGTCGCGGCAGCGAAGGGAACGTTTCGCTGGATCAGCGGCAACTCGAAGCACTCGGCCTATCAGATCTTGACGCCGGCCGGTACGATCGGCGTCCGAGGCACGGTCTTCGACTTTTACGTCGGCGGCGACGGCACCACGGCGGTGGTGCTCTTGAGCGGCGCTGCCGAATTCTGCGGCCGAGGTGGCTGCCAACAGCTGACACGGCGCTGCGACTGTGTGGTCGCTCGCCCCAATGGCGACATGACCGACACGCGTCGAGTCGACCGGAGCATCCTCAGGACACTCGGCAACCGACAGGCATTGCCGTTCCTCTCCGGCGGACAGCAACTCTCGCCCGGATGGAGCGGCACCGGCTGCGGCCTTTCAGCGGCGATTCAGATCCGTCCCGATCCGCCTCAACCCCGTATTGTGCCGCCAACCAGACTTGCCCCGCCAATCGAAACGCCGCCCAAGCCCGACAAGCCACCGAAACCGGACAAGCCGCCCAAACCAGATAAGCCGCACAAACCGGATAAGCCGCACAAACCGGACAAGCCGCACAAACCGGACAAGCCGCACAAACCGGATAAGCCCAGCAAACCAGACAAGCCGGGCAAACCGGACCGGCACGACAAGAACTGGCGCGATGACAGGCGATGGTGATTGGGATCGACATTTGGTAGAAGGCGGCACAGTTCCCGGCGGCAGCAAAGCGCACTACTCGCCAGCCGCATCCTTCGCCGTCGGCTCATCGATGAAATGGTCGCCGCGCCGCGAAATCCGGCGATAGAAATCCGACAATCCCGGCGCCAGCGCGGACGCCTTGAGCTTTACCACCCCCAGAATGCGCCGACTGTCAGTGGAACGGGCGCGCAAAGCGTCGACCAGCCGCCGGTGGACTTCCAGCAATTCGGCGAACGCATCCGAGGCGGCAAAACTTTCGTCGCCAACGACACCAAAGAGCCGCGTTCGCGTGCTTTTGCCCTTCAGCCCCAATGCTCCGGCCTCCAGCAAGGCGCAACGACCAGCCAATTTTGCCGTTGTCTCGGATACGAGGATATCGAAACCGACCTCCTTGCAGGCGGCTTCGATGCGCGCCGCCACATTGACCGCGTCCCCGACGGCCGAATAGTTGAAATGCGCCTCGGCCCCCATGTTGCCGACGCAGGCGAGCCCCGTGTGGATTCCAATCCCGATGGCGACCCTTTGCTCCGCTCCAAAACCGAAGGCATCCTTGTCATTGAGGCGAGCAAGCGTTTCCCGCATGGCCAAAGCCGCACGAACGGCCTTGCTTGGATGGCCGGCCACGTCGACGGGCGCGTTCCAGAAGGCCATGATCGAGTCGCCGATGAACTTGTCGAGCGTTCCCTCGTTTTCGATGACATCGCGGCTCAACGCATCGAGAAGCGTGTTCAGGAACCCGACGACCTCCGTCGGAGCCAAACGCTCGCTGATCTCGGTGAAATTCCGGACATCGACGAACATGATCGTCAATTCGCGATCGTCTCCGCCAAGGCGCAGAGCATTGTGCGTGTGCTCGATGCGATAGAGCAGCGACGGTGACAGATACTGGCCGAAAGCGCGCCGGACAACGCGCCGTTCCCGGTCGGTCACGAGGAAGCGGTAGGCCGTCGCGGCGAAATGCGTGACCAACCCGGCAAGGATCGGGGCGAGAGGGTCGAACAGCAGTCCTGCATAGAGGAACGCGATCCAGGAGGCCGCCAGTGCAAAGCCGGTGATCAATAGTCCGCAGGCGAGCGCCACGCCCGGGCTGACGAAGGTCGTCAGCATCACGAGAAGACTGCCCGCAACGGCAATCGACAGGATCTCAAGTCCGTCCGCCCAGTCCGGGCGCGAGAGGAAGCGACCGGACAAAATCTGCTCGACGGTCTGGGCGTGGAGCGAGACGCCGGGGACGTTGTGTCCGAGAGCCGTCGTCCTGATGTCCAGCAAGCCGGCAGCCGAGGTGCCGACGAAGACAATGCTGCCCTCGACCGCGGCGCCAACATCCGGGGGACCACCTGATGCGGCAAGCACGCGGCCGGCCGACACGTACCTCTCCGCGCGGTCTTCACTGACGTACAGCCAGAGTTCGCCGGCAGCAGTGACCGGAACGTTGAAATCACCAATCTTGATGTGGGTTATGGTGTCGGGCACATCCGTTGCTCCGGCCAGCAGATAGGTGGAGGCGCCCTGAGCGACCCGCAGCGCCTCGAGCGCCAGATTCGGATAGAGTTGCTCGCCATCGCTGAGAAGCAGCGGGACCGCGCGTACGACCGCCGACGGGCTGTCGGGATTGAGGCTGATATGACCGAGGCCGGCTGCACTCGCTTCGAATTCCGGCCGGAGCGGCGTCGCGGCCGTGAGCCGCGGCGGCGCATCGAACGGGCTCTCGCCGGTAAAGGCGAAGCCCGCCTTGATCGGCGGTCGATAGCTTCCCTCGTTCGACAGGCCGAAACCCAGCACGACCGGCTTGCCGGCGATCGCCCCGGCAAAGATTTCGTCATTGTCCGGCAAGCGTTGCAGCAAAGCCGGCTCGATCCCCGGGACGTCACGCACAACCGTGCGCGGCGACAGCCGATCGGGCTCGGCGAACAGGATGTCAAAGGCAATGACGGCGGCGCCCATTTCGGACAGCCTGTTCACCAGGGCTGCCAATCGATCCCTTGGCCAGGGCCACTGCCCGAACTCCCTCAGCGACGCCTCGTCGATATCGACGACCCGCACGGGCAGGTCTTCGAAGGGCCGCGGCGCCAGGCGCTGGTATTCATCGAAGGTGATTTCGCGGGCGAACCGCAGCAACTGCGGATCGTTTGCCCGCAGCACCGTCAGCGCCGCGACAATTGCCAATCCGATAAGGACGCCGACCAGTTGGGCGCGTGTCATAACCGCCGACCTTTGTGCCGGGCAGCGGCCTGACCGGTTTCTCCAGCGAGAACCGAAGCCGCCTCGCCGGCCATGCTGCATCCTTCGCAGCGGCCATGCAATATCGACCAAAGAGGGTTCGACGGCGTGTCACGCGGCGGCGCAGCGGCTAGCCGAGCAAGCGGTTGAGCCAGGCGCCGTCGAGCACGCCCTCCAGCTCGGCGGCGATCTCGTCGAGCGCGCTGTCGACCGACTGGCGATAGTTGGCGCCCCCGCCTTCGATCCCCAGGCTCTTCAGCAGTGCGGCGCGATAGGCATCGCTACCGAAAAGCCCGTGGAGATAGGTTCCCATGACGCGGCCGTCGGCCGACATCGCGCCATCGGGGCGGCCGTCGATCGTCACAGGGGCGCGTTCGCAATCTGCGCCTGTCGTCTTGCCCAGATGGATTTCGTAGCCTTCGAGCCCCACGTCATGCTCCAGCGACCAAGCGCGGCTGTTGCGAACTGTCTTTTCAGGCGCCATTTCCGTTTCGACCGAAAGCAGCCCCAGCCCGGCGATCTCGCGCTCGCTTCCTTCGATGCCAAGCGGATCGGCAACGCGGGTGCCCAGAATCTGATAACCCCCGCAGATGCCGATCACCCGGCCGCCGCGCCGGACGTGACGCTCGAGGTCGCGGTCCCAGCCCTGCGCCCGAAAGTTCTTGAGATCGGAAATCGTCGATTTCGAACCGGGGATGACGACAAGCCCTGCATCCTGCGGCAGCGACATGCCCGGCCGAACGAAGACAAGCTCGACCTCCGGTTCTGCCGCAAGCGGATCGAGATCGTCGAAATTGGCAATGCGCGACAGGACGGGCACGGCGACTTTCAAAGCCTTGCCGCTGCCGCGGGCCAATTTCTCGAGAACCACGGAATCCTCGGCCGGCAGCCGTGCCGCACTTTTCAGCCAGGGCACCACGCCGAAACAGGGCCAGCCGGTGAAGCGGCCGACGGCTGCGATGCCGTCGTCAAAAAGGCTTACGTCGCCGCGGAACTTGTTGATGAGATAGCCGGCGACCATCCGCCGGTCCTCCTCCGGCAGGATTGCATGGGTGCCGACCAGCGAGGCAATGACGCCGCCGCGATCGATATCGCCGACGAGAACCACGGGAACGTTGGCATGAGTGGCGAAGCCCATATTGGCGATGTCGCCGGCCCTGAGATTGATCTCGGCGGGGGAGCCGGCCCCCTCGACGACGACGAGATCCGCTCCGGCGGAGACGCGTCCGAAACTCTCCATCACCGCGCCGAGTAGCTTCGGCTTCAGCGCCTGATATTCCCTGCCCTTGGCCTGCCCCGCGACCTTGCCCTGCAGGATGACCTGGCTGCCCACGTCGGATTGCGGCTTGAGAAGCACAGGATTCATGTGTACCGAGGACGGCACGCGCGCGGCCAGCGACTGCAGCCACTGTGCCCGGCCGATCTCGCCGCCGTCATCGGAAACGGCGGCGTTGTTCGACATGTTCTGCGGCTTGAAGGGCCTGACCTTCAGGCCGCGATTGGCGGCGAGCCGGCAGAGGCCGGCCACCAATACCGATTTTCCGACATCCGAGCCGGTTCCCTGGAGCATGATCGCGCGTGTCATGCGATCTCCCGTAACATCGAAACCTTGTCCGGCAAAGCTCTGTTTCGACGCCATTTCGCCGCAATTCGGCCGATCTAGATCACGGGGTGTGTCACCCGCTAGCCAAGCTTGGCGACGAAGCTCTGCGATCTAGCGAAAATGCGACATGGAATGCCGAATTTGGCAGCGAAGACTGGCCGTAGCACGCCCATGTGGCCGCCATTGAAACAACCCGGCTCTCCCGGCTTTAGTCCTGGCGATATTCGCGTTCGTTGCGACACCGGTCAACGCGATGATTTGCGGCCGGCGCGTGGCTGTTCGTGCCAGATGCATCCGCGGCCCCGAAAAAGTGCGAGGATCTCCGAAGAGGCAGGTCCGGTACGCAACACCTAACCGGACCTGAGGCAGTCGCCTGCCGCAGGCAAACAATTAGCCTGACATCCTTACCGGATGGTTAGTGAGAGCTTAACCAAAGGTGAATTCGCAATATTTCCGGATCCATCGCCCATTCCCGAACACGGGAGCGACAGGCAGAACCGCGCGCATCTCTCAACTGGACGGCCCTCCGACGACTTAGGCGACGATAAACTGAAGAAGTTGATTTCTCATCGGAAACACCTAGTCTGACTCGTCGTGGCCCACGTAGCGGCAGGAGGTCCGGGAACATGACGAAACTCCTCGCAATCACGTTCGCCGCCGCCGGCATCTATGTCCTGGCCAGCCCGACCCAGGCCGCGGAGTGCGGCAAGGTCAGCATTGCCGAAATGAACTGGGCCTCCGCCGGCATCGCCGCCCATGTCGACAAATTCATTCTCGAACACGGCTATGGTTGTACCGTCTCGCTTGTCGCCGGCGACACGATGACGACCTTCGCGTCGATGAACGAGAAGGCTGAGCCCGACCTGGCGCCCGAGCTTTGGATCCACTCGGTGCGCACGCCGCTCGAAGCGGCGATCAAGGAAGGCCGCCTTATCCAGGCTGCTCCAATTCTCAGCGAAGGTGGTGTCGAAGGCTGGTGGATCCCGAGATTCCTCGCCAACGCCCATCCGGAGATCAAGACCGTACAGGAGGCCCTGAAGCATCCGGATCTTTTCCCGGCGACCGACGATCCGACCAAGGGGGCGATCCACAGTTGCCCCTCCGGCTGGAACTGTCAGATCTCGACGGCCAACCTCTACAAGGCACTGGGGGCTGAGAAGGCTGGTTTCAGGCTTGTCGAGCCCGGTTCGGCAACCGCGCTTGACGGCTCCATTGCCGAGGCCTTCGAGACAAAGACCGGCTGGCTCGGTTATTATTGGGCGCCGACGGCAATCCTCGGCAAATATGAAATGATCCGTCTTTCCTTCGGCGTCGACCATGACCGGGCGGAATGGGATTCCTGCTCGGCCGTGCCGAACTGCTCGAACCCGAAAATCAACTCCTATCCCGTCTCCGACGTCTTTACAGTCGTGACGAAGTCCTTTTCCGAAAAGGCAGGCGTCGCAATGGATTACGTGAATGCCCGCGGATGGGACAATGCAACGGTCAACAAGATTCTCGCCTGGATGGATCAGAACCGGGCTCGCAATGCGGATGCAGCAAGATATTTCCTGGAGCGCTTTCCGGAAATATGGGCGAAATGGGTGAGCCCGGAGGTCGCAGAAAAGGTAAGGGCAGCGCTTTGACGGAAGCCGCATCACGGACGGGCGGGCGGATGTGTTGGCTGCGGCAGCCGCATGTTTCGCGACGAAGCCCCGCCCCGCGTCGCAAACAGCACAGCAGCGCGCCCGTTACGCTGTCACATTGCGGGGAACCTGGAAGCAGTTACGTCTCGTACACGCTCTCAAAGAAGCGGACCGGCGGAACGCAGCTCCAGCGGTGTTGCACTGACCGGCAGCGCCATTATTTTCGATCGTGCCAGCCAAGCCTTCGGCAGGCGGCTGCAATAGCATTCGGAGGTTTTTCATGGCTAGTCGCGCAATCGAGGTGAAGAACCTCTACAAGATCTTCGGCCCGCGTGGGCACGAGTATATCGATCATGTCAAGAACGGCATGGGCAAGGCCGAGCTCAATGAGAAATACGGCCATGTCCTCGGCCTGCAGGACATCAACATTCCAATGCCCGGCGGCTGCATAACGGTGGTGATGGGGCTTTCCGGTTCCGGCAAATCGACGCTCATCCGCCACATCAACCGGCTGATCGACCCGACCGCCGGCGAAGTCCTCTATGACGGCGTCGATGTCTGCAAGATGACCCAGAACGACCTTCGCCAGTTCCGCCGCCACAAGACGGCGATGGTGTTCCAGAAATTCGCGTTGCTTCCGCATCGCACCGTACTTGAAAACACCGTCTACGGCCTGGAGATCCAGGGGGTCGAGCAACGCGAAAGCGAGAAGCGGGCGCTCGGCTGGATCGAACGCGTCGGCCTCAAGGGTTTCGAGAAGCACTATCCGAACCAACTTTCGGGCGGCATGCAGCAGCGCGTCGGTCTCGCCCGGGCGCTGACCAATGACGCCGATATCCTGCTGATGGACGAGGCCTATTCGGCACTCGATCCGCTGATCCGGATGGACATGCAGTCAGTGCTGCTCGACCTGCAGAAGGAGCTGAAGAAGACCGTGGTCTTCATTACCCATGACCTCGACGAAGCGCTACGGCTCGGCGACAAGATCGCCATCCTGCGTGACGGTCGCGTCGTACAGCAGGGAACCGGCCAGGAAATCGTGCTCTCGCCGGCCGACGATTACATCACCGCCTTCGTCAAGGAGGTGAACCGCGGCCGGGTCGTGCATGTCGAGACGATCATGCGGCCGCTGTCCGGCAACCCCGAGGGTTTGGCGATCGCGGCGGATACGGTCCTCGAGGCGGCCGCCCGGACGATGACGGGTGCGCGTATCAACGCAGCCCACGTCGTCGACGCCAACGGCCGCCCGATCGGCGCCATCGACCTGCAGATGATCATCGGCGCGATGGTGACGCCGACAAGTCACAACGAACGCCAGGCGGCGTAAGAGCCGTCCGCGGGAGTGGAGGGGGCGCCGATGCGGTGCCCTCTTCCGTTTTACGCGGCCGATTGCAACTTGCCGCTGATGAACCGGAACTCCTGCGTCTTGCCGCCGAAACCATATGCTGCGGCCGGCACCTCATGGACGAGCACATAGCTTTCGGGATGGATCTTGCCGAGCAGGACTTCGAACCCGGCATAGACCGCTTCAACGTAAGCGGCGAGCTCCTGTTTCGTATTGGTCCCATCGACAACCTTGATGTCCAGCCAGAAGCTCTTCGTCTGCTGTGACGCGATCGACTTTCCGCCGGCGAACCAGTGCTGCGGGTCGATATAGCTGATCGTAACGGCCGTGACGGTCGGATCCTTGCGCAGGTGCAGGCGGGTCAATTCGCTGATGGTAGCGGCGATTTGGGCGGACAGGTCAGCGTTCGCCTCGGCCGCGACGGCGATGTTGATGATCGGCATGAGAGTTCCTTCCTCGGATAGATGCAGGGACGAGGGAAGCTTGCCATCATCTTCGCATCAGAAAAATCGAATTGTATTGCAGGAATAATTCTGCATAATTGAAGTATGAGGATGATCGACCCGGAGCTCTTGCGGACTTTCCTCGCTTTCGCCGAGGGCGGCTCGCTTGCCCGTGCGGCGGAGGTGATCAACCGCTCGCCGTCGGCCGTCACGGCCCAGATGCAGCGGCTGGAAGCACTGGTCGGCGAGCCTCTTCTCGCACCGGCCGGGCGCGGACGATCACTGACACCCGTCGGCGAGGCGTTCGTGGCTCATGCGCGCCGCATCCTCGACGCCCATCGCGACGCCTGGCTTAGCCTCAAGGGCGCCCGGGCCGACGGTCGCGTTGCACTCGGCAGTACCCAGGATTTCGCGGACACCGCGCTACCAGCCTTGCTGCGCCGCTTCGCGCGGTCGCATCCTCGGGTTCGCCTCGACCTCAGGATCGGCCGAACGAAAGAACTGACGGCGGCTTACGAGCAAGGCCAGATCGACATCGTCCTGGCGATGCGGCAGACACCTTCGGCAGATGAACTGCTTGTCTTGCGCGAACCGATGATGTGGTTGTGCGCCGAGAGGGGCGTAACTTTGCCCGACATCGATCTGCCATTGGCTGTGCTCGATCCGCCCTGCGGCTTTCGCGCCGCCGCGATATTCGCGCTCGAGGCGATCAACCACCCCTTCCGCATCGCCGCGACCAGCCCCAGTCTCTCCGGCCTGCGCGCCGCTGTGCTGAGCGGTGTCGCGGTGACGGCGCGCACCGAACGCTTTCTGGGCGCCGGGATAGCGGTCGCACCGAAGGATCTCGATCTGCCGGCGCTGCCCGTCGCGGAATTCAGCCTGCGCCTGCGCCCGAATGCAGAGCACGCCTCAACCGACCTCGCTCATCTTCTTGCGGATGAATTGCCGCGGCTGCCGACAGCCACTTGAGCACCGAGAGGCCTCGACGGTTCGATTCACATTTAGCTTGCTTCCTCGCACGCAAACACATAAAGATATGTTTATATCTCACTACAGTTTGTCCAGCCGGGAAATGCCGATGTCCATCGCAGCCAACGCTCTCTCCGACCTCCTCGCCCAGAAGGGTGTTTTGCTTGCCGACGGCGCGACCGGCACGTCGCTCTTCGCCATGGGCCTTGAAGCCGGCGAAGCGCCGGAGCTCTGGAATGAAACCAAGCCGGAAAACATCACCAAGCTGCATCAGGATTTCGTCGACGCCGGCGCCGACATCATCCTGACCAATTCCTTCGGCGGCACGCGCCACCGGCTGAAGCTTCACCAGGCGGAAGACCGGGTGCATGCGCTCAACAAGCGCGCCGCCGAGATCGCCCGAGCCGTCGCCGACAAGGCGCCGCGCAAGGTGATCACCGCCGGCTCCGTCGGCCCGACCGGCGAACTGCTGATCCCACTCGGTGCGCTTTCCTATGAAGACGCGGTCTCGGCCTTCGCCGAGCAGATCGAGGGCCTCAAGGCCGGCGGCGCGGAAGTCGCCTGGATCGAGACGATGTCCTCGCCGGACGAGATTCGTGCAGCCGCCGAGGCCGCCACAAAGGTCGGGCTGCCCTTCGTCTATACCGGCTCTTTCGATACTGCCGGCAAGACGATGATGGGCCTGCACCCGAAGGACCTCCACACGGTTGCCGCCGAGATCGGCGAAGGACCCGTCGCGGTCGGCGCGAATTGCGGCGTCGGCGCATCAGACATTCTGTCCTCGCTGCTCGACATGACCGCCGCCAATCCGGAGGGAACCGTCGTCGTCAAGGGCAATTGCGGCATTCCGGAATTCCGCGGATCGGAGATCCATTATTCGGGCACGCCGCCGCTGATGGCGGAATATGCCCGTCTGGCCGTCGACGCCGGCGCCAGGATCATCGGCGGCTGCTGCGGCACCTCCTGCAATCACCTGGCAGCGATGCGCCTTGCCCTCGACAACCACACCAAGGGCGAGCGCCCGTCTCTCGAGACGATCGTCGAAAAGATCGGCCCCTTGCGCAACAAGACGGCCAATGAAGGCCCAGTTGCTCCGGCACGCGAAAGACGCAGCCGCCGGGCTTAAGTCCGGTCATCGGCAGATATTGAAGGGCTCCGCGATCATGATGATCCGGAGCCTTTTTCTGATTTCCTGGCGCGCCGCAGGCATTGAGCAGGAAGCGCAAGGCGCTTCGCGTTCAGCCGGCCATGTCGAGCAGCATTGATCTCCTCCCGCCAATCGCGCCAGAACGACGCCTGAGGCCGTTGCGGATCGCATGCGGCTCGCCTATCCCGAAGCACGTTCGATTCGAGGGAGACGATTCGATGAGCGCGCCAGCCGCATTTCCGGACCGGGAAACGACCGCCGCCAAGCTTTCTGTGCTCGGCCAAGCGGATCAGGCCTTCGTCAAGCTGCTGATGGAAAATCCGGAGCAGGACGAGAACTTGTTCGAGGGGTTATACCGCCATCTCGACCTCGCCGCCGAGGCACGCTTGCTGAACACATTGAAGCTGGAGAAGCTCGGGCAGTGGCTCGGCAACGAGGCCCCGGCCCGGCTTCAGATGCGGCTCATGGAAGCCGCCCGCGCCAGCCAGCATCCGGCCTATCAGGCGTTCAAAAACGGACTGGCGAAATCCGGCGGCTTGGAAAGAGCTTTTCCAAAAGCTTGACAGAACCCGGTCGCGAGCGTCGAGCGTCCGTGCAGGCGACGCTCGTTGCCTCTCGCCCTAATCCCTTTGCCCTGACCCGCTCCCCGTTTTGACGGGGAGAGCGAATTGAGGCGGCGCCGCGTGTCCCTTCGCCCCGCTTGCGGGGAGAAGGTGGCCGGCAGGCCGGATGAGCAACTGTGTTTTTTAGCTAAGCGTAGGCTGCCACGATTGGCCGTTGCGCAGCATGGCGCCGAGGATGGTGAGGATCTTGCGGGCGATGGCTATGAGTGCGACCTTCGGCTTCTTACCGGCAGCAAGCAGGCGCTGGTGGAATGCCTTGAGCAGCGGATTCGCGCGGCAGGCGGTCAGGGCCGCCATGTAGAGCACGCCGCGCACCTCGGCACGGCCGCCCCAGATGCTGCGCCGGCCGCGGAAGACGCCGGTGTCGTGGTCATAGGGCGCCAGACCGACAAGCGCGGCGATCTCGCGCCTTGATGCCTGGCCGAGCTCCGGGGCGAGCGCCAGCAGCGTGTGGCTGAGAACCGGCCCGGCACCCTTGAAGGACTGGATCAGCCGATCCTTTTCGGCCAGCCCGGCATCGCTGGCGACGAGCTCGGCCAGGCGCTTCTCCAGCAACAGGATGTTGGCCTCGATGCTGCGCAGGCGGCGGGTAAAAATGCGCCGGACCACCGGGTCGCGCACCTGATCGAGCTGGTTCTTGAGGCTGACCTTGTCGTCGCTGAGCTGCCGGCGGGCGCCGACCAGTTCGGCGAGCTGCTCGCGCAACGGATCGACGCGCATCTCCCGCGTCGGCATGTCGGCGGTGTAGCGGGCGATGACCGCCGCATCGAGGCGGTCGTTCTTGGCCAGCCTGCCGAGCGCACGAGCGAAGTGACGCAGCTTGTGCGGGTTGACGTTCCTGACCGGTAGGCCAGCCTTTTGCAACGCCTGTTTCGGGCCGCGCTCGTAGCCGCCGCTCGGCTCCAGCCCGACCGCCCGTACCTGGCGGCGCTTCAACCGCTTAACAAGCTCCGCCCAGCCGGCCGCGTCGTTATCGACGCGAAAGCTCTCGCCGGTTTGCAGCACGGCAACGTCCAGCCATCCCTTGGCAACATCGATTCCAACCACCAGACCGTCTTCGACCATCTTTCGTCCCATCCTTGCGGTTCGGGGGCCTTGCCCCTTGCAACTGTTCGGGTTCTAAAAGAAGGCGGTCGGGCCCCAGCTCATCCACGGGTTAGGCTCCTGAGGGGCGACGGGCTCTCGGCCGCCGTCACGGAGCGCAGGCGCGCCTGCGCTCCGTGACGGAAACACAATCGCTGATTCGCGACACACAAGGGGCGAGCAGCGCGGAAGCCCCTAAGTTCATTCCCTCGCCAGCCCCTTCGCCAGGCGCACCAGATTGACGAACTCGCCGCGGTATCCAAACGGATCCGGCCCCTTGGCTCCAGCCGAGAGGTCGGCGATCGCCGCGTAGGAATAGTCCGCAACCGCCGAGTTGCCGGCGAGCTTCTGGCCGAAGGCGGCGACGGCGACGGAGAAACGGACGTCCTGCGGCGCCTCGGCAAGCGACGGCACCGCACTCGCTTCCATCACGGGGGTAGTGATCAGCTCGCTCCTGTCACCATCCGGTTTCTTGTAACGGATCTTGAGATAGGCGAGTTCGCCACCGCGAGCCGCCGCCGGTTCGCTCACTGGCTTCTCGGCCGTCGCGTAACGTAGGTCATCGTTGAGGACGGCCGGGCTGCCCTTCGGCGTCACTTCGTAGATCGCCGTCACGCTGTGCCCGGAGCCGATATCGCCCGCATCGACCTTATCGTTGTTGAAGTCCTCGCGCTTCAGCGCCCGCGTCTCGTAGCCGATCAGTCGATACTCGGCGATTGCCGCCGGATTGAACTCCACCTGCAGCTTCACATCCTTGGCGATCGGGAAGAGCGACGAGCCCGCCTCCTCGACCAGCGTCTTCTGCGCTTCCGCCAGCGTGTCGATATAGGCTGCAACGCCGTTGCCGTTCTGGGCAATCGTCTGCATCAGCGCATCGTTGTAGTTGCCGCGGCCGAAGCCGAGGACGGAGAGGAAGATACCGCTCCTGCGCTTCGTCTCGACCATCCGCTTCAATTCCTCATCGCTTGACGGGCCGACATTGAAGTCGCCATCGGTGGCGAGGAGGATGCGGTTGACACCGTCCCTGACGAAGGCCTTCTCCGCCAGTTGATAGGCCGCATCGATGCCCGCAGCACCCGCCGTCGAGCCGCCCGGCTGCAGTGTATCGATCGCCGAGAGTATCTTCGTCTTGTCCTTGACCGCAGTCGGCTCCAGCACCGTCCCGGCATTGCCGGCATAGGTGACGATCGACACCGTGTCGTCCGGCCTCAGCCGATCGACCAGCAGCCGGAAGGCATTTTTGAGCAGCGGCAGCTTGTCCGGTTCGTCCATGGATCCGGAGACGTCGATCAGGAAGACGAGGTTGGCTCTCGGCGCCTCCTTCTGGACCACCTCATAGCCCTTGATCGCCACGTGCATCAGCCGGGTGCCGGCGTTCCATGGCGTCGGCGTGACCGTAACCGTCGCCTTGAAAGGCTCCGCTGCCGTGGTCGGGCGCGGCCAATCATAGGGAAAGTAGTTGACCATCTCCTCGACGCGCACGGCATCGGGGTTCGGCATCTCGCCCGCCATGAGAGATCGGCGGACGAAGGAATAGGAGGCTGTATCGACATCGACCGAGAAGGTCGAAACCGGCTCGGCAGCGACGCTCTTGACCGGATTGGCATCGGCGTTGCCGAAGCGCTCGCGGTTTTCCGCCGGCGGCGGAAGCATGTCCGCCGGCGCGGGCGCCGGAATGGTCTCCATGCGGCTGCGCGCGGCAAGACCGACCGCTCCGCCCATGGTGCTCATCGGCGCCGCGGCATCGGCCGCCTGGTCCACGCTCTGCATTGCCCCGGAAGCAGCACCGGGCGCGTGGAAAGCCTCGCTGTCTGGCTCTGCCTTTCGCTCTTCCTTCGCAACAGGCGCCTCCGGCTTTGCCACCTGTATCTTCGGCTCGCTCTTGGCGGCGATCTCGCCTTCGGTGCCGAACGGCCGATCGTTGCGGACGATTTCGAGCGTCAGAAAGGCGGCGGCGGGTACGACGAGCAGTGTCGCCAGAGCCGAGCCGGCCAGCAATTTCCGGTTCATGATGGGGCTCCATATCCGGTTGAAGATGGAGCTTTGACGACCGGGGATTGTCGATCCTTGGGTTGCGGCCGAATTTTCTTCCGCCGCATCATAGGCCTGCATGGCCGCGGCAAGCGCCCGCGCCCGTGCCTCGCCCCTCGGCTCCGGTGGCGTCCGTCCGGACAGCATGTTGAGTTCGTCGGTCATTACACAGCCTCCTTGCCGAGCAGCGTCCGCAAGCGCTTGCGCGCCTCATGGACGTGCCAGGAGATGGTCGTTTCCGAGCAGCCGAGCACATCGGCCGCGGCCGCATGGCTCAAGCCCTCGGCATAGACGAGCAACACGGCATCGCATTGCTTTTCCGGCAGCGCCCGCACCGCCGCCCAGAGCGCCTCCCGCCTTTCCTCGTCTTCGCTTGCGGAACCAGCCTTCAAAGCGGGGTCGGACGCATAGGCCGCAATCTTTCTTTCGTCGCGCGCCTGCCGGCGGCAGTGATCGCGCGCCGCGTTCAGCGTCAATGTATAGAGCCAGGTGCGGAACCGGCTGGTGCCGCGAAAGCCGCGGATCGCCGAGCCCAGCCGGATGCAGACATCCTGCGCGATATCCTCCGCGTCGGCCTCGCTGCCCGACCAGCGCCAGGCGACCGCATGGACGAAGTCATAGTGACGCTCGATCAACCGGCCGAAGGCCTCGCGATCCCCCTTCACCGCCCTGTCAACGAGTTCCGTGTCCAAGTCCCTGCCCGCTCTTGTCCTGTCTTAACCCTTAGACGTCCACCGAACGTTCTTCCTTGGGGCCGGAGGCAAAAAATTGCGCTGGGTTCATCGTGGAGAACGCGCGACGACGGCGATGATCGGCCCGAGCGGAAACAACCGGTCTTGGCGGTTGATCTCCGGCGCGTAAAGGCTCGAGATCGTGCCGTCGAGGAAGAGCGCGTTCGGGCAATCGAGCCCGTCGAGAAACAGCGTCGCGAAGTCATGGAAGCGCACCGGGCGCTTCGAAACCACAAAAACGACCTCGCCGCTTTTCGTCACCCCGACGCCGTTGCGGGTCTTCAGGCTATCGCTGTCCGGCAGGAAGCGCGGGTGGAGCGCTCCGTCGATGACCAGCATCGGACCGGACTGCGTCGCAAAACGCGGCTTGATGCCGGCGTCGCGATAGGCCTCCGCCGCCATCACGCCGGCCTTGCCGTCGCCGAAATAGAAGACGCCATTCGGCAGCAGGTGAAAGTTGCCCCAGCCGGGGTTGGTATTGAGCGGCGCCTGCTCCACACCCTCTTCGACATGCAGGCCGACCGGGGAAAGGTCCTCGTGATACATGCCACCATTCATGGCGAAGACGATGTATTCGTCGCGCTGGCGCAGTTCGAGCGACAGCGCCTGGAAGGATTTGAAGGGTACGCCCGCCTGGTCCTTGTTGTAGAGGCGAATGTCGCTCGCCGCGGGGTCGAAGCTGCAGGCGACATAGTCCTCGCCGAGATGGCTCACGTTGCGGCAGGCGGCGAACGCAGGGGCAGCAAGGCCGGCGGAGAGCATGGCGGCGCCGGCGAGCAAAGATTTGGGAAACAGCGGCATGGTTGGCACCCGGATGGAATCGCACTGCGCAGCATCGCATAGATTGCGGCAGTTCTGTGCGCGCACGTCTTTGCCGACACGCGAATGAGTTCTCTCACGGCGCGGACGCGCCGCGTCGGCGGTGCGAGAGGCTATCAAGTGTCATCAAACGCGGTGGGCGCGTTCTCTATCAAAGACCAAGTGCCACCATATGGAAACGCAGTTGCTCTCTGGGATAGCGAAAGTCTCGGCCGATGGGACAGGCATCGCGGGAAAGGCAGCCATCTAAAAGACAGCCGGCCGCCCCGGCCTCGGCCTTGAGATGCGTGCGGCATCGCCCCACATCGAACAGACCGGTCCCCAGGGCATCCACCGGGCAGGCGGAAATGCACGGCTTGCCGATACAGTCGCCGCAAGGATGGTCGGCTGTAACGGAGCTCGTTTGCGGCAAGGCCCGGTCAAAGCCGAGCGCGCCGCGGTAGCCGTGCCACAGCCCATACCGCGGGTGGATCAATATGCCGAGTGGAGAAGCCTTCAAGCCTTCGGCGCGCATCGCCCATTGCTGGAAGGGCTGCCAGGGCGGATCGGAGGGGAAATAGGCGGTGGCGCCGGCGGCCTCGGCCACCGGCAAGATCACCTGCTTCGACCACTCGTCGAGCGGGTCGGCGCCGCCGCAATCCGGCTCGACTGCGCGCCAGCGGCTGAAGGACCTCCAGATCGAACCGCCGATATTGCCGATCAGCACGACGCTCGCGGCGGGCTCGCCACCGTCCAGCAGGGGCGCGGTTTCCCCCGGCGTGAAATTCACGCTGCCGCGCAAAAAAAGACCGTGCGGCTCGAGAGCCGCACGGATCGTTTCGACGAGATTGTCGACACAAGCGGGGGCAGCCGTCATTTCGGCTTCGGCCCCTGAAGTTCGTAATGCGGGCGCCAGACCTCCTTCTGGATCATGTCGGCCACCTGCGCCGCGCCGCCTTGCTCCCTGGCTCGCTCGGGACCCCTTCAGGTGAAGGCGTCCGGCATCGAGTCCTTGCGCTTGGCGATATAGTCCTTGAGGGCTTCGTCGATCGCCGGGTCGAGGTAAGGCGCCTCGTAATGTTCGAGCCAGCTACGGGCGAGCGCATTGGCGCGCTGCTCGATCCGCTTCTCGCCTTCGATCTCCCACTGTTCGAAGGAATTGTTGTCGGCGAGCGGCGAGCGGTAGAAGGCGGTCTGGAAGTTGGCCTGGGTGTGGGCGCAACCGAGATAGTGGCTGCCGGGACCGACTTCGCGGATCGCGTCGAGCGCCTGGGCGTTTTCGGAAAGGTCGACGCCCTCGGCCATCTTCTGCATCATGCCGAGCTGGTCCTGGTCGATCATGAACTTCTCGTAGGACGAGACGAGACCGCCTTCGAGCCAGCCGGCCGCGTGCAGCACGAAGTTGGTGCCGGCGAGCAGGGTCATGTTGATGGTGTTCGCCGATTCATGCGCGGCCTGGGCATCGGGGACCTTGGAGCCACAGAGCGAACCGCCGGTACGGAACGGCAAGCCAAGGCGGCGGGCGAGCTGCGCCGCGCCGTAGGAGACGAGTGACGGCTCCGGCGTGCCGAAGGTCGGGGCGCCCGACTGCATCGAGATCGAGGCGGCGAAGGTGCCGAACAGCACCGGCGCGCCCTTGCGGATCAGCTGGGTGAACGAGGCACCGGCGAGCACTTCGGCCAGGATCTGCGTCAGCGTGCCGGCGACGGTCACCGGGCTCATCGCGCCGGAAAGAATGAAGGGCGAAAGCACGCAGGCCTGGTTATGGCGCGCATAGACCTTGAGGGCGCCCACCATCGTCTCGTCGAAGACCATCGGCGAATTGGCGTTGATGAGGTTCAGCGTGACGGTGTTGTTTTCGACGAAATCGTCGCCGAAGACGATCTTCGCCATGGCGATCGTGTCTTCCGCCCGCTCCGGCGCAGTCACCGAGCCCATGAAGGGTTTGTCGGAGTAGCGGATATGGCTGTAGACCATGTCCAGATGGCGCTTGTTGACCGGGATGTCGACCGGCTCGCAGACCGTGCCGCCCGACGAGTGAACGGACGGCGCCATGTAGGCGAGCTTCACGAAATTGCGGAAATCCTCGATCGTCGCATAGCGGCGGTTGCCGTCGAGGTCGCGCACGAAGGGCGGGCCGTAGACCGGCGCGAAAACCGTTGCCTTGCCGCCGATATGGGCGTTGCGCTCGGGGTTGCGCGCATGCCAGGTGAAGTTCGACGGCGCGGTTTTCAGAAGTTCGCGGCAGAGGCCCTTCGGGAAATGCACGCGCTGGCCGCGCACATCGGCGCCGGCCGCCTTCCAAAGCTCGAGCGCTTCAGCGTCGTCACGGAATTCGATGCCGATCTCCTCGAGAATGATGTCGGCATTGCGCTCGATAAGCTGCAGGCCTTCCTCGTCGAGGACCTCGTACTCGCGAATCTTGCGCTGGATATAGGGCAGAGACGGTCCCGGACCGCCGCCGGTGCGGGATGCACGGCGCGCTGCCGCTCCCCGGCCCTCGCCACGCGCACGGCGTCCGCCGCCTTCGACCGCGCCTTGTTCTGTAACGTCGCTCATTCGCTCATTCCTCTCCCGCCGCGTCCTCGCACGAAGGACGCGGCAACATTTCGGTGGGTGGGCGCATAATCCTTTCCGCAGGTCGAATCCAGTGGCGGCACCATGCGCCCGGCATGGATTTGGCCTAATGCTACCAAGCCGCCGGAGCGGTACGGGTCTCAATGCGCCAACAGGTGGCGCAACTTAGACACTCTTTCGGCGTGTCCGAGTTTGCCGTTGCGACAGCTACGCGACGGCCGCGCGCCCCGGCCATTCACCGAAGGATTGAGCAGTCGGTCGAACTAACATCTTGAACTGTTGCATAATTTTACCGACCCACCGATTCCGCGGCTGCCCAATATGCGGTAGGACTATAGAGTAGGACGACAGGAGGGCCGCGTCGTCGTTTTTCATCATGTGCGACGTCGCTTTCGAAAAGAGATTTTTAGGCGCCGCCCGCTAAGGATGAGACGACGCGTCCGGAGTGTGATCCGTGCCCCCCGCGCGAAACGGCTATGCCAGGAACCGAGGAACCCTACTATGGCAGACGATGAAATCATTCTCGAGGACCTTTCCGACGAGGAACTCGTGCAGCAGATGCATGACGACCTCTATGACGGTCTCAAGGAGGAAATCGAAGACGGAACGAACATCCTCCTCGAGCGGGGCTGGACGCCCTATGACATCCTGACCCAGGCACTCGTCGAAGGCATGCGCATCGTCGGCATCGACTTCCGCGACGGCATCCTGTTCGTGCCGGAAGTGCTGCTTTCCGCCAATGCGATGAAGGCGGGGATGACCATCCTGCGCCCGCTGCTCGCCGAGACCGGCGCGCCGAAGCTCGGCAAGATGGTGATCGGCACCGTCAAGGGCGACATTCACGACATCGGCAAGAACCTCGTCGGCATGATGATGGAGGGCGCCGGCTTCGACGTCGTCGACCTCGGCATCAACAATCCGGTCGAGAACTATCTGGAAGCGATCGAGCGCGAGCAGCCGGATATTCTCGGCATGTCGGCGCTGTTGACGACGACGATGCCCTACATGAAGGTTGTCATCGACACGATGAAGGAAAAGGGCCTGCGCGACGATTACGTCGTTCTCGTCGGCGGCGCGCCGCTCAACGAGGAATTCGGCAAGGCCGTCGGCGCCGACGCCTATTGCCGCGATGCGGCGGTTGCCGTGGAAACCGCGAAGGATTACATGAGGCGTAAGCACAACCAGCTTGCCGCCGGCTGATCCGTCTGACTTTGAAAAAGCCGGCTGCGCGGATGAAACCGACAGCCGGCTTTTTTGTTTGTTAGAAGGGGGCGCTAGCGCCCCCTTGCGCGACGACTGGTAAGACGCGCGGCATTGCTAGGCTCAATTGGCTGCACGGGCGACGTTCCGACCGGCCGATTCGGTGGCGTTCACGGCATTTGCGGTATCCCGCCCCATGCCGCGGATCGTGTTTGCGCAGGAACTCAGGGTTGCGAGCGCCAGGAGGATCGCGCCGATCGTCGCGAGAGATTTTGTTGTCATGACCATGATTCCTCTGGGTTGATGCAAGGTGGAATAAAGATGGAAAACGCAACGTCGGCAAGAGAACGTGCACAACCAAGGAAAGTTCACGTTATCGGCTGCGGTGCCATCGCGCGCGAAATTCTTGCGATCTGCGAGGCCAACAAGCTCCACCATATCGAGTTGAACTGTCTTCCCGCCATCTGGCACAACACGCCGGAAAAGATCGTACCCGGCCTTCGCGAAGCGATCGCCCGGGCCCGTGCCGACGGCTTTGAGCGCATCTTCATCGCCTATGCCGATTGCGGCACCGGCGGCCTCCTCGACCGGCTCTGCGAGGAAGAGGGCGTCGAGCGGATTCCCGGACCGCATTGCTACTCGTTCTTCGCGGGCAACGCCGATTTTGCCGCACGCTGGGACGACGATATTACTGCCTTCTTCCTCACCGATTTTCTCGCCCGCCAGTTCGAGGCCTTCGTCGTCGAGCCGCTCGGCCTCGATCGCCACCCGGAACTGCGAGACATGTATTTCGGCCACTATCGCAAGCTCATCTATCTGTCGCAGGTCGAAGACGAGTCTCTGCAAAAGAAGGCCCGTCAAGCCGCCGAATATCTCGGGCTCGAATATGAGTACCGCTTTACCGGTTATGGTGATCTCAGCCGATCGCTGATCGAAGCCTGATCGATACCTCGACCAAGGTCCGTGTGGAGGGTTTTTCACGCCGCGTCGGCGGTGCGAAAGGTTCCTCGCCATTGCCGCGATACGCCAGGCAGCGTCTGCTTAAGGCGACGGTAACGCCTGTGTCGGCATATCCGTTGCTGCGCCGCCGTCATCGCGTGCGAGCCCAGAACAGTCCTTGCCATCGTCATGTACCAATCGAATAGCGCCCTCTCGGAAAAAGAAGCAAAACCGGCAGCCTCGGCCGGCCGGCGCATCGTCGTGGTTACCGCGGGGGGCGACAATCCGAACATCATGATAAACGCGCTCGCCGCCCAATTTTCCGACATCGTCGTGCTGCAGGAGCAGCCGGAATCCAAGGCGCTTTTTGTCAGACGGCGTGCGCGAAAACTCGGATGGGCGATGGCCCTAGGGCAGCTAGGGACGATGGTCGCCTCACGTTTCGGCAAACGCTTCACACGCCGGCGGTCAGCCGAGATCCTGCACTCCTACGGCGTGTCTTGCGAGGCCAACTCCTCCGTGCCGGTGCACCACATTGTCTCGATAAACGACGCCGAAGGCCGGGCGCGGCTCACGGCGCTGCGGCCCGCTGTCGTCTTCCTCATCAGCTGCCGCATGCTGAAACCGGAAACGCTGGCTGCTATCCCCTGCCCGGTCCTGAACTTCCATGCCGGCATCAACCCGCAATATCGCGGTCTGATGGGTGGCTACTGGGCACTCGTAAATGGTGACCCGGAAAACTTCGGTGCGACCGTGCATCTGGTCGACGAAGGCGTCGATACCGGCGGCATCCTCTATCAGTCGCGACAAACGCCGACCCGTGCCGATACGATGCACACCTACCCGCTGCTTCAGACCGCGGCCTCGACGGCTATCGCGATCCGGGCGGTCGAAGACGCGCTCGCCGGGAACCTCCAGCCCGTCGCCGTCTCTCAGCCTTCCCGGCAATGGTATCATCCACCCGCCTGGACCTGGCTCTGGAACGGCATGCGACGCGGCATCTGGTAAGGCGAGGAAGAGAGACTGATGCAGCAGGACCGCTCCGAGCTCGTTCTCGACCCGACCGACCACTGGACCGTATGGGACAATATGACCGGTCTACCCGCGGTATTTGCGGACCAGATTCTAGCCGGGCTCACGGAATCCGAGGCGGAAGCAGCGCTCCGAGTCCTCGTCGCAATCGGGCCGGGTCGCGCGACGGCGGCCGAGGATGCGGCATAGTCGCTTCGACGTCGCCCGCTATCCTACTGAGCGGCAGTCAGGACGCGTTTGGTTGCGCTATCCACAGCATGGCCCGTCTGCGTACTATCCTGCCTGAAGCCGCGCGCAGTGTTTGCGCAGGATGTAAGCGCGAGAAGTGCGAGACACAGCATTGCGATCGCAGTCTTTGGCATCATGACCTCCGTCGGCACATCCGATGGAAATGATGCGCGTTTCTGCGAAATCAAGCGGCGCGGGTGTCTCGGGTGAGGGAATACTGGCGGCATGCCCTATGTCATACCCAATCTATGATTGGAGAACCATGATGACCCGCAAATCATCGATCGTCGCAGCCGCGATTGCCGTTTTGACGCTCGCGGGATGTATGACCAATCAAGCCAGCCGAAACACGAGCCCGCCTCCCGCAAGCGCTTCAAGCGGCTCCGGCGGTAGCAGCATGGGCGGCGACAGCCAAGGCAGTGGAGGTTCCGGTTACTGATCGGCATCCAAGCCGAAGCCCGCTCGCGGTGTGGCGAACGGGCTTAGAGAGCCTCAGTAATAGGGCGAGTAGCACTGTTGACGGGAACCGCCGTAGGGCTGGAAGGAATTGTCCCAGGCGCGATAAGACCGGTACTGATCGTAGCACCAGCTCACATGGCGCTGTGGCAACCGAGGCTCGGCATAGCGGGGCTCCGCGTAACGCGGCGGCGCGGCGATGGCGCCGCCGATGACAACGCCCGCCCCGAAGGCCGCCAGCGGATACCACCAGCCGTTGTCATGCCGGCGATATCCTTCCCGGCGATAGCGATAACCGCGATACCCATTGTAATAGCCGTAGCGATCGCCTTCCGCTTCACGCCAGGCCCGGCGGGGGCCACCACGGTGGTGCCACGGCTTGTGGTGAACCAGTTCTACGCTGGAGCCGGACTGCGGCGCCGACGGAACGGGCATGGCCTGTGCAGGTCCATAACTCGTGAAAGCCGTTGCGGCCGCGAGGAACAGGATACCAATCTTCTTCATCTCAACATCCGATCTGTTGCAATGCTACCTGTTTGCCGAATGTGACGTGAATGGAGGGTGAATGACCTTTTGCTGATATTCCGAGCTCGCTGCGTAGTCAGCGTCTCGACTCGACCTCCCGCGCAATATCGCCGCCAAAAGAGCGGCTTTCCCGGGCGTGTTTCGGCGTCTCGAATGTCAAACACGTCCGCTCAGGGAGCCGTGACGCATTTCGCTTGCGTGGAAACCGTGGAGCGTCGTTTTTTGACACATCCGACGTCGTGGCAAGGTGAGCCACGACGCATGGACATGCGCATTGTCCCCTCTTGAGGAGAACAGGAATCCCATGGCAGACCGCATCATCGTCTACTGGCGCGATATTCCCGCCCAGGTCATCATCAAACAGGGCCGCAAGAGCGCCAAGCGCGAACTTTCGCTGCGTTTCACCGAGGCGATCGACATGTGCGCCATGCGCACCGGCGCCGCCGAGACCGACGACTATCTCGCCGAATGGCGCAAGGCCGACCCTGTCCCTGTGTCAGACGATCTCGAGGCGGAGGCCGACACGGCGGCGGCCGAACTGGAGGCCGCCTACGACCGGGAGCGGCTCGTTGCACTCGTCAAGGCCGGAGGGCGGGAAAATGCCTGATCCAAAAGTCGTCACCGGCAACGCCCAGCCCGCCAAGAAGGCGGCGAGCGGGGCCTATACGCCGACAAACGTGTCGCCGAGCCGGCGCTCGCGCCACAAATATACGGTCCGGCTGTGGGCGGTGCGCCATTCACGCTTCCTCGAGTGGTTCTACAATCGCTTCGCCGACATGTTCCTGATGCTCCACCCGCTCTGGAACGCCATCGGCTACGGCCGCGTTGAGCGACCGGTGACTTTCGTCGAACGCCACGTCAAGGGATTCCTGTTCGACTGTCGCATGTGCGGTCAGTGCGCGCTGTCCTCGACCGGCATGTCCTGCCCGATGAACTGTCCGAAGCAGTTGCGGAACGGACCCTGCGGCGGCGTGCGCGCCAACGGCAACTGTGAAGTGGAACCGGACATGCCCTGCGTCTGGGTGCAGGCGTGGAAGGGTTCGCAGAACATGGAGAAGGGCAACGCGATCATGAACGTACAGAAGCCCGTCAACCAGTCGTTGCGGGAAACCTCGTCCTGGTTGCGGGTGACGGCCGAAGCCGCGGCAAGCGCAGCGGCGAGGAAGGAAGGCCAATGATGAGCCCCGACATCAACCCTTTCGACCCTAGCGCGCCGCTCGATCCCCTGCCCGGCCATTCCTCGCGCGGCCGGCTTGAGCGGGTGCTCCGCCGCAGCGAATTTGCCGTGACGGCCGAACTCAACCCGCCGGACAGCGCCAACCCGCAGGACGTCTACGAGCGGGCTGCGATCTTCGACGGCTGGGTCGACGGCATCAATGCCGTCGACGCTTCGGGCGCCAACTGCCACATGTCTTCGGTCGGCATCTGCGCGCTTCTGACCCGCATGGGCTACGCCCCGATCATGCAGATCGCCTGCCGCGACAAGAACCGCATCGCCATCCAGGGCGACGTGCTCGGCGCCTCGGCCATGGGGGTGCAGAACATCATGTGCCTGACCGGCGACGGCGTGCAGGCCGGCGACCAGCCGGGCGCCAAGCCCGTCTTCGATCTCGACTGCATGTCGCTGCTCGAGACCGTCAGGATCATGCGGGACAACTCGAAGTTCCTCTCGGGCCGCAAGCTCACGACGCCGCCGCACGTCTTCCTCGGCGCGGCAATCAACCCCTTTGCGCCGCCGTACGATTTCCGGCCCTACCGGCTGGCAAAGAAGATCGAAGCGGGCGCCCAGTTCGTCCAGAGCCAGTACTGCTTCGACGTGCCGATGTTCCGCGAATACATGAAGAAGGTGCGCGACCTCGGCCTGCACGAGAAATGCTTCATCCTCGTCGGCGTCGGGCCGATGGCTTCTGCCAAGACGGCGCGCTGGATCCGCTCCAACGTGCCGGGCATCCATATTCCGGATTCGGTCATCACGCGCCTTGAGGGCGCACAGGACCAGAAGAAGGAAGGCAAGCAGCTCTGCATCGACATCATCAACGAGGTGAAGGAGATAGAGGGCGTTTCGGGCGTTCACGTCATGGCCTATCGCCAGGAGGAGTATGTGGCGGAAATCGTCCACGAGTCCGGCGTCCTGAAGGGCCGCAAGCCGTGGAAGCACGAGGCGACGCCGACGGAAACGCTCGTCGCCGAGCGGCTTGGGCATCTGCGCGAAGGCATCGAGGAAAACCAGCAGCGCATGGCCGAGGCCGCGGCACACCATCCGCATTGAGACAAAGCCACCTTCGTGGCTTTTGCAGAGGAAAACCGGCGCTTCGGCTCGCCCCGCGCCTTACAAACACTGACGGGGCCTATTACATAGCCCCACGCTCCAGGATCAGAGGATCTTATATGACCCGCACCATCGTCGCTTCCGCCACCCGCGAGATCGTCATCGGTTTCGACCAGCCCTTCTGCGTCATCGGCGAACGCATCAACCCGACCGGCCGCAAGAAGCTCGCAGCCGAAATGATCGAGGGCAACTTCGACACGGTCATCAAGGATGCGCTGGAGCAGGTCGCCGCGGGTGCGACGATGCTGGACGTCAATGCGGGTGTGACAGCTGTCAACCCGAATGAGACCGAGCCGCCGCTGCTGGTCAAGACCTTGGAGATCGTCCAGGGCCTCGTCGACGTGCCGTTGTCGATCGACAGCTCCGTGACGGCGGCAATCGAAGCCGGCCTTCGGGTCGCCAAGGGCCGGCCGCTGGTCAACTCGGTCACCGGCGAAGAGGAGAAGCTGGAAGCGATCCTGCCGCTCGTCAAGAAATACGACGTACCGGTCGTGGCGATCTCCAACGATGAAACCGGC
This sequence comes from Sinorhizobium fredii NGR234, assembly GCF_000018545.1. Taxonomy (NCBI): domain Bacteria; kingdom Pseudomonadati; phylum Pseudomonadota; class Alphaproteobacteria; order Hyphomicrobiales; family Rhizobiaceae; genus Ensifer; species Ensifer fredii. The sequence goes on from NC_012587.1 coordinate 1,906,911, forward strand.
ATCTCGATGGATCCGGACGTGCGCTTCGCCGTCGCCAAGAAGATTGTCGAGCGCGCCATGGATCACGGTATCAAGCCGCACGACATCGTTGTCGATCCGCTCGTCATGCCGATCGGCGCGCTTGGCGATGCCGGCCGGCAGGTCTTCGCGCTGCTGCGGCGCCTCCGCGAAGAGCTGAAGGTCAACACCACCTGCGGCCTTTCGAACATCTCATTCGGCCTGCCGCACCGCCACGGCATCAATGCCGGCTTCATCCCGATGGTGATCGGCGCCGGCATGACCTCGGCGATCATGAACCCCTGCCGCCCGCAAGAAATGGAAGCCGTACGCGCCGCGAACGTCCTGAACGGCACCGACGCGAACTGCACCAACTGGATCATGACCTATCGCGACCACAAGCCGGCCGAAGGCGGCCATGCCGTGGCCGCTGCGGCTCCGGCTGCCGGTGGTGGACGCCGCGGTGGGCGTGCGGCCCGAGCCGGCGCTGGCGGAAGAGCGGAATAAGGCTTGTTGCCAAACTGCATCTGAAAGGGAGAACGACGATGAGAAGCCATCTGCGCCTCTTTGCCGTCCTTCTCCCTTTGGTCATCATCGCCAGGTATACGCTGTTAGACGATGCGGCGGAGTTTCAACGGTTCTACGCAGTTCTCCGGACCTCGTTTCTGCCGGTCTTGTTCATAACCGCTGCCGTGCTTACGGTCATATTGGTCACCACCGTTACGAAGAAAGTCGATCTCGGACCGCAGGACCGGGTCATCAACGTTTGCTTCTGGGGCAGCTCGGCCGTGTTGGCAGCAGCACTCACTTATGCATTCGCAGTCGTGAAGCTAGCCGGGACGCCATAGCAACGGATTTCGGCGCAGCCATTTGGCAACGTAAGAGTGGAGAGCACCCATGATACCACGCCGTCTTCGCCTGGACACTGCCACGCTCTGGTTCGAAGTCCCTTTCGTGATCGCGCTTCGGCTGCAGGCAATGCAGATGGCCGCGCTCTCGGGAAAGCCGCAGGATGCGACCGAACTTTACCGCATGATCTCCGAGAAAGCTGCCGCCACGGCCGATAGTATCCTCGCCGTCAATGTCACGCTCTGGAAAGCCTCCTTGGACAACGCGATGCAGCTGATGATTGGCCGTAGGGCGTCCGATCACGGAACGGCGATTGCGTCGGCCGCACTCCGGCCCTATGGCAAGCGGGTGCGCAGCAACGCCCGTCGTCTATCGCGCAAGAAAACCTGACCTTTGCTGCGCCCGTAAAACGCGCCCCTTGGGAAATGATGCTCGCAGATCGTTCCATGTCGGGATTGGACCACTATCGGGCGCCGTTCCGGTGCAGTCTGAAACCGTTTACCCGTGCTTTGCTTCCAAGATGAAGCGGACCTGACGAGAGACCTGAGCATGCGCATCGAAGGCACTTCCGAGATCGAGACCAATATGACCGAAGCCGCGCAAAAGAAACCTCTGGTGCTCTTCATGCCGTCCGGCAAGCGCGGCCGTTTCCCGATCGGCACGCCGATCCTTGATGCAGCGCGATCACTCGGCGTCTATGTCGAGAGCGTCTGTGGCGGGCGCGCGACCTGCGGCCGCTGCCAGGTCTCCGTGCAGGAGGGCAATTTTGCCAAGCACAAGATCGTCTCCTCGAACGAGCATATCTCGCCGGTCGGCCCGAAGGAGCAGCGCTACGCGAGCGTGCGCGAACTGCCCGACGGCCGCCGCCTGTCGTGTTCGGCCCAGATCCTCGGCGATCTCGTCATCGACGTGCCGCAGGATACCGTCATCAACGCGCAGGTCGTCCGCAAGGCCGCGACCGACCGCGTCATCGAACGCAACGCCGCCGTCCAGCTCTGCTATGTCGAAGTGGAGGAGCCGGACATGCACAAGCCGCTCGGCGATCTCGACCGGCTGAAGGCGGTTCTCGAGAAGGACTGGGGCTGGAAGGACCTCCTGATCGCGCCGCACCTCATCCCGCAGTTGCAGGGCATCCTGCGCAAGGGTAACTGGGCGGTTACCGCCGCCATCCACCGGGACATGGACTCCTCCCGGCCGTTCATCGTCGGGCTCTCGCCCGGCCTCAAGAACGAGGCCTATGGCGTTGCCTGCGATATCGGCTCGACGACGATCGCCATGCACCTGGTATCGCTTTTGTCCGGCCGTATCGTCGCCTCCTCGGGTGCATCGAACCCGCAGATCCGCTTCGGCGAGGATCTGATGAGCCGCGTCTCCTACGTGATGATGAACCCGGATGGCCGCGAGGCGATGACCAAGGCGGTGCGCGAGGCGGTCAACGGCCTTATCGGCAAGGTCTGCGCCGAGGGCGAGATCGATCGGCACGACATCCTTGACATGGTGGTCGTCGGCAACCCGATCATGCACCACCTGTTCCTCGGCATCGACCCGACGGAACTTGGCCAGGCGCCCTTCGCGCTCGCCGTTTCCGGCGCTCTGCAGTATTGGGCGCACGAGATCGACATCGAGGTCAATCGCGGCGCGCGGCTCTATATGCTGCCCTGCATCGCCGGCCATGTCGGCGCGGACGCCGCCGGGGCGACGCTTTCGGAAGGCCCGCACCGCCAGGACAAGATGATGCTGCTCGTCGATGTCGGCACCAATGCCGAGATCGTGCTCGGCAACAAGGAGCGCGTCGTCGCCGCTTCCTCGCCGACCGGCCCGGCCTTCGAGGGTGCGGAGATTTCCTCCGGCCAACGTGCTGCCCCCGGCGCGATCGAGCGCGTCCGCATCGACCCGGAAACGCTCGAGCCACGCTTCCGCGTGATCGGCGTCGACAAGTGGTCCGACGAGGAGGGTTTTGCCGAGGCCGCCGCCGCGACTGGCGTTACCGGCATCTGCGGCTCTGCGATCATCGAAGTCGTCGCCGAGATGTATCTGACCGGCATCATCTCGCAGGATGGCGTGGTCGACGGCGCGATGGCGGCAAGAAGCCCGCGCATCGTTCCGAACGGGCGAACTTTTTCGTATCTGCTGCATGACGGCGAACCGAAGATCACCGTGACGCAGAACGACATCCGGGCAATCCAGCTCGCCAAGGCCGCACTCTACGCCGGCATCAAGCTGCTCATGGAAAAGCAGGGCGTCGAGCACGTCGACACGATCCGCTTTGCCGGCGCCTTCGGCTCCTTCATCGACCCGAAATACGCCATGGTACTGGGCCTCATCCCGGATTGCGACCTCGCCGAAGTGAAGGCAGTCGGCAACGCTGCCGGCACCGGCGCGCTGATGGCGCTCCTCAACCGCGGCCACCGGCGTGAGATCGAGGAAACGGTAAGGAAAATCGAGAAGATAGAGACGGCTCTTGAATCGAAGTTTCAGGAGCACTTCGTCAATGCCATGGCGATGCCGAACAAGGTGGATGCCTTCCCGAAGCTCGCCGAAGTGGTCACGCTGCCGGAACGCAAGGTGCCCGCGGATGATGGCGGCGAAGGCGGCGGGCGCCGGAGGCGCCGGAGCCGGGAGTAGGCTCTTCGCCACCTGTCCGGCGCGCCAAGAGTCGCACTCAGCGGTTTGATATGGTCGCCTCGAGCCGCACCGTCAGCCCCACCTTCACCCGGTCCATGGCAACGAAGGTGCGGAATTTCTTCACGTTGCTGTTGCCGAAGAAGAGGCGCCGGGTCAACGCCTCGTAGTCGGCCATGGTGGCGACGACGATCACCAGGATGAAATCCGCCTCGCCCGTGACGTAGTAGCATTGCTGTACTTCCGGCGTCGCGGAAAACTCGGCCTTTGCTGCGTCGATCAGTTCGACCGACTCATTGACCACTTCGACCTCGACGAAGATCGTCGTCGGCTGACCGACCTTGGCCGGATCGACGATCGCGCAATTCGCCTGGATGACTCCCGCCTGTTCCATGCGCTTAATGCGCCGTTGCACCGCAGGCGCGGAAAGATTGACCGCCTCGCCGATCGTACGCTGCGGCGTCGCATTGTCCCGCTGTAGGATATACAGGATCGCCAGATCGAAGGAGTCGAGGGCGATTTTGGGGCTGGACTTCGCCAAGGCGGCCTCCTTACGAAACAAACTTGCAAACGACGCCCGTGAATACAGCGCAATTTTCGCGGCGTATGCAATATATCTTCGCCGGCTCTTTTCAACGAGGTTGGCCATGTTTCTCCTCAACACCCTTCCCAGCCACAATGCGCCGCTCGCCTCGGTCGACGCGGAAAGCCTCGGGGAACGCGCGGCGGACACGGTCGAACGGTTCCTAGCACACCGCGCCAATCATGCCGAAACGCCGCTGCATGCGCTCCCGGCCCTGGCGCCGAACTCGGCGTCGGCGCCATCCACATCAAGGATGAAGGCCATCGCCTTGGGCTGGGAAGTTTCAAGGCACTCGGCGGAGCCTACGCGGTGATCCGGCTTGTGCTCGAGGAAGCAGGCAAGGAACTTGGCCGCACGGTCGATGTTTCCGAACTTCAATCGTCAGACGTCCGGGCCGTCGCACGCGCCATGACATTCGCCTGCGCTACCGACGGCAATCACGGCCGGTCGGTTGCACAAGGGGCTGAGCTCGTGGGCGCGCGGGCGGCAATCTTCGTGCATTCGGGCGTAAGCGACGAGCGTATCGCAGCCATCGCCCGTTTCGGCGCCGAGATGATCCGCGTCGACGGCACCTATGACGATTCCGTGCGGGAGGCTGCGCGCGTCGCCGAGGCAAACGGCTGGACCGTCGTCTCCGACACCTCCTGGCCCGGCTACGAACGCATTCCCGGCCTGGTGATGCAGGGCTACACCGCACTTGTCCGCGAAGCCCTGAGGAAAATGCCGGAACCGCCGACACATGTGTTCATACAGTCCGGGGTTGGCGGGATTGCGGCGGCCGTCGCGGCCCACCTGGCGATCGTCCTTGGCGACAAACGTCCCGTCTTCACGGTCGTCGATCCCGCCCGCGCGGCCTGCCTCTTCGAGACGGCACGCGCGGGGCATCCGGTGAGGATTGCGCACGGAGAGCCGACAGTCATGGCCATGCTCGAATGCTACCAGCCTTCGCTGGTGGCATGGCGTGTCCTCTCCCGCGTCGCCGACGCCTTCATGACCGTCGATGAAAAGGATGCGATCTCCGTCATGAAGCAGCTCGCCAACCCGGTCGCTGGCGACCCGGCAATCGTTGCAGGTGAGAGCGGCGGCGTCGGACTGGCTGGGCTGATCAAGGCTGTCTCCGATCCAGAGATCAGGACAGTTCTTCGCATCGACGAGCACGCCCGCATCTTCCTCGTAAACACCGAAGGCGCGACTGATCCGGCTAAATTCGAAGAGATCGTCGGACTGACGCCAGCCGCGGTTGCGGCGAAGCACCAGATTGGAGCCGAAGAATGAGCAAGCTTTTCACCGATGTAGCGCCGCCCCTCGGGCCTAGCGTTGGCGGCATCAGCCACAATCCGCTCGAATACACGCCGGATGACGACCTTGTCGCCGGAGCCAATGTTCTGCTCGACGTCGTCAAGAGCCTCGCAAGCGCAGGGTGGAGGGAAACGAATGACCGATTTGAAACTGCTCGAACGTGAAATGGTCGGATGGCGACGCGACCTTCACGCTCACCCGGAGTTCGGCTTCGAGGAGAAGCGCACCTCCGCCTTCGTCGCGGAAAAGCTCAGGGAGTTCGGGCTTGAGGTCGCCGAAGGTGTCGGCGGCACCGGCGTCGTCGGTACGCTAAGGCGCGGCACCGGCAATCGCGCCATAGCGCTCAGGGCCGACATGGATGCGCTGCGCATCCCCGAACAAGGAAGCTTGGAATATCGCTCGCAAAAGCCGGGCGTGATGCACGCTTGCGGCCATGACGGCCACACGACCATGCTGCTCGGCGCGGCGAAGCTGCTTGCCCAGGATGGCGGTTTCGAGGGCACGGTGCGCTTCATCTTCCAGCCGGCGGAGGAATGGGGCAAGGGTGCACTCGCCATGCTCGACGACGGGCTGATGGAGCGGTTTCCCTTCGATGAAATTTACGGACTGCATAACATGCCCGGGCTGCCGATCGGCCATTTCGAGACGCGCCCCGGCGCGATCATGTCGGCCGAAGACAATTTCGAGATCGTGCTGAAGGGTGTCGGCGGACATGCGGCACGACCGCATGCGGGCAACGAAGTGCTGGTTGCCGCCTGCGCGCTGGTCACCAACCTGCAGACGATCGTCTCGCGCCGCCTGAGTCCCGCCGATATCGGCGTCGTCTCGGTAACGGAACTCATCACCGACGGTACCCGCAATGCGCTGCCCGGTCTCGCCCGCATCCTGGGCGACGCGCGCAGCTTCCGCCCCGAGGTCAGCGCCGAAATCGAGAAGCAAATGCGTGTCATCGCCGAGGGCACGGCACTTGCCCACAACGTTTCGGCGGAGGTGAGCTACACACGCGAGTTTGTGCCGCTCGTCAATGACGAACGGTTGGTCGAAGAGGCTTTCGACGCTGCGCGCCCCCTATTCGGGGCAGACAACGTCCGGACTGCCCGCGAGCCGATGACGGGGTCGGAAGACTTTGCGCGCTTCCTTGCCCATGTACCGGGTTGCTTCGTATTTCTCGGCAACGGCAACTCGGCGCCGCTGCACAACCCGAACTATGATTTCAACGATGCCGGACTGATCCACGGCGCCGGCTTCCACGCGGCGATCGTCCGGCAGCGTCTGCCCGAAGCCTAGAGCGGGATGAGGAAAAGTGTGGGCGGTTTTCCGCCCGCATCCCGCTCTAATCTTTTAGAACCGATCACGATGATTTTGGATCGATCAGACCCAAAATCATCGTGATCTAGCCGCCTCGCGCATTTGAAATGTTGGATGTTCGGCCGGATGGATGCTTCAGTCACGCCAGAACGGCTTGGCGACCTCGTCCTCCACCTGCCGGGTGGTCAATCCGATATCCTGGATCAACTCGGGGCCGTCCTTCGATAGCCGTGCCAGTTCCTCTCGGTAGTGGATGCGGCGATTCCAGGTTTCCACAAGGCTTCCAGAGGTCACCGGACCGTCGAGTCCGCCATGGGTTTCGTTTGCCCCCGGATGCGCAAACCAATGGCGTCCGGCGCCCGTCGTAAAGGAAAAAATGTGCATCGAGCTCCCCTTCCCTCCGCTGGAGTCCGTTCATGACTGGCACAAGTCGCGCATTCTGGAGAAAGTGGCACCCGGTGTATCGAAACCGCGCCAAATAGTTCCGAAAATTTCCGAAGCGCAGGGCGGCGAAGCGCCATTGTTTCGCTCTGTGCGATTTCCCATGCAGTCGGCATGCACTAAGATGCCGTATGCAGCGACCGTGCTTTGCCTTCGGTACGTTCGTGCTCGATCCCGAGGCGGGAACGCTTCGGCAGGAGGATAGCCCTGTGCCCATTTCATACCGTGGGCTATTGCTGCTGGAGACATTTGCCCGACATCCGGGCGAGGTCTTGCGCAAGGCCGATCTCCTGGAGGCCGCTTGGCCGGGATTGGCTGTGGAAGAGAGCAACCTCTCAGTGCAGATTGCCGCACTGCGGAAGCGTCTCGGTTCGGCTCCTGACGGGGTCGAGTGGATTGCGACCATCCCCCGCGTGGGCTACCGCTTCACTGCCGAGGTTCAGAGGTGCGAAAGCACCGACCGGGGCTCCGTGCCGCTTCCGGACCGACCATCGATCGCCGTCCTGCCCTTTTGCGACATGAGCGACGATCTGGGCCACGCCGGCTTTGCGAATGGATTGACCGAGGATGTGATCACGGATCTGTCGCGGATTCCGGACCTGTACATCATCGCGCGGAATTCGAGCTTCGCCTACAGGGATCAATCCCTCGACGTGCGCAGAATCGCCCAGGAACTCGGGGTCCGCTACCTACTGGAGGGAAGTGTCAGGCTCGACTCCGACCGGGTGCGCATCAACGCGCAGCTGATCGATGCAATCGGCGGGGGCCATCTCTGGGCCGAGCGCTTCGACCGAAGCCTCGACGACATTTTTGCGGTCCAGGACGAGGTGGCCGGGAAAATTGTCGAGGCGCTCGTTGGACGGCTCACGATTCCTCCACCCGACAGCCCGCCCACCGCCTAATGCATTGTCGCCCAAAGGTGTGCAGCGGTTTTGGACAACGACATGCACAAAACAAAGACCTAAAGCGCATCGCATGAATACGCGCTTAGAGCGGGATGCGCTCACATACGTTCGCGCCGCCGCTCAAACCATTTGTTTTACCGCATTTGTACGACGTCAGGTGATTCCACCTGACTGCAAAATGCTCTAGAAGGCGCACCATCCTTCTGTAGAAGGCGTCACGCCGTCTTGGCGGCATAGGAGGCCAGCAGTCCGCTCCATCCTTTCTCGGAGTCGAGCACACTGCGCAGATCCTCGGCCTTCGCGGCGAAACTGCCGAGATCGCGATGTATCAGAGTGACGGTGGTCTCGTTTTCGCCCTTCGCTTCGAACATGACTTCGACCTCGGTTTGGGACGCCGGGTCGAAGTCGAAATCGGCGTTGAGCTGCCATGCAAGAAGAATGCGATGCGGAGGATCGCACACGATGACGCGGCCCCAGTCGCGTTCCTCGCCGGCATTGCCAATCTCATACCAACGGCCGCCAGTTCTCGCCTCGACGATCACGGTGTTCTGCCCGGATTCCGTCAGGCTGTGCTGCTTGATCCACCAGTTTCCGATGCCATGGACGAAGACCTCGAAGGCCTTCTGCCGTGATGTGCGGACCGTCACGGATTTACGGACCGGAACCGGTTCGATCATGTGCATGAGGTTCCTCCCGGTTGCTCGCGCCTCTATCGTTCAGTCTGCCTCGACAATGGAATTGAAGGCAGCAAGCCGATCGCCCCAGAAGCGGTCCAGCCCCACAGGCTCGGCATTGCAAAGGCTCGACGAAGCTTCGTCTAGACGGGGGCGGCCACCCTGCCCGCGTCCATCTGGAGGTCGGCGAAGGCCTCGCGGACGTGATCGGCGACCGCCAGCACGGGTGCCGGTGCATCATCGACGACCTTCAGGCCGATTTCGTAGTGGCCGAGATCCGGCAGCCCGTCGCGCTCGCCAAGTTGCACCATCTCGCCTTGAACGAGGTACCGCGGCAGTGGCGCGATCGCCAGGCCGGCAAGCACCGCCGCACGCTGTCCCGTCGTATAGGCGCTCAGAAACGCGACGCGGAACTTGCGCCCTGCACGCGCGAGCTTCTCGACCGCATCGGCGCGCCAGACGCAGCCGTCCTCCCACATCGAAACCGGCAGCGGATCGCGCAGATGCGCACTGCCGCACTTGGCGCCGGCCCAGACGAGTTTTTCCTGCATGAGGATTTCGCCGTCCTGGGCCGCTTCGTCGGAAAGGCTGTTATATATGGCGATGTCGAGCCTGTGCTCGTCGACCCGCTTGCGCATCGCGGTGCTCATGCCGATCGACACATCGACGGTCACGTTGGGGTAGGTTTCGGCAAAGCGCTTCAAAACCACCGGCAAGATGCGTTCGCCGACGTCCTCCGGTGCGCCTACGCGCACGACGCCGTTCATGTCGGGCAGCAGGAAACGGGACACGGTCTCGTTGTTGAGCGACAGCAGCCGCCGCGCGAAGCCGAGCAGCAGTTCGCCCTTCGGCGTCAGCGAGACCGACCGCGCATCGCGCAGGAAAAGCGTGCAGCCCAGTGTCTCCTCGAGCTTCTTGATCTGCATCGAGACGGCGGAGGGCGTGCGGTACACAGCTTCGGCCGCAGTCGTGAAATTGCCGGTTTCGGCAATGGCGACAAAGGTCTTCAAGACGTCCATCTCGAGCAGCGGAAGCGCGTGGCGCAGTATCATGTTCATGGCGGCCTCCTCATTCAGAAAATCTGAAAGATACCTTAACTGCATTTCGTTTGATTGAATATCACATTGGAGCGATAGTCAAGCTCGTAAGGAGGCGGGAAGCACCCGCACAACATAAAGGAGCAAGGTCATGACCGCCCTGACATTGGCCATCGACAACGCCGCCGCAACCGCACGACGGATCAGCGGCACTCCTACAATCGATAAAAGCGTGCCGATGATGGACGCAGAAGCCGTGCATGCAAACATCCGGCAGGCGGACGAAGCCGGCGACTTCGTTCTCGCGATGCTGTCGCGAGCCCGGACCCTGATCGAGCGGATTGCGAATAGACGGCGCGCGACCAAGATCGCCAGAAACCGGGTGGAAACCCGGCGGCAATTGGCGAAACTGCCGGCATGGGTCCGAAACGACGTGTTGCAAGCAGAGGGCGATCAGCGCACCCGAGAGAAGCTGTTACGTCGCGCCCTAACAGATCACGATGCTTGATGGAAAACATCAAACATATTCGTTTGATTGATCAATTAGGTTGCGCCATAACCGAACACATGGTCGCGACCTTTTGAAAAGCTCAGAAGGAACCAGCAATGTCTACGAACCAACACCTTTCGTCGAGCCAGAGCCTTGCGGCTTTGCCCGGTCTTTTCAACCTGCGTGCACGTGCCTGGGCCGCTTGGAAGCGGCACCGCAACGAACGCGCTCTGGAAAACCTCTCTTACGACACGCTGAAGGATATCGGCTTCCCATCCGTCGACGACGCGGTGCATAAGACGGAGCAATGAACAGCGACACGACCTGTCATACGCCCTGCACTTGCTGGGTGGTGATGAAACGATGAAGGGCATTCCCGCATACGGAATGCCCTTCATTTTTTGGCACTTCGCCACGGCGCGACTCCTCAGACCGGCGCAGAATATCGCGGTCAACAGATGCAAGTCGGCCTTCGCGCCACTTGTCACGGTCCCTGCCGCTTGTCAGATACCGACATCAATCGCCCCCGCATCGGAAAAGTCGCAATCCGCAATATTGCAAACACCCCCTGCGATGCGAGACATCCGGCACCCAGCCACCTTTCTTGTCGGATTGCGCCACTTCGGACGGGCATTCCGTCGCTTTCATGCAATCGCCGGTTTCCGGGCCCGAAGAGCTCCATTGCCCCGATGTCGCAATGCGAAATTTCTTCCCGGTCGCGGCTTTCCATGTCAATGTCGCAAATCGACAAGCCGTTTGACATATTCCAAGCGACGAATAGACACCCTCGTCCAGCATGGGAAGCCTCATGAACAAGCCTCTGACCAAAAAGCGCTCGCTCGTCTTCTTTCTGGTGCCGAACTTTTCAATGCTGCCCTTCTCCGCGGCGATCGAAACTCTCCGCATCGCCAACCGCATGCTCGGCTACGAGGCCTATACGTGGCGCCTCGCCTCGACCGATGGGCAGAAAGTCTTCTCCTCGGCCGGCATCGCTCTCGAGGTCAACACCTCGCTTGCGGACGAGCGCAAGTTTCTGGCCGGCGAGAACCGCCCCTCCATGGTGCTGGTCTGTTCGGGCGTCTATGTCGAGGAGTTCCAGAACAAATCGGTCAATGCCTGGCTGCGCGAAGTCTACAATCGCGGCATTGCCGTTGGCAGCCTCTGTACGGGGGCCCATGTGCTGGCCTCGGCGGGCCTGCTGACGGGCAAGCGCTGTGCCATCCACTGGGAAAACCTGCCCGGCTTTTCCGAAAGCTTCCCGCAGGCAGAGGTCTATGCCGACCTCTACGAGATCGACAGCAACATTTACACTTGCGCCGGCGGCACCGCATCGCTCGACATGATGCTGAACCTGATCGACCAGGACTTCGGCGAGAGCTTGGTCAACCGTGTCTGCGAGCAGGCCCTGACCGATCGCGTTCGCGGTCCGCATGACCGCCAGCGGCTGCCCCTGCGCGCCCGCCTCGGCGTGCAGAATGCCAAGGTTCTCTCGATCATCGAACTCATGGAGGCCAATCTCTCCGAGCCGCTTTCGCTGCTCGAAATCGCCGAAAGCGCCGATCTGTCACGCCGCCAGATCGAGCGGCTGTTCCGCCAGGAGATGGGTCGCTCGCCGGCGCGCTATTATCTGGAGATTCGCCTCGATCGCGCCCGGCACCTGTTGATCCAGTCATCGATGCCGGTGGTCGAAGTGGCCGTCGCCTGCGGTTTCGTCTCCGCTTCCCACTTCTCCAAGTGTTATCGCGAGCTCTATAACCGCTCGCCGCAGCAGGAACGCGCCGAGCGCAAGTTGACGCTGCAGATGGCGCGCTGAACCGCGTCATTTCTCGGGATTGGAAGCGGCCGGCATCCTGCCGGCTGGCGCTTAGGATGCGAGCGCATCGAGCAGCGCAAGCTCGGAGATGACACGGTTTCGTCCGGCATGCTTCGCCATGTAGAGAAACTGATCGGCAGCGTGCAGGTAGTTCTCAAAGGCTTCCGGCGCTTCAATCGTCGCAAGACCGATCGAGACGGTGATCGCCAGTTCCTCGTCGTCGGCGACGATCTTCGATTTCGCCAGCTCCGCCCGCAGCCTCTCGCAAAAGGCGAAAGCGTCGCGCACACCGAGACCATCGAAAAGAATGCCGAATTCCTCGCCGCCCAGACGCGCCAGGAGATGCTGATCGCCGACAAGCACTTTCAAGCGACCGGCGACATGCTTCAACACGAGATCGCCGATCTCGTGGCCATAAGTGTCGTTGAGGCGCTTGAAATGGTCGATGTCGAGCACGGCGATCGATGTGCCTTCGCCGCGTCTTAGATATTGATCGACCAGGCGTGGGCCGGTCATGAAGAAATGCCGGCGGTTGAAGATTCCCGTCAGGTAGTCGCTCGCCGCCGCGAGTTTCAGGGCCTGAATGCGCTTCTGAAGCGAGGCGGCGTGCCGGATGCGGCCGCTGAACTCAGCCTCGAGGAACGGCTTGCGGATGAAATCCGCCCCGCCCGCCTCAATGAAGCGCGCCGCCACGCGCGCGTCGCCCTGTTCCGAGAGACCGATGATCGGTACGGCATCCTCTCCCTGACGCTTCTGCACCTCTCCAAGCAGCGCGAGACCCGCCAGGTCGGCAAGACCCGTGTCGGTAATGATAACGTCGACGGTTTCGCCCTGGTCCAGAACCTGCAAGGCTTCCCAGGCTTCCGACGCCTCGATCACCGCAAAAAAGCCACGCCGTAGAATACCCGCGAGATCCTGCCGCGAAGCGGCGCAGGAGTCGACGAGCAGCACCGTGGTTCGTCCCTTGGTGAGGACCCGGTCGACCGCCGCGATCAGCCGCTCGATCGATTCCGGCTCGTTCTTGACGATGCAGTCGGCAACACCTCGATTAAGGATCTGATCGCGGGTCCGATCGTTGAAGGCGGCCGTGAAGACGATAGCCGGCACGTTGTTCGCAAGGACGAAGTCCAACGCCTCGCAATTCGGCGCGTCGGGCAGGTTAAGATCGAGGACCGCGAGTGAAAACGCCCACTCCCCTGCAGCAGCGACCTCGGCCTTTACCGCCGCGAGCGAGGCGCAGTGAGAGACGTTTATCCCGTGCGTCAGCTCCAGACCGTGCTTGAGAGCGGCCGCGAACATCCGCGAATCCTCGACGAGCAGCAGACGCTTGTCGCGGTGCTTCTGAATATGGTTCGCCCGTCCCGACGCGCGGCGCAATCTCACGACCCCTGCAACCCCATCCCCTTCGGCAACCCACGCTCCCGGTGCAGCGGCGCCGAGGTTTTCTAGCCTCTGCGCGGACCGCTCCCTGGCCGGGTTTCCGGTGCCCCAGTATGCACTTGCGCCCGTTCGCGCCGCAGACCGAGGCCCCTTCGGTCAAATGTGCGTATCCGGGAGTTTCCCCATTTCTATTTGCTGCGATTGAACCGGCTGGCGGTTGCAATTTCGTTAACAAGGCAACCAGCAGCATGGGATTTCAACCGCTTGCTTGAAAATTCGCGCCTGGGTCAGGCGGGAATTTTCACCCTTTCGCTCAATGTCTTTATCTTTGTCAAAGTATCGAGGTTCTGATTGACGCGGCAATAGAACTCCTCGTTGACGAAGGGGCGCACCACGAAATCATTGCCCCCGGCCTTGAGGAAGCGCGCCGAAAGCAACCGGTTGGTCGATGAGGAAACGCCGATGATGCGCAACTGATGCGGGCCGTGGGCCGAGCGGATGCGGCGCGTCAGTTCGAAACCGTCGATATCCGGCATGTTGTAGTCCGTGATGACCAGCGCGATATCGGGATTGTTCTTCAGGATTTCCAGCGCGGCCGCACCGCTGTCGGCCGAACTCGTGCGGAAATTGTAGCGCTTCAGCTGCGTGGTCAGCAGCGCCCGGGCCGTCGGACTGTCGTCGACGATCAGCACGTGATGCTTCTTGTTGGTGAGGAACCGGCAGACCGATTCCGCCAGCATGTCGACCGCAAAGACGCTGTCCTTGATGACGTAGTCGACGATGTCCTTGGCAAGGATCGCCTCGCGCGTCTTCTCCTGGAAGGAGCCGGTGAAAACCACCGTCGGCACGCTCATCTCGATCAGATAGTTCAACGCCTCGCCATTCTCTGCGCCCGGCAGGTTGATGTTGGAAATGGCAAGCGAGGCAGGAAAGGACGCATTCTCGACGGCGAACTGCAAATCCTCGTAGTCGCGGCAGACGATCACGTCGATATCGAACAACTCCTTCAGCCGTTTCGAGACCATCGATGAGAACAGGTTGGAGTCCTCGGCAAGCACAATGCGGTGCTCGCCAAGGGATTCGCCGGAATAATACATTCCGGAAACGCCGAAGAATGACATTGATCGCCTATGTGAAAGAGTGTCCCCGCAAGCATCGTAGGGGAAGAGGCTTTATTGGGTGTTAATGGAACGATCGCCGGCAATCGATCGTACGCGCTCTATTATTTGACGCGGACAAATCACGCGCCTCGCCGGTCATCGCATCAAATCGCCTGACCGCACGGCATTTTCCGTATAGGATACCGGCATGGGTGAAGCTCAGACTCTCTTCGAAATGCTCCGCCAGTCTGTGAAGCCGGAGGTTGTAGACGCCTTCGAGCGGCTCGTCAAGGATGCGCCGGACCGCAAGCTCTGCCGCATCAATGCGCTCGCCTTCGCCACCTCCGAAGGGCTCGACGAGGAGGAGGCGATCGCGGGCTTCCTGCACGCCTCGCGGCTCGGCATTTTTGAACTCTCCTGGAACGTGCTCTGCCCCGGCTGTGGCGGGGTGCTCGATGCCAATACATCCTTGAAGACGGTGCAGAGCACGGAATACACCTGCGCGCTCTGCGCCGCCGGCTACGAGCCGACCCTCGACGAGATGGTCGAGGTGACCTTCACGGTGAGCCCGCGGGTGCGCCACATCGAGGCGCATAACCCCAATGAAATGCCGGCGATCGAATATTTCCGCCAGATGTATTGGGGTTCCGGCATCGACCTGCCGGACGACGACTACGAAGAAAAGTTCGACGAGTTCGTTATTGAAACGCTGGAACTGCCGCCGGGCGAAAAGGCGGTCCTCTCGCTGCAGCTTCCGGCCGAGTTCGTGATCGTCTTCGAGCCGGTGACGCATGCTGCGCAGTTCCTGGACGTCAGCGGCGAGCCGACCAGGGAGCGGCGCAACCTTGCCCTCGTCTTCGACCGCGCCCACCGCCATGCCGAAACACTGAGCATGCAGCCGGGCCCGCTTCGCATCCAGGTGGAGAACCATGCGGAGGTCCGCACGCTCCCCTCGGTCTGCATCGCCAACGAAGCGCTGCACGGCATGCTCGGCCGCCGCCGGCCGTTCCTCACCGCCAAGCGGCTGCTCTCCAATCAGACCTTCCGCGACATCTATCGCACCGACATGCTCGACGTCGATCAGCGGCTGAAGATCACCAGCCTCACCTTCCTCTTTACCGACCTGCGCGGCTCGACCGAGCTCTACGAGCGGGTCGGCGATCTGGCGGCATTCGATCTGGTGCGGGCGCATTTCCGGGTTTTGCACGAGATCGTCGCGGCCGAGGCCGGCGCCGTCGTCAAGACGATCGGCGACGCTGTGATGGCGACCTTCCCGACACCGGACCGGGCGGTCGCCGCGGCCATGCGGATGCGTGACGCCATGCGCAATCTGAACGACGAGCGCGGCCGCGAGGACCTGCTCTTGAAGATCGGCATCCACGAAGGGCCGTGTATCGCCGTCAACTTGAACGAGCGGCAGGACTATTTCGGCCAGACCGTCAATATCGCTTCGCGCGTCCAGCATCTTGCCACCTCGCGCGAGATCTTCGCGACCGGCTCGGTGCTCGAAGACCCGCGCGCCTCCGGCCTGCTGTCGGACCGCGGTCTAAGCCCGATGTCGCACAACGTCACGCTGCGCGGCATCGCCAACGAGATCAGCATTTTCGCGATTCCGTGAGGTTGCGACCGCGCGAAGCGGCGGAGTTCCTCAACGCCATCGTTCAGCTGGGGTTCAGGCTCGGCGGCCCAGTGTGGCGGCAGTAGAGGAGAAAGCCATGCGAATCCTGCCATTGCTGGTTGCCACGACCACGATAATGACAGGCACCGCCGAGGCCGGCAGTCAATCATCGAACACAAGCTCAAACAGTTCATCGAACAACGCGGTTGTTAACGAGCGGATCGTCGATACCTATTGCGAAGACGGCTATTGCGAGCGCCGGGTCTTGCGCCGGACATATCGCGACGGACGCGATGGTGGCGAAGGCGAGTGGCGTCGCTATTTTGATCACGACGACTGAGCGGGTATCGCGGCAAGCCGCGCTGACGACCAGCGCCGCGACCGACGGCTCGCTCCTATCGTTGCATCCGGCGGATTTCGCGCTGCTGCTCGAGCCCCATTTCGAGCGACAACTCTTTTTTCGTGTCGCGTGTCGGTGTCCGCTGCGATCGGACGTCCTAGATCTAGTGACGTACGATCCAGGGAGAGCAACTATGAGAAAGATCATCGTTGGTGCATTCGTGAGCCTTGATGGCATCATGCAGGCGCCGGGCGGGCCGCACGAAGATCCCGTCGGCGGCTTCAAGTATGGCGGCTGGGCCTTCCCCTATTTCGACGAGGCCATGGGACAGGCGGTGGACGACATGTTTGCCAAGCCGTTCGACCTTTTGCTTGGCCGGAAAACCTACGACATCTTCGCGGCACATTGGCCCTATGCCGGCGCCGACGATCCGATCGGCTCCTTGTTCGACCGCATCACCAAATATGTTGCGACGCGCAATCCGGCCCTGAAGCTCGACTGGCAGAAAAGCCAAACCTTGGGCGACGACGTGCTGGCGACGCTTGGAAAACTGAAGAGCGAGGATGGGCCGGACCTGCTGACGCAAGGCTCGACCGATTTCCTCCAGACCCTCTTTCTCCACGACCTGGTCGACGAGATGTTTATCTCGTACTTTCCCGTCGTTCTCGGGACGGGCAAGAAGCTGTTCGGCGACGGTGCGACACCGATGGCGCTGAAACTGGTCAGTTCGAAGGTTTCCGGAACCGGCGTCACGGTCAACAAGTATGTCCGCGGCGGACCAGTCGTCACGGGTTCGTTCGAATTCGATCAGCCAACCGAAGCAGAACTGGAACGGCGAAGAAAATTGACGTGAGCAAGGCGTTTGCACTGTGGGGCGGAACGCCGCGCTGATGAAGTCGCAATTCCGTACGGAATTCCTGCTGGGCGCCCAGATTCCCACGATTAGCCATGATTTCGGGCGTATAATGCGGCTTGGAGAAAGATGGGAGGATATGATGAGAACCGAAGAAGCCATGCATTCCGGTGTTCGTTGGATCGGCCCGGAAACGGATTTGCGGACGATCGCGCGGATCATGAAGGAAGAAGATATCGGCGCGCTGCCGGTCGGCGAGAATGATCGCCTGATCGGAATGGTGACGGATCGCGACATCACGCTGCGGGCGCTGGCGAACGGCAGGGATGTCTCTTCTTTGACTGCCCGCGACGTCATGACCAGGGAAGTCGTCTATTGCCGTACCAGTGAATCGGTCGAAGACGCCATTCACCTGATGGAGTCGAAGAAGATCCGGCGACTGCCGGTCATCAACGACGACAAGCGGATGGTCGGCATGTTGTCGATGGGCGACATTTCCCACTGCAGCAGCCAGCAAATGGCAGGCGAACTGGTCAAGGCGGTCAGCGCACACCATGCCTGAGCCGCACCCGGAAATTGTCTGGGTGCATAGAACGGCGGGCAGTGGCCCGCCGTTCTATTTCACGACAACGGATCCGTTGACGATCTCGATTGTCTCATCGCCCTGGAGGCCAATGTGATCGCCGCTTGGCGCGGTCACGAAGCAGCCGCTCGGGCAGATCATTTCCGTAGCGCCGGAATTGACGACCACTTCCATCCGGCTTTCCCCCTCGACGATTACCAGTATGGCGGATTCGCCATCCTTATTGGTCACCATCGCCGCATTCGCACTGCCGGCGACGAGCACGCCGCAAAGCAAGGCAGCAACAACTGTCTTCATGGCCTCCAGCGCGCTACCCGCGCGCCGCCCCCTACGGCCGGTCACCCTTTCGCCCGTGGCAAAACTACCGGCCACCCCCTTCAGCCCGACGCCAGATTGGACGGTGGCGGAGTGAATTGCCTCCTTTTTATGGCAGAAGTGCTGAATAAGCGCTGAATGGCGCGTTGCGCTGGTGTTCAGAAGCACTCGTTCGACGCAACGAACGGGCGTCCGATACGGCGACAAATTGATCACCTCTGGAATATCTTTTGGGCGAGATCTCCCCTTCCCCTTGATCCGGCGATTGTTGACGGTCTATGCGTTTGCGACGCCGGCCCGGCGTTTCGGGGATATAGGGTATACAAGGATTACCGCTTATGGAGATTTTCACGTCCGCCGGACTATTGGCGCTTATGCAAGTTATCGTCATCGACCTCGTGCTTGCCGGGGACAATGCCGTGGTCATCGGCCTTGCGGCAGCCGGCCTGCCGATCGAGCAACGCAAGAAGGCGATTCTCGTCGGCATCATTGCGGCCACCGTACTTCGCATCGTGCTTGCGGCCTTCACGGTCCAGCTTCTGGCCATCATCGGCCTCCTCCTCGCCGGCGGCATTCTCCTTCTTTGGGTCTGCTGGAAGATGTGGCGTGAAATCCGTTCGGGCGGACATGAAGAGGTTGGATTGGACGACGCCAACGCGCCGAAGAAAACCTTCTCACAGGCCGCGACCCAGATCGTCGTAGCCGACGTGTCGATGTCGCTTGACAACGTCCTCGCCGTGGCGGGCGCCGCCCGCGAACATCCGACGATCCTCGTCTTCGGGCTTATGCTCTCGATCGCAATGATGGGCGTTGCGGCAACCTTCATCGCCAAACTGCTCGCCCGCTACCACTGGATCGCCTATGTCGGTCTGGCGATCATTCTCTATGTCGCTATCGATATGATCTATCGCGGCGCGTTGGAAGTATGGCCACACGTCGCGCCGGTCGCCCAGGCCCTGGCCGGGATGTAACCGCGACTTCCGAGGAGGCGGCATCGTGCCGCCTCGTTCGTTTTTGTCACCTGTGCTCCGGACCGGTGCCATGGGCATAGCAACGACGTGCCGACGCCGGTCGCAGTAGCGAAGCATTCCGCGACCTTTTCTCAATGTCGCCTAATTGGCGGCGCTATGGACGACAGTTCTCGTCAACGGCTGCCGCTGCGCCTTCCAACGGACCGGCCGCGCGTCTCGCTCTGGTCCTCCTGCATCTGGGCCTTGTCTTCCTCAACCGCCGGCACCTCGATGTCGGACGGCGTCGCTTCCTCCGGCGTCGTGTCCTCTACCTTCACCGGGAACGGAGCGCCGATCTCCTCGTCGCGGAAACGCTCGTAGATCGATACTCGAAGGTCGTTGCGGACATTGCCGGCCGTCAGCACGTCGGCGACATAGATGCGCAACTCAAAGGTCATGCGCTCGTCGCCGAAGGCGGTGAAGCCGACATTGGGCGCCGGGTTCTTGAGGACCATCGGATGGGCGGCGGCAATTTCTTGCAGTATTTCGATCACCCGGCGCGGATCACTGGCATAGCTCAGGGTGACGGAGATCTCGGAACGTCCAAGCTTGTTGCGATGCGTCCAGTTGCCGACCGACGCGTTGATGAGCAGCGAGTTCGGCATCATGATCGACTGGTGCTGGAAGGTCTCGATCTCCGTCGCACGCACCGAGATGCGCCGGACGAAGCCCTCGGTCGTGCCGCTGACGATCCAGTCGCCAACCTTGAAGGGCCGCTCGACAAGCAGGATCAGGCCGGAGACGAAGTTCGAGACGATGTTCTGCAGGCCGAAACCGACGCCGAGTGAGAGAGCACCGGCCACGAGTGCAAGGCTCGAAAGGTCGATGCCGGCCGCCGACAGGCCGATCAGGCCGGCTATGCCGACGCCCGTATAGCCGATGCCGGTGCGGATCGAGTTGCGTACGCCGGCATCGACGCGGCTGCGCGCCATGACGTTGCCGTCGATCCAGCGCTGCACCCAGCGCGTCACGACAAAGCCTATCGCGAAGAAGAGCACGCCTGCGAGAAGGCCGACGAGCGAGATGGTAATGGTCCCGATCCGGATCTCAGTGACAAAACGATAGACCCAGGACTCGATATCCGCGATCTGGAAGCCCCACTGCAGCAGGATCAGCGGAATGAAGAAGAGGACCACCAGGGCATAAATGCCGAGACCGGCGACGAGGCCGATCTGATCGAGCCCCACCTGTTCCAGCTTGAAGCGTCGCTCGAGATAGCGTCCCGCCACCGTTTCAGCGAACGCGCCCTGTTTGGAAACCGATCGGCCGGTGAGAATACCGATATACATCGTCACCAGGATGGCGCCGGTGATGATGATTTGCGTGGCGATGAAACGCGCCAGACCGACATATCCGGAAAAGGCAACGGCGATAAGGCCTGCGCCCATCAACAGGAAGGAAACGGATACGATCCGCGGCCATGGCCTTCCGGGTGCATCAAACGGTTCGTCCGGCCTCAGAGTCGGCCGAATCCAGGCCATCGACATCAGAATGAGCCCGATGATGATCGATGCCAGGAAACTCTTGGCGACGGTCAGCAGAACGGGCGACCCAAGGGAGTCGCTGATGCTTCCCAGCAAGTAGTCGAGACCGTTGACCAGCACCATGGCGAAAATCGGCACCATCAGCATGCGTGCGCCGCGATCCGAGACGCGCACAAGACGCCAGCTCGATCGCGCCGGCGAAAGCACGGCACTCGCCAGTCTGGTGACGAAAAATACGACCACGCCCATGCCTAGCGTGACTGCAATGATCGGCGCTATGTCCGACCGCAAGACATTGAAGCTGCTAAGGAAGAAATAGCTGGAGGCAGCGAAGGCGGTGACCGCCATCGTCGGTATCAGAGTGGACCAGAACGCCAGCGAAAGCTGCCGGAAATAGGTCGGCTCGTCGTGTTCCTCATGGCTTAGGATGAAGGGCGCGAAGATCCTGTAGCTGCCGACAAGGAAGATCAGCGCACCGCAGAGCGAGAGAAAGATCGCGCTCAAGAAGGGAATGCGCTTGTAGTTCCACGCAAACGTCAGCCAGCTGCTGACGCTGCGCCACAACGCCCGGCTTTCGTCAGCCGTGGTCGCGATCGCCTCGCTCAACATCGCCACCGAAACCTCGGTTCGCTTCAGCAGCGTGTTGGAGAACAGCGCGCGACGCGTGGCGGTGATGCCGTTGGCGAGCTTCTTTGCCTCCACGGAAAGATTTTCCGCTCGTCCCGTCAATGCGTTGATGGCCCCGCGCTCGGCCAGCAGGCGCTTTCGCTCCTCGGTGACGATTGGCGCCTCTGCAGGCTGTCCCTCGCCCGGTGGATCGCCCAGTTCGGCAAGCCTGGCCTTGATCTCGTCGAGACGCGGCCGCGTTGCCACGGATGCCGAGATGATCTGCTTCGACAGTTCGTCGACCTGCACCTTGAGCTCGGCGAGCAGCGTATCGTCCTCGGCGGCCGTGTTGACACGATCGGCCAGCCGCTTGAGTTCGCGCTCGGACTGGGTGAGTTGGTCTTCCGCCTGCTGCAGCAATGGAGAAGCAGCCGCTGGTGAGTCGTCGGCCTCGTCTTGCGGCGCCCTTTGAGCGGGCTGCGCTGGCTCGGTTTGCGCGGTCGGCTGGGCCGGCTGCGAGGCCGTCGGCGCCGCGGGCGCAGCCTGTTCCGGTTGGACCGCTTGCTGGGCCATCGTCGTCCCTCCGCCGGCCAGAGTCAGCACGACAAACGAAACGGCGACCAAGAGAACGCTCAACTTTCCAGCGGAATGCAATTCAATATCCTTCGAAATCCGGTAAACACGTAGTTTCGCCGAAGCGATCACTCGTCCGATGTGCATACGCAACACGGCAAAAAGATGCAAAGCCGAGCCGGAGCGATGATTTCTACGTGAATCCACGTCAGTTCACAAATAATCCGCCCGTCGCCGACGCAAAGTGACAGCCCTTCGGCCACAGCGGCAGGAAACCCGCCAGATTTAGCCCAAAAGGGAGACTGGGAAACGAGAAAGAGGTATGATGAACTGCGCAATAGCGCGGTCTGCGTGGGGGAACGGGAATGGCAGAGTCATTACATCCGGCCGCGGTCGATCATCTACCCGTGTTCATCACCGCACCGGGCGACACGGATATTCTCTTCAACGTCATGGCGGTGTTCGTAGTGCTGCTGATCTTTCTGGTCGGCGTCCTGTACCTGCGGCTGCACGCACTACCGGAACACATGGCACACGGCGCCAGCAAGGTGCAGTTGCAGCTCGTGGCTGTCCTGTCGCTGGTTGCGCTGTTCACGCATAATCATCTCTTCTGGATCGCCGCCCTGCTGCTGGCCCTGATCGAGTTTCCGGATTTTTCGACACCAATGGATTCCATGGCCGACTCGCTTCGCAAGATCGCCGAGCGGGACGACAGGCCGCTTGGAACCGCGCCATCGGAAGCCCAGGTCACGCAGACAGGGCCCCACCCGCTGCAACCGGAACCTCAATGGGCGCCGTTCGAGCCGGAACCTACGGCAAGCGGCGACCTTGCGGAGCGGAGGGGTTGAGCCATGCTGGAGTTCATGATCTGCTCGATGCTGACGATCTTTCCGGACTTTCTCTTCCGCCGCTATGTTCAGGGAAAAAGGATCGGGCGGGAGATCAATCTCTATTCGATGTGGTTCGAGCTGCGTTGGGGTATCACCGCCTGCGTGATCCTCACGCTGTCGCTGATCACGCTCATTTTCTACTTTCATCCCTCTACGACGAACGTCACGGCCGCGTTCCGCACCGTGACGCTTATGCCCGAATCGGTCGGTCGGGTGGCGGAGGTCTTCGTCGGCACCAACGAGAAAATCGCGGCCGGCGCTCCCATATTCCGCCTCGACGATACCGAGCAGCGGGCGGCGCTTGAGACCGCCCGCCGGCGCATAGCGGAAATCGATGCCGAGACAGCGGTCACAACCACCGAACTGGTGGCAGCGGACGGGATGATCGCCCAGGCGGAGGGTGCCTATCAACAGGCGCTGGACGAGCTTGAAACGCAGGTCGAACTCAATCGCCTTAATCCGAATGTGGTGGCAAGACGCGAGATCGAACGGCGTCAGGTGGCCGTGAATGCGCGCCAAGGGGCGGTTTCCGCCGCCGTTTCGAACAAGCAGACCCTGGAGACGAAGATCGGCTCGCTTCTGCCGGCGCAAAAGGCAAGTGCCGAGGCTGCCCTCGCCCAGGCCCAGGTCGAGCTCGACAAGACTGTGGTGCGGGCCGGCACGGCCGGCATGGTCCAGCAGTTCACCTTGCGTCCCGGCGACATCGTCAATCCGATGATCCGCTCAGCCGGTGTCCTTGTACCCGATGACCGCCGCATCGGGCTGGTTGCCGGATTCGGCCAGATCGAGGCTCAGGTGATGAAGCCAGGCATGATCGCCGAGGCGA
Organism: Sinorhizobium fredii NGR234; assembly: GCF_000018545.1. Classification (NCBI taxonomy): domain Bacteria; kingdom Pseudomonadati; phylum Pseudomonadota; class Alphaproteobacteria; order Hyphomicrobiales; family Rhizobiaceae; genus Ensifer; species Ensifer fredii. The sequence goes on from NC_012587.1 coordinate 1,930,507, forward strand.
CCTGCATCGGAAAGCCCTTTACGATCATTCCGATGGTGGTGGCCGAGGTTCAGGACGTGATCGCCGCCGGCCAGGTTCGGGCGGGGGAACAGCTCGTCGACGTGCAGCAGATGGCGCGTGGCGGAACGATCACCACGATTTTGGAGCCGCTCTTCGAAGGTCAGCTAGCGGGCATTCCACCGGGAAGTAGCTGCATCGCCAATGCCTACACCAGCAATCACGACGAACTGCACGCGCCGGACATCAGCACCACGCGCTGGGTTTACCTGCATGTGATCGATGCCGTCGGGCTAGTGCACGCCATGATTCTCCGGCTGCAGGCGCTGCTCTTGCCGGTGCAGACGCTCGTTTTGACCGGGCATTGATCCGGAGGGCGCCCGGATGTCGTGGAGGATACCCCGGCTGCCCCTTCTCGCTGGTCTCGACGGCTACGAAACGAGCGCTTTGCGCAGCGACGTCTCCGCTGGCCTGGCAATTGCCGCGGTCGGACTACCGAGCGCCATAGCTTACCCGGCGATCGCCGGCCTTCCTCCCGAAACGGGACTGTACGCCAGCATCACGCCGCTGGTGGCCTATGCGCTTTTCGGCCCCTCGCACAAACTCATCGTCGGGCCGGACGCGGCTACGATGACAGTGCTCGCCGCGGTCCTTGCCGCGATCTTTGCCACGCCGGGGGTATCGACCGACCGGGTCACCGTGGCGGCACTCCTGGCGCTGGCGGTCGGGGCTCTCTGTCTTGCGGCGCGAGCGGTGCGCCTCGGCGTACTCGCAACCTTCCTGTCGCGACCAATCCTGACTGGGTTCTTCGCGGGAATTTCTCTATCGATCCTTATCGGCCAGATCGAGCGGTTCACCGGAGTCGATATCGAGGCGGATGGCCTGGTCGCACCCGTCCTTGAGCTTCTACGCGAGGCGGTCTCGATCCATTGGCCGTCTCTGGTGCTGGCCGTCGGATGCTTTGCCCTGCTGCAGGTGGCCCGGGCTTTCAACTCTCCCGTACCCGGTCCGGTGATCGTCGTCGTTCTGTCCGTGCTGCTGTCCTTCCTCTTCGATTTCGAGGCACGCGGCATCGCCATTGTCGGAAACATTCCCGAGGGGCTGCCCTCGTTGATGGTGCCGCGGATGGGCGATTTTCCCTTCGACACGCTCCTCGTCGGCGCCGCAGCCATTTTTCTGGTGAGTTTCGGCTCGGGCGTTATCGCGGCGCGCAGTTTCGGGGCGCTCGGTGGCTACCAGGTCGACCCGAACCGTGAACTTTCTGGTTTCGGCGCCGCAAACATTGCCGCCGGACTCTTCGGCACATTTCCGGTCACGGCTTCCGATTCACGAACCGCCGTGAATTTCTCCGTCGGGGGCCGCTCGCAAATCGCCAGCCTCGTCGCGGCGGCGACATTGATGGCAGTGTTGCTCTTTCTGGGCGGCATCTTGCGCATCCTGCCGATACCGGCGCTAGGCGCGATCCTGGCGGCAACGGCCTTGAGCCTGATCGACCTGGCGGCCTTGAAGCACATCTGGCGGGTGAGCCGCATGGAATTCATCTTCGCTTTGATCGCGATGTGGGGGCCGATCGGGCTCGGCGTGCTGAATGGCGTGATCATCGCGATCGCCGCGACCCTGGTCTACATCCTGCGGAAGGGCATGTACCCGCGCGACGCTCTGCTCGGCCGGATTCCCGGCCGGGATGGCTTCTACAAGCTGCATCGCGAAGCTGCAGCCCGCCCGGTGCCGGGTTTTGGCGCCTGCATGATCCAGGGCAGCCTTCTTTTCTTCAACACTGACTACGTCCGAGACAGGCTGCTTTCCGTTGCCGGGGCTCTGCCGCCTGGCACCGTCTGGCTGGTAATCGATGCAAGCGCTATCCCGCAAATCGACAGTACGGCAACGGCGATGGTCGAAGAGGTTCAAGAGGAACTGAGGAAACGCGGCATCGGGCTTGGTCTGGCGGAACTGCACACGGAGGCGCGGGCAATGCTCGATCGGGCCGGCGTCATCAACAAAATCGGCTCCGCCATGGTGTTCGAGAGCATCGAGGATGCGCTCACTGCATTTGCAACTCGATCGGATCGCGCGGCCGAATGAGACCCAATGCATGTCGCCCGAAATTGTGCAGCGGCTTTGGGATGACGACGCGGCGCACTTTAGGACGGCACTAGCCAGAAACTCGTCAAGAGGGAGGAAGAAATGGCCAAGAACGGAAAAAAGGGCCGGGAAAAGGAAAAAGACAAGGTCAAAAATAGGGAAAAGGAGGACAGGCACAGGCTTGCTGCCAGCGCGCGATCGTCCGACGCAGGTTCGCCGCACGACTACGCAAAGGAACTCGATCGCCTGCAGATCGAAATCGCTCACCTCCAAGCGTGGGTGAAGAAAACGGGAGCCCGCATCGTGATCGTCTTCGAGGGGCGCGACGCGGCCGGAAAAGGCGGCGTGATTAAGCGTCTTACCGAGCGAGTGAGCCCGCGCGTCTTTCGTGTCGTCGCGCTCCCGGCGCCGACCGATCGCGAGAAGACCCAGATCTATATGCAGCGCTACATTCAGCAGCTGCCGGCCGCCGGCGAGGTCGTGATCTTCGACCGCTCCTGGTACAATCGGCCCGGCGTCGAGCGCGTGATGGGCTTCTGTACCGATGAAAAGGCCAAGCGGTTTCTAGAGCTTGCACCGCGTTTCGAGGCCGCTATGGTCGAGAGCGGCATCGTGTTGCTGAAATATTTCCTCGATGTGAGCGAGGACGAGCAGGAACGACGCTTCCGCCAGCGCATCGGCGACCCGCTGCGCCAGTGGAAGCTCAGCCCGATGGACGTCGAATCCTATCGCCGCTGGTGGGACTACACGCGCGCCTATGACGAAATGATCCGCATGACCGACACCGAATATGCCCCCTGGTGGATCGTGCCCTCGGATGACAAGAAGCAGGCTCGCATCAATTGCATTTCGCACATTCTGGCGTCGATCCCCTATGAGCACGTCAAATTTGACGAGCCCGATCTCGGCAAGCGGCAAAAGCGCCCCGATGACCATGTCGAAACCATGCGCGCGCGCCGATTGGTGCCGAATGTGTACTGATGAGAGGGTTGCGCGGTCCTGCGGAGCGCGCAACCCATCGGGGCCGTTCAGGCCTTGTCGGGCGCCCAGTTCAGGAAGAAACCGACATCGCCGGGCATGCCGCCCGGGAAACTGATGATCATCGCCTTCAGCTTGTAGCCCTGCGGCTTGCCATAGGTCTGGTAGCGCTCGAAGAACTCCTTGGCTTTGCCCTGGAGGGTCTCCGGCCAGTCCCGGTCGCCGCTGTTGATCGCCCGACCGCTGTCGCTGCAGAGTTCGGACGGGAAGCTATAGACCATCGCCTCGAACTTGCCGTCCCGGACCGCATTCGCCACGAGACGACGCACCATGGCGATCTCTTCCTCCGTCACCTGCTTCTTTAGGAAGTCCGCGGCGAAATCCGCGTGCTTCTGTTCCTGGATCGCCTTGAGCTTCCGATCCTTGTCCATTTCCTCCATTTCCCGCTGGAGGACCTGTTTGCGAAGCTCCTCGGCGCTCAGAGGTTTCGCACCTGCATCGATATCATGCTTCTCGGGCATCACGTTGATCCACTTCAAGAAAACGGGAAAGGCTGTCGTCCGAGCTCCCTGCTCCCAGATCAGCGGACAATCAGACTTGTTTCCCTCCAAGTGTACGACCGACTCCGGCGGAGTCAGCGTTCTCGCAACTCTTCATTCCCGAACAGAATAGCCTGCACCTCTGGCACCCAAGAGCAGGGCGCTTGTCAGCCGTCTCGTCGACGATGTCTGAAATCTTTCGACTGTAAGGATGCAACGGCCTCGCACTGCATTTCATCCTCGCCAGAGGTTACGGAAAATTCTACAACTGCGCCCGCACGATGACAACTCGGCGGGTGGCCGTATTCAGCGTGTGCGGGCTCCTCCGATCGAACGCTTCACGCCTCCCGCTTCGCGGCCCATTCCGCATATCCTTGCAGCAGTCCTTCGTAGTCTTCCATCGCTGGCACCGTCTCATAGCTGTGGGCGGCAGGCGTGGTTGCCCAAGGCAACTTCTCGCTTGTCCAGGTTTCGATGAAAGGCGCGTACCAACCGGCGTCATCCAGTATGGTGGCGCGGAGGTTCACAAACCAATCCATTCCTTCGGGCCGCGTGAACATCCAACTCATGCAGTGTGGGCAGAAATAGTGGTGCGTCGCGCCGTGCAGTCCGCCGATTACCGGATCGCCTCTGGTCACCGCGAAGCCGTCGCTCGGGATCGCGACACTCAGTGAGTAGGCGCTCGCCGTCATCCGCTGACACCCCGTGCAATGGCAGGCCATGGTGAGAAGCGGCGCGGTACTGACTTTGATGCGCACCTGTCCGCAACGGCACCCGCCTTCCCACGGCAGCGTTGTCATGCTCATGAACTTCCTCCCTACGTGGTCCTCTACTGGATGTTTCCTAAATCGGCTCCGATTGGTTGACCCGACGGCAGCGGATCTAGAACCCGGCGCCCGGCTGGGCGAGATATTCCTCCTCGGCGGGTGTAGAGGTCCGCCCCAGGATCGCATTGCGATGCGGAAAGCGCCCGAATCGTTCGACCACCTCCCGGTGGCGAATGGCATAGTCGAGATAATCGGCGTCGCCGAGCGCGGTAAAAAGCTTCACCGACATCGTTTGGTCGGTCAAGTTCTCGGAGTGTTCGAACGGCATGTAGAAGAAAGCCCGCCATTCCGTCGGCACCGCAATATCGGCACTGGCGCCGATGGCGAGCTTCGCTTCGCGCAGTGCAAGGCAGTCGGTCGCATAGGCGAGCGGCGAACCGCGATACATGTTGCGCGGCAATTGATCGAACAGGATAATGCCTGCGAGCCAGTTGCTCGGCGTCTGGCGCCAGATATCGTCATGCTTTCTCGACAGCGCCAGATGCGACGCCTGAAAGCGTTGCACGCACTGCTGATCGAGGTCGGCACTTGGCGTGAACCAGTGGTCGTAGGAAAGCTCCGTGAACCAGAAGTTCAACACCTCTTCCGGCGTGCAGATTTCCGCTTCATCGCGCATTCGGCTGCCTCTCGTGACTCGCTCTTCAGATAGGCGCCGATTTTGCCGTTTCCACTGCGGATCTTCAATGTCACCCGTTCGGCATCGGTTGCGGTCAGAGCGGGAGGAAAAGAGTGTGCAGATTTCCGCCCCGCATCCCGCACTAACCCCATTGGAATCGATCACGTTTATGACTTCGGGTCGATTCGGCCCAAAGTCATAAAAGTGATCTAGGGGCACGCTGCTCGGTAGCGGGACCGAGCGGGCGCATCCGCATCGCCGCATACAGACTTTGCAACTTGTCCTACCGCAGCGGCCAGACCCACATCAACATCGGTACTGCGACGATCACGATGACGATGGAGAGCGGCAGGCCGAGGCGCGGATAGTCGCTGAACCGATAACCGCCCGGTCCCATGACCAGCGTATTGCACTGATGCCCGATCGGCGTCAGAAAGTCGGAGCCGGCGCCGATCGCGACCGCCATCAGAAAGGCATCCGGCCTGTAGTCGAGCGCGGAGGCGAAGCTCGCGGCGATCGGCGCCATGACGAGCACGGTGGCGGCATTGTTGAGGAAGGGGGTGACCGCCATGGCCGCGACGAGGATGAGCGCAAGCGCCCCGGCCGGTGGCAGGTTGACGGCCATGCCGCTCAACCAGTTCGCTATCAGGTCCGAGCCGCCGGTCGTCCGCAATGTGTCGCTGACCGGGATCAGCGCTGCCAGCATGACGAGGATCGGCCCGTCGACGGCCCGATAGACCTCGCGCAGCGGGATGACGCGAAAGATCACCATGGCAAGCGCGGCTGCGAAGAAGGCGACCTGCACCGGCAGGATGCCGACTGCCGTCGCCCCCATCGCGGCTGCCAGCACCAGCAGCGGCACCGGGGCGCGGCGTGTGGTCCCGAGCAGGATGTCCCGCTGCGCAAGCGGCAGACAGCTGAAATCCTGCAGGAAGGCCGGCAGGTCCGCCCGCGCCCCTTGCAGGACGACGATGTCGCCGGCGCGCAACCTTATGCTGCCGAGGCGCTGTTTCAGCCGCTCGCCCTGGCGGCTTACGGCAAGAAGGTTGATATTGTGATTGTGAAAGAGGGCGAGCCGCTCCGCCGACATGCCGAGCAGAGGCGAGCCGCTGGCGATCACTGCCTCGATCGCTTCAATCTCGGTGCGCGCCGTCTCGGCTGACGTTGGCGATCGGTCGCCGGAGATTTTCAGCTTCGCTTGGGAGATGATGCGGTCGAGCGCGGCAGGCCCGCCTTCGAGCAGCAAGATGTCATCGGCCTCGATCACCACGTCGGGCAGCGGTGCCAGGTGGGTGCCGCGGCGGAAGATCGCGATGACGACCGCGCCGCCGTCGCCGAGCTTCACGAGACTGCTTAGCGACTTGCCGATCGCCGGAGAACCGGGCGCAGCCATGGCTTCGGACGTATAGTCGGTGATCTCGATCGCCTGCTGCACCGAAACCTGCTGGCTCTTTCGCTCCGGCACCAGCCGGTAGGCGAAGAGCAGAAAGATCGCCCCCACCAGCGCAAGCGAGGCGCCGACGGGCGTAAAATCGAACATGCTGAAACTCTCGCCGGTCAGCTCCTGTCGCATCCGCGATACGACAACGTTCGGCGAGGTGCCCACCTGCGTCATAAGCCCGCCGATCAGCGCGCCGAATGCCATGGGCATCAAAAACACCGATGGCTGGACGCTCGAGCGCCGGGCGAATTGGAAGGCGACCGGGATCATGATCGCGAGGGCGCCGATGTTCTTGATGAATGACGAAAGCACCGTGACGGTTACCACGAGCAGTGCGAGTTGCGCCCTCACCGAATTGAGGTCCGGGAGGAAGCGCTGGATCGCCGCATCGACGAAGCCGGACCGCGCCACGCCGGCGCTCACGATCAGCGCGCTGCCGACGATGATCACGATGTCGTCGCTGAAGCCGTCGAAGGCATGGTCGAAGGGCACGATGCCGACTGCGACCGCAAGCATCAGCGCTGAACACGCTACGACGTCATAGCGGAAGCGGTCCCAGATGAAGAAGACCATCATGGTGCCAATGACGAAAAGCGAAAGAGACTGTTCGGCAGTCATGGACAATTCCTGCGGCGGACTGAACGCGACACGCTCTGAGAATGCCCGCAGGGCTGCAACGCGCCATTCCTTGAAAAGGTCCGCGTTCCCCCGCACGCCGCAGCTTGCGTGTCCGACTGTCTAAATCGTTCAATCCCCCCGCTCTGCGCAACCGAAATATTCAGTAACCGCGCTGAAATGTCGTATGTCACCAGGAATCCTGAGAAACTTGTTCTGCTCTTTGATCGTTCCTGCTTCAGGAATACAATGATGCACCAGTTAGACGTGCAATCAGCACCTGCAGACGCCGGGTTCGCCGCGCGTCGCGGCCGAAGCGGAGGCTATCGCCATGCGGACTGCCCTTCCCGCGATTCTCACGGCTCTGATGCTCGCCGCCTGCACTTCGGCCGCCCCACCGTCGGTCGGCTACTCGCGCAACCTCGAGCCCATTCCGGGCAGCATCACCTACGGCGGCCAGCCGCGCACCAAGCTGACCAAGGCACCAGTCGGCAGCATCGTGCCGCACCGCTTCCGCGATAAATTCGGCCGTCAGGTCTCCGAAACCTACGTCATCGAGCCTGACCGCTCGCTGCGGCTGATAAGTCGCCGCATCGACTATGATCTCGTGACCGACCGGTAAGGATGAGGAAACTGCGCGCGGCTTATACGCGCCGCGTCTCGAAGCATTGGAATCGAGAGGATCGCCATGAAACATGTCTTGCCCGTGTTATTTGCCGCCCTGCTGCTCGGCGCCTGCACGGCCACGCCGCCACCGTCGGTCGGCTATGGGCGCCACATCGAGCCCATTCCCGGCAGCATCACCTATGGCGGCCAGCCGCGCACGAAACTCACCAAGGCGCCGGTCGGCAGCATCGTGCCGCACCAGTTTTTCGACAATTTCGGCCACCGAGTCTACGAGACCTATGTGATCGAACCGGACCGCTCGTTGCGCCTGGTAGGCCGTCGCATCGATTACGATATCTTCGGCGACATGGACGATTGACGGTCGGTTTTTGGACGGCGGCGCCGCACATCTTACCGAACGCGAAAAGGTCGCTGTAACACGTTGAGTCGCTGCATGTTTTTCTCCCTTGAATCAGCTCCGATTTAGGGAAACATGCAATTGGCAACCAGGTTCGCCACGATGAAACTCGCTTCTATCGCCTTCGCAGCCGCACTCCTTGTCTCGGCCTGCACCACCACGCCGCCCAAACTGGAGCCGATCCCCGGCAGCATCACCTACGGCGGCCAGCCGCGCACCAAGCTCACCAAGGCGCCGGTCGGCAGCATCGTGCCGCACCAGTTCTTCACGCAGCAAGGCGGGCTGGCCCGCGAAACCTATGTGATCCAGCCCGACCGCTCGTTGAAGCTGGTTCGCCGCTACATAGATTACGACTTCATCACGAGGCGCGATTGACGACATTGCGCTATCCTGCCCGCTTCGAGCTTGGGCGGCAGCTTCGACTAGAGCGGATGAGGAAAAGTGTGTGCGGTTTTCCGCCCGCATCCCGCTCTAACCTATTGGAATCGATCACGTTCATGATTTTAGGTCGATCCGACCTAAAATCATCGTGATCTAAGGCGTTAGGAACTCTAGAATTCGGAGATTGCCATGAAACACCTATTTCCCACCCTCTGCACTGCCCTGTTGCTCACCGGCTGCGAGGTGACGACGTCTTCGGTGGGCTATTCGCCCTACCTTGAGCCCATTCCCGGCAGCATCACCTATCGCGGCCAGCCGCGTACGAAGCTCACAAAGGCGCCGGTCGGCAGCATCGTGCCGCATCAGTTCATCGACCGGTTCGGCCGACGCGTTTACGAGACCTACGTGATCGAGCCGGATCGCTCGTTGCTGCTGGTCAGTCGACGTTACCGGGACTTCCTCCTCTTCGACGACGATTGACCTACTGCCGGCTTCCAAACGCGATGTCATGCTGCCCTGAGCAGCATGACCGCCCGTCTTGCCACATCGGCGAAGGTGACGCCGATTGCCGCGCCGCCGAGGCCGATGACGCCGAGCGCCCCTATGCCTATCAGCTTCCATTTGCGGACATCCTCGGTCACCGACTTCATCTCGGCAATTTCGTCTTTGACGAGCGTCATCGATCCCTCGAGCGTTCCGACCCGTTCGACGAGTTCGTCGATGCGCCGGTTCATCGACGCCCGCCCGGCATCGGACCTGTCCTCCGACCGGCGGAAGTCCTCGCGCAGATTCTTCACCTCGGCAATCAGGGTCCCGAGCTGTTGGTGAACCGTGGCGTCAACCATTCCGCTGCTCCCCGTGTTTTGCGCATTCACCCTTTGTCCAGACGGACGCGGCACAGAGCCCGACAACCGTCCGGTCTATCCTGCGCTGGTCTGCCGCCGTGGCACCGCGAGCCCCTGCGAGGTCAGTGCCGACCACTGCGCGCAGGCCGCCGACATTTGCCGGCGCCGAAGTTCCACAGCCCGCCAGAAACAGAACAGGCATCATAGTCAAGGCGCTTCGCATCAGCGCTATCGGCTGCTTCATTGTTTTGCCTTTCGATTGAATTGCGAACCGCCTGGGCGCCGTTTTCACGAATTTCCAGCACGGCCCAGGAAAGGGCGGCGCACACAAGCACACCGCCCAGGAACTTGCCCCATGGAATGGTCATCGCCCGAGCCCCAGGGCTTCGCGAACCGCCGGCATCGACGAGATCGCGTAGATCGCGAAGCCGACGATCGTCGCCAGAATGGCAAGCTGCACCCGCCAGTCGAGCACCACGAGGTTCAATTCCTTGAGCGCGGTGACGATCGTTCCACCGGCGGTCAACAGCCATGTCCAGAACCGCCCGGAACGGGCAACGGGCCTGCGCCGCGGTTCGGACCGCGCCGTGGGAGTCGACGCGGCCTCCACTGGCTCCGGCATAACATCGGAAGAACGGGAGGCGGCGAGCACCTGGCGAAGCACTGCCTCGACCCTATCCGGCTTCACCAGCGCCTTGTTGCGCCCGTCCCCGGCATAATAGGACTGCCCGCGCCTCAGCCCCCGCCGGTCGCCGTCGGTCTCTGCAAGCACGGGAAGCGATGCCCATTCCATCGCCAGCCGCCGGCCGAACTCGGTCGCGCTGATCTCGCCGGAAACGAAGCTTGTGAAACCGCGGCAGTTCAGGAGATGAAGCGCTAAGCTGTCCTGAAGCGCGGGCTCGAAGACCTGCTCCTCCCTGAGCCACGGGATTTCCCGCAGCAGCCCAAGCAGGGTTGCGCGCATGAATTGATAGGCGCCGGCGGCGCTTGACCCATGCGCCTTCGACCACGTCTTCTGGGCGGCAATCACCTCACCGAGCGTCATCGCAGTCAGCGGCTTTGTCAGGCCGGCTTGCCTGTGGGCATAAATCACATCATAGGAGGCGCGATCGTTCCGCCCGACTTCCGCTTCGCGGATGAAGGCAAGCAAAAGCGCCGCGCCGTGAGGCATGGTTTGGGGCATGGGGGTACCTTTGGTGTTTGGAAAAGAAAACCCCGAACGCGGGGATCCTGAGTTTGGTCGTCAGGCGTCGCGACGCCTAATCGATTCGCGGGCAACCAGGCTCGGCTCCGAAGACGACCCGGTTGCGTTCCCCTCGACGACCAATGCCCTTTACTTCGATGGCACTAGCCGATGTCCGCCCGATTCTGGGATTTCGAAGATACCGGCGAGCCAGTTGGAGTGCTTGGCGTGTGGTACATTGATATTCTTCCGGGAAGTTCTCTTGAGAATATCGCCGCGGCGGATACTCATCGTAGTAACGTGGGCCTGCTCGGCCGATATATATGTCGAAATCTTGGGAAAAGCTGCCTGCTGGCGCGGCAATCGAGGTCGCTACTGTTGCGGCTGCCAACAAGGGTTTAAACGATAACCCTGCCATCTGCATTCTCCTCGCTAAGCTAGACGATTCTGGAAGGCAAATGATGAACGACGGCAGAACGTTCCTTTACTGCTTCACCAGTAGTCCTTGGCCGGTCGGTATAGTCAATATTGATTGCCCATGGGCAGCAGCAAACTCATTCCACATCGCATTTTGCTGCTCGCACCCTCTGAAGGCATAGTCGTCAAGCACGATAGTCGCCCCGGTGACGACTTTATCCCAGACCCGCTCTATACATTCTTGCTCATATTTCGCGACATTGAGGTCGATTGAGAGATAGGCAATCTTTTCGATCGGCACGTCATGAAGGGTTGCCGGCAGAAGTCCCTTCACCAAAATTGCATTCTCAAACTTGGAGAAGTTTTGCTTTGCGATCTCATAAACATCGAAGTAGATGCCCGAGTTACGCTGCTTTGCCAGCATTGCCTCGTTGACAGTCATCTCGCCCTCGGGAATGCCTGCGAAGGTGTCGAAGAGCCAGAATTTCCGGTCAAGCACGGAAAAATTAAGATACTCACAAACGGTCATCGAAAGCAGGCCGGCGTTCACGCCGAATTCGACAAAATCGCCTTCGAGTCTGAGCGCTCGAAGCGCGGCAAAGCAACACGTGTGAGCCCGCCAACGGATGTCAGGGACGCGCTTGCGCTTTTGCCACGCCACTCGGTTACCCGCCTCAGCGAAGCGCCAAGCAGCGGCAAATCGCAGATCGCTCAGGAAATCCGTATTCTTGTTTATGACCTTGAAGCCGTCGGCCTTGTAACCGGGTAGAGAGTCCTCGCCTTCGGCAAGGAACCGAAGGCGCTTTTTGACTTCGCGGATACCCATTTCACACTCCGCTACTATATCCACGCTTACGCAAGAGCCATAGGGCGTGCAAGGCCTAAGATGAGAGGGCCTAGGCGTTCCGACTCGGAGTAGAGCCGGTTTGCGCCGTTAGTTTAGCCGCAATCGTGAGCCGCTTGCCAATGAACTCGATATCAGTCCTCGCTACGGGTTGGAGGAACGTACCAAGTCAACGTCATTCGGTGGCAAACAGCAATTGCGCCTCCGCGTGTAACCAACTCAGCGAGAACCATTACGAAGCCGAAATACGTTGGGCGACTCGCAACGCCGATGTCACTGCCAACGTCACTGTCCTGTTGCCCTTGGATGTGGCAGGTTGCGGGCCGTGGCAACATTCGATATGAGCAACAAGAATCCAATTTCGAGACAAATTAATGGCCAAATCGAAGGTCGTGGTCGTCTTTCCTGTTTACAACGGCGAAAGGACTCTCTTCAGCAGTCTACAGTGCATCGCCGATCAGACATTTCGAGATTTCGAAGCGATTGTTATCGACAATAAATCGACCGACGACACACTCGGAGTCGCTGAGCAGTTTTGTAGATCGGATCGTCGCTTCTCCATCGTGAGAAACGAACAGCATGTCAGTGCACCGGAGAACTTCGCTCGCGCTTTCCAACTCGGCGCAGCGCGTGGCGAATATTTCTGCCTTCGCGCATGCGACGACCATTCTTCTCTAGATTTTTTGGCGTGCTTGGTCGAGGCTCTTGACCGGGACCCCACCAAATTACTTGCGGCATGCTCTACAAAGGTGATCGAGCCGAACGGAAGTAGAATAAAATCTCCGGATAAAGCCACTCTTGACTTCACCCAATCATACGTTTCAGGGCGTGTGCCAAGAAACCTAACGTTCCCGGCAGAGTGGATTTACGGCCTGTTTAGGGCCAGCGCCAAAGACATGTTGATGGCACGCTGGTTCGAACTCGGCAATCCCTGGTGTCTCGCATCCTATATCGTGGCAGAGTTTGTCGTTCGTGACTCGGTCGCGTACGTGCAAGGACCAACATACGACTTTACTGAGGGCTCTGGATCGCAGAAACGTTATGGAGCAAAGAGTTTCCGTGAGAAGCTTGATCAGCGGCTAAGATATACATTTGGATGCTATAAGTTAGCAAGAAAACTTCCTCCGGTAAGAATTATCACAAGGTTAAAGTTCTTTAAGATGTGCTGGAATGATGCACGGCGGAAGACGCGTTACAAGCTTTTCTGGATTTTTTAAACCATGAAAAGCACTGCTAGCGAGTTCGTCTTCCCCAGCGGAGCGTCATTTGCCCTTCGCTAGGGAGGGACAACAAAACCACTGGTCGCGACTGGACCTGCACAGTATTTGCTACTAGCGAGCTGCAGAAGCGTTAAAGATCGAGCGCGGCAGTCCATACCGCGTCAATCTGCATCTCGGTTAAGCCGAGCGCCCATCCGATGACTGCTATCAAGGCGTGCAGTCGGTTGAACGAGGTGGCATATTCCCATTCGATCTGGACGCGGTCCCTTTCGGGGCCGACCGGCATGGCGTCAATCGCAGCCATCACTTGGGTCGGAGAAATTCCCGCATTGACGAGCCCCAGACGCAATTGTCGTGCTGAAATCGAGGGCATAAAGGAACGTATCTGTTCTACTGTCGGGGGCCTGTACGCCTGGACTGGGAATTTCGGATTGTCGGCGAGCCATTTGCGAATGGTAGGATTAAGGCCGAAGGTATCATCGGGTCTCGATAAATAGTCGCAATCGTAGGTTTGACCGCTTATATCAGTCAGGTTGATCGAGAGCTCGTAAACTTCCGACTCTGAAGTCGCGCTGATTGCATGGACCTCATTGAGCGCCATTCTCACTTGGGTGGAGCTAATCATGCTTATGCGGTCCTTTGGATGAGAAGCCAATCTGACGAAGTGACGATCCCTCGCACACGCCAAGTTCCCGAAAGCGCTGATCCGGCCCCGGAATAGCCGCTCTGAACGTAAGCGTTGGTGCTGTACAAACAAGGAATCACTGCAGCTTGTCGCGCGGGGTTGGAGCCGTTCTGCGCCATCGCAAGGACAGTCCCGATTGGGAAGCTTGTGTTAGTGGATGACGTGCCAGTATAAACCTCCGCTGCAACGAACCCCAACGCATGCGTATGGGTCGCCCCGCTAACTGAATTCGTGGTCGCGTTCGTAATGTCCGAGGGTGTCCCCAATGTCAGGGTGCGGCTTGCGGAAATTGCACCGCCACCGGTGAGGCCATTCCCGGCCATTACCTGGGTCGCATTGCTCGCAGGCGTATAGCCGTAGAGCGTGTTGATGTCGGCAGCTGCGAGGTTGCCCGAGTGCCAGATCGTATTGTGCGCGGCGACTGAGTTGTCATAGAATTTCAGCGCGTCAACACTGTTGACGTTCGACAGATACAGATAGTCACCCGTGTCGTCGTTCGCGACGCGGATGCCATCGCCATTCGCCGTGCCGTCCCGGTGCTGGATATAGCCCTTGCGGTCGCTAGCTTTCCAGAAAGCGATAAAGGGGTCGCCCGTTGCCGAGCCGAGAAGCGAGAAGGCTTCGCCGTCAGAGGTGACCCGAACTTGCGTGAATTGATCATATACGCCGGAAATGCGGGTATTGGGGACAGTGCCGGTCGTGAGGTTCGCGGCGTTGTTGGCACCGAGCGTTGCACGCGCTGTCGCGGCATCCGCATCGTCGAGCACTGTCTGCGCAAAAGCCGAAACCCCAAGCGTCGTAAGTGCGGCGCCGGCCGTTGTGTCATCCAGCAGCGTCCGCGCAAACGGTGTCAACGCCGTCGTCGCATAGACGTCCGCCGCGGCCGTGTAGATCATCTTGTCCGTACCCGTCGTAAGACCGGCAATCGAAGCGAGCGCCGCGCTGGCCCCCTGGGCGCCGAGCGCCGTGCGGGCCGCACTGGCGCTGGTGGCGCCGGTGCCGCCAGCCGTGATCGGCCGCGCCGCATTGGCGTCGGCCGTCAGGTCATCGATGAGCGCGTTATAGGGCACGCTCTGGATCGTCGTGTTCGGCACCCCCTTGGTACCGGCCGGTGGGGAATAGATTCCGCCTGTTCTTGGCAATGCAGCCTCCATGAAAAAAGCCTCCCGATGGGAGGCAGTCAGTGGGTGGAATGGTAGAATTTTCGGAGTTCGTGCAACTGCCTCCTCAATCGTCCTTCGGACAGGGGCTCTATGGAGGGCAAGTCAGCGACGAATATATGAAGGTGACGAGCCACGCAGATCGCCGGTATCGATTCCGCATTGCCGCCCGCGGGCGCTTTGCGCCAAGCAAACTTCACGCTTCCGATTGCAACTCGGAAACGCCGACGTAAATCCGGTTGAACAAATAATAAAACATGGGACGCAAAACAAATGTCGAAAGGAAAAAACTTGCATCATAAAATTGTGTTTCAGTATTTAAATAAAAATGGTCACCCACGCCCATTATGTACTCGCAATAACTATCATTATCACTCGACACGCAGAAACCCGCCTCAGCACCAGATTCGATGTAAACTGCGCTAAATTTATCACTTGTACTTAAATTGTAGTCATTCACACTTACGTCAGCCTTCGGCACGATATAAATAACCGTGTCGTACCCAGAGACTTTCGAAAATGCATAAACATGCAGCACTGCGTAGGACACTATTGTGAGATACGCGAGCGTGCAAAGCATCCTTATCATGCAGTCCCCCATTAATGCTGCCGCACCAAAATATGCCGCGGGTTTGCGACGGTGCGCCGTATGTCAACGGCGGGGACGCCGCCCTCAGGCGCCGGATCCGGGCCCGCTCCTGCGGGCCTTTTTCGCGGGTTGCAACCCAGAATCCCAACGATAGGGAACATCCGAACGGTTGCAATGGGTTTCTTGCTTCGGTTCGCGGAAGACGTTCGGAAGGCCGCGATCAAGTGTGCCCCGCGGCCTTGCGCAGCTATCAGCGTCGACGCAGCAGCCCCGCGTCCGTACCGGAATCGTGGCGTTTGAAATCGCGTGCCGCGCGCCTGCGTGTCATTTCAGTATCCACCGGCGCTGAAGGAACCTGCCTCACATCCGCAACCACTCTGCCGGCCCGCACGGCATCTGCGACACGTCCGAGAATCGTGTCATAGTCCGCGTCGGGGATTGCTGCACCGATGTCGCGTCCGATCCGATTGTTGTGAAGATCCATGTAATGCGACTTGTAGCTGGATGGAGCCATTCTCTCACGTCCGTCCCCCACAGCAGCCGCCATATCCGGGCTGCGCTGAGCCATGCGGGCGCTCCAGAGCGCGTGACGGATACCGTCGCGACAATCGCCCTGCGGTCTCTTTCTCGGGTCGTAGTCGATACCCGGCGCACAACCCTGTACATTTATCCGTCCACTTGCCGACTGGGCATTGAAGCCGTCGTAAAATGGAGTCGCTGGGTGGCCGTTCAGCCTGAAGTGCTCCCACACCGCTGCCCCCAAATCACCGGCGCCAGTTGGCGACCAGCCGAACTCGCGTTTAAGTCCCGCCAACTCGTCCGCCGTCAGCGAATTGCCGGAATTCGGATGGTTCCGAAGGCGAACCCATGGGTCTCCTGCCAATGCTTCGGCCGAAGCGCCTAAGATTTCGCCAGCTTTCGCGACTCGTTCGCCGAGTGAATTCGGCGGCGATGCCGACGATCTGACTATTGTTTGCAAGTTTGCATCAGGAACGGCAAAAGCCTGTTTCTCCGCGAGCGCAAGCGCGTCTGCGAAAGTCAGGCCATTCAACAGAGTTCTATAGTTTGGCATGGGATTACTCTTCCTATGAGGTCCGCCGCGCGATCCACGCGATTCATCAACCCGACGATTGACGGCCGCGGCGATCATTTCCGGCAGGCATTGATCTAGGTCGTGGTCTTGCGCCCCTACTTCCGCCCCCTGTGCCCCGCCGCGAAAAGCCTGCCGTAATCCACCCGGCGCATGCCGTCCGGCCCGCGGATCACCGCGTCGGGGCGGGTCCTCTCCACCTCCTGCGCCATCACGCCGATATGCTTCGGCCCGCCGGCCTGCTCACCCTTGTAGTCGAACTCGTAGAGATTGTGCGCCTTGAGCCTGCCGACCTTCTCGATGTTCTTCTTGGCGCGGCGATCGGATAGCGGAATCTTCTCGAACATCCCAAGGACGTTCCCGAGCAGATTGCCGCCCGACTGCTGCCGGGCGTTATAGGCCGCCATCTGGTTCTGGTAGTTCTGCTGCACCAGCCCGGCATAGTCGACCGGCTGGATCGACTGCCCCTGCGTCGGCACGAAGTTGGGGGTCGTCACCTGCGCGCCGGAAAGCAGCGCCGAGATCTCGTTGATCGGCTGGTTGCGCAACGCATATTGCTCGTTGAGATGGTTCGCTCGCGCGGTATTCTCGGCATTGATCTGCGCCTGTTGTGCGTTGAAGCTCTGATCTTTGAGCGCATTGTTGGCGGCCGTCGCCGACTGCCCGTTCTGGTGCATCTGCTGCTTGGCGTTGTTGCCGAAGTCGGCGTTCTGCAGCGCCTGGGCGTAGCCCTGCGCCTGTGCCGCATTCTCGAAGCTCGCCTTCTGGTTGGCGAGGTTGGCGAGGCGCGTCTGCTCCTGGCCGGCGTTAAGCACGGCGGCGATGCGGGCGTCGTTGGACGTCCGGTTCGCCTCGTCGATCGCCCGGTTATAGGCCTCCGATCCCGGCTGCAGGCCCTGGTTGGCAAGCCGCGTTTCCAGCGCCGCCCGGTCGCGTTCGAGCTGCGGGTTGAGCCGCGCCATCAGCGCATTCTCGTATTTCGAGGTGTCGAAATCCGTCTCGTAGCTGCGCGCAATGTTGCCGGCATTGCCGACCGAGGTTTGAAGCTCCGGCCCGGCGGAAAACTGCTGGTATTGCGGCAGCGTGAGCTTCGAATGGTCGCCTGCAGCCGGCGCCTTCGAAATGTCCATCGGCTTCCCGAGCAGATCGTTCAGCCGGCTCGATTGCGAAGTGGCGAGCGTCGCAAGATTGAGGCTCGCCTGGTCGTTCTGTTTCTTGATCTTGTCCTGCATCTCCGAGAGCGTCTGCGTCGCCGTCGCCACGGGCAGATCGTAGACGTTCCCGCTCAAGGGGTCGGTCCATTTCTGCTTCGTGTAGCTGTAGGTGAGGCTGCCGTCCGGCGTCACCTGGTTGACATTTCCCATGTATCCGTTTGCAACGGCCGTGCCGATGTTGGTAGCGGTCTGCGCGGCCGCCGTCGCCTTCGGATCCGGGGGCGTGGGCGCTTTTGATTTTCCCATGGAGCACCTATCGTTGGTTGACGGGATGGGCCCGCCAGTCGTTGTCGGTCAGAGTGAAGATGATTTCCGCTTCCTCCCGTCCGCGAAGGCGGGGGATGCGGTACCTTGTGAAGCCGAAACGCCGGGCGATCGAGACCATGCCGGCGTTCTCCTCCGAGACGCGCAGCACCGCCATCTGGCAGCCGATCTCGTCGAAGGGATAGCCGAACATGGCCTTCAGCACCGGCCGCGTCAGCCAGCCTTTGCTGGTGGCGGCGGCCGAAAGCTCGACGACGCCCGCTTCAGGCGAATAACTGTGGTAGACGACGCCGGCGACGAGCCTTCCCTCCGCCGTCACGCCCAGCGTGGTGAAGTCGGCAAAGCCGCGTCCGCAGCCGTCGATATGGGCGGCGACGAAGCCGGCGATCGCTTCGTTGGTCGCCGGGTCCCCCGCCCCGCCCCAGATGATGTTCAAGCACTCGCCTCCCCGGCCGCGACCTGCAGCGTCGCAAGATCGACCTCGATGTCGAGCTTCACCGCGCCGCCGGAGGTGATCACGCATCCGACCGCCAGCATGTCGCCGCTGGCGCGGACGTTCTGGCGAAAGTCGTAGCGCAGCGCTTGCGACACGCCGTCCCAGCGCGCCACGTCCCAAAGGCCTACGTCCCATTCCGGCGAGGCGATGTCGCCTTCCGTCACCCGGTCGAAGGGTGGCGTGGTCCTGTCGAAATCGGCGCGGGCGAAGAGCTGTACCTTGGGCCGGGTCTTGGCGCGCAAATACATATGCGCCATCGTCGCCGCCGTGCGCTGGCCGAATTGACCGGCCGGCGTGAACTGCGAGAGATAGCTGGCGGCAAAAGTCAGCCCGTCGTCGGTGCCGCCGGTGTCGCCCTGCCAGCAATAGCCATCGCGCGAACCGAAGAAGAGCCCGCCCTGCAGCGTCTCGAAGCAGCTGGCCCGCCAATTGCTGATCGTCGCCCAGCGCCCGCTGAGCACGTTCAACACAAAGGTCTTGTCGCTGACGACGCTGTTGTCCGGAAAGGCGACGAAGACTAGGTTCTGCTCAGCCCAGGGTTTGATTGTCCAGCCGGAGCCGGTGGCGTTCGCCGCCTGCCTCCAGTCGTCCTCGATCGGCCGCGAGATCGAAACCTGGCTCAGCGCCTGCCGATCGCGCTGGAACACCTGCGACATCGGCGTCAGCCCGTCCGAGGTCGCAATCAGCACGTCGCCGCCGACGCGGATCCAGGCGTTCTTTCCAAGCGGCTTGCCGATCTGGTAGACGCCCTTCAGCGCGAAATCGCTGGCGCTCGACGGGTCGGAGCCGGCATAGACGGCGATCTCCCCTTCCGTCGAGACGAAGACGCAGAGGTCGGAAAGGCCGTCGCCACTTTCCAACGACCAGGAAAAGCCGGTGATGAGCGAGCCGCCCTTCTTCATGACGCCGCCGAGCGGGAACACGGCAGCCGCGCCGCCGATCGCGTTCACCGGCAGGTAGTAAGCGTCGAGCGTCGCGTTCTTCAGGAAGAACTCGCGGTTCTTGAACAGCCAGCCGTAGTTGAGCTCAGCCATGGCCGTCGCATCTGGAAAAGTGATCGTCGGCGTCGTTGTCCAGGCAGTGCCGTCATAGATGCGGCGCGTGTCCGCGCCATTGAGGCAGACGAGAAAGGAACCGCCGGCGGTGGTGTGCTGGAAGGCGCACCAGTCGCCGCCGGCAAGGCCGCTCACCGCCGCGGCCGTCGTCGCCGGCGGGGCAGCCGGGGCTGTCATGTTGTAGATCGCGGTAGCCGTCGCCATGAACAGCTTTTCGTTGTTGCCAAACTTGTATTTGAAGGCGCTGCGGATGGCGCCGCCGTCGGCCGCGAGCCCGACCTTGCGTGAGCCGCCGCGGATCTTGCATCCGGCAAGCGTCGGCAGGAAGTTCGTAAGCACGGTGGCTGAGCCCGGTGCCTGCGAAGCCATGTCGGCGCTGGTGACCAGTCCACCTTTCGGCGCCGGAAAGATCACGGATTGAGAGGTCTGCGATCGGCCGATGCTCACCGATCCGCGGTTGGTCTGCGGCAGGTGGCCAGGGCGAACTCTCATCATGAGATCCCCCTGTCCGCATTGATCTCCTGCAGGAGATCCGCCTCGAACTCGGCGAGGTTGTCCTCGAAAGCCAGGCCCTTCTGCCGCTTCCAGCGCCAGATCAGCCCCTTCTTCAGCAACCGTTCCGGAAAGAGCGTCGTGTCGTCGTCGGCGCGAAAAGTATCGCGCTCCTCGTAAGGATCGCCGAGCACCCAGTTTCGCGAGAGGTAGTCGATCGTCGCGCCGGCGGAAGAAGCGGCCGGCGAGACGAGCATCTCACGGCCGCTTAGGTGGCAATAGGGTTCGGCGGACGCAACACCGACGATCACCGCCCATTGCGCGCCGTTGGTGATCGGCCGGAAGAAGCGGCCGTCCGCGGCCCGCACTGCGCCGCCCGGCACCAGCCGCTGATAGTCAGCAGGCAATATCTCAGGCGAAGCGGAGACGGCATGCGTCTTAAGCATCCGCTTCCAGTCGGCGCGCCGGGCGATCTCGGCGCCCGCCTCCTCGGCGAGCGCCACCATCGTCTGGGCGTTCGGATCGGTCGTGCCGTAGACACTGTCGAAGCGGTCGAGCGAAACGATGTCCGCGACGTCGTTGATCAGGGTCAGCAGCGTCATGGCGTCAGCCCTCCAATGACCGTTTCGGCGTTGCCCCAGCGCAGGCGCTCGTCGGCAAGCCCGAGCCCGGCCATTGCCTGGCGTTTCAGTGCCTCGGCCGCGCCCGCCTTGCCGGCGTCGCGCTCCCAGATGGCAATCTCCTCGACGAGCGCATACAGATAGACGTCCGGCGCCCTTTCGATCAGCCAGTTGCTTGGTGCGACGGCCGTCAGCGGCGGGATTTTCGCATAGTAGGTGAGGCGGATGTCCTCGGCTCCCTTCGGCCGCACCTGGATGGCACTGCCGACGATCGCATAGCCGATCGGCCCGCCCCCGGAAGTTGCGTGACGGCCCAGTTCCTGCAGCGGCAGCGCCCGGAGCACCCGGCCGTCGGCGGCAAGCACCTGCCGCGCCTCGAGAAAATCCGCCGACAGGCTGCCCTCGCCGTCGGTCAGCGGCACCGTTACCATCCTTTCCATGTCGGCAACGCGCATCACGCGGTTGAGCTTGAGCTCCGCGAGCGCAAGAAAACGCGGGAAGAGGTGGGTGACGTCGTCGCGGCCGGAATAGTCGCCGGCGTCGACGAGAAGCGACGCATAGTCGGATATGGTCATAGATGTCCCTCGAAGCTGCGCCAGGCGCGGTTGTCGCCGTCGTTGAGCCACCGCTTCACGTAGCGGTCGTCACCTTCGGAATGCGCCCGAACCAGGTTTTCGGAATGCGCCACATTGAGCGGGACCGAGGCGACCTTGGTCCATTCGCCAAAGGCGTTACCGGCGGTCGCATTGCGGCTGAATTCGTTCTGGCGGACGAGGTTTTCGACCGGATAGTCCGTCCGCCAATGGGTCCTGTTGCCATCCTCCATCACCCAGACGGAGCGGCCGGTCAGAAAATCATAGTCGAAGAGCTTCCATTCGCCGTCGCGTACAATCATCCTTCGTCACCTGGAAGAGGATCGTTGCGTTCGGCTTTTCCTTGCGCGATCAAAATCTTTGCCGCCTTGACTGGCAAATCGAGTACGGTGCCAGCTGGAATCCGTTCTTCTCCAATCGCCCAGGTATCATAGAGAAGCTTAACGGGTACCGTGGTCGTCTTTGTGTCTGTCATTCATTTCTCCGGAAACAGGGACCGACACGCAGTCGGCGTACTGAGCTGAAACTTCGAAGCTGGACTAGCTGGCGGAACTCAGTCCGAAGAGGTCAGCGGCAACGCCAAGGCCCCTTTCGTTGTGTACCTTCAGCGTCCCCTCACCGATGATGACCCCCTTGTCGGCATCGCCTGTCTTGGCCACGTCGCGGTCCTCCTGGATCTGGCGCAGCCACAGGAAGGAGAGCATGTCGGAGTCGATGAAGAAGGCGTTGCGGGCGACTCCACCATTCACCGCCTGCACCCGGTTCGGGTGGATCATCACCGTTCCGAAAGGGCCTTCGTAATAGTCCGCCGTCGCGACAATGGTGTTGCGTTCGCCTCCCTGCGACACCGCATAGCGGAACGGCGCGACGTTGCTGTCGGACATGAAGGTGACGAAAACTGATTTGACATAGGGAGAGACAGAGACGTGACGGAAGTTGGCACCGTTCTGGTAGCCCTGCTGCATCACGGTATCGAGGATGGCCTTGGTGAAGGGACGCTGCGTGCCGTCGGTCGGCGCCACAGTAAGACCGGTGCCAATGTTGAAGCCGCCATTCGCGCCACCGGCGCCCCTTGAAGCGTTGCTAACTATCCAGGTGCTGAGCGATCCGAATTCACGCGTACTGCCAGCGACGGTTGCGTTCGTGTCGACGATCGCGAACTCCACGTCCTTCCGAATTTCAACGCCCTTCTTTAGCTTCTGGTACTTGCGCTTCTGCACGTTACCGGCCTCCGCCGTCACCTCCTGGGTCGCGGAAATGATCCAGTCCTTGCGCATGATCTGGGTATAGTTGCCAAGCCGCTTCGGTGGGGTGATTGCGCCGAAGGCGTATTCCTCGCCTTCCTCGCGGACATTTGCGCCGGGCGCGGCCAGTTCGTCCGTCTCCCATTCGGGGTGATAGGTGGTGCACTTGCCCTTTTCGATCAGCGAATAGATCGGTGTGTCTTCCGGCGTGATGCGCGACACCACGTCGGAAAGCTCCTCGCGATTGCCGACGGCCTGCGTCGTCTGGAATGTATTGGTTAGAACTGCCATTTCCTGATCCTTCTATGATGAGACGCACCGGCCGCTCGGCCGAGAAGGCGCGGAAGCCGATGATTTTTGATGGGGTACCTTTGCCTTGGGTAGCCGTTCTCGAAGCCGCCTACCCTCCGTCACGCAAGGGGGCGCTGTCCGCCCAGGTCTTCCGGTCGCTATTCGAAATCGACCGCCATCGCGTCGCGGATCGACCCGCTTCTCGCGAGCCGCCGCATTGCCTCGCGACTTTCACGCTGCTGACGCTGTGCTTGGTTCTTCGCCTTCGTCCGCGGCGCCGCGGCCGGTGCCACGGCCACCTTTTGCAAGGCCTTTGCCCTCGCTCGCTTCGCAAGAAGCCCGAGCCTGGCATAGTGGGCAAGCTTGAAGAGCCGGTGGTCGACGACCTCGCGAATCTCCTCGTCGGTAAAGCCGAGTTCTCTCGCCGCCTCGAAAGCGTCTGCGAAGAAGGCTTGCCGCCCTTCATCCTGCCCGGTCTGCGGAAAGGCTTCGAGAAGCTTGGCGTTTTCTCCTACGAGCCTCTCTTCGCTCGCTGCGTCCTGAAGCGCCCCCGCAATGCCCGCCGGTTCTTCGCCGAGCGCCATTACCCGCAATAGCTGCTTCAGCCCCGCCTGGTGTAGCGCCCACTGTCGCTGATAGGTCTCCGGATCGTGGAGCCTCAGCTCCTCCGGCGGATCCGGGGGAATCTGGGCCGAGATCAGTTCCGCAACGGCATTGGCCGTAACCGCGACCCGGCTGCTCATGCTTTCGAGCATCCGCTCGCGGTTAGCGAGATTCTGAGTCTTATGCCGGTAGTCCCGGTCCCGCATGTAGCCGAGTTTCAGTTCCTCGAGCGAAATTTCTTCCCCGCTCTCCAGCGTGACGATCGTGTTCTCGACTTCATCTTTTGCCTCCTCCTCGTCAGCAAGGATTGGTTCGTCGCCTTCGCCGTCAGGATCGTCCTGCTCGTGAACGTCGTCTATGGTCTCGCGGTCCCGGCGTTCTTCGTCCTCATCTGGCAGTTTGGCCTCGTCCGGCTCCCGGAAGTCGAGCTTGTCGAAGCTTGCGGGCTCATGCGAGCCGACAACGGCTTTGCTCCCGCCGAAAGGCGGGTTGGCACTATCGTTCATCATGGAAAGACCTCTTGAGAGAAATTCGGCACGGAATGCCGCTCTCGCGCATTCCCGCAGCGGGAAATTCGCGATACTTAATACTGCACCGATTTCATGAATCGGTTTGGCAATAACGCGCTTGAAGGCGGCAGGCCAACCGCGCTCGATCTCGCTTCATAGCGGCGCGTTCGTGCCTTCGGTTTTAGCCTGCTCCGTCAGGAACTTCAGTTTTGCGCAGAAGTTGCGGACCGCCCGCGCTTCGGCCGCGAAAGCGGCCCGCGCTTCATGGTCCGTGAGTTGCGCGTTGATACATCCGTTGATGGCCGCCGCCTCCAACTCCTGCATCAATCGCTCGAACAGCGGATTGTCGAGAAGCGCCCGCGCCGCCGCCTGTTTTTCCTCTGGCTTCATCTCACTGCTCTTTCTTGCGAGCCGACCGACCAACCGAGCGGGGCAAGCGGCAGGATTGCTTGTTGTCTTGAGTTTTTACCGACCGTTCGGGAGGGTGTGGTGCAGGCACCCTCGGCTGCGCGGGGATGCGAGCCGGATAGTAGCACCGTCGATTTGCCGAAGATGAGTGGGTGCGTTCCGAAGACGACCAGCCGCCTCCGAGCCGCGTTTAGTCACGCTCGGGGGAAAGCTGCGTTCCTGTCGTCGTGATGCCTATATCCGGCGTTCCGTCGGTTGCCCAACAGGAACATGGTGCACCCGCAGGGCCGATACCATAGGCGCAGATCTGATCAGGTGTCGTGCATTGCCGAGGACCTGGCCGGGCCACAGGCTGGGATACAGGCGCGTTACCTTTGACCGTCCCCCGCACGGGTACGGCTGGCGTACCCGTTTCACTGCATGAGGACAGAACGAGCGGAGCCGTGACGAAGAACAGCGAGATGCGTCGAAGACTTTTCATAATACTAGCCCTATTTTGGGGTGCGAGATGTTTCAACCCCCGGGGGCATCAAACTCACGTCTTTCCCGCGATTGCTGCCTGCGGCAGACACCGAATCCCTTAACCGCCTTTCCCTCAGAAGACCACTGATTCTTCTCTTGGAACAGTTCGCTAACTAAAGCGCCAAAACTGCTGCACACTCTTGAGCACCTGCATTAGATGCTCGAAATGCCGGTGCGAACTCGTCGGCTCGGATAACGGCATCGGCGCCGCATCTTGCCAGCTGTCGGCAATTCCTGCTTTAAGTCACCCGGGGTTTGATCGATCGTCTGCAAGCTCCCCGCCATACCACCGGTTCCGGCGGTACGAACGCCAGTTCGGGAAGGCGCTTTCGGCAGGCACGGATACGAGAGAAGCGACAATCCATGACAAGCGTTCTGGCGGCAAGCGGCGGCGTCAAGCAGGTGATCTGCATCAGCTGGGGCACCAAATATGGCGCCCCTTCATCAACAGACTCTATGCCATGGTGGCGCGCAACATCACGCCGCCCTTCACCTTCACCTGCTTCACCGACAGCCGCGACAACCTCCGCCCCGAGATTGTCTGCGAGGACCTGCCGCCGCTCGATGTCGAGATGCCGACCAACACCAAAGGCATCTGGCCGAAGGCGCGACTCTGGGGGCCGAAGCTCGGCAATCTCAAAGGACCTGTGCTGTTCCTCGACCTCGACGTCGTCATCGTCGGGTCGCTCGACAGTTTCTTCGAGGCCGGCGGGCCGGATGACGTGGTGCTCGCCGTCAACCAGACGACGCCCTTCGAGCGGCTCGGGCAGACGTCGGTGTTCCGCTTC
The DNA here is from genome assembly GCF_000018545.1 of Sinorhizobium fredii NGR234. Lineage (NCBI taxonomy): Bacteria > Pseudomonadati > Pseudomonadota > Alphaproteobacteria > Hyphomicrobiales > Rhizobiaceae > Ensifer > Ensifer fredii. The sequence goes on from NC_012587.1 coordinate 1,956,139, forward strand.
CCGGTCGGCAAGCTCGTGCCGTTGCAGGAGAAGTTCCGGACTGATCCCCAAGGTGTCGCCGATGAGTATCGCTTCGAGCAGCGCTTCGTGACGCGCAACGCGCCGGGCCGGGCCAAGTTCTTCCCGCGACGTCATGTCCTGCACTTCCGCCAGGACTGCCGCTGGCCGTTTCCGCTGAACTACTATCTGGCGCCGCGCCTGCCGGCCGATGCCCGGATCGTTCTCTTCCCGCGCGGGCTTCTGCCGCAGCACGCGATCGACGGTCAGTTCGGCTACAAGGGCCGCGCCGCCACACCGCTCGGCCATGTCCGCGGTCTGTTTTCTCCGGAACGAAGGGAGAAAAAACCGTTTCGCTATCTGCGCCACTATATTCGCCCAAGCCTGTGGGTCGCCGAGCATTGGCGCGAGTGATTGCGCAATTCAATGTGCTAAATCTAGGAGCGATCTGGCATACATCGGCTTGGTGTCGAGAATGCAAGTATCCGCCACTTCGACGCTCGGTGCGGTTTTTCCCGCCCCGACTAGGCAGATGACTGCTCGCCTCATCGCCGAAGTCGCTTGACTTAAGTGCACTCGCCGTTCCCGGCGCCATCTAAAGAAAGAGCTTTAGCCTTCTCTTCATCCCGGCATCCCCCCGATATGCGCCGCCGCCAGCGGCTCGCCGCCGATCATTTCCGCGGCATTCTGCTGTCGCTTCAGGTTTAGTTCGGCGTCGATCTGGTAGCGCTTCAGCGCACCCTTCTGCTGGATCTCGACAAGTTTCAGCTCGCGGTCGACCTCCAGCCTGCGCCGATCGTTTTCCGCCGAAAGTCGCGCCTTCTCGGTGTCGGCCTGCTGCCGCATTTGCAGCTTCTGCATCTCAGCGTTGGGCTGACCTGCGCTCGCGTCCATCCGTCGCTGGATTTCTTCCGGCGTCGGCTTGGTAAAATAGAGGTCGGGCGATTTCAGACCCGCCGCCTCCACCGATTTGGCGATGCCGTTGTAGAGGTTGTCGGGCGAGACGTAGGGGTTGTCCGGCCCGAGCGTCATCAGCAGCTTCTCCTGAAGCTGCTGGATCATCTGGATCATCATCATGTCGCGCTCGCGCGTGCCGGCGCCCAGCCCGGTGTTGACAGTCGCATCCATCTCGGCGTTCCAGTGGCGCGGATCGAATGTCACCCATTGGCCGCGCAGTCGAACGGCGCGCGGCCGGTCCTGGTGCTTGATGACGAGGCGCAACAGCCCCTTGAAAACGCGCCGCAGCCCTTGCGCAAAGGTGCGCACCATCAGTTCCGTCTGGCCGATACCTGCCTGCTCGATCAGCGCCGTCGCCCGCGCCGTCATGTTCGTCAGCGCATCCGGTGCGAGCCCGCTCGAGGCGTCGGAAATGCCGGTGCGGTCCGTCGCCTCCTGGTCGAGATAGGAGAGCATAGCGAAGGATTCCTTCGCCACGAACGGCACCATCGTGTAGCCGAGCGCCGCCCGCGCATCGATGCCCTGGCTGACGCGGATCGGCTGGCCGAATTTCGGGTTGAGGACGCTCTCGGGATTGGCGATCGCCCCTTCCTGGACGATCGGCTGCTGGTTGTTCTGCCAGTAGAGATTGTCGAGCGTCTGGCGCATCAGCACGGTCTTCACCCGCTGGATCTCCGCCATGTCGTCGGTGACCGAGCCGCCTTCGCGCTGGTGCGGCCGCCGCTCGATGATCAGGTCGGCGAACGGCACCTCGTCCGATTCGTCGTTGAAATGCAGGTTGCCTCGCCGAGAGGCTTTTAGTCCCTAATCCGCGTGCCTTCCTCGCCCGGCTTCTCGATCGCCACGGCCTTCGCCCGGATTTTGGTTTTCACGGAACCGTAAACGCCAGCTTCGTCACAAAAACCCATATCGATCATCACTGTGAATCGACCGTCTTCAAAACCCAGGAATTCGATATCACCGAAATCATCATTGGGAATTATGCCAGGCGGATCGAAGGAAATGTGATCGACTCCTTCGAACACTAGGAAACCGTCATGGATGTTTTCATCGTAATTCCACGTTCCTGACCGAAGACGAGATATCGAATCGATCTGGATCTTGACCTCCTTCTTCCAACCGTCAAGCACGATTACCTTGCAGGCGCGGTCGCCGAGGTAAATGCTGCGCAAGAATTCGTCCGGATTCATTCTTCCTACCTTATCGGCCAATGCGCTTCGGGACTGTCGTAGGGCACTACGTTTCCATAGATGTCGAGTGACGGGCCTTGGTTGTTCTTACCTCTGCCCGTACCCATAAGATGTCCATGCCCATGCGGCGTGGGATCATACCAATGCCCTCGCGGATTCATTCTATGGTAATTGGAGCCATTCGAATAGCGCGTGTGTGTATCGACAGGATTTGCACCAGGAACCGTACTTCCTCCCAGCGGCTCGAAGGCGATATTGCCTCTTGGGTCCACGATGTAACGCTGAATAGGCAGCCCAGTGCGAGGGTCCACAATCTGAGCTCTTTGAAGCTCTTCCAGCCGCCGATGCAAATTGCCTCTGGCCTGGACGGAAGAGGAACCGCCCGGCGGTTCCAGAAACGCCTCATTCGGATTGAGGCGTCGTATCTGCCTCATAAGTATCCCTATTTGATCCGCCATCTGTTCTTGCGCAGGGCTTCTTGCCGGGAGACCGCGCCTAGTAGGCGGCCGCGCCTGGGCGAATTCCTCGCCGCCCCAGCTATGCCGGCTTGCGTGACGGCCCCAGTTCGGCGAACGACTGTTGGCTTCCTCGCCGAAATCGCGCAGTTCCAGGGCGCCGCCCAGGCCCAGCGGCGCTTCATAAAAGTCGTCAAAGTCACTGATTCGTCTCACCCCGGTATCCCTCCGATATGCGCCGTCGTCAGCGGCTCGCTGCCTACAATCTCCGCAGCATTCTGCTGTCGCTTCAGGTGTAGTTCGGCGTCGATCTGGTAGCGCTTCAGCGCACCCTTCTGCTGGATTTCGGCGAGCTTCAACTCGCGCTCGATCTCCAGCCTGCGCCGGTCGTTCTCCGCGGAAAGCCGCGCCTTCTCGGCGTCAGCCTGCGCCCGCATCTCAAGCTTCCGCATCTCGTGATTCGGCTGGTTGGCGCTTGCCTGCATCCGGTGCTGGATCTCCTCCGGCGTCGGCTTGGTAAAATAGAGGTCGGGCGATTTCAGCCCCGCCGCCTCCACCGATTTGGCAATGCCGTTGTAGAGATTGTCCGGCGAGACGTACGGATTGTCCGGCCCGAGCGTCATCAGCAGCTTTTCCTGAAGCTGCTGGATCATCTGGATCATCATCATGTCGCGCTCGCGCGTGCCGGCGCCGAGGCCGGTATTGACCGTCGCATCCATCTCGGCATTCCAGTGGCGCGGATCGAAGGTCACCCATTGGCCGCGCAGCCGCACGGCGCGCGGCCGGTCCTGGTGCTTGATGACGAGGCGCAGCAGCCCCTTGAACACGCGCCTCAAGCCCTGCGCAAAGGTGCGCACCATCAGTTCCGTCTGGCCGATGCCCGCCTGCTCGATTAGTGCGGTCGCCCGCGCCGTCATGTTCGTCAGCGCGTCCGGTGCGAGGCCGCTGGAAGCGTCGGAAATGCCCGTGCGATCGGTCGCCTCCTGATCAAGGTAGGAGAGCATCGCGAAGGATTCCTTCGCCACGAACGGCACCATCGTGTAGCCGAGCGCCGCCCGCGCATCGATCCCCTGGCTGACGCGGATCGGCTGGGCGAATTTCGGGTTGAGGACGCTCTCCGGATTGGCGATCGCCCCTTCCTGGACGATCGGCTGCTGGTTGTTCTGCCAGTAGAGATTGTCGAGCGTCTGGCGCATCAGCACGGTCTTCACCCGCTGGATCTCCGCCATGTCGTCGGTGACCGAGCCGCCTTCGCGCTGGTGCGGCCGCCGCTCGATGATCAGGTCGGCGAACGGCACCTCGTCCCATTCCTCATTCGAAAGCAGGTGCTCCTCGCCCGTGCCGCCGGCGAGGACGAGCCGCCGCAGTTCCGCGATGCCGTCGTCGTCCGCGTCCACCTTCACATAGAGCTCATAGTAATCCACCTCCTCCAGCGCCTTCGGCACGGCGTCCTTCGCCTCGAAGACGCCGCGTCTGCGGGTGAATTCCTCGTCGTCGCGCCCGCTGTCACCGGTCGAGGCCGGCAAGCCTTCGATCAGGTCACGGTCGTAGCCCGTTGCGATCAGGTCCGAGCGGCGCATGCGCGTGGCAATGCCGGCAATCGGGCTATCCGCGATGGAGATCGCTTCGGGGTGGATGAGGAATTCCTCGAGAGGCACGGCCGCCAGCCGCGGCGTGCCCCGCTCCAGACGGCGGCGGATCTTCACGCTGTAGCTCGGCTGCTCCACCATCCCTTGCGGCGTCTCGATCTTTTCGGTCGTCCTGGATTGCTCCACGACCTCCACCTCGTCGTCCCCAATGAGTTGAACAAGCGCCGCTTCGTCGAGCCCGGTGTGGGTCGAGACCGCGACCGACGTCTGCTTCTCGTACCACCAGCGGATCACGCCATTCCTAAGCTTCAACGCATCATGCGCCGCATCCTGCACGGCGTCGTAGCCGTCGCTTTCGGGAAAGACTACGTAGTTGATGTAGTCGGTCGCCTGCTCTGCTGCCGCTTCGTCACCCTCATTGACGGGCGCATATTCCACCACCTTGTCGTTGCCGAGTATGGTGCGGATCAGCGACGGGAGCACCTTCTTGACTGCGGCGCGAACGTCCCGGGAGACGACCTTGGAGCGGTTGGCATCCGCCGGCACGTCCTTCATCGTGCCGTCGTAATATTCCATCGCCCTGATGCGATCGATGGCGAGTTCGTCACGATAGTTTTCGCAGTCCTTGACCAGTTGGCTGACAAGGGCGCAGAGGCGTTCATCGGTCATTGCGGCCATCAGAGAACCTTTCGGGCGGTGAAATTCCAGTTTGCATTGCCGTTGTTGGCTCTCGCGTATCGCTTCATCATCAGCGCGTAACGCGAGGCGGAGATCAGGTCGTCGCGCTCCTTGACGATCCTGCCGTCCTTGCGGTGATAGAGGCGGAACTCCTCGAACCACTCCGCGCAGGTGGAAAACACCTTCCAGCGCCCGGTCTGCATGCGCTGCAGCATGTCGGAGAGTCCGGCCTCGACGCCATTGGTGCCGTCGTCGAAGGTCGCCCGCTCCGCAAGGAGTGGCAGCCCCTGCGCGCGGTACTGCGCCGCAAGCTGCTCTCCGCTTCCCTTGTCGTGCTGCAAGCCGTCATGCGGCCAGGCGAAGGGAAGCCAGGCGCCCCAGGGTTTCAGGGCCGCCGCATGGATGATCGGCGTCGCCTCCCGCTCGCGATAGATCCTCGTCACGTAGAACACGTCGGCGTCACGGTCCCAGGCGCAGCCCACGGCCGCGAAAGGATGATCCCAGCCGAAGTCGAGACCGCCGATCTGCACCCAGTGCTTAGGTATGTCGAACGGCTCGACGCGGATCGCTTCCTCCGTCACCGGAAAAATCCGGCCCGATCCCAGCGCCGGGACACCCTTTGTACGTGCCTCCCGCTCATGCGCGGGGTAGCTTTCGATGATCCGCTGACGCTCTTCGGGCGTATAATGCTCCGCGTCCTCGATCGTCATGGTGATGACCTCGCGGTCCGGCGATTTTTCCATGAGGTATCGCGCCACGACGTTGCTCAGGCCCTTGAGCGGCGTGAAGGTCACTGCAATCGCGCCGCGCGTCGCGTTCGTGCGCGTGATCCCCTCGAAATAGACGTCTTCCGGCGGCTCCTCGTCGAACCAGACATAGTCGACCGTATTCGCTTGCCATTTGCCGCGGCCTTGCTCATAGGCCTTGAAAAGCAAAGTTGAAGCCCCGCCGGAGACATGCCGCACCGTCACGCTGTCGAGCGCCCCCGAGGCGCCGGAGCGCCGCGTCGTGGCGCGTATCGTTGCCTTCGGAATGAAGCCTGTGCCCCAATCCGCCTCGTTGAGCGGCGGGCCGACGAGCAACCGCTGGACGCCGTCGCGCGTCAGCTCGTAGGACTCCGAGCCGGCGAGCATGACGATCGGTTTGTCGAAGCGCCTCCCCTGCCACCAGTTCGGGTAGCGCCCTGTCAGATGCATCGCCGCCTCGGCCGCTCCGGCCAGCGTCTTACCGAGCTGGTTGCCCGCCATGAACAGCCGCTCTCGATAGCTGGCTCCGGCCGCATGAAATTCCCGTTGCTTGGCATAGGGTCGATAGCGCGCCAGAATGTCTGTCCGCCGCCGGCGGTCGAGCTCGGCCATCAGCATGACCTGCTCTTTCAGCATCGCCGATATCTCGGGCGCAGTCGCACCGGATGTGCTCGGTGGTGTCATCCGTGGCGATTTCCCCGTTTTCTGGATAGAGCGGGATGAGGAAAAGTGTGCGCGGTTTTCCGCTCGCATCCCGCTCTAACTCATTAGAATCGATCGCGATGACTTTGGGTCGTTTCGACCCAAAGTCATCGCGATCTAGAGCCCGAGCTTCGAACATTCTGTTGCACGAGCAGAAGAAGGGTCGGCGGGAGTGTCGCCGCTGGACTGCGATCGAATAAGCTCAATAATGGTTCAGGCGTGACTACCCCGCGGATCGCCCGGAGGCAGACCAGGAGACGCACTCATGATCGAAGGCCATTGCCATTGCAGGTCGGTCCGCATCACGGTACCGGTCCGCCCTGAAACCCTGGGCGATTGCAATTGCTCGCTCTGCAGCCGGCTCGGCACCCTCTGGGGCTACTACGCCCCAAGCGACGTGACTGTGAGTGACGAAAACAAGCGCCTCGTTGGCTATGTCCAGGGCGACAAGACGCTCACCGCATTCCATTGCGGCATCTGCGGCTGCACCACGCACTGGTCGCCGATCGGCCGCGGTTCGGCGAAGATGGGCGTCAACCTGCGGATGTTCGACCGCTCGGTCTGGGAAGATATCCCGCACCGCCTCATCGATGGCGCGGCTTGGTGAACGCCCGGCGGGCGCCTCGATCGGGTGCTACAGCGACCTTTGCGCGCCTCGTAAGGCGCGCGGCACTGTAGGCCTCATATCCTGCCCATCAGCAACAGGATCAACAATATGACGACCACCACACCGAGAAGCCCGGAAGGGCCGTACCCCCAACTGGCCGAATAGGGCCAGGCCGGGATCGCTCCGATCAGGAGCAGGATCAGAATAACGAGAAGGACAGTTCCAAGCATATCACGATCCTCCGCTGCATAATTGGCCGTTTTGACGACAAGATCATGCAGCTATTCAAGTTATCGCAGCGATTTTCTCGCGTGTTGAAGGCGGAGGCGCGCTGCAAATTGCATTTCACTTCCTATCGAATGCCGAAAGGCCTCTGTTGGTTCCGTTCTGGGAGCAGGCTGAACGCCCGGAGAGCGTGCTCTGCGTTCGAAGCAGCACTCATTTTACGTGTATCGTGGGGAACAGCTTGCAAGTTCCAAAGGCATTTCTATCGGGCCGTTCTCGGCTCTTGGAGAACATGCTAAAATTCCACCGGCAACAGGGGGAAATCCAAAAATGCCACGTATTGCAAATCTCTATTTCAAGACAGCCATTATCTTTTTGATCCTGGGCATCTCAATCGGCCTGCATATGTCGATCTCGGGCAATCACGCCGCCACCGGTGCGCATGCGCATGCCAACCTGCTCGGCTGGGTGACGATGGCAATCTTTGGCGGTTACCATGCGCTCAATCCGCAAAAGGCGGCCAGGCGCCTGGCGATGATCCAGTATGCCGTCTACACCTTCGGCGTGGCCGTCTTGATCCCGTCGCTCTATCTGCTGCTCTCCGGCAACGCCGCCATGGAGCCGATCGTCGCCGTTTCGTCGCTCATCGCCTTTGCCGGCGTTCTGCTGTTCGCGGTTATCATCTTCTCGAGCAGCGAAGCGGCTGTGACGACCGCAACATCGCCGGCGCGCTGACCAGGGCTCGATCAGGAGGCACCTTCGCGCGCCGGTCGCCTTGGCCGGCGCGCCCGGGTCTTTCGCGCATTGAACAGCGGGCGGATCGCTGAATCCAGCGCGCGGATCCGCTCGATCAGCTGATCGTCCGACAGCTCGTCCGTACCGCCTGCGGCCGCGTTCAAGTCCTTGGGCAGCAGCGAGGCGACGAGCTTCAGATAGGTCTCGGGCTTTTCCGCCCGAATGCGGGCGATCACGCCAACGCCATGCGCCGCGAAATCCGCCCGCACCGCATCGAGGAACGCGCTCCCCAACTGGCCACGCCACCTGGTTGGTCCCATCGGCGTGAGGGATCCGGCCGTTGCATCGTCCGGCACCTGCGCTTGCGATGCGGCGTTTTCGTCATCGAGCATCGCGCTCTCCGCTTGTCCTGTCCATCGCTCCCCCTCATTGGAATATAGGGCGTCGATGATGCGTGTATTCGACATACGTAGCGCCACCCATAATTGCGCCGGAATCGCGACTCAGATTGAATGCTGAAGACCAGCATTGCCTGTCTTCATCGAACCATTTCGCCGTCAGCAGGGAACCATGCGCCGCATTCTTGCCGCCTTCTTGATTGCCGCCACAACCGCTTCCGCCGCTCCTGCGGGTCAATCCGGAAAACCACAATATTTCGTCAAAGCGTGGCTTCAAAAGGCCGACAAGACCTTCGAGCACACCACAAGCTGGTGCGGTGAAAACTATCGCTGTTTCATTCCGATCGGCGATCACATGATCGAGCTGCGCGAGTTGTCCCGCTCCAATTACACGCTTATCTTCACATCCGATCCATCGGAAGAGGTCCCCTGCTGCGTCTTCCGCAACGGCTCACGCGAGGCCCGCCTTGAGAGCGCGTACCCTCGCGTTGCATCCCTTTACTTCAGGCCGGAGACATGGGGTGACGAAGGCATTAACGCGTTCGGAAAGCTCATCATCGTCGTTGAGGACCTCTAGTACTAGGGTTGAAACGACCGTGCAGTTGATCAACGGGCAGCACCTCGACAGCGACCATGTCGATGCTCCCTCAAAGTGAATCGAGAAGCGGGTGCCTGCGATGCTTCCGCCCAACATAGGTAGATCGAAACATGCGTCCGCTCTTGGCTGCAGCCTTCCTTATCGCCGCTTCAGTCCCGCCCGCCTTCGGGGCGAGCCAAAGCGGCGAACCGCGCTATTTCGTCAAGGCCTGGCTCCAAAAGGCCGATAAGAGCTTCGAGCACGCAACCGGTTGGTGCGATGGCAGCTACCTCTGTTTGCTTCCGATTGCGGAGCATTTGATAGAGCTGCGTGAGGTGTCGGGCGACAGCTATCTGCTTTCCTTCAAATCCGCTCCCCCCGAGCCTAAACCCTGCTGCATATTCCGTGACGGCTCCTTCCAAATATGGCTCAGAAGCGGTAGCCCTCGCGTCGCCGTGCTCTTCTACCCACCCTATAAGCGGGGCGAAGTTAGCGTCACCCAGTTCGGCAGGCTTATCATTGTGGTCGAGGACTTAGACAAGCCGAATCCGGCAACGCCTACTTCACGCCTGTAAGCACAATACGAACGATAGCGGCCGTCTCTGCTGCGCCTTGGCCCCAGTTGTGTTGCCTACGCCCCATGCACACCCAGCGATTACTCGCGCCAGGCTTTCAGCGTAAGCCCTTGCTTCCGCCGGGCTCATGTAGCCAGGTTCCCGGGCTTCATATTCGTGGAACTGCTCAACAACCTTGCGTTGCGTCTCCGCATCCGCACTCCGACAATCCATCGCGGCCGGCGATGCTGCCAAACTCGCGTGCGCCTCCTTGGTAGAGGATGCATCGAGCTAGCCACGTCGTGACGCTTCCGAACCGCCCTGCGGATTCGGGTCGACGCGAAAGGCGCATCGCCGGCCGCATACGACGCCGCGGCGTCTTGAAGACGCGCAGGTCGCCGTAAGCTTGATCTGATAAGAAATGAGAGGAAGTCTGGTGCGCCCGTCGCTAGAGGCGGGGCCGGCATCAATCGCTGGAAAGGCACCAGCGATGTGAGGACAAAATTCCTATCCTTGATTTATGGAATACTCCAGGGGGCCTGCTCATGCAAGCTCCGCTCAGCGGCGGAATGTTCGATTTGGGACTTAGCCACAGAATTCTGTGCTCCGGTGTAAACCCCCGCAATCGCGAATGCCACCCCATTTGGCATCCACGTTCCTCGCCCGGGCCGAAACAGCAAAGTCGTCCGAGCATCTTATTATACAAACGTATATTATAAACTACTTGCATAATACTTTGGGCTCTGTTTCAATCGCCAAACGGCTGATGCACAAGGGCTGGGCCTAGGTCTTTTGAAGAATGCTTCAAACCGCATGACGCTATCTAATACCCCGGCATCGCACGATTTGCGGACGCTGGCCTGATGCTCGCTCCGGCGAGCCGTACTATCATTTGAATGCTATCAGCAGACGGACGCCTGGAAGCTGACAGCCATATTTAAACTGACTGCCAAGACGCGGTGCGAACCGCAAATATTTTAGAACCTAAACATGTTACCCGCGTCCCGGCCGCGCCGGGAACAGAAAGGCCCCCAACGCATTGCCTTCGCGGGGGAAGGAGTTGTTCACATGCGCAACCATTGGATCTATGTCGCCATCGGATTTGTCGCTGGCGCTGCACTGTTTCTCTCCACCGCCTGGCAGCGGACGCCGCCGGTCCAGGAAGTCACCCTAAAGCTCGAAAAGACCAGTCGTCTGCAAGCCCCCACCATCCAGACCTCTTTCGTGATGGAGCGTTTCGGCCCTGCCAGGGCGGTAGAATAGCCGCTCTACGGCTGCTCCCTGCTTCTCCTGCATGTTTCCTTAAATCGTCGCCGATTCAAGGCTAAGAACATGCAGCAATTCAGAGTGCTGCAGTGCCCTTGCCTTTCCTCGGCGGATGGGCAAGGTACTGGCGCCGACCCATCCGGCCGGCGCGAGAAGCGAGGGAGTTCGCCTTGAATTCTGATAAGAAGCCCGCTGCGACGATCAGGGTCGAAAAGCGCATGAACGGCCGCTGGGCCTTCGCGCTCACCTATCGCGGTGTGACCTACCCTGCCCAAGGCCAATTTGGCAGCCAGTTGCAGGCGCAAGCTGCGGCCCAGGCCGCGATGAGGTTGCTTGAGAGGCGAGGCTGAATCACGACCCGACGTGCCGGATCGCCCTTGCGCGTCAGTCGTAAGGCGAATTGCACAGGCGGCGGCGGCCGCTGAAAGGCTGATAGGAGTTGTCGTCGAGACGGTATGAGGCATAGCGCTCGAGACACCAGCGCATATGGGCATTCAGGTCGAGGCGGATCTCGCGGCGGGGGCGCATGCGCGGCCCGACAGTTCCCGGCAAGGGCCCGCCGACCGTCGCTCCCGGCCCAACGCCGATGTCGGGCCGTTGTCCTTGATAGCGCGATGCACCATAGCTTGGATAGCGCGGCAGGATAAAATCCCTGTATTGCCGCTCGACGAAGAGCTCATGCTTGGAAGGGCCCGCGCAAATGCCGATGCATGTTTGAGCCACTCCCGGAGCGGGACCTACCACGGCACTCCCAAGCGCCAAAGCAATGATAAATGGTGTTCTCACTGGCTTCCGTCTCGCGCAGCAGTCCCGCTACGCGCACCTCTTCAGGGGGCCGGCCGAAGGGCGCCTTGTCGATATCCATCTTAGCAGAATGTCGACGGTCCCGCCCCTCAATTTCTTGAAAGCTGGCCCATGGCGCCGACGGCGAATCGACGCTGACCGCCTCGTGCCCGGAGCGGCCAGTCACTATCACGAAGAGTCGCCTACAGCTTGCTTATAGATAAGGCGAAACGCATAGTCGACGCGGCCCATAATAGGGCTGGTAGGTGTTGTCGTAGGCCCGATAGGACCGATAGCGCCCATAGCACCAGCGGACGTGGGGATTGCCTCCGGCATAATATCGCGGTCCCGAATAGTACCGCGGCTGCGCCAGCAGCCCGCCGATAATCGCGCCGGCCGCGAGACCACCGAACAATGCGCCAAAATCATCGTCGTCGTCATCGTAGTGCCGGTAGTGATGGCGACGGTATCCGTTTCGGTAGTAGCGATTGCTATAGTGCCCTCGCCGATAGTCGCGCCCGCGAACACAGGGATATCGGCACCCGCTCCCCTTGAATTGTTCACCCCGTTCATAGGAGAACTGGACCCGCTGAACATCGGCGGTTTCCGATTTTACGGTCGGCATGGTGGGAAACGCCCCTGCGGGCGGCGGAACGCTGCTCATCGCCGTCGCCAGCGACAGGGCAATGATTGCTAGCCTCTTCATTGCCATTACCTTTCCTAGGATCTGTCATCCCTTCGAAAGAGAGAATGGCTGAATTCCGGATTTGTGCCAGCGTCTGGAGAGCGATCACGAAGTGTTGATCGCTTCCGCGACATTGGCTTGACCGGACTGGCTGGTTGAGCTCTCGTCGAGCACTTGTGCCGTCTTTGTAGTGGGATAATATTCCTATCACGGCTCAAAACAATTGTCCCTCTCGCCGCAATCGTGCAAACCCTTTTCGAAGACGAGGGCGTTCAATCCCCGCTTGAGCCACAGCAATTGTGCCTCCGGCATCATCCGCAGCCCTTCATAGTCCATCACGCAGACATTGAAGACCGTGGATTTGACCTGCCGCCCCTCGTCGCATCCGAGCAACACGCCTTCGAGCCGCATCATTCTTTCTGTCGCCCGCTTTATCTGGCGATGGCGCTCCTCGGTCGTCTCGGCGGGATGCCCCTGTACCCGGTCGAGCGCTTGGGCACGTATGCTCGGAAAAGGGATGCCGCTAAGGTGATAATATCGCGCCATCACGCGCCCATAGTCGTCACCAGCCTCCCGCTGCGCTTCGGTGATCCGCCCGTCAAGAAACAGCCGTCCAAGCGTATAGCCGGCGAAGGTACTGCTCGTGGCGAGCCCATGCATGCGCTTTCGCGCCGCAAGCGCTACGGCCATGGTCTCCTTTTCGCTCTCGCGCTTCGCCCAATCCGGTTTGATCTTGCCACAGGCGAAGCGCTCGGCATCGATTTTGCGCGGACGTCCGAGTTGCGCCTTGCGCTTTGCACGGAGCTTCTGAGCCTTGCTCAACATTGATTTATCCTTTCGAAATTTCGGGACGAGGAAGAAGCGCGCCGGGTTCGCAATCCCGGCTCTCAAAATCGGGAGCCGGCGCCGCATCCCGGTGCGCTGCAGGTGGCGGCCGATCACGGCACTGGGCGATTCACGACTGCGAGCACCGTCGTATGGTCGCGATGAAAGATGCGGCCGATCCTCGGCAGCGACAGATCTTTCCGCTTCTCGTAGACCGCACGCATGCAGGCATGTCGGGGTTTCACCAACTGACGGTCGCGCCGGACGCTGACAATGTCCGCCCACGTCACGCCAGGAAAGTCCGCGAGCACGGCTGCAACGATCTCCTCGATCGAGGACCTGTCGCAATCCGCTTCGTCGCCGTCATCCGCGCGACGACCTGACAACAGCATTTGAGCTTGCGCGAGCAGCCGCGCCTGAGCATCGGCCAAATCCTCTTCCAGCGTAGCTATTCGACGCGCTTTTGTGGCGTTCGCCGTGGCGAGTTCAGCCAGTTGTGCCTCCAGTTCGGCGATTGCGGGCCATCGTCCGGAGTTGCCCGCAGAGCGGACCAGCCGCTCACGGACCGCCAGATAATGACGATGCTGCCTTGCGAGTTGCGAACTGGTCATGCGCTTTTCCTCCCCACTGTCCAGAGCGCCTGAGGCTCGGCCCAACTCCCGACCTCCCCGGAACCAGCACGAGGCCACATCAATGGTCGACGCGTGCAGCAAACGCAGCCGTCCGTCGCTTGCCCGCTCCTTATACTGTCCTCGCGGTGCTCGATGGCACGCTGGGCGACTGCATCCTCTCCCTTGGAGATCGGATATGGGTAGTTCATAGGCGATTGTCTCCCTTGACTTCTCACTCACGAATGACACCATACATGTTGTGTTGTCAACATGATTTATGTTATGCGTGTTGCTATGCTCCATGTCATGAATGAAAAATCTGAACGATTGCGCCAGGCACGCATCAATGCGAGGTACCGCTTTGCCTCCGATGCGGCGAACGCCCTTGGCATCGTCGCCTCGACTTATCGCGCCCACGAGAACGGCCAGAACGAATTTGACTTTGCCGAGGCCAAGATCTACGCGCGCAAGTTCAACGTCGATCCCGTTTGGCTCATGGGCGAGGCAGCGGACGCAGAGACCGGCGGACCGATCCCGATCCCCAAGCCGGCAGAGGTCGACCCACCGAACGCCGGCCCTCCCACCAAGCTGGTCGGACCGGGCAAGAAAATCCCTGTCTTTGGCCAGGCCGTTGGCGGTGTAGATGGTGAATTTCTGATGAACGGCACTGTGCTGCACGAAGTCCTGGCGCCGCCCATTCTGTCCGACATTTCTGATGCTTACGCGGTTTCAGTATCCGGCGATTCCATGTATCCGCGCTATGAAGACGGCGAAGTTTGCTTTGTCGATCCCGGGCGGCGCGTCAGGAAAGGCGACTATGTGATCGCCCAGATCCGCCTGGAAGAGGGCGGCGCCCTGCTCGCCTACGTGAAGAAATTCGTCCGGCATAACAGTTCCGAGCTGGTACTTGAGCAGTTCAACCCGCAAAAGGAACTGCGCTTCGAGGCCCGCACGGTGCACTCGGTCCATTACATCGCGCTCGCCGGCAACGCCTGAGCGCCCCTTCAGGCCGCAGCCTTCTCAACGACATTCAGGGCGTGCCCTGCCATTGCCCGCCGTTCCGAATCGTCGGCGACCGGCTTCGCGCCCTGAGATCGTGATGTCATCATTTCAACACGGAGAATGTTGACATGTTTCGTGTCGAATGAGATGTTGTCCTCAGGTCGAGATACATCGCCCAACGCGACGGTGACGATTGGAGACTACGAGGAAAGCAGATGTCCATCCCACGCATAAAGTCCAATTTCCACGACCACGTGGAGGAACTCTTCTCGGCCGATTTGCTGCGATCGAGCGACACGGAAAATCAGACGGCGCTGAAGACGTTTCTCTCCTCCACCTATTCGAGCCTCGCCTCGCTGGCCTGGCATTTGGGCGCTGACGGTGACGTTTTTCAGCGCGAAGCCGTGCCTGCGTCGGAAATCACCGACGACGCCTTCTTCGAAATAGCCCGCGAGCGCGAGTTTGCGGGCGTTCGGGCCGACAACACGCAAAGTTCTCATGGAACGCACAACCACCGTCAGCAATTCGGGAGATTCCTATGATGCGCGCCGAGACCTATGCCGTCGTCAATCTCGCCGCCTTGAATCTCATCGAGGCGATAAGCGCCGCCTATTACGTCACCGAGGAGGAAGCTGCCGCCCGCCACGAGTTTCGCGCGCGCCAGATGCTGAAGAAGGTCGCCGCTGCATTGGGGTACGAAGTGGCCACGGTCGTCCGCACCGATGGAGTCGCAGACGAGCCTAAAAAGGATTGCTTCTCCGGCCATCCCGGCCTCAGCCTCGTGCCCATGCCTCATGAAAGGAAGATTGAGATATAGTTTAGCTATGTCCAAGGTCGCGGCTGGAGCGGACATGATCGCCGACGTCTCGGAAAGATCCTACGAACCGTTGACCTTGGCGGATCTGAGGATGATCGCCTCGGCCGCCATGCGAAGTGTCAGCGCCATTTTCGATCGTGCAAAAGTGGCCGGCCTCTATCGCGATCGTCTGCTCCTGCTGGCCCTCGCGCAGGGAAGCGCGCTCCACTACCTCGATGGCGCGAACGGCATAAAGGATTTCGACGTGTGGGCCTACTTCGAGGCCGGTCCCGCAAAACCGTTTCCGCACAGGAAACGGTGGTGCAGCGACCTCGGCCCGACGCGCTTCGGCAGACACCCCGACGATCTCGGCTATTCCGGCCGCCGCCTCGATCTCATGGGCCGATCGATCGAAATGGTCAGCGACGAAGACGCCGAGGACGCCGTGCGGCGATGGCTGGCCTCAAACGCAAGATCGGCCGTCGCCCTACGGCAAAAGCCGGTGTTCTGCCTATTCCCAGAGAGTTCCTTCGGCAAGCGGATCAACTAATGCATGTGGCACGAAAGGTGCGCAGCGCTTTTGGGATAACGAGATGCGCTCAGTCATCGTCTGGAGGGCACGGCCACTTGTCAGGCGCCGCAAGACCAGCGGGAAGTTTCGTTGCAGCATCGCCACAAGCGAGATCGATTTGATCCTGCGTAAGACCCGTTGCAGCCGAAAGGTCTAGCCCCTCGATCCTTGTCAGGAACAGAAAGGCGCGGTCGAAATCGATCGGACCCTCGAAAACTGCGCCGCTCAGATCGGCACGCGAGAGATTGGCCACGGAAAAGCGCGTTCCAGTCACAACAGCCTTGCCGAAATTGGCGCGGCCGAGTTCGGCCTTCTCGAAATCGGCTCCCGTCAGCCGCGCCCCAGAAAAATCGGCGCGCTGCAACTCGGAACTGACGAACAATGCACTCTCGGCGGAAATGCCGGAGAAGTTGCCACGATAGCCCTCGACTCTGGAAAAGTTCGCTTTATCGGCCTTGGCGCCGGCGAGCGAGGCCCGCACCAATGTGGCCTTCTCCAGATTTGCCGCGGTGAGATCAGCGCCGCTCAGATCCGTGGAGGCAAAATCCGTATCGACCAGATTGCCGCCTTTCAGGTCGCTGCCGCCGATCATCAGTTGCCGTTTGTTGCAATCCTGCCAGTCAACCCCGGGTCCCGGCAGGCTCTTGCAATCCGCCGCCGCCGCGCTGCAGGCAAGGCCCGATACGGTGAGCCCGATCAGGCATAAAACGATGCCGCGCCGCTTCACGGCCCAGCTTGGCCGCCACCCTGCATGCTTGGCCGATGCCGATGCCCACAAGACCATGTCAATCGCCCCCTGAGAGGATCTCTATTTTATTATTCAACGCGCTGCGACGAAAGCCGGTCGCCGCCTCCTGCCGAGCGCGGCTTTCCTGCGCCCTGGCACGCACGGCCAAGGCGGCCGGCATCCGCCGGATTGGGAGCACCGATCCCGGCTTTTGCCGCTTATGCTTCGACCGCCTGAATCGCGGAGACCTGCCAGTCGCCGCCCCGCTTGCGCGCGAAAGTCCACAGTTCCACGGCTTCGGTCGGCCGTTCGGCATCGCCGCTGACGATGCGGCCGGTTGCGCGGTCGCGCATCACGTCGATGCTCTCGTAGCGCATGGCAACAGTCGCATAGTCGGTGCCGCTCTCGTTCCAGGCCTCGGCCACGTCGCCCTGGACGAGGTGAACCTCGCGAACGTCGTTCTTGAGGCCCTTCGTCGCGTCCTCGCCAAGCTCTTCGGCAAGGTAGGACATGGCCTCCGGAGTCGTTAGCCGGCGCAAGGCCGCATAATCTTCCGCCGCGTAAGCCGCCTGCAACTCCTTCAGCATCGTTTCGAACCGGTCGAGATCGCCCTGCTCGACGCCGATCTCGTCCGTCTGCGCACCCACGGCAGACGCTGACGCTGTGGTGGAGGTCGCGGCGGCGCTCGCACCGAGGCCACCCGGCCCCTCGCCGATTCTCGGAATGCGGAACGACGACGGCGCTGTTGCGGCTGCTGAAGACTGTGCCGAAGACCCTGCATAGGCCGGGCTCTGCCCACGACCCAACAGTCGCATTGCGAAGGTGACGACGAGGAAGATCAGGCCAAGCTGCAGCAGCAGTCCCAGGAAGCCGATGCCGCCGCCAAACCCGTGGCCGAGCAGCATGCCGAACAGCCCGCCCATCAGCAGACCGCCCAGCATCGAGCCGCCGAAACTGTTGAAGAAGCCGGGACGGTTTGCCGTCCGGTTCTGTGTCGTCGGGCTGGTGGCGCTCGGCGCAGTCTGCCGTGGCGTCATGGTCCGCTCGATCGGCGCAGCCGGAGTGGGCGCCGTGCGTGTTACCGGCGCGGTGGAAAAGGTCCGGCTGCCACGCGAGCCGAATCCCCCGCCGGCGCGCCGGGCGTCGGCGACGTCGACCACCGTCAACATGACCACGAGGGCGACCGCCATTATCGACAGAATACGCTGCATCTATATGCTTCCCATTACAACTCCGACCGCGTTGCGGCCACGCAAGGCGCATATAGCGCTTGCGGTGCGAGAGTTTAAGGGTTTCGGTGCGAATTATGAAAGGACGCCGTATTCATCAATCGCGACGTCATTTCCGCTTCGTTGCTTCCCGCGTCGCGATCGGCTCCGATGCGAAGGGGATAGGGGCGATGAAGCCGAGCTCCAGCAATTGCCTTGACCCGGAAAACCGGACGGAATGCTCATCTGCAAAATCGAATTCGCCGGTTTTCTGCAGGTCATTCAACATCTTGCGGTAAATGGCGGCACCGTCGAAATACTGTCCGTCGCTAACCGCCTGTTCGATCTTCTCGCGGTAATCGGAAAAGAACTTGAAGTGCAGCAACACCCCGGAAATGTCCAGGAAGTTTCTTTCGCAGGGTAGCGGCTGGTGGATGCTGACGCTAAGACTGCAATTCCTGTCCCAAAAGATCAGCGGATATTTGATGAGTTCCAGCACATGCGCGAACTTGCGCTTCCGGGGACCGCCGGTGATGCTTATGGCTCGTTTGGTATAACTGATTTCATAGCCAACGCCGTCGAAATGGTCAGCGATTTCCCACGGCATGCGATGATCGTCGGTGTCGAGCGTGGCCGAGCCGATCGGCTCGATCGGATACATGTCGAGCATGGGAGCAGCGAGGCGCTTGTCGCCCCGCCGTTCGAGTACCTGGATCAGCTTGTCGAGACGCTGATGCTCAGAGTCCTGATAGATCAGAAACTCATCGGAATCGACATTGACATACCACCTGTCCGCGCCGTAGCGGTCGAATAGGGCTTCGCGCCACTCACGACCACGGCGAGCATCGCGGTAACGCAGGGGTGAACCCCACACTTCGACGTCCGCTTGAGAAAGCAGATATTCGCGGGTCCCGTCGGATGAAACGTCATCGACACAGATGAAACGGGAAACGCCGAGCTTCCTGTAATGCGCCAGGAAGGCCGGCATCAGCTTTATGTCGTTGTGCGTATTGAAAACGAGCGGAAGATCATTCTTGGCGAGAGGTCGGGGACCGCCTTCCCGAAGGCAGACCATCGCAATCTCGCGTTTCCTTTTGCGCACTCGAGCCGTGAGCTTGTAGGTCTCATAGCGGGTCAGCAACCGGTCCAGAAGACCCCTGTGGCTTCGCCCGGACCCAGAAAGACGAAAGGGATAATGAAGATCGCCCAATATGCGCTCCAGTCGGCCGTCCACGATACGCGCGTGTACCGATATCGCCTCGAGAATTCAACTCCACACGAGCGGCACACTGACCGCTACCGCATGTGTCCTTAGTTCGTATTCGATTTAGGGACAAAAACATGCAGCAATTCAAAGTGCTGCAGCGACCTGTGCGTCTGAAAAAGACGCACGGCGCTGTAGTTATCGCATGATCCGAATCTGCCCCTCAGAACGCGAACGGATAGCGCGGCTCAAGACTCCGCGTCGCCAGCTTGAAGAAGTTCTTGATCTTCCCGGGTATGTGTTCGCGGCGATCATAGGCGTCCAGCAAGTGTGCAGATTTGCGATCCTCGTTGAAGCGGGCAACCCATTCATCGGTCACCTCGTCGCGCTGAACCGCCATCGTCGTTTCGAGCGCCCCCGGCGCGGGCACCCCCAGGTGTTCTGCGACGCAAGAGATGAAAGGAGATGGGTCCGGGACCAGGTTCTCGTAGACGAACTCGGTGGACTCCGCACCTGTGAGTTCCAGATAGCTCCGCCAGAAACTATAGCTGTCGCGAATATAGAAAAAGCACTTCGCGATCTCTTCGAAATTGTATTGAGGATCAGCATTTCCCTGAACATGGGCAGCAAAACTCCGTGTTTGTCTTGCCCTGGCATAGGAAATGGCTTGCCGTAGCGTGTCGTCGCGTCGCAGGAAGACAAGCGCCACATCGTGTACGGAAAGGCAATATTGAATGAAGTCCATCCCATAGATTTCACGGGTGATGAAAAGATGGTTGGGGAATATTTTCAGCCCGAAGTTGCCATTTTCGGTGGAACTTTTTCGGATGATTTCCTCGAAGAATTCCTCCCACGACAAGGAGCTGGTGTCGAGACGATGGATTTTTGGCGACAGCCATTCGCTCGATTGCCCCATGTTTCCTGAATTATTGATGAGGGAGCCAAGCCAATTCGAGCCGCTTCTCGCCTCGGTCAAAAGTAGATACCCGCGCATAAATCTCCGTCAGATCCGTCTTGCAACGCTCCAGCCGGTCGGGGTGCTAGAGAGAAATGTCGGCGATTTTTGGGGCGCTTCGTGCTCGCCAAAGGTATTGAACTGCCGATCTGGAGCGTTGAGGCCAGTCACGAAAATCGCAGCACGCACTCGCCCACCGGTTCACCGAATGAGGACGATAATTTTTCCCAAGAATTTTGCAGAGGGTGCTGGACAAGCCAGTCGAAGGCCATTATACGCCCCACCAGACCGCTGCGACGCGGTCTTGGACGGGTGATTAGCTCAGTTGGTAGAGCAGCTGACTCTTAATCAGCGGGTCCACGGTTCGAGCCCGTGATCACCCACCAAAAACTCCTCAATGTTGCAATTCCTTGATGTTTTTGCGCGCAACGCGACTCAAGACCGGATTTTGCAGCGCCCCGGTCGATTTGACCAAACTGGTCTACTGTAATTCTCCCTCAGGTGGGCCAATCTGCGGGTACCGATGCAGCTGCCTAAGCATATCGATGCCACCGCCCCGCCCCCGGTAACCGTCGATGGCCTCGGATCGCCTAAACCGCCAATTCCCCCTCGGCAATCTTCACCGCGTGGCCGCCGATACGCGCGGTCGCGATCTTGCCGCCGGCAATGTCGAGGTGCAGATGGATGAAGGAGGGCCTCCCCATCTCCACCCCCTGCTCCACCAGGATCGGGTGGTGCCCATCGACAAGCTCATCGAAGAGGTGAATCGCGCCGGAGAGCGCCGCCACCGCCGCGCCGGTTGCCGGGTCTTCGGAGATCCCCATCTCCGGGCGAAACATGCGGGCATGAAACCGGGCCATGTGGTTGATGCCGCCGCGGCAGTAGAGATAGGCGGCGGCGAGCCGGCCTTCGGCCAGCGGCGCGAGTCGCTCCCAACGCTGCGGGTCGAACTCGACAGCCGCGACGGCACCGACATCGTGCAAGGGCACCATGACAAAGGGAACGCCGGCACTCCAGAAGGAAATGACATGATTCTCGAAACCGATCTGCGTCGCCTTGAGGCTAAGCGCATCGGCAATCGCCTGCTTGTCGAAGCGCGCATCCAGCCGGCTCGGCTTGCGGGGCAGGTCGAATTCGGCAAATGTCGGGCCGCCGGGCCGCAGCCGCACCGCCGCGCGCACCGGCCCCACCTTCTGCTCCAGAATCTGCATGAGATCGAGCGGCTTCTCCGCGTCGCCGTAGAGCCCCTCTGCGAGCGCCACCGCCGCGCCGACGGTCGGGTGCCCGGCAAAGGGCAGTTCGTGCCAAGGCGTGAAGATCCTGAGGCGCACTGAATGGGTGGCACTCCCCGGCCGCTGTATGAAGACGGTCTCGGACAGATTGAATTCCTGGGCAATCGCCTGCATGGCCACGTCGCTCAGGTCTCCGGCATCGAACACCACTGCAAGCGGATTGCCCTCGAGACGCTTCTCGGTGAAGACGTCGTAAATCGCGTAGCGTCGTCCCATGCATCTCCCCTTCGTGAAGGCGCGCGTTTCCCGATGCTCCCTTGTCCGAAACGGACCCGCACGAAGCTTGCTATGCTCTCGCCCCGGCGGCAAGGCGAAAACATCCACAGATTGACCCACGGACAAAAGCATGCAGCATTTCAAGATACGGCAAGCGCCTCCGAGTGGACGCGCGGCGCTGCAACCGCCTCACCGCGCAAAGAGCCACTTGAGGATCGGCGGGATGAACGCCGGATAATTGTGCGCTGTGGGCTCGGGTCCGCGGATTGCCACCGCCTCGTCGATCTCCGGATGCGGATCGGCGGCGACGTGCGCAGCCACCCGCGCAAGCACTTCGTCTGCCGTGGCTGAGAGCCTGAAAACGCGGAAGACAGTGACGGTACTGTCCATGTGAATGGCGTTCCATCCCGTTTCGGCGACCGCCTCGGAAAGCGAAATGCCTGTTTCCTCCTTGACCTCACGGGCAATGTTGCCGGCGACGTCGCAACGTCCGTCGACGATATCTTCCGGCTCCAGCGAACCGCCGGGGCTGTAGACGCGGCCGGGATTGGCCGTGCGGGCACCCATGCGGATGGCGATCATGGCCCCGTCCGAGGAAAACAGCATCGGCATGCCGAAAAGATGATACGCGCCCGGTTCACGCGTTCTTCGCCACCAAAGGAACGTCGAATAGGGTACGATATGGGCTCGCGCGGCGATGTGTCCGTCGGCGATGCGGATCTCCCGCTGCAGCAGCATCCTGCCGTCGAAGAGATGCGGGTTGGCGGCGATCTCGCGCTGCCAGCTTTGCCGCGCTCGTTCCGCCTCGGCGAGATGGAACGGATGCGGCTCGGCCGAAACTTCGATGTCGATCTCCGAGACCGGGAAGACCGTGCCTTCCGCCGGCCAGGCTGCCCGGTTGCCTTCGAGAACGGTCATGTCATATGTCCAGCGTCATGACGAGTGGGCAATGGTCGGAGGCCTTGGGTCGGTCCCAGCCGGTGCGCGGATAACGCTCCACCTCCTGCCCAGCGGGAAAGATCGTCCGGTAGGGTTGGCCGGCGCGGACGATTTCCGGAACACGGCTGGAGTTGCGCCGCGCAAGGGCCGGTGACAGCCAGATGTAGTCGAGTTGGCACAGGTGCCGTTCCTCCGGGCCGCGGCTGTGGAAGAGCGTCCAGCGATCAAGCACCGGCCGCCTCGACATGGGGTTCTCGACAAAGCCGTCATGGCTGAGAATGTCGAGCGCGCTCACCTCTTCCTCATGCGGCACGAATTCGTAGCCGTTGCGCCGGTCGCCGAGGATGACCACCTTCTCCTGATAGTCGTTCATGTCGCCACAAATGGCGAACATCTTGTCCGCGGTATGACCGCGACCGAACCGGCTTTCGATGACGTGGCGCACCGCCTTCGCCTCGGCTGCGCGAAGTGCCATTGTCGCCCGTCGGCCGTCGAGGCCGTCTCGGGCCGGCCCCATCGATTTGAAATGCACCACATAGAGCGTCAGCGGCCGGCCGCCGATCCTCAGATCCACCTCCAGGCAGTCGCGTTTGAAGATGCGGTCGCGCGGACGGTTGGTCAGTGCCAGTTCCTCGTTGAAAAGATCGAGATCTTCATAGGTCAGCGTGGCATGGCTCTTGACCTCCAGGCATTCGATCCTTTGCCCGTCGCGCGTCTCCTCGCGCATCAGCACCGCCACGTCGATGCCCCGAGAGTCGTTGCCTTCGATCAGGTACTTTTGTCGGTAGCCGTTGCCGACCATGCGGAAGAGATAGCCGTATTCGAAGGCCTGCAGCGCCGCCATGTTGTCGGCCTCCTGCAGGCAAAGAATGTCGGCATCGCAGTCGGCGATGGCGAGCGCCGACATCTGCCGCGTGTCGTCCGTATGGGCGATCGTGCGCGCCTCTTCCAGCCGCTGATACTCCGCCTCGCTGCGCACATCGAAAAGCCGCAACACCCGGTCCTGCTTGAGCTGGTTGCGGAAGCCGGAAAAATCGAAGCGGCTGAGCAGGTTCTCGATATTGAAGGTGGCAAGGCGAAGCGACATCGGGCAATCCGCAAAAATGGAAATGCCGCGGAGATTACTGCATGATTCCTTAAATCGGAATCGATTTAAGGACAAAATCATGCAGCATTTCAAAGGCTACAGCGACCTTAGCGCGTCCGAATGGACGCGCGGCGCTGTCGCGCGGGACGACCAAAAGTGTAAAGCGCAACGCCCTCTTTGGCGCCCGATGTCGACTGGGACGCAGCCTTGTCCGTTCTAGCGCCTGACGGCGACCACTTGGCCGCGGCTGAAATAGGACAGTTGCACCCTTCCGGACTGATTGCCGCCGATCAACCGCGCGGTCGATTTCGACAGCGTGGAGAGGATCCCGACATGATAGCTACGGCCGGTCCTGACCACGATGACGTCGCCCGGGCGGGCGTAGGAAAGCTTGATCGGCGCCCCGAACCGGATCCAGGACCGCGCAAAGCTGTAGCTCTGTGGCGGTTGCCGACCGGCTTTTCGGGCGATCATGCCCATGAAGTGTCCGCACCAGGGCGTGCGTGCCGGGTTGATGCCAAGGGCGGCGCGCAGCCGCTTGTTGTTCTTGACCTCGTGCAGACCCGCATATTGCTGGGCCTGGGCCAGCATGCCTGCCGACGTGGTCTCCGGTGATGTAAGCGCGACTAATGCCGCAGTCAGAAACGCCACAACCTTCATGAGTCGGGTCTCCTTTGTGCGCGGGCCGGCCTCATGCCGGGTTGCGCCGCTCTGCGTTTCCGTCCATCGCACCGGGTATGCCCCCCGTAGGCGCGCAAATTCCTTGCACGCAAAGAGCCGCCCGCGTTCGGGAGAGCGTCCCGAACGCGCGAATGAAATGCTCCGGAATCAAAGGGCTAGAGCGTCCTTGATCGAGGCGCGCGACAAACCTCAGGCGAACCTGAGAGGCCGAAGCTTTGCATGGCTCCGCCCGAGAGCGGTGCAGCCCTATGGCAACCACGCAAACTACATCACGCCTTCGCTACGACGTACGAAAGACTCTCTAGCGCTTTGAGGCTGCACATCTCCTATCGCTGGATCCCGATGTCGAGTTCCAGGATTGAAGTTGCAGCCGGCCCGCAAACTGCAATGGCCGTGCCCCAACCTGATGGCGGTCGCTCAGCGAGATATGGAATTCCCCTGCCAGCCGTTGGTCAGCGTCAGGACTTTGCCGGTGAGGTGCAGCGAAATTGTGGCAGAGATCGCGCCTAACGTGCGCGAGGCGCGCATTTCTACGCCGATCCGGCTGGATCGACCCAAAATTGGCGCGCCGACACCCCGAGGCACCGGGATTTTTCGCGCGTGCATTTCTGGTTCGTCACCCGCGCAGCGCGCGGCGGCACTCGAAGCGTTCCCCCCTACTGCGTCAGAACGCCGCTCTTCTTTGCTGTCCAGGCAGCAATGAAGTCCATGAGATCGGGCGACAGGCAGTCGTAGGGTTCGAGGCCGAGCTGCCTTAGATGATTGCGGACCGAATTCATTCTCGAGGGGTCGACGCCCGCCTCGATGATCGACGAAACGAAGGCCGCGAAAGTGGGCTCCGGCCATCCGCGCTCCTGGAAGCGTTCCGGATGAATGAAGTCGAGCCCCTGGAACGCGTGCTCGCGCTCGACCGGCCCGTACATGTGCACGCCGCATTCCCGGCACCGATGGCGTCGGATCAGCGCCGTCGGATCGACGATCTCCAGCTTGTCGCCGTTTTCGATCACGCTGACATTCTCATGAGGCGTGACCGCCACGATAGAAAAAGTAGCGTCGGCCGGTTTCCAGCATTTCGTACAGCCGCAGGCGTGATTATGCGCGATCCCGCCGGATATCCTGACTTTGACCGGGCGGTCAGTGCAGGCGCAGACCAGCGTGCCGCCGCTGAAGCCCGGATCGCCCTTGGCGAAGCCGTTGTCGAGCCATGGATGCAGTGAAATAGGGGTTTCCATTTGTTCCTCCCTCGGCTGCACTCCCGTGCCGCGCCTCTCCGGACTCGTGCAACCTTCTCAAGCGTTTACGCCGGATCTGGCCCTCAGCCTGCGCACCGGCGAAGAGACCGCGACGTTCAGCCCCGAGAATAGCACTGAACGCCTCCGTTGCCGAATTCCATCTGGATGCGGACCCGCCGCCGATTGCGTCGTCACGGAGAAACACAGCCCTTGAGCATCGTGCATTCCCTCATTCCCTGTTAGCGCGATAGATCACGGGCCACTCGCTGGCTACGATACCTCGACACGTGTCGAGCCTGCCGTAACGCAGCAGTTGGAAACGCTCGCCGTCCCACACCCATTCCCCCTTCTCGCCACAGTCTCCGGCCCCACGCCCGGCATTTGTTGCCGAAAGCGTCAAGCCGTCTCTGGAGATCGAAGGATTGACGAGTTCGGTCAGCACCGAAACGCCATTTTGGAAGCGACCGTTACTGCTGCCGTGGTCTTCGAAGACGACCGGGGTGACCTGCCCCTCCGCGACGATAAAGAACGAGTAGCCGATATTGTAGGCGGCTGCCCAATTGCAGATGCCCCATAGTGTCTGCCTTGCCGAGAGGCGGGCAACGATCGGCTCCATGCCATCCGGGCAGGAAGAATATCGGCGTCCTTCGTCGCATCTGCGGTGGAAGCCGGCGGCGGACTGTCCTCGACGATTTGGATTGGTTTCGCCGCCACAAGCGGCGCCTCGGGAACTGCGGGAACCCTGGAAGCGGGCTGCCAGCCCTTGTTGACGAGGGCCGTAACAGTCCCACCGCGCATTTGCCTGTCGTCGACGAAACGAAGCGACGGCACCGATCCCGCCACCGCGATCACCACGCGCGCCAAAGCCCTCCCATTCTTGTCGCTCCTTGAAATGCGGAGTTGCCTGGCCTTGCCCAGCGCAACGAAAAAGGCATCGGCATTCTGACCGGACAGCACCGCCTTCGTGTAAACACCGTCCTGCTCGCTGATGAACCCGCCCACTTCCTGATCGTCCAGGAAGACTTCCAGCTTCCTATCCGTTCGTGGTTCGACGTCATAAAAACCAAAGGTCACGAGAGGCGCAGCCTTCGCCGCGCCGCCACGCTCGATCTTCACGAACCCGATTTCCGCAACACCCTCCTCGGGCAGTCCGATGGCCGAGCAGGATCGGAGATTGTCGCAACCGGCGACCCAGTTCTCGAAATACGCCATCTCCTGGGCAAGAACATTGGAAGCCGACAACACGAGCGCTATCGCCGATTTCATAAAGCTACGCATTTTCTAGCCTTTTCTGAATAACGGAATAGAGACCATCAAGCGGGACAGGTCGCTGCAAGCAAATTATGGACAAACGGCATCGGAATCTCCGAACAATGAGCGCTCAGCGGCTGGCGGCCCGAATGTTTTACTGACTGGACGGGGCGGGATACTGTCTATCCCGCCCCGTCTCGCTATCAATAGGCTAGCGAAACCGCGTCAGGCGAGGAGTAAATCTCTAGTCGAGAGCGTCGTGACACCCTTCAGGATCGCCACCAGTTCGAGGTCCGCCTCGCTGCCCTTGCCGTCGGCGTCGAACCACAGGCGGCCGTTGTCGCTTTCGAACAGAAAGGTGCCCTTCGTGCTGGTCGCCACCGGATCGGCGCCGACGACGAGCGTCACGCTGGCGTCGGCGGCGGCAATGCCGTAGTCGCTCTTGTCGATCAGCAACTTGTCCTGGCCGCGGGTGAAGTCGGTGATGACGTCGCCCTCGCCGTCGCGGCCGGAACGGTCGAAGACGAACAGGTCGTTGCCGGTGCCGCCGGTCAGCCAGTCGTCGCCGGCGCCGCCGTTCAGCCGGTCGACGCCGGCGCGGCCGTCGAGGACGTCGTCGGCCCCACCGCCGTTGAGGGTGTTGGCGAGCGCGTCGCCGCGGAGGACGTCATCATTGCCGCTGCCGTTGATGATCTCGAAGTTCTTCACCGTCAGGCCCTGCGCCATGCCCCTGTTCGAGGCCTGGCTCTGCAGATCGAGCACGACCGAGATGTCGCTGGCATTCGCGAAGGACAGCGTGTCGGTGCCGGCGCCGCCGTCGAAGACGTCCGTCCCGCTGAACACGGTGCGCACCAGCGTATCGTTGCCGGCATCGCCGAAGAGGCTGTCGCTGCCGGCGCCGTCGTGCAGCACGTCATTGCCGGCTCCGCCGCGCAGCGTGTCGTTGCCGGCATTGCCCTCCAGACGATCGTTGAGGCTGCCGCCGGTGACGGTATCCTTGCCGGCACTGCCGAGATAGTTCAGCACCTCGAAGGCTTTGAACGAGGTGGTCGTGTCGACGGTGGCGCTGCCGGTCGCGAAGCTGAAGGAGATGTCCTTCGTCTGGTTGCGCGCGTCGAGATCGAGCGTGTCGGTCCCGGTACCACCGTCGGCGGTGTCGCCGATCCCGGCATAGACGCGGTCATTGCCGTCTTCGCCGGAGATCTTGTCGCGGCCGCCGTAGAAACCGACGCCGTCGCCCGACAGCGTGTCGTTGCCGAGGCCGCCGGCCAGCGTGTCGTTGCCGAGATTGCCGGCCAGCACGTCGTCGCCGGCGCCGCCGGTCAGGCTGTCGTGGCCGTTGCCGCCGTGCAAGGCATCATTCAATGCGCCGCCGACGAAGATATCGTTGCCGCTGCCGCCGACGAGCTTCACCCGCTCGATGTTCTTGACCGCGACTGGCGCGTTGCTGACGGTGACGGAGGGAGCGAGCTTGAAGGTGACCCCAGCCGTATATTTGGAGAAATCGATCCCCGCGAAATCGGTACCGGTTCCGCCATCGAGCGTCAGCTTTCCGGTCGAGGCTGTCCGCTCGAACGAGTCGTTGCCGGTGCCGAGATCGACCGTGTTGTTACCAATCAGGGCACCGCTGTCGCCGACGGTGACCGTGTCGTTGCCGTCGCCGGCGTTGATGACATTGGTGCCGCCGAAGTCGATGAGGCGGTCGTTGCCGGCCCCGGAGGAGAGGCTGTCATTGCCGGTGCCGCCATCGAGCATGTCGGATCCGGCGGTGCCGATCAGCGTGTCGTTGCCGGCAAAGCCGGAGAAGCTGACGCTCTGGGCGCTGCCGACCGACTTGACGACGTCATTGCCGGCGCCGAACGACACCCGGTAGTGCTCGAAGTTCTTGAGGCTGGTGCCGTCCGACAGCGTCGCTGTCGCATTCGTCGCCGAGAAGCTCAGGCTTGCCGTCGCCGCACGCCGATCGACGATAACCGTATCCGTGCCGGCTCCGCCGTCACCGCTGTCGGCGCCGCCGTCGCCGAGGGTGACGACATCATTTCCGTCACCGCCCGACACGCTGTCTTTGCCGATGCCCGCATTGAGATTGTCGTTGCCGGCGCCGCCGCTGACCGAGTCGTTGCCGGCACCGCTATCGACGACGTCGTTGCCCGCTCCGGTGACGATCTTGTTGATCCCGGTGCCGGTCGCAACGATGGTGTAGTGGTCCATGCCGACGAAGGTCGTGCCGCCGGCCAGCGTGTTGAGCTGCGTCGGCAGCTTTGCCGTGAAATCGCCTGTGAAGTTGCGGATGACCAGGCGATCGCTGCCGCCGGCGTCGGTGATCGTGTCCTTGCCCTCGCCATAGATGTAGGTGATCGTGTCGTTGCCCAGTCCGCCCTCGACCTTGTCGTCGCCGGCGCCGCCGTCGAGCATGTCGTCACCATCATCGCCGAACAGGCTGTCCGTGCCCAGGCCACCGGAAACGGAGTCGGATCCGGTGCCGCCGCGAACGTCGTCGTTGCCGCCGTCGCCGGCAAGAAAATCGTTGCCATTATCCCCGGTGAGGACATCATTGCCGTCACCGCCGTTGAGGAAATCCAGTCCATAGCCGCCTTTCAGGGTGTCGTTGCCGAGGTCCCCCATCAGCAAGTCGGCACCGCGGCCGCCGGTCAGCTTGTCGTCGCCCTCGCCCCCCGAGAGCATGTCACTGTAGTTACCGCCAGTGACCATGTCGGCGAAATCGGTGCCGGTAATGTAAAACGCTTCGACATTGGTGGCCTGGATGTTGCCTGTCAGCGTCTGCGGCGTAATCCAGTCGCGGATCGTGATGCTAACGCCTTCCGAGAGTTCGGAATAGTTGACCATCAGGCGGTCCGTGCCCGATCCGCCGTCGACGACGTCGCCGTCGCCAAAGTCGAGCTCGCGCAGCAGCGGCACTTCCGACATGATCGTATCGCGTCCCGAGCCGCCGTTGATATGGTCGCTCGCGTCACCGCCATCGAGGAAATCATCGCCGCTGTTGCCGTTCACTGTGTCTTCGCCCGTATCGCCGAAGATCATGTCGCCTTGGAATGAGCCGCTGAGCGTATCGTTTCCGCCCATGCCTAAAATCTGGTCCGTGCCGAAATCGCCATCCAGCGTATCGGCGCCGTCGGTGCCAGGTATCATTTTCATTTGTCTCTCCTGAGTACTTGTTGGCATAGAAGCTTCGTTCGCCGGCTAGGAGCAGCGTCGAAGCGGATTTGAGTTTTTCGGAAAATGCTGCCGCGGCTGGATGCCGGCGACCTTGCTTGAGAGGACGTCTTCGCTAACGGTTCTTGATCACGGCCTTATCTCCCCGAATCCGGACGACTACGTCCATGTCCGCCATATTGTTCAGAAAAATCCGGCGCGGTGTTCCCATGGAAACAGCCTGAATGTGGCGAAGAACTCTACTTCGATCGTCACGGAGAAAGCTGGAGGCGCAGACGGATCATGCTGAAAATTTTAAGTTTCCTCGCTGAATATAGTGGACGTTATATTTCATCTGACCCGACAGGAACGCTCCATCCGGCATCGGAGACCGCACGCCCCGAGCATATTCCACTCCTTGGCGTCGAAGGGCGACTCGCGTTTCGATGCTGCTTGTCGCATTGGGCCGCACCCGATTTGAAAATTGAGCATAAGCCGTCCGTGAAAAGAGCGTGAAATGAGCGAGGGACCGAGGTTTTCAGAGAGCGTCCACGCATCGCGGGTCAACTTCACCCTGCTTGGAGGGTTCGCCGTGTGCTCCGGCAAGGGCGAAGCGCTGATCCTGCCGACTGCGAAGGTCCGGCTTCTTGCCGCCTATCTCGCTTTGACAGCCGGCCAGTATCAGGCCCGCTCGAAGCTCTGTGCGCTCTTTTGGGAGGACCGCGGCGCCGATCAGGCGCGGGCGAGCCTGCGCAATGCGCTGGCGTCCATCCGCTTCGTGTTGGGCGACCGGATACTGATCGCGAACCGCGACGCGGTAATGTTCGATCCGGACTTCATTTCCGTCGACGTCAGCGAACTCGAGGCGCTTGCGGCCGGGAGTGCGGCAACGGCCGGAGCCGAAACGGCGCGGCGCCTTTCCTCTCCGTTTCTGGAAGGCTCGACGGTCTCGGGGGAAGAGCTATCGGAATGGATCGAGTTCGAACGAACGCGGTGCCGCAATCTGTCTGAAATACTGCTTGCAAAGACGGCAGAACAGCTTGCCGGCGTCGGCGAAGAAGCCGCCGCCGTGGCGCTCGCCCAGCAACTGGCCGCGCTCGACCCCTTTCGGGAAAAGAGCCATCGATTGCTGATGCGGCTCTATGCGCGCCAGGGAGAGCACGCGCTCGCCATGGCGCAATTCCAGAGGTGCCGCCAACTGCTAGCCGACGAGCTCGGAACCGAGCCCTCGCCGCAAACCGTCGCCCTGGCCGATGAACTATCGTTGAAAGGGATGCCTGCCCGGGAGGCCAGACGCCCGGAAGTCGCATCCACGTCCCTGCAACGGCAAACGGCGCGGGCTGCGGAGACCGATTTCCGAATCTCCATCGCCGTCCTCCCCTTTCTCCGTCCGGCGGAAGATGCCGACCAGTCTTTCCTCGCGGAGGGCCTTGCAGAGGATCTGATCACGGAGCTTTCGCGTCATAAGGATTTCCTCGTCATTGCCCGCCAATCGACCTTAGCACTCGACCCCGAACCGCGGCATGCAGAGCACGCCGCTCGGGCACTTGATGTCCGCTATGTGCTCACCGGCAATCTCAGACGACGGGGCGAGGATCTCAGTCTCGGCGTCCAGCTCGTCGACACGGCCACTCACCGCACCGTCTGGGCCGAACGCTACACCCGCAAGCTTGAAGAGATATTCGCGGTCCAGGAGGAAATCGTCGGTCTCATCATCACTGCAGTCGACGCGGAGGTGCGCTCGTCCGAGCGCGAACGGGCGCTGCGCAAACTGCCCGAGACCATGGATGCCTGGGAACTCTTCCACCGCGGCCTCTGGCACGTCTACAATTTCTCGATTGACCAAATCGAGGCGGCGGAGGAATGCTTCAGGCGCGCGACGGTCCTCCACCCACGCTTCGCGCTCGGCCACGCTGGCCTGGCGCAGGCCGCGGTCGTGCGCATCGTCTGGCAGATGTCGGAAGATATCCCCGCAACACTTGAGTCCGGCCTCGCCCACGCCCGCCATGCCGTCGCCCTCGATGGCGCCCATCCGTATCCGCACGTCATGCTGGGGAGGCTTCTCACCTGTCAGGGCGAGCTCGGTCTTGCCCATGATCATCTTCGCATAGCCATAGAGCTCAACCCGAGCTACGCCCATGCCTTCTACGCGCTGGCGCAGGTGCATATCTGGTCCGGACGGCCGGGCGAAGCCCTTTCCTACATCGATCGCGCCATCCGCTTCAGTCCGCGCGATCCGCTTCTCAGCATGTTCATGACCGTGCGTTCGGTCTGTCTCTTCCTGATCGGCGACATCGCCGGTGCGGAGGCTTCGGCCCGCGCCGCAATCGGCCGCCAGGCACGCGAGTGCTGGTCGCGATTGGGACTTGCCGCAGCACTCGCCGAGAGCGGCCGTACCGACGAGGCGTTGGCAACAGTCGCCGAGGCCAAGACGATCCTGCCGAACCTCTCGATCGCGACCCTCGATAACCTGATCGGACGAATGGCGCCGGCGCCGCGCCAACGTATTATAAACGCATTGAACCGGGCAGGCCTTGAATAGCCGGTTTTGCAAAGGCGAAAAGCCATCGGCCGCGCTCCAACCGCATTGCGGCGCAGCATTTCCTAAATACTTGATAAAGTTGACGCACGAAGCGGTTGCCATCGGCATCACCAAGCCATCCTAGTGCGGCGCAATACAATTACTCCGTTTGGCCGCCAAGATTATTCTGGAGGAATTGCTAAAATACATGTATCTTTCGAGCTAGATCGCCCTTGGGAGGGGTTAGAATTCCGGGGATTGGTCGAAGCGATAAGACAAATATTTGCTATACGAGGCCCAGATTAACATCTGCTGGCCGTCATATTCATGATCTGCAAGTGTGACGTAGTGAGTCTTCTTAACGCCCTGCTGCAACAGACATTTTTCTATTAAAGGTCCATTGCTGAATCACCGATTCATCTAGAACGAATTGTGAACCAAATTTCTATTGCGTGTCGTCATTGAAAGGGGCGTTGTGTAACCGGAGTACTGGACGATGTCGGACGCGTACCAAGACAAATTATTGCTTAGCCTCATTCAAGCGATTTACGAAACAGTATTATTGCCTTCCGCTTGGGATCGAATTGTCGCGGATCTGACGAAACTGGCGCGGGCGGAATCGGGCGCCATTCTCGGATTCGAGGGGCTCGACAACAAAAAGATCAGCCTTGCCGTCAAGGGTGTGCAGCGGTCGGCTCTGCTGGACGTCGATACGCTTTCGGCGCTCGACGATGCCACGCTCGCGATGGGCTTGGGAGCGATCGCGACCCTGCCCGTGACGCTGGCGAACAGCGCGCCATGGTCTTCCGCCTTGCGTCGCTGCTTTGGCGAAGACGGCAAACTTCTCGTTCTGCTCGTATCGAAGGAAGGAAGCCGGCGAATTTTCGTCGCCTGCTTCTTCCCGCACGCGGCCGATAACCATCTGGCGATAGCCGCCGAAACGCTGATGAAGGTTCTCCCCCATTTCCAAACGGCGTTCGCCTTGCAGAAAGCGATGGTCAACGAACGGGAAAAATCGACACGCACGGAACGGGCTCTGAGAAGCTGCGCCACGTCGTCGGCCATTGTCACCGCCGATCTTCGGGTAAAATTCGCCAATCGCCGCTTTGGTCGTTTTGTCGATGCCTCGGGATCGTTCATCGAATTCAGCGATGAAGGGCTCGAATTCCAGGACGAAGAGCTTCAGTCGGAGGTCGAGGACCTGATCGAACAGGCGCGTGTCAACAAGCACGATCACCACCTGCGCTGGGCGAAGAGCAAACGAACCGGAGTAAGCTGGATTGTCAGCGTCGATTTCCTGTCGTTTGGCAGCGACACCTATCGATTCGGCAACGTCTTCTCCAGCAACGAGCCGAGCTTTCTGCTGACGATCCGGGAGCTGAGCCGGAACACCTTGCTCACTCCCGACGATATCAAGACAGTCTTCGGGCTCACGCCAACCGAAGCTGCGTTGGTGCACTCGCTTGCCAACGGCGACGCGCCGTCCGACATCGCGAAACGGCGGGGCGTTTCCAAGAACACCGTCCACAATCAGCTCGCCTCGGCGATGGGGCGGCTTGGTGTGCGCCGGCAGGCGCAGCTCCTGAGTTCGCTCGCCGTGCTTTCGTTTTTCACGAAATGACCGGGCCGGTCACGGAACAGAACTTTCGCACAACAGCACCCCGTCGGCGCCGTAGACCGACAGGCGAGCCGTCCACACATCGGGTGCGGC
Organism: Sinorhizobium fredii NGR234; assembly: GCF_000018545.1. Taxonomy (NCBI): domain Bacteria; kingdom Pseudomonadati; phylum Pseudomonadota; class Alphaproteobacteria; order Hyphomicrobiales; family Rhizobiaceae; genus Ensifer; species Ensifer fredii. Next base: position 1,990,265 of record NC_012587.1, read on the forward strand.
GCTGACCATGATCGTTGAAAGCTCTTGCCGTCCGGCTTGCTCGCTCGCGAACGCGCCGGCTTGCACATTCGTCGACGACCCCGTCATCACCTTGAAGTGATAGGTCCCCCTTTCGGTCCAGTCGCTGTGCAGCGTCGCAACCAAGGAGGTCAGATTGTTGGTTCTGGAATGCTCGATGACACATTCGATCGGAGCATAGGCGATTGCATCCACGCTGATCATGGCCTCATCCCGCAGGTTGTTTCTCCCAAAAGAGGACCGGCCGCCATCGCGGCCGGTCGATCAACGTCGATCAGTCCTGCACTGTGATGGAGAGATTTCCTTCTCCGTCCTGGTGGGTCAGCGATTTGTTGCCGTAACCGAACTGGAACGTGCCCGAAGCGTTGTACTTGCCCTTTTGCAGGGTGATCGCCTTGTGGTTCTTTCCGAACTGCGCCGTTCCGGAGATATTGCCCTTGCCTTCCTGAACAGACACGGACTGGTTACCCTTGCCGACTTGCCCGGTTCCGGAGAAGTTGCCCCAGCCCGACTGGCCGGTTGCAGACATGTTGCCGAAGCCCTTCTGGCTCGTCACGGATACGTTGTTGCCGGCATAAGCGCCGGAAACGGTGGAAAATGCGAGAAGTGCGGAAATTGCAAGCGTCTTGATCATGACCATGTCTCCCACTTGGACGCCATCATGGCGCCAGGAGACGGTCGCAGAATTATCTTGTTTAGTACTCATGAACAGATAACTAGAAAGTGCGTACGTTTCTCGCCAAAGAATCACGTTTTGTAACAAAAAATTCACCAATATATTCGCTCAGTTGGTGCAATTATACTATTACTATTCCAGAAATTTACCCAACTTGAAAGTTTGGAAATCCAAGCAACCACAATCTTGGTTATGTTTTCTCAATATGCTGCTCGCCTCCGTCGACGGCCGCCTCGCAGGTGCGTTCAGCAGCGCACTCTTTTTTTACCAATTCCTGAAATACTGCAGGCGAACGCCTTTGTTCGCCTCGATCTGAACCGCCAAGCCGCGGGACACCTGCTGCATGTCTCCTTAAATCGACGTCGATTTAGGGACAAAGACATGCAGCAATTCAAAGTGCTACAGCGACCTTTGCGCGCCTGATAAGGCGCGCGGCACTGTGGAGGCACGACTGAGCAGTACCGAGTATCAGTTGATAAGGGGAAAACGTTCTGGGCGCCGACGATGTGGGGCGGCATCCCTCGACCGAGGAGCCGCACGGCAGCATCACAACCACGTTGATTGCTCGCTTGCCGGGCCACTTAGCCGGTGTCTTGGCGATCGTCATCTGTTGGCAGCAGTCAACCGATGTGAGGGCCGACGAGCCGATACAGATGATGAGTTCGGCAGACGTTCCGACTTTCTCCTGGAGCTTTGGCGCCCGCTGGGAAGACATCGACACGCCGGACCTGGCCTCGAACGTCATGGCGCCGGTCGGGACTGGTCTCGATCCACCCGATACCGTCGGCGTAAGAACGGCTTTTTCCTTCCGGCTACCGCTCGAAGAAGCCGGGAGCGGACCGTTCTTCCTGGAGTGGGACGGAACGATTTCGCATGCAAGCGGCTCCTCCCGGACGGTCGTGCAGCCGGTCGGCAGCAGCTTTGATCTTACGGCCGGCGAACCGGCCGGCGGAAGCATCTCTCTGGCGACAGCGACCGACCTCACGGGAGCGACCGCCGCCGGCACGATACATTTCACGGATAGTTCGGGCGATGACTCAGGCATCATGGCCTTCGCCCATTCGCCGGCAGGAAACGGCAATGCCATCACGCAATATGCCACCGGCGGCACGCGAACGGGGGCCGCGTTCATGGCCCTGGTCACCCGCGGCACTCCATCGGCCGCCGCCTATGCAGCTTTTGCGGACGATCGAGGTCTCTTCTTTCAGGCCCTCGGCGACCTGGAAGGAAGTGTCGTAAGATCCTCGGTCGAACAACGGGCGAACCATTTCGATCAGACGCTCTGGCTCGGCTCCTCGCTCGATCTTGGGAACGGCTGGACGATCACTCCGAGGTTCGGCCCGACTTACCGATCGACAAGGCAGGACACCGTGTTCCGCACGGAAGTCGACATCGATGAGGGCGTTGTGTCCGGTGTGGCAATTCCAGCTATCGGCTACCAGGAGACGATCAAGCTCTCCGCCGACTATTACGGCGTCGTTTCCGGTCTGACCGCGGAGACACCGGTGGCCGAAAACATCCGGTTTCAGGTCAATTTGAATGCGGGCGTCGCGCATTATCGGGCGCGCCTCGACAACCACGCGACCGCGATATTCCCGGAAGCCGATATCAGCCTGTCCTCCAGCGAGCAAAAGCGAAGCGGCGGCACGTTCCTTGCCGACGTCAGCGCTGCGATGATCTTTTCGTCACATGAAAGCCTCTCGGTAAAGTTTGAAGCCGGCACGAGTTTCCTCGCGGACGTGCCGGTCTATCGGTCCGGAACGCTCGATACGGACGACACGCAGAGCTACTATCTGGCCGTCGGTCTGGTCCATCGGTTCTGAGGGACTCCTATTTGACATTCTCGACCCAAGAAGACCGTATACCGGGTCAAATACAGTGGCATCACCCACCGGGAAGAAAACGCCAGGTTGCGCAAGAATCGATCGTGCACCGTTACAATTCGCCCTGAAAAGTTACTGGACCGAAGCCGCTGATCTGGCGAATATGCGGTTGCAAATCATCGAACTGATTTCAGTATCAATTTAGATCAGAGCTCACTGCGAAGTGAGCTCTGATTGAGAATCGAACCGGTTGAGCTCGCGGCGGCTCTCGGGGAAACGTGCTGATCGGTACAGCCCAGTATATTCCAGGGCGGGCGCGACATTACCGCCAAAATGACTGCGCCATAGGTGGGACATTTCACCGCTTCCTTGAAGGGCTCGCTTGCTGACAGCGGGCCCTTTCTTTGACTCGAGACCGGGACGGTTCGGCGCGCCTGCTCAGCCGTAGAGATAGTTCGGCAGCCACAGTGTCATGCCGGGCCAGATATACATGATGATCATGCAGAGGATAACGATCAGCATGTAGGGCATCATGCCCGCGAAAATCTGCCTGAGCGTGACGTGCGGCGGAGAGACGCCCTTGAGATAGTAGGCGGACATGGCGACCGGGGGCGACAGGAAGGCCGCCTGGAGATTGACGAAGACGAGAACGCCCCAGACGATCGGATCGATGTCGAAGTGCCGGAGCATCGGCAGGAAGATCGGCACGAAGATGATGATGATCTCCGTCCATTCGAGCGGCCAGCCCAGGATAAAAATGATCGCCTGCGACAGGATCATGAACTGCAGTGGTGTGAGATCGAGGGCGAGCACCCATTCCTCGACCAGCGCCTGTCCGCCGAGGATCGCGAAGACCGCGGAAAACAGCGCCGATCCGACAAAGAGCCAACAGACCATCGCCGTCGTCTTCGCCGTCAGGAACACCGCTTCCTTGGTCCGCTTCCAGTTGAGCGTTCCCGCCTGCAAAGCGAGCAGAAACGCCCCCGCCGCCCCGACCGCTGCGGATTCCGTCGCTGTCGTGATGCCGAAGAGGATGACGCCAAGCACGACGATGGTGAGGATGGCAAGCGGCATGACAGAGGAAGTCAAGAGCTTGACGACCTGTAGGCGTTCGGCCGTCATCTTGCGATAGTACCGGACGAGCAGGATGAGCGCGACCGCCGCCGCCAGCCCGAACCACAGGTAAAAGCCCGTCGCCGGTCCGTCGGCGCCGGTCGGCGCGGCATCTGCCGAAGGTGCTCCGAGTTCCTCCAGCCCCTCGGGCGCTTCGGCTTCAGCCCCCTCAGGATGGATGACCACATACCACCACACAAGCGCCAGCGTGCCCGAGGTCAACAGAAAGGGGACGAGCGCAGCGGCTGCATTCTTGAGAAGCTTCCAATAGGTAAGAGGTCCTTCTTCCGTCTCGATCGCCCATGCTCGCCGAGGTGAGAACAGCGCGGCAAGGAGCCCGACCAACATGTTGCGCGAATAAAGCGCCTCGAAGCGCCTCATCCAGGCCGGCACCGGGACACGAGTCTCTTCCTCGGGAAGGGCCGGCGCGATCTTCGGATTGAGCGCCGCCCAGCCAAGGACATAGGCAAGATAGAGAAGCGCGAGGAAGAAGCCCGGGAACATCGTCGCGGCATAGAGTTTGACCACCGATTGCCCGGCGACCGCCGCATAGACGATGATCATCACCGAGGGCGGGATCAGGATGCCGAGCGTGCCGCCGGCGGTGATGACCCCGGAGGCGAGCTTCACGTCATAGCCGGCGCGCAGCATCGGGTTCATGGCGATCACCCCCATCAGCACCACGACCGCGCCGACCAGGCCGCTGGCGATGCCCCAGAAGGTGCAGATGATCAGCGTCGTCACTGCGAGCGAAGCCGGCACCCGGCGGAAGGAAAGCTGGACGCTGTAGAACATCTTGTCGACCAGCGCGCCGCGCTCCATCACATAGCCCATCAGCACGAAGAGCGGGATGCAGATCAGCACGTCGTTGGTCATCGCCCCATAGGTGCGCTGGACCATGAGGTCGAAGACGCGGTTGTCGATCCAATGCTCGGCGGGATTGTAGAAGGCGTAGAAGCCGAAGACCATTCCGAGCCCCATCAGCGTGAAGGCCGTCGGAAATCCCATCAGGATCACAACGACGATAAGCATCAGCATGGTCAATCCGAGAAACGGGTCGCTCACGGCTCCTCCTCACCCCCGAGACCGCGCTGCCGGGCCGCTTTTTCGATGTCCTGCGCCCGCTCGATCGCCGCTGCGCGAGCCTCGACGTCGACATGTTCGCTGTGGGCAAGCTGCTCGGCGACCACGTCCATCTCCTCGACGTCTTCCATCCGGCGCGGCCATTCCCCGGTCCTCAGGCAGGCGATGCAGCGGACGATCTCGGCGAGCCCCTGCAGCATCACGAGGGCGCCGGCCACGGGAATGACCGTCTTGAAATAGTAGATCGGCGGCCCTTCCGCCGTTACGGTCGAGTGCTCACCGATGCGCCAGGAAAGGGCGGCATAGTCGTATCCGGCATAGACGAGTGCTGCGACGCCCGGCAGGAAGAACAAGATATAAAGCGCAAGATCGAGCGCAGCCTGGGTGCGGGGTTTCAGCGAGCTGTAGATGAAATCACCGCGCACATGGGCGTTCTGTGCCAGCGCATAGGCGCCGGCCAGCATGAACAGCGTGCCATAGAGCATGTTGCTCGCGTCGAAGATCCAGGCGGTCGGCGCATTCATGATATAGCGCTTGAATACCTCGACGCAGACCAGCGTCATCAGACCGATGATCAGCCATGCGGCGGCCTTGCCGGCCCACACGCTGAGCTTGTCGATGCTGATGAGAAAATGCTGAACGTCCACGCGTCCCCCCCCCCGGATGCCCCACGCTCCGACCACGCGTCACCGGCACCGACCCGCTGACGCGTGAAAGGTGAGAAAGTCAGAGCGACTTCGCGACCCCCTCTTTCCCGAAATAGTGGTCGAACGCCAGCCGCCGTCCGACGAGGGTGTCCTGTTCCCACCGCGTGGCGCGCTCGGCAAAGGCGATCTGGGACTGGATCACCTCCTTGAACAGCGGGTTTTCAGCCGACTTCTTCTTCACCACCTCGTCGTAGACCTCGAGCTGCCTCTTGAGGATCGCCTCCGGCGTCTTGTAGAACTTGACCTGATCGGTGGTCTGCATCTCCACATAGTCACGCGAGTAGCGGTCGATCGCCTTCCAGTGCATGTCCTGCGAGGCGGCTTCCGCCGCATTGGCGATGATCGCCTTTATCTGTTCCGGCAACTGGTCGTATCGCGCCTTGTTGAACAGAACTTCGAACTGCTCGGCATTCTGGTGATAGCTCTGCAGCATGCAGATCTTCGATACGTCCGGGAAACCGAGCACCCGGTCGGACGAGGCATTGTTGAACTCCGCCGCGTCGAGCAGGCCGCGATCGAGCGCGGCGACGATCTCGCCGCCCGGCAGAGCGTTGACCGCCGCGCCGAGCCCGGTGAAGACGTCGATCGAGATGCCGACCGTGCGGAATTTGAGGCCCTGGATATCCTCGGCCTTGGCGACCGGCTTCTTGAACCAGCCGAGCGGCTGCGTCGGCATCGGCCCATAGAGGAACGAAACGACATTGGCGCCGATCGATTCATAGAGCTTGGCAAGCAGGTCCTTGCCACCACCGTATTTATGCCAGGCGAGCAGCATGTTGGCATCCATGGCGAAGCCCGGCCCTGAACCCCAGAGCGCCAGCGCCGACTGCTTGCCGTAGTGGTAGGCGACGACGCCATGACCGCCGTCGAGCGTCCCTTGCGATACCGCATCGAGCAGGCCGAAGGCCGGCACGACGGCGCCCGACGGCAGCACCTCGATCTTGAGATCGCCGCCCGTCATGTCGTTGACCTTCTTGGCAAAATCAATTGCGAACTCGTGAAAGATGTCCTTCGACGGCCAGGTACTTTGCCAGCGCATGTTGGTCGGCCCTTGCGCCTTGACGACGCTAGGCGCCGCGACTGCCGCTGCGCCGGCCATGGCCGCGCCGCTCAAAAATTGGCGACGCGATGTTCTCCCCCGGGTCCGGGTTCCTTGCTTCATCTTTTCCTCCCAGAGCCTGCGCACATGAGGAACAGGTTTCCGCAGGCGATTCAAAGTTCTACGAGGCGGCACGCCCAATTCGAGGCGTCGCGCCCCAGTCGTTTCGAGCTGCTTCAAGAATACTCCTGAATGCTGCCCCACGCAAAGATTGCAGGAACAAGAAGGGAACACGGGTGTTTGAGGGACTGACTAGGAATATTGCGCCACGGCCGCGCATCTAATGCCGAAACGGCGCAATGCATTCGGAGGACATCCGATGAAGACCGGCTTCCCGCGCAACTCACTCATCATCATCCTGGGCGCGCTTCTCGTGGGCTGCACCAGCGTCTCCGCGCAGCGCACCGGCGCAATCGCCGGGAGCGGTGGCTACGGCCCGAACCCCACGCTGCCGAAGCCAAGACCGACGCTGATCCCGACTATCAGGATTGCCGAGGCGAAAGGCTGGCCGGGAGGTGCGTTACCGCAGCCGGCTAAAGGGTTGAAAGTGAATGTCTTTGCATCCGGCCTGGACCACCCGCGTTGGCTGCATGTGCTGCCGAACGGCGACGTGCTGGTCGCCGAAAGCAATGCTCCGGAGAAGAAGAACAGCGGCTTCAGCCTTCGCAAGCTGGTCATGGGCGCCGCGATGAAACGGGCTGGCGCGGCGACGAAGAGTGCCAATCGCATCACACTGCTGCGCGACACGAATGGCGACGGCGTCGCCGATCTGCGCCGGCCGTTTCTCGAGGGGCTCAATTCGCCCTTCGGCATGACCTTGTCGAACGGCAGGCTTTACGTCGCCAACACCGATGCGCTGGTCGCCTTCCCCTATAGGAGCGGCCGGACCCGGATAACCGCAAGACCGGAAAAGATCGTCGATCTGCCAGCCGGTGATCTGAACCACCATTGGACCAAGGACGTCATCGCGAGCCCCGACGGTCGCAAGCTTTACGTTACGGTGGGCTCAAACAGCAATGTCGGGGAGAACGGCATGGCGGCGGAGATAAACCGTGCAGGCGTGCTCGAGGTCGACCGGGCAAGCCGCCGCACCCGGGTGTTCGCCTCCGGGCTGCGCAATCCGAATGGCCTCTCCTGGAACCCTGAGAGCGGCGAGCTCTGGGTCGCCGTCAACGAGCGGGACGAGATCGGTGACGATCTTGTCCCGGATTATATGACCTCTGTTCGCGCCGGCGGTTTCTACGGCTGGCCCTACAGCTACTTCGGCCAGAACGTCGACGCACGGGTCAAGCCGCAGCGCCCGGACCTCGTCGCCAGGGCGATCAAGCCCGACTACGCGCTTGGCTCGCATACCGCCTCGCTTGGGCTGACATTCTCCAAGAAAGCGAAGCTGGGGCCGAGCTACCGCAACGGCGCTTTCGTCGGCCAGCACGGCTCCTGGAACCGAAGCGTCTATAGCGGATACAAGGTCGTCTTCGTCCCATTCCGCAACGGCGAACCGAACGGCCCGCCGAGGGACGTCCTCACCGGTTTCATCGGCCGCGACAACAAAGCGATGGGTCGGCCGGTCGGCGTTGCGATCGACAGGACGGGCGCCCTGCTCGTCGCCGACGACGTCGGCAACATCATCTGGCGCGTGACGCCGGCGAAGGGTCGGTAGACCGCTCCACAAACAGCTCCATCTCGATGGCGAAAGCCCGCGGTGGACACCCCTCTCTGCCGTTGCTACTCTTCGCAGGTGGGCCGAGGGACGGCTGCCTGGCGGTTTCGCGCCTCATTTCCTGGAAACCGTCGCGCCCGTGACTTGAGTTGAATCACTCCAGATCGGCGTGATTTCAAACGAGGAGGTTGCCGCATGAGGCGGCTGGCAGCGATCCTGGATGCGGATGTCGTCGGCTACAGCCGCCTGATGGGGCTCGACGAGGCGGGAACCTTCAGCGCGCTGAAGGCCTGCCGCAGCACCCTGATCCTCCCGACAATCGCCGCGCATAGCGGCCGGATCGTAAAGCAGACGGGCGACGGCTTGCTGGCGGAATTCGCGAGCGTTGTCGATGCCGTCGGCTGCGCCATGACAATCCAGCAGATGATGCCGCAGCACAACGAAAAGGGCAGCACCCAGCGCTTGGAACTGCGTATCGGCATCCACCTCGGCGACGTCTTTGTCGAAGACGACGACATCCATGGCGACGGCGTTACCGTCGCGGCGCGCCTCCAGGAAATCGCTCCGCCCGGCGGAATCTGCGTTTCGCAGCAGGTCCATGATCACGTCGCGTCCAAGCTTCATTTCCCGGCCACCGATTTCGGCAAGCGGACACTCAGCGACGTGCGTGGCCCCGTTCGCATCTGGGGATGGCAACCGGGTGGGACGCCTGAGCCCGCCCCGGCCGCGCCGCCGCCGGACGAACGGCCGCTACAGGAGCGTCAGCGCCCTTCGATTGCCGTCCTGCCCTTCGTCAACCTCTCGAGCGTCGGCGAGCAGGAACATTTTTCCGACGGTTTTACGGAAGAATTGATCGCGACGCTCGCCCGCTGCCGCTGGCTCAGGGTGGTGGCCCGCAATTCATCCTTCACCTACAAGGGCAAGTCCGTCGACGTCAGGAAGGTGGCGGAGGACCTTGGCGTCAAATACGTCATCGAGGGCAGCGTTCGCCACTCCGGGAACCGCATCCGGATTACCGCCCAGTTGCTGAGCGGCGAAAGCGGCATGCTGCTCTGGGCGGAGCGCTATGACCGCACGCTCGACGATATTTTCGTCCTGCAGGACGAGATCGCCGGCCAGATCACCGGCACCGTCGAGCCGGAACTCGGGATCATCGAATTCGCGGCGCTGCGTGGCCATCCCACCGCCGACATGGATGCCTGGAACATCTATCTGAAGGGCCTCTGGCACCTCTACAAGTTCAACATCGACGATCTGAAGACCGCCAAGCAACTCTTCGAGCGGGCTATCGGCCTCGAGCCCACCTTCGCGCAGGCCCATGCGCGGCTTGCCTATGTCCATATCCAGCTCGGCTGGTACGGGCCGCTGGAGGAACGGGCCGAGCGGATCGGCGACGCCATTAGGCTCGCCGAGCGGGCGATCGCCCTCGACAGCCGCGAGCCGGCAGCGCATCTGGCGCTCGGCCGGGCGCTGGCGCTCGGCGGCCAGCCGGAGCGCGGCATCGACCATCTGCGCAACGCGCTCCGGCTCGATCCGAGTTTCGCCCAGGGCCATTTCGCCCTCGGCCAGGCGCTTTGCTATGTCGAGCGTCCGGAAGAAGGCATCACCGCGATCAACGAGGCTTTCCGGCTGAGCCCGCGCGATCCGCATCTCTGGACCTTCCACAACATGCTGGCGATCGCCCACTATCAGGCGGGACGGCTTGCGGAATCGGTTGCCGCGGCCCGCGCCTCGCTGCGCCAGGAAAACGTCACCTTCTGGCCCGCCATGGTGCTGGCAGCCGCCCTCGGCGCCGAAGGCCCGAGCGTCGAAGCAGGTGAAGCCGTTGCCGCCCTTCTTTGCCGGCGACCGGACCTGACGGCCGACAAGGCGCGGGCCGAATTCTATTTCGGCAGCCTGCCGGCCATGCCGGAGCATTTCATCGATCGCTTCGTCGACGATCTGCGCCACGCTGGCCTAAAGGCTTAGCTTCGTACAGAGCAGGCGCGCCCCTCATCCGGCCTGCCGGCCACCTTCTCCCCGCACGCGGGGCGAAGGGAACTCGCGGCGCCCTCTGAAATCCCCTCTCGCCGCTGCAAATCCCTTCAACGGGGCGCAGGAGACCCGCGGCGCCCTCTGAAGTCCCCTGTACCTTTTTCCGGCGGTTCTTGGGTTGCACGCCGTCGTCGCGTGTCGTGCGAAGTGAAGCGTAGCGGAATGAAGCATGACCCGCGACGATGGCCGAAATTGGCGTAGCCTTCCTGAACCGAGCCGATTCGTCGGGAGCAACCAATTGTCCCCTGTGGCCCGACCACCTGGAGAGGACGCGTGCCCCGTCGGATTGGCCGTGATCGATGCCCCGTGGGGAGTCCGCGCCGGAGCTGTATCCGTTTCCGAGCGCCAGTACAGGGATCGGCGAAGATCGCGGTGGCTCGCAGGCTTGGACGAGGAGAAGGGATGACCGATCAGAAACAATTCTATGCCGGCGTCGACTGGGCGTCGGAGAGCCATCATGTGTTCCTCACGGATGGTGATGGCCGGAAAATCGGCGAAAGGGTCTTCAGGCACGGCGGCGAAGGGCTCGCCGAGCTGGCGGCCTGGCTGACGGCAACCAGCGGTGCAACCGAGGCCGGGCAAATCCAGGTCGCGATCGAGGTGCCGCACGGGCCCGTGGTCGAGACGCTGATCGAGCGCGGCTGCCAGGTGCATGCCATCAACCCGAAACAAATGGATCGCTTTCGCGACCGGTTCACCCTGGCCGGCGCCAAGGACGACAGCCGCGATGCCGAAGTGATGGCCTCGGCCTTGCGCACCGATCGCCGGTGCTTCCGGCTGCTCGCCGCCGCCGATCCTGTCGTCATCGAATTGCGCGAATGGTCGCGCATGGCCGAGGACCTCGGCGCCGAGCGCAACCGGTTGACCAACCGCATGCGCGAGCAGCTCTGGCGCTACTTTCCTGCGCTGCTCGAGCTCGAAAACGACCTCGGGGCCGAGTGGCTGCTCGATCTCTGGGAAGCCGGGCCGACGCCGGCCAAAGCCGCGCGGATCCGCGCGGCGACGATCGCCAAGCTTCTCAAACGCAACCGCATCCGCCGCGTCGACGCCACCCATGTGCTCGCCGTGCTGCGCACGCCGCCCGTCAAGGTCGCCGCCGGGACGACCGAAGCCGCCAGCGCCCACATTGCCACGCTCATTGCCCGCATTCGCCTCGTGAACCGGCAGCTCAAGCAAGCGCATCAGCGGCTCGATACCCTGACTGCCCGCCTTGTCCCGACCGAGGAGACCGAGCCGGGGCAGAGGAAGCAGCATGACGTGGAGATCCTCGCATCCTTGCCGGGAGTGGGAAGGATCGTCCTCGCCACGCTGCTCGCAGAAGCCTTCGATGCCCTGCAGCGACGTGACCACGCCGCCTTGCGCAGTTTGACAGGAGTCGCGCCCGTTACCAAGCGGTCCGGCAAGAGCTGCATCGTCATCAGAAGACAGGCCTGCCACGACCGGCTCGCCAACGCCATGTACCATTGGGCACGCGTCGCCATTCAGCACGACTCTCGGAGCCGTTTGAAGTACGCCGCCCTTCGAAGCCGAGGTCACAGCCACGGTCGTGCCCTGCGATCCGTCGCCGACCGCCTCCTCAACGTCGCATGCGCAATGCTGAAAACCGGCACCACCTTCAATCCTTCCTTGGCCGAGCAGAAACTCTCTTGCTAAACGGTGGGGAGTCCTCTCCCCGCATGCGGGGCGAGGTTAGCCTCGGGTTTAACCCGAGGAAAGGGCAAATATACGCCACTTCCGAACGGGGCTTGTCGAACCAACTACTGCAGCGTCCGCACCGGCGCGGCCGCCGGCTGGCCGTTCATTGCCTCGGGCGCCGCCGCGTCGGTGCCGCGGCCGCTGTCGAGGCCGGTCGCCCGACCGAAACGCGGAAGGTGCCGTCGAGGCTGCGGTCGAAGATCGCGCCGACGACGATGTCGGCCTCGTCGTAGACCTCCTCGCGGATCCGGGTCGCCGCTTCGTCTACCTCGAAAAGCGTCATGTCCATGCCGCCGGAGATCGACACCAGCACGCCCTTCGCGCCGCGCATCGACACTTCGTCGAGTAGCGGGTTGGCGATCGCCGCCTCGGCCGCCATCATCGCCCGGCCCTCGCCGGCCGCCTCGCCGGTGCCCATCATGGCGCGGCCCATCCCCTTCATCACCGTCTTCACGTCGGCGAAGTCGAGGTTCATCAGGCCTTCCTTGACGATGAGGTCGGTGATGCAGCTGACGCCGGAATAGAGCACCCGGTCGGCGATCATGAAGGCATCGGCGAAGGTGGTCTTGGAATCGGCGATACGGAAAAGGTTCTGGTTGGGGATGACGATCACCGTATCGGCGCTTTCGCGCAGCCGCTCGATGCCGAATTCCGCCGTCTGCATGCGCCGCTTGCCTTCGAAACTGAAGGGCTTGGTGACGACCGCGACCGTCAGGATACCGGCCCGCCGCGCGGCTTCCGCGATCACCGGCGCCGCGCCGGTGCCGGTGCCGCCGCCCATGCCGGCGGTGACGAAGCACATATGCGTGCCGCCGAGGTGATCCATGATCTCGTCGATCGATTCCTGCGCCGCCGCATTGCCGATGTCCGGCAGCGAGCCGGCGCCGAGGCCTTCGGTGATGGCCGCGCCGAGCTGGATGCGGCGCGCCGCCTTCGACATGGCGAGCGCCTGCGCATCCGTATTGGCGGCGATGAAGTCGACGCCCTGCAGGTCTTCGGCGATCATGTTGTTGATCGCGTTGCCGCCGCCCCCGCCGACACCGATGACAGTGATTTTCGGGCGCATCTCGGTGATGATCGGCTTCTTGTACTCTGTCATGGCTCTTCTCCTTGGGCAGTTCCCCGGCCGTCGAAAGCTGCCCGTGCCCCGGGAAACGCGATCGAATGCGGTGCGGCGCGAATCACACGCCTTCATTCTAGGAATTCAAAAAGGCCAGGGAGAAGGCAAGAGGGGCAAATTCAAGGCAAGTCCACAGCTACGTGTACGGCAGGCGAACCACTATCGGCATTTTGACCACAAGTTGCACGCCCATCCCTCCCTATTCGGGCGCGGCAAAAGCGAAAAGCATTCCGGAAGGAACAAGCAAATGCCCCGGCACGTTCCATTCCGTATTCATTGAGGAGTGGCTGCAATGGGTGTCGACCAAGCCCCGACGACAAAGGGCAAGAAATCCGCTGGCGGTCTGCACAAGAGCGCCGCCAAGGAAGAGAAGAAGGTGGAGGCGCAAAAGGGATCCGATCTTGCCAAGGGCGCCGATCGGTTCGAGGAGCGTTCGAAGAGTTCCGACGGCAGGAGCGCCGGCGCGAAACAGAAGCCGAAACGCTAAACTCGTTTCGTCCCTCGCCGCCGCCTCAGCGGGTCCCGGAAGCCGCTGCGATGTAGCGACGGCGCACCGCCTCGGCGAGCTTGTTGCGGCTCTCGGCGGGTGAGAGGGACCGATCCTCTTCGATTCCCGCCGCTTTCTGTGACAGGTCGGGATCGCCGATGCTCTCGCCGAACCATTTCGAGTAGTCGCCGGCCCTGAGGTGGTGTTCCCACGTCTCGTCGTCGATTCCTTCGGCAATCTGCAGGAAGATCGTCAGATTGTCGGCGCGCAGGTTCAACTTGTCCTCCGGACCGCGGAAATAGAAGCTCGCCTCCTCGCCGAGATGCCCTTCGGCATATTTGCGCGCGTTGCGCGTGCGAACCTGCTTCGGCTTTTCGGCCCGGATGCGCTGCACCGACGCACCTGGCGCGCGCCGCCAGAAAAGCACCTCCTCGTCTTCGTGGAATTTTTCGAGGCCCGCCGGCGACGCCTCGCCGACCGCCCGGCAGAAGGTCTCGATCGCCTCGTGCGCCTTGGGGCCGAGGGCCACCACCGCCGTGACCGCCGCGAGTACGCCTGGCGAGGCCGCATCGGGATGGTCGGTGATCATGATCGTCCCCGAAATGTCGTCCGCAGGCGCCAGCGGGGCACCGTCGCGCGCCGCCGGCATGAGGTGATCGACCGCGTCGATGATCAGCCAGTGCGGCCGGCCCGTCCGGGCGCGCTGCGCCGACAGGCCCGACATCAGCTTGGCGAAGAAGGAGGGGCGTTCCTCGGGCTCGAAACCGAGCGCGCTGACAACCACATTGTCGTCGGGGTTGGCGAGGATTTCGAGCACCTGGCTGTCGGTCGGCGTGGTCGAACCGTTGCCGACGGTCACTGCACCTTCGAGATCCTCGTAGTCGCCCTCCGGATCGAAAACACAGAACTGGAAGCGCCGCTCGCGCAAATGCTCCGAAAGTGCCGTTGCGAGCATCGACTTGCCGACGCCGGAACTTCCGGCGATCAGCAGCACGTCAGGCGGTCCGATTTCCACCGGCCCATTCTCGCTCTCGCCGACCGGCACCAGGTGGCGCTGATTGGTGCAGAACGCATAGTCGCGCTCGACCATCGCGACGATCAGCTCCTCGACCCCCTCGCCGCGCGCGCCTTCAAGCGCAAAATCGGCGGTATCTTTCAGGGCCGGTAAGGCGTTCGCCACCGCCGCGCCGCAGCCGCACATCCGCAGCAAGGCGTGGTCGTTCTCCGCATCGCCGACCGCCACGACGTTCAGGAAGGAAAGCTGCATCTCCTTCAGCGCCGCCTTCAATCCCGTCGCCTTGTTGACCCCGGTCGGAAGGATCATCACCGCGCCCTTGTTGAAGATGATCTCGAGCTCGAGGCCGAGCTCGTTGATCGCTTCCAGTGCGGCCGCCTGATGCGGCTCCCAGGTGGCGACGATCGAGCGCCCGACCGATATGTCATCGACGCCCTTCTGCCGAAGGCGCTCGACGAATTCCCTCGGCGGCGCCGGCGCGATCGGCGTCTCCTCACCGGTATCGGGCGAGTAGAGCAAGGCGCCGTTCTCGACGACGACCTTGTCGAAGAGGTCGATTTCAGGGAAAACCCGCTTGAGGTCCGGCAACTCGCGCCCCGTGACGAGCAGCAGCTTGCGGCCCGTCTGCTTCAGTCTTTTCAGCGCGTCCAGGGTTTCCGGCCGGACCATGCCGTCCTCGGCTAATGTGCCGTCATAATCCGTCGCAAGAGCCATGAAATACATGAGATTGCCCGCCTCTCGTGCCGGGTCGGCCTCCCCGACCTCGCCGTTATAGTGCTGACGGGGAACGTGCGAGCCCCATGCTGGTTCCCGCGCGATAGCGGATCCAGGCGACCTATCGGGCCGAAGCGAGCCTTTGCGGCCTCACGCGTTCCAGCTCCGCCGGCTCCTCACCCGCTCGTTCCAGCGCTTCACGTTCTCGAGCGAAGCGGGGATTTCCATGCCGAAGACGTCGCCCAGCCAGCCGCAGACGCCGGCGGTGATATCGGCGATCGAGAAATCGTCTCCCGCAAGGAACGGCCGGCCATCGGCAAGCTCGCGGTCGAGCCAGGCCCATTTCTTCGGCACGGCCCGACGCTCGGTTTCGGCGAAGGCCGGAAATTGCGTGAGGCGATCCTTGAAGAACGCATCCGAGTGCAGCGCGACATTGCCGATCGTGGCGAAGATCACCAGTTCGGCCCGCCGGTTCCACATCTCCACCTTGGCGCGGCTGACGGCGTCCGATCCGAAAAGCGGCGGCTCCGGATGGGTCTCCTCGAAATAGCGGCAGATCGCGACGCTTTCGGTGATGATCGCTCGGTCGTCGAGCTCCAATACCGGAATCTGGCCGAGCGAATTGAGCTTCAGGAATTCCGGCGCCTTGTGCTCGCCCTTGGCGAAGTCGACCTCGACCATCGGCACGTCGATCGCCTTTTCCTTGAGGAAGATGCGCACCCGATAGGAGTTCGGTCCCATGCCCTGGTGAAGCTTCATTGTCTCCTCCTTTGCTTATAGTCCAAGCATTGTGGGCACTATGGCGAAATTGATTGCATATGACAACCAGTTTAATTATTTATCCAGTTCCAGAAGGAATGGGACCCACCCTTCATCGTCGGCTGACTTCATCAACGTCGGACGCGACCTCCGTCATGCCTGAGTGAAGGTTCAGGCCCGCCCACCTCTCTTCGTCATCCTCGGGCTTGACCCGAGGATCCAAACGCAAGCCGTTCAAAACGCTTCAAAAATCTTGCTCGTTCATGGATCCTCGGGTCAAGCCCGAGGATGACGGAGGACCGGAGGCGGTGCGTCCCGAAACGTCGTCGGTGCACGCAAACGCATGCGCGCCCCGACCCCCTCAAAGCCGCCAGCCACCCGCGATCACAAATGGCGCCATCTGTCCCTCGGCGATCGCCACGCTGCTATAGGCCTTCAGCCGCTGGCCATCGCCAGCGCGAGGTCGAGGGCGAAGCGTTCGCCTTCGAACACCGACGAGACGACCCGCATCCGTATGCCGTCGGTGCCGCGGTGGACTTGCTCCGGCCGCACCAACACGTCGGCAGGCGGCACGTCGGCAAGCGACCCGCCCCCGGCAGCACGCGCCGCGACATCCCGCGGCCCAAGCGCCTCCCGCAGCACCGGCCAGTCGAGCCGCCGTTCGCCATTCTCGGGCAAGCTCAGCCGCAGAATGCTGCCGCGCCCGATCAGCCCGCCGACCACCCGGCCCTCCGGCCGCGCGTAGATGTGCGCCGGCGCGGCCACCTGGAGAAGCCGCCCCTCCGACATCACCGCGACGTCGGTCGCGAGCGCCATCGCCTCGGCCTGGTCGTGGGTGACATAAACCATGGTGGCGCCCGAGCGTTCGTGAAAGGCGCGGAACGTCTCCTCCATCGCCTTCCTCAGATGCTGGTCGAGATTGGCGAGCGGCTCGTCGAGCAGCACCACGTCCGGCTGGGTGACCAGGCAGCGGGCGAGCGCCACCCGCTGGCGCTGGCCGCCGGAAAGCTCGGCCGGCCGCCGCTCGGCATACTCGGTGAGCTTGACCAGCGACAGCGCCTCGCCGACGCGCATCTGCCATTGAGCCCCGGAAATACCCCGCACCTTCAGGGGATAGCCGACATTCTGCGCGACCGTCATATGCGGCCAGAGCGCATAGGACTGGAACACCATCGCCATGTTGCGCTTTTCTGGCGGCAGGGCGCGCCCGGCGTCCGAGAGCCGCCGCTCGCCATAGGAAATCGAGCCGTCGCTCGGCTGCTCGAAGCCGGCGATCATCCGGAGCACCGTGGTCTTGCCGCAGCCCGACGGCCCGAGAAGCGCCAGGAAAGCCTGGCGGCGCAGCGTCAGCGACACGTCGGCCACCGCCGGCCTTCCATTCCCGCCGAAATCCTTGGTCAGATGGTTGAGGATCAATTGCGCCACGGCAACACGCCCTCCGGCAGATGTTTCGCCAGCAATTCGAGCGCCGTCATCAGCGCGATCACCAGGAGGACGACGAGCACCGAGAGCGCCGCGGCGAGATCGGAGGAGCCGCTGTCGTCGAGATTGAAGATCGCCACGCCGAGCGTCTGGGTGCCGGCCGACCAGAGCAGCGCCGAGACGGTCAACTCGTTCGCGGCAATCAGGAAGACGAGGATGACGGAGGCACCGGCGGCGGGCGCCACGAGCGGCAGGAGCACGTCGCGCATGCGGCGGAAGAAACCCGCGCCGGCAAGCCTTGCCGCCTCCTCGAGCGCAGGGTCCATTTGCAGCATGGCACTCACCACCGGCTTCAGGCTGACGGCGAGGAAGGACGAGAAATAAGCGGCAAGGATGATCCAGATCGTCCCGTAGAGCGAGACGCCGACGACCGGCAGCGGTGCCGCGAAGGTGAGGATGAAGGCGACGGCGAGCACTATGCCGGGCAGTGCATAGGGAATCTCGATCAGGATGGCGACGAGACCCGCGAGCGCCCCCTTCCGCCGCGCCAGCAGATAGGCGGCCGGCACGGTGACGGCGAGCAGCCCGAGGGCGGCGGCGGAAGCCAGGAACAGCGAATTCTTGAGCGCCGTCAGGGTGATCGACTGGCGGAAGAGGATTTCGCCATAGGCGTCCAGCGACATGGTGTCGAAATTGAGCGGCACGCCATAGGCCGGCACGAGCGAGCTTGCGACGAGCGCCAGCAGGGGTGCGGCCAGCACCAGCACCAGCACCGCCCAAAGCAGCGCCTCGACAGCGACGCGAAAGCGGCCGAGCGAAAAGGCGGCGCGGGCCCCGGAATGGCCGATGAGGCGATAGTCGCGGCCTTGAAGGGCCCGCTGCTGCACGATGAGCCCGGCGGCGGAGATTGCCGCGATCAGCGTCGAGATCAGCGCAATCTCCCCGAAGGTGGCGGCGCCGAAGCTTGCCAGCCGGCTGAAGATCAGCGTCGGCAGCGTCTCGATCCCGGCCGGAATGCCGAGGATCGCAGGAATGCCGAAATTGCCGACGCCGGAGACGAAGGCGATTGCCCCGCCGGCAATCAGCCCCGGAGCGCCGAGCGGCAGCACGATATCGCGAAACACCCGCAGCGGCCCGGCGCCCGCCAGCCGCGCCGCCTCGATGCCGTCGCGCGGGCTCGCCGCAAGCCCGGCCTTCAGAGCCAGGAAGACGAGCGGCGCATGCTGCACGCCCAAGAGAAGCGCGATGCCGGAGAGCGAATAGAGCGGCTGCGGGCTGCCGAGCGGCGGCGCCAGCCCGAGCGTCTTCAGGAGCGGGCTCGCCGGTCCCGACATCTCCACCCAGGCAAGCGCCGTCACCTGCGGCGGGATCATCATCGGCAGCATGAAGGCGAAGCTTAAAATCAGCTTGCCCCTGATATCGGTGAGCGCCAGCGCGAAGGCGAAGAGCGAACCGAGGATAAGCGACACGACCATGCCGCCGGTGGCGGTGAGAAGCGTGTTGCGGAGCGCCGCAAGGGTCGCCGGCGCGAAGATCAGCCGCGCCGCCTCGCCGTCGACAAGCCCGTTCACTCCCGCCCCGGCCAGGCGGGCGAGCGGCAGAACGGAAAGCAGCAGCACGGCGCAGAGCACGAAAGGCAGCAGCCAGGCCGGCTCGCCGCCGGGCACCCGCGGCTTTCGTGGGCGGAAGCCGAACCGCCGCCCTTCTCGGCTGCAGCGCGGCGGCCTCGCCTTGGGGAAACCGGCTTCCCTCACGTGAGGCATCGGCGGTAGTTCGACGCCGCTCAAGGTCCGCGTCAGTGCGCCCGGCAGTTTTCCGAACGTCGTCCGGGGCCGTCGGCCTTCCGCCGCCTCCCCGCCCCCGAAGAAAAACCCGCGAAAGAAAGACCGCAGCCGGCCGAAGCGCCGCGCCCCCGACGGAAGGCGTCGAGGCGGCTCCGGGAACCCGGAGCCGCCTTCCGCATCCGATTCCACCGGAGCGCCCCGGCTGCGGGCGATCTCGTCGGCTCGCGTCATATGGCGATCAGTTCGTCCCGAAAATGCCCGAGAAGGTCTTGAGGGCCGCCTCGGAATTCTTGACCGCCGCCGCCGCATCGACCGGCAGCACCTTGATCGTCTCGCGGGCCGGATAGCCTTCCGGCAGCGCCACGCCGTTGCGGGCCGGGATATAGCCCATCTTCACCGCCACCTTCTGGCCTTCCTCGGAGATGAGGAAGTCGACGAATTTCTTCGCCGCATCGACGTTCCTGGCGGTCTTCAAGATGCCGACCGGCTCGGTGACGGCGGAAACGCCCTCGGCCGGGAAGACGAATTCCACCGGCGCGCCCTTGGCCTTCTCGCGGATCGCCATGAAATCGACGAGCATGCCATAGGCCTTCTCGCCGGTCGCGACCGCCTTCAGCACGCCGCCATTGCCGCCGGCCGCCGTCGCGCCGTTTTCGGCGAGCGCCTTGTAATAATCCCAGCCGAGGCCGGGAATGGCGGCGAGCGTCTCGGCATGGATCAGCGCAGCACCAGAGGTGAGCGGGCTCGGCATGGTGACGAGGCCCTTCGCCTCGGGCTTTGCGAGATCCTGCCAGCCTTCCGGCTTCATCGCGGCGGAGGTGTTGTAGACGATGCCGGTGGTGATCATCTTGGTCGAGTAATAGGCTCCATCCGCATCATAGAGCGCCGCATCGTAGCCCGCCGCCTCCGGCGACTTGTAAGCGAGCAGATGCCCGCCCTCCTTCAGCCGCTGCATCGTCACCGTGTCGGCGATCAAGAGCACGTCCGCCACCGGATTGCCCGCCTCGATCTCGGCCATCAGCTTGGCCATGATCTTCGTCGTGCCCTCGCGCACCCACTCGACCTCGACGCCGGGGTTTGCCGCCTCGAACGCATCCACCGTCGCCTGCGCATCCTCGTTCGGCTGGCTGGTATAAAGCACGAGGCTTTCGGCATGGGCCGCGGTGGAGAGAAGACCGGCGACGAGCGTGGCGGCAACGGCGGAGAGAAGCGTTTTCATGGGATTGCCCTCGGTCAGAGAAAGATGGCGCCGAGGGATAGAGGGTGGGTTTTACAGGGGTGTGACAGGGGGCGAAGTGGACAGTCGGCTTTGCGCTGATAGCGGCTGGTCCACACAAACGACGGTCGGCTTGAGCTTAGCGCAAACGAATTAGTATTCGTTGTCGTGGAACTCATCGACGAAGTCGTCGTCGTCCATCTCATCCAAATCCAGCAAGAAATCCTCCAAGAAGTCGTCCCGGACGCGTCGCATGCGATCGTTCCCCCCGCGCAAGCTTCTCAGGGTCGCTGCGATCGATGTGAAGCCCCTACCGATTTCTAGAAACCTCACACTTCTACGATGAAGCAAAGAAAAATACTGATCTTGCTCAATGAACTGGGCATTGGCGCCGGGATTTATACCTCGGCCGACACTTTCGTAGGCGTACAACCACATTGGACTTCGAAGTCCATCCGCGTTCAAGAATTGATTCCAAATTCTGGGATTTATCGGCCCGTCGACTTGCCCCCGGGAGACCGATAAGACGACAAGCAGCGCAATCATCGAATTGTCCATCTCAAACATGGGCTCAAGCGCCGCTGCGCGAACAGTAATGTTTAGTCGCAAGATCAGGAAAATGAGCCAGATAATTTCTCCAGATCGATTAGCTTTAGCAAGTACCGGAAGTCGATTCTCTACGAAATCTTTTATGTTGTTTCTATCAACGTCACGACGTTCAGCGTGTCTCAAGACAAATATCTCTACGAGAAACGAGATTAAGCTGGAATTTCGGCGATAAGCTTTTATCAAATTACTCTGTATTTTCTTCCAATCGTCAGCGCGTACAAAAGCTAATCGGGCGTTCTGAAAAGCGAACTTCTCAACGTTAAGCTCGGGGTGAGCGTCGCAAACTCTACCCACCTCGTAAAAGAAATGCTGAAACTCAGTATAGTTCGCACCGGCTTGAGGTATATGCACCCTGAGGGCCTGTTTCCATCCTGTGTTTTGTCGAAAGGATGTTGGGTAAATGGCGGATTTCTCGCTGTTCAACTCCAGTTCAAAGTGAGCAGCAGTCTGGCGTAGCGCCGAGATTAAGGTTTCTCCATTCTCGCCGTTGACACTGCTGATAGTGTAGTCGTCGATGTAGCGCGATGCATCTCGGAGCGTAACGCCCAACTTGTTCCGAAGCCTTTCGTCAACCGCTGATGCAACCACCCCCAGCGATCAAACGTGAAGTATCGGGTCCGACTGGGAGCCCGATGGTTTGACCATCTTGTCCGTTACGACAAAGAAGATCGATCATGTTTCCATAGTGGGCAACACCTCTATTTGCCTTCGCCCATTGCTTCCCATAGATCGCCCATGGAATGGCATGTGTGTATATTGAGTGAAAGAAAGCTCGAACGTCAGCCGAAACGAACTCTTCTCTTCGCGAGGATAGGTCGACTCGGAAATCATCGCGCAAATCCACACTGGGCCGCATCAACGCTCTGTCCTCACTCCAGTCGAACACCGGGGGCGATGCGGAAATGCCCGATCTCTTCGCTTTCCTCCGCAAGTCCACATAGTTGTCAGCGATTACGTTTGCCAAAAGAAGATACGAAATAGGATTCAATACGCCGTGACGTCTGTCATCCTTGCCGAACCGCGGAAAATAGAACCAACTTGGCTCGGATACGTATTTCTGAAACGCTGGCTGATTTCGAACCGGCGGCAGTGCCATGATGCCGTCAACAAATGATCTTCTGAACCGTGCCAAGTCCTCCGAAACGAAGCACGGGGGAAGCTCGGGAGCAAAAAAACCATGTGATAGCAATCGTTTCAGCCGCGCTGATTTTGTCTTCGCAGTCAATGAAGTGTACTCCCCTGTGCCGCCAAAATAACAATAGCAATTGCCGTCGATTATACCTTCTATCGTGCGTGAAGGTTGCAGCTAAGGCGCGAACGCAATTAAGTGGCAATTTACTGATGGAATTTGTGCCTTGCCCGCTTAGCGGCTGCTTTTTAGGCTCAAGGACAGTCATCATCGACTGCCCTCAACTTCCAATCCACCTCCCCAATCGATTCTCCACCGCCAAGCCCACCCTTCCCGCCACCCCGCCCCCGCTGTACACTCCCCTTGCCGCCTGATCCCGTCCGCATCCGGACGCCGCGATCCCGCGGCCATGCCGGCCGTCGCGGGGGCGAACGGCGGCGGGCGTTGCCGCGCCCCCGGGGAGGCCGCCATGGACGATGCGCAAACCCCAGTCAAAGCCGAACCTGCCGCCCCGCCGGCGTCGATCGAGCCCAGGGTCACCGAGTTCCTGCGGCTCGGCGTGCTGGCGCTTTTCGCCTACTGGTCGCTGACGCTCGTCGCGCCCTTCGCGATCATCGCCATCTGGGCCGGCATTCTCGCCGTCGCGCTCTATCCGGTGTTCAGGGCGCTCGCTGCCCTCTTCGGCGGCCGCCCGCGCCTTGCGGCGGCGGCGATCACCGTCGTCGCCCTGGCGGTGATCGCCGGCCCGCTGGCGGCGATCGCGCTGAGCTTCGCCGAAGCGGTGCAGGCAGTGCTTGCGAAACTGGCGTCGGGCACGCTCGTGGTGCCGGCACCGCCGGATGCGGTGCGCGACTGGCCGCTGATCGGCAACTGGCTGCACGCCGCCTGGGCGCAGGCTTCCGGCAATCTGGAAGCGACGCTGCAGCGCCTGGCGCCGTCGCTGCTGCAGGCCGGCGGCACCGTGCTCGGCAAGATCGCCGGCATCGGCGTCGACCTCATCGGCTTCATCGTTTCGGTGATCATCGCCGGCTTTCTCTTCCGCCCCGGGCCGCGGCTCGGCGAAGGGCTGAAACTCTTCGCCCGCCGGGTCGCCGGCGAGCGCGGCGCCGGCTTCGTCGATCTCGCCGGCGCGACGATCCGCAATGTCGCCCGCGGCGTGATCGGCGTGGCGCTGCTGCAGGCTCTGCTCGCCGGGCTTGCCTTCTCGCTGTTTGGCATTCCGGCCGCAAGCGTGCTCGCCTTCGCCGTGCTGATCTTCTGCATCATGCAGATCGGCCCCGCCCCGGTGCTGCTGCCGGTCGCCATCTGGGCGTGGACGGCGATGGAGACGCGTGCCACCCTCGGCCTGACCTTGATCCTGGTGCTGATCGGGCTGATCGACAACGTCCTGAAGCCGGTGCTGGTCGCCCGCGGCCTGAAGACGCCGATGCTCGTCATCCTCGCAGGCGTAATCGGCGGCACGCTGTCCTATGGGCTGATCGGCCTTTTCCTCGGGCCGATCGTGCTCGGCGTCTTCTACGATCTGGTCGTCGCCTGGATGCGCTCCGTGCCACGGCCGGAGGACGAGACGAAGCCGGCGTGATCCGCCGGCGCACGCCCCGTCCACCTGCCGCGCTACGCCCCTTGACTATCGGCACCGGGACGTATCAATCTCAAGTTGCGTGACTTGGCGGGGTGAAAGTGCTCTGATTCCGGGTCATCCGAGAGTGAAATCGTAAGCCGTCTCAAGCTGTAACGGGGGAACGTTGCATGCGTGGTTCGAGAACTCTGGCTGCCGTCCTTTCATCAACCCTGCTCGCCGCGGTCTCGCTCGCGCCGGACAAGCTTGGCGCCCAGCAGGCGCCGGCGCCGGCCGTCGTCGTGGCGCCCGCCGCCATCATGGACCTGCGCGAAACCGCCGACTTC
Source organism: Sinorhizobium fredii NGR234 (assembly GCF_000018545.1). Taxonomy (NCBI): domain Bacteria; kingdom Pseudomonadati; phylum Pseudomonadota; class Alphaproteobacteria; order Hyphomicrobiales; family Rhizobiaceae; genus Ensifer; species Ensifer fredii. The sequence continues at coordinate 2,014,333 of NC_012587.1, forward strand.
ACCGGCCGGATCGTCGCGGTGCAGAAGGTCGATATTCGCGCCCGCGTTTCCGGTTTCCTCGAAAAGGTCAATTTCACGGAAGGCCAGAAGGTCATCGCCGGCAGCGTGCTCTATGAGGTCGAGGACGGCACCTATCGCGCCGCCGTCCAGGAGATCCAGGGCTCGATCGAGGCCGCCGAGGCGAGCCGCGAACTTGCCGTCCTCGAGCGCGACCGCGCCCAGCGGCTGATCTCCAGCAACACGGTTGCGCAGGCGACGGTCGACACCGCAAATGCGCAGGTGAAGAAGGCCGAGGCCGACATCGTCCGCCTCAAGGGCAGCAAGCAGGCGGCCGAGCTCAATCTCTCCTATACGCGGATCGTCGCACCCTTCGATGGCATCGTCGGCCTCTCCGCCGTCGATGTCGGGGGGCTGGTCGGTCCGGATTCCGGCTCGCTCGTCACGCTGACCCGGCTCGATCCGATCAGCGTCCAGTTCCCCGTCGCGACCTCGATCCTTCTCGACTATCGCGAGCGCTCGGTGCGCGGCGAGGTCCCCGCGGGCGGCGATGTCGAGATCACGCTGCCGAACGGCATGACATATCCGAAGCGGGGCGTGATCAATTTCGTCGCCAGCGACGTTTCGCAGGGCACCGATACGATCACGGTGCGCGCCGAGCTTCCCAACCCCGATTCACTCCTGCTCGACGGCACCCTCGTCCGCGTCACCTTCGAGCAGACCGAGAAGCAGGAGGTGCTCGCTGTTCCGCAGCAGGCGATCCAGCGCGACCAGCAGGGCGCCTTCGTGATGGTGGTCGGCGCCGACTCGAAGGTCGAGCTTCGCCGCGTCGACGTGGCCCGCTCGAGCCGCGGCCAGGCGGTCATCGCCAAGGGCCTCAAGGAAGGTGAGCAGGTGATCACCGAAGGCGTCGGCAAGGTGCGGCCGGGCGTCACCGTCGATGCGGCACCGGCAGCGGGCGGCTGAGCCATGATCTCCGAGATCTTCATCGATCGTCCCCGCTTCGCCGCGGTCATTTCCATCGTCTTGACGCTTGCCGGGCTTATCGCGCTGACGGCGCTCCCCGTCGCGCAGTTCCCGGACATCGTGCCGCCGCAGGTGAGCGTCACGGCGAGCTATCCGGGCGCCGGCGCCGAGGTGGTCGAGTCGACCGTGGCGCAACCGATCGAAAGCCAGATCGTCGGCGTCGACGACATGCTCTACATGAAGTCGACGAGCGGCGCCGACGGCTCCTACACGCTGACGGTGACCTTCGCCGTCGGCACCGACCCGGACATCGCCACCGTCAACGTGCAGAACCGCGTCTCGCTCGCCGAGGCGAGGCTGCCGTCCGAAGTCAAGCAATCCGGCGTCAGCGTGCGCAAGAAGTCCTCGGCGCTGATGCAGGTGATCGCCATCCATGGCGAGAACGACAGCTTCGACAACCTGTTCCTGTCGAACTACGCCACCATCAACGTCATGGATACGATCAAGCGCGTGCCGGGCGTCGGCGATGCCGCGCTCTTCGGCGCGCAGGACTATTCGATGCGTGTCGTGCTCGACATCGATCGGCTGACCAGCCTCGGCATGACGCCGACCGACGTGATCAATGCGCTGAAGGCCCAGAACGTCCAGGCGGCGATCGGCCGCATCGGCGCCCAGCCGATGACGGACGACCCGCTCTTCCAGCTGAACCTGCAGACCCAGGGGCGGCTCGCCGATCCGAAACAGTTCGAAGACGTCGTGCTTCGGGCCGAGGCGGACGGCTCCTTCGTGCGCATCCGCGATGTCGCCAAGGTCGAGCTCGGCGCGGCGAGCGCGGATTCGAGCTCCCGCTTCAACGGCAAGCCGGTCGCGATGATCGGCACGTACCTCGCGCCCGGCGCCAATGCGCTCGCTGCCGCCGAGGGCGTGCGCACGGCGCTGGAGCGCCTGTCGCAAGCCTTCCCGGAAGGCCTCACCTACAAGATCTCCTACGACACCTCCGAATTCGTCGAGGCGAGCGTCGAGAATGTCGTGCACACGCTCATCGAAGCCTTCGTGCTGGTGATCCTCGTCGTCTTCCTGTTCCTCGGCAACTGGCGCGCGACGCTGATCCCGCTCATCGCCGTGCCGGTGGCGCTCATCGGCACCTTCGCGGTGATCCTCGCCATGGGCTTCTCGCTCAACACCGTTTCGCTGCTGGCGCTGGTGCTGGCGATCGGCATCGTCGTCGACGACGCGATCGTCGTCGTCGAGAATGTCGAGCGCGTCATGGAGGAGAACCCGGGCATGCAGGCGCCGGAGGCGGCGCGCCTTGCCATGGGCGAGATCACCGGCGCGATCGTCGCCATCACCCTGGTGCTGCTTTCGGTTTTCGTCCCGGTCGCCTTCATCCCCGGCTTGAGCGGCCAGCTCTTCCAGCAATTCGCGGTCGCCGTTTCGGTCTCCATGGTGATCTCGGCGATCAATGCGCTGACGCTGAGCCCGGCGCTCTGCGCCGTCCTCCTTAAGCCGCATCATGGGGAAAAGCGCGGCATTCTCGGCTGGATCTCGCGCCGCATCGACAACGGCCGCGACGGCTACGTCTTCGTCGCCGAGAAGATCGCCCGGCGGGCCGTGATCGGATTGGTATTGCTGGCGGTCGCAATCGCTGCCAGCGGCTGGCTGTTCCGCGTCGTGCCGACCGGATTCCTGCCGAGTGAAGACCAGGGCATGTTCTTCACCGAGGTCCGCCTGCCCGAAGGCGCCTCCTACAACCGCACCGATGCCGCCCTTCGCCGGGTCGAAACCTTCCTTCGCGACATAGAGGGCGTGCAGGACGTGACGAGCGTCTCCGGCTACAGCTTCCTGGATGGTCTTTCGAAGTCGAACAGCGCCTTTGCGGTCGTCACCATGAAGCCCTTTGGCGAGCGTGAGGCGGCGTCCGCCTCGGTGAACAGCGCCATTGCCACGGCCATGGCCAAGGGTCTGACGGTCCGCGAGGCGCAGGTTTTCTCCTTCAACCTGCCGCCGATCCTCGGCCTCGGCACCGGTTCCGGCTTCGAATATCAGTTGCTCGACCTGCAGGGCCGCTCGGCGGCCGACCTTGCCGCCACCGCCGGCGGGCTGATCATCGCCGCCAACCAGAACCCGGAGCTCGGGCCGACCTTCACCACCTATTCGGCAAGCGCACCGCAGCTCTATCTCGATGTCGACCGCGACCGGGTGCAGGCGCTCGGCGTCTCGATCAGCGATCTGTTCGCCACGCTGCAGGGCACGCTCGGCTCCTATTACGTCAACGACTTCAACCTGTTCGGCCGCAGCTGGAAGGTGAACCTGCAGGCGGGCCAGGCCGACCGGGACTCCGTCAACGACATCCAGCGCCTGCATGTGCGCAACGCCGCCGGCGGCATGGTACCAGTCGCTTCCGTTGCGCGCGTCGACTATATCGTCGGTCCGCAGACGATGGTGCGCTACAACAACAACCGCTCGATCACGCTCAACGGCCAGCCCGCCACCGGCGTTTCCTCGGGCGAGGCGCTGCAGGCCATGGCGGCGCTTTCGGCCACCACGCTGCCGCCGGGCTACAGCTACGAGTGGACCGGCACGGCACTGCAGGAGCTTGAAGCCGCCGGGCAGACGACCGTGATCCTGGCGCTCGCCGTGCTCTTCGCCTATCTCTTCCTCGTCGCGCTTTACGAAAGCTGGACGATCCCGGTCCCGGTGCTGCTCTCGGTCGCCATCGGCGTCACCGGCGCGCTCATCTCGGTGCTCATTGCCGGCCTTTCCTTCGACGTCTACGCGCAGATCGGCCTTGTCGTGCTGATCGCACTTGCCTCGAAGAACGCCATCCTGATCGTCGAATTCGCCAAGTTCCAGCGCGAAAAAGGCGCCGGCATCGTCGAGGCGGCCGTCGAGGGCGCCCGCGCCCGTTTCCGCGCCGTGATGATGACGAGCTTCGCCTTCATCGTCGGCCTGATCCCGCTCGTCACCGCCGATGGAGCCGGCATGCTCAGCCGCCGCGCCGTCGGCACCGGCGTCGCCGGCGGCATGCTCGCAGCCTCCCTGCTCGGCATATTCGTCATCCCGGCGCTCTATGTCACTTTCCAATGGCTTCGCGAAAGAGGCCACAGGTTCGCCGGCCTGTCAGGCCCCCACAGGGGCGAGACGCTGCCGCCGACCCCCGTCGAAGAGGAGAAACACGATCGGCGGGCGCCCGCGACGGCCGCTACCGCTGCGCAGTCACCACCTGCGCCCTGATCGGCCGCTCGATCATCCCGCTCCCGAACCGTTTCGTCAGCACCGCCGCCACGCCCTCGGTCACCGCCGCCAGCGCCGAAGCGTCGCGCTCCTCGATCTCGCTGCGCACGGGCGTCCCCTGGCAGAAGCCAGTCGCAGCATCGGGAGCGGATATGGGCCCGTTCCTCTTCTCCAGCGTTTCGACCGTGATGTCGTGAAAGCCGGCAGCCTCGAGATCGGTCCTGATCTTTGCGGGGTCCGCGTAACCGTGCGGCACGCGGCGCATGAAGCTCGGCGGGTTCTCCGGAAAGCGTGCTTCCAGCGCCTCTACGGCCGCATGGGCCACCTCGTTTGGCTCGATCCGGTCCCACACGTTGAAGAGGAAGCGCCCGCCGGGCTTCAAGACGCGCCACACCTCGCGGTAGGCCTTCACCCGGTCGGGGAAGAACATCACGCCGAACTGGCAGAGGACGACATCGAAGCTCTCGTCATCAAGGGGCAAGGCCATGGCATCCGCCTGCTGCCAGACGATCCGTTCGTCGTCGCCTTGCCTCATGTGCGCGACGTCCAGCATCGGCTGGTTGAGATCAGTCGCGACAAGCTGTGCCTCGATATCGAGCTTCGGCGCCAGCGCCCGCGTGACGACGCCGGTGCCGGCGGCGATCTCCAGCAGGTCGAGGGGTTTCAGCCGCGCCACCCGCTCGGCGAGGTCGATCGCATAGGGTTCGAAGAGCAGCGGCACCATCAGCCGCTCGTAGATTTCGGGTATCGCTCCGGCAAAGACCTTGTCCGCTTCCGCCATGGCCATGTTCTCCCCTGTCGGCCAGCCGCACCTCCCGATGACGGCCGCTCTCGCCAAAGCATGATACGACTTTACGTTGCTTTTCCGAAGCGGCCCGACAGCGAAAGCGGAAAGCCGTACGCTCTCAGGCCCTTGAGAGGACTTCCGATCGCTAAGCGGCTTGCCTCACTTTACGTCAGCCAGAAGGCTGTCGTTAACGTTGCTTGGTCGAAACGGACATCATCACTCCCTCATCCCTGTGCTCGTCACAGGGATCCAGCCACGGTGCGTCTGCACCGTGAACAAGAGAAAGTGCATGCAAGCTTTCTCCCGCGCCGCGACGCGGCGCCGCTGGATTCCTGTGACAAGCACAGGAATGAGGTGCGGCTATACACGGTTCCCTTCACTCGGGGTGCCCCCTCACCGATACCCAGTCGCATCCGCCGCCTTCCCCGCCTCCATCACCTCGTCCATGTAGCGCCAGCAATCCGGCCGCGAGCCGTCGAGGTCGGTGAAGCCGTAGACCTGGGCGAGCCCACCGCTTGACAGCGACTGGCCGTTGAAGCGGGCCTTGTCCGGATCGGCGCCAAGCGCCGCCACGGCCCGACCGACGAAGCGCGGGGTCTCGGAAATGACGAAATGCGGCTGGAACGCCGTGGCATCGCGCCAGTTTTCCTCGGTCACCTTGAAGGCCTCGAGCATCATTTCCGAGCGCAGCCAGCCAGGGGTGAGCGAGACGGCGGTGGCGCCATGAGGCGCAAGGTCCTTGGCATGCGCCCAGGCCATCCGGTTCGCCGAGGTCTTGGCAAGGTCGTAGAAGGGCGAGAGCCGGTAGTGTTCGGCATTGTATTGCGCCGTCCCGTCGGTCACCTCCACCAGCAGTCCGCCCGGTCGCTCGATCAGGAGTGGCAACGCGTAGTGGGCGGTGATCAGGTGCGTGTCGATGGCGAGCCGCAGGATCCGCAGCCCGTTTTCGAGATTGTGGTCCCAGACCGGCTTGTTCCACTCGAAGAGCTTCTCGCCACCCCAGATGTCGTTGACGAGAATGTCGAGCCGGCCCTCATCGCGGCGAATGCGTTCGACGAGCCCCTGCACCGCCTCCGGCTCAAGGTGGTCCACCTGCACGGCGATCCCCATGCCGCCGGCTGCGGTCGCGAGTTCCGCCGTTTCCTCGATTGTCTCGGGCCGCTGGTATTCCGACGCCTGCGCGCGCGTCGTCCGCCCCGTGACATAGACCGTTGCGCCCGCAGCGCCGAGTTCCACCGCAATGCCGCGGCCAGCACCGCGCGTTGCACCTGCGACCAGCGCCACCTTGCCTTCGAGCGTCATCTCGTCCTCCCGAGAAAAATCTGGCCTACATCGGCCGATGGATATATAAACGCTTATTCGGTTATAAATAAAGGCCAAAATGCCCCGCCCCAAAACTCTGCCGAACGAAGACGTGCTCGACGCCGCCCTTGGCATCATGCGCAAGGTGGGGCCGGAAGGCCTGACCTTCGCGGCCCTTTCCGCCGCCTGCGGCCTTTCCGCCTCGACCCTGGTGCAGCGGTTCGAGACCAAGTCGGGCCTCATCCAGGCGGCCCTGCTGCACGCCTGGGACCGTCTCGACCGGTTGACGGCTGAACTGGCAGGCAGCATGCCGAAAACGCCGGCGGGTGCCGTCGCGCTGCTCGTCGGCCTGTCGGGCGACTATGGCGGCATCGAAAGCTATGCGGATGATCTCCTGATCCTGCGAGAGGACCTGCGCGACCCTCACTTGCGCGCCCGCGGCGCCGCCTGGCGCGACGTGCTCTCCGCCGCCCTTGAGGAGCGCTTCGGCGGAGTGCCAGCCGCCCCGGCCGGCATCGGCCTGATGATGGCGGCGCAATGGCAGGGCGCCCTCCTCTGGTGGAGCTTCGATCCATGCGTGCCGGTCACGGATTTCGTCGAGGAGCGTCTGGAGCGCTTTGTCGCGACCTTCGCGGCGGAGCGGGAAGCGCATTCGAGCTGAATCGCAGCGGGACCATCTTCCCTCTTTTTTCTTTGCGCGGGTGCGCTATACTGATTGCGAAACGCAACCAATGATCATGGGCACTCACATGGCTCTGACGCTCTACATCCATCCGCTCGCCTCCTTCTGCCACAAGGTACTGATCGCGCTTTATGAGGCCGGAACGCCCTTCGAGGCGAAGGTCGTCGATCTTATGGATCCCGAGGAGAATGCCCGCTACCTGGAAGTCTGGCCGGTCGGCAAGATTCCGGTGCTGCACGACGGCGCCCGCGACCGGATCGTGCCGGAAACCTCGATCATCATCGAATATCTCGATCGCCATTACCCCGGCAACGAACCGCTGCTGCCGCGTGACGAGGCGCTGGCCCTCGAAGCCCGGCTTTGGGACCGCTTCTTCGATCTCTACATCCAGGTGCCGATGCAGAAGATCGTCACCGACATGCTGCGCGTTTCCGGCGAGAACGACCGGCGCGGCGTCGCCGATGCGCATGCGGCGCTCGCCACAGCCTATGACCTGGCCGAACGGCAGCTTACGGACCGGCGCTTTGCGGTCGGCGAAGCCTTCACCCTGGCCGATTGTGCCGCCGCGCCCGCGCTCTTCTATGCCGGCATCGTGCAGCCCTTCAGCGGCACGCATCCGAGCCTTTCGGCCTATTTCGAGCGACTGCTCGAGCGCCCGTCCGTCCAGCGCACGCTTGCCGAGGCGAAGCCCTATTTCAATATGTTCCCGTACAAGGAAGCGATTCCGGCGCGCTTTCTTTGAAAACCGCGAACTCCCATTGCCCCTCATCCCGCTGCCGCGACCTTCTCCCCGCAGGCGGGGAGAAGGGGCAAGCCGCGCCCTCTCAGTCCCCTCGCCCCGCTCGCGGGGAGAGGGCTAGGGTGAGGGGCAAATGCCACCGCCAAAGAACTGCGCCGGCTTGCACTTTAGCCCTGACCCGCTACCTTCTCCGGCAACGACTACCAAAGGAGCGAGACAATGGAATATCGTCTGCTCGGCCGCTCCGGCCTGAAAATCTCCACCATCACCATGGGGACGATGACGATCGGCGGCGGCGGCAAGTTTGCCCAGGTCGGCACTGTCGGTGTCGAGGAGGCGCGCCGCTATGTCGACCTTTGCCTCGATGCCGGCGTCAACCTCATCGACACGGCCGATATCTATTCGACCGGCACCTGCGAGGAGATCCTTGGCGAGGTCCTCGGCGGCAAGCGCAAGAACGGCGTCCTCATCGCCACCAAGGCGCGCTTCTCCATGGGGCCCGGCCCGAATGACGGCGGGCTCTCGCGCCAGCACCTGATCAGTGCCTGCGAGGCGAGCCTCAAGCGGCTGAAAACCGACGTGATCGACCTCTACCAGGTGCACGAATGGGACGGCCAGACGCCGCTCGAGGAAACGATGGAAGCGCTCGACACGCTCGTCCGCCAGGGCAAGGTGCGCTACATCGGCTGCTCCAACTATTCCGGCTGGCACATCATGAAGGCGCTCGGCATCAGCGCGCTCGAGCATCGCCAGCGTTTCGTCAGCCAGCAGATCCACTATACGCTGGAGGCCCGCGAGGCCGAATACGAGCTGGTTCCGATCTCGATCGACCAGGGCCTCGGCATCCTCGTTTGGAGCCCACTTGCCGGCGGCCTGCTTTCCGGCAAGCACCGCCGCGCCCAGACGCCGGAGGGTACGCGCCAGTTCGCCGGCTGGAACGAACCGCCGATCCGCGACGAGGAGCGTCTCTGGAAGATCGTCGACATGCTGGTGGCGATCGCCGCCGAGCGCAACGTCTCGCCCGCGCAGGTGGCGCTCGCCTGGCTGATCGGCCGCAAGGCGGTCACCTCCGTCATCATCGGCGGCCGCACCGAGGCGCAGTTCCGCGACAATCTCGCCGCGGCAAATCTGAAGCTTTCCGACGAGGAACGCGAACTGCTCGACGCCGTCAGCCTGCCGCCGGTCATCTATCCCTATTGGCACCAGCTCTGGACCGCCAAGGACCGGCTCGGCGCGGCAGATCTGTCGCTGCTCGGGCCGCATGTTTCAGCAGGATGAGGCGCGGCCGGTCTTCCGGCGTCGGCCGCGCTGTGCGGGCGTTTTCGTTCAGCGGCTCAGCAGGCCGACGGTTTCAGCCACTTCCAGCGTGTCCACGAACTCGGCGAAATCGATCACCCGGCCATCCTTGAAGGTGAACTTGTCCATGAGTTCCATGTCCTTCGAAATGTTCAACGGAATGAAGCGCACCGGGCCGGCGCGATGCACGCACACGGTGTCGCCATCGACGTGCAGGCTGACGATGCTGACGCCGGAGAGGTCCCAGGTGTCGATCAGCGCCTGGATGGAGCTTCGAATGGAGTCCGTGCCGTTCACCGGCTCGGTCATCGCCCCCAGCCATGTGCTCCCAACGATGCGAAAGCGGCAGCTCGGGTCGAACCACCCCATGATACCGTCGAGGTCGTTTTCATTTCGGGCGCCGTAAATCATCTTTACGGCACGTTCCAGTTCGTTCCGATCCGTCATCGCTATCCCCCCATTGGAACCGAGGCGCGGTATGCGGGCGCGACCGCCTCACTTCCCCTTTTCCGCGCAGCCGTGAGTGTGCACCTGCTCGGCTCAGGTTGCAATGAGCCTCATTGCAACTTGACGGGATCGTCATTTGATTTCGTTCGATCCTGAAATGCCCCGACACGCCTGTCCCCGAAGATCGCCCGCTCGAGGGACGGCGCCAGCGATTCCGCGTAGGGGGTGGCGATATGGTGACGGTCGCGGAAGGTAAGCTTGCCGTCGATCACGGCGGGGCAGGTTGTGCGATTGCAGAACAGGTCGACCACATCCACATAGGACGCATGCGTCTCTAGAGCGGCCTTTCTTTCCGCGGCGGGGATGGTTTCTTCGACCGCTTCGCTGCGCGGCGTGTCGCAATCGCTCGGGCTCCGCTTCTGCCAAAGCGCGCGCGCCACGCATTTGTCGAGATAGGATTTGTGCACCGGCACGTCGCGCAGCAGCACGACCTCGCTGCCGGCGCGCTCCAGTGTCTCGACCGAGCGCTTGATGCCTTTCGCCCAGTCCCGCACGTCCATCTGGTGGGTGGATACGAAATTGATGCCGTTCCGCACATAGCTCGACGAGTATTGCGACAGGATCACGACATCCGGCTTCAGCGCCGCGATCTCTGCAAACGCCCGGCGCTTCCACGCGTCGCATTCGCTGTAGTTCCGCATCAGTACGCCGTTCCACGTCGGCACATCTGCCGCCGGACAGGACGACTTCAGATAGGTGACGAGCCGCCAGCCATTGTTTTCGGCGATCTTCTTGAGCGGCGTCGACCAATGGTCGGCATGGGAATCGCCGAGGAGAACCACGGTCTTCTCAGGTTTGGCGGCGCCGAATGCGCAAGCCTTCGGCTGTATCGCCTCCCTTTCGAGCACGCAGGCCGAATCGAACTCCCGCGCCGCCGATTTGCGCTCGGCGCTCTGCTGGATCTGCCGCTGCTCGCCATCGAAGCTGTAGCCCGCGAGGGAGGCACTGCCATAGGCAAGCGTCGTACCGGCTCCGGTGAGCAGTGCGGCAAGCCCCAGCGACCGTCCCGTCCTGGCCGCCAGCCAGCCGTTGTGGCGGATCGGATTTTCGATGAAGTGATAGCTGAAGAGTGACAGGAGCAGCGTAACCGCCAGGCACAGAAGCCGATCGACGACCGAGAGTTCCGGTTCGACAATGCCCGCATAGACGATGACCGGCCAGTGCCACAGATAGAGGGAATAGGAGAGCTTGCCGATCTCCTGGAACGGCCGGAGCGCCAGGACGCACTTGGGGCCTGCCGCTCCCTGATGCGCGCCGCTCAGGAGCACCATCACCGTACCAAGAACGGGGACAAGCGCGATCAAGCCCGGAAAGGGGATCTCCTCCGTCACGGTCAGATAGGCCGATGCGATGAGCACCAGCCCGAGCCAGCCAAGCGCCGGCGAAAAGCAAAAGCGCCGCGCCCATTGTTGCGGCAGGGCCATCGAAGCGAGACCGCCGAAGGCAAATTCCCAGGCTCGCAGCGGCGAAAAATAGAAGGCCCAGGGCTGGGACACGGCCGTCATGTACCAGCACAGCGCAAACGAGATGGCGGCCACCAAGGCCAGGAGAAGGAAAGGACCGCCTTTTCCCGGGCGGAGCCGCGCGCAGATGAGAAGCAGCGCCGGCCAGACGAGATAGAATTGCTCTTCGACCGAGAGCGACCAGAAATGAATGAAGGGATTGTTCGACGCGTCGGCGGCGAAATAGTCGACGGTCCAGCGGATCAGCCAGAGATTGATCATATAGGCCGAGGCGAACAACGACCCCTTGGAGTAGAACTGCTGCTCGGACGGCGCGAGAATGAAATAGCCGAAAAGCAGCGTCACCAGGATGACGAAAAGCGAGGCCGGAAGCAGCCGGCGGGCGCGCCGCGCGTAAAAGCGCCAGAGATCCACCGTGCCGCTTCTTGCAACCTCCTGCTGCAGATGCCTGGTGATCAGAAAGCCCGAAATGACGAAGAAGATATCGACGCCGACAAATCCGCCCGGCAGGCTGGTCATTCCGAAGTGGAAAGCGATAACCCCAGATACGGCCAGGGCGCGGAGTCCTTCGATATCCGGACGAAAATTTCCTGAAGTCGCGGCTGTACTCATACAAACGACGCCCTGTCCCTAGGCCCCCGAGCAGCTGAAGAAACGTCGGCAAGACGGGAGGCACAGTTTCTTTTGCGTCGCAACAATCTTGCTGCAGCGCGGCGTGACGGGCGCGATCCTGATTCAGAATATGGCCTCAATAAGGGGCCCGGGCGCGTTTGTTCCCTTGCGCGACGCGTGACAGGCCCCTGAGCGGCCCGGCGGGCGCATTCGGCAGGTCGCTTCAGAAGCGACCCAATGGTTTATGATCTTCTCGATAAAACAACGAGTTGAAGTGAAAACCTCAACTCGAGTCGTGGCTGTGCGAGGGTGCTCTCCGTGGCGGGGCGCTCGTTTGTGGAAAAACCGTCGCCTAGGCGGCTTGCGCCACCTCGCCGCGAATCAGATCGCCGAGCCGGCGGATGCCTTCCTCGATCATCTTGTCGTTGGCGCAGGAGAAACTCAGGCGCAGCGTGTTCTCGCCCGAGCCGTCGGCGAAGAACGCTCGACCGGGAACGAAGGCGACCTTGGCGGACTGGATCGATTTGGCCAGCAGCTCGGCGCCGTCCGTGCCCTTCGGCAGGGTAACCCAGACGAACATGCCGCCTTCCGGCTTCGTCCAGGTGACGCCGGCCGGCATGTATCTGTCGAGCGCCGCGAGCATGGCGTCGCGGCGATGCTTGTAGACCGCGTGAATCTTCGCCACCTGTTCGTCGAAGCCGCGCCCGGCGACAGTGCAGATCGCCATCTGGTTGATGGTCGAGGAATGGAGGTCGGCGGCCTGCTTCAGCAGCACCAGCTTGCGGATCACCGGCTCGGCCGCGCAGACCCAGCCGACGCGAAGCCCCGGCGCCAGCGTCTTGGAGAAACTACCGCAGTAGATCGTCCGGGCGCTGTTGATGTCGCCCTTTCGGGCGATCTCCAGCGCCAGGATCGGCGGGATCGCCTCGCCGTCGTAGCGCAGCGACTGGTAGGCGGCATCCTCGATGACCGGGATGCCGAGTTCCTCGGCGAGGTCGAGCACCCGCTCGCGACCCGCGCGGTCCACCGTCTCGCCGGTCGGATTGGCGAAATCGGCCGAGAGATAGGCGAACTTGACCCGGCCGCCCGCCTCGGCGGCCGTCTGGACGTAGGCTTCCGGAGTACGGTTACCGCCGGGATTCAGTCGGTCGTAGTTCGGCTCATAGGCATTGAAAGCCTGCAGCGCGCCAAGATAAGTCGGCCAGGTGACGAGCGCCGTGTCCCTGGGCGAGAGGAACAGCTTGCCGAGATAATCGAGCCCCTGCTGCGAGCCGGAGGTGATGAAGATGTTGTCGACCGTCGCGGGAATGCCGAGCGCCGCCATCTGCTTGGCAAGCCATTCACGCAAGGGCCGGTACCCTTCGCTGACGGAATATTGCAGCGCGGCGCTGACCGCCGGCCCGCCGAAGATCTCCGCATAGGCTTGGCTGAACTCGGCTTGCGGAAAGAGCTCTGGATCGGGAATGCCGCCGGCGAAGGAGATGATGTCCGGACGGTCGAGCAGCTTCAACAGTTCGCGAATTTCCGAAGCCTTCATCCGGCTCGAGCGCGTGGCAAAAATGCTTTCCCAATTGAGCATGCGGCCCTCCCTCTTGGCGAAGGCCGGACATGATCACAGCGTTGGATTTATGTCAATATTCCTGACCTATTTTGCTGCCGTTTTGACAAGCCTCGAAGAGGACGCGGCCCGACCGCGGTTCCGTCATCGGCCGGCAGACGCCTTCCGCGACGACTGGTCTACTGCGGTATCGGCGTCTGGCAGGTGCCGATGGTATTGAAGGACATCGGACCGAGGTCGGGCTCAGGCGGCACGCACTCTATCGCGACGCCGACGATGGCGTCCCAGCCTTTGATGATAACCTCTCGCGCCCTTTCCTGTTCCTCGATGCTCGGAAAGGCCGGATCGGAAGCCGCCCCATCGCGCTCAAGCGGCAGTTTCTTCTGCCAGTCGACAGGCACCACTCCTCTGCTCGCGAGATCCTGAAGTCGGATCGGCTCGCAATGGTCCCTCAGCCAGGCGATTTGCGTCGCGTCGGAGTAAAGGTGCTCCATCCACAGCCGCGCCGCGTTCGGATGTGGAGCAAAGGCGCTGATCGCCTGAGCATAAACACCCGCGACGACGCCTGTCCTGGGCCTGACGATCTCGATCCTGGTCTTGCCCCCGAACTGGTCACGGTCGGCGAGCGCAAGATACTCCCAGCGGATGAGGATGGGCGTGCGCCCTTCGACAAGCGAGTCGGTGTTGCCGATGACCGGTAAGAAATTGCCGCTCCTGTTGAGTTCGGCGAAGAATTCCAGGCCCTGTCGTGCCGCTTCTTCGACGTTTCGGTCCGTGACGGACAGCCCCGCCGCGTACACACCCAGAAGGGCCTGATTTGATGACAGGTTGCCGGCAAGGGCGATCGAACCTCTGTATTCGGGCCGGGCAAGATCGGCCCAATCCTGGGGCAAGCTCTTGACCAGGTCCGCATTGATCTCGAAGACGAGCACGCCGTAGTAGTCGCCATACCAATGGCCGTCCGCATCCTTGACGGCATCCGGGATGGTGTCCCAGGTCGAGACCTTGTAGGGCTGCAGCAATCCGTCTCGTTTCGCCTGAGGCGCGAAGGAAATGCCTATATCGATGACATCCGGCCTTTCAGTGCCGGCCCAGATTCCCGCCTTGATTGCCTCGATCTGGTCTTCGGACGCGGCCTCCGGTCGAGCCTCGTTGACCGTTATCCCGTATTTCGCCTCGAAGCCGTCGATGATGCCGCCATATCCGCACCAGTCGCGGGGCAAAGCAATGACGTTGAGCTGCCCCTCCTTCTTGGCCGCGGCAGTCAGGTCGGCTATCGGCTCGGCAGAAGCTGCGGCAGCAAAGGCGAAAATGGCGAGTGCCGCAGGCGCCAATGCCAGACGGTTCGCTACTGAGCATCGTTTCATCACGAGGCCCCCCGTAGATTCGCCGATCAAGTCTATCACCATCCGAGAACCGTTGACATGACGCTCGCGCCTGCCAACTCAGGAAGACTTCAACCGATCTCACTGCGGGGGCTGCTGCTCCGATTGCCGGCGCATTGCTCAACGCCTGGCGCTGCCTCGTGCACGCATGGCCCATCGGATACCCGCGGCGATCGCCAGGCCGAGCAGTGGCCAGCGCGCCCAGAATTCTTCGCTCCAGGTGAGAAGATTGATCGTGACAACGGCGAGCCCCGCGAGTGCGAGCGTGGCAAATCCACGATCCAGTTGCGTGGTCCTGATCCACAGGAATGCTGCGGCCAGCCCCATCCCGAAGAGCGGCCAGACTGCCCAGAGCTCGCCTTGCCACGAAAGAAGGTTTATGACGACCAAAGCGGCCGCGATCATGCCGAGCACGCGATAGATCCGTGCACTCCGTCGGTCGGGTTCGCCGGCCGCAGCCGGCACGGGCTGCGCCTCTCGTCCGAAGGCCGGGCTGCCCGTCTGTGATGTTCGATCCTCCGCGGCACCGATCCGAACCGCATAGCTCGGAACGCCGCCCTCGATGTTCTTGACCTCGAGCTGGCCGAGAAAGTCGAAGCCGACCGCCACCTTGTTGCGCACCTGGTCATAGACCGTGTTGGAAATGACGACGCCGCCGGCGGGCGCGGAGGCTTGCAGGCGCGCGGCGATGTTGACGCCGTCGCCGTAAATGTCACCGCCCTCGGCAATCACGTCGCCGAGGTTGATGCCGATGCGGAAGTACATCCGAGCCGCGCTCGGCCGTCCGGCGTTCAGGCCGGCCAGTTCATTCTGGATGTCGACGGCTGCCCTCACCGCTTCCACGACGCTCGGGAACTCGGCGATCAGCCCGTCACCCCAGGTGTTGACCACCCGCCCATCGCGCGACTGGATGAGACGAGCCATAGCGTCGCGGTAATGCCTGAGGGTGGCCAGCGTTCCTTCCTCATCGGCCCCCATCAGGCGCGAATAGTCCTGAACGTCGGCGCTGAAGATGGTCGTCAGCTTGCGACGCGTTTCCGCCATGGCCCTTGATCCTCGCTCGGTCTCCGCCGTATGGTACAACCCAAAGGTTTCGACCCGTTGCACCTTTCGCCAATCGAATCCAAGTGGATCCAGCATACAGAGTGCTCGCTGCTACGGCGACCCCACAATGTTTCGAGGTACCCAAACAGCTATAACGCAAGCACGGGTTATGTGCGTCAAGTTCGGCAAAAAGGGGCGGCCATGGCCTGGTCATGTGGCGTAGCGATGGGAGTGCGTCCATGACGACAATCGATAACGGCAACGATCGCTTCTACCGCGACAACGCCGCCGCCTATGCAGGCCGCGCTCGCCGGACGCCTGCATCACGGCTGGACAAGTTCCTCGCAAGGTTGAACCCCGGCGCCTCCGTGCTGGAGCTTGGCTGCGGCGGTGGCCAGGACAGCGCCTATATGATTGCCCGCGGCTTTGATGTTACTCCGTCGGACGGATCGCCGGAAATGGCCGCCGAAGCCGCACGCCTGCTCGCGCGGCCGGTTGAGGTGATCCGCTTCGAGGAACTCTGCTGGCGCGCGCGCTTCGACGGCATTTGGGCGGAGGCCTGCCTGCTGCATGTGCCGCGCAACGCTCTTCCCGATGTGCTCGCCCGCATCGTCCTCGCCTTGAAAGCCGGCGGCATGCTGCAGGCAAGTTTCAAAGCCGGCGACATCGAAGGCCACGACGCTTTCGGCCGCTACTACAACTACCCCTCGCGCGACTGGCTGCGGCAGCAGTTCGAGGCGACGGGTTGGATCGGCGTCGAAATCGAAGAGATCGATGGCAGCGGTTATGATGGCAAACCGACCCGCTGGCTGCATGTGGCGGCCACGAAGCCCGACAATTGACTTCGCTGGGCCGAGACCTAGGTAACGGGCGGTCCTCCCCCCAAACCAGTGAGAAAGCCATGCACCACAGAACTCTTGGCCGCACCGGCCTGCGTATCTCCGAAATCGGCTACGGCGCCTGGGGCATCGGCAACAGCGGCTGGCAAGGCGCAAGCGACGAGGAATCCGCCAGAGCCTTGAACCGGGCGATCGATCTCGGACTGAACTTCATCGACACCGGGCTCGGCTACGGCGACGGCCATAGCGAAAGACTGATCGGCAAATTGCTGCGTGAGCGCTCGGAGACGATCCACGTCTCGACCAAGATACCGCCGAAGAACCGGATATGGCCGGCCCGTGCGGGCACGCCGGTCGAGGACGGTTTCCCCGCCGATCACGTCATCGCCTGCACCGAAACGAGCCTGCGCAATCTCGGCGTCGACACCATCGACGTCCAGCAGTTCCACGTCTGGTCGGACGAATGGGTGGGGCGCGGCGACTGGCTGGAGGCCGTCGAGCGGCTGAAACGCGATGGCAAGATCCGCTTCTTCGGCGTCTCGATCAACGACTACGAGCCCCACAATGCCCTAACAGGCTGCTGAAAAAGCCCTGGCGCTTGGGTTGGATCAATGATTCCCTGCGGTTGCAACAGAGGGGACTGATTTGCATGCGCGGTGGGGACGACCGAACGGGATCACTGTTTTCCTATGTCGACCTTGAGGCACGGGTTCCGGCCAGTCACCCGCTTCGGGTGATGCGCGCGCTGGTGAACGCTTCGCTTGTGGCGCTGGATGGGTCGTTCGCGGCGCTCTATGCGAAGAGGGGTCGCCCATCGATTGCTCCGGAACGGATGCTGCGGGCAGTGCTGTTGCAGATGCTCTATTCGATCCGCTCCGAGCGTCAGTTGATGGAACGGCTGGAGTTCGACCTGTTGTTCCGCTGGTTCGTGGGCCTTGGGATCGACGATGCGGTGTGGGATGCCTCGACGTTTTCGAAGAACCGGGACCGGCTGCTGACGACTAAGATCGCGCAGGGCTTCCTGTCGGCGCTGCTTTCGCAGCCGGCGGTGAAGAAGCTCCTGAGCGCCGAGCATTTCTCGGTCGACGGCACGATGTTGAAGGCGTTCGCCTCGATGAAGAGCTTCCGGGCCAAGGATGGCCCAAAGGGCGACAATGACCAGCCACCGGCAGACGGCCGGAACGGCGAGCGCGACTTCCGCAAGGAGAAGCGCTCGAACGAGACGCATGCCTCGACGACCGACCCGGACGCGCGGCTTTACCGCAAGGGCAATGGTCAGGAGAGCCGGCTGGCCTATCTGGGGCACGCGCTGATGGAGAACCGCAACGGCCTGGCGGTCGCCGGCATGGTGACGCATGCGACCGGCACCGCCGAGCGGGAAGCGGCCACCGAACTGAGTGCGGACCTTGCCGAAGGCGCGACGCTTTGCGGCGACAAGGGCTACGACGCGGAAGCGTTCGTCGAGGGGCTGAAGGACCGCAAAATCGTGCCGCATGTGGCGATCAACGGCACGGTGAGCAAGACCGGCAAGGTGCGCAAGACGGCAGTGCCGCCGCAGGTCGCGCAAAGTCCCGGCTATGCGATCAGCCTGCGCTGCCGCAAGCGGATCGAGGAAATCTTCGGCTGGATCAAGACGACGGCCGGCTTCACCCAACTCAAGGTCCGCGGACTGGACAAGGTGAAGGCGGCCTTCACCTTCGCCCTTGCCGCCTACAACATCGTTCGTCTTCCGAAATTGCTCGGCTCGACGGGAGAAGTGTGCCTTGAGGGAGGCAAATAGGCCAATATGACCGGAAAACCTGCCTTGACCGGCCTGTTTCCTGCCGATACCCGCCAAAAAACCGCGCCCACCGCAGTATCTTGCGGTAACGCAACACGATTTTCAGCAGCCTGCTAAAGCTCATCGAAAGCGGCGTGGTCGACAGCGTCCAGGTGATTTACAACGTCTTCGAGCAGGCGCCCGAAGAACAGCTGTTCCCGGCCTGCGAAGTGTACAAGGTCGGCGTGATCGTCCGCGTCGCGCTCGACGAAGGCGGCCTGACCGGCCAGATTCGCGCCGACACGATGTTCCCGGAAGGCGACTTCCGGCAGAACTACTTCCGCGGTGACCGGAAGCGCCAAGTCGAGGAGCACACGCGAAAAATCGTCGAGGATCTGGCGATTGCTCCCGATGCGCTCGCCGAGACGGCGCTCCGCTTCGTCCTCAGCCACCCGGCCGTCTCGACCGTCATCCCCGGCATGCGCTCGGTCCGCAACGTCGAGCGCAACTGCGCCATCGGCGACGGGCGCGGGTTGCCGCAAGAGCAGCGCGAGAAACTGCGCGCCCATAGATGGCCGCGCAACTTCTATCGGGACTAACTTGTCCTGTCCAAGGAACTGAACCGCCCCTCGGCGGTTGGACCCGGTGCATCGCACGAAGCGATGGTACTGGAGGTTTCATATGTTGAAGAAAATGTTGGTTGCAGCCGCGATAGCCGCGGCGTTCGGCTCCCCTGCATTCGCACAGGCGGATATTGTCTGTGACCAGGCGGGCATGACGAAGCTCGAAACGGACGTAGGCCAGATTACTGACTCCGGACGCAAGGAGATGGCGCAGAAAGAGCTCGCCATGGCCAAGGAAGCACTGACCGCCAATGACCAGGACAAGTGCAAGACCCATATGACAAATGCCATGAAGGGCAAAGACCCGATGTGAAGCGGTCAGGTCCGCGTCGCCTCGTCGCCTCTCGGCCACTTCCCCTCACATAAAATGAGAAGCCGAGGCACTGGCCCCGGCTTCCTCTAGCCCTTGGGAGGTAAGGCTCAGTTCTTCGCCTTGTCGACCAGCTTGTTCTTGCCGATCCAGGGCATCATGCCACGCAGCTTGGCGCCGACTTCCTCGATCTGATGGGCGTCGTTGACGCGGCGGATACCCTTGAAGCGGGCCGCACCCGAACGATACTCCTGCATCCATTCCGAGGTGAACTTGCCGGTCTGGATGTCCTTGAGGACGCGCTTCATCTCGGCCTTGGTCTCGTCCGTGATGATGCGCGGGCCGGTAACGTATTCGCCCCACTCGGCCGTGTTGGAGATCGAGTAGTTCATGTTGGCGATGCCGCCTTCATAGATCAGGTCGACGATCAGCTTCACTTCGTGCAGGCACTCGAAATAGGCCATTTCCGGTGCGTAGCCGGCCTCGACCAGCGTCTCGAAACCGGCGCGAATGAGCTCGACCAGACCACCGCAAAGAACGACCTGCTCGCCGAAGAGGTCGGTTTCGCACTCTTCCTTGAAGTTGGTTTCGATGATGCCGGAGCGGCCGCCGCCGACGCCGCAGGCGTAGGAGAGCGCAAGATCAAGGGCGTTGCCGGAAGCGTTCTGGTGAACGGCAACGAGGCACGGAACGCCGCCGCCCTTCTGGTATTCGCCGCGAACCGTGTGGCCCGGACCCTTCGGCGCGATCATGACGACGTCGACGGATGCCTTCGGCTCGATCAGGCCGAAATGGACGTTGAGGCCGTGCGCGAAGGCGATCGCCGCGCCGTCACGGATGTTGCCGGCAATCTCGGCCTTGTAGATGTCGGCCTGCAGTTCGTCCGGGGTCGCCATCATCATCAGGTCGGCCCAGGCGGCAGCTTCGGCAACCGTCATCACCTTGAAGCCGTCGGCTTCGGCCTTCTTCGCCGTAGCCGAGCCGGACTTCAGCGCGATGGCGACGTTCTGTGCGCCGGAATCCTTGAGGTTCAGCGCATGGGCGCGGCCCTGCGAACCATAGCCGATGATGGCGACCTTCTTCGACTTGATGAGGTTGAGATCGGCATCACGATCGTAATAGACGCGCATTGAACTTTCCTTCCCTTTGCTTGTCCGTTTCCCTTTGACGGCCCAGATGGGACCGCCGTTACGCTTTTCCGCCATAGAGGGTGAGAAAGGCGTCGACCGCCCGCTCCGCCCTGCGGCCGAAATTCTTCTGCAGGCCTCTCGGGTCCTCGCCGAGCAGCATGCGCAAATGCCAGTCGGAGACGACGAGCCCGTAGAGCGCGCCATAGGCCTCCTCCGCATCGCCGAAGGCGAGAAGCCCCGCCTTTCGGCCCGCCTCGAGCAGCGCCCCTGCCCTGCGGCCGATCTGCCGGCGCCCGCGCTCCTCGAGCAACCGGCCGAGCTTGGAGCCCTCACGGCTTGCCTGGCCGATCGCCAATCGGTTGAGCGCCAGCGACACGTCGCCGGCAAGCACATCCAGCAGGTCCTTGGCGAAGGCGACAAGATGCGCCCGGAGGCTCGCCTCGTCCAGCGCCTCAGCCGAAACGTCGAGCGTCCGGACCTTGCTCGCCTGGAAGGCGATCATCGCCGAAAGCAGCCCGTCGCGATCGCCGAACCACTTGTAGAGGCTCTCCTTCGAGCAACTCGCCGCACGCGCCACGCCCGCGGTCGTCAGCGCCTTCTCGCCGCCGTCGACGAGGAGCCGCAGTGCCTGTTCCAGAACGGCACCCTGACGATCCGTCAGGCCGCTTCCGGTACCGGTCTGCTTCATCGTTTCGACGCCTAGCACTTCGTTGTCGCTCCATCAGTACCGTACGGTACGGTTCGCCACTTCTATTCAGGTGATGCCGGAACGTCAAGCCGGATTCCGCCGATAAAATGTACTGCGTGATCAAAGGTCGTCGGGAATCGCCTCTTGGGTAGCGGCGACTCCGACCGCCAGTAGCAGCAATGATTACCAAAATATAATGATCCCGCCGCTGTTCCCTCGCCCCGTTCGCCCTTATTTTGAAAGGAGAATATCCGAGGGAGGGAAGCCACTGAGCCGATGAGCAAGACAGCGAAGACGATCAGACAGGAAGCGCCGGCTGCGGCGCCGAATGTCACCCTGATGCCGAGCCCTGCCGCGCCCGCCCGCCGCAGGCGACGCTGGCGCCTGCGGATCGCCGTGCCGGTCCTCGTCGCCGTGCTCGGCGCCGGTTACTATGCTTGGAGCCGGTACGGCGCGCAGCCAGAGACCGCGATGATCACGCAAGTGGTTATGCGCGGCGACATCGAGGACAGCGTCACCGCCGTCGGTACACTCGACGCGATCAAATCCGTCGATGCCGGCGCGCAGGTCTCCGGCCAGTTGAAATCGCTGCATGTGGAGATCGGCGACAAGGTCGCGGCGAACCAGCTCGTTGCCGAAATCGATCCCGCCTCGATCGAGAACAGGATCGAGATCGACCAGGCGGAACTGGCCAACCTCGAGGCCCAGCTCGTCTCGAAGAAGGCCCAGCTCGTGCTGAAGGAAGCGAATATCGAGCGGCAGCGCAGCCTCGTCGCGACGAAGAGCGTTTCCCAATCGACCCTCGACCAGGCGATTGCCGACCACACCGCCGCCCAGGCCGAGGTGCAGGCGATCGAGGCGCAGATCCGCAAGCAGAAGGCGACGCTCGCCGGCGACAAGGTCGATCTCGGCTACACCAAGATCTATGCGCCGATGGCCGGCACGATCGTCGCCAATCCGGCCAAGGAAGGCCAGACGCTCAACGCCAACCAGACGACGCCGACGATCGTCACCATCGCCGATCTGTCGACGATGACCGTCAAGGCCCAGGTTTCGGAGGCCGACGTCGGCAAGCTGAAGATCGGCATGGACGCCTATTTCACCCTGCTCGGCCAGCCGGGCAAGCGCTTTAACGGCAAGCTGCGGCAGATCCAGCCGATGCCTGACACGGAAAACAACGTCGTCCTCTATTACGCGCTCTTCGACGTTCCCAATCCGACCGGCGAACTGATGATGTCGATGAGCGCCCAGGTCTTCTTCGTCGAGGCGGCCGCCAAGGACGTGCTAGTCGTGCCCAGTGCCGCGATCCGCACGCCGCGCGGCAACGGCGCTGGCAAACCCCAAACGGAGGTCACCGTGCTGACCCCGTCCGGCGCCACCGAAACCCGCGCGGTCGAGGTCGGCATCCGCAACCGCGTCAGCGCCGAGATCGTCAGCGGCCTGAAGGAGGGCGAAAGCGTCGTCGTCGATTCGAGTTCGGGCTCCTCCGGAACCAGCCAGCGCAACACACGCAGCCGCGGCATGCGCATGCCGCCGATGTTCTGAAGACGCCGATGCAATCCCTCATCGCGCTCAAGGATGTCAGCAAGACCTATTTCAACGGCGACCTCGCCGTGGAGGTCCTGCATGACATCTCGCTCGATATCGAGGCGGGCGAATTCGTCGCGATCATCGGCCAGTCCGGCTCCGGCAAGTCGACCTTGATGAACATTCTCGGCTGTCTCGACCAGCCGACCTCGGGCGAATACCTGATCGACGGCGAAAGGGTCTCCTGCTTCGACGCCGACGAACTTGCCGCATTGCGCCGGCGCACGTTCGGATTCGTCTTCCAGGCCTATAACCTGATCCCGACCGCAAGCGCCCAGGAGAATGTCGAGGTACCGGCAGTCTATGCCGGCGTGCCGGCACATAACCGGCACGAGCGCGCCGAGGCGCTGCTGAAATCGCTCAATCTCGGTGAGCGGCTCGACCACCGGCCGAGCCAGCTATCCGGCGGGCAGCAGCAGCGCGTTTCGATTGCCCGCGCCCTGATGAACGGCGGCCGCGTCATTCTCGCCGACGAACCCACCGGCGCGCTCGACAGCCAGAGCGGTCGGGAGGTGATGGCACTTCTGCGCGAAATGAACGAGAACGGCCACACGATCATCGTCATCACCCATTCGCGCGAGGTTGCAGAACAGGCCGACCGGCTGATCGAGATCCGCGACGGCCGGATCATCGCCGACCGCGCCAAAAAGGGCCGGAGCAATCCGGAGGCCGCTTTCGGCCTGGCCCAGCGCACCCGCGAGGGGCTTGCGGCGATCGCCGACGTCTCGGAAGCGGTCAAGATGGCGATGCGGGCGCTGCGCGCAAACCTCTTCCGGACGATCCTGACGCTGCTCGGCATCATCATCGGCGTCGGCTCCGTCGTCGCCATGCTGGCGATCGGCACCGGCGCGCAGGATTCGGTGCTGAGCCGCATCTCCTCGATGGGCTCGGATCTCCTGCTGGTGCGCCCGAGCATGGCCAATTTCCGCGGCAGCGCCGGCGGCAGCAACGTCACGCTGGTACCGGCGGATGCCGACGCCATCCTCGAATTGCCGAACGTCGCCTTCGCCGTTCCTGAAATGACGAGCACTGTGACGCTTCGGCGCGGCAATATCGACTATCAGACCACCGCCAATGGAACCGTGCCGCAATTCGTGGAAGCAAAATCCTGGCCCGTCGGACGCGGTGAATTCATCAACAGCGACGATATGGAGGGCTACGCGCCGGTCACAGTCCTCGGACAAACCGTGGTCAAGACGCTCTTCCCCGACGGCTCCGACCCGATCGGCCAATATGTGCTCGTCAACAAGATTCCCTTCCAGGTGATCGGCGTGATGAGCGAGATGGGCGCGAGCGCCGGCGGCAACGATCAGGACGACGTCGTGCTGGTGCCACTGACCACGGGCAGCATGCGCATTTTCGGCCAGCGCAACATCCGTACCATCACCGTCGAGGTGAAGGACCCTTCCGCCATCGACCTCACGCAGGAAAAAATCCAGGCACTCCTCAACGAACGCCACAAGAAGGAGGACACGCAGATCACCAACATGTCCTCGGTCCGTGAGGCCTTTACCGAGACGTCAAACACGATGAAGCTGTTCCTGGGTTCGGTGGCAGCGATTTCGCTGCTCGTTGGCGGCATCGGGGTAATGAACATCATGCTGGTAAGCGTCAGCGAGCGCACCCGCGAAATCGGCGTGCGCATGGCGACCGGCGCCCGCCGCCGCGACATTCTTGTGCAGTTCATTGTCGAGGCGCTCGTGGTGTCCGCCATCGGCGGCGCGGTCGGCATTGTCGCCGGCCTCGGCACGGCCTATGTCGCCCGCACGTTCGGCATGCCGGTCAGCTTCACCGCCGGTCCCGTAGGGCTTGCGTTTGGCTGCGCCTTCCTGACCGGGCTGCTCTTTGGCTACCTGCCAGCCCGCAATGCCTCACGGCTACAGCCCGCCGTTGCCTTGAGCGCCGACTAGATCACGATGGGTCTGATCGACCCAAGATCATAAAAATGAACGATTCCAAAAGGTAAGAGCGGGAGGCGGCGCCGTAGGTCGGAGTCCCTCGCCGCTGCCCGCAGGCCCTCAAACCGGACGGAGCACTTCAGATCGCCTCCGCTCCGCCGATGCGCTCCCAGCGACTGCCGTTCGACTGCGACTGCCGCGCAAAATAATCGTAAGGGGTGCGTGACCAATCGCGCACGGAATTGGTCATGTTGTCGAGCACAAGGTCGCCCTCGCTCGTGCGGACCGTCAGCACCGTGTGGCCGGCGCCGTGATAGCGGGCGACAGTCAGAAGCAGCGCTGATGCGGGCCAGCCGCGCTTTAATAGCTCACGCTTCTTCAGGATGGCGAAGTCCTCGCAGTCTCCATAACCCGCCGGCACCCGCCAGTCGTCATCCTTGCCAACATTGGCAATGTCGCTGCGTTCCCTGATGCGCGCGTTGACGGCTCGGTTGACTTGCTGCAACTCGCTGGCCTTGTCGGGTCGAAGCGCGACGGTTTTTGCCCCGCCCTTGGTGCTGCACAACTTGGGTTCGCGCGTGCAAAACGACGCGAAAGCCGGCGGGGCAAATGCCTTGCCGCCAATCTTCATGGTTGTACCCGCATGAGCGGCCACCGGGGCCGCAATCAGCAACAAACAGACATGCGCGATCAAGCGTTTCACAAACGTCCCCCTTCAACGGCGAGCGCAAAACCCCCACTCCGACGTAGAGTCTAGCTAATAAGGATTAACGCAGACTTGATTAAGCCGAAATGGGGCAAGGATATGGCAAGGCTACCAATAATTCGTAAATTGACCCATGCCCAGTTATAGGAAAACTATTGAATAGTTTCTTAAGTTTTATTGTGCCGGAGTATTTCTATGCAAAGAATTGGTAAAATATCTCCTAAAATAATTCTCTTACTCTCCACCGCATCAATAGCAGCCGTGATCGTAGCAATGGACGCTAACGCAGTAGAGCGCCGGCGCATGACTGCGGCTCAATGCGGTCCCCTTACGGAAGACAACTTTGCATCGTGCTGCGCCGCAATAAATCGTTCGAAGATTCTCACCCGCGCACAGATCAGCATGTGCCCTCCTCTGTCGACTGCGGCCATTGGCAAGAGCACGCGCCGAGATGATCGCAGTGACGGCGCCAGCCACGGCGACGGCAAGGACGGCTCCGGCAGTGGCGGCTCCGCCGGCTCAGGCGGCGGTGGCGGCGGCTCTACCGGCGGCGGTGGCGGCTCGGGTGGCGGCGGCTCTACCGGCGGCGGTACTGGCGGCAGTGGTGGCGGCTCCGGTGGTAGTGGCGGGTCAGGCGGCAGTGGCGGCTCAAGTGGCGGCGGCTCCACCGGCGGCGGCGGCTCTGGCGGTAGTGGCGGTACTGGCGGCAGTGGTGGCGGCTCCGGTGGTAGTGGCGGGTCAGGCGGCAGCGGCGGCTCGAGTGGCGGCGGCTCCACCGGCGGCGGCGGCTCTGGCGGTAGTGGCGGTTCGGGTGGCGGTGGGTCCACCGGTGGCAGCGGCGGCTCCAGCGGTGGCTCCGGCGGTGACGGTGGTTCCGGCGGTGGTGGCGGCTCCGGTGGTAGCGGTGGCTCCAGCGGCGGCGGCGGCTCTGGCGGCAGCGGCGGCTCCGGCGGTGACGGCGGCTCTGGCGGCGGCGGCTCCAGCGGCAGCGGCAGCGGTGGCTCCGGCGGTGACGGTGGCTCCGGCGGCGGTGGCTCCAGCGGTGGCGGCAGCTCCGGCGGCTCCGGCGGCAGCGGCGGCTCCGGCGGTGACTCCGGCGGCAGCGGCGGCGGCTCAGGCGGCAGCGGCGGCTCCAGTGGCGGTGGCGGCTCCGGCGGCAGCGGTGGCTCCGGCGGTAGCGGCGGCTCCAGCGGCGGCGGCGGCTCCAGTGGCGGCGGTGGCTCCAGTGGCGGCGGCGGCTCCAGCGGCGGCGGCGGCTCCAGCGGCGGCGGTGGCTCAGATGGCAGCGGCGGCTCCGGCGGCAGCGGTGGCTCCGGCGGTAGCGGCGGCTCCAGCGGCGGCGGCTCCAGCGGCGGCGGCTCCAGCGGCGGCTCCGGTGGCGGCGGTGGCTCCAGCGGCGGCGGTGGCTCCGGTGGTAGCGGCGCCTCCAGTGGCGGCGGCGGCTCCAGCGGCGGCGGTGGCTCCAGTGGCGGCGGCGGCTCCAGCGGCGGTGGCTCCGGTGGTAGCGGCGGCTCCGGTGGCGGTGGCGGCTCCAGCGGCGGCGGTGGCTCCGGTGGTAGCGGCGGCTCCAGTGGCGGTGGCGGCTCCAGCGGCGGTGGCTCTGGCGGCGGTGGTAGCGGTGGCTCCAGTGGCGGCGGCGGCTCCAGCGGCGGTGGCTCTGGCGGCGGTGGCGGCTCCGGTGGCTCAGGCGGCGGCGGCTCCGGCGGCTCCAGCGGTGGCGGCGGCAGCGGTGGCTCCGGTGGTAGCGGCGGCTCCAGTGGCGGCGGTGGCTCCGGTGGTAGCGGTGGCTCCAGTGGCGGCGGCGGCTCCAGCGGCGGCGGCTCCGGCGGCGGTGGCGGCTCCAGTGGCGGCGGTGGCTCCAGCGGCGGCGGCTCCGGCGGCGGTGGCTCCAGCGGCGGTGGCGGCAGCGGCGGGTCTGGCGGCAGTGGCGGCAATAATGGAAATGGCAACGGCGGTGGCGACGGGACCCCGGGCAGTTCCGGTAAAAGCGACGACACTCGCTAAGGAGCGTTCGCGCTCTACAGCGCGGGTGGCATCCAGACCCTGCGGGCCGCGCCTACGGTACGGCGTGACGGAGCAGGTATAGAGACCAACGATCGGCAAAGGGCGGGTTCCGGCGGGACCCGCCCTTCATCGTCGGGAGAAACGGCGTCATTTCGCCGGGCATCCGTGACAACCTTTCAGCAACCCCTCGATCCGATAATGCCCCCGCAATTGAGGATCGAATCGGATGGCCAAGGGAAATTCCACGCGACGCAGGCGCAGCACGAGGTCGAAAGACGGCCGGGGCGGAATGACACCCTGGTATTTCGCCGCCATTATCCTGGTCGGCGGCATTGTTGGCTACGACCATCGGGAACAGCTCGGGAACTGGCTGAACAAGCGAGAAATCGCGGAACTGTCCTCAACGCCCGGGACGAAGCCGGAGACGAAGTCAAAGGCGACGAGCGTCACACCGCGTCCGAAGGAGCATACGAGTTCCATTGCAACGAATCGTGCGTTGATCCCACCGGCACCCGTCGGGAGGCCGATGCAACAGCCGCCGGTGCGGCTTGCTTCAATTCCCGCAGGGCACAACACGTTCTTCTTCTGCGGCATTCGCCACGACAACTGCGTGATTGACGGCGATACGTTCCTCTTCAACGGAGAAAGGATCCTGATCGCCGATATCGACGCGCCCGAGACGAAGCACGCAAAGTGCGATGCGGAGCGGTCGCGCGGCTCCCATGCGAAGGCGAGACTGCGCGAGTTGCTGAACGCGGGCAAATTCACGCTGGTCGCTTCGGCGGAGGGCTTCACCGACGAAGAGGCGGGCAAACCGCGCGTGGTGGTGAGAGGCGGCAGGTCGCTGGGCGACATTCTGGTGTCCGAGGGGCTGGTGAGAAAGCGCGCCAGCCGGCCCTCAAGCTGGTGCAGTCAATCGGCGCGCGCCTCGGGCTGACCGATCGCAGCCGCTGCAGCTCAATCGAACCGCGCGTGATCGACGAGGACTTCGGCAATCACGCGCCGCGACTTCTCGACCTCGAGCCGATCGGTGCCCGGCATCTCGGCCGCGACGATCAGCGCCTTCCACAGCGTCCAGCCACGGCCACGCGCCCAGGTTCCCCTGTCGAGCGGAAGTGCCTCGCGAAACGCCTCGCGGCTCTCGCCGTCGAACATCGTCCAGGCGATCGACAGATCGCAGGCTGGGTCGCCGACACCGGACGTGCCGAAATCGATCACAGCGCCCAGACGGCCGTTTTCGACGAGGAGATTGCCGGAACTCACATCGCCATGGAACCAGACCGGCTCTCCCATCCACTTGGCGGCAAGCGCTGCATCCCAAACGGAACGCGCTAAGTCCGTATCGATCCGGCCCTCGAGTGCCGCAAGGGCCCAGCGCGTTTCATGCTCGTACACGGTCAGCGGACCGCCGCGGAAGAAATTATGCTGGCCCGGTAGCGGCCCGCCATCGGCGTTTGTAGCCTGCAGCGCGGCCAGGAACTCGGCAAGCGCCACCGCAAAGACGCTCCTATCGGTGATCGGAGCATGTGTCGCAATCTCGCCCTTTCGCCATTGGTAGATCGACCAATGCCAGGGATAGCCCTCGCCCGGTCGCCCCATCGCCATTGGCGCAGGAATAGGCAGTGGCAGATGCGGCGCCAGCCGCGGCAACCAGCGCTGCTCCTTCTCGACCTGGAGGGCATAGGATGCGGCGCTCGGCAGGCGAACCGCCAAGTCATCACCGAGATGAAAGGTCCTGTTGTCCCAACCACCATGCCGAACCGGCCGCACCGGCAGGTCCGTCCATTGCGGAAATTGCTTCGCAATCAGCCGCCTGACGAGCGATACGTCGATTTCGATCTTGTCAGAGGAGGCGGCCATCGAACCTTGTCGCTGCATAGCGCAATAGGTTGCGTGGAAAGCCACCAATTTGCAACCAGCGCGGCTAGTCCTCTCTTCGCTGGGCTTCCTTTTGCGTAATGAGTCGCGCGCTGTGCTGGCCGCTTAGATAAATCCACAACCAACTCCAGGCGACCGCAAACCGGCTGCGGGTACCGATCAGGAAGTAGATATGGGCGATGCCCCAGATCCACCAGGCAAGCCCTCCCTTCAATTTGATCCGGCCGAAGTCGATGATCGCGGCGCGCTTGCCGATGGTGGCGAGACTTCCCTGGTGGCGGTAGCGGAAGGGACCGGGCGCCGGCTGCCCGTCGAGACGGGCGCGGATCACCCGGGCCACATAGGCGCCCTGCTGCTTGGCAGCGGGCGCGATGCCCGGCACCGGCGCACCATTCTCCTGCTTGATCAACGCCGTGTCGCCGATCACGAAGGCATCCGGGTTGTCCGGCGCGGTAAGATCCTGATCGACCATGGCACGGCCTGCGCGATCAGCGTCGATCCCGAGCCATTTTGCGGCCGGGGAAGCCTGAACACCGGCCGCCCACACGAGCGTGCAGCTGGCAACGAAGCTATCGCCGATCCTCACGCCGCCCGCCGTGCAATCCGTTACCGGCGTGCCGGTGCGCACTTCCACGCCGAGCTTCCCAAGCTCGGCCATCGCATAGGCGGAAAGCTCTTCGGCGAAGGCCGGCAGAATGCGCGGTCCCGCTTCGACAAGTATCACGCGCGCCTGGCGCGTATCGATGCGGCGGAACTCGTCCGGCAAGGTTCGGTGCGCCATTTCGGCGATGATGCCGGCAAGTTCCACACCCGTCGGACCCGCCCCGATAATCGTGAAGGTCAACAGCGCATCGCGCCTGGCGGGGTCCTCCTCGCTCTCGGCCTGCTCGAATGCGAGCAACACGCGCCGGCGAATGGTCGTCGCATCCTCGAGCGTCTTCAGTCCCGGCGCCACGTGGGCCCATTCATCGTGGCCGAAATAAGCATGCGTCGCACCGGTCGCGAGCACCAGAGTGTCGTAGGGAATTGCCCGGCCACTCGCGAGCGTGACTGCCTTCGCCGCTCTATCGATGCCCTGCACCTCGCCGAGCAGCGTCGTCACCTCCGGGCGGTCGCGGTAAAGATGGCGGATCGGCCAGGCGATCTCGGAGGTCGCCAGAATGGTGGTCGCGACCTGATAGAGCAGCGGTTGAAAGAGGTGGTGATTGCGCCGATCGATGAGGGTGATGCGGACCGGCGCGCCCTTCAGATCATGGACAAGTTGCAGCCCGCCGAAGCCGCCGCCCACGACCACCACGTGATGTTTCTCCTGCATGGCTGCTGCCTCGTTCGCTGAATAGACACCGCGTCGGCAGCCTTCGCTCCGGCGCCGACGCTTGCAAGGCGCAATGCCGCGCCGTAGACGTCATTCGGCGTACCGGACCGGAACCGCCGTCCCGCTTTTCAGGACTTCCATGGAGATCGAGGCCGTAACGTCGAAAAGCTCCACCTTACGCACGATCTGCTTGTAGACCATGTCATATTGCTCGACTCGCGGCAGGACAACCTTGACGATATAGTCGTAGTTGCCGGTCAACCGGTGCGCCTCGACGATTTCGGGAATGTCGCTGATCGCTCGCCGGAACGTCTCGATCCACTCATCGGAGTGATGTGCCGTCTTGATGAGCGCGAAGACCGTCGTGGGTACGCCCATCTTTTCTCGGTCGAGAACGACGATGCGTCTGGCCACATAGCCCCCCTCTTCCAGCCGCTGGATGCGACGCGAACAGGCCGACAGGGAAAGGTTCACCCGCTCGGCAAGATCGCCCATCGCAACGCTCGCATCTTCCTGCAGAAGTGTGAGAAGTTTACGGTCCCTTTCGTCCAGCACGCCCTTTACTCCTCACCCAACGCCACAGCGACGCCTGAAATTTGCATGAACTGAACAAGCGACGCAAAAAACTCTTGAGATTTTCTTCTTAGATAGCCCTCAAAGCAAACAAATCCAACCCGACTCGGGTCATAATCTTACCGCTGGAACGAGATCGGAAAGTGGCAACGCGCTCTTCCCGTTTCAGTTCCAACAATCATATGCGAAAAGGGAGCGAGTTGATGGAAATGCGTAAGATCGGCCTCATCGGCGGCATGAGCTTCGAAAGTTCGGCGGTCTACTACCGGATGGTCAACGAGGCCGTTCGCGAGCGGCTGGGCGCATTGCATTCGGCGGAGGTGCTGCTTCATTCCGTCGACTTCCAGAAAATCGTCGATCTGCAGAAGGCCGGGCGCTGGGACGAGGCGGCCGGGCGTCTGTCCGAGGTTGCCCGCGCCCTTCAATCCGGCGGGGCCGATTGCGTGCTGATCTGCACCAACACCATGCACCTGATCGCCGACGCCGTCGCGGCTTCCGTCGATATCCCGCTGATCAACATCATCGACGAGACCGCACTTCGTCTCAAGGAAAGAGGCAGCCGCCGGCCGCTGCTGCTCGCCACCCGCTATACCATGGAGCACGGCTTCTATGCCGAGCGCATGAAGGCGCACGGCATAGATCTGATCGTTCCCGACGCCGACGGCCGCAAGCTGACCCACGAAATCATTTTCGACGAGCTCTGCGCCGGCAAGGTACTGGACACTTCGCGCGAAGCACTGATGACGCTGATCGAAACCGCGAAGGCAGAAGGCGCCGATGCGGTCATTCTCGGCTGCACCGAGATCTGCCTGATCCTCGACCCGGCCAACCTGCCGCTGCCGGGCTTCGATTCCACGGCTATTCACGCCGACGCAGCGGTTGATTTCGCGCTCCTCGACCGAAAGGTAGTCTGCGCTGCCTGACCGAACGACCACGGGGGTTCAAGGCAAGACAACGCCCGCTCCCCCGGGCGTTGTCGATGCCACGGCGATGTCCGTCGAAATTCCGGAGGCGCGCACCTTACCGCCGCTGATACATCCCCACCGCGGCACCAAGAGCAATGCCGATGGTGATACCGAGCGGGACGTCATCGAGCGCAACTCCTAGGGTTGCGCCGACACCGACGCCAATTGCAATACCAACTGCCATGAACGCGGCAGTACCACAGGCATGTGGCGACAATCCGCCTACGGCACCTCGTCGAACTCAGCGCGCGCCTTGCGGATCGCGTCGTGATTTTCAAGCGACCAATCGACGAACAGCCTGAGGACGGGCAGGAATGATCGGCCGAGATCGGTGAGGCTGTATTCAACGCTCGGCGGCTGCGTCGGATAGACGGTGCGGCTCAGATAGCCGTCGCGCTGCAGGTCGCGGAGCGTCTGTGTGAGCATCCGCTGGGAAATGTCCGGGATCAGCCGGCGGAGCTGTGAAAAGCGCAACGGTCCATCGGCAAGTGACAGGAACATCAGCGAATTCCACTTGCCGCCGATATTGTCCATCACATCCCGTACCGGGCAATTGTCGATATCGAGCGGCATACCGCAGACGATTGCCACACGCTTGCCTTTCACGCCGCCGGTCGCCTTGTTCATGGCGGTACCCTTTCCGTAACCTTCGCAGAAAAAACTGCCTCCTTTACAGCTCTTAGCAGATTACGGGATAAGAGCAACTCTCAAAACGAGACCAGCATTCGGCATGACCCGGTAGTGGCATTGCGAAGCTGGAAAGCAGAGTGAAAGGAAGATCATGTCCCAGACATTGCTCGTAACCGGTGCTGCAGGTCAGCTCGGCAAACTCGTACTCGATGCGCTTCTCGCCTCCGGCAAGACGAAGCCGTCCGATATCATCGCCACCAGCCGCGACACCGCCAGACTCGCCGATTATGCCGCCAAGGGCATCGAAACCCGCGCCGCCAGTTTCGACGACCCGCAATCGCTCGAGAAGGCTTTTGCCGGCGCCGACCGGCTCCTCATCATCTCGACCGACACGCTGGACGAGCCGGGCAAGCGGTTGAAGCAGCATCTCGCCGCCGTCGACGCAGCCAAAAAGGCCGGCGTCAGGCACATCCTCTATACGTCCATGCCCAATCCGGAAAACTCGGTCATCCCCTTTGCCGTCGATCATCTCGGCACCGAAAACGCCATCAAGGCGAGCGGCATCCCCTATACGATCCTGCGCAATGCCTGGTACATGGAAAACCTGTTCCTGGCGCTGCCGCATGCGCTTCAGTCCGGGCAATGGTTCTCGTCGGCCGGCGAAGGCCGGATCTCCCATGTGGCGCGCGACGACCTCGCCAAGGCCGCCGCGGCCGCGCTGGAATCGGGCTCGACGGAAAGCCGCATTTATACGCTGACCGGAGCCCAGGCTCTCACGACCGCGGAGATCGCCACCCTCGTCGCCGAAGCCACCGGCAAGACGCTGGACGTCGTCCACATTTCCGACGAGGCTCTGGCAGGCGGCCTCAAGGGCGCCGGGCTCCCTGACTTCTTCGTGCCGATCCTCGTGTCGTTCGACACCAATACGCGTGAAGGTCATTTCGACGTGGTGACCAGTGACGTGGCCACCCTCACCGGCAGAGCTCCGGTCGGGCTGTCGGCTTTCCTCGCGGCAAACAAGGCCGCTCTTAACCAGTAACAATTGGTCGCGATGACGACCGGCCCGGCGTCCGCAGCCGGGCCTTCTCGTCATGCTTGCCCCGAAGCCCGTATTTCCGCCACCCTCCCGCCTCAGCGTGCTATCGTGAGGCTCGGTCGGATTGGAGGAAGAACGATGACCGCACCGGTCGACTTCTGGTTCTCGATAGGAAGCCCCTATACCTTTCTCGCCGTGATGCGGCTGCCGGAGGTCGCCGAAAGGGCGGGCGTCGATGTTCGTTGGAGGCCCTTCGACCTCCGCGCGATCCAGGCCGAGGCAAATGACGGGCCTTTCGCCGACAAGCCGCTCAAGGCCGCCTATATGTGGCGCGATATCGAGCGGCGTGCCGCGAAGTTCGGCCTGCCGGTGAGATTGCCGATCCCCTATCCGCTTGCCGACCTCGCACTTGCGAACCGCGTCGCGGTGCTCGCCGCCAAGGAAGGCTGGTGCTCCGCCTACACGATCGCAACCTACCGGCGCTGGTTCGTCGACCGTGAGCCCGCCGGCAGCGAGCCGAACATCTCGAGGAGTATCGAGGAAGCGGGGCAAGACCCTGTCCGCGTGCTCAAACAGGCAAGCACCGGCGCCGTTGCCGAGGCGCTAAACGCAGCGACCAGCGAGGCGAAGAAGATCGACATCTTCGGTTCGCCCTCCTTCGTCGCCGATGGCGAACTGTTCTGGGGCCACGATCGCCTGGAGGACGCGATCGAATGGCAGCACAATCTGGACCAGGGGAACCCGGGGTGAGCTTCGGTGCCTAGTGCGGCTCATCGAGCCGGCGTTGCGTCTGACTTCCGCACCAGTTTCCCCTCTTCGGCCTTGTAGAAGAACTGGCTGGCGACCAGCCAGCCCTTCAGCGGCCTCAACGGCGGGATGCAGGTCAGGAGCATGAACGGCCCCGTCACCAACAAATGCACCCAGAGCGGCGCATTGTATTGCACTTCCAGCCAGACGCCGAGAAACACGCTGGGCACGCAGGCGAAGCAAATCACGAAGAAAGCGGGGCCATCGGCCGGGTCGGCGAAGGAATAGTCGAGGCCGCAGACCTCGCACTCTTCCCGGAGCGCCAAGAATCCCTTGAACAGGTGCCCCTGCCCGCAGCGCGGGCAGCGACCACGCAAACCCGTGTGCAGTGGCGACCGGGGCGTCCACTCATCGTTTGAAGACATCATTCTTCCTTTTCAGGTTTTCCGCAGGCATGCGCGAACCAGGGGCCCAGGGCCGGACGTTCCAGAGGTCGGGCGCCGCCGCGGCATCAGGCAGGAACCATACATAACATACACTTCTAACATTGTATGCATGCACGACTGCGACAATTCCGCCCGCCTGCAGACAAAACGCCTTGGAAATACGAACGCGCCTTCAGACGACGAGACTGAGCGCCGCCGGCGATCGTGCGAGAAGATCGGAAATGACGTCGAGGCTTCGCTGCAGTTCGGCCCGCGTCTCCGGCGCGCCGAGGCCGAGACGCACGGCCTCCGGAGGATCCGAAAGCGCGAAGGCATCGCTCGCCACGACATTGACGCCCAGAGCCCTGAGCCGGGCGGTAAACTCGCCGCGGCTCCATTGGGGCGGCAATCTCAGCCACAGGTGAAAACCCTCGCGGTCGGCCAGGACATCGGCGTCGGGCAGTCTGTCGGCAACCATCTGCTGGCGGCGCCCCGCTTCGCTGCGTATGGCCGCCAGCACCGCTTGTGCCGTGCCATCCTCCACCCAACGGGTGGCAATCGCTGCCGAAAGCGGCGATGCCATGCCGGCCGTGGCGCGAATGGCGCTTTCCAGGCGAACGGCGGCCGTTGAATCCGGCACGACCAGATAGGCGATCCGCAGTGCAGGCGAGAGGCATTTGGCCAGCCCCGCCACGTGATGGACGATATCCGGAGCAAGGGCTGCAAGCGGCGGCACGGGCGCTGCCGGCAACGCGCCATAGGCGTCATCCTCTATGATCGCAACGCTGTGCCTTCGCGCAATCGCTACGATTGCCTCGCGCCGTTTCAAGGGCAGCGTAGCGGTTGTCGGATTGTGCAGCGTCGGATTGCAGTAAAGCACCTTCGGCCGATGCTCGAGGCACGCGGCCTCGAAAGCTTCCGGCACAAGGCCCCATTCGTCCATTGCAACTCTCAGGACGTCGATGCCGAGATACGCCGCCACCGAACGAAGACCGGGATAGGCGAGCGCCTCGGCACAGATCCTGTCCCCCTTCGTCGCCAGCAGGCCAAGGGTTGCAAGCAGCGCCCCTTGCGCTCCGGGGCAGACCAGCACTCGCTCCGGCGAGACTTCGCCGAGCCGCGGCTTCAGCCAGGTCGCGCCTGCGGCCCGGTCTTGCCGCGCACCACCAACGGGTTGATAGCGCATCAGCAGGGCAAGGCCCTGCTCGTGCTGCAAGTCGGCGATATCGCCCCACATCCTTTCCGCAAGCGGCGGGTCATCGAAGAGCGGCGGCAGATTCATGCTCATGTCGACGAGCCCGGCCGGCGACGAACTACCGACACCTCTCGGTCGCGCCCTCACATAGGTGCCTTGCCCGACCCGACCCTCGATCGAGCCGCGCCGCCGCGCCTCGTTGTAGGCACGGCTGACGGTGGTGAAATCGATGCCGAGTGCGGCCGCAAGCGCCCGCTGCGGCGGCAAACGTGTCCCGGCCGGCAGGCGCCCTGCCGCGACGTCGGCAGCAATCTGTTCGGCGATGGCGAGGTAGAGCGGCCCGCGCATCCTGCCAAGCTCCGGCATCCACGAAAGGCTTCCGCGATCCTTGCCATGCGATATCCTTTTCATAATGTATGGATATTGCATGGATGCACTCACCAAGCAAGTCGCTGATGAGGGGCTCCCGCGAGCCCTATACCGCCTCGCCGCAGGCGCGGCGGAAGCGACGCACCGTCTCCGCCATGCCGTATTCCAGCGCGTCGGCCGTCAGGCCGTGGCCGATCGACACTTCGGCAAGTGCCGGGATGTGCTTGACGAGCAACGGCAGGTTGGCGACCCTCAGATCGTGTCCCGCATTGACGCCGAGGCCGAGGCCGATTGCGATTTCGGCCGTGCGGCCGAGTTCGCCGGCGATCCGCTCGGCCCCGTCGGGATCGTCGTGGCAGCCGCCATAGGGCCCCGTGTAGAGTTCGATGCGATCGGCGCCGGTCTCCCTGGCGAACTTCAGCGCTTCCGGATCCGGGTCACCATCGGCAAACAGCGATACGCGAAAGCCTTTCTTCTTAAGGCGCCCCACCACGCTGGCGAGCAGGGCTCGGTTCTCGCGAAAATTCCAGCCATGGTCGGAGGTCGCCTGTGTCGGGTCGTCGGGCACCAGCGTCACCTGCTCCGGCTCGTGGCGTTCGACGAGTTGGAGAAACTCCTCGTTGGGGTAGCCTTCCATGTTGAACTCCGCCTCCGGGAACTCGTCGTCGATCAGGTCGCGGATCGGTTGCAGGTCGGAAAACCGGATGTGCCGCTGATCGGGTCGCGGATGGACCGTCAGTCCACTCGCGCCGGCTTGAAGCGCGATCCGGCCGACGCCGGTCACAGAAGGCCATGGGAGATCGCGCCGGTTGCGCAGCATGGCGATGGCATTGAGATTCACGGAAAGCTTTGCGGGCATATCGATACTTTCAAAGCGATGCACTCGAACGAGCGCCGGCGACCAAATCGATCGTCGCAGTTCTACCGCAGATTTTGCAAGATCGGAATCGGCCTTTGCACGGTTTCGTCCAGGGCGTTTTGACATCCCCTTATTATGTTGATATCAACCTTATTCGCTGACCGGGCAGCATGTCGCAACTTCGGAGGAGAACATCATGACGACGCAGGCCCCACTCGTCCCCGCATCGGACCTTGCCGCAAGGAACCGCGCCCGCTTCCCGAATGAGAGTGCCGAGTACCGCCAGGCACGCAACGCGTTGCTTGCCGAGGAAATCGAACTCCGCCGCCACATCGAGCGGGTGGCTGCGCAGCGCAGGCAGTTGCCGCCGGGTGGCGAAGTGCCGCGGACCTATGTTTTCGAGGGGGAGAACGGCTCCGTGACGCTCGCCGACCTCTTTGGGGACAAGGACACGCTCATCGTCTACAGCTACATGTTTGGCCCGAAGCGCGAGAAGCCCTGCCCCATGTGCACGTCGCTGATGGCCGCCTTTGAGGGCAAGGTACCGGACATCGAGCAACGCATCGCTCTGGCGATGGTCGCCCGCTCGCCGATCGAGCGGCTCCTTGAAGCCAAGAAGGCGCGCGACTGGACCCAGTTGAAGGTCTATTCCGACAGCGAGGGTAGCTTTACCCGCGATTATGTCAGCGCCGAAGACGCCGACGTCCCTGGCTATACGGTTTTCACCCGCCGCGATGGCACGATCCGGCATTTTTGGAGCGGCGAGATGAATGGCGAAATGGCCGATCCCGGTCAGGATCCACGCGGCGCACCCGACCCCGACCCGCTGTGGCACCTGCTCGACACGACGCCGGAGGGCCGCGGGACGGATTGGTATCCTAAACTGGACTATCGGCGCGCTTAGCCTGCACGATCCCGGTTGAGCACATCAAACGGGGCACGGACATCCGGCCGTGCCCCTTGCCTCTACTGCATCCTTCCTTAAAATCGCAGCCGATTTAAGGACAAAAACATGCAGCACCTGAAAGTGCGACGGCGCCCCAACCCACTTCGGAATCGGTCCATTTCAGAAAAACCTGACATTTCTTGTTGCTAAACCTGACAAGCACCATTTTTTGGTCCTAAATCTCGAATCAGGTTAAAACTGTCCGCTTCTCACGGCGTAGCGCCTTTTCTTCCGGAGCCATTGATGATGCCAGCCGAAAGGCCCTGTGACGAGTCGATCCGGTCGGCGCTCGGCCGGATTCTCGACAGCAAGGGCTTTCAGCGCTCCGAGCGTCTGCGTGCTTTCCTGACCTATGTGGTCGAGAGGGAGATCGTCGGCGAAGCCGGGCAATTGAAAGGCTACTCCATCGCGGTCGACGTCTTCGGACGCGGCCAGGCTTTCGATGCCGATAGCGATCCTCTCGTGCGCGTCCATGCCGGAAAGTTGCGCAAGTTGCTGAAAGGCTTCTACGAAGCCGAGGGGTCCGGCGAGAAATGGCAGATCAGCATCCCGAAGGGAACCTATGTGCCGGAGTACCGGCTGCGTGAAGCTGTTGCGGAAGTTCCGGTGCGAGCAGCCACGGCTGCCCGTCCCGCCAGGCGCCGGCCCGCCTGGCAACCCACTCCCTTCTCCTCCCCCTGGGCGGTGCTGACGGTCCTTCCGCTTCTGTTGTTCACCCCGCTGCCGTCACCGAAAGTAGCGCTCGACTTCGCCGCGGAAGCCAAGCTTGCGAACGGCCCGATGGCCGCTGTCCGCGGCCTTCCCTCCGTTCGCTTCATCGTCGACGCGGAGCATGGGAATGCGGAGCATTTCGCCGAAGTGTTGCGAGCCGCCGCGCTCCGCCACAAGACCCTCACCTCCGCAGATGTGACCGGCTCTTCCGGCGCGACCGGCTCCTTGAATCCGGCGCTCGCCTTCTCCGTTACGATCGCCTGGCACGATACGCCGGAGCCCGGAGTTCGCGTCACGCTTTCGCACGACGGCGAAGCCGTGCCGCTCCGGCAGGACTTCATTGGCGCGCAACAGCTGGCAAGTGAAGCCGATATTCTCTACAGGACGACGTCCCTTGCCGCTCAGCTTTTCGGCCTCGACGGCGAAATCTACGCCCACGCCGCCACGGAGGGGCTGCAGAGCACATTGATGCGGTGCATGGTGACGACGGCGCGCTACAAGAAGCTCCTGACGCGCGAGACCTTTCAGGAGGCCTGGTCGTGCCAGCAGGAACTTGCCCCGTTGAAGGGCGACGAGCCTCTCTTCATTCTCTCGGCAAGCCGGCCGCACCAGCTCTTCGGCCACTGAGAATCCGGAGTTGCTGCAAGTATTTCCAAATCCGATGCTTCGGCAAGGAAGCATCCAACTTCCATATTCTTGGGCGCCCGAGCTCGCCAATATTTTACCCGCAATATTGGGGGCTGTTAATTTCGCTGATTCGCACTTACCGTGACCCGTGCGTTGGAATTTAGATGCCTGGTTCGCCCGTTGGGGCACGGCACGTTCGGATGAACGCGCAAGGAGCTCCAGCCCCTCACGACAGCACCGCGCCTCGAAAGCGCCGCGCCGGGTGAAGGGCAAGCACATTGGTCTGCAGTAGTCGTGCCACGCGCACGATGTGCCCCGAGAGGCAGCCGGTAGCGGCGATTGCGATTGGCTGATCGCGACGTCACGGCGCGGCAAACGGGGGGCGCGGAATGTCACAGGATCCAAGGAAGAATGCAGAGGTCGGCATAGCGCCGGGCACGCGCGGTTTTCTGCCGAAGCTGCCCACTCCTTATTTCGGCTCGGACGACCGGCTCGCCATTGCCGAAATGGCCGAGGCTTTTGGGGTGACGCACCGGACTTTGCATTTCTACGAGGAGAAGGGACTGCTGAACGCCGCGCGCCTTGGTCCCATGCGTGTCTATGGCGAAGGGCATATCCGCCGCATGGCCGTGATCAACGCGTGCCGGGAGATCGACATGCCGGTTGCCACGATCCAGGACCTGATGGCGGCGCTTGACGCGGCGCAAAGCCAGACGGAGGCCGACCGGATCTTCGAGGCGGCGCTGCAGTCGCGCCGCCGCGAACTTGGAGCCCAACAGTCGAACTTGCGCCGGCAGATGCAACGGATTGCCGAACTGCTCGAAACCGGGTCCAGTGGGCGTACTGATCCTGCACCCGGGCAGATCCATCTGTCGCCTATCGAAAGCGAATGCCTTGGCCTGATGGCCGCCGGGCACCCTGCCGCGCGGATCGCGCAGCTGATGGGCATGGACATCACCGCGGCCCTCACCCTCGAATCCGGCATTATCCGCAAGTTCGATGCTCAAAACCGCTTCCAGGCGGTTGCGAAGGCCGTGCTTGCCGGCATGATCGCCTCGGAATAGCACGTCGAACGCGCTGTCGCTCTACCGCGCCGTGCGTCTTTTCAGACGCACCAAGGACGCTGTAGCACTTTGAAATGCTGCATGTTCCTGTGCTCAAATCGGCTGCGATTTAAGGAAACATGCAGTAGGCGGCGGCGCTTCTGAGGCCCGATGGCCCCAAAGAGTTGTCATCATCCGTCCGTGGCAGTAGTATTTGCGCGCAGTTGCGGACGTCTCGTCGACAGACTGTATGTTTCGTCGTCATGCTGCTTCTGACCAATCAGAAGAGCTTCCCGCACTTCGGGAGACATATTCAGAAGCTTATTTACATCCGACGCCAACAATGGCGCTTCCGCCGATTCTTATTGCTTTCGGACGAAGGTATTGGAGGAAAAAATGAGCAAGCCTACCGTAATCATCATTTTCGCTGGCGCCCTCGCCTTATCCGGGTGCCAATCCGCTGCGACATCCCAAGGGGGACGCAACGAGTTCGGCTGCATTGCCGGGACGGTCGGCGGCGCGATCGTCGGCGGCGTGGTCGGCGCGACCATCGGATCGGGAACCGGTCAGCTCTGGGCCGTTGGCGGCGGCGCCACGCTCGGCAGCGCGGCCGGCAATGCCTTGACCTGCGCCTATTAGAGCGGGATGCGCTCCGCTCTAAACCTTTGTTTTTTGCCGCATTTGTGCGACGTCAGGTGATTC
Source organism: Sinorhizobium fredii NGR234 (assembly GCF_000018545.1). Lineage (NCBI taxonomy): Bacteria > Pseudomonadati > Pseudomonadota > Alphaproteobacteria > Hyphomicrobiales > Rhizobiaceae > Ensifer > Ensifer fredii. The sequence goes on from NC_012587.1 coordinate 2,055,470, forward strand.
CACCTGACTGCAAAATGCTCTAGCGGAGAGCCGCCATGATGCGAAAACTCGTTCTTTCGACGGCACTCGTGCTTTGCCAGCTTGTTCCGGCCGCCGCGCAGGCTCAGTCTGCGGCAATGAACCAGGGGCAAATGGATCGCCTCGACCGTGACCGAAACGGATCGGTCGACCGGTCCGAGTACCAGGCATTCATGACAATGGCCTTTGCAGGTCTGGACAAGAACAAGGATGGCAGCCTGCGCTCCGGCGAAGTGGCGCAGGCACTGAACGCTCAGCAATTTGCCGCCACCGACACGAACGGCGACGGCAAGCTCAGCCAGAGCGAGTTCCTGAACAGGGTCATGGCGGATTTCCAGGCGGCCGACCGCAGCGGCGACGGCAGCCTGCAATAGGAAGCATGAACGCGCCTACAGCGCCGTGCGTCTTTTCAGACGCACTCAGGACGCTGTAGCACTTTGAGTCGCTGCATGTTTTTATCCTCAAATCGGCTACGATTTAAGGAAACATGCAGTAGCGGCCTCCACGGACCGGGCGAGGTATCGGCGCACATCTCAATCGCGGTGCCGAGCCGGCGCTAGCGCCATGGTTTGTGCGTAGGCCATCGGCGAGCGGCTGCCCGGCATGTTTTCGTCCAGGACAAGCGTTTTCACATCATCTGAGCGGACGTCGAGAGCAATGACACGTTCAAGCTTGTCAATCTGCCAGACGGCGTAGCCCAGTTCCGGAACATATCCACAATCGCACCCGCAATCACCGCCAAGGATTTCCCTTGGCTCTGCGGGCAGATACATGATTTGCGGCTTCGGCAACTTGTAGCAATGGCCTTCATAGGCATAGCCGTAAATTACGCCAATGCTCTTGATATATTTGCTGTCGTCTCCACGAAAATTGCGCGATGGAATATTTATCTCTACCGTGAGCTTTAAGACTTCAGCTTGCGTCTCATCAACCAAAGCCAATACGATCTGCTGCTGAAACAGGTCAATCAACTTCTTCTGGGCAACACGTCTGATGATGCCAGAGATCAGCTTCTTGTCTTCGGCTTTAATTTCACGACCCCTCAGTTCCTCTTCGAGACTGACGTCGAGTTCCCCGATTTCCTCGGGCGTGAATATCGATAGAGTGACAGCGGGGCGGCCATAAAGACGCACCTCGCTTGGATTGTAAGCGTCATAGTGTGGAGCCTCGAGGCCCTTCGCCTGGTTCCCCACGCCGGGATGGTTGCAACAATCACTCATGTTCCTCTCCTTTTCCTGGCTTCACCTTCGACCGATAATCTCACGCCATGCGAAATTTGCTTCCAGCACCTCCGCAGCCCCGCCTTGGGCGGCGGCGATGACCGCGGTTGCGGCCTGATCCAATCGCATCGTTGTCGGATCGAGCGTCCGCAACGAAGCCCCAAGCGCCTGTCCGACCGTGTCGCGGGCGGACGCCAACGCCAGTTCGAAAATCAGCGGCTTCATCTGAAAGGCCTCGGCTGTCGCGGCGCGGAACTCGTCGAAGTCACGCTGGCTCAACCCGCGCAGGTCAATGTCGAGAAGCCGACTATCGGCACAATCCCGCGCGACCAGTTCGCGATGATAAAGCTCGACAATGGTATCGAAGATGGCGCCGACAAAGGGGAGCGCACGGTCGTGCACCTCGCCGGTCACGTCCGACATGCGGCGGAAGTTGGTCGCGAGCCGCACCTGGGCTTCGGGGCTCGTTTCGGCAAAGCGATTGAGCTCGTTATAGAGCAGCAGATTGCCCCGCGTCCGGCGCAGCAATCGGTCGATGGCCGAGCCGAAATGCAGGAACGAGATCAACGACACGGCGTCCGAAAACGCCTCCGAAAACGGAAAGAAGTCTGCTGCGCGCGAAACTATCGCCGGCACGCCGGTTTCGGACAGGAGGATCAGATGTCCGACCTCGTGGGCAATCGTATCGAAATTCAGCGCATAGGGACGCAGAATCCCGTCGGTATCCGAACACCCCAGTTCCAGGAAGCCGTAGCCCGCCTGCGCATTGTCCCAGTTCACAAAGGCCACGATTTCGAGGCGAGGAAAAGTCTGATCGAAAAACCATCGAACCGGCCGGCCGAGATAGCTCTGCCATATGTCGAGAACGAAGTGCACGCAGGCATAGGCGTGCACGGAGAGGAATTCCCGTGACGTCGGCGATACATTGTCGAAGTGGCGGTCCGGACCCGGCCCTGCCGGGGATCGCCTCGCCCCATCGAAGGGCGGCAGCCTATCAAGGCCATAGGGCTGCTTGTCCGAGAGCGGATCGACCACATACATCAACGCGTCGCTTGGCCCCGGACCGATCTCGTCCCGCAAGATCGGCAGCCAGACACGATCCGGCTGCTCGTATCCCGGAATGAAAGGGGGTTGGGGGAATATCCAGAAGCGCGTGCCTAGGCGCGCATCACCAGACTCTAGGGCCTCATTCCGAAGCAAACGCATCGCACAATTGCCCCCTCGGTCGGTGAAATCCGGCAATCAGGGATTGAATTTATAAGTGTTCACTAATTTTGAGTCAATGCCGCCGGCTTCCAGGTCCCGCATGAAGGTGTTCGTCGCCATCCAAGAATCGCCGCCGCCTGCCGTCCGTGCCCGTCGCACAAGGCTCGGCGCGGCGCCAAGCGCCAGGAGAGCGTCCTGTCTTTTTTGGCTTACCATCGTCTGCCGCAGTTCTTGGACGCGGCCGTCCGGCCATCCCGCCGCACCCACTATAGTCGCGAGCGTGCGCTCGCGAAAGTTCATATTTCGCGCCATTGTTGTGAGCAGCGCACGTTCGGCAGGCGTAATGATCTTGCTGCGCATCAGAACGGAAAAGGTCCGCTGCAGATCGACGAGCGAGTCAGTTAGTTGCATAAAGCCGAGCTCCGCCGGCCCCGAATGCACGGCCACCGCATCGTCCGGTGTCAGTGCGGGAGGCGACCCGCAAACGTCTCTTGGCGACGAAAGAGCCCATCGCCGATACCATCGGTAGATCAGCCCGACGCCGATCATTCCGAAGTCGCTGAGTTCGGCCGCCCGCAGCGCCCCCATGCTGGCGGCTCCGACCATGAGAATTCCCTGCGCCATCGCCCAGAGGATCTCCTTGTGCCTGACGGCCGGCCGGTCTTCGAACTGGCCGTCGATCAGGATCATGGCACGCGGGCGGAAAGCATGGGCGGCCAACAGAATGTCACCCTGCGCGGCGGGTTGCAGATAGATGGCGTCGAGCACCGCCTCGGCCTCGGCAATCCGAAGCGTCGGACCGAGAAACACCAGGATCGGACCCTCTTCGCTCGCATCCGCCATCTGCTCACCGTACAACATTGAATGGGTATGCGCGGGCAAGGACCGTCCTCACGCAGCGGACGCCCGTTTCGCGATCATGCCCCACCGGGACGGCGACGACAGGACCGAGGCCGGCGGCGACGATGCCGTTCAGCAGGGAGCCGGAATCGACGAACGCAGGCAAAGCGGCTGGCGCGATCGGTCTTGCGGAACCTTCCGCGACAATAAGCTCGCGGGCTCTCGCAACGACCACCTCGGTGCTTCTCTTGTAGTGTGCTCTCGTCTGGTCATCGCGAGCACCGGAAATCGCTCCTGCCCTGGCCGCCAGCGCCTCGAGCATGGCGCTTGCGGCCGCAGCTTCGACGCTCGGACCGGCGGCATAGCCTTCAGTCGGCAGGGCAAGGATCGGTTCGCCGGGACCCGTCTCGATCGTCTGGCACCAGATGACCGGAATGCCGGCCGGCGAAGGGGCATGCCACAGCGCGAAGGATATCCCGCAGGCTTCCGCGATAGCGCGGATATGATCCACCCGTTGGCCGAGCCCCGTCACGGCAATGCGCATCCGGTCGAAGAATCCGTGCGTCGCGAAGGCGCGGGCAATGGCATCGCGCTCGACGCATTCGAACAGGCCGTGCAGATAGGCGCCGCGGGCCTCCATATGGCAGGCAAGCCCCGTTGTCGTGCGTGCAAACCAGCCATCGTGGACCGGCGGCGGATCCGTGTAGCGAGTGTGGACCAGCTCTACGGGAACCGGCAGCGCATGACCTGTGGCGACATCGAGACCGGCGATCCAAGGCAAGATCTTCGTCCGCCAGTTTCCCGATCTGGCCACGACTAGATTGTCAAAGAGGCCGTCGGCAATTTCGAGCTCCTCGGCGGTCGCCAGGAAGACGCGCTCGGCCGGAATAGCTTCGGCATAATAGCGCTCCAGTGATTCCATGATTGCGCCCATCGACGCTTCCGCCGTCGTGAGGCCCCGCCCCAGGGACGTCACCTCTGACAATGCCGCCGGACGAACGGCTTGCACCACGGGGAGTCCGAGTCGATCCAGCCCCGTCAGGTCGCCGATCCGCGTTATTCGCGCTCTTCGGCAGAGTGGCAAAAGCGCCTGGAAGCGACGCTTGGTCTCCTCGGGGTTGGAGGTTATGGAAAGAAAGGCGCGTAGGTCTGAAAAGATCGCCGTATGAAAATCGGCCAGCCCTTCATTCAGGCGACTGCGATCAGCACCTGACGACAACGCCGAACTCCTGAACCGACTGTCGGGCGCGCTTGGCAAGGGCCATCGCTCCCTGGCCTTCTGCAATATCGATGGCCGATCGCAGATCTTCAGCGAGCACATCCCGATGCGCCCCCGCTTGGGCGTTGAGAACGGCTCGACACCGGTGCAGTTCCGCCAGCCAATAGGCATGGCCGGTTTCCTCGGCCTTTTGGATAGCCTCGTTCACAATGTCGATCGCCTCGCCCGTCTTGCACGCCCGTCCAAGCAGGGTGGCGTGCATGTAGAGGTAGATCGGCAGATCCGCGACCGCGCCCAATTTTCTGAGAAGCGAAAGGCCCTCCCTAAAAGCGCTGTGCCCATCGTCAAGACTGCCCTTATGTGCCTCGGCCCAGCCCCCGAAGAGCAGCGACAGGCCGGACAGGGACTGCATCTCGTGCTTCGTGGCAAAATGCGCCATCCGTTCGGTAACTTCAGTGAGGCGCTCGAAGTCGTCCCGATAAAACGCCGATACGGCTTCGGTATCGAGCGAATGCGCCTTGCTCGGCGCATGCGCTATGCGGTCGACGAAAGCGATCATCTTGGACAGCGCCGTGTCCGAGGCCTTCGTTTGCCCCGTCAGCCACAGGGAAAGGGCGAACTGGCCGAGCGCGCACACCTTCGCGTCATGCCCGCCGAATTCCATCCGGCTTCTCCTTGCCGTTTGCTCGTCATAGAGCGCCAAGCCGGCCTTGATCGCCTCCTGGGTCTCCCGATGCCGGCCGAGATTGAAATCGATGGCCCAGATACAATGGTTCACCTGCAGTTGGATCTCCGGATCGTCGGCCCTCGCCAACATGGCCTGGACCTCCAGGGCCCGGTCGTGCATGACGCGGAAATTCGAACCGGTAAACCACCAGCCCCAATAGATCGGGAACCACTTCGACTGCTCGTCCATCGGCTGCCGTCGGGCGATTTCAACCCCGTCTTCATAGAGCTTGCGCGCGGGGGGCGAATTCAGCCCCACTAGGCCAGTCAGGATCGGCCCGAGCGCCGTCAGCGCAGCAAGCTGCAACGTCTCGACGGGGCGCCCCTCGCCCAATTGGCTGCAAAGTCTCAGCGCATGTTCCAGATACTGGCGCGCCTCGATCATCGCCGAGCGGCTCGAACTCTCCTTCCCGGCGGCGATCAGCAGTTCGACTGCATTCTCGAGGAGGCCAGCCCGCTCCGCGTGTTCAGCCAGTGCGCCGGTGTCGATCCAGGCGGCCATGCCGCGGTTCTGGCCGACGGCGCCAAATAGCCGCCGGTGCAACACCTGCCGCTGTTTGCGCAGCAGCGCGTTGTAGATCGTCTCCTGGATCAGCACGTGGCGAAAACCGTAGGCAATGCGCCCGGGTGCCCGAACCCGCGTCAGGAACCCGGTCTCGCACAGCGTATCGGCCGCGCTGGCGATTGCCTTCTTGCTGAAGTCGGGCAGCAGCACACGCAGCAGAGGCAAGGTCACCTGCGTACCGGCCGCCGCTGCCGCTCGCGCCACTTCTCTGGCCGGACCCAGATGCTGCAGCCGCGCGTCCAGTATGGATTCGAACGCCGACAGATGGGCCGGCTTCATGTTCTCCGACAGGCTCGCCTCATCCGCTTCGGCATCTTGGGAGGCCCATTGGCAGATTTCCTCGATGAACAGAGGAACGCCGCCGGATATGCGTTCCGCCACTTCGAAGAGTTCCGGCAGCCTCGCCAGCCGATGCTCCGGCCATTTCGCCCGGATCGCCCGCCGCGTTTCGTCACTGTCCAGAGGACGCAACGACAGCCGCAGCGGGTTCGCCGCGTCCAGCCATACGGCGGGTGAACCGCGCCGCGACGTCAAGACGAGAAAGATCGGGAACTGATCAATGAGCCGGGCCGCCTCGCCGAGCAGGTCGCGCGAGGTCGGATCTATCCAATGGATGTCCTCGACCGCTATGACCACGGGGCCGCCTCGGCAGACCGCTTCCAGCGTCCGCAAGAGCGCCCGGTGCGCTTTCTCGCGGATCGCCTTGGGATTATCATTGGCGAGGCTCTGGTTTTGTCCTTCCGCGCCAAGCAGATAGGCGAAGACATCGATCGCCTCCTTGTCCTCGATGCCGTTGCGCCCGAACAATGTCGCCACGTCGGAGGCCGTGACGCCCATCTGCCCATGTCTCGTCGTCGACACGGGAAAGCTGTGCAGCAGCGGATGCAGCGTCGAGCGCAAGCCGCCGGGGAGGCACTGGAAGAAAAACAGCTTCGAGCGCCGATCCCGCGTCTTCCTGCGGATCTCCCGCAGAAGGCGGGACTTGCCGATGCCGGCATCCCCCTCGATGATGAGACTTGCGCCCCGCCCGGCAAGGACGCCATCCCAGGTACGCACGATCGTATTCAGCTCGCTCTCGCGGTTGATGAAGGGACCGCCCAGCCGGCCATATGCATAGAAGCGGTCAACCTCCATCTTGTGTCCAAGCGCCCGCCACACTTTCTCGGGTGCCGAGAAGCCCTTGAGCGTCTTGCTGCCCTGGAATACGAAGGCATGCGATCGCCCGGCCAGGTTTCGCGTCTCCTCGGAAACCAGGACGCCGTTCGGCTCGGCGATCACTTGTAGGCGGGCCGCCATGGCGAGTGCCGCGCCGGTGACGGGCTCCTGAAGCCAGCTCTCCCGTTCCATATCGCGGATGAGGGCCGCGGACGTGGCGATCCCGACGCGGACGCGGAGGTCATCCCGTCCGCCCTCTTGGCCGACGCTCTTGCAGCCGTCAACGATTGCCAGGCCGGCGCGGATCGCCAGCGAAGCAGCATCCTTGGCGTCGAGATCGATCGGAAACAGTGCCACGCCGCCGTCGCCGGCCTCGTGCTGCATCACGCCGGAGTGCGACGCGATCGACTGCCTGCTCGACTCCTGAAAGGCGGACATCAGGTCCTGATAATCCTCGATGTCCATGACATGCAAAAGATCGGTCGACCCGACGAGATCGTAGCAGAGCGCCGTGACGATGCGGCGCTCGCTGCCAGGCGCGGCGGGACCGCCGGCACGGGTAGTGCGGCTGGCTGCTCTTCGTGGTGTATTGGTTCGGCTTTCGCGCAGCATGCACCACCACCCCGCATTCGGCAGCGCGCTTCCGTGAGACTTAGACGCGCATGTTCACGACAAATAATCTGTTTCTTGCAATTCCTGAAATATCTCGTCTGAGGAGACGCGCTGGTAAGTCTACTCGCTCTCCTTCCCTTGGCGAAGCCAAGGCTGCTCGTCGGACCGGTCTATGTCAATCGGCGCAGAGTTGCAACGATCTCGCCGCTCCAATACGCGGCCCATACTGTCAGCTCTTCTGCAGGGCGAGATGGGCGCCCAATCCGACGAGGGTCGCGCCGCCGATGCGTTGCACCAGGCGCTGCGTCCGACTTGAACGCTTGAGCCTCGATAGAAGCGCACCGGCGAGCACGACACAAAGAATATCCGCCGACGAGAACATCAGGTTGACGACCGATCCGAGGACGACGAACTGAAGCCAGACGGGTAGCGACGCCGAGGCATCGACGAACTGCGGCAGGAAGGCAACGAAGAAGATCGCAGTCTTCGGGTTGAGAATCTCGACTGCGATGCTCTCGAAAAACGCACGTTTTCCCGATTTCGCCTGGACGTCCGGCAGGTTGGCTTCGCCATGCACCTTTGCACGGAAGAGTGACACGCCCATCCAGATCAGATAGGCGGCGCCGGCGAGTTTGACGGTCAGATAGAGCGTGGGCACGGCATGAAAGAGCGCCGAAAGCCCCGCCGCGGCCGCAGCAACGTGCACATAGCCGCCGACATGAATACCGAACGTCGCCATCAAGCCGGACCAGCGGCCGCGCGCAACCGTCTGGGCGGTCGCGTAGAGCATGGCCGGTCCCGGCACATAGGCGAAGACGGCAGTGGTGATGAGAAAAGTGATCAGCAATCCGGTCGACGGCATTGTTGTCTCCTCACCTGACGATCGTCAGGCGCTCCGCCGCGCGGGTGATTGCCGTATAGAGCCAGCGTTCGCGCGTGTCGCGGAAGGCCCAGCTCTCGTCGAAGAGCACGACATTGTCCCATTGCGAGCCCTGCGCCTTGTGCACGGTCAGCGCATAGCCGTAATCGAATTCGTCGTAGCGTTTGCGGGTGGACCAGGGAATTTCGCCCTCAACGTCCTCGAAGGCCGCTTTCAGCAGCTTGATCTTCGCCGCGCCGCGATCCATGTCGTCGTCCTCGGGGCGGATCATCAGGTTGATCCCCGGCTTAACCGTCTCCTTCGACGAGCTCATCACCTGCCAGAGCGAACCGTTGAGCAAGCCCTTGGCCGGATCATTCCTGAGGCAGACGAGCTTGTCGCCCGATTGCGGATACTCGCTCGTAAAGCCCTTCAGCTCGCGCAGACGCTGGTTGTAGCGCCGCCGCGTCCGGTTGGTGCCGACAAGCACTTGGTCGGCCTCTAGCACCAGAGGCTGGGTCACTTCGCCCTTGGAGATGATCTGCGCCGTGCCGAAGTCGCCATGCATGATCTCCTTGCCCTCGCGCACATGCATGGCAAGCTGGATGATCGGGTTGTCGCGCGCCTGGCGGTGAATGTCGGTCAGCAGATAGTCCGGTTCGTGATTGGTGAAATAGCCGCCGCCCGTCACCGGCGGCAGCTGCCCCGGGTCGCCGAGCACGAGAATTGGCGTGCCGAAGCTCATCAGGTCCTTGCCGAGCGCTTCGTCGACCATCGAGCATTCGTCGATGATGATCAGTGCCGCCTTGGCGACGGGGCTCTGGCGGTTGATTGCAAACATCGGCGCAATCGACGTCTTGCCGGTTTCCTCGTCCTCGACCTCCTCTTCGCCCCGCGGCCGGTAGATCAGCGAATGGATGGTCTTCGCATTGCTGGCCCCCTTGGATCGCAGCACCTGCGCAGCCTTGCCGGTGAAGGCCGCAAAAAGCACCTCGCCGTCGACATGCTCGGCAAAGTATCGGGCGAGCGTCGTCTTGCCGGTCCCGGCATAGCCGAACAGCCGGAACAGCGGCGAGCGGCCTTCCTTCAGCCAACGCGAAACGGCCTTCAGGGCCTCATCCTGTTGCGGAGCGAATTGCATGGGCTGAAGTGTCAGGATTCGGCGCCTCGGCGCAAGCCCGGATTTCCATCTACCCCCGCCGGAGATGTCTCGGCGCTCACAATGCCGCACCGCTGCACTTGCGCGAAATCTTCTGCGGCTCGAGAGGCATCAATCGGTCTCATGCACTGCGTCCGGACGCCCACTCTCCATGAAGATCGCTGTAGCGGTTTCTTGGCATGGCACCTTGAATCGGCGCGCGCGATGCTGCTAACAACTCGAGCAGCTGCATACTGTGTGCACAAGCAGCGAAAAAGCCCTCCTCACTGGAGAAACCCTTGAAGCCGGAACATCCCGCAACGCCGATGACGCCCGAGAGCACCGGGGTAGGTCGTTTGCCTCAGATTTGGCAATGGTGTCTGCTGGCCGCGCTTTCCCTGATTCTTGCTGCCCTGCTCGAAATGGCGGGCATTCCTGCCGGGCTGCTGATGGGACCCATGGTTGCCGGCGCGCTCGTCGGCATGAACGGCGGCACGATCCGCCTACCCCGCCAGTTCTTTTTCTGCGTCCAGGTCGTTCTGGCGATGATGATCGCCGGCTCGATGCGGCCCGATCTGTTCGCGACCTTTTCCAGCAATTGGCCGCTCTTCCTCGCCGTCATCCTGTCGGTGATCGGCGTCAGCACGCTCTGCGGCTGGACAATCACCCGGATGCGCATCTTGCCTGGAACGACAGCGATCTGGGGGTCCTCGGCCGGCGCCGCCTCGACGATGCTGCTGATGGCGGACGCTTATGGTGCGGATGCCCGTCTCGTAGCCTTCATGCAGTATCTGCGGGTCGTCTTCGTCGCCGGCGCAGCGACGATGGTCGCACATCTCTGGGTCAGCGGCACGGAGGCCGAGACCGCGACCCGCTGGTTTGCGCCGGTCGCCGGCCTGCCCTTCCTCGCGACCCTTTCCGTCGGCATCGTCGGCGGCTTCCTCGGCAAGTTGCTGCGCGTGCCAGCCGGGGCCTTCCTCGTTCCCTTCGCCATTGGTTCCGCTCTCAATGTCACCGGCATGTTGACGATCGAATTGCCGCAATGGCTGCTAGCGCTTTCCTTCGCGCTGCTCGGTTGGAACATCGGGCTGAGTTTCACCCGCAGCATCATCGCGCATGCGCGCCGCGCCTTCTTGCCGACGCTCGTCTCCATCTTCGTACTCATGGCCTTTTCCGGCGCGCTTGCCGTGCTGCTCATCAAGGCGGCCGGCATCGATCCGCTGACCGCCTATCTCGCCACCAGTCCAGGCGGCCTCGATTCGATCGCCGTCATCGCCGCCTCGAGCGATGTCGACTTGCCCTTCGTCATGGCGCTGCAGACCGCCCGGCTTCTGATCATTACGCTCATCGGGCCGGTCCTCGCCCGTTTTGTCGCCGACCGCGTCTGAATTGAGAACCCGACCACCCCGCGAAATGCGCCCTCACAACTTTCGCGGGCGAGCCGGGAATAAATCCTGAACCGTCCGTGTCTCACTTCGCGAACCTGGAACCGGTTCCGCGTATAGCCCGCCACTTGGCCAAGGCCGGGTGTGCGGCGTTGCGTGAACTTCGTAGGCTTGAGGAAGGAACCCACCCATGAGAACGTTTGCATTGGCCATTGCCATTTCCCTTGCCACGACCGCCTCGGCGTTCGCGGCGCCGCCGGTAAAAACGGTGGAGAGTGAAAAAGGTCCCGTGCTTGCCGCGGCCAACGGCATGACGCTTTACACGTATAAGGACGACCAGAAGGGCGTCTCCGCCTGCTATGATCAATGCGCCAAGAACTGGCCACCCTTCATGGTGGAAGGCAACGCAATGCCTGAAGGCGCTTACTCGATCGTCGAGCGCAAGGACGGCAGCAAGCAATGGGCCAAGGACGGCATGCCGCTCTATTTCTGGGTAAAAGACAAGAAGATGGGCGATATCACCGGTGACGGTGTGAAGGGCGAATGGGATGTCGCACGGCCGTGACGGCTCGGAGGCGGGCGCGGACGCTTCCGCGCCCGACCCTTTCGAAGAGGACGTTCTCAGCCTGATGCCAGCGCTCAGGCGCTATTCGCGCAGCCTCGCGCGGTCCGATTCGGACGGCGAGGACCTGTTGCAGGATTGCGTCGAGAAAGTGCTGGCGCGCCGTCAGCAATGGCGCGGCGTGAACCTGCGCGCCTGGGTTTTCACGATCATGACCAACCTCTATCGCAACCGCCATCGCCACCGCGCGCTGCACCCCGAGGTCGAATACGACGAGGCGCTTGGGCTCGTTGCCGAAGAGCAAAACGCCGATCCATTGCAAAGCCGCCTACTCGAACGCGCGCTGGATCGGCTGTCGGCGGAGAACCGCTCGGTACTGATGCTCGTGGTCATCGAAGGATACCGCTATCAGGATGTCGCGGAAATGATGGCCATTCCGATCGGCACGGTGATGTCGCGCCTGTCACGCGCCCGCCGCCAGCTCGCCGAAGCGATGAAGGATGACAACGTGATCACCCTGCGGAGACCGAAATGACGGATGAATTCAGCACCGTCTCCGAAGACGAACTGCACGCCTATGTCGATGGCCATCTCGGCCAGCCGGAGCGGCAGCGTGTCGAAGCCTGGCTGGAAAGGCACCCGGTCCGCGCCCAAGAAGTCCGCGAATGGCAGGCCCAGGCGGCTGCGCTGCAACAACATTTCGCTTCCTATGCCCGAGACAATGAAGGCGATCGGGCGCTGCTTTCCGCCCGTTTCGACCAGGACAACGCCGTCACGTCATCCCACGCCACCACGCTCCGTCGCATCGCCGCCGGCCTGCTGATTTTTGCGACCGGTGTCCTTGCCGGTATCTATGCCGCGCCCACCCTTGCCCCCGATCAGCGGCTCGAAACGGCTGAGAACCCCGACAGCCTTCCCCGCCAGGCGCAATCCGCCTTCCTCGTCTACGCGAGCGAAGTGCGCCATCCGGTCGAAGTCGGGGCCGACCAACAGGCACATCTGGCGACCTGGCTCGGCAAGCGGCTCGATTACGGGTTGAAGATCCCCGATCTCTCGGCGCTCGGATTTTCGCTGGTCGGCGGCCGGCTGATCCCCGTCAATGGCACGGCAGGCGCCATGCTGATGTATGAGGATGGCTCCGGCCAGCGCCTGACCGTGCTCCTCGGCCGCAACAGGGACAATCGCGAAACGAGCTTCCGCATTGCCAGCCAGGGCGCCCTCGGGACCTTCTACTGGATCGACGGCGAGATCGGCTACGCGGTCACCGGCGAGGTACCGCGCGACCTCCTGCAGAAGGTCGCCCACGAATGCTACCGGCAATTCGAGGCTGCCGACGCATCGTAGCGGCCGCTGGCTCATTCCTGCCGGCGCGGATCGTTTTCCAGGATGATCGGCTTGCCGTGCGGCGTCGCCTCGGCGGCACGCTGCCAGCTTCTGACCAGCGCCTCGAGTTCCGGGGCAGAGGTGATCGACAGGTTCGCCACGAGGTGGCTGAGCGCCGCCACCCAGCAATCGTAGTAGTCGCTGCCGTCGGCCTTGCGCTCGGGCTTGTGAAGCTCAGCCGAAAGTGCCTCGGCCCATTCCGTCCAGGAAAACACGCCCTGTTCGTGGAGCCGGACGGTCATGGCGAAGGCCGCCGCCTGCCACGGCTCGGCGAAGACTGGATCGCCATCCGCCGATTTCGGCAGTTCGGCGGAGGCGACCAACGGAGATGCGGTGTTACACGCGCTCAAGATAGCTCTCCCATGCGTCGATCGAGACGGTCAGCGACGGATCGGCGCCCTCGCCCCAGACCTCGCCGCCATCGAAGACGACCGTGTAGACCCATTGCGGGTTCTCGCCCTCGCCGTGAGCGTTGTCGTCCGGGAAGACAAAACTGCCCTGCACCGCTTCCACGACGCCCATCTTGGCGCGGGCATAGCGCGGCAGGCGCGTGTGGGTTTCCGGATTGAAGTTTTTTGTGCGTACGCGTTCGCCGACAGCAAAACGCGGCGGCGCAGCGACGGGCCGGTCGCAAGGCCCGCCTTTGGCGAGCACGCCCGCCACCATATCGGCCTTGAGCACCCGCTTCGGCTCGCGCCCCTTTTCGAGCATATGGCCGGCATCGAGCTCCGTTTGAGACACGAAGCCATGGCGCTTCAGCAGCGTTTCCAGCGCCCGGGTCCAGATTTCGTAATAGCTTGCCGCGAGATAGGTCGCAGGCGGCAGGCTTTCGCGCGCATGCCGGCTTTCGTCGATCGTCCAGGCGCCGAAGGCGCCGCAGGAGAGCGTGATGCCGAGCGCCCGTTTCTCCCATTCCGCATGGAAACAGGGCTCGTCCTTCTCCGGCGCGATCGGGCCAAGGCCGTGCTGGCCGCCAAGGTCGTGCGGTCCGTTCATCGGGCTGCCTCCGGTGATAATGCCAGCCCGGTGCCGATCATCGAGTCGCGCGTGACGAGTGCGGCCAGCGCCTCCTCGCCGAGCCCCGCGGTACTCTCGGGCCGTTCGGGCACGACGAGATAGCGCAGTTCCGCCGTCGAATCCCAGACGCGGATCTTCTTCGCGACCGACAGCTCAAGCCCGAATTCGGCAAGCACGCCGCGCGGGTCGATGACGGCGCGCGAGCGATAGGGCGGCGCCTTGTACCAGACGGGCGGCAGGCCGAGCACGGCCCAGGGATAGCAGGAACAGAGCGTGCAGACGATGAGGTTGTGCGTATCCGGCGTGTTGAAGACGGCGCGCATATGCTCGCCTTGGCGACCGGCAAAGCCGAGGCTGGCGATCGCCGCCGTCGCATCACGCTGCAGCCAGTCGGCAAACTCCGCATCGCTCCAGGCCTTGGCGACGACCCGGGCACCGTTGCGCGGCCCGACCTTCGTTTCGTAAGTCTCGACGATCGCATCGATTGCCGCCGGATCGATCAGCCCCTTTTCGGTCAGCACCGTTTCCAGAGCCTTCACCCGGGCTTCCATATCGGTGAAATGGTTGTCGTGATGGTGGTGACCGTGATCGTCTTCAGGGCCACGATGATTCTCGGACATTCTGCGCCTCCTCTGCCGGAAACACGGCTATTTCTAATGCATTAGGGCGGAATTCGGAATCAACATATCAAAGTATTTTCACCGAGCGCCATCATTGCTTTAGCATCGGCCAAAGGCTGACGACGAGCAGCACCGCCATGGTGATGTTGAACCATTTGAGCCGCGCCGGCTCCGAAAGCCATTGCCTGAGCACCGATCCGAAGCCCGCCCAGGTGGAGACGCTTGGCACGTTGACGATCGCGAAGACGAGACCGACGACGAGCACGCTCATGAGATAGCTGTCGCCGCCGGTATAGGTGGCCATTGCCGAGACTGCCATCACCCAGGCTTTCGGATTGACCCATTGGAAAGCGGCGGCCTGGAGGAAGGTCAAAGGCACCGCACCCGCCTTGCCCTCGCCGAGCGAGCGCGAGGAGCCGATTTTCCAGGCGATCCAGACGAGATAGGCACCGCCGGCGAACTTCAGCGTCGTATAGAGAAGCGGCACGGAGTGAAGCAGTGCTCCAAGCCCCAGGCCGACGGCGATCAACAAAACGAAAAAGCCGCCGCCGATGCCGAGCATATGCGGGATCGTTCGGGCAAAGCCGAAATTCACGCCCGAGGCAAACAGCATCATGTTGTTGGGGCCTGGCGTGATCGATGTCGTGAGGGCGAACAAGAAAAGTGCCAAAAGCGTATCCGGTTGCATATATTTCTCTCTGAGCTTCGATCGGAGATCGGCGGCAGGTCAGCCTTCTCAGATCGATTCCTGAATTTAGGTCAGGCTAGCTGACCTAAATTCGAAGATCAGTCAGAATCTTGTCATGGTCACAAACGGAATGTGGTGGAGTGTCTCGCATCAGAGATTGTGGCAACAAAAAAGGCCGGGCGAACCCGACCTTCCTCGTCCTCTCGACCTGCCAATGCCAGTACATCCGTGGTCAAAGGCAGGGAGACGACATCCGTGTTGAGCGACTATCCAACCGATTGCGGCAGGACTTCGCGACGTGGCGCTTCAGCGCTAAAGCAACATCGCCGATCAACATCGATGACCCCGATGTAGTGAGCGATTGTGCTCTCCGCAAGGCACGACGCAGCTTTTCTTGATCGGATTCCTTGTCGCTTTGGCGATTCATTGCAGGGACATGGACTTTTTTCGCCAGGATACCATCTTGCCAGGATCCAACCTAACGAGGCGCCTGTGATGCACGACACGATTCCGAGCACTGCTTTCCCCGACGGGCGCAAGGTCCCGGTCCTCGGTCAGGGAACCTGGAAGATGGGCGAGAACCGAGCGAAGGCGGCCGACGAAATCCGCAGCCTCCAGGTCGGACTCGATCTTGGCATGACGCTGATCGACACGGCGGAAATGTACGGCAACGGCGGCGCCGAGGGCATCGTCGGCGAAGCGGTCAGGGATCGGCGAGACGAAGCCTTTATCGTCAGCAAGGTGCTGCCCTCCAATGCCAGCCGGTCGGGCACGCTCGCCGCCTGCGAGCGAAGTCTCCGCAATCTCGGCACCGACCGCATCGACCTCTATCTGCTGCATTGGCGCGGTGGTTATCCGCTCGCCGAAACCGTCACCGCTTTCGAGGAGCTGAAGAAGGCCGGCAAGATCCTCGCCTGGGGCGTCTCGAACTTCGATGTCGACGACATGAAGGAGTTGCAGTCGGTTCCGGACGGCAGCAGCGCCGCGGCAAACCAGGTACTTTACAATCTCGCCCGCCGCGGCATCGAATACGACCTCCTGCCCTGGTGCCGCGACCGTGGCGTGCCGGTCATGGCCTATTCGCCGCTTGATGAAGGTCGCCTGCTCCACGATACCGACCTGGTCCATATCGCCAAGGCGCACCAGGCGACGCCTGCGCAGATCGCCCTTGCCTTTCTCAAGACCCGCTCCGGCGTCATCTCCATACCGAAGACCGGCTCTGCCGAACGCGCCCGCGAAAACCGCGACGCGATGGACATTCACCTGACCTCGGAGAACCTCGCCGAGCTCGACCGCGTCTTTCCGCCGCCGAGGAAGAAGATGCGGCTGGAGGTTATCTAACGCCGGAAGGCAGTCGCCTTTGAGACTGCCCCTCATCCGGCCTGCCGGCCACCTTCTCCCCGCAGGCGGGGCGAAGGAGACCCGCGGCAACGCTTCGCCCCAAAAGTCCCCCTCTCCCCGCACACGGGGCGAAGGAGGCTCGCGGCAATGCTTCGCCTCAGAAATCCCCTCTCCCCGCGCGCGGGGAGAGGGTTGGTCCTCGGGTTAAACCCGAGGAGAGGGGCAAATCCCCGGATACAGTCTGTCGATACGGACTCACATCCCCTGCGGCCCGCGGTTCATCGCGGCAATACCGGTGCGGCATACCTCGATGAGCCCGAGCGGCTTCATGATGGCGATGAATTGCTCGATCTTCGAAGGCTTTCCGGTGATCTCGAAGACGAAGTGGTCGATATTGGCATCGATCACCGAAGCGCGGAAGGCATCGGCAAGCCGGAGCGCTTCCACGCGGTGCTCGCCCGAGCCATGCACCTTGACGAGTGCCAGTTCCCGCTCGACCGGCCGGTCGTGGCCGAGGCCTGCGGCGCGCACCGTCAGGTCGACGACGCGATGCACCGGCACGAGACGCTCAAGCTGGTTCTTGATCTGCTCCAGCACATGCGGCGTACCGCGCGTGACGATGGTGATGCGCGACAGATGCGCCTCATGCTCGGTCTCGGAGACCGTCAGGCTCTCGATGTTGTAGCCGCGGCCGGAAAACAGGCCGATGACGCGGGCGAGCACGCCCGGCTCGTTGTCGACGAGGACGGAGAGCGTGTGCGTCTCCGCAAGCTCCGTCTCCTTGGCGATGAAATAGGCGGAGCCCGTCGGTTGAAGATGTGCGCTCATTCTCTTGTTTCCTAACCCTTATCCTCAGACGAGCTGGCGGCCCTTGGCGTCGATCGCGTTGGCAACGGCTTCATCGGTCGCCTCGTCGGGCAGCAGCATTTCGTTGTGCGCCTTGCCGGACGGGATCATCGGGAAGCAGTTGGCGAGGTTGGCGACGCGGCAGTCGAAGATCACCGGCGCCGGCGTATCGATCATCCGCCGGATCGCATCGTCGAGTTCGCCCGGCTTCTCGCAGCGGATGCCGACGCCGCCATAGGCTTCGGCCAGCTTGACGAAGTCCGGCATCGCTTCCGTATAGGAATGCGACAGGCGGTTGCCGTGCAGAAGCTGCTGCCATTGCCGGACCATGCCCATGTACTGGTTGTTGAGGATGAAAATCTTGACCGGCAGACCGTACTGCACCGCACAGGACATCTCCTGGATGCACATCTGGATCGAGGCATCGCCGGCGATATCGATGACGAGGCTCTCCGGATGCGCCACCTGCACGCCGATCGCGGCCGGGAAGCCGTAGCCCATCGTGCCGAGGCCGCCCGAGGTCATCCAGCGGTTCGGCTGCTCGAAGCCGAAGAACTGTGCCGCCCACATCTGGTGCTGGCCAACCTCGGTGGTGATGTAGGTGTCGCGGTCCTTGCTGAGCTCATAGAGCCGCTGGATCGCATATTGCGGCATGATGACGTCGTCGTTCGGCGTATAGGCCAGCGAATTGCGTGCCCGCCACTTGGCGACCGCCCCCCACCAGCCATCCAGGCGTGCCTTGTCGAGGGTCTTCGCCGCCGCGCGCCACAACCGGATCATGTCTTCGAGAACCGTGCCGACATCGCCGACAATCGGGACGTCGACCCGGACGTTCTTGTTGATCGAGGAAGGGTCGATGTCGATATGGATCTTCTTCGAATTCGGCGAGAAGGCATTGAGCCGGCCGGTGATGCGGTCGTCGAAGCGGGCGCCGATGCAGATCATGACGTCGCAGTCATGCATCGCCATGTTGGCCTCGTAGGTGCCGTGCATGCCGAGCATGCCGAGCCAGTTCTTGCCGGAGGCCGGATAGGCGCCGAGGCCCATCAGCGTCGAGGTGATCGGGAAGCCGGTGAGGTCGACCAGCTCGCGCAGGAAATGCGCGGCCTGAGGGCCGGAATTAATCACCCCGCCGCCGGAATAGATGATCGGCTGGCGCGCCGTCTTCATCAGCGCGATCGCTTCTTCGATCTTCTTCAGGTCACCCTGCGTCTTCGGCTGATAGCTCTTCTGCGTCGGGACCGCGGAAGGCGGCGTGTAGGTGCCGGTCGCGAACTGGATGTCCTTCGGGATGTCGACAACGACCGGACCCGGCCGCCCCGACTGGGCGACGCGGAACGCCTCGTGGATGATGCGGGCGAGATCATTGACGTTCTTGACCAGCCAGTTGTGCTTGGTGCAGGGCCGCGTGATGCCGACCGTGTCGCACTCCTGGAAGGCATCCGAGCCGATCAGCGGGGTCGGAACCTGGCCGGAGATGCAGACGAGCGGGATCGAATCCATCAGCGCGTCCTGGAGCGGCGTGACGGCATTGGTAGCGCCGGGACCGGAAGTGACCAGCATGACGCCGACCTTGCCGGTAGAACGGGCATAGCCTTCGGCCATGTGGCCGGCGCCCTGCTCGTGGCGAACCAGAATGTGCTGGATTTCTTCCTGCTGGAAAATCTCGTCATAGATCGGAAGCACGGCGCCGCCCGGATAGCCGAAGATGTGTTCGACGCCATTGTCCTTCAGAGCCTGGAGAACGATCTCCGCCCCTGTCATCTGGTTTTCAGTTCCGCTCATTGGCCTGCTTCCGTCCCTTTTGTAAGGCTTGGGGTGATTAGCTTGTTTGAAGACATAAAAAAAGGCCCCATCAGGAGCCTCGTTCAGCGCATGGGTGGCTACCGCCGGATGGTCACACCATCCTGCCCATGCGCCGTCCCACCACAAGAATAACCGCGAAGTTTTTCATGGGCCGATTTGATAAACAGAAATCGCCGAGCCGTCAACGCCGATTTGTCGGGCATTCTTCCCGGGCCGTCACTTAGAAAACAAGGAAATCCTCCGCGGAGAGCGAACTGCCGCCGCTCACGATAGCGAACCGAACTGCATCTGCGCCCCCGCTTCCATCCGCATCGTAAAACAGCTCCCCGCGAGCTTCGTCATATACGATGCGGTCGTCTTCATCGGCTGCGATCTTGCCATATGCAAAGGCCGCGCTATCCAGCGTGCCGACCGAGAGCGTCGTAAATACGGCGGCGTCCAGCTTGAACAAATCGTCAGCCGCGCAGAAGTCCGGGAGTCGATCGCAGTTCGCTTTGCCCGGCGCAACGTCGAATAGGAAGGAATCGGCTCCTTCCCCGCCGATCAGCGTATCGCGACCGATGCCGCCGCTGAGAATGTCGTTGCCCGCGCCGCCATTCAGCCGGTCGCTGCCCTCCATGCCGTCGAGGACATCATCGAACCGGCTCCCCGTGATGCGGTCGTTGCCACCTGCCGCAGCGACCAACACAGGGTGGTCATACGCCTGGTAGCCGATTTTCTCGGCGGCATCGGTCAATATGATCGATTGCGGGGGCGGCGTGACGGTAATGGTGATGGTCGCCAGATTACTGTTGCCCTGACCATCGGTGACGTAAATGGTAAAGCTGTCGGTCCCGAGAAAACCCGCCTCTGGAGTGTAGTCGAACAGGTTCCCGCTCAGGAAATCCTGATGGAAGTGCGGACTCCCCCCATATTCGCCTTGGGGAAATGGGTAGTAGCCGCCCTCGTAACGGGTCTCCTGCTCCAACGTGCCATGCGCCGGTCCTTCGATGACAACGAAGGCCAGCAGATCGAAATCGGCGTCCTTCGCATTGAAGGCCACGTCCTCCAGGGACTGGCCAGGGACAAGCGTGAAGCTCATGTCGGTGGCTATGGGGGCATGGTTGACGAAGCTGTCCAAGTGCAGCGCGCCATCCTGTAGGATGATCTGGTGTTGACCGTACTGCGTGTTCTCGCCGCCGAAATACTCGTTTGCGCCGATCCATGTCACCGTAATGTCATTGGAACTTTCCGCTGCGACCGACACGATTTGGGCTGAAAGATAAGCTGCCTGATCCGACAAGCTGCGAATGTAATTGCCCTCGTTATCGAAGACGAATGTCTCGATCGTCGTCGCGACCTCGGTCCTGCCGTCATGGGTGAGGGTTGTGATCGTGAAAAAGCCATCGAACACGTCGACCGACGCCACCTCGACTGAACCGAAGGGGTAATCGGCGCGCGCGGCGATCGGTCCGAGGACAACACCCTGCGGTGCGGTTATCGTGAAGAGGACCGCATCCGGGCTCTGGTTCTCGACGTCTTCCCAGACGGTCAGCTCGCTTCCATTGCTCAAGCTCGGCATGGCCCCCTCCTCGTTCACGCGGAGAAACAATGGCTCTCGTCGTGGATAACACGGGCCGGCCGCCACTACATCCCTGAATGCTTAGGGTGATTTGGCTCCGACTCCGTAAACCCGAAGGGCCCGCCCAAGCGCAACCACTTGTTAAAGTCGTTCCGCTATCCTGGAACGCTATCAGCCGAGGTGTGCGTTGCCCAACAGTGAAGCTCAAGCCCCGATCAGCGCCGGAGAACAGGAGCGCCGCGACGGCACGAAGCCGGGAAATCGTTTCCTCGGCCGGGTCGTCGCCTGCAGCGGTTCGCGCGCGACGATCGCGGCGGTCGCCGAAAAGGGCGAAACCTCGCTCACCGAACTGTGGTCGGTCGGCCGGCTGATCTCGATCTCGGTCGGCACGAACCGCGTCGTCGCTCTCGTCTGCTCCATGCAGACCGCCGCCGAAGAATGGAGCGAGGAGACCAACAACACCGTCCGCATCGAAGTCGAGCTGATGGGCGAAGTCTTCAAGGGACCCGACGGACGCGAAGAGTTCTCGGCCGGCATCAGCCGCTATCCCTATCTTGGCGCGATAGCGCATCGGATCCGCGCCACCGACCTCGCGCGCATCTATGATTCCAAGCAGGCCGACAGTTGCGTCATCGGCAAGCTGACGCAGGACGAAAGCCTCGATGCGACCATCCATGTGCCTTCGATGCTCGCCAAGCATTTCGCCATCGTCGGCACGACCGGCGTCGGCAAGTCGACCGCGGTGACCCTGCTGCTCAACAAGGCGATCGCCGCCGATCCGAAGCTGCGCGTCCTGATCCTCGATCCGCACAATGAGTTCGCCGCCGCCTTTCCGGAGAGTGCGGTGGTGATCGAGACGGATACGCTCGACCTGCCCTTCTGGCTGTTCCGGCTGGAGGAGTTCGCCGAAGTGATCTTTCGCGGACGGCCGCCGGTGCCGGAAGAACTCGACATCCTGCGTGATGTCATCCCGGATGCGAAGAAGGCCTTCAAGGGCGGCGAATCCGGCCTGATGCGCCGCCAGACCGAGAAGAGCTCGATCACCGCGGACACGCCCGTCCCGTACCGCATCGCCGATTTGCTGGCGATGATCGACGAGCGCATCGGCCGGCTTGAGGGCCGCACCGACAAGCCGCACTTGCGCTCGCTGAAGATCAAGATCGTCTCGGCGATCAACGATCCGCGCTATCACTTCATGTTCTCGTCGAACACGATCACCGACACGATCCAGGATACGATCGCCAAGATCTTCCGCATACCTGGCGAAAGCAAGCCGATCGCCACCTTCGAACTGGCTGGCATACCGTCCGAAGTCGTCAACTCGGTCGCTTCTGTGCTCTGCCGCATGGCATTCGAAATCGGTCTCTGGAGCAATGGCGGCATCCACATGCTGGTGGTTTGCGAAGAGGCTCACCGCTACGTGCCTGCCGACCCCACGCTCGGCTTCCTGCCGACGCGCCAGGCGATCGCCCGCATCGCCAAGGAAGGCCGCAAATACGGCGTGTCGCTCGGCATCATCACGCAGCGCCCCGGCGAACTCGATCCGACGATCCTGTCGCAGTGCTCTACCGTCTTCGCCATGCGGCTCGCCAACGACCGCGACCAGGAGATCATCCGCTCGGCGATTTCCAATTCGTCGATTTCGACCACCAGCTTCATTTCCTCGATCGGCAACGGTGAGGCGATCGCCTTCGGCGAGGCCGTGGCCGTGCCGATGCGCATGCGCTTCAGCAGGGTCGAAGAGGCAAGGCTTCCCCGCGCCCACGGCATCATCGACAAGGTCGACGAGGATGCGCCCCCGGTCGTCGACCTCCGCTCGATCGTCAGCCGCATGCGGGCCATGAACGGGCCCGATATTTCAAGCTTCCAGCAAAGCTATCTCGCGGCGCAAAGCGCCCCGGTAGCCGACGACGGGGAAATCGAGGATGAGGCGGCCGATGCTGCCTTCCCGGATCCCGGCGGATTGCCCGAACCCGCGCTCGAATCCTATCGGCCGGATATGCTGCCGCGCACCACCGAGCCGGTCAATCCGCAGCTGGAACGCTTCAATCAGATCCGCGAGCAGATTCTTTCGGGGCAGGCCGAGAGAGACGCCGCGCGCACGCTGCACCCGCCGGCACCGCCGGAACGCGGCTTCTCGGGCGCTGCAACCGAACCGCATCGTCCGGGGTCACTGCGTGAAAGCCTGCTGAAGCGCCCTCTCGGCAGCATCATCCGCAAATAGCACGGATCGGATTCCGACCTTCAACGTTGTTGCCATAAGCGCGCGGCGGGGCGACACGACGGAGGATCCAATGGACGACCGAGAGGCTTGGGATCGGGAGCGCAGATTGTGGCTCGAAGGGGCAGGCGTGTACCAGCAACTGCTCGACGATGAATGCCTGATGGCCTTCGCGCCGGTGGGCATCCTCTCCGGAGCGGAAATCATCCGGGCGCTCGATGGCGCGCCGCGATGGCTGGACGTGGAGATGACGGAGCAGAGGAGCGCTCGGCCCAATGACAGCGTTCTCGTGTTGGCCTACCGGGCCGACGCCCGGCGCGACCCCGATGTGTCCTATGCGGCCTATTGCACCTCGACCTATGCTCGAACCGGCGAGGACTGGCGCCTCATTCAGCACCAACAGACGCCGATCGCTGATCCGTCAGCAATGCACTCGTCACGATCATCGCGACAGGAGGGCACGATGGATGAAATCCTTCGGAGCTTTTTCGCGCGCTATGAAAGCATGGCAAATCGTGTGCTCGCCAGGGACATGGACGTAGGCGAGACGACGTTTGCCTTCGCGTCGGATTTCATCGCGGCTTCGCCGGCCGGCGTGATGGCCGGAAAGAACGATGAGAGCCTGAAAGGGTCGATGGAGAAGGGCTATGCCCGCTACCGGGCGATCGGCACCCGGGAACTCAATATCCGCGACCTCGAGATCACGCCGATCGATGCGCTGCATTTCCTCGTCCGGGTCGATTGGCGGTCGGTCTACGAGGTGGATGAGAGGCCCGATGTCGTCATCGATTTCGAAGTCCACTATCTCGTTCAATTGCTCAAGGGAGAGCCGAAGATCTTCGGCTGGGTGAGCGGCGACGAGGAGGCGGTGCTGCGGGAGCACGGCATCGGCTGAGCAGAACTGCCCCTACAGCAGGTCGTCTGGCTGCGCAATCCGCTGCCAGCTGTCATCGAGCTGGTTGCGGAACCAGGTCATCTGGCGCTTGGCATATTGCCGCGTCGCCGCTGCTCCCGTGGCAATCACCTCCGCGGCGCTCATCTCACCCTCCAGCATCGCGGCGATCTGTTGCACGCCGATCGCCTTCATTACCGGCATGTCCGGCGAAAGCTTCAGCGCGAGGAGCGCTCGCACCTCCTCCACCGCACCACTCGCGAGCATCGTCTCGAAGCGTCGATCGATCCGGCTGTGGAGAAGCGCGCGCTCCGGCAGCACGACGATCTTCCGCGCTTGGGTTGGATCGACGATCATCGGGCCGCGGCTCTGCTGATAGACGCGAATGGGCTTTCCGGTCGCCTCGATCACCTCAAGCGCCCGCACGATCCGCTGGCCGTCCCCCGGCCCCAGCTGTTCCGCCGTCTGCGGATCGCGGCTCTGAAGCTCGGCATGCAGCGCCGCAGCTCCCTCCATCCTCAGCCGCTCACGCAGTGCATCGCGGATGTGCGCCGGAATCGCAGGCATTTCCGACAGGCCGCCGGTCAGGGCCTTGAAATAGAGACCGGTGCCGCCAACGAACACGGGCAAACGTCCCTCGCCGCGCAGCTTCGCGACCAATGCCTCGGCGTCCCGCAGCCAGGCTCCGGTCGAATAGAGGCGGCCCGCCGGCACATGGCCGTAGAGAAAATGCTCGATGCCCCGCATCTCGGTCTCGTCCGGACGCGCCGTCAGCACTTTCAAGGTGTCGTAGACCTGCATGCTGTCGGCATTGACCACCACCCCGCCATGCCTTTCGGCCAGCGCCACCGCAAGCGCGGACTTGCCGCTGGCGGTCGGCCCGGTTATCAGGATCGCGTCCGTATCTCGTTCGAGGTTTTTCATCATGGCTCTCGTTGCCACGCTTATCGCCAATCCGTCAAATCCTGTCCTGACGCCCGCACTGGCGGAGGCGGCGGCCGAAGCCGTCCAGGCATCCGGCCTCTACTGGCTGGCCGATGGCATCGCCTGCGACCTCGCGCTCAGGGACGGCACAGACCCCAATGACGCCGAAGCGCGGCTGCGGGCTGCGATCAACGGAGCAGCCATCGACGTCGCCGTGCAGGAAGCCGAAACCCGTCGCAAGAAGTTTCTGATCGCCGACATGGATTCGACCATGATCGGCCAGGAATGCATCGACGAACTCGCTGCGGAAGTAGGCCTCAAGGAGAAGGTTGCTGCGATCACCGCCCGCGCCATGAACGGCGAGATCGCCTTCGAACCGGCGCTGATCGAGCGGGTCGCACTGCTGAAAGGATTGCCGACCACGGTCATCGCCGAGGTGATCGCCAAACGCATCACGCTGACGCCCGGTGGCCGGGAATTGATCGCCACCATGAAGGCGAAGGGCCATTACACGGCGCTCGTTTCGGGGGGCTTCACGGTCTTCACCGGACCGATCGCCGAAAAACTCGGCTTTGACGAAAATCGTGCCAACGAGCTCCTCGAAGAGAATGGGGCACTGACCGGCGACGTGGCCCGTCCGATCCTCGGCAGACAGGCGAAGGTCGATGCGCTTATCGACATTTCGGAAAGGCTCGGCATCTCGACGGCGGATGTGATCGCCGTCGGCGACGGCGCCAACGATCTCGGCATGCTGCAGCTTGCCGGCAGCGGCGTGGCGCTGCACGCCAAGCCCGTCGTTGCCGAACAGGCGAAGATCCGTATCGATCATGGTGATCTCTCCGCCCTCCTCTATCTCCAGGGCTACCGCAAGACGGATTTCGCGGCGTGATCATTCGCGAGACCGCGCGTCTGAGAATCCGCAATTGGCGCGAGTCTGACCGCGATCTCTTCGCCGAGATCAACAGCGATCCGAAGGTAATGGAGTTCTTTCCGTTCCGCCGCAGCCGAGCCGAGTCCGATGCGCTGTTCGATCGCAATGC
This sequence comes from Sinorhizobium fredii NGR234, assembly GCF_000018545.1. Classification (NCBI taxonomy): domain Bacteria; kingdom Pseudomonadati; phylum Pseudomonadota; class Alphaproteobacteria; order Hyphomicrobiales; family Rhizobiaceae; genus Ensifer; species Ensifer fredii. Next base: position 2,081,314 of record NC_012587.1, read on the forward strand.
GTGGAGCATTCGCGAAACCGGTTTCGGCTTCTTCGCCCTTGCACTGCGTGACAATGACTTGCCAATCGGCTTCTGCGGGCTGGCACGCACGGATCTTGAGCCACATCTGCCCGAGAGCACCGTCGAAATTGGCTGGCGCCTTGCCGTTTCCCATTGGGGCAAGGGCTATGTGACCGAGGCCGCGCTGGCGCTTCTCCACCACGGTTTCAGCGAAAGAAAGCTAAGCGAGGTCGTCTCCTTCGCGGTCGTGTCGAATGCCCGGTCCATCGCCGTGATGAGGCGCATCGGCATGCGACCCGAGCCTCTTCGCGACTTCGATCATCCGGGCGTGCCCGACGCTCATCCGCATTTGAAGCGTCACGTGCTTTATGCAGTTACCGAGAAGCAGTGGCAGGCAGCGAGGTCGCCGAACTGAGTTATTCGCGCGCCGCCGACGCCAGGCGCGTTCGCTGAGCCCGTCTTTTCCGGCCGATCACCGACGGTCGAAAGCCGCGGACTACTCCATCCGGACGGTGACGAAGCGTAGCTCGCCGGACTTGTTGGCGATCATCAGCAACGCGTTGCGGCGACCGTCGGCCTTCAGTTCCCCAACGCGGGAAGTGACGTCTTCCGGCGAGTCCATTGCTTCCTGGCCGACTTCAACGATGACGTCTCCCGCCTCGACGCGGCGCTCGGCGGCGGGCGAATTCGCCTGGACCTCCGTCACGATGACGCCATTGACGCTTTCCGCAATGCCGAAGGCCTTGCGGCGATCGGCATCGAGCACGGCGAGCTTCATGCCGAGCACGACGTCAGTTGCCGGCAATGTCGCGGCCGGCGGTTCGCTTGGCTTGGGGCTCTCTTTCTTCAGTTCCCCGCCACTTCCCGCACTGGCCAGATGCTCGCCATCCTCGAGCCGGCCGAGTGTGACGCGCACCGTCTGCTCCTTGCCGTCCCGGATGATCACCACATCGACGGCCTTGCCGACCGGGCTTTCGCCGACCGCGCGCATGAGATCGCGCATCTCGCCCACCTCGGTTCCGTCGAACCGGATGATGATATCGCCCGCCTTGATCTCGCCATGCGAGATCGGGCCGCCTTCGATAATGCCGGAAACCAGCGCCCCGCGCGGCACGTCCATCTTCAGGCTTTCGGCGATATCGTCGGTAACCGGCTGGATACGCACGCCAAGCCAGCCGCGCCGCGTCTCGCCGAAGTCCTTGAGCTGGTTGACGACGTTCATCGCCAATTCGGTGGGCACGGCGAAGCCGATGCCGACCGACATGCCGGTCTGCGAAAGGATGGCCGTGTTGATGCCGATCACCTCGCCCTGCATGTTGAACAGCGGTCCGCCGGAATTGCCGCGGTTGATGGCGGCATCGGTCTGGATGAAGCTGTCATAGGGGCCGGCATTGATGTTGCGGCCACGCGCCGAAACCACGCCGACGGAGACGGAGACGCCGAGCCCAAACGGGTTGCCGACGACCATCACCCAGTCGCCGATCCGGATTTTCCGGGAATCGCCGAAGGAAACCGCCTTGAGCGGCGTCTTCGGCTCGACCTTGAGCACCGCCAGATCGGTCTTCGTATCGGTGCCGACCAGCTTCGCCTTCAGCCTGGTGCCGTTGGAGAGGTTGATCTCGATATCGTCCGCGTCCTGGATCACATGGTTGTTGGTGACGATGTACCCGGACGGGTCGATGATGAAGCCGGAGCCAAGCGAGTTGACCGTGCGCGGGCGTCCGCCCTCGCCGCCCTGCCCCTTGAAGAATTCGTCGAAGAACTCCTGATGCGGCGAGCCTTCCGGCACCTGCGGCATTGGCGCGTTGTCATCCTCGCCTTTGACGTTCTGCGAGATGGAAATGTTGACGACGGCGTCGAGCAGGCTTTCGGCGAGATCAGCGACGGAGGGTGGCCCGGCCGCCGGCCGCGGAAGCGCTGTTTCGGCAAGCGCCGTGTTGGAAAAGAGCAGTGCCGTCGCAGCCGCGAGCACAAGGCCGCGGAAGAATTCAGGTCGTTTCGACAAGTCGCTGTGCTCCTATCATTCCCTTGCGTCACGCCAAGCTCTGGCGGTCCGCGATCTTTGCGGGGTCTGTTTCCATCCGTCTCGGCGAATTATACCACTGCCGCAAGGCGTTGCGGCGGCTGCTTCGCGCAGCAATCGATCTTCCCTTGAAGATACGGCGGATTTCCGGAGCGTCCAGACACGATTTCCTGATCTCAGGTGGTAATTTCGTGGCCGTGCTCCTTCAGCGCCGCCGCCGCTTTGTCGAGATCGGAACCGGCGACGAAGACGTAATCCGTGCTGAAGGTCGAATTGGCGAAGACGCCGACGCCGGCCGCCGAGAGCGGACGAAGCACCGAAGACAGAACGCCCGGCACGGAGAAGCTGAAATGCTGCTCTATGCGGAAACAGCGCCAGCCGAGCGAGCTCTGGACGCCGGAAGGAACGCGGGCAGCACGGCAGACAAGGGTCATTTCCTCCCGCGAACTCGATACCGTCCAGAACCCCGGCCCCGGCAGCCACTCCGGAATAGCGGACCCGATGTTCAGGCGGGTAATCGCATATTCGGCATCGACCAACCGGATCAGCAGTTTATGTGGCATTTCGCATTATCCTCGAAGCAACCAGACAAGTCCGACGCCAACCGCCACCGATGTGAGTCCGGCGAGGCGCAGCTGATGCTCCGGGACATACGGCAAACGCTTCGCCAATTCCACAAGAACCAAAGGGGCCAGTGCGTACACCAGCCCCTCGATGATCAGGAAGAATGCAAATCCGGTCAGAAGATCGGACATCGTCCGCTCAATCTCCGGTTGCAGGTGCCGCCGGCGCGGTCGGCGACAGCGGTGCCGCTGCCCCGTCCGCACTGTTGAAATAACGGAAGAATTCTGAGTGCGGCGACAGCACCACGGTTGTATCCGGATTTCCGATTGACTGAGCATAGGCCGCCATCGAGCGGTAGAACTCGAAGAAGCCGGGATCGCGCTGGAAGGCGTCGGCAAAGATCCCCGTCCGCTCGGCTTCGCCCTCGCCTCGGAGGATTTCCGAATCACGCTGGGCATCCGCGACGATCTCGACCACCTGGCGATCGGCGATCGCGCGTCGGCGCTGGCCCTCTTCGTTACCGCGGGCGCGGATCAGTTCGGCCTCGGCCAGACGCTCCGCCTTCATGCGGTCGTAGGTCTGCTGCGAGACTTCCTGGGTCAGGTCGGTCCGGCGGATGCGAACGTCCTCGATATTGAGACCCAGCGATTCGGCGTCAGCCCGAAGATCGGTGCGAACCTCGCGCATCATCGATGCGCGCTCGTCGGAAAGCGCTGCCTCGAAGCCTCTCAAACCGTAGACGCGGCGCAGCGACGCATCGAGGCGCGTGCGAAGCCGCGCTTCGGCGGATTCGCGGTCGCCGGAAACCGTTTCACGGAAGCGGCGGGGATCGGCGATCCTGTAGACCACGAAGGCGTCCACCTCGTAGAACTTGCCGCCGGAAACCTGCACGCGGATATTGTCGAGGTCGAAGCGGAGCGCCTGATCCTCGACATATTGCACGCGGTCGGCATCCATGAAGGCGAAGGGCAGCTTGAAATAAAGCCCTGGCTCGGTCTTCACGTCGCGGATCTCACCGAAACGGACGACGATCGCCTGCTGGCGCTCATTGACCACGAACACCGACGAATAGATGACGACCAGCACCGCTGCGAGAACGATGAGAATGATAGAGCTGCGATTGTTTATCATTGGGTACCTCCCGACTGCGCGGGTCTGCCGATTTCGTTGAGCGGCAGATAGGGCAGCACGCCCTGGCCGTTCTTCTCATCGAGAATGACCTTCTTCGACTTGCCGAGAACATCCTGCATGGTTTCGAGATAAAGCCGCCGGCGCGTCACTTCCGGCGCCTTGGAATAGGCGTCATAGACGGAAATGAACCGCTGCGCCTCGCCCTGGGCTTCCTTGACGACGCGGTCCTTGTAGGCGGCCGCCTCTTCGCGGATCTGCGCTCCCTGGCCGCGCGCCTTGCCGAGCACCTGGTTGGCGTACTGGTTGGCTTCCTCGACGAAGCGATCCTCGTCCTGCTCGGCGCGCTGCACCTCGTCGAAGGCGTCGGCCACTTCGCGCGGCGGTGCCGCGTCCTCGATCGCGACCGTGTTCACCGAGATGCCGGCGCCGTAGGTATCCATGGTCGCCTGGATGGTGTTCTTGACGTCCGCGGCGATCGCCTGACGGTTGTCGCGGAAGATGTCTTGCGCCGGACGCCGGCCGACGACCTCGCGCATGGCGCTTTCGGCCACCTGCTGCAGCGTGTCGGCCGGGTTTTCGACGTTGAAGAGATAGGACTTCGGGTCGGTGACCGAGAACAGCACGGAGAACTGCACGTTGACGATATTCTGGTCGCCGGTCAGCATCAGGCCGGCGCTCGACTGGGCGCCGACGCGGCTGCCGATATTGAGCTGCTGCTCCGTCACCTTGACGATCTCGACGGTCTCGAGCGGCCAGAAGTGATAGTGCAGGCCGGGCATGGAGATTTCCTCCTTCGGCTTGCCGAAGCGCATTTCGACACCGCGTTCATCCGGCTGGACAGTGTAGATCGAATTGAGCAGGAGGAAGCCGACGATCAACAGGCCGACAATGACGAAGACGCCGCCGTTGAAGCCGCCCGGAACCACGTTCTTTAGCTGATCCTGGCCGCGACGGATGATCTCTTCCAGATCCGGTGGCCCACCCCGGCCGCCACGCGGCCTGTTTCCCTGACCCCAAGGCCCTTGATTGCCGCCGCCGCCCCATGGGCCGCCGCCGCCGCCATTCTGATTGCTCCAGGGCATCAAAACCTCTCTTCAAACTATATTCTCTCGCTGAACGCCCCGCAGACATGCGGCCGGTCACGACGTGATCCCGTTATAGGTATCATGTGCATTGCTTTCAACGCGATACGGGCGAGTTCACCGTAAAGTGCTAAAAATAGTTGACGGGTCCTCGACAAGAACGGAAAGGAGCCGAACGGGGCATCTGAGGCCGCTCGGGCATCGGCTATTTCGGCAGCGTGTCGCGCCGGCGCCAGGTGACAAAATGCATCGCATGGCTGTCCTTCTCACCGCGCGGCAGATCCTCTTCGAAGACCTTCTCGAAGGCTACCGGATCGATCGGCGGAAAGCGCGTGTCGCCTTCCACTTCGGCCTGCACTTCCGTCACGTGCAGCACGTCGGCGAGGTCGATCGACTGCCGGTAGATTTCGCCCCCGCCGATGATGCAGACCTCGTCGGTGCCGAGTGCCGCAGCATGTGCCCGCGCCCTCTCGAGCGCCTCCCGCAGCGAGGCGGCAACCTCGGCGCCGGTGGCCGCGAAATCAGGGTCACGGCTGATCACGATGTTCGGCCGGTTTGGCAGCGGTCGTCCGAGCGACGCCCAGGTCTTGCGTCCCATGACAACCGGCTTGCCGATCGTCAGCGCCTTGAACCGCTTGAGATCCGTCGAAAGCCGCCACGGCAGGTCGCCCTCACGCCCGATCACGCCATTGGTCGCGACCGCAACGACGATGACGATCTTCGGTTCCGGTCTTGCATCAGTCATGGAAGCCTCTCGGTTTGCTGTCGATTTCGCGGGCGCGCAGAAGCGCCGGGCGATCGGTCACGAGGTGGATATAACGATCGATGACGCCGCTTTCCGGCAGGATCTTGCGCATCCACTGCAGAGCGCTTGCGAGCAGCAGGTCGGCCGCGCTCATCTTGTCGCCGATGAGATAGGGCTGGCGGGTCAAAACCGCGATCACATGCGCGCACATCTCGCTATAGAGCCGCGCCAGCATCGGATTGTTGACGGTGACGCCGGAAATATGGGCGAGCGCCGTCGGCTCGATCACGCCGGCATAGTAGGCGAGCCAGGAGAGATAGGCGCCACGATCGGGGTGGCCAGGCGGCCGCCCGAGACTGCAGTCGGGGTAGAGGTCGGTCAGATACTGCGCGACGGCGGCAGATTCCCAGATCAGCGTCCCGTCGTGCAGGAGGGCCGGCACCTGCTTGTGCGGATGCGGATTGTTCTCGTCCGGACCGCCGGACCCATCCCAGCGGCGGATATTGACGTAGCGAATCTCGTATTCTGCACCGAGTTCCTCGAGCAGCCAGATGATCCGCGACGAGCGCGACAAGGGTGCATGGATCAGCGTCAGCATCAAATCCTCCTCTCCGCCGGTCGCTCCCGGCTTCCCGACGCATGGCCGGACCGATCGATCGGGCCGCCCGATACTTGGCTCATTCGAGACCACACCGCGACGGGCGCCTCATATGTGAATCGGCTTCGTAGCCAACGAGCGTAACGTCTTCGAACTCGAAGGAAAATATGTTCCTCACTGCCGTATCCATCCCCAGAAATTATCTAGCCCCGGAAAAGCGCGCTGCGATACCGCTTCCGTTTTCCTTGACGGTCTGCATTGCCACATTGGTCGAGGTGCTGGCGACATAGGGGAGATTTGATATCCGTTCGCCCAACACTTCACGGTATCTGCGTATGTCCTTGGTTCTGATCTTGAGCAGATAATCGAACCGTCCCGCGATCATGTGGCATTCTTCGACTTCTTTGATTCTTCGGACCGCCTCATTGAATTTTTGAAGCGCCTCCTCCTGGGTGTTCGACAATTTGACTTCGGCAAAAGCTATGTGTTCGAGCTGAAGCTTGGATGGATTGATGATCGCCGTGAAGCCCTGAATGTAGCCCTCGGAGATCAATCGTTTCATGCGCATTTGACAAGGTGTCTTCGAAAGCCCGATCTTCGCAGCCAGATCGGTGACCGAAATCCTTCCGTCAGCGGAGAGGACCTCAAGAATCTTCTGATCGTATTGGTCAATTTCACTATTTTGACCGCTCTCTCCGGACATAATTCCTCTCCATCGTGCAGAAAAAAGTCAAATTCCCATCCAGTAAGCCATAACGAAGTCGGAAAGACTAGAGCGGGCGTGATAATTTGAAGACATGATCCCGGGAGCCCCAGGTTTCCCTGGCCGAACCGTCGAAAGGTCACCCATGTCTACGCAGCCGCTCTCCGAACCCGACACCGCCCGACCATTCGCGGCTTTCGCCCCGCCGATCCGCCAGCAGTCGACCCTCCGGCAGGAAATCACCGCAGCTTACCGGCGGCCGGAAACCGAATGCCTCCCTCCGCTTGTCGAAGCCGCCCGGCTGACCGGCGCGACGAAGGCGAAGGTGGCGGTGATCGCCCGCAAGCTCATCGAAGCATTGCGCGCCAAGCACAAGGGAACCGGGGTCGAGGGCCTGGTCCACGAGTATTCTCTGTCGAGCCAGGAAGGCGTGGCGCTGATGTGCCTCGCGGAAGCGCTGCTCCGCATTCCGGACACCGAGACGCGCGACGCCCTGATCCGAGACAAGATCGCTGAGGGGGATTGGAAGTCGCACCTTGGCGGCACCAAATCGATGTTTGTGAACGCGGCTACCTGGGGTCTCGTCGTCACGGGCAAGCTTACATCGACAGTCAACGACAGAAGCCTCGCCGCCGCCCTCAGCCGTCTGATTGCTCGCGCCGGCGAACCTGTAATCCGCCGTGGCGTGGACATGGCCATGCGCATGATGGGCGAGCAGTTCGTAACGGGCGAGACCATCCAGGAGGCGATCAAGCGGTCAAAGCCGCTCGAAGCCCGCGGCTTCCGATATTCCTATGACATGCTCGGCGAAGCCGCAACGACCGCGGCCGATGCCACCCGGTATTTCCGTGACTACGAGAACGCGATCCACGCCATCGGCAAGGCCTCTGGCGGCCGCGGCGTCTACGAGGGTCCCGGGATCTCGATCAAGCTCTCCGCGTTGCATCCCCGCTACACCCGCACCCAGACGGAGCGCGTCGTCGGCGAGCTGTTGCCCAAGGTGAAGCAGCTTGCTCTCCTCGCGAAGCGATACGACATCGGCCTGAACATCGACGCCGAAGAAGCTGACAGGCTTGAGCTGTCGCTCGACCTGCTGGAGGAGCTCAGCCTCGACAAGGACCTCGGTGGCTGGGACGGTCTCGGCTTTGTAGTCCAGGCCTACGGTAAGCGTTGCCCGTTCGTGCTCGACTACGTCATCGACCTGGCCCGTCGGTCCGGCCGACGCATCATGCTCCGTCTGGTGAAGGGCGCCTATTGGGACGCCGAGATCAAGCGCGCCCAGTTGGACGGCCTCGAAGGGTTCCCGGTCTACACGCGGAAGGTCCACACGGACGTCGCTTACATCGCCTGCGCCCGCAAGCTTCTCGCCGCTCCCGACGCCATATTCCCGCAGTTCGCCACCCATAACGCGCAATCGCTGGCGACGATTTACGAGCTCGCAGGCCCGGACTTCGAAGTCGGCAAGTACGAGTTCCAGTGCCTGCACGGGATGGGCGAACCGCTTTATGACGAAGTCGTCGGCAAAGCCAAGCTCGATCGCCCCTGCCGCATCTATGCCCCCGTCGGCACCCACGAGACGCTGCTGGCCTACCTGGTTCGACGCCTCCTGGAGAACGGGGCGAACTCCTCGTTCGTGAACCGCATCTCCGACGAAAACGTCTCGGTCGACGAGCTTATCACCGATCCGGTCGACGTCGTGGAAGCGATGCCCGTCGTCGGCATGCCTCACGACCAGATCGCCTTGCCCGCTGATCTTTATGGCAGGGAGCGGGCCAATTCGAAGGGTCTCGACCTCTCCAACGAGGATACCCTTGCCGACCTCGCCTCACGGCTGCAAGCCACCGTCACGCAGGACTGGCACGCCACCCCGTTGCTGGCGGACGGCTCGCTGGAAGGCAAGACGCGACCTGTCGTGAACCCGGCAGACCACAATGACGTCGTCGGATCGGTAACCGAACTCGCCGTCGAAGACGCATCGCGAATCGCGCGTATGGCCGCTGAAGGGGCCGCTCAATGGGCGGCGACATCACCCGCGGAGCGCGCCGATTGCCTAGAACGCGCCGCCGACCTCATGCAGGAACGGCTGGAAGTGCTGATGGCGATCGCCATGCGCGAAGCCGGGAAGTCAGCGGCGAACGCGGTCGGTGAAGTCCGCGAGGCGATCGATTTCCTTCGCTATTACGCTGTGCAGGCCCGCAAGACGCTCGGTCCGTCGCATGCTCCGCTCGGGGCGGTTCTCTGCATCAGCCCGTGGAACTTCCCGCTCGCGATCTTCACTGGTCAGGTCGCCGCGGCGCTCGTGGCCGGCAACTCGGTCATGGCGAAACCCGCCGGCGTCACGCCCATCATCGCATTCGAGAGCGTGAAAATCCTGCACGAGGCAGGCGTGCCGCGCGGGGCGCTGCAGTTCATTCCGGGTAGCGGAAGGCTGGGTGCCGCGCTGGTCGCCGCCCCGGAAACCGCCGGTGTCATGTTCACGGGTTCGACGGAAGTCGCCCGGCAAATCCAGGCACAGCTCGCTGAACGGCTGTCTGCCAGCGGGAAGCCCATTCCGCTGATTGCCGAAACGGGTGGTCAGAACGGCATGATCGTGGACTCGTCCGCACTTGCCGAACAGGTGGTCTTCGACGTTATCGCCTCGGCCTTCGACAGCGCCGGTCAGCGTTGCTCGGCCCTGCGCGTTCTTTGCCTTCAGGAAGATGTCGCCGACCGCACGCTGACGATGCTCAAGGGCGCTTTGAAGGAGCTGACGATCGGCCGGACCGACAAGCTTAGCATCGACATCGGCCCTGTCATCAACACCGGTGCCAAGGAGGAGATCGAAAGCCACATCGAGCGGATGCGCTCCCTCGGCTGCAAGGTCGAGCAGCTGCCTCTTCCCCGTGCTGCCGAACTCGGAACCTTCGTCGCTCCGACGATCATCGAACTGAAGAAGATGTCCGATCTGACCCGCGAGGTGTTCGGGCCTGTCCTCCACGTAATGCGTTATCGTCGTGAGGACCTCGACCGGCTTATCGACGAGGTCAACAACTCCGGTTACGGCTTGACCTTCGGCCTCCACACGCGCCTCGACGAAACCATCGAGCACGTGACGAGCAGGATCAAGGCGGGCAATCTCTACGTCAACCGCAACATCATCGGTGCCGTGGTCGGCGTCCAGCCGTTCGGCGGCCGCGGTCTTTCGGGTACGGGTCCCAAGGCAGGCGGTCCGCTTTACATCGGCCGCCTTGTACAACGGGCTCCCGTACCGCCGCGCCACGGCTCGGTTCACACCGATCCGGCACTCCGTGAGTTCGCCTCCTGGCTGGGCCGGCGCGGCCACAACGCGGACGCGGACGCCGCCCGCGATCTGGCGGACGTCTCCGCGCTGGGCCTCGACCAGGAACTCGCCGGACCCGTTGGAGAGCGGAACCTCTACGCGTTGCATCCCCGCGGCCGCATCCTTCTCGTTCCCAAGACGCAACGGGGCCTCTTCCGCCAACTGGCGGCCGCCCTGGCTACGGGGAACGAAGTAGTGATCGACAAGGCTTCCAATCTGGAGAACGCGCTGAACTCGGTTCCCGCCTCGATAGCGGCAAGGCTTTCCTGGAGCGCGGACTGGAATTCTGCAGGTCCTTTCGCGGGTGCACTCGTCGAGGGTGATGTCTCCCGCGTTCAGGAAGTGAACAAGCGCATCGCCGCGTTGGATGGGCCATTGGTGCTCGTCCAGGCTGCCACCCCAGAGGAATTGGCCAAAGACGCAGGCGCCTACTGCCTTAACTGGCTGCTCGAGGAGGTCTCAACCTCGATCAACACTGCCGCCGCCGGCGGCAATGCGAACCTGATGACGATCGGATAACGCGTTGGCTGCCCGGCGAAAACCGTCGGGCAGCTCCATTTTTCGGGAGATAGACGATGGCACTATCGAAAATCCGGCAGAAGCCGCACGACGAACTTCTTCAGAACTACAAGCCGTTGGGGCTCAAGGCCGTGGTCGCGGCGCATGAGATCAAAGTGAAGTCAGAACCTGTGGTCTTGCCAGCGGAGCCGGTCTATGGACAGCTCCCGGAAGGATTTCACATGCCGATCGAGCTGGATTGACACTCGATCGGCGGATAAACCACAGGTCGGAAGCAACGAAACCTTGCGCAGCATCGCGCAGTCGGCGGGATCCAGACAAGGCTGTTCGACATACACGTCAAGGTTTCCGGAAAGCCGGAAGAGCGCCGAAGTCAATTCAGTGATGGATGCGATCTGAACCTACGCTAGAGAATTTTACAGTCAGGTGGAATCACCTGACGTCGCACAAATGCGGCAAAAACAAATGGTTAGAGCGGCAGTGCGGACGCATGTGCGCGCATCCCGCTCTAGCCCGCTTCTCTCACCGCCTTTAGCGCCGGTGGCGCAACTCGGCCCGCCGGGACGCCTGTTTGGCGCTCCGGCTTCGAAGACGAACGGAGTCGGCGCCACTGTGAGCGGCGGGTCTGGGTTCGGCGATGTCTCCTGTTCTGGTTGCGGAAGGGTTTCAGGCCGGCGGCATCAGCGGGCCGCGGCACGTATTCGGGCGTGTGCCAGTGCAAATTCGTCGGCATAGGGACAGGCGGATGCCATCGCGATTTTGATGCGACGCACCGAGACGCGGACCTGGGCGCCGATCTTTAACAGCTTCAGCCGGATGGTGCCGCAGGTCGCCTCGGCGAGCCGCGTATGGGCAAGGCCAAGGCGGCGCAGGGCGCAGATCAGCACGTAGGCCAACGAGGCGAACCAGAGGCGCAGTTGATTGGCGTGCATGGTGTGGGCGCTGGTGCGGTCGGCGTAGAGATCGAGCTGGCATTCTTTGATGCGGTTCTCCATGTCACCGCGGGCGCAGTAGAGATCCTCGTAAAGCGTCTGTGCCGCCCAGCGCTCTGGCTTAAGGGAGGTGACGATGAAGCGCGGATTGGCGCCCAGCAGCGTCCATTCCGCTTTTCCAACGACCCGCCGTCGTCGTGTCCAGCTGTCCTTGGTCGACCACAGGAAGTCGCGGAAGACGCGGGTCGCCTGGGCGCTTGCCTGGGATAACAGGCTTGCTTCCTCCATGGCCGGCGCGATTTGCCTTTCCAGCCGCGGGTTGCGAGCAAGGCCAAAGACATAGTCGACCTTGTTGGTCTCGCACCAGTCCATCAGTTCGTCGCGGGCGAAGCCGGAATCGGCGCGCAGGATGATGCGCACGTTTGGCCAGCTTTGGCGGATCTGCCCGATGATACGATCGATTTCGGCGACCGAGCCTGCGCTGGCGTCGATGTTCGAACGCCGTAGCTTGGCCGAAAGCAGGTGGCGGCCGCAGAAGATGTACAGCGGCAGATAGCAATAGCAGTTGTAATAGCCGTGAAAGAACCGACCCTCCTGGTGACCGTGCAGCGGATCATCGGTGGCGTCGAGATCGAGCACGATTTCCTCAGGCGGGCTGTCGTGCGCGTCCAGGAACAGCTCGATGAACAGCGCTTCCAGCGCTTGCCTGTCGTAAGCGATCTTGTGATAGCGCGTCGGCTGGCCGAGACGGCCGTGCTCCAGCCGGTTCAAGGTGGATTTGCCGGCAAGCACCGCACAGTCTTGCCGCTTCGGCGTCAGCCGCTCCGACAGAAGCGCGAGCACCGGGTCGTGGCGCAGCCTGTCGTGGTCATCGACATCCTCGTAGCCCAGCGCGATCGCCGCAACGCGCTGCCCGACCAGCGTGCGCACGCTGTGGACCGTGCACGTCGGATCGCGGTCATCAACGAAGCAAGCGGCCACCCGGTCGAACAGTCCGATGACCCCATCGACATGGCGAAGCAGCAGGGCGCCGGCATCCGAGGTGATCGCTCCGCCGTCGAAACCAGCGACCACTTTGTGACCGTCGAAGCCTTCAAATTCGAGCTGCTCGGCGATACAGTGTGTTTGCATCGGACCCCCTCAACGAATCTGATAACCCTTTGTAGCAAAAGAAGTTTCTCAGATTCGCGGGCCCGATGCACCTCTTACTTTGAGATATTCAGGCTAGGTGCGTCTCCGACAGAGTGCCAATTCTTCCTTCAAGCCAAGGACATGTTGCCTGCGGCGGGCGCGTTTGCAGCGAACTCGGCGATACGCCGATGAACGCCAGCGGGGATGGTCAGTTGTTCCTTCTTTGAGGTGCCCGTTACGCCAGGTATGAAAACCCCAAGGCCCGCCAGGCGATCAGCCTGCGTTCTCGCACGGGCGATACGGGCCGCCTGATCCACTCCGGGCATCATGGCGATTACCGTCATCCCTACACCAGGCGAGACGTCGCCCGACCTGAAATCGGGTGTGTCAAGAGACCAGGGTCCGCCGGACAAACCAGCAGACATCATCTCGACCATCAGAGCGACATTGGCTCCCTTGCGTCCGCCGAAAGCCAGCAGCGCGCCCTTCAGTGCGAGATTGGGGTCCTCGGTGTCGTTGCCATCCGCGTCAACGGCCCACCCGGCGGGGATGCTGCGCCCCTCCGAGGCGGCAGCCACGATATTGACGAACGCGGTTGCGCTCGAAGCTTGGTCGATAATCATGGGTGGCGATCCGTCACCCATGGGGAATCCGAACGCCAAGGGGTTTGTGCTATAGACGGCGGGACCTCCCGGTTTAGCGACGACCATTGCGTTCGCGTTCGTCGCGGCGAGGCCGACGATCCCTTCTGCGGCCAGTCGTCGAACAAAGTAGCCGAGTTCGCCGGCCGTATAGCTGTTCGTCTGAGTGAAAATCGCGACGCCGAAGTGCCTGACGGTCTCCACGAATTGGTCGAACGCCTGGTCAAATCCGAGCTGGGCGATGCCACGATCTGCATCCGATACGAAGAACGCCGCAAAGGGTCGGTTCAGCTTCGGCTGCGGATTGGTGCTGATCCGGCCATCGCGAAAACTGTCGAGGTAATCGACCAGGTGAGGAAAGCCGAGCGTTGGCGGTCCGAACAGCGCGGCAGACATGGTCGCGGCCACGAGCGAGCGCGTCGTTGGCTCCGTAGCACCCGCACCGCGACATGCGCGCGCCGCGAGGCCTTCGGCTTCCTGCCCGACGAGTGTCACTTCGTCTGCCATGCTAAATCTCCAATCCTGTTTTCTGCCTTCGTAGAACGCGTAAGGTGGAACTCGGGCATGAGTCCTCCGTGCAATTCCCGCCATCGGATGCTCACATCCGATGGCGGGAAGCTTGGCCGCGGTCATCGGATCCTCAGTGGAGGCTGACGGCGGCAGAGGCGAGCCTCTTGAGGTCCACGGTTCCAAGGGGCATGCCCGCCGGATCGATGACGACCAGGTCCCTATGACCTTCCCGGGCGATGATCTTGATGGCATCTTCGACCGAGCTGCCGGCGACGATCGTAGCGCCGTTGATAGCGTGATCCGCGCTCAAGGGCTGCATGACGGCATCCACATGGATGACGCGGCCGCGGTTCACCTCCCGCACGAAGTTCGCGATGTAATCGTCCGCCGGGCGCAGAACGATGTCCTGGCTCGTGCCCGCTGGATGACTTCGCCGTCACGGAGAATGGCGATCTTGTCGCCCAGTCTCAAAGCTTCGTCCAAGTCGTGCGTAATGAACACGATCGTTTTCTTGATCTCCTTTTGGATATCAAGCAGAACGGTCTGCATGTCCATCCGGATCAGCGGGTCAAGCGCCGAATATGCTTCGTCCATCAGGAGGACGGGCGCGTCGTTCGACAGGGCACGCGCGAGGCCGACGCGCTGCTGCATGCCGCCTGAGAGCTGGTTGGGATACTTTTCCTCGAAGCCCTTCAGTCCGACTCGCTCGATCCAGCGCATTGCGACGTCGATGCTCTGGCTCCTGGAGACGCCCTGCACGTCGAGGCCGAAGAGCGTATTGTCGAGGACACTCCTGTGCGGCAGAAGGGCAAACTTCTGAAACACCATCGCGGTCTGATGACGTCGAAACTCGCGAAGCTCGTTCTCGTTCATCTTGACGACGTCGACGCCATTGACGAGGACCTCGCCATCCGTCGGATCGATCAGCCTGTTGATGTGACGGATCAGCGTGGATTTACCTGATCCGGACAGGCCCATGATTACCTGGATATTGCCCGATGGCATATCCAGATTGATGTCCTTGAGACCCAGAATATGGCCGAACCGCTCATTCAGCTCGGTTTTCGTAAGCCCCTTTTTGACGGCCTCAACATGGGCCTGAGCGTCCCGCCCGAAGATTTTGTAAAGGTTGCGGATTTTGATCCCGTCGAAATTCTTGTCAGCCATGGACAATCTCCCTGTGCTTCTGGAGTCGCTCGCCATAGGCCTGGCTGACGCGGTCGAAGATGATTGCGATCCCCACGATGGCGAGGCCGTTGAAAATACCCAGCGTGAAGTACTGATTGGCGATAGCCTTGAGCACGGGCTGACCGAGTCCCTGGACCCCGATCATCGAAGCGATGACCACCATCGCAAGAGCCATCATGATCGTCTGGTTGATCCCGGCCATGATGGTCGGGAGCGCGAGAGGCAGCTCAACGTTTCTGAGTTTCTGCCACTTCGAGCACCCGAACGCATCGGCCGCCTCCAGCACGTCCCTGTCGACAAGGCGGATGCCGAGATCGGTAAGACGGATCATCGGAGGCAATGCGTAGATGACGACGGCGATCAGTCCGGGAATACGCCCGATGCCGAGAAGCATGACCACGGGAATGAGGTAGACAAAGCTCGGCATCGTCTGCATGACGTCGAGCACAGGGCTGACGATCCTCTGCAAGCGGTCCGACCGAGACATGGCGATGCCGATCGGCAGTCCGACGACGATCGAGATGACCGTACAGACGAAGATCATCGAGATGGTTCGCATGGCGTCCAGCCACATGTCGAAGTACCCGATGAGGAGCGGCGTGACCATCGTGCCGGCGACGACCCTCAGGTTCCTGCTGGCAAGCCAGGCGATCGCCACGATTACGACAAGGACGATCGGCCACGGTGTCTGGGTCATCAGGCGTTCTGCCCAGATGAGGAACTTGCTGAGCGGCGCAAACAATCCTTCGATGAAATCGCCATAGTTGCGGGTGAAAGTGCGGAACGCGTTGTCAATCGAGAGCTTGAATTGCCTCAATGACTCGTCGTTCATATGCGGAAACTCGCTAAACCAGTCCATTTGGTTCCCCTTATTGCCGGTTCCGATCGTTGCTTTTGTCGATTGGTGGCGCTCCATGCCGGAGCTGCCTGAACTACGCCGAGGCGGTCGGTTGCGGAGCCTCGGCGTCCGCATGCCCCATTGCGATTGACTTGCGAAAGGCTGCGTCCAGGCCGCGGCCCACCGCGTCGTCGATGCCTGCCGCGCGCATCGCGTCCATCGCCGCCGCCGTCGTGCCGCGGTAAGCCATGAAGGTTTCGACGAGATCGTTGGGACAATCAGCCCGGAGCTCGGCCAGACGGCCCGCGCCTACGAGAAGAGCGTTCACGCCTCGGCGCGCGACGTCTCGGTTTATTCCCCGGGCGACTGCGTGGTTCATCATCGCGGCGGCAAGGAGCGCCGGAAACGCCGGGCCGGACCCGGTGAGGCCCGTGAAATAATCAATATCCGCTTCGGTCGCCAGTCTGTCAGACGTCCCACACGACTCGAAGATCGCCTGCGCGATGCGACAGTCCTCCTCGCCGGCCGCTTCCGAGGCCACCCACGGCGTGTAGGAACTCCTCACTTCTGCGGCACCGTTCGGCAGCGAACGCACTATTCGGTCGGTTTGGAGGTGGCGGGCGAGGTGTTCCAGGGTGACACCGGCCATGACCGAAATCACAAGCTTGCCCTGGGCGCTGACGCGGACCGCCGGGAAATCTTCCGGTCGCACAGACACGATGACGACGTCTGAGCGCTCGACGAGGAGCTGGTTGTCTTTCGTCCAGGTCGCGGACGGAAGGACGTCAGGCTTGGCGCTCCGATAAGAAAGAGTGAGGGCTTCGGCGTCGGCGATCCCGGCTTCCACGATGGACTGGGAGAAGGCCTTACCCAGCCAGCCCCCCGCCCCTATGATCCCGATTCTCGCCTGACTCCCCATCAGTCCATCTCCTATTTCGGCACGTAGCCGTGCCGCGCGAAAAAGCGGTCCAGCTCGCGCTGCTCGGGCTTTTTGCCTGTGTAGATTTCCACATAGGTCGGAATGCGTTTCATCCGCAGCGCGACATCCTCCTTCGCCTGCATGGTGATGTAGCCAATCTGGACGAGATAAATCGTGCGGGCGCGTACGTCTGCCGAGACCGCGTCGTAGCCGAATTTCTCGAACATCTCGGTGATCGCGCTGATGCGCGCCTGGTCTGCTTTCTGCACTTCGGCCAGAATCTCATCCGACTGAAGCGCCCAGCTGCGGACCGCGAACTCGAACTGCGAGTCGAAGATCGACTTGTCGAGCCAGCAGTCGAAAACGTTCAACATCGCCTCGACCACTGTCTCCGCATATGCGCCCGACTGCTTGATGAGGTTGCCGGTATTCTTCTCCCGCCACTTGCCCAGCAGCGCATTGAGCAACTCGTCCCTGTCTTTGAAGAACCAGTAGAAGCTGGTCCGCGAAAGATTCAGTCGCTTTGCAAGTGCGAGGATTTTGACCGAGTCGACGCCGGATTCGAGCAGGGATTCATAGGCAGCCTCGAGCCAACCCTCCTGCGATCCGCGCCATCCGCTGTCGTTCAAAACCTGTTCCATGGTTATCTCCTAACAAACCGTCACAGTGAAAACAAGAGAAATGTACACTCCTGTCAAAAAAACAGACTTGCCAGCAATCGTCCTTGACGCCGATGTACATTCTCAATACCGTCTCGTCATAATCTCTAAACCGGAGCTTTCCTGATGTCGAACGATCCTCTGCTTCAGCCCTACAAACTCAAGCACCTGACGCTCAGGAATCGGATCATCGTTACGTCGCACGAACCGGCTTACCCTGAGGACGGCATGCCGAAGGAGCGCTACCGCGCCTACACCGTCGAGCGCGCCAAAGGTGGCGTGGCGCTTACCATGACGGCCGGTTCGGCCGCGGTCTCCAAGGACAGCCCTCCGGTCTTCAACAATCTCCTCGCCTACAAGGACGAGATCGTTCCGTGGGTTCGGCAAATGACCGACGCCGTGCATGAGGAAGGCGCGGCCATCATGATCCAGCTTACCCACCTCGGCCGACGGACGCGTTGGGACAAGGGTGACTGGCTGCCAGTCGTCGCCCCCTCCCATCATCGCGAGGCATCCCACCGCGCCTTCCCCAAGAAGATGGAAGACTGGGACATCGAGCGTATCATCAAGGACTTCGCGGATGCCGCCGAGCGCATGAAGGCTGGCGGCATGGACGGCGTCGAACTCGAAGCCTACGGACACCTGATCGACCAGTTCAATTCGCCGCTTACCAACGAGCTCGATGCCCCCTATGGCGGCTCGCTCGAAAACCGCATGCGCTTCTGTCTTGATGTCTTCAAGGCCATGCGAGAGAGGGTCGGCGACGACTTCATTCTCGGCGTACGCTACACGGCCGACGAACGGCTCCCCGGTGGCACCGACAAGGAGGTTGGCATTGAGATTTCGAAACGTCTCAGAGACAGCGGCCTCGTCGACTACCTGAACGTCATCCGCGGCCACATCGATACCGACGCCGGCTTGACCGACGTCATCCCGATTCAGGGCATGGCCAACTCTCCCCACCTGGACTTCGCCGGGGAAATCCGGGCGGCGACCAACTTCCCGACATTCCATGCAGCCAAGATTCCGGACGTCGCCACGGCCCGCCATGCTGTCGCGTCCGGGAAGGTCGACATGGTGGGCATGACGCGTGCTCATATGACCGACCCGCATATCGTCCGCAAGATCATGGAAAAGCGCGAAGACGATATCCGTCCATGCGTGGGCGCCAACTACTGTCTCGACCGCATTTACCAGGGTGGTGCCGCCTACTGCATCCACAATGCCGCGACCGGGCGCGAGCTGACGATGCCGCACCAGATTCCAAAGGCTGGCGTCAGCAAGAAAGTCGTGATCGTAGGCGCAGGTCCGGCAGGGCTCGAAGCCGCACGAGTAGCGGGCGAGCGCGGGCACGACGTCACCGTCTTCGAGGCGGCAAGCGATCCCGGCGGACAGGTCCGTCTGACGGCTCAGAGCGAACGCCGTCGCGAGATGATCAGCATCATCGACTGGCGGATGGCGCAGTGCGAGAAACTCGGCGTGAAGTTCCAGTTCAACACCTGGGCCGAGGCAGAGACGATCGAGGCCGAAAACGCCGACGTCGTGATCATCGCGACCGGCGGGCTGCCCCATACGGAAGTCCTGTCCAGGGGCAACGAGCTCGTCGTGTCGTCCTGGGACATTATTTCGGGCGACGTAAAGCCCGGGACGAACGTACTCATCTTCGACGATGCGGGCGACCATGCGGGCCTTCAGGCGGCCGAGTTCATCGCCAAGTCTGGGGCAAAGGTTGAAATCATGACGCCGGATCGGTCGTTCGCACCGGAAGTCATGGCGATGAACCTCGTCCCCTACATGCGGTCGCTTCAGAAACTCGATACGACCTTCACGGTCACCTACAGGCTGGAGTCTGTCGAGAAGCGCGGCAACCAGCTCGTAGCAACCGTCGGCAGCGATTATGGCGGCGTTTCGAAGGAACGGGTGTTCGACCAGATCGTCGTCAACCACGGGACCATCCCGCTGGACGAAATCTACTACGAACTCAAACCCAAGTCCTCCAACCTGGGTGCGGTTTCCTACGACCAGCTTATTGACGGTCAGCCCCAGGCGGTAAACCGAAACAACGAAGGAAAATTCCAGCTCTACCGTATCGGCGATGCGGTGTCCGCGAGGAACACCCACGCGGCCATCTACGACGCGTTGCGTCTGGTCAAAGACATCTGATCTCGGTTTGGAGAGTTAGGGACGTCGACCGATGCTAAGAAGCGAGCCACTCCAGGGCTTTTTGGATGCCGCATTCGTGGCATTCGATCGCTTTGCCGTCGATACGCGAGCTCGGCAGTCGATCATGCAGGTCTTCTCAAGGTTGGCGAGCCCATTGCCGATCAGGCAGGGCCAGGGAAGACGCCTGCCCGTCGTCGATCGCTTCCTCGCCACCGCGTTGGAAACCGGAAGCGACGACGCCGTCCTCGCCGCGCTGCTCGATCGTTTCAAGGCGATTGAGGAACAGCTGGAGTGGAAGACCCGCTCCATCTACGATCACACGGCAAGCGCTACCTTTCTGCTCGGTCACGGCAACGCCCTGATTGTCGGACCGCAGGCCCTTGAAGACCGGACCGATGCCTGGATCGGCGCATCCCTTTTGGCGCCGGACGTCCGCTATCCGGACCACAATCACGCCCCTGAAGAAACATATCTCGTGCTGTCGGAGGGGGAGTTCAGCCAGGCCGGCGGCGAATGGTTCGCTCCCGGTATCGGTGGCTCATTCTTCAACCCGCCAAACATAAAGCACGCCATGCGGTCGGGCACAAAGCCCCTCTTCGCCTTCTGGGCATTGTTGCCCGATACGCCCCAACATTGAGGCCAGCGACAAGCCAAACAAGGGAAACTGCAATGAAGATCATCGTACCGGTCAAACGGGTGGTGGACTACAACGTCAAGATCCGCGTCAAGGCGGATGGGTCGGGCGTCGAACTCGCCAACGTCAAGATGTCGATGAACCCGTTCGACGAGATCTCCGTCGAAGAGGCGCTGCGCCTCAAGGAAGCCGGCAAGGCCTCGGAAGTCGTCGTCGTGTCGATCGGCCCGGCCAAGGCCGAGGAAACGCTGAGGACCGCGCTCGCCATGGGCGCCGACCGGGCGATCCTCGTCGAGACCGAGGACCAGGTCGAGCCGCTCACTGTCGCCAAGATCGTCAAGGGTGTGGCCGAGGCCGAACAGCCGGGGCTGATCATCGTCGGCAAGCAGGCGATCGACGACGATTCGAACCAGACCGGCCAGATGCTCTCGGCGCTCTTGGGCTGGGCCCAGGGCACCTTCGCCTCGAAGGTCGAGCTCGGCGACGGCAAGGTCAATGTCACCCGCGAAGTCGACGGCGGCCTGCAGACGGTCGAACTGAAGCTGCCGGCCGTGGTGACCACCGACCTCAGGCTCAACGAGCCGCGCTATGCCTCGCTGCCGAACATCATGAAGGCGAAGAAGAAGCCGCTCGACAAGAAGAGCCCGGCCGACTTCGGCGTCGACACGGCGCCGCGGCTGAAGGTGTTGAAGACCGAGGAGCCGTCCGGCCGCAAGGCCGGCATCAAGGTCAAGTCGGTCGCCGAGCTGGTGTCCAGCCTGAAGACCGCCGGCGTGCTCTAACCGGCAGATTTGAGGAGATATAGACATGGCCGTTCTTCTTCTGGCTGATCATGACAACGCCACGCTTTCCGACCAGACCGCCAAGGCGCTGACGGCGGCCCAGAAAATCGGCGGCGACGTTCACATCCTCGTCGCGGGCTCGGATGCGAGGGCAGCGGCCGACGCCGCGGCAAACCTTTCCGGGGTCTCGAAGGTCCTGCTGGCCGACGATGCGGCGCTTGCCAACAACCTGGCAGAACCGCTTGCAGCATTGATAGTCTCGCTTGCAGGCTCCTACGACGCGATCGCCGCGGCCGCGACCTCGGTCGGCAAGAACGTCATGCCGCGCGTTGCGGCGCTGCTCGACGTCGCCCAGGTCTCGGAAATCATCGAGGTCGTCTCGGCCGATACCTTCAAGCGTCCGATCTATGCGGGCAATGCGATCCAGACAGTTCAGGCCACCGACAGCAAGAAGGTGATCACCGTCCGCACCGCCTCGTTTTCCCCGGCCTCTCGAGGCCCCGCTGCTGCCGTTGAGGCAGTCTCAACGGCAGCTCTTTCTTCCGGTCTCTCCACGTTCGTTGCAAACTCGCTGTCGTCCTCCGACCGCCCGGAGCTGACCTCGGCGAAGATCATCATCTCCGGCGGCCGGGCGCTCGGTTCCTCGGAGAAGTTCAAGGACGTGATCCTGCCGGTCGCCGACAAGCTCGGCGCCGCCGTCGGCGCGTCGCGCGCCGCCGTCGATGCCGGCTATGCGCCGAACGACTGGCAGGTCGGCCAGACCGGCAAGGTGGTCGCGCCCCAACTTTACATCGCCTGCGGCATCTCCGGTGCCATCCAGCACCTTGCCGGCATGAAGGATTCCAAGGTGATCGTCGCCATCAACAAGGACGAGGAGGCGCCGATCTTCCAGGTCGCCGACTATGGCCTCGTCGCCGATCTATTCGACGTCCTGCCGGAGCTCGAGAAACTGACCTGACATCGAAAAGCTCACCTCCACCAAGGACGAAATCAAGGTGTATCGCTACCAGACCCTGCAATATCCGGTCGAGTTCGAACCGCTTGCATCTGCTTCCAGGTGGATGTCGATGCGCGGCAGCCGGCCGGCCGCCTTGCAAGCGTTTATCAGCGCGGCCGGAAACCTCTTTCTTGCAGACGATGTCCCGACAATGGCCAGATACATTGCCGGGAAAGTCTTTCACGACATCTCACGCGCCAGCAGCCACTATTGCTCGGGAGGCATCGAGCTTCCCGCCGTAAGCCATCTCTCGCTCGCTGTCGGAAGGGCACGCGAGCAAGGGGGAAAGATCGCGGCGGTCGCCGCGGCGATGGAGGCAATTGTTCCCGGACTGCGCTGGTACCAAAGCAATACGGGCCCGTTCGCCAGCGTCAACTTTCTCGACGGCCACGCCCACGCATACATTGTTGGGCCTGATGGTCTCGAGCAGCGAGACTGTATCCATCTAGGGGTCACCATATTGGCTCCTTTCACCAGATATCCCGATCATCGCAGGCGCTATCCCGCTGCCTTCGCGGCGCTCTCGCACATGGAAGTTCGAGTGGACGAGAGCGCTTGGATGCCTCATCGCGCCGGCGGGGTATTTTTCGCCGAAGGCGGCAGCGGCCTGGCGCTTCGCTGCACCAGCGGGCCTGCGCTCGTGCTTTGGTGCGAAAGAGCGAGCGGCCGGTGATGCAAACCCGCCTATTTTTGAGATTCAATTGGAATGTCTGACCGGATGGAACTCCCCGAACGCGAGAGCATGGAATTCGACGTGGTGATCGTCGGGGCGGGTCCGGCCGGGCTTGCCGCGGCGATCCGCCTGAAGCAGGTCAATCCGGAGCTCTCGGTCGTCGTGCTCGAGAAGGGCGCCGAGGTCGGCGCCCATATCCTCTCCGGCGCCGTCGTCGATCCAATCGGTATTGACCGGCTGCTGCCCGATTGGCGCAACGACGCCGACCATCCGTTCAAGACCGAAGTCACCGACGACCACTTCCTGTTCCTCGGCCCGGCCGGCTCGATCCGCCTGCCGAATTTCCTGATGCCGCCGTTGATGAACAATCACGGCAACTACATCGTATCGCTTGGGCTCGTCTGTCGCTGGCTGGCGACCCACGCCGAGGCGCTCGGCGTCGAGATCTATCCGGGCTTTGCCGCGACCGAGGTGCTCTACAACGACGAAGGCGCGGTGATCGGCGTCGCCACCGGCGACATGGGCATCGAGCGCTCCGGCGAGCCGGGCCCGAACTTCGCCCGCGGCATGGCGCTCTTGGGCAAATACACGCTGATCGGCGAGGGGGTGCGCGGCTCGCTCGCCAAACAGCTGATTGCCAAGTTCGATCTCTCGAGGGACCGCGACGTCCAGAAATTCGGCATCGGCCTGAAGGAACTATGGGAGGTCAAGCCGGAGAACCACAGGCCGGGCCTGGTACAGCACTCCTTCGGCTGGCCGCTCGGCATGAAGACCGGCGGCGGCTCGTTCCTCTACCATCTCGAGGACAATCTCGTGGCCGTCGGCTTCGTCGTCCACCTGAACTACAAGAACCCCTATCTCTACCCGTTCGAGGAGTTCCAGCGCTTCAAGACGCATCCGGCCATCCGCGGCACCTTCGAGGGCGGCAAACGGCTCTCCTACGGCGCCCGGGCGATCACCGAGGGCGGCTACCAGTCGGTGCCGAAGCTGTCCTTCCCCGGCGGCGCGCTGATCGGCTGCTCGGCCGGCTTCGTCAACGTGCCGCGCATCAAGGGCAGCCACAATGCGGTGCTGTCGGGCATTCTCGCCGCCGAGAAGCTGGCGGCGGCGATCGCCAGCGGCCGCGCCAATGACGAGCCGATCGAGATCGAGCGCGGCTGGCGCGACAGCGCCATCGGCCAGGACCTGAAGAAGGTCAGGAACGTCAAGCCGCTCTGGTCGCGCTTCGGCACGGCGATCGGCGTGGGGCTCGGCGGCCTCGACATGTGGACCAACACGCTGTTCGGCTTCTCCTTCTTCGGCACGCTGAAGCACGGCAAGACCGATGCGCAGAGCCTCGAACCGGCCGCGCAGCACCAGAAGATCGATTATCCGAAGCCGGACGGGGTCTTGACCTTCGACCGGCTGTCCTCGGTGTTCCTGTCGAACACCAACCATGAGGAGGACCAGCCGATCCACCTCAAGGTCAAGGATCCGGAACTGCAGAAGCGCTCCGAATTGGACGTCTATGCCGGTCCGTCGACGCGCTACTGTCCGGCCGGCGTCTACGAATGGGTCGAGAAGGACGGTAAGCCGACCTTCGTCATCAACGCCCAGAACTGCGTGCACTGCAAGACCTGCGACATCAAGGACCCCAACCAGAACATCAACTGGGTGCCGCCCCAAGGCGGCGAAGGCCCGGTCTATCCGAACATGTAAATCGAAGTTTGTACCCGGAAAGGAAATCACATGGACGTACGCGCCGCTGTTGCCGTTCAGGCAGGAAAACCGCTTGAGGTAATGACCGTACAGCTGGAAGGTCCTCGCGCAGGCGAAGTGCTGATCGAAGTAAAAGCGACCGGCATCTGCCACACGGACGACTTCACGCTCTCGGGCGCCGACCCGGAAGGCCTGTTCCCGGCGATCCTCGGTCATGAGGGTGCCGGCATCGTCGTCGACGTCGGGCCGGGCGTCACCTCGGTGAAAAAAGGCGATCATGTCATCCCGCTCTACACGCCGGAATGCCGCGAGTGCTATTCCTGCCTGTCGCGTAAAACGAACCTCTGCACCTCGATCCGCGCCACCCAGGGACAGGGCCTGATGCCGGATGGCACATCCCGCTTCTCGATCGGCAAGGACAAGATCCACCACTACATGGGCTGCTCGACCTTCGCGAACTACACCGTTCTGCCCGAGATCGCCGTCGCCAAGGTCAACCCCAACGCGCCCTTCGACAAGATCTGCTACATCGGCTGCGGCGTCACCACGGGCGTGGGCGCGGTGATCAACACCGCGAAGGTCGAGATCGGCGCGACCGCTATCGTCTTCGGCCTCGGCGGTATCGGGTTGAACGTGCTGCAGGGGCTGCGCCTCGCCGGTGCCGACATGATCATCGGCGTCGACATCAACCCGGACCGCAAGGAGTGGGGCGAGAAATTCGGGATGACGCACTTCGTCAATCCGAAGGAGATCGGCGACGACATCGTGCCCTACCTCGTCAATATGACGAAGCGCAATGGCGACCTGATCGGCGGCGCTGACTACACCTTCGACTGCACGGGCAATACCAAGGTCATGCGCCAGGCGCTGGAAGCGGCGCATCGCGGCTGGGGCAAGTCGGTCATCATCGGCGTCGCGGGCGCGGGCCAGGAAATCTCCACCCGTCCCTTCCAACTCGTCACGGGCCGCCAGTGGATGGGCACAGCCTTCGGCGGCGCACGCGGCCGCACCGACGTTCCGAAGATCGTCGACTGGTACATGGAAGGCAAGATCCAGATCGACCCGATGATCACCCACACCATGCCGCTCGAAGATATCAACAAAGGCTTCGAGTTGATGCATTCCGGCGAGAGCATCCGCGGCGTCGTGGTCTATTGACGATGCAGACGATCAGTCTCGACAAGTCGTTCGGCGGAACGCAGGGCGTCTACTCGCACGAGTCGGCAGTCTGCAAGTCCACGATGACGTTCGCCGTCTTCACGCCACCCCAGGCGGCCGAACGCCCCTGCCCCGTTGTCTGGTATCTCTCGGGCCTGACATGCACGCATGCCAACGTGATGGAAAAGGGCGAATACCGTAGAGCAGCGGCGGCTCTCGGTCTTATCGTCGTTTGCCCCGACACAAGTCCCCGGGGCGAACAAGTTCCGAACGAGCCGGACAACTGGCAATTCGGAAGCGGTGCAGGGTTCTATCTGGATGCGACAGAGAGTCCGTACGACGAACACTACCGCATGTATTCGTACATCACGAAGGAACTCCCGGAGGTTATCGCCTCTCACTTCCCGGCTGACATGACGCGACAAGGTGTATTCGGACACTCCATGGGCGGCCACGGGGCGATCACGATCGCTCTCAAACACCCGTCAGTCTTCCGAAGCTGCTCCGCCTTTGCGCCGATTGCCAGACCGATGGAAGCCGGTTGGTCTAAGCCCGCGTTCGAAAAGTATCTCGGCAGCGCCGCAGCCGCTTGGAGGGAATACGATACCTGCGCCTTGATCGAGGACGGCTATCGGTTTCCGGAACTGTTGGTCGACCAGGGCACATCCGACACATTCCTTGAGGATGGACTGAGGCCGAGCGAGCTCGAGAAGGCCTGCGCCGAAGCCGGCATCCCCCTGAAGCTGCGGATGCAGGAGGGCTACGGCCATTCCTACTACTTCATCTCGACCTTCATGGAAGACCATCTCCGGTGGCACGCGGAGCGGCTGTCTTAACGAAACGCAACTTTGCAACTCCGGACAATGGGGTCCGGCGAAAGAGGAGGGAATAACATGGGAAATCTGCATCTACATCCGCACCTGGATGGCGGACCGCGGGGAAGCGGAAAGCAGTTTTCGGGAGGCGTTCTGACGTGCGCGTGCTCCACGAACCCGGTCAAGGTAAAGGTCAACAGCGACATCGCGCACAACCACGCCTGCGGATGCACCAAGTGCTGGAAGCCTGAAGACGCCACCTTCTCCATCGTCGCGGTTGCCGCGACGGAAAAGGTCGAAGTCCTCGAAAATGGAGACAAGCTCGCTGTCGTCGACCCGTCGGCACTCATCCAGCGCTACGCTTGCAAGGACTGCGGCGTCCACATGTATGGTCCGGTCGAACGCGACCATCCCTTCCAGGGCCTCTCGTTCATCCATCCGGAACGTTTCGAAGAAGATGGATGGGCCGAACCAGGCTTTGCCGCATTCGTCTCCTCGATCATCGAAAGCGGCTTCAGCCCCGAAAAAATGGACGAAGTCCGTTCGCGCCTCAAAGAGTTGGGTCTCGAACCTTACGATTGCCTCTCGCCCGGCCTCATGGATTATATTGCCACGTGGACCGCTAAAAAGAGCGGCGCATTGCCTGCGTAAGGCTTAGGTTGCACTGCGACTTGCAGTCAGGCACTCCGATACCGGCTTTCGCCGCAAGGTCGCCTCCGTCCGGCGACCCAATACGGCGAAGGTCGGCATCGTCTTTCACACTATGACCTTCGAGTTAGACTGAGTGCGGATAGACGGAAGCTGTCATTGCGGGAACACAAGCTACACCGCGGATATCGATCCCGCCGAGGTCTCCGTCTGTCACTGTACAGACTGCCGGAGCTCACCGGTACGGTTTACGGAGTAACCGTCAGCGTTCCGCTTCGAGCGGGATGAGGAAAAGTGCGCGCGGTTTTCCGCCCGCATCCCGCTCTAATCATTTAGAATCGATCACGCTTATGATTTTGGGTCGATCAGACCCACATAGCGGGCGAACCCCACCCTTTATGGAAAAAACCGCCGATAACGGCCGGAAACGGCTGCAATATTTCTGCGGGACATGTGGTTCGCCAATCTACAGCGTTGGCGAGGGCGATGCTGCCAATGTCGTGGGCATACGCGCCGGAACCAACCGGCAATTCCCGAACTCATGCCGAGATCACAGATCTGGTGTTCGTCCGCCCTGTCATGGCTTGACGAGGTGAAGGCTCTCCCCGGCCGGCCAGGAGATTAACGCGAGACCTGGTATCATTGCCGAAGCGGAGGTGAACGACCATCGCCTCGAGGACGGTCCAGCACGAGTATTCCCGTCTGCGCATTTTCAACGGGTCGCCGTCTGCTCGAACTTCAGGCAGCGCCTATACGAGATCGCCCTGAATAATAAGCAGCTCGCGCTTCGAAGCCTTCAGCGCCAGAAGGCGAGCCTCTTGATAAGCAGGATCGTCGTAGCACGCCCGTGCGATCTCGTACGACGGGAACTCCACGACGATAACCCGCTGAGCGTCCCGCGACTCGAGAAGGATCGGCGGCGTGACAAGCTGATTGATGCGGGCAGCGTACTTCTCCGCGATCGGCTTCCAGAGTTCGCCGTAATCCCTCTGGGCTCCTTCATCCGATATCTCCGTTCCGATAATGAGCCAATAGCCCTTCATCATGAGCACTCCCTTCGCATGCGGCTTGCAACGTGCGTGCCGCCCTTCGGTCGAATCTGGTTTGTCTGAGGGTTCCCACGGGAACGCATTCGAGTTTGATGTTTTCGGAGCCCGCCTCGGCAATCAGGACGATACCCTCCTCGCAACGGCAATCAAGAATAGGTGGCGACTGGTTCACCGAGCACGTCAAGACGAGGCGTGATTCCAAGCCCAGGCAGCTTCGGCGCCCTGACAAGCCCATTCACGACCTCGAACGGACCGTCGGCCGTCTTCAAAGTCACCATGTCGCGGCATTCGAGAACACTGCGCAGGTTGCGTTCCGGGACCGTCTGTCCAAGGTGTACGATCGCCGCGAACGCGATATCCGAACCCGTCGTTTCCTGAACGCTTACGGTGTAGCCGGCCGCCAGGCAGATGTCGCGATGGCGGCGTCCTCGCGTCAGGCCGCCGTTCTTCGATATCTTGAGGCCGATGCCTTCGGCGGCGTCATCTGCAACGAGTTGCGATACGGATGCGTCGTCCGTCGCCAGTTCGTCGAAAATGATCGGAACGTTGGTACGGCGTCGCAGGGAAACGCACTCGCGGTAGGTCGCACAAGGCGCTTCGAGTACGAAATCAAGACCCGGGGGCAGAAGACGCAACATCCGCAGCGCGCTTTCGACCGTCATGCCACCGTTCGCGTCGACGATGAAGAATTCGCCCGGCTTCTTGTCGGCAAGGGAAGCGGCAATTCTAGCAGCGTCGGTCTGCGGATCGTCGCCGACTTTCACCGAGTGGGCCAGGTAGCCCATCGCCCGATGTTCCGCGACACGCTTGCGCATGTCGTCCGGGTCACCAACGTAAATCGACGAAATGACCGGCAGGCCGACGTTGGTGCGACCGCCGAGGAGGTCGCAGACGGGCATCCCGACGGATTTGCCGAAGACGTCCCAACAGGCGACGTCGAGGGCGGTCTTCGCGTGAAGGTGCCCCACGAGCGCGTTGTCCATCGCTTCGTTGACGCGGTCCACGTGACGCGGGTCCAGTCCGATGAGGCTCGGGGCGATTTCCGCGATACCTGCTCGTACGCCCATAGCGTGAGAGGCGATATAGGTGGAGCCGAACGGCGTGCTTTCGCCCCAGCCTTCGAGACCGTCATTCGTGGCGATACGCACGAACGTGGCATCGAAGCTCCGATACTCTCGCCCGCCGGAGAGCAGATAGACTCCGCCGGAATAGGGCAAATCGACCTTGAAAACGTCGATACGTTCGATCTTCAGATCAGTCATGGTCTCTCTCAGGCTGGGATTTCGAGTACGATCTTGCCGACGATGGATTTCGACAGGAATGCTTTCTGGGCTTCGGCGATCTCCTCGAGCGGGAAGGTTTTCGCGACGAGCGGCCGGATTTCGCCACGCTCGATGTAGGAAATGAGATTTTCGAAAACCTCGTCCTCCTGGAACGTGCAGCCGAAAAAGCTCAGGTCCTTCAGGTAGAGCGAGCGGACATCGAGCTCGACGATCGGCCCGGCTATCGCGCCGGCAACCGCGTATCGCCCGCCTTTCTTGAGCACATCCAAAAGCGGCGCGAACCCGGGGCCCGCCGCGACGTCGATGGCCACGTCCATCGATTCCTTGCCGACCCTGGAGACGAGGTTCTCGTCTCGCGCGACAACTTCATCCGCCCCGAGGGCACGAAGGAGCTCGAGTTTGTCCCGGCCCGCCACCGCTGTAACGTGGGCTCCGCGACGCTTTGCAAGCTGGATCGCGGCCGAACCAACACCACCAGACGCGCCCGTGATGACGACCCGCTCACCGGAACGGACCTGTGCGCGATGGACCATTCCTTCCGCAGTGGAATACGCACAGGGAACGGAAGCGAGCTCAATATCGGTCCAGTCGCAGTCCACCTTGTAAGTTTCCCGCGACGGGGCCTTGGCATATTGGGCAAATCCACCGTCGCACTCGGAGCCGAATGTCCAGCATTCGAATGGTCTGTAGTCCACGTAAGAGCGTAACATGTTGCAGACCAGCACACGTTCACCGATGCGAACCGAGTCGACACCCTGACCAACAGCTACGATCCTGCCCCAACAATCGGCACCCTGGATTCGCGGGAACGCGAGCGGCACGCCGGACCAGCTCGCATCGTCATCCTGGACGGAATCGAAACCGGTCGAAGCTCCGTTTTCCGTCGCTGTCGAAATGCTCTTCGAGTACCAGCCGATGCGCGTGTTGATATCGGTATTGTTGACACCGGCGGCCGCCACACGGATGAGGACTTCGCCTGCCTGCGGCTTGGGAAGAGGTATATCGTTCCGGAATTCCAGCTTCTCGAAACCTCCATGTCTTGTGAGCAACACGCCCTTCATCGTGGCGGGCAAACGCGGAATGCCGTGATCCGCAGAGGTCGATGGTGTGTCGTTCATGTTCGTGGATACCTCGTCAAATAGATGATGTCATCGACGACCGGCACATCTGTGTTGATCGCGGCCGGATCATTAGAAAACCCTGTGACAACAGGAGTATCGCACTCCGGACGACTGACAATGGGAGTAAAAATCAGCCATGCTTTGAGTTCAGCTCAAGTCAGGCGTATAAGCGACGTCTCCGAACGGTCGCCGGGCAATCGGGAGCATAGTTTCTTGGTACGTCGCTATTACGATCTGCCTTCTTTGACGGGCCTCGCCGTGTTCGAAGCGTCGGCGCGGCACCTGAGCTTCACCCTCGCCTCGGCGGAATTGAACGTCACGCCCGGAGCCGTAAGTCGCCAGATCAAAGCTATCGAGGAAGAAATCGGTATTCCGCTCTTCGTACGGAAATCCAAGGGGGTAACACTCACCGCCGCCGGAGAAGAGCTCTGCAGCGTCCTGGCCGGAGGTTTCTCGCGGTTTTCGGAGGTTGTTCGGTCCCTCAAGCGCGAAGAGCTTCGCAGCACAACTCGATGCGATAGTGGACGTTCCTGGGCTCGGGAAGACCACCGTGGACACGGCATATGGCGGCGACAGTTTCGTAGTGGTCGACCCCGATCAGCTTGGCCTTGCCCTCATCCCGGAGAACGCACGCACCATAGCCGAAACAGGGATCAGGATCACAAACGCGGCGAACGAACAATTGGGTTTCCTGCATCCCGAAGACACTGGCTGGAACCATATATCATTCTGTTTGTTCGCCGGACCGCTGTATCGGGAGGACGAGCGTTTGAAAGCCCGCTCCGTTGTCGCGATCCAGCCTGGCAAACTCGACCGTTCGCCGACAGGCACTGCTCTTTCGGCTCGAATGGCGCTCCTCAACGCCCGTGGGGTTCTTGCCAAGGGGGATACGCTGACAGCGGTCTCGATTATCGGTTCCGAATTCGTGGGGACTATCGTCGATGAAACGACCGTGGCGGGGCAGAAGGCGATCGTTCCGTCGATTTCGGGCCGCGCCTGGATAACAGGGACGTCCCAGCTCATGCTCGACCCCGCCGATCCCTGGCCCGGCGGTTACAAACTTTCCGACACCTGGCCGACGATCAAGTAGGAGTTGACGTGATTGCCGCGCTGATCAGAACCGTTATACGGCGACTGGGGCTTCGATGCGCTCGTGCGACTGGTATTCCGAAACTTCGAAATCGTCGATAGTGTACCCATCGATCGACGCGGGCCTGCGCTTGATCTCGAGCTTGGGAAACGGCTTGGGTTTTCGCGACAGCTGAAGCCGTGCCTGATCGAGATGGTTGAGGTAGAGGTGGGTGTCGCCGCCCAACCAAACCAGCTCGCCGCGGTCCATATCGACCTGCTGGGCGATCATGGCCAACAACACCGCCTGCTGGCAGATGTTGAAGGGCGCGCCGAGGAAAATATCACAGGACCGCTGGTGGACCATCATCGACAGCTGGGGGCGGCCGTCCTGTCCATTGGGCCACGATACATGGAATTGGTAGGTCATGTGACATGGATGGAGGGCCATCCGGTCGAGCTCGCCGACATTCCACGCGTGAAAGAGAATGCGCCTGCTCGTCGGATTAGTTTTCAGCGTGGATATGACAGTCGCAATCTGGTCATGCTCCTGGCCGTCATTATCCACCCACCGACGCCACTGCTTTCCGTAAACTGGACCGAGGTCGCCCCACTCCGAGGCGAACTCATCGCTGGCAACAATCCTATCCTCAAATTGCTCTTGCGAAATGGTCTCACCAGTGGCCTTGCGATATTTGGCCAGCGGCCAGTCGGTCCATATGCGCACGTTCTCGCGTAGCAGACTTGATATGTTCGTCTGCCCGGTCAGAAACCACAGCATCTCTTTCACTGACGTCTTCCAGTAGACCTTCTTCGTCGTGAAGATCGGTATGGTTCCGTCGGAAAGCTTGAATCTCATCTGCTTTCCGAACAGCGACAGGGTGCCCTCGCCCGTTCGATCCATCCTGCGATCGCCCGTTTCGAGCAGTTCAGACATGAGGTCGAGGTACTGGTATTCGGGATGGCGCGTCATCGGAATCTCCGCATTCTCTATAACCGAAGCCCTCACGCGGCAACGGAAGTCAAGCTACGATTTTGAGCGCAGATTCGCCACTCATTCACTCACAAAAGAAGGAGACTACCGGGAAGATGGCAGAGCCGGCATCCAACACATGCGGCGCCACACGAAAGCCGCGGAACAGCCGGTCGCCCTGGAACGTTGGGATGAGCGGCGCAATCGGAGATTCGTTTGATAGCCACAGCTCAGTTCGTCTTTGTCTTCGGTACACTGAAGAAAGGCTTTCCCCTGCATCGGCGCGGCTTGGCCCATGCCACCTATCTCGGGCTTTATCGCACCGCCACGACCTACCCGCTCCTGGTCGCCGGGCCTTGGTTCGCCCCGATGATGTTCAATGAACCGGGCATTGGGTTGCGTGTCAGCGGGGAGCTCTACCACGTCGACGCCGCGACGCTCGAGCGTCTCGATCGCATGGAGTCAATCGGCAAGCCGGGCAATTTTCGTCGGTCCATCCGGATCGTGCCGGCGCGGCACGGCCCCAGTTGCGAGGCCCTCGCCTATTTCAAGGCGAGGTTTCTGGCCGTTCCCGTCCACACCGGATATCTGCGATCCTACGAAGACCGGCGCTTCGTGCCGCCGTGGCGCCGCAAACTCTAGAGCGGGATGAGGAAAAGTGTGTGCGGTTTTCCGCCCGCATCCCGCTCTAACCTATTAGAATCGATCACGTTCATGATTTTAGGTCGATCCGACCTAAAATCATCGTGGTCCGCGCGGCTCATACCTTTGCCGACGGCCTATTTTGCGGGACGCCGGTTGCCGGCATGGTCCTGGTATTGCTCTGTCTTCGTGGCGTTCTGGTCCAAGCCGCGCGCGTCAGAGTGTTGCGTCTTGTCGCGGTTGGACAGCACATCGTTCTCGCCGAGAATCCCTTCTTTCAAATTGGTCCGGGCGCCGCTGCCCGAGCCCTTTCCCTTGTCCGGTTTGCCGATGTTCTTGCGACTGGCATTGGCCATGGCCATCTCCTTTCGCTATCTCTCTCGCAAATTTCCGAAGTTCCGAACTCAGGCGATCTATCGGCCAATATCCTTGTGATGCCTGCTTTCCTGATTCTCGCCTCTCAGGATGCTGCGGTCATTCTGCTCGCGCGCATCCGCATGCGCCGTGTCGAGTTTATCGCCTTTGCGCTCGGCGTCGCGCAGAGCATCGGAGCGTTTGAGCTTGGCTTCGGCATCGAAGTCCTTGCCGGCATTCGATGTGTTCTCGCGGCCTTGAATTATCCGTTGCTGCTGTTCGTGCGTCTTCCTGCCGACCATGATCGGATCTCCTGATTGCTCATTTGTTCGTTCGGCCGCGGTGGGACGGATCGGCGCCGCCCTGCGGCGTCGGGTCGTTCGCTACGTCGCCTTCGATCGTGTTGTCTCGCTTGAGGTTTTCGTAATCCGACGGCCCGCGAATTCCCTTGGACTGACCGATCCCGGGATCCCGCTCGAGGTCCCTGTCGCTCGGTTCTTGCGTTTTTGGATGTTTGGAAGATGTCATCTGCGCCTCCTTCCCGTCCTGCCGGACTTGCCGCGCCAGCGGGCGGGCTGGCCCGATCTCTCCCTTCTTAACCGGAGCCGACCGCGAATGTTCCGAGAATGTCAGCCCGCGGGCATAGGGCAGCAGCAGCGCCGGTCGGGATATCGACAGGGCGTTTTCGCGGAGTTGAAGGCGCCTGGAGATGCGCCGGCGACGGCGTCTTATTCGCCGCATTTCCTTCTTCCACCCCTTTTCTTGGGCGGCGGAAACACCTATATGACTGATGCCGTCTTCGGGCGGCTATGGCAATAAACGGGCGATGCAATAAACCCATTGGACCCGGGGGCGGTACCCGGCGCCTCCACCAAAAACCGGTCGGCAGACCGGCTTTTGATGGGGGCGAAATAGGATCGACAAGGGCGTAAAGATCGACTTTTTGCTCGGCATTGTACCACCGTTATCGGGCTAAACTTATAGTTGCAAACGACAACTATGCTGAAGCACGTCTCGCTGCCTAACGGCGGTGCGGCACTTCAAATCAAGTCCTTCCGGGTAGCACCGTAAGGCGGGGTCCGAAGGCACCTGGCAACAGAAGCCTTCACCTTCTCCCCCGTACTGAAATGGTCTATAGATGCCTCGATAATTGACTCGTCCGAATTGCACAGGCAATGAGACGAGACATGGCTAGGGGCGAATGCCGCGACGCCAACGGCCCGAATAGGGCATTGAATTGCTGTATGAAACGCGATTTCGATCCGAGCCATCATGCGGTAAAGTGAGTTTGAAGAAAGACGGGGATCAGGATCACATGGGCCAGGACCACATCCGCTACGACATTCTGGCGCAGGACGCGCTCCGCGGCGTCATCCGCAAGGTGCTGGCCGAAGTTGCCGCTACCGGCCATTTGCCCGGCGACCACCATTTCTTCATCACCTTCCTGACTGGGGCTCCCGGCGTACGCATCTCCCAGCATCTCAAGGCGAAGTATCCGGAACAGATGACGATCGTCGTCCAGCATCAGTTCTGGGAGCTGAAGGTTTCCGAGACCGGTTTCGAGATTGGCCTCTCCTTCTCCGATACGCCGGAGAAGCTGGTGATCCCCTTTAATGCCGTACGCGGTTTCTACGATCCGTCGGTGAATTTCGAGCTCGAGTTCGATGTCGCCTCCGGCGAAGAAGACGAGTCGGAATCGGCGGAGATCACCGCTTATCCCGTAAACGAAGCCGATGACGCTTCGCAGAAGGGCCCTGGGCCGGACGGTGCCCCGAAGGGCGGCGGCGGCTCGGTCGTCTCGCTCGATTCTTTCCGCAAGAAGAACTGACCCCGGGGAGCGCAGCGATGACCGGCGACGTCGTCAACCTGCGTCAGTTCCGCAAGCGCCAGGCGAGAACCGACCGGGAGAAGCAGGCCGAGCAGAACCGGATTTCCTACGGCCGGACGAAATCGGAAAAGTCTGTGACATCGGCCTTGAATGAAAAGGCATCGAGGGCGCTCGACCAGGGTCGATTGGAGCCGGCTCGCCCCGAAGCACCGGGCCGGCGAAAGCCGGACGGGGAAGACGCCTGAGCCGCCTTTTGGAAAAACGATTCCCTCACAAGGACTTGGAAACCATTCCGGAATCGGATTGCCAACGCGTTGAATCGACTTGTGAGGCCAGGGATGATCGCCAAGCATTCGGCGACGCTGCACGGACACCGCACCAGCTTCACGCTTGAGGACGCCTTCTGGCAGGAGTTAAAGTCGATCGCCAAGAGCCGCGGCATGCCGCTCGCGCGACTGATCGTGGAAATCGACGACGGGCGCGGCTCGGAGGGAAATCTGTCTTCGGCGATACGGCTTTACGTGCTTGCCTGGATCAAGGCCCAGGCAAGGGCGTCGGACGCCGGTTGAGCCTACCGCACCGTAATATCCGGCAGCATGTCGAAGTTCAGGCCCTGCCCTGCTGGCGGACCTGCGTTCTGCCCGGCAGGCGGCGGCGCATTCCGCTGAACGCCCTGAACCGGCGCTTCTCGAGGCTGCGTTGTCTGCGGTGGCAGTTGGCGCAAGCGCTGGCGTTCCTCTTCGGCCATCCGGCGCGCGGCGGCTGCCCGCGCCATCGCCTCGGCCTTCATGCGCGCTGCTTCGACCGCGGCGGCCTGGCGGCTGCGTTCCTCGATTATCGTTCGCCGCCGTTGGAGTTCGCGCTCGGCCGCGCGTGCCTTGTAAAGCGCGACCTCGCGGCGCAGGCGCTGCTTTTCAAGCACGTTCGCCTGCAGTGTCTCGACCCGCCGGCGCTCCCGTTCGTAAGCACGAAGCGACAGGAAATTGGCAAGGTCGGTAACGTCGACACTGACGCCCGGCGCCGCAAGGAGCCCCGCATAGCCGAAACGCACACGCGGTTCGGCACCGGCCAGGGCCTCTTCGCCGGGCCGGAAGGTCAGGTCGATCGCGCCGCTCATTCGTCGATCCGGAATGTCGAAGGAGACTTCGCCGGAGAAGGCCGCATTGCCGTCCGACGCCGTGACATTCTGCGCCCGGACGGTTCCACCGGCGATATTGAAGGGCACCTTGACCGCGCCGACGACGGATTGCCCGCTGAAAAGCACCTCTGCAGCTGCCTTGCGCACGGCGTCCGCCGAAATCTCCGTTTTCATTGCATCGGCCGCTGCCATCAATTGCGGCAACGCCGCCGTGTTTATGCCATTCAGCGTCACGCCATTGAATGTCGCCGTTCCCGAACCGCTTATCGAGCTGGCCATCGCCTTCGGCGTCGCACCGGAGGCCTCCATCGCGACGGAAAGGTCGAAACGCCCGGTCGCCACGGGACCGCTCTGCCGCGCCCATCCGGCTGCAGCCAGATCTCCGCCCTTCAGGTCGAACCGTGAGCGCAGGAAACCCGAGCCGTTTGCGTTGCCCACCTGCAGCCGCCCCTCGAGCTTGCCTCCCAACCAGTTCCCTGCCGCCTCTGTCAGGGCGAGCTCATCGCCCTTCCATTCGAGCTTTCCGCTGAAATCGGCAACGTCTCCATAGACACCGGGCCAGAAGCGCTTCGCCGTGAGCTCGAGGGCGACGTCAAGGCCGCTCCAGGCCGGCTGCGTCACCGGCGCCAGCGACAATCCGCCCACCGAGGCGTCGTGGACCTGTCCGAGGATCCCTTCGCCCAGCCAGGCGAGATCGATCGCATCGAGCGCCAGTTCGCCGCGAGCCGTGCCCCGAGCCTTTCGGTCGATCGTCAGCGCTCCGGTGAAGCCGTTCTGGTCGGCACTGCCTTCAATTGCCGAGAACGCGATCTTTTCCGGATCGGCAGCAATGTCGGCGACCAGCTTCACCGGCAGTCCGCTGCCCATCTGCGGCAACGCAATGCCCTGCTGCAACAGGTAGGGTTCGAAATCCTCCGTCTGCAGCGTCAGCTTGCCCTGCCCCTCGAGATAGTGATCCCGCGAAAGGTCGACGGTACCCTTGGCGGCGATCTGCGTCTTCTCGGTCGTGAAGGTCAGCGAGCCGTTCGCCTGGGAGCCGTCGGTGTTCTGCAGCTTGACGGCGAGAATGCCGTTGACGTCGGCATCGAACGGGAGCGGGTCGAGCCCGGCCTGACCGAGAAGAACGGCGGTTTGCGGATTTTCAAGCGTTGCCTCCAGCAGCATGCCCTTGCCGGCAAGGGCCTGCCCCACATCGGGCGCTTGATAGCTGGCGGCGATCTTGCCGCCGTTGGCGGTGCCGATCACGCCGAAAGTAAAGGGCGCGTTCCCCTCCTTGCTGCCCGCCGTCAACGTCATGTCGAGGGCTGCGTCGGAATAGTACGGCCCAGCCTTGATCAGCCTTGCCAAGGCCGGATGGGCGATCGTGTGCCGTCCGACCAGTTCCAGGAACGACGTCAATTCTTCCGCGGCAAGCTTCATCTTCGCCGAAATCACGGGCTTTTCGAAGCCGCCGCTCATGCGACCGGAAAAAGCGAGCTGAGCGCCCGAGAGATCACCGATCGCGACCCGCTCGGCCTGCAGCTGGCCATTCTTAAGCGTCAGGACCGCCTGCACGTCGTGCGCCTCCTCGCCGAAGGCGGAGAAGGTCCCGGCGGAAAGTTCGGCAGCAATGGCGTGATTGAGCAAGGTCGCGGAGGAAGCATCCCCGGCGACGAGACCACCCAGCGCCTGCAGCGCCTCGAGGTCGATACGGTTGCCCTTGAGTTGCAGCGACAACGCCGGCTGCTGATCGGCAAAGGACTGGCGCTCCAGCCTCCCCTTGAGAGTCGCGGGACCGGCCGCCACTTCGAGCTTTTCGAATTGCTGCAGCGTATCGGTGAGGTTGACGGTCGCGGCAAAGCCTGCCGTCTTCAACTTGCGGATGGCCGGATCGACCGAGCCGGCCAGCCAGTTGGCGAGCCCCGAGGGTTGGTTCGAGGCGACGACGATATCGCCGCGAAAGGCGCGCTGTCCCTTGAGGTTCAGCCGCCCCTTGGCTTCGAGTTGCGTGCGGCCCGGCAAAAGCGCCACCGCGTCGTCGACGATCCAGCCCGCACCGTCAGGCCGGACATCGAGACGGATGTCGCGCACGGTGGTGTCGCCGATGACGATCGCCGGAAGTTTCAGGCTCGCTCGGCCAGGCACCTGCGGAATGGGAATATCGGCCGCAATCGCCATCATTGTTTCCAGCCGCTGCCGCAGGGAAACTGTCGGGTTGCGGCCGGTCTTGCCGCCTCGGCCGGAATTGCCGATGCGACTGACGTCGATCTGCTGCCCGTCGGCGATTAACAGGAACTTCTGATCCTTGCCGGTGTCGAGCGTCGCCTCGCCGGTGATGATATAGGGATCGTCCGGCGGACCCGCCTCGAAATGATACTCAGGTACGCGAATGCTTTCATTGGTCAGTTGGAATTGGCCATTGATGCGCAGCGCGCCGCCCGACCTGACCTCTTCGGCCGGCCGATTTTCCGTCAAGGTGAACCGGCCCGCGTAGACCGGCCTGAAATCGACGACCTTTAATTCGCCATCGAGCTCGACGCCGAAGGGTCGCTCGTCCGGAGTGAGCCGCGCCCGAAGGCTGAGCGCCCCTTCCTCGTCCACCGTGTTGCTCGTGAAGGAGAAGCTGCCCGCCTCACCATCGAGCGCGGCACTGCCATCGACCTTCCAGGGACCCGCGAGCGAACGCGCCGAGACATCGGCGGAAAGCTCGCTGACGCGGCGCGTGCGCCCGGTCTGTTCGTCGACGAATTCGATCTCGCCGTCAGCGATCTCGACGTTTTCGAGCACCACGGTGTTGGCGGGGATTGCCGCGCGCGGCCCGCGCGCCCAATCGAGCGTACCGTCCGGTTGCAGCCGGAGTTTAGCCTTCGGCCGATCGAGGCGCATGTCGAAGATCAGCGCCTCGCCGCTCAAGAAAGGTGCGAGCTCGGCACTCATCGAGAACTGGGCGACCTGAATCAACGGCTCCCCGCCGGCCTCAGCCCCGACGCGTACGTCGTTGAGCGTTACCGTCGGGAACGGGATGAGCCGCGCATCGACGCTGCCGTGCACGACCACGGGTTTTCCCATGATCCGGCTTGCCTCGCGTTCGAAATCGGTGCGGAAATCGGTCCAGTTTATGAACAATGGCGCAATCAACGCCACGAAGAGCGCGATAACCAACAGGCCGCCGATGATTACGAAGATTCGCGCCAGCACCGTGTCACATTCCCATCTGTTCCGTACGTGCCCCTCTTGTGGATTTCAGCCCAACCGCCTGCATCAGGTAAAGATCTTGCCCGGGTTGAAGATGTTGTCCGGATCGAGCGACCGCTTGATCTGCCGCATCAGGTCGAGCGCCCCGCCGAGCTCTGCTTCCAGGAACGGCATCTTGCCCTGTCCGATGCCGTGCTCTCCCGTACAAGTACCATCCATCGACAGCGCGCGGCTATTCAGCCGTTCGACGAAGGCCTCGACCCGCGCCACGTCGGCGGGGTCCCTGTCGTCGAACAGCACGCCGACGTGGAAATTGCCGTCGCCGGCGTGGCCGACGATCGGCGCGATCAGCCCATGTGCGGCGATATCCTCGTGTGTCGCCGCGACGCAGTCGGCGAGACGCGAAATCGGCACGCAGACATCGGTCGCCAGGATGGCAGCGCCGGGCTTGAGGCTCTTCTGCGCCCAATAGGCATTGTGCCGCGCCTTCCAGAGGCGCGCCCGCTCTTCCGGGTTGGTGGTCCAGACAAATCCTGTAGAGCCGAATTCCGACGCTATTTCGGCGAACTGGCGCGATTGCAGCTCGACGCCCTCGGCGCTGCCGTGAAACTCGACGAAAAGTGTCGGCGTTTCGGCATAGTTCAGGCCGGAATAGGCATTGCAGGCTTGCATCTGCACGGCGTCGAGGAGTTCGATGCGAGCAACCGGTATGCCGGACTGGATCGTCACGATAACTGCGTTGCAGGCGTCCGCGATCGTCGGGAACGGGCAGACACCGCCCGATATCACCTCCGGAATGCCCTGCAGGCGCAGCGTGATCGAGGTGATGATGCCGAGCGTCCCTTCAGCCCCGACGAAAAGCCGCGTCAGGTCGTAGCCGGCGGAGGACTTGCGGGCCCGATGCGCGGTTCTGATCTCCCGCCCGCCGGCAACGACCGCGGTGACCGCAAGCACGTTCTCCTTCATGGTGCCGTAGCGCACCGCATTGGTGCCCGAGGCGCGCGTCGAGGCCATGCCGCCGATCGAGGCGTTCGCGCCGGGATCGATCGGGAAGAAGAGGCCCGTATCGCGCAGATAGGTGTTCAATTCCTCACGCGTCACCCCCGGCTCGACCGTGCAGTCAAGATCTTCC
Source organism: Sinorhizobium fredii NGR234 (assembly GCF_000018545.1). Classification (NCBI taxonomy): domain Bacteria; kingdom Pseudomonadati; phylum Pseudomonadota; class Alphaproteobacteria; order Hyphomicrobiales; family Rhizobiaceae; genus Ensifer; species Ensifer fredii. The sequence continues at coordinate 2,122,146 of NC_012587.1, forward strand.
GCATTGACGGCAAGGATGCGGTTCATCCGCATCATGTCGACCGATATGCCGCCCTGGGGCGCATTCACATGACCTTCGAGGGAAGAGCCGGTGCCGAAAGCGATGAGCGGCACGCGGTGCGCCGAGGCGATCTCGACGATCTCGCGGACTTCGGCGGCATTCTCGGGAAAGACGACCGCGTCCGGAAGCTGCGCCGGGATGTAGGTTGTCGTATTGGCGTGCTGGGCCCGGATTGCCTCGCCCGTCTGGAACCGATCACCGAACCGTCCGCCGAGAAGCGTCTTGGCTGCGGCAATGCCGCTCTCGTTCCTCGAACCCGCCTTGATCGCCTTCAACGCCACGACATTTTCCTTCCCATGCGACGTTCGCCCTGAAAACACAGGCCGTCGCAACGTTTTGAACGCCCGCACAATCTATCCTCAATTCGATACCGAATTAAGGAATATGTGGATCGCCGAATGCGGAAAGCCTTCGGCCGCGTCACCCTGCCTGCGAGCAGCTGTCACGACGGTCACGGACAGTTCGGCGACCGATCTCGTCGTCCCCGACCGCACACACGGACCAGCGTCCAGCGCCGCACACGAAGCGCTTTCATTTCAAGGCGCTACTGTGCAAATCGGAATCGGTTTGTCCAGAAGTTACGTCACCCCTTCCGGTTCACACACATCAAATCGCCGGCGCTGATACCGGCTTGTCACAAGCCGCGGCAATTCTCGCGTGAAGCTGGGAAAGGTGAACGACCCACTAGCCGATAATGCAGCTTTTGTTTGCGAGCCCTTCGGGTATCATGTCTGAAAACGGGAGAACGTCTCATGTTCGGCCTGCTCGCTCTACTTACAGCATCCGTTTTCTTTGGCGCCGCCATCTATATCAATCTGGCAGAACAACCAGCGAGACTGCGTCTCGACCACCGTGCCGCACTGGCAGAATGGGGCCCATCCTATCGCCGCGGCTTCGAGATGCAGGCTTCTCTCGCAATCGTCTCCGGCCTCCTCGGCGCCGCCGCCTGGTGGCAAAGCGGCAATGCGCTCTGGGGTCTCGGCGCCGCCGTCATCATCCTGAACTGGCCCTATACCCTGATGCTGATCATGCCGATCAACGCCCGTCTGGAAAAGACGCCGCCGGACCAGGCAAGCGAGGAGACCCGCGAGCTCATCACGCGCTGGGGCAAGCTCCATGCCGGACGCAGCGCCCTCGGCGCCATCGCCGCGGTGATCTACCTCACCGCCGCTGCCGCGGCCATGTCGAGCTGACATCCGCTCTTCGCATCGAGCGAAACTCATCCGTCGCAATGCCCCTCATGAAATGCCGCGAGCAGCGCCGGATGTTCGGCAATGCCAGATATTTTTGTATACAAACTTTCATAGTTATGTTGACAATAATGTATTTTGGGATTTCCCTTGTTCATCCGCATCGCGACAGCGCGCCGGATGCAAAAGATGGGGAGTGAGATGATCAACAGACGCTCGACATTGAAATCGCTGGCGCTCGGCGCCGTTTCATTTCTGGCCATCGCGGCGGGAGGAGCCTTTTCCGCGCAGGCCGAGAACAAGGAGCTCAAAATCGGCTTCGTCGGCGTGACCAGTGGTCCCGCCGCGGCTTGGGGCACATCGAACGTCCGCTCGATGCAGACGCGCGCCGACTGGTTGAATGAAGCCGGCGGCGTGAAGATCGGCGAGGATACCTACAACATTACCATCGTCACCTTCGACGACCAGAAAGACCCCAAGCGCGCCATCGCCGGCATGGAGAAGATGGCCCAGGAAGGCATCCACTACGTGGTCGGGCCAAATGTCGACGACGGCGCAGCCGCCGTCCGCCCCGTGGCAGAATCCAAGGGGATCATCTATTTCCCCTATGCATTTCCCAAGGCACTCTATACGCCGCCCGCTTCGAACGCGGTGCTTGGCATGGTCGCCAACTACCAGTCCGGGCCGGCGATCTATAAATACCTGAAAGAAAACAAGGGTGTGAAGAAGGTCGCTTTCATTGCCGCAAATGAATCCGACCCCCTCAGCCAACGCGACAGCGGTGTTGCTGCCGCCAAGGAACTCGGGCTCGAAGTGGTTGCCGAGAAGGATACATACCAGAACGATACCCGCGATTTCACACCGGTATTGACGCCGATCGTTCAGTTGAAGCCGGACCTTCTTGTTCTGTCCGGCGTTGCGCCCGCCAATGCGCCGCTTCTGATCCGTGCGGCGCGCGAACTCGGCTACGAGGGCCTGATCTCGGCAGAGACGGCACAGGACGCGACCGTATTGCAGGAGGGCGCCGGCGAACTCGCCAACGGCTTCATATCCGTCGGGGGCGCCTCGACGCCGGAAATCCGCACGCCGGTGATGGAGGAATTCATCGACCGCTACACCAAGAAATTCGGCGAGTACAACGACGAGTCCAACACCAAGGTCTATGCCCTCGAATACATTATCGAAACGCTCAAGGCGAACCCAAAGGCGATCGACAATGTGGATGAGTTCAAGAAGACCATGGACACTTTCTCGGCGCCCAATCCCTACGCCAAGGACAGCACGCTGAAATTTGTCGGCGCGACGTCGTTCGGCCAAAAGCGGCAGCTCTCCGTGCCGATGGTGGTCACCGAGTTCAAGGACGGCGCCTTCCAGACGCTGTTCGTCGGCGAAGTCGACTGACATACGCCCACTGAAGTCGCCACGGGGCGCGGACGACGACCAATTGGTTCGGCCGCGCCCGGCACCTCAATCGAGGGCTCGGCACTGACCGGGTCTGCATCGGCTGGATCCGTCGCATGGAACAGGTGATTGCCAACGGACTATATCTCGGCGCCCAATACGCGCTGATCGCGCTTGGGCTGACGCTGATCTTCGCCCTCATGAACGTGCTCAATTTCGCGCACGGTCAGATGTATGTATTGGGCGGCTTCGTGACATACACGATCTATGGCCAGTTGAAGCTGCCTTTCGTCGTGGCGCTGATCTGCTCGGGGGTAACCCTCGCCATTTTCGGCGGGCTGATGGAGAAGTTCCTCTTCCGACCGGTCGTCCGTCGCAGCAAGCGTGAGGAAAGCACAATGCTGCTCGCGGCGGCGACGGCATTTTTTCTCGACGCCGTCATGCTGCTCCTGTTCGGCGAGAAGCAGCGCGGCGTACCGAAGATCATCAGTGGCGTCTTCGTCTCCGACAGAGTGATCCTGCCCTATGATCGCATCTTGGTCGGCGTGATCGCCATCCTGATGATCGCTGCCTTCATGCTCTTCATGCAGTATAGCAAGCCCGGCCGCGCCATGCGGGCGCTGGCGCAGGACCGCGTTGCCGCCCAGCTGATGGGCGTCAAGGTCGAGCGCTATTCGATGATCGGCTTCGCGCTCGGGGCAATGCTCGCCGGCGTCGTCGGCGGATTGCTCGTCAGCATCACCGGAGTCAATTCCGGGATTGGCGGTCCGATCTCCATCAAAGCCTTCCTGATGGTGATGATCGGCGGCGCCGGCGTCGTCGGCGGCGCCATCGCCGGCGGCTTCATACTCGGCATGATGGAATCGGTCGGCCTTACCGTCCTGCGCGAATATGGCGACATCACCTATCTCGTCATTTTCGCCCTGCTGATGATCTTTCTGAGCATCCGCCCCCACGGGCTGATGGGAAAACCGTGGGGCTGATCTCATGCGACATGCGCCAATCGCCACCCTCAAGATCGCCTCGGCAGTCGTCTTCCTGCTAGCCCTGCTCGTGGCCGTGCCGCTGCTGATCAACGCCACCGGACGAACCGATCTTTACTACACGCTGACATCTGTCGCGCTGCTCAGCATCATCAGCGCAGGCGTGTGGATCACCTTCTATATCGGCCGCATCAATATTGGCCAAGGCGCCTATGCGCTGATGGGAGGCTACGTCTCGGCCATTCTGGTCATGAACTACGGCATGTCCTTCTGGCTGACCTTGCCGTTGGCGGGGCTCTTCTGTGCCGCCGCGAGCGTACTCATCGGCCTGCCCATCCTGCGGCTGCGCGGCGTCTATTTCGCCATGGTGTCGCTCGTATTGACCGAAGTCGCCCGCCTTCTCGCCCTTGCGCTGCCGATTACCAACGGCGCCAGCGGCATCGTCAGCATTCCGCTGCCGTCCCGCCTCAGTCTGTTCGGCCTCACGCTCATTCCGGATTTTGCCACGCTCGCCAATCCGCGCCTCTCCTTCTATATCGCTTCCGTGCTGCTGATGGCACTTTGCTTCCTCGGTCTCTACCGGCTCGCCCATTCGCGTATCGGCCAACTGTGCCAATCGCTGCAGCAGAACGAGGAGCTCGCTTCGTCGATCGGCGTCAACATCGCCTATCTCCGCGTCGTCGCCTACGCGCTTTCCTCCTTCCTTGGCGGCGTCGGCGGCGCGATGTTCGCCTCGATTTCCCAGTCGATCTATCCGTCGAGCTTCACCGTCGCCGATTCCGTGAACTTCATGCTCAACTGCTTCCTCGGCGGACTCGGTTACGTACTCGGGCCGATGCTTGGCACCTTTGTCCTTTATTTCGGCTGGGATCTGCTGTTCCAGACGGGTGAATTCCAGTTGCTGATCTTCTCGACGGCGCTGATCGTGCTGATGCTGGTGCTGCCGAACGGACTCCTGAGCCTCGCCCTGCCGCGAAAGAGGAGCCTCTAGCGATGCCGGACATCCTGGAAATCCTTGCGCTCACCAAGCGTTTCGGCGGCCTCGTCGCAGTCAACGACGTCTCCTTCTCCGTCCGCGAACGCGAGATCCTCTCGGTCATCGGGCCGAACGGCGCCGGCAAGTCCACCTTGTTCAAGTTGATCTCGTCCTTCCTCAGGCCCACCGACGGCGAGGTGCGCTTCAAGGGACAGCGCATATCCGGACTCGCGCCGCACATCACCGCTCGCAAGGGCGTGGTTCGGACCTTTCAGGAAACCACGATCTTCAAGAGCATGACCGTGCGCGACAACGTCGTGACGGCCCATCATCTGCGCTCTCGCGCCAGCCTGGCCGGCTTCTACTTCGGCAGTGCCGCCGCGCGCAGCGACCTCGAGGCCTTCGGCACCTCGGCGGACGAGATCCTGACCTTCCTCGGACTGGCTCCAATGGGCAGCGAGATCGCCAGCACCCTGCCCCACGGTCATCTGCGCGCGCTCGGCATCGCCATCGCGCTCGCCACCGATCCGTCCGTCATTCTCCTCGACGAGCCCTTTGCCGGAATGAACCATGATGAAACTCGCCGCGCGGTCGAGATCGTGAGGAAGCTCCGCGAACGCGGCGTCACCGTGCTCCTGGTCGAGCACGACATGCCGGCCGTCATGAATATTTCCGACCGCATCGTGGTGCTCAACTTCGGCCAGAAGATCGCCGAGGGCACGCCGGCGGAAATCCAGCAGAACCCCAAGGTCATCGAGGCCTATCTCGGTGCCGAAGACGAATCGATCGGGATGTAGCCCATGGAGCCGCTGCTCAAATTCGATGACGTCGAGCTCTATTACGACCACGTCTATGCGCTGAAAGGCGTCTCCATCGAGGTCCACGAGGGCGAGACCGTCGCGCTGATCGGCGCCAATGGCGCGGGCAAGTCATCCATCCTGCGCGCCATCACCGGCCTGCAGAAAATTCGCAAGGGCGAGATTCGCTATCACGGCAAGCGCATCGACGGCGTCGCGCCGGACGAGATCGTCCGGCTCGGCATCTCGATGGTCCCTGAAGCGCGCCGGGTCTTTCCCTTCATGACCGTGCGGGACAACCTGCTGATGGGCGCCTTCACGCGCAGCGACAAGGCCGAGATCCAGCGGAGCATCGATATGGTGCTGACGCGTTTCCCGCGACTCAAGGAGCGATATTCGCAGCAGGCCGGGACGATGAGCGGCGGCGAGCAGCAGATGCTCGTCATTGGCCGGGCGCTGATGGCGCGCCCGCGCCTGCTCCTGCTTGACGAGCCGTCGCTCGGCGTCGCTCCAAAACTGGTCCAGGACATCGCCCGCTCGATCGTGGCGATCAACCGCGACGAAAAGGTCAGCGTTCTCCTTGTCGAGCAGAACTCGCGCATGGCGCTCAGGATTTCGCAGCGCGCCTACGCGCTGACGACCGGCAAGGTGGCACTCAGCGGCAACTCGGCCGAGCTGCTGAGCGACGAACGGGTCAGGCATCTTTATCTCGGCGGCGAGTTCTAGGCGGGCGACATGCGCATCCTGGTCATAAACCCAAATACCACCGCTTCGATGACCGACAAGATCGGCAAGGCGGCGCAGGCTGCGGCCTCGCCGGCGACCGAGATCGTGGCGGTCAATCCGGTCGATGGTCCTCCGAGCATCGAGGGCTATTTCGACGAGGTCTTTGCCGTGCCTGGCATTATCGCCGAAATGGCAAAGGCGGGCCCGGTCGATGCCTATGTAATCGCCTGTTTCGACGACACTGGGCTCGACGCGGCGCGCTGCGCCACGGAAGCGCCGGTCATCGGCATCGGCGAGGCGGCCTTCCACCTCGCGACGCTGGTTGCCGGCAAGTTCAGCGTCGTCACGACGCTCGCTCGCTCGGTGCCGGCCATCGAACACAACCTGTCGAAATATGGCCTCACTGCGCGCTGTGCCAAAGTGCGGGCTTCGGATGTCGCCGTTCTGGATCTCGAGTTGCCGGGATCGGATGCACGCCACAGGATTTCCGCCGAAATCGCACGCGCCGTCGTCGAGGACAAGGCGGAGGCAATCGTGCTTGGTTGCGCTGGGATGGCGGATCTCGCCCAGGCTCTCTCGGTAGAGCATGGGGTTCCGGTACTCGATGGGGTGGCCTGCGCGGTCCGGTTGGCCGAAACGGTCTCGGCGCTTGGCCTGAGGACCTCGAAGATCGGCGGCTATGCCGAACCGCGCGCGAAACGCTTTTCCGGACATTACGCGCCGTGGTCTCCACCGATAGGAAAGAAGGCGGCCGGCGCTCCATAGGCCGAGCCTGTCCGAGACTGCCCATTTGGTTGGATTGACCGACTGGCATGCCCTGTGAGAATTCATGAGCTTCGAGTCGGAAGCGCAGAATGCTTTGGTCAGCGCACACCGCTTGAAGGCAAGCTCGCCAGAGACGATGGACATGTTGACAACACTCAGGCCCGAAAAAGATCGACGGAGACCGGCAGCGCGCTGGTCGCCAATCTATCACGGTCTGAGGGATGCGATCGTTAGCCACCGGCTGACGCCGGGCACGAAGCTGCCCGAGGATGAACTCGCCGCGATCTACTCGGTAAGCCGCACCGTCATCCGTGCGGCGCTTCAGGCCCTTGCCCATGACTGGCTTGTGCGGCTGGAGCCAAACCGGGGTGCCTTCGTCGCGCAGCCGTCGCCAAAGGAGGCGCGCGAAGTATTCGAGGCCCGCGCACTGGTCGAGCCCCGCCTCGCTGCGCTCGCCGCCCAGGTTGCAAAGGCCGAAGACGTAAGTTTGCTACGCGGTCATCTCGAGAGGGAGCACGAGGCACTGGACGCCGGCCGCGACAGTGATGCCATCATGCTGTCCGCCATGTTCCACGTCGGTATCGCTGAAATCGCCGATCAATCCGTCCTGACCGGCTTCGTGCGCGATCTCGTGTCGCACTCCTCGCTGATCATCGCCCTCTATTGGAAGCGCCGCGACACGACCTGCGAGAGCCACGCACATCATGCCCTGGTCGACGCCATCGAGGCCGGCAATTCCGACAGGGCCGCGCAACTGATGAAGGATCATCTGCACGATCTGCTGTCCGGCCTCGACCTCGACCGCTCCGGCCGGAAACCGGAAAATCTCGCCGACATCCTCCGCTGAAGCGGATGAGGAAAAGTGTGTGCGGTTCCTTTCCTGGGTTTCGGCGACCGTCCGTCAACCTTCGAACGCGGTGGCCGCATTCATCTCCTCGCTGAGCTTGCGCTCCTCGTCCGCATGCGGCTTGGTGAAGCGAGCGATGACGAGGTAGGCGACCGGGGTCAGATAGAGCGTCACGATCACTGCAAGCCCGAGGCCGCCGACGAGCACCCAGCCGAGCGCAATGCGCGCTTCCGCCCCGGCCCCGCTCGCCAGCACCAGGGGCACGGCGCCGACGATCGTGGCGATCATCGTCATCATCACCGGCCTGAGGCGGATATTGGCGGCGTTCTCGATGGCGCTGCGCACGTCCTGGCCGCGGTCGCGGAGCTGGTTGGCGAACTCGACGATCAGGATGCCGTTCTTTGCCATGATGCCGACCAGCATGACGAGGCCGATCTGGCTGTAGATGTTCAACGTATTGCCGGTCATGATCATCGCGAAGACGGCGCAGGCAAGGCCGAGCGGCACCGTCGACATGATGATGATGCCGCTGACGAAGCTTTCGAACTGCGCCGCCAGCACCAGGAAGATGATGACGATCGCAAATCCGAAGGTGATGAACAGGCCGCTGGCGTTTTCATCGAGCGTCGCCGCTTCCGCAAGCGGCATGACCCGCGACCCCGGCGGCAGCAGTGGCTCGGCCATCTTTTCCACCATCGTGAGCGCCTCGCCGAGCGCCAGGTCGGATTTCAGGCCGGCCGACAGCGAGACGGCGCGAAGCTGGGATTCGCGCGCAAGCTGCGGCGCCACGGCCTTTTCCTCGATCGTGGCGATCGACGACATCGGCACGATCCGGCCGTCGCCGGCCTTGGCGAAGATGTTCTGGAGGTCCGTCGGATCGTTCAGCGGCGTGGTGGAGGATAGCAGCTTGACCGGATAGGCCTCGCCTTCGACGAAGATATCGACGACGCTGCTGCCGTCGAGCATTGCCTGCATCGCCCAGGAAAGGGCACTGATGTCGACGCCGAGATCGGAGGCGCGCTCTCTATCGATCGTCACGGACAGTTGCGCCTGGTTGGCCTCGTAGTTCAGCCGCACGTTTTCGAAGCGGCCGGTATCCTCCATCGCCCGCACGAGCTTTGCTGCCGCATCGCCGAGCTTGGTGTAGTCGTTGCCGACCAGCGCCACCTGAAGACCGCTGCCCGCACCGCGAATACCGAGGCTGTTGGCCTGGATGGTCGAGGCGCGCACCGAAGCCACCTTGCCGGTCACCTTGTTGATGTCGGCGACAATCTGCTGCTGGGTCCGATCACGCTGTTCCCAGGGGGCGAGAGTCAGCACCATGAAGCCGCTATTGGCCGAGCCGCCCTGGCCGGAAATCGAGAACACGTTGGTAATCTCGCCGGACTTGACCAACGGTTGCAGCCCGTCTTCGATCCGGCGCATCTGCGCCTGCGTGTATTCGAGCGAAACGCCTTGCGGCGCGTTGATCCTCAGCATCACCTGCGAGCGGTCCTCGTTCGGCGTCAGTTCCGACTTCAACGTCATGAAGCCCGCCGCTCCGGCGATCGTGAAGAAGGCGGCAACGGTGAAGACGACGAGCGGCGCATTGAGGCAGGCCCGCAGCGTGACGCGGTAGAAGCCTGCGGCGCGCTGGCCGAAACGCGCCATCGGGCCGTGCTGTGCATGCGCCTCGCTGGTCAGCATGCGCGAGGCGAGCATCGGGCAGAGTGTCAGCGAGACGAAGGAGGACAGCAGGATCGAAAAGGCGAGCACGAAACCGAATTCGCGGAACAGCCCGCCGGTCTGCCCGGGCAGGAAGGAGAGCGGCACGAAGACGGCCGCCAGCGTCGCCGTGGTCGCCAGAACGGCAAAGAACACTTCGAGCGTGCCATGCACGGCGGCCGCGCGCGGGCCGAGCCCCTCCGCCCGGCGGCGCACGATGTTCTCCAGCACGACGATCGCGTCGTCGACGACGAGGCCCGTCGCGAGCACGATCGCAAGCAGCGTCAGGATGTTGATCGAAAAACCGGCGAGATAGATCGCCGCCACCGTTCCGATGAGCGCGATCGGCATGCTGATCGTCGGGATCAGCGTCGCGCGCCAGTCGAGCAGGAAGAGATAGATGACGAGCGTGACGATGAAGACGGCGACGCCAAGAGCTATCTCGACCTCATGGATCGCACCGTTGATGAACACCGCGTCGTCGCTGGTGATCTTGAGCTCCGTGCCCTTCGGCAGGATGTCCGCAGAAATCGTATCGACGACTTTGCGCACGCCCTCGGAGATATCGACGGTGTTCGACTGGGCCTGGCGGATGATGCCAAGGCCGATGCCCTGGCGTCCGTTGGAGCGCAGCGCGGAACTCCCCGTATCCGGACCGAGGGTGACGGTCGCCACGTCGCGCAGGCGGACATTGTTGCCGAGGATCAGATTCTCGAACTGCTCGGGCGTCTGCAGGTCCGCAGTCGCGCGCACCGAAATATCCTGGCTGGCACTCGTCAGCGACCCGGCCGGCACGTCGTAGGAAGCATTGGCAAGCGCCTCGCGCAGATTGGCGACGGTGACGCCGCGCCCGGCGAGCTTGGCCTGGTTGAGGTCGATGCGGAAGATCTTCTCCTGGTCGCCATAGACGGTGACATCGGCGACGCCCTCGACCGCCGCCAAACGGTCGCTGATCTCGTTTTCGACCAGCAGCGTCATGTCTTCCATCGACATGGTGTCGGAGGTCAGCGCCAGGCGCATGATCGGCTGGCTGTCGGAATCGGCCTTGACGATGCGCGGCTCCTCCGCGTCATCCGGCAGCCGGCCGCTGACCCGGCCGAGTGCGTCGCGGATGTCGTTCGCCGCTTGGCCGATGTCGGTCGTGTCCGAAAATTCGAGCGTGACGCGGCTGCGGCCGAAGGACGACGAAGAGGAAATACCCTTGATCCCTTGGACACGCGACACCGCGCCTTCGATGATGGAGGTCACTTCGCGGTCGATCGTCTCGGGCGAGGCGCCCTCGAACTCCGTGGTCACGGAGATGACCGGCTGATCGACCTGCGGCAGTTCGCGGATTTCGATGCCGTTCCAGGCGGCAAGGCCCGCGACCACGATCAACATGTTGACGACGAGCGCGAAGATCGGCCGGCGAATGAACAGCGCGGTGAAGCCTGTCTTGCCGCCCTGCCCGCCGGGCGTACTGCCATGGTGACCGCCGAACCCGATGTTCATTGCGCGTCCCCCGCCACCTTCTGCTCGCGTTCGGGGTTTTCTTCGCCGGCGATGCGGACTGCGCCGCCGTCGCGCAACCGCTGCACACCCTCGGTGACGATGCGGTCGCCTTCGGCGATCTCAGCCTCGACCAGCACCTTGTCCGGATTGCGCTGGATGATCTTGATCGGCACCCGCTCGCTGTTGTCGCCGTTGATGCGCCAGATATAGGACCCTTCGGAACTCCACTGGACCGCCAGTGGATCGACGGTCGGGTAGCGATCCCCGTCGAAGGCCATCATGACGGAGAAGGACATGCCGGCACGCAGCATGTCGTCCGGATTCTCGATTCGCGCCCGCACCCGAAGCGTACGGCTCGCCTGGTCGAGGCGGTTGTCGATGGCATGGATGGCACCATCCAGTTGCCGGCCGGGCTGCGCCACCGCGTTCGCCGTGACGGGCTGGCCGACGGAAATCTTGCTGGCAAAGCGTTCCGGTACCCAGAAATCGACAAGGATCTGCGACCGGTCGTCGACGACCGCGATCGGCGTGGAAGTGGTGACGTAGTCGCCGACATTGACGGTGATGATGCCGACGATGCCTTTCGACGGTGCGACGATGTCGCGCCGCCTGAGATCGAGCTCGGCTGTCCTCAGCGCCAGTTCGGCCGTCTGCATGGCGATCTCCGCGTCGCGGACTTCGACCGCCGTCACCGCGCGGGCCGTCCCGAGATTGCGGTAGCGCTCGACCTTTTCCCGGGCGCTGTCGCGCGTCAGCCGGGCGTGCTCGGCAGCAATCATCTGCTCGTCGCTGTCAAGCCGCGCGATCACCTGGCCTTCCTCGATGCGATCGCCCGATTTTACCAGAATTTCCGTGAGATTGCCCGTGGAGGCCGGCGTCACGGTGACCGAACGGATAGCCTCGCCGTTGCCGATCGCGTTCAGTCGGTTGTTGACGATTGCGCTCTCAGCCGGCCTTACGACAACGAGCGCCGCATCCGAGAAGCCGCGACGCCCACCTTCTCCGCGCCCGCCGTTGCGCTGCCCGCCGGCTCCGTCTCCGCTCTGCGTTCCCGACAGCGCATCGATAAGCGGATGCGAAACGCCGATCGCCCCGAGCGTTTCTCCCGCTCCGGGGGCAAAGCGCACCCAGGCGGCGCCCCCGACGACGAGAACGACGAGGCTGACCGCCAGTTGCTTCAAAAAGCGCATTCATGTCTCCGAATAAGATACGCGCTCCAGCGCGGCGCGTACCGGCGGAACGTCCCGAGTTGTCGTGAGTATCGTTATTTGCGTGCCTTCGGGCAATCTCGGAACGCCATCATTACGCATTTGTAATGAAAGCAGAATTTGTTGTCCGCATCATGGCGCCCCGGGGTTGGACGATTGCTGTTTACAGCCGCCGGAGCTCGGCTATTCTGCCGTCACTGAAACCGGACGTTGAAGAGCGGAGATGAGCACATGTGCGATGCATGCGTAATCGAATCGGTAAAGCAGCAGATGTTGTCGCGGCGCAGCTTCTTCCGCGCCGCCGCGGTCGGTACGGCGGGGGTTGCCGCCGCCGGCATGGGGATCGCGCCGGCGGCGCTGGCCGCAGGGCATGCCGGCGTCACCGACCTTACGCACGAACTCCACGAAGAATTTCCCACCTTCTTCGGCCAGCAGCAATTCTTTCGCGAGCAGAAGTTCAACTTTGCCGAACATACCTTCAACCTGTTCGAACTGCGGGTGAACGAACATACGGGCACCCATGTCGACGCGCCGCTGCATTTCTCTGCCGACGGTCTCTCGGTCGCCGAACTGCCGGTTGAAAAGCTCGTCGTGCCGCTCTGCGTTGTCGACATCCGCGAGAGGGCTTCCGCCGACCCGGATGCGCAGGTGACGCCCGACGACATCAAGGCGTGGATCGCCGCGAACGGCGACATCCCGGAGAACGCCTGTGTCGCGATGCTCTCCGGCTGGGCGGAACATATCGGCACGGACAAGTTCCGCAATGCCGATAGCGCGGGCAAGCTGCACTTTCCCGGCTTCCATGTCGAAGCCGCCAAGTATCTGCTGGAGGAAACGAAGACTGCAGGGATTGCCGTCGACACGCTGTCGCTCGACCATGGCATTTCGCCCGACTTCGCCACCCACCGCGCCTGGCTGCCCGAGGGCCGCTGGGGCCTCGAGGCAGCCGCCAACCTCGACAAGCTGCCGGCCAAGGGCGCAACGCTTGTTCTTGGTGCGCCGAAGCACCGCGGCGGCACCGGCGGCCCGGCGCGCGTCTTCGCCCTCGTTTGACACCTCATGCAGGAGGAACCATGAGCACGATCGCGCCGCCGCCCAATCCGGAATCGAACCCGCGCGTCAAGGCGGTCTTCGACGACATCCGCGCCACGCGGAAATCGGACTTCATCAACAATATGTGGCTCTGGCTCGCCTTCGATCCGGATCTCCTGGAGCGCACCTGGGCGGAGGTCAAGGCGGTGATGGCGACGCCCTCGGCGCTCGATCCGCTGGTGAAGGAGATGCTTTACATCGCGGTATCGGTCACCAATGGCTGCGGCTATTGCATTCATTCGCACACGGCCGCCGCCAAGGCGAAGGGGATGAGCGAGGCGGAACACGCCGATCTGCTCCGTGTGATTTCGCTGGCCGCCAAGACCAACCAGTTGGCGACCGCGTTGCAGGTTCCGGTCGATCCGGCCTTTGACGCCACGGCCCAGCGATAAGCGTCACCAGAAGACTGGCGCTGAAAACGCCAGTCTTTCCACAGGCTTGCCCGGGGCGGACGAGACTCCGGAATAAAAGAAGAACATCCTTTCTGGCCTTTCGGTCCCGAATCACTACATTGGGCCGCATGAGCAAAGGTTTCGACGACATTCCCTTCTTCGACGAGGAGCCGGCGCCGCGCAAACCCGCGCCTGCCGCCGGCGGCATCGCCGCGCGCGCCATGGCCGCCCGCGACAAGACCCAGCGGCCGGATTACCTCTCCGGTCTCAACCCCGAGCAGCGCGAAGCCGTCGAAACGCTGGAGGGGCCGGTCCTGGTGCTCGCCGGCGCCGGCACCGGCAAGACGCGGGTGCTCACCACCCGCATCGCCCATATCCTTTCGACCGGCCGTGCCTACCCCTCGCAAATCCTCGCGGTGACCTTCACCAACAAGGCGGCCCGCGAGATGAAGGAGCGCATCGGCGTGCTCGTAGGCCATGCCGTCGAAGGCATGCCCTGGCTCGGCACCTTCCACTCGATCGGCGTCAAGCTCTTGCGCCGCCACGCCGAACTCGTGGGCTTGAGATCCGATTTCACCATCCTCGATACCGACGACGTGGTGCGCCTGATCAAGCAGCTCATCCAGGCCGAAGGCCTCGACGACAAGCGCTGGCCGGCCAAGCAGTTCGCCGGCATGATCGACACCTGGAAGAACAAGGGCCTCGACCCGGCGCAGATCCCGGAGGGCGACGCCCGCGCCTTCGCCAACGGCAAGGGCCGCGAGCTTTATGTCGCCTATCAGAACCGGCTCCTGACGCTCAACGCCTGCGACTTCGGCGACCTGCTGCTGCATCCGATCCGCATGTTCCGCGCCAATCCGGACGTGCTGAAGGACTATCACGACAAGTTCCGCTACATCCTGGTCGACGAGTACCAGGATACCAACACGGCGCAATATATGTGGCTGCGGCTGCTGGCGCAGCGGCCGCAAGGTGCCCGGGAAAAACACCCCTCCCCACCCCCTCCCCACAAGGGGGAGGGGCAGGAGCGGGTGGCCGCGTCCCGCTCCCCATCGAACCTAGTCGAGGAACGCCTGTCGGCGCCGCAGGCTAGCCCCTCCCCCTTGTGGGGAGGGGTTGGGGAGGGGAAATCCCGGGAAGAAAAGCCCCGCGTCAACATCTGCTGCGTCGGTGACGACGACCAGTCGATCTACGGCTGGCGCGGCGCCGAAGTCGACAATATCCTCCGCTTCGAAAAGGATTTCCCCGGCGCCAAGGTCATCAAGCTCGAGCGCAATTACCGCTCGACCGAACACATCCTCGGCGCCGCCGCCCACCTGATCGCCCACAACGAGGGCCGGCTCGGCAAGACGCTCTTCACCGACCGTAGCCACCCGGACGACGAGAAGGTGCATGTGCATGCGGCCTGGGACTCCGAAGAGGAGGCCCGCGCCGTCGGCGAGGAGATCGAGCAGCTCCAGCGCAGGAAGCACAATCTCAACGACATTGCGATCCTGGTGCGCGCCTCCTTCCAGATGCGCGAGTTCGAAGACCGCTTCGTCACGCTCGGCCTCAATTATCGCGTCATCGGCGGCCCCCGCTTCTACGAGCGGCTCGAGATCCGCGATGCCATGGCCTATTTCCGCCTTGTCTGCCAGCCGGCCGACGATCTCGCCTTCGAGCGCATCGTCAACACACCGAAGCGCGGCCTGGGCGACACCACCGTCCGCAACCTTCACGACTACGCCCGCGCCCGCGACATACCGATGCTGGCCGCCGCAACCGAAATCATCGAAACCGACGAACTGAAGCCGAAGGCGCGCAAGGCGCTCTTCGACGTCGTCACCGATTTCCGCCGCTGGCAGACATTGCTCGAAACGACGCCTCATACGGAACTCGCCGAACAGATCCTCGACGAGAGCGGCTATACGGCAATGTGGCAGGCCGACAAGTCCGCCGAAGCGCCGGGACGCCTCGAAAACCTCAAGGAACTCATCCGCTCGATGGAGGCCTTCGAGTCGATGCGCGGCTTCCTCGAGCATGTCGCGCTGGTCATGGATGCCGAGCAGAACGAGAACATGGATGCCGTGTCGATCATGACGCTGCACTCCGCCAAGGGCCTGGAGTTCGACACCATCTTCCTGCCGGGCTGGGAGGAAGGGCTATTTCCGCATCAGCGGGCGCTGGACGAGGGCGGCCGCGCCGGTCTCGAGGAGGAGCGCCGTCTCGCCTATGTCGGCATCACCCGCGCCAAGCGTCGCTGCCATATCTGGTTCGTCTCGAACCGCCGCATCCATGGTCTCTGGCAGACGACCATGCCCTCACGTTTCCTCGACGAACTGCCGATCGACCATGTCGAGGTCGCCGAGCAGGACGTCTCCTATGGCGGCTACAATCGCGGCGGCTACGGCCAGTCGCGCTTCGACAAGGCCGACCCCTTCGAAAACACCTACCAGACGCCCGGCTGGAAGCGCGCCCAGCAGCACCGCACGGAAGCCACCCGCGACAATTGGGGCACCCGCTCAGGCCACGCCGTCGAGCGGATCGGCTACGGCGAATCCGGCCCCCGCACCCGCACCATCGAGGGCGAACTCGTCGCCAAGTCGACGACCGCCGAACCCTCGCGCTTCAATGTCGGCGACCGCGTCTTCCACCTCAAATTCGGCAACGGCAACATTGCCGCGATCGAAGGCAACAAGCTGACGATCGATTTCGACCGCGCCGGTCAGAAGCGCGTGCTGGACGGGTTTGTGGAAAGGGTGTGAAGGGGCGCCCTCAAATCACCATCCGATACATCACGAAGCCGGATTTTTCTGCCACCTTGTCGTAGAGCCGCATCGCCTTGAGGTTCGTCTCGTGGGTCAGCCAGTAAACGCGTGACGTGCCCGCCCTTCTTGCTGCTTCGAAGACACCGTTGATCAGCGCCTCGCCGACTCCTTTGCCGCGCGCTGCCTCGTTGATGAACAGGTCCTGGAGATAGCAATTCGGCTGGATCGCGGTGGTGGTGCGGTGAAAGATGAAATGCGTGAGCCCGACCAGCCGCCCCTTGTTCTCCGCAACCAGGGCATGCATCGGTTCATAGGCATCGAAGAATCGCGACCAGGTCATATGGGTAATGTCCTGAGCGAGCGCGCTTTCGCCCGCGCGTCCGTAAAAGGCGTTATAGCCTTCCCAGAGCAGCAGCCATTGTTCGTAGTCGCTCCGGACGACCGGGCGGATGGAAAGGTTTTCACTCATTGTCGAACCCACCGGAAAGGTCGTTACGGGGGCGCCAGCATAACCCTTGATATCGGCAAGGTCTATCTGGCAGCAGCGTCCCGTCATCACTCGCTTTGATCTGGACCGGTCGAGCCGGTTCGCACCTCTTTTCCTGCTCCTTCGCCTTTCGCGCGTCTCATCAGGGCGATCACCTCGGCATCGGTGGTCTGTTCGAAATCGACGTAATGGATGCTGACGGCATGGAAAGGATGAGGCGTCGCGAGGCAGACAAGGCGGTCGATCTGATGGCGGAGGCCGGCGATCGCGCTCGGCGGAGCCACCGGCACGGCGACGATAAGCGCCGCGGCGCCCGCCTTGCGGAGCGCCTGAACCGCGGCCCGGACCGTGCCGCCGGTGGCAATTCCGTCGTCGACGATGACGACATTGCGCTTTTCCGCTGAAATGCGCGGCCGATCGCCGAGGTAAAGCGTGCGGCGACGCTCCAGTTCGAGACGCTGACGCGCCGTCTCTGCCTCAAGGTACGCCTTGGACGGCTTGACCAGGCGCATCGCCTCGGCATTGAGAACCAACTGCGGCTCGTCGCCGTCGACGAGCGCTCCAAGACCGAACTCGGCATGTCCGGGAGCACCGATCTTCCTGACGATAAGGAGCTCGAGCGGAGCATCGAGAATTGCCGCCACCTCGAAGGCGACCGGCACGCCACCGCGCGGCAGCGCCATCACCAGCGGATCGGCAATGCCTTCGCGCGCTATCGCCGCGGCAAGCCGCCGGCCCGCATCGACCCGGTCTGCAAAGCAAAGGCTCTCATGGGACATGGCGCACGCTCCGGATCATCGTCTGACAGGTTGAACCGATGCACATCATGAGGGGCGACCGGCCATTCAGGCTGCATGGATCGATCGAGAACCTGGTCCAACCGGGATATATGGCCGCCATCGAAAATTTACGTCGCAACCAATGCGAGAAAGAAAGTCAAACCGCTCAAATTGCAGCGAATTTGGCCGGCCTTCGTTAACACGGCGACGCTACGAATTTGATCACGCATACCGCTGGCTCGAAAGCCATCCGCTTCATTTTAGCACGACAGGCCGTTTCGAAATGAGCATTTTCCCTGCCATATCGGTCATTGCGCAGCTGGCACTCCTGTCCGCCCTTCTACGCCTGCGAAGCTCCGAGACAGCCGCCCGAGACTTCTCGATCGCCTGCGCACTATCGGCGATTGCAACGCTTCTCCTGATGGCGTCGACGTCGTTCAGCATGCCGATTGTCGCGATGCCCGGTTATGCGGCGATGATTGCTGCGTTTTTCGGCTTTCTTATTGGCCTTCGCCGGCTGTTGGCCTCATCGGTCCCAATCGGCGTCTGTGCCGCGCTCGCACTTGCGGCAGCGGCGGCCGGCCTTCTTATCGACCCGGGCGGACAGGGCAGCCTCGCCGGAAGGTTGATCGTGATCGCAGGCTGCGGCGCGGCTCTGCTCGCCGTCATCGGCCTGCCGATCCTCGAGAGGCGGGCGAATGACAAGCGGGCGATCCGCACCGGCGCAATCGGCTTGCTGACGGTCGCCTTTACGGGGCTCGTTCACGCCCTGGGGTTCGCGCCCCAAACCTCCCTTGGCCTCTCCGCCTCCCCCGCATCGCTCATCTTCGACTTCTCGCTCGTCTTCCTGCAGCTATTCTTCCTTCCCGCTCTCTTCGTCGCAGTTATCCTTACGATCGAGAATCGCGTTATCGCCAACCTGAGAACGTTGCTCGCACGCGACCCCTTGACGGGGGCGCTGTCGCGCAGAGCGCTCATCGAAGACGGCGAACGGACCATCGCCGACTGCCTTGCCCATCATCGTCCGGCTGCCTTCCTCCAGCTTGACCTCGATTATTTCAAGCAGATCAACGACCATTACGGCCACGCCTGCGGCGACATGGCGCTCGCCCATTTCGTCGCGACGGTTTCCGCGTTTCTCGATGGGCGCGGTATCTTCGGACGGATTGGCGGGGAGGAATTCGGGATCGTGCTGCCGGACCATACCGAAGAGCAGGCAGCCGCCGTCGCCGAAGCGATCTGCCGCGCCGTTCGCGACACGCCGGTCGGTCGGGCGCATCAGCGCATCCGCTTGACGGTCAGCATTGGCATCGCCGCGGCAGCGCCCGGCGACACGATCATGGACGTGATGATCCGCGCGGATCTGGCACTCTACGATTCCAAGGCCGATGGCCGTGATCGCTGCTCGATCGCCAGGCAGCGCCATATCGATGCCAGCGCCCGCGCGCTTGCGGCCGCCGCGGCGCAACTGCGACAAGCCGACGCCTCCCACCAGGATCAGTTGCGCCACACCGCCTGAGGGGCCGAAGCAACAGGGACCCTTGGCGTCTTGCATTGCCGACGCCACCACCTATGTGAACGGTGCTGCCGACTGCATGTCTCCTTGAAGCGACCTCGATTTAAGGACAAAGACATGCAGCAAATCAAAGTGCTACAGCAACCTTTGCGCGTCTGACAAGACGCGCGGCGCTGTAATGGAGGATACCCATGTCCCGCCGCACCCGCTCCTTGCTTCTCGCCACCTTGCTGGCCCTGACCGCCGCGGCCACCTCGCCGGCTCGCGCCGAGACGGTCGGCAAAGTCGGCGTCGACTGGCTCGGCAATGACATCAAGATCGATGCCGTGCGCGATCCGAAGGTGAACGGCGTCACCTGCCACGTCACCTATTTCGACCGCAGCGTCATCGATCGCCTGAAGAACGGCAACTGGTTCGAGGACCCGTCGAACAATTCGATCGCCTGCCGCCAGACCGGGCCGATTACCATCGGCGATATCGATCTGTCGAACGAGGGAGAGGAAGTCTTCCGCTCCGGCCTGTCGCTGATCTGGAAGGATCTGCTCGTGACCCGCATCTACGACAAGGCGAACGACACTTTGATCTATCTTGCGCATTCGCGCCAATTGACCGACGGTTCTGCCAAGATGTCGATCACGACCGTTCCGCTTTTCGGCCAAACGGTCACTTGGGAGAAGGGCCATCCCCAGTAAAGCCCTGACAAGGCATTGCCGCCGCAATCGATTGCGGCGGCAATGTATGCCCTTCAAAGCGAAACTTCACCCGGTCAGGAGACCAATGCGCTCCAGCGTCAGGGTGTCGGGGGAATGATGCCGCGATAGTATTGGCCCTCGCCTCCCTCGTATCTTTCCCTATAGGTAGCACCTCCCGAAGGGTAAACACGCTGGCCGTCAATGCTACCCGTGGGCATGACGTCGACGTTCGACGGGGCAGCCGCGCGAGGCATCAGTGTGCGCGTCGTGTTCTGCGTTCCCGGAGGATTATGCGGGTCTATGCCTTGGTAATAACTGTCCGCAAAGGCCGGTGCAGCAACACCAGCTAGCGCGGACGAGAGGACGAATGCGGCGAATGACGTTTTTAGGGAAACTCTCATGACGTTAGCTCCTATCTCCGTTCAGCATCCTCGCCTCCCGACGGATGCAAAGTGGCAGCATACGGCCTCCTAACGAATGCTGCAGTTCCCAGCATAACACCTTTCGGAGCCATGGCTTCCCCGGCACAGTCAATGTTTCGTCACGTTTGCTCCTGCAACCGTGAAGCAGATTAAGCAACTTTAACTTGACGCCGCGGGCAGCCAACCTGTGCTGCGGAGTGGCCAGCGCGCTTTGTCCCGGCCTTCAGTCCCTCAGGGCACCGGGGCCGGCGGGATGATGCCCTGATAATAGTCGCCCTGGCCGCCACCCTGATACTCGTTCTCGTAGCGCTCGCGGACCTGGGAGGGCGATCCGCCATAGGTGCGCATCGGCACAGCCGGCACGGGCGCGACATAGATGCTACCGGTCGGGGCTGGGTCCACGTAAATGCTGCCGGTTGGCGCCGGATCGACATAGACGGTGCGGTCGGCATAGGACGGGCTCTGGACCATCGGGACCCACATCGATCCTCTGTTCTGGGTCCCCGGCGGATGATGCGGGTCGATGCCCTGGTAAAAGCCGTTCGCGAAGGACGGTACGGCGGCTCCGGCAAGAGCGGATGAGAGGACAAATGCGGCGAATGATGCTTTCAGGGAAACTCGCATGGCGTTGCTCCTGTGTCCGTACAGCATCCTTCAGCGAATGCTGCGACTATCAGAAAAGACTCCTCACCAATGCTGCACTCCCATAACTCGGTTCCCGTGCAGGGTGTTCCTTGCGCGCGGTCGACAACCATCGTGTCTGCGCATTCCGCTGTGGTCGGGATCGCACAGCGAACGCGGATCCGCTGCTGCCTTAAATCGTAGCCGATCTAGGGATAAAGCATGCATTGGATCACGATGATTTTAGGTCGGATCGACCTAAAATCATCGTGATCGATTCTGATGCGGGATGCAGGCGGAAAACCGCACACACTTTTCCTCATCCCGCTCTAAACGCAAGAGGGCCCGATCGCGCGGGCCCTTCAAGCATCGAAGATGACTACCGTTTAAGGCTATGCGGCCTGAGCGAGTTCGTCGGCGATGACGGTATCGAGGTTGAGGAAGCAGACCATCGACTTCTCGAGCGCGACGATGCCGCGGCAGAAGGCACGCTGGGCTTCCGGAATGATCTCCGGCGCCGGCTGCAGGTCTTCGCTGCGGATCGTCATCATGTCGGAAACCTGCTCGACCAGCAGGCCGACAAGTTTGCCGGCGATGTCGGTGACGATGATCGCCGAACGCTCCGACGGCTCGGTCATCTTCATGCCGAGCCGGCATGCCATGTCGATGACGGGGATCACCGCGCCGCGCAGGTTGATGAGACCGAGGACATAGGGGGGCGTATGCGGCATCGGCGTCACCGGTGCCCAGCCGCGAATTTCGCGGATCGCCATGATGTCGATGCAGAATTCCTGGTCTCCGAGATGGAAGGAGACGATTTCGAGATAGGCGCCGGACTGCTTGATTGCGTTGCTCATGATCAGAATTCTTCCCAGTTGTCACCGGAGGCCGTGACGGAGGGCACGGCGGCCGATGTGTTGCCGAAAGCGCCCGCCAGCTTGCCCATGAGAGCTTTGGCGGGAGATGGAGCCGGACGGGCGGATGCCTCTGCAGCCGCCGGCTGACGAAGCGCTAAGGGCTTTGCAGCCATCATTTTGCTTGCGCCGGCCGGCGTGTTGGACCTTGCCGCGCTTGTCGTGCTCGACGGCTTCGCGGCCGGAGCGGCGGCCCGCATCGCCGTCTCGCTGATCTGCCCATTGCGGAATTGGCTGAGCAGTTCGCTGAGCTTCTCGGCATCCTGAGCGAGCGTGTGGCTCGCCGCATTGGTCTCTTCGACCATGGCGGCGTTCTGCTGCGTCATCTGGTCGAGCTGGCTGACCGCGGTATTGATCTCGTTGAGCCCGGTCGACTGCTCGCGCGCCGCCTGTACGATGGAGCTCATGTGTTCGTTGATGCGCACCACGTTTGCGCCGATGCGACCAAGCGCATCGCCGGTCGCCTGGACCAGCTTGACGCCGGTTTCGACCTCGTTGCCCGAGCGTGATACCAAAGCCTTGATGTCCTTGGCAGCACCGGCGGCCCGTTGCGCGAGTTCGCGGACCTCCTGGGCGACGACGGCAAAGCCCTTGCCGGCCTCGCCGGCCCGCGCTGCCTCGACGCCGGCGTTGAGCGCCAGAAGATTGGTCTGGAAGGCAATCTCGTCGATGACGTTGATGATCTTGCCGATCTCGTTCGATGCTCCCTCGATCCGCGCCATGGCAGAGATCGCCTCGCCAACGATGCGGCCCGATTCCTCGGCGTTGACGCGCGTCTCGCCGACCATCAGGCTCGCCTCTTCGGCACGATTGGTCGCCGTTTTGACGGTAACGGTGATCTCCTCCAGCGCCGCCGATGTCTGCTCGAGCGATGCCGCCTGCCTTTCCGTCCGCCGTGCCAGGTCGTCGGCGGCGCTGCGCATCTGTCGGCCGTTGGAGTCGATCGAGACGACGTTCTCCTTCACATTGCTCAGAACGTGGCTCAGCCGTTCGACCGTGTTGTTGAAGTCGCGGCGCAGCGTGTCGAGCCCCTCCTCGAAGGGCTCGCGAATGGCGACCGCCAGATTGCCTTCGGCAAGCTGGTTGAGCGCCCGGCCGAGGGCATCCACCGCGGCCTTGATGCGGCCAACCGCCTGCTCGCGCTCGGCAGCCTGGCGCTCGCGCTCATGCTCCACCTCGTCTCGGCTTGCAGCGGCATTCTGTTCGAGCGAACGCTTCTCCTCTGCCGCGGCCCGGAACAGGTCCACCGACCGGGCCATCTCGCCGATTTCGTCGCCGCGCTCGAGGGCGGCGACGGCCGATGTGAGATCGCCCGAATGGATGCGCTGCATGCTGTCGCGCAGCCCGAGGATGCCGCGGCGAAGCGCGTTGCCGTGGAACCAGATCAGCGCCAGCATGCCGACCATGACCAGGACTCCGAGAACCGCTTGCAATAGGAGTGCGCTGCTTGACGCCGCGCGCGCCTCCTCGGTGCGTTCCGTAGCGAGATTCGCCGCAGCTTCCGTGATTTCAGTCAGGACGGCGCTCATGCGCTCGCCGCCGCCGTCGATCGCGTCGTCCAGGCGCGCGAAATCCCCGGCCGGAGCACCGGACTCCACCAGTCCCTTCAAATCCACTTCGATCGCCTTGCGAAGTTCGGCGAGGTCAGATCCGAAGCTTACAAGACGCTCGGACTTGCCAAGCAGCTGAGCCAAGGCTTGGAGATCGGGGGTCTTCGCGTCGAGCAGTTCGAGCGACGCCTTTATCTGTGCCGCCCGTTCCGGCTGAATCTTGCGCTCCTCGCGGTCGATGATCGAATCCATCGCGATCAGCACCAGTTCTATGCTGGCAAATCGCATTTCCTCGGCCGTTTTCATGCCGTTTTCTGCGACGACCGCCTTTTCGAGAGAAACCTCCAAACGGCTGTTCTGGTAAAATCCGACCCCGAGCAGGGAGCCAAAACCAAGAAAGGCCGCCGCCGCCAGCGTCGCCAGCCGCTGGCTGACCGAGAGGGTGCGGGCTTCAGGAGAAGAGATGGTCATCGGCTGGCAGTCCGTTGCAAATGGACCTGCCCGACGCGAGCGTGGTCCTCCGTTGCGATCGATGCGGATAGCCGGGCTCGATCAACCGGATGACCTCATGTCATATCGAAGTGGTGCACTTCTCCGCGTCTGCCGACAGTGTCAAAGAGACCTTAAACATTCGCTAATACACGCGACCGCACTGCCGCGAAGTGTTGCCTACTGCATGTCTCCTTAAATCGACCCCGATTGAAGGATAAAGACATGCAGCAATTCAAAGTGCTACAGCGAACTTTCTCTTTGCCGTTTCGGGATGCTATGATCGTTGCATGCGCACGGACACGAAAAACTCGCTCTCCCCTCTCCTCCTTGCCCTCGTCGCGGGCGCGCTCGCGATTGTCTTCCTGCTCGCCTTCCAGGGCTGGATCGCCCACGGGGCCGATATCTTCCTGTCGCTCGCCGAAGCGGGCATTTCCTGGTGCTTCTGAAAGTCTGGACGTAAGCCCTCCACTACCGGTGGGAGCCATGGCCTGAGAATGCCTGCGGCCAATTGTGCCTTTGCGCCGTTGGTGGCGAAGCGCTATCTAGGGTGAACGACGGCCGGCAATCGGTCGCAACAGACCGGTGGCAATGATGAAGTCAGTACGCATCGCCCTTTGGGCAGCCATTCTTGTCATGGTGGCCCTGTTGGGGTGGCTCACCTACGACATGACCCAGTCGAAGCAGCAGGCGTCTGCCGGCCCCTTCGGCGTGCCGTTCACGCTGGTTGCCCAGGGTGGTCAGCCGATTACCGAGAAGGCGTTCGCGGGCAAGCCGACCGCTCTCTTCTTCGGCTTCACCCATTGCCCGGAAGTCTGCCCAACGACGCTGTTCGAACTCAATGGCTGGCTGGATAAGGTCGACCCCGAGGGCAAGAGGCTGCAGGCCTATTTCGTCACGGTCGATCCCGAGCGCGATACGCCGGAAATCCTCGGTCAGTACGTCTCCAACGTGTCGAAACGCATCACCGGCATTTCCGGTCCGCCGGACAAGGTCCTCGAGATGATCAAAGGCTACCGGGTCTACTACAAGAAGATCCCGGTCGACGAAGCGAAGCCCGACGGCGACTACACCATGGACCACACCGCCTCGGTCTTCCTGCTCGACGCCGACGGAAAGTTCAGCGGCACGATCTCCTATGGCGAAAACCCCGAAACCGCCGTCAAGAAGCTTGAAAATCTCGTAAGGGGCTGATTGCTGCTCTTTTCTGTCCAAAGCGCCGGCCAAGCCGGCGCTTTGCGTTTGCGTGCTATTCATGTTAGCGGCGAAGCCCCGCGTCTGATCCGACGCGCAAAGCCGGTCTGGCCGCCGAAGGGAACAACGACATTGAGCGAGATACGTCTTTTCGTCACCACCACCGAGAAGCAGGCGGCAGCCATCCTCGACGTCATGAGCGTGAACTTCGAAGAAGAGGGTTACGCCGTTGCGACGATGGAAATCGACGAGAAGCGGGACGTCTGGGAAGCCTCCGTCTATATGATGGCGGACGAAGAGGAGAGCGTAAAATCCCGCCTCGCCGATGCGCTCGCCGCCGATTTCTCCCATCTTCCGATCGAGCGCGAGGTTCTGCCGGAGATCGACTGGATCGCCAAGTCGTTGGAGGGCCTCGCCCCGGTGCGCGCCGGCCGCTTCGTCGTCCACGGCTCGCATGATCGCGACAAGGTGAAGACCGGCGAGATCGCCATCGAAATCGATGCCGGGCAGGCGTTTGGAACCGGCCATCACGGCACCACCGCCGGCTGCCTGGAAATGCTTGCCTGCGTGGCGCGCTCGCGGCGCGTCCGCAACGTCCTCGACCTCGGCACCGGGAGCGGCGTTCTGGCGATCGCCGCCTGGAAGCTCCTGCATGTTCCCGGGCTTGCGACGGACATCGATCCGGTGGCGACGCGCGTCGCCAGCGACAATGCGCGGCGCAACGGCGTCGTCGACGGCCTGACCTTCGCGACCGCGCCCGGTTTTCATTCGACCGCCTTCGGCACGCATGGTCCCTTCGATCTCGTCATTGCCAATATCCTGGCGCGGCCGCTGATGAAGATGGCACCGGAGCTCGTCGCCCATATCGCTCCCGGCGGCTCGGTCATCCTGTCCGGCATTCTCGCCGAACAGCGCTGGAAGGTGCTCGCCGCCTATAACGGCCAGCGGCTCAAGCATGTGCAGACGATCTGGAAGAACGGCTGGGTGACGATCCACCTGACGAAATAGGCTCCGTCCGCCGACCGTCGTCCGAGCGCTGCTTGTTCGATGCGACTTCGGTCACCGCCTGGCAGTCCAAAACGAAAAGGCCGCCCGATCCATCATGGCGGGCGGCCTTCTCGAAACAAAGGCGATGCCGGAGCATCGCCTGCTGGCCGGCTTGTGACCGACCATGCCCGCGAGCTTGAGGAGGAGGAGCGCTCGAGCGGGCTCTACCGTTCCGAAATTGGCCACCTTGAGGGAGGAGGAGAACAGATGACCAGTTATCTCGGAACTGCAGTCTTTTGAACTGCCGGACCTTTGTCCGTGTTCGTTGGCGCCGTTATACCCCATTATTTCAATAGAGAAAGATACATCGCCGCATGGGAGCCATGCATGCGGCGCATATGTATGATTAATGGCCTGTCCGCCCGGCCGTCGGGTCGCGCTCAGGGCAGGATGTCGCCTCTTTCCCCCGGAGCGGCCTTTCCGCTAACATGGCACCACCTTCCCTGCGGTTCTCCGCCAAGCCCTATTGGAATCGATCATGTTTCAGTCCTTCGAAGTCACCTCCACGCCTCAATTCGGCAAGGAGCGGGCCACTGCCTTGCGTGGCGCTTTCGCGCCGCTCGGCATCGACGGCTTCCTCGTGCCGCGGGCCGACGAGTTTCAGGGCGAATATGTACCGGCCTCATCGGAGCGGCTTTCGTGGCTGACCGGCTTTACCGGCTCGGCCGGCGTGGCGCTCGTCACGCAGCGTGAAGCGATCGTCTTCGTCGATGGCCGCTACGTGACCCAATTGAAGGAGCAGGTGGATGGCAGCGTCGTTACCGGCGGGGACCTCATCGGCGAGCCACCGCATCTTTGGCTGGAGGCACATGCGCCGAAGGGTTTCCGTCTCGGCGTCGATCCCTGGCTGCACACCGCAGCCGAGGTCCGCCGTCTCGAGAAAGCCCTCGCGACAATCGGCGGCACGCTCGTTTTTCTCGATGAGAACCCACTCGACCGGCTGTGGACCGACAGGCCTGCCGCTCCCCTCGGCCGCGTGACGATCCAGCCGCTCGAGCACGCGGGCCAATTGGCCAAGGAGAAGATCGCCGCGATCGCCGCGACAGTCGAGAAGGCCAAGGCGGCCGCCGTGGTGCTGACCGACCCCTCCTCGGTCGCCTGGACCTTCAACATCCGCGGTGGCGACGTGCCGCACACGCCGCATCCGCTGGCGCGGGCCGTCATTCATGCGAACGGCCGTGCCGAGCTCTTCCTCGACAAGCGCAAGACCGGCATCGAACAGGAAGCCTATCTGACCCAGCTTGCCGACATCGCGCCGCCCGGAGATTTCGACGAGCGGCTCGCATACCTCGCCTCGACCGGCGCCGCGATCATGATCGATCCGGATCTCGCCCCCTTCGCCATCGGCGAACTGATCCGCTCGAAGGGCGGCTCCGTCATCGAGGCGATCGACCCCGCGCGCCTGCCCCGCGCCCGCAAGAACCCTGCAGAGATCGCCGGGTCAGAACGCGCGCACTTGCAGGACGGCACGGCGATGGTCGAATTCCTCGCCTGGCTCGACAAGAGCGAGCCCGGCAGCGTGACCGAGATCGGCGCGGCGCAGAAACTGGAGGCGGTACGCGCCACGGCCGGCGAGCGCATGCAGAACCCGTTGAAGGACATTTCCTTCGACACCATCGCCGGCGCCGGCTCACACGCCGCGATCATGCATTACCGAGTGACGACGGACACCGACCGACCGATCGAAGCGGGGACCATGTTCCTGATCGATTCGGGCGCGCAATACATCAACGGCACGACCGACATCACCCGCACCGTCGCAATCGGCAACGTGCCGGAGGAACAGAAGCGCTTCTTTACCCTGGTGCTGAAGGGCATGATCGCGATCAGCACGGCCCGCTTCCCCAAGGGGTCACGCGGCGTCGATCTCGACCCGCTCGCCCGCATCGCGCTCTGGAAGGCCGGTGCCGACTATGCGCATGGTACCGGCCATGGCGTCGGCTCCTACCTCTCGGTGCATGAAGGGCCGCAGCGGATCGCCCGGCTTGCCACCCAGGAACTCATGCCCGGCATGATCCTTTCCAACGAGCCCGGCTATTATCGCCCCGGCGCCTTCGGCATTCGTATCGAAAACCTCGTCGTCGTCCGGGACGCTTCGGACATCGAGGGCGGCGATCAGCCGATGCTTGGCTTCGACACGCTGACCTTCTGCCCGATCGATCGACGCCTGGTCCAGCCGGCCCTGCTGACCGACGAGGAACTGGCTTGGCTGAACGCCTACCACGTCGAGACGCGGAACAAGCTGATGCCACTGCTTGCCGACGACGAAACGCGCAACTGGCTGAAGGCCGCAACGGAAGCGGTTTCACGCTGAGTCAGGCGGGATTGTGGATAGGGAGGCCCGGCGGCGTGGGCTGGGGCTACAGGGGGGGCAGCCGGGCCTCCGTTGGGAGGTTTCGATGTCTCAACCAACCACGCCGTTATAGGCACCCCGGCGCTCTCGTGTAACCCGAGAATTTTACTGGATTGCACGCAAAACCACCGAAATCGTTGTTGGCAACCGGATGAAAAGCTGAAAAGCCGGGACGAACCCGGCTTCTTCCTTCAGATTCCGAGCATTTTCTTCGCCTCGCCGAGTGCCGCCTCCGAACCGGCGTGATCGCCGGACTGGTGCAACTGTTCGCCTTGCGCCCGCAATTCCTTGACCTTGGCCATGTCGGCCTCGGAAAGGGACGCGTTCGGCATGGCCGCGTCGATAGCGGCCATCATCGTGGGGCACTGATTGGCAAACGCAGTCATCGGCGCAAGCGCCAGCATAAGGGCAATCGAGATCCTGGAAATCATTGTCGCTCCTCCAGAGCCGGAGGGCACATGCCTCTCCGGCATTGAAGGAATGATAGTCCAGGACCGTTTCTACGCCAAGCTGAACGGAAAGCGCCGCGCACCTACAGGATCAGGTGTCGGATCACCATCACCACGATCCAGCCGACGAGCAGCATCCGGAGCGACGAGAGGCGGAGCCCGACCGCAAAGGCGACAAGCATCGACGCAGCCACGTCGAAGCCGCCATAGACGAAGGCGGGCGCTACCAGCGTCGTCAGCACCGCGGCCGGAACGGCGTTCAGCGCCGCCTCGATTCGCGGCGGAATGTGTTTCAACTGCGTGATCAGCACGTAGCCGCCGACCCGGGTGGCGAAGGTGGCGACCGCGGCGGCGATGATCAGATAGATCAGCGTGAGGTGCTGGGCGTCCAAGGTTCAGGCCCCCTTTTCGATGGCAGGCATGTCACCTGGTTCCCGTTCCTGCGGCAGGCAGGCGGCAAGCAGGACGCCGGCGAGCGCGCCGATGCTGACATGCCAGGGCGAACCGACGAAGTGCATTGCCGCCACCGAGGCAACCGCGCTGGCGGCCACAACCGGCAGGAAGCGGTCACGCTTGCGAAAGCCGAGCACCAGGCCGAGGAAATAGATCGGCAAGAGCACATCGAGGCCGATCGCCTTCGGATCGCCGATCAGCTGCCCGAAGACTGCGCCGGTCGCCGTGTTGACGAGCCAGGGGAAATAGATGACCAGGCCGAAGCCGAGATACCAGGAAAAGCTGACCGGAAGCCCGCGCTCGGCCCGCCTTTCGCTCTCCGCATATTGCGGATCGATCAGCAGGAAGAAGGCGAAGAACTTCTGGACCAGCGTGAAGTGACGGATGTGTTTGGCGATCGAGGCCGAATAGAGCACGTGGCGGAAGTTGACGGCGAAAACCGAGAGCACCACCAGCCAGGGCTGGACATTGTTGCCGAACAGCTCGATGCCGACCATCTGGCTTGCACCGGCATAGACCGCGGCGCTCATGAACACCGCATCGGCGATGCTAAAGCCGTTGTCGACGGCCAGCGCCCCGAACAAAGCGCCGAACGGCGACGCCGCCACCATGATCGGGAAGCCACCGCGCATGCCCTGGCGGAACTCGTCTCTGTTCATGGGTTTCCTCCCGTCGGCACTCGACGCGCGACCGACGCATCCGAAAGCGCTTGTGCGGGACAGATAGGCCCTACCGGAGGCAGGAACAATTCAATTGCACTGATGCACAGATTGAATTTTCTGATGGCTGAACGAGAGGCCGCGGCTAGACATCGGCCGCCGCGGCGGCACCTTAGCGCTTTACCTGGAACGTATGCTCGATCCCGGGGAAAGTGCGGGCCTTGACCTCGTTGGCGTAATCTTCCACCGCCTTCGAGATCGCCGGGGCGAGCTCGGCGAAGTGCTTGACGAAGCGCGGCTTGAAATCGTTGAAAATGCCGAGCATGTCGTCGGAGACGAGGATCTGGCCGTCGCAGGCGGGCGATGCGCCGATACCGATGGTCGGGCAACGCAGCGTTGCGGTGATCTCGCGGGCGACCGGCTCGACCGTGCCTTCGACGACGATTGCAAAGGCGCCGGCGTCGTCGATCGCCTTGGCGTCGCGGCGGATCTTCGCCACTTCCTTCTCGTTGCGCCCGACGGACCGATAGCCGCCGGTGGTGTTGACCAGTTGCGGCATCAGGCCGACATGGCCTAGCACCGGAATGCCGCGGCTGACGAGGAAATCAACCGTCTCGGCCATTTCTGCCCCGCCCTCGAGCTTGACCGCGCTGCAGCCGGTTTCCTTCAGAATGCGCGCCGCACTGCGGAAGGCCTGTTCCTTCGATTCCTGATAGGAGCCGAAGGGAAGGTCGATGACGATGCAGGAGCGCTCGGAGCCGCGCATCACCGCCTGGCCATGGGCGATCATCATGTCGAGCGTGACGCCGACCGTCGTGTCGAGGCCGTAGAGCACCATGCCGAGCGAATCGCCGACGAGTAGGAAATCCACATGCGGGTCGAGCAGCCGCGCGATCGGCGTCGTATAGGCCGTGAGGCTGACGATCGGCCGCTCGCCCTTCAGGGCTTCGATACTGGCGGGGCTCAGCCGCCGCTTCGTGGTCTGGACGCTCATTCTCAGGCAACCTTTGCAAAACGGGCGGATTTCGGAGCGATGACGCGATTGTCGAGCAGCTTCGTGGTGCCGAAGCGGACGAAGAGCAGGAGCAGCACCGGCTTCTCGCCGATCTCGCTGACCGGCTCGAGCGTCAGCGGGTCACGCAAGGCCACCACCTCGGGTCGCGCCAAGGGCTCGTTCGACAGGAACTCGGTGACGCCTTTTTCGACAGCCGCCGCGTCGGTGACGCCGCTTCCGATCAACCGCTCGGCCTCGTCCAGCCCCTTCGGCACGATCGCCGCCGCGCGGCGCTCGTCCGCCGTCAGATAGACATTGCGCGACGAACAGGCGAGCCCGTCGGCTTCCCGAACAGTCGGCACGCCGACAACGGTGACCGGCTGGGCGAGGTCCTCCACCATGCGGCGGATGATCTGCAGTTGCTGGAAATCCTTCTCGCCGAAATAGGCGCGATCCGGCTGGACGATGTTGAAGAGCTTGGTGACGACGGTCGCAACACCGGCGAAATGCCCGGGCCGAACCGAGCCCTCGAGCTCGGAGCCGAGCTTCGGCAGGTCGACGACGGCCTCCATCGGTTGCGGATACATGTCCGCAACGCCCGGCGCGAAAAGAAAATCGACGCCGCCTTCGGTCAGCATCTTTTCGTCGCGAGCAAGATCGCGAGGATATTTGGCGAGGTCCTCGTTGGGGCCGAACTGCAGCGGATTGACGAAGATACTGGCGACGACCACGTCATTCTCGCCGCGCGCGCGGCGCACCAGTTCCATGTGGCCGACATGAAGATAGCCCATCGTGGGCACCAGGCCGATCGTTCTGCCGGCGCGCCGGTGCTCGGCAAGAGCTGCGCGCAACTCGGCGATGCTGGCTATGGTCTTCATCTCCGGACCCTCCAATCCGCCGGGGCGGCAAGTCGCACCCCGCTCGCTGATATGGCGTGTTGCCAGTTCCGCGAAAAGGCAATTGCACAAATTTTGGCTGCAAAGCTCTATCTTGTGCGGCGCAAAAACACAAATGGAAATGGGGCGAGGAGGATCGCCGGGCCTCGGCTGATCGGGCCCTTGAAAGCCGCAAACGTGGCTCCAGATAATTTCTCTCCCACCTGTCGGCAGAGGCCACCTGCCTTCGTCCTTGGCTCATCAATGATCTACACGAGGAGCACCCTATGCGCATGATTTTCGTCAACCTGCCCGTCAAGGACCTGAAAGCTTCCCGAGCCTTCTTCTCCTCCCTCGGCTTCACCTTCAACGAACAGTTTTCCGACGACACCGCCGCCTGCATGGTCATTGACGACAATATCTTTGCCATGCTGCTGACCGAGCCGAAATTCCGCAGCTTTATCATCGGCGAGATCAGCGATACGGCGAGGTCCACGGAAGTCATCACCGCCCTTTCTGCGGGAAGCCGCGCCGAATGCGACGAAATGTTCGACAAGGCGATCGCCGCCGGCGGCAAGCCGTGGAAGCCGGCCATCGACTACGGCTCGATGTACGGCGTGAGCTTCCAGGATCCCGACGGCCATGTCTGGGAGTTGATGTGGATGGACATGTCGGCGCAACAAGAGGGTTGATTGACCGACGCCCCCGGGACTTGCTCTCCCACGTTGCTGCTGTTGTCTGCCGCTTAGGTTTCCCTTATCCGGTCGTCCTCGGGCTTGACCCAGGGTCAAGCCCGAGGATGACGGAGAATGAGTGCTCGCCGCATCTCTGTTTGGACGAGCCGTTGCAACAGCGGCCGCCTCCGCCCTTAACCCGGGTTGGTGCGATGGCTGAGACCTTGGAAAACCTCAAGCGTCTTCCTGTCGCTACCCACCAATCAACGCCAGCCACTCGTCCTCGTCCATGGTCTGAACGCCAAGTTCGCGGGCCTTGTCGAGCTTCGAGCCGGCGCCGGGACCGGCGACCACGATGTCGGTCTTCTTCGAAACTGAGCCTGCCACCTTGGCGCCGAGGCTTTCCGCCTTCGCCTTCGCCTCGTCGCGCGTCATTTTCTCGAGCGACCCGGTGAAGACCACCGTCTTGCCCGCAACGGGGCTGTCCGTCGAGACCCGCGTTTCGGCGCTTTCCGGCCTCACTTCTTCAAGCAAATCGGAAACGACCTTGAGATTGCGCGGCTCCTTGTAGAACTCGACGATAGCGCGGGCGACGACCTCGCCGATACCCTCGATGCTGTTGAGCTCGTTCCAGGCGTCGCCGGCAAGGCTTCCCGCATCGACCATCGCCGCGCGAAAGTGTTCATAGGTGCCATAGGAGCGCGCCAGCAGCTTGGCCGTTGTCTCGCCGACATGGCGGATGCCGAGCGCATAGATGAAGCGATGCAGCGCGATCTCGCGCCGGGCGTTGATCGCCTCATAGAGCTTGCGAACGCTGACCTTTCCGAAACCCTCGATGTTTTCGAGCTTGGTCAGCGACGCCTCCTGCCGGCGCTCAAGGGTGAAGATGTCGGGCGCGGTGCGGATCGACAGCGTCGGATCCTCGCTTTCGAAGAAAAATTCGATCTGCTTCGATCCGAGCCCTTCGATGTCGAAGGCATGGCGCGAGACGAAATGCTTCAGGTGCTCGATCGCCTGGGCCCGGCAGACGAAGCCGCCGGTACACCGGCGCACCGCGTCCACCTTCCCGGTCTTCTCGTTGATGTCGCGCACCGCATGGCTGCCGCAGACCGGGCAGGTGGTCGGGAACCTGTAAGGCTCCGCTCCCTCTGCCCGCTCGTCCATCACCACGTCGACGATCTGCGGGATGACGTCGCCTGCCCGCTGGACGATGACCATGTCGCCGATGCGGATGTCGCGCCCCTCGCGGATCGGCTCGCCGCTGTTGCCGATGCCGCGGATATAGTCCTCGTTGTGCAGCGTCGCATTGGTGACGACGACGCCGCCGACCGTGATCGGCTCCAGCCGCGCAACCGGCGTCAGCGCGCCGGTGCGGCCGACCTGGATGTCGATGCCCTTCAGCCGCGTGAAGGCCTGCTCGGCCGGAAACTTGTGCGCGGTCGCCCAGCGTGGGCTGCGCGATCGGAAGCCGAGCCGCGCCTGCAGGTCGAGGCGGTCGACCTTGTAGACGACGCCGTCGATATCGTAGTCGAGATCCGGGCGCTCGCGCTCGATATGGTGATAGTGCTGAAGCAGCTCGTCCGCGGAAGACAAACGCTGCATCAGCGGATTGACCGGGAATCCCCAGGCCTTGAAGGTCTCGACCATGCCGAACTGCGTATCCGACGGCATGGCGGAAATCTCGCCCCACGCATAGGCGAAGAAGCGCAGCTTGCGGCTTGCCGTTACCTTCGCATCGAGCTGCCGCAGCGACCCGGACGCAGTGTTGCGCGGATTGACGTAGAGCGGCCTGCCCTGCGCCGCCATTTCGGCATTGAGTGCGGCGAAATCGGACTTTGCCATATAGATCTCGCCGCGGACTTCGACGACATCGGGTGCATCGGCCGGCAAGGTCTGCGGGATCATCCGGATCGTGCGGATATTGGCGGTGACGTTCTCGCCCGTCGTCCCGTCGCCACGTGTCGCCGCCGTCACCAGCTTGCGGTTCTCGTAGCGCAGCGACATCGAAAGCCCGTCGATCTTCGGCTCGGCGGTAAAGGCGATCGAGTGGTCAGGGAGCTTGCCTAGGAAGCGGTAGATGCCGGCGACGAAATCGCGGGCGTCCTCGTCGGAAAAGGTGTTGTCGAGCGACAGCATCGGCCGGGCATGGAGAACCGGCTGGAAGGTCAGCGACGGTGCAGCACCGATCTTCCTCGAAGGGCTATCCTCACGGATCAGCGCCGGAAAGAGCTCCTCGATCAGATCATTGCGGCGCTTCAGCGCGTCATAATCCGCATCCGAGATCTCCGGAGCATCCTGCCCGTGATAGAGCGCATCATGGCGGGCGAGCTCCGTCACGAGGAAGGCGAGCTCCTCGGCCGCTTCCGTTTCGGTCAGTTGCTCGACGGGTTTCTTCTCGTTCAGCATGGATGGCGACTCCGGATTGGGAGTCGTTTTACTGCATGATTCCTCAAATCGGAATCGATTTGAGGACAAAATCATGCAGCTATTCAAAGTGCTACGGCGACCTTTGCGCGTCTGAAAGACGCGCGGCGCCGTAGAACAACCTGCGAGAAAGAAAAGTGGTGCGATCAGCCGTTTCCGGCCAGCAAGCGCGCCGCCGCCGCCCTCGCCTCTTCGGTGATCGAGGCGCCGGCCAGCATGCGGGCGATTTCCTCGGTGCGCGCCTCGTCGTCCATGCGGGCGACGCGCGTCGAAATCATTTCGGCTTTTTGCGCCGATGGGCCCTTGGAGATCAGGAGGTGCGTCGCGGCGCGCGCAGCGACCTGCGGTGCATGCGTGACGGAAAGCACCTGGACGGTCTTGGAAAGCCGCTTCAGCCGCTGGCCGATGGCGTCCGCCACGGCGCCCCCGACGCCCGTGTCGATTTCGTCGAAGACCAGTGTCGGCGCCGAACCGCGATCGGCGAGCGCCACTTTCAGCGCCAACAGGAAGCGCGAAAGCTCGCCGCCCGACGCGACCTTCATGATTGGTCCCGGCCGAGTCCCCGGGTTTGTCTGCACGTGGAATTCGACGACGTCGATGCCCTCGGCCGACGGCGAATTCGGATCGCTGGCGACCTCGACCATGAAGCGGGCCCGTTCCAGCTTCAGCGCCGGCAGTTCTTCCATGACCGCGGCCGAGAGCGCGGTCGCCGTGTTGTGGCGTTTTTCCGACAGCGCGCGCGCTGCGGCGTCGAAAGCCGCTTTCGCCTCGGCCACCTGCATTTCGAGCTGCTTCAGTCTCTCCTCGCCGGCGTCGAGATCGGCGAGAGCGGCGATCATCCGGACGGCAAGGGCCGGCAGTTCGGTGACGGGAACCGAATATTTGCGGCTGGCGGCACGCAGCGCGAAGAGCCGCTCCTCGACGCGCTCCAGTTCCTTCGGGTCGAATTCGGTGTTGCGCAGCGCCCGCTCCACGGCCATCTGCGCGTCTGAGAGGTGGTTGAGCGCCCCGTCCAGAAGCTCCACCGTCTCTTCCAGCAGACCCGGCGCCTCGTGGCTCTTGCGTTCGAGCCGTCGCACCAGCGAAGCGATCAGCGGCACAGGCGAGGCATTGCCGTTCAGGAACTCCGACGCCTCGCTGATGTCGCCGGCAATGCGCTCGACCTTCATCATCCGCGCCCGGCTTTCGGCGAGTTCCTCCTCCTCCCCGTCCCGCGGCGCCAGCGCCTCGAGTTCCTCGACGGAGGAGCGCAGGTAGTCCGCCTCGCGTGCTGCCGCCTCCACCCGCTCGCGGTGTTTCTTCAGGCCGCGCTCGGTGTCCCTCCAGGCGCGATAGAGCACCCCTGTCTCTGCCGCCGCCTCGGTGGTGCCGCCGAAGGCATCGAGCAGCGCGCGGTGCGCGTCGATGTCGACAAGCGCCCGGTCGTCGTGCTGGCCGTGAATTTCGACGAGCACCTGCCCGGCCTGGCGCATCAGCTGCACACTCACCGGCTGGTCGTTGATGAAGGCCTTGGTACGGCCGTCGGCCGACTGCACCCGGCGAAAGATCAGGTCGCCGTCGTCGTCGATGCCGTTATCGTGCAGCAGAAGCCGCGCCGAATGGCCGGGCGGGACGTCGAAGACCGCGGTCACCTGCCCCTTCTCCTCTCCATGGCGCACGAGCGAGCCATCACCGCGGCCGCCCAGCGCCAGCGACAGGCTGTCGAGAAGAATGGATTTTCCCGCACCGGTTTCACCGGTCAGCACCGAGAGCCCCGCGTCGAAGCTGAGGTCAAGCCGTTCGATCAGGACGATATCGCGGATCGAGAGCTGGGCGAGCATCCGGTGTCATATCTTCGGTTGGAAGCGCCGAGGCTGTCAGGCGCCGATGAGTTTCTTGCCCGCGCGCGCGATCCAGGACGTGCCGCTTTCGCGCGGCTCGAGACCGCCCGACTGCAGCAGCTTGTAGGAATCGGCGTACCACTGGCTGTCCGGATAGTTATGCCCGAGAACCGCTGCCGCCGTCTGTGCCTCCGCCGTCACGCCCATGGAGAAATAGGCCTCGACCAGACGCGCCAGCGCTTCCTCGACCTGGTTGGTGTTCGGATACTGCTCGACGACGACGCGGAAACGAGAAATGGCGGCAAGATATTCCTTGCGCTCGAGGTAATAGCGCCCGACCTGCATCTCCTTGCCGGCGAGTTGGTCGCGCGCGAAGCGGATCTTCGACTGCGCGTCGTCGACATATTCGGAGTCGGGATATTTATCGACGACCACCTGCATCGCCTCGATCGCCCTCTGGGCCGGCTTCTGGTCCTGCGTCACCGACGGGATCTGCTTCGTATAAGCGAGGCCCTGGATATATTGCGCATAGGCCGCGTCTTCCGACTGCGGATAGAGGTTCAGATAACGATTTGTGGAGTTGATGGCGTCCTGGTACTGGCCGTTGCGATAGGCGACGAAGGCGTTCATCACCAGTGCCTTGCGGGCATATTCGGAGAACGGATGCTGCCGGTCGATCGCGTCGAACTTGCGTCCGGCTTCCGTCGTCTTGCCGGCATTCAGGTTGGCGAGGCCCTGGTTATAAAGCACTTCCGGCGGATCGGTTTCCGCGGTGAGCTTGGTGATATCGATATCCGGGTCGTTCTGGCAGGCGGTGATCAGGCTGCTGCCGGCGATGGCCGCAAGAACGACGGCGACGACGCGCGCTGATTTTCTCATATCAACAGAAACTGCAAGAACCATCGGATATTCCCGTTTCACCTACAGCGCCGCGCGTCTTACAAGATGCGCAATGGTCGCCGTAGCACTTTGAATTGCTGCATGTCACCTTAGATCGAGGTCGATTTAAGGTGACATGCAGTACCGCCAGACTTGCGCGTTTTAGAGCAAGTTGCCTCAAGATCGCAATGTCATGATCGGCAATTCATGCAAATTTGTGACGTTCTGGCGGCTTTCCGCGGGTTGTGCACCCTTTTCCACCCGCAATTCGCCGCGTCTTACTCCACCCCGCCATGAAAAACGCCGGCCTTTCGGCCGGCGACTGGAGAGAAGTGAGCTGTCTTTGCTTATGCCGACCAGGGCGCAAAGCCCGGAGCGGCGACCGCGACCAGTTCGCGCGAGCGCGTGCGCTGGCGCTGGGATGCGGTTTCGACCACCTCATAGGCGGTCGGGTCGCTCAACAGCGCCTTGAGGGCATTGGCGTTCATCTTGTGGCCGCCGCGATAGGAGCGATAGCAGCCGAGGAACGGTGCGCCTGCGAGCGAAAGGTCACCCACGGCGTCGAGCGTCTTGTGACGGACGAACTCGTCCGCATAACGAAGACCTTCGATATTGACGACCGTGTCGTCGTCCGAGATCACCACGGAGTTTTCGAGCGAGGAGCCAAGCGCAAAGCCCGCCGCCCACAGCCGCTCGACGTCGCGCATGAAGCCGAAGGTCCGCGCCCGCGACAGTTCCCGTTTGAAGACGGCCGGCGTCATGTCGCCCTTCCAGGCCTGACGGCCGATCAGCGGGCAATCGAAATCGATCTCGACTTCGAAGCGCATGCCGTCATAGGGCGTGAATTCAGACCAGGAAGCGCCCGATTCGATCCGAACCGGCTTGAGAATGCGGATGTAGCGGCGCTTCACGGCCAGCGCCTGAATCCCCGCCTGCTCGATGGCGTCGATGAAAGGCTCGGAACTGCCATCCATGATGGGCATTTCCGCGCCATGCACTTCGATCAACAGATTGTCGAGGCCAAGCGCATAGATCGCCGCCATGACGTGCTCGATGGTGGCGATCGATGTTGCCGGCGAGAGTCCGAGGACGGTGCAAAGATCGGTGTTGCCGACCTGGGACGAAACGGCCCTGAACTCGCTCACCCGTCCGCCGGCGAGAACCCGCTGAAAGACGATGCCGGCATCCGCCTCGGCTGGATGGAAGGTAATCTCTACCTCGGCGCCGGAATGGACGCCAATTCCTTTGAGGGTTATCGGGCTTGCAATCGTCGTCTGAAACCCGAGCAATTCGATTCCCATTCTCTTCGTCACTTTCAATCAAATACGGCCGAAGCCAAACTCTTGCGGGGACACGGCGATTGTCAACACAGACCTGCCAGTCGTGACCGCCGGCTGTCGGCCGAAGCCACGTTCGAACTGACAGCGATGAATCGCATGCGTCCCCTATCCGATGCTGAAAATAAGAGTTCGGAGGCACCATTCCAAATCACTGTTCGTTTCGCTTTGTTACGCAATTCATATGCGCACAATCGAAATAGCAACCCATTGAAATAAAACAGCAATATGAAAATGCCCGGGCTATCGCCCGGGCACCGGCAAGGTAAAGGAACGGCTTGCGAATCAGTTCGACTGACGGCGCAGGAACGCCGGAATTTCGAGCTGATCGTCCTCCTGCGAGCGCATTTGCGGTGCGGCACGGCCCTGATCATCGAGCTGACCGCGACGCGGCGCGTAGAGGCTCGCCTCGGGCGAAAGCGGACGGCGCTGCTGGGAAGCGGCACTCGGCGCTGCCGAGGTCATGTCGGACGAGACGCTCTGGCTTTCCCGTTCGCGCAACCCAAGCGAGCTCGTGATGCGGTTGAGGAGACCCATCGGACCGCGCTCTTCCTGGAGCGCCGCCGAAGGCTGTGCGCGGTGGTCGATCTCGGCCTTCACGACGGGCGGAAAGTCCTCGACCTTCGGCATGCGCACCGGCTCGGCGTGCTGGCGAATGACCTGAGCAGGCTCCTGGCGAACCGGCTGCGGTTGGATCTGCGGCTGAACCTGAGCTTCCACCGGCCGCGGCATCGGCTGCGCCGGACGCGCTACGGCAACGGTTTCCACCGGAGCGGCGCCGGCAAAGAGCTTGCTCTGCGGGCGAAAGGCCTCTTCCTGCACCTGCGGCGCCGGCTGAATGACCTGGGCGCGGGTGGCGATATCGAGCTCGCGTTCCATTTCGGCTTCGCGGATAGCAAGGGCGATCTGATCGACCTGCTGGACCGGTTGCGGTGCGGCCTGCTGCACCGGCTGCGGCTGGGGTGCCGGCTGCTGGATAGCGACAGGCTGTGGCTGGGCCGGAATGGCAGCGGACGGACGGACGATCGGCTTCGGCGCTACCGGACGAAAGTCGGCGGAGCGGCCGGATACCTCCGCGGCTCCACGGTCGATACCGGTTGCAACCACCGAAACCCGGATCAGGCCCTCGAGGTCTTCGTCGAAGGTCGCGCCAAGAATGATGTTGGCGTCCGGATCCACTTCCTCGCGGATGCGCGTTGCCGCCTCGTCCACCTCGAAGAGGGTGAGGTCGCGGCCGCCGGTGATCGAGATGAGCAGGCCTTGCGCGCCCTTCATCGAGGTTTCGTCGAGCAGCGGGTTGGCGATCGCCGCTTCAGCAGCCGCCATGGCACGGCCTTCACCGGACGCTTCACCGGTACCCATCATGGCGCGGCCCATCTCGCGCATCACCGAGCGGACGTCGGCGAAGTCGAGGTTGATGAGGCCTTCCTTGACCATGAGGTCGGTGATGCAGGCGACGCCCGAATAGAGAACCTGGTCGGCCATGGCGAAGGCGTCCGCAAAGGTCGTCTTGTCGTTGGCGATCCGGAAGAGGTTCTGGTTCGGGATGACGATCAGCGTATCGACCGACTTCTGCAGGTCGGCAATGCCCTGGTCGGCGATGCGCATGCGGCGCCCGCCTTCGAATTGGAAGGGCTTGGTGACGACGCCGACGGTCAGGATGCCCTTGTTACGGGCGGCCTGGGCGACGATGGGCGCAGCACCGGTGCCGGTGCCGCCGCCCATGCCGGCGGTGACGAAGCACATGTGCGTACCCTGCAGATGATCGATGATCTCATCGATGCATTCTTCGGCGGCCGCACGGCCGACTTCCGGCTGCGAGCCGGCGCCGAGGCCTTCGGTGACGGCAACACCCATCTGGATGATCCGTTCGGCCTTGGTCATAGTGAGCGCCTGCGCGTCCGTGTTGGCGACGACGAAATCGACGCCTTGCAGGCCCGCAGTGATCATGTTGTTGACGGCGTTGCCGCCGCCGCCGCCGACGCCAAAGACCGTGATACGCGGCTTCAGCTCGGTAATGTCCGGCTTTTGCAAGTTGATGGCCATAGTACCGTTCCTTCTCTTTTTCTGGCCGCCTTGCCGAGCCGGCCAAATCCTTCAAACTCGAATACCCGTCTGCCCCGCGCCCAACGCGCCGGCGAAACTCAGAAACTCTCTTTCAACCACTGGCCCATCCGGGCGATTCGGCTGTTGCCGCCGCCGAGAGCCGAGAACATGCCACCCTGGCTGGCATGGGTCTCGAGATCGGCGACCTGCGGATAGATCATCAGACCGACGGCCGTCGAGAATGCCGGACCCTTGGCGGCGGCCGGGAGGCCGGCAACGCCGAGCGGACGGCCGATGCGGACATTGCGCGCCAGGATCCGCCGCGCCGCTTCCGGCAGACCGGTCAACTGGCTGGCGCCGCCCGTCAGGACGATCCGCTTGCCGACGATCGGGCTGAAACCGGAGCGCTGGATACGGTCGCGGATGAGCTCCAGCGTTTCCTCGATTCGGGCCCGCACGATGCGCGAGACAAGCGCGCGCGGCACATGGGTCGGCTGGTCGCGGTCGTCCTCGCCGATCGGCGGAACGGAGACGATGTCGCGCTCGTCGGCGCTGTTCGGCAGCGCCGAGCCATGCACGACCTTCAGCCGCTCTGCATCCTCGATCCGGGTCGACAGTCCGCGCGCCAGGTCGGTCGTCACGTGATGGCCGCCGAGGCTGACGGCATCCGCATGGACAAGCTTGCCTTCGGCGAAGACCGAGATGGTCGTCGTGCCGCCGCCCATGTCGATGGCCGCGCAGCCGAGCTCGACCTCGTCGTCGACGAGTGCGGCGAGACCGCTGGCATAGGGCGTGGCGACAATGCCTTCGACCGAGAGATGGGCGCGATTGACGCAAAGCTCGAGGTTCTTCAGCGCCGCCCGTTCGACGGTCAGCACATGCATGTCGACCCCGAGCACGTCGCCGAACATCGCCAGCGGGTCGCGGATGCCGCGCTCTCCGTCGAGCGAGAAGCCGGTCGGCAGCGAATGGAGGATGGCGCGATCGGTCCTGAGCGACTGCTGGCCGGCGGCGGCGAGCACCTTCTTGAGGTCGTTCGCGTCGACTTCCTGGCCGCCGAGGTCGATCGTCGCGGTATAGACGTCGCTCTGCAGGCGGCCGGCCGAAACGTTGACGATGAGGCTGTCGATCGTCAGCCCTGCCATCCGCTCGGCTGCGTCGACGGCGAGCCTTACGACGCTTTCGGCGGCGTCCAGGTCGGCGATGACGCCGTTCTTCACACCGCGCGACTTCTGGTGGCCGATGCCGATGATCTCGATATTGTGGGTGCGGCCGGGCAGGATCTGGCTCTCGGCGCGCGGCGTCAGCCGGCCGATCATGCAGACGACCTTGGTCGAGCCGATGTCGAGCACCGAAACGACGTGCGACCGCTTCGAGGAAAGCGGCTTCAGACGCGGCAGGCCGAAACTGGCGGAACCGAACAGACTCATATCCGCTTCTCCTGCGCCTTCAGCATCTTCTCCCTCGCCTTCAGCGCCACTTCCCGGCGCGCAACCGCTTCTGGTGTGAGCTGTACGGTGGTGCGGTCCTCAAGCCTCAGATCGACGGCAGCGATATCGCGCTCGAGA
Source organism: Sinorhizobium fredii NGR234 (assembly GCF_000018545.1). Classification (NCBI taxonomy): domain Bacteria; kingdom Pseudomonadati; phylum Pseudomonadota; class Alphaproteobacteria; order Hyphomicrobiales; family Rhizobiaceae; genus Ensifer; species Ensifer fredii. The sequence continues at coordinate 2,164,767 of NC_012587.1, forward strand.
AGCTGATGACCCTCTTCCATCCCGGCGAGAACCTGCATCGCCCGGGCGATGTCCTTCTCCGGAAGTTTGACGACGACGCCGTTGTCGAGGCGCAGATCCCAGCGCCGGCCCGAGACACGGACGAAGGCCTTGACGCGCGAGCGGAACTCCGGCCAGCGGGAAAACTCGTCGTAAAAGGCAGCCGCAGCGGTCTCGGCATCGCGGCCGACGAAGAGCGGCAACGCCGCGAACTTGTTGTCACGCAACGGGGCAATCACGCTGCCGCTGCGCTCGATAAGCGACAGGTCAGACCCGTGCTGCCAGATGCCGAAGGCCTGGCGCTCTTTCAGATTCACTTCGATGGTCGCCGGGTAGACCTTGCGCACCGTCACGCTCTCCACCCACGGCAATTCACCGATCAGACGGCGCGCCTCAGCGATATCGAGCGCCACGAGCGAGGTCGTCCCGTCGAGACCGAGTTGCTGGAGAATGTCGATCTCGGAGGTCTGCTCGTTGCCGGAGACCCGGACGTCTTCGATGGCAAAGCCGGCAGCCGTCGTCGAAGCCTGCGCGAAGTTCTGCGTGTGACCTCCGAGCGACATGCCATAGACACCGGTCGCCAGAAGGAAAGCGGCGGCGGCGAGCGTGCCGGTATGGGCGGGAAAGCGGACGCGGCCGGCACCGAGGCTGACCAGAAAGCGGACGCCCTTGCGCAGCGGCCGCGGCAAGACGAATGCCTCGTCACCCTCGGCGGCGACGCCGAGCGCAGGACGAACCCTTCTGCCCCTTCTGCCCCTCAACGCAAGCACGATGCGTCCTCCACCATCCATCTTAGAAACTCACCAAACTGAAGGCCCGCATGCTGCGCCATTTCGGGCACCAGGGAGGTCGGGGTCATGCCGGGCTGCGTATTGATCTCCAGCCAGATCAACTCGCCCTCGCCACGATCATCGAAACGGAAGTCGGATCGACTGACGCCGCGGCAACCGATCGCCTGATGCGCCTTCACCGCCAATGATTGTATTTTTTGGTAAATATTTGGTGAAATCTGCGCCGGAATGACGTGCGCCGAACCACCTTTTACGTATTTGGAATCATAGTCGTAGAAGGCATGCCCCTGCGGGATGATCTCGGTGACGCCGAGCGCCACGTCACCCATGACGCCACAGGTGAGTTCGCGGCCGGCAATGTAGCGCTCGACCATGACGCGGTCGCCGTAGCGCCATTCGCTGGAGGTAATGACCTGCGGCGGATGCGACTGGTCTTCCTTGACGATGACGACGCCGAAGCTCGATCCCTCGCGGACCGGCTTCACGACATAAGGCGGCTTCATCGGATGGGCATTGCCGAACTCGCGGCGATCCATGATCAACGCGTCGGCAACCGGGATGCCAGCCGCCTTGGCAACGTGCTTGGCCTGCGCCTTGTCCATCGCAAGCGCCGAGGCGAGCACGCCGGAATGGGTGTAGGGAATCTCCAAATATTCCAGAATGCCCTGGATCGTCCCGTCCTCGCCGAACGGCCCGTGCAGGGCGTTGAAGACAATATCCGGACGCAAATCGGCGAGCACGGCAGCCACATCCCGGCCGACATCGACCCGGCTGACGCGATAGCCCTCGGCCTCCAAGGCATCCGCGCAAGCTGCCCCGGAAGACAGGCTCACCGGCCGCTCCGAGGAAAATCCGCCCATCAGGACAGCAACATGCTTGCCGCTCATTCAGACCCCCAAACAGTACGCCACTATCGCAAAGCTTGCTTGCGTCTGGCTGTTTCCGACAGCCCGAGTCGCGAGATCTCCGCGTAGGGCCACTACAACGACAATATGGTTAACGAACCGTTTACTTTGGTTAACTCTTGTTGCGGTGCCTGCAGTCGCCGTCAGCGAGAATCGACCAATACACAGGGCTTCCATGCTGAATCGGCACTTTTAAAGGCGGGCACGAGAGATTTCCCGCATGTCCCGCGAGCCTTTCGGCGGAGGCTGAGAAGCAGCAAAAAGCCGCGGCGGTTTCCCGTCGCGGCCCTTGTTCATTCGATCCTTCTCGCCTCAGCCGTCAGCGCGGCCGAGGAATTCCTTGATCTCGTAGCCAGGCATAAACTTGCCGATCCGCTTGATCTCCCATTCCAGCTTGATGCCGGAATGCTCGAGCACCTGGGCGCGGACCGTTTCGCCGAGATATTCGAGCTCATAGCCGCTCGCCTGGCCGGTATTGATCATGAAGTTGCAGTGCAGTGGCGACATCTGGGCGCCGCCGATCATCATTCCGCGGCCACCAGCTTCGTCGATCAGCTTCCAGGCCGAATTGCCTTCCGGATTCTTGAACGTGGAACCGCCGGTCTTCTCGCGGATCGGCTGCACCGTCTCGCGATGCTGGCGCACCGCATCCATATCGTGGCGGATCTTCGCCTTGTCTTCCGGAAAGCCCTCGAAGATCGCATGCGTGAAGATCAGATCCTTGGCGGCGGCGGTGTGCCGGTAGGAATAGCCCATGTCGGCGTTGCTCAGCACATGCCTGTTACCCCTGCGGTCGACGGCGTGGACCTCGACGACACGCTCGCGGGTCTCGCCGCCATTGGCGCCGGCATTCATTCTCAGTGCGCCGCCGATCGAGCCCGGGATGCCGTAATAGAAGTAGAAGCCGCCGATGCCATGGTCGAGCGCCATCGCCGCGATGTTCTTGTCCGGGCAGATCGCCCCTGCCTTGATGCGGTTCTCGCCGACGATCTCCAGATCACCGAAACCCTTGGCGGAGAGACGAATGACGACCCCCGGTATACCCCCGTCGCGCACCAGCAGGTTCGAGCCGACGCCGATCACCATGACAGGCACTTCTTCCGGTACCAGCTTCAGGAAGGCGACGAGATCGTCCGTGTCGTGCGGCTGGAACATGAGTTCGGCGAGCCCACCGGCGCGAAACCAGGTCACCCGGTCCATCGGGGCATCGGGCGTGATGCGGCCGCGGATTGCACTGACGCCGTTTCCGAGCGCGTCCAGGAGTTTCTGACCGTTAACCTGCTTCATGCTTCAACTTCCTGAAATTTCCGCGAGTTCCTTGGGAAGCGCCGCGGCCCAATAGGTGATGCTGCCAGCCCCCAAGAGAACCACAAAGTCACCCGGCTGCGCAATCTTCGAGACGACCGGCGCGAGTGCTTCCGGGCCGGTGAGGAATTGGGCATCGCGATGGCCGGCGGCCTTGATGCTGTTGACGAGCGCCTGTGAATTGACGCCGTCGATCGCATCCTCGCCTGCCGCATAGACCGGCGCGATCAGGATCGTGTCCGCGTCGTTGAAGCAGGCGGAGAAATCCTCGAACAGGCTCGACAGGCGCGAATAGCGGTGCGGCTGGTGAACCGCGACGATGCGCCCCTGGCAAGCCTCGCGCGCCGCCCTGAGGACAGCCTTGATCTCGACCGGATGATGGCCGTAATCGTCGAAAATGCTCGCCCCGTTCCATTCTCCGGTAAGCGTGAAGCGCCGCTTGACGCCGCCGAAGGAGGCAAGCCCTTTGGCAATCGCCTCCGGCTCCATGCCGAGGCGCTGGGCGACGGCGACGGCCGCGGTGGCGTTCGAGACATTGTGGCGGCCGGGCATCGGCAGGCGCAGGCCGTTGAGCTGGATCACCTGGCCGGTGCGGCGGCGGCGGATCTCGACATCGAAGACAGAGGTTGCGCCGTCCATTCGGACATTATGATAGCGCACGTCGGCCTGCGGGTTCTCACCATAGGTTATCACTTTGCGGTCCTCGATCTTGCCGACCATGGACTGAACTTCGGGGTGATCCAGGCAGAGGACGCCAAATCCGTAGAAAGGCACGTTCTCGACGAACTGCCGGAAGGCCGCACGCACGGCGTCGAAATTGCCGTAGTGGTCGAGATGCTCCGGGTCGATATTGGTGACGACGGCGATATCGGCCGGGAGCTTCAGGAAGGTGCCGTCGGATTCGTCCGCCTCGACGACCATCCACTCGCCGGCGCCCATGCGCGCATTCGTGCCGTAGGCATTGATGATGCCGCCATTGATCACGGTCGGATCGAGGCCGCCCGCGTCGAGCAGCGCGGCCACCATCGAGGTGGTCGTCGTCTTGCCGTGCGTGCCGCCGATGGCAATGGCATTGCGGAAGCGCATCAGCTCGGCCAGCATCTCGGCGCGGCGCACCACCGGAAGGAACTTCTCGCGCGCCGCAATCAGCTCGGGATTGTCCTTCTTGATCGCCGTCGAGACGACCACGACTTCGGCGTCGCCGAGGTTTTCGGCCTTGTGGCCGACCGAGATCTTGATGCCCTTTTCGCGCAGGCGCTGCACATTGGCGCTGTCCGACTGGTCCGAGCCCTGCACCCGATGGCCGAGATTGTGGAGCACCTCGGCGATGCCGCTCATGCCGATGCCGCCGATCCCAATGAAATGTACGAGCCCGATGGTCTTCGGCATTTTCATGAGCGTGCTTCCTTGAATTTGGCGACTGTCGAGCCGCTGGCAATAGCCTCTACCAGGGAGGCAAGCAAGCGCGCGGCATCCGGTTTGCCGGTTTCGCGGGCGTTCGCCGCCATCTGCGCCAGCGCGTCGGGGGTGTTCATGGCATCGGAAAGAATGCCGGCGAGCCGTTCGGCGTTGAGCTCCGCCTGCGCGATGACCCGCGCCCCGCCCTTGGCGGCAAGCGCCGCGGCATTCGCTGCCTGATCGTGATCGAGCGCGTAAGGATAGGGAACGAGGATGGCCGGACGGCCGATGACGGAGACTTCCGAAACGGTCGAAGCGCCGGAGCGGCAGATGACCAGATGCGCCGAGGCGATGCGCGCAGCCATGTCGGTGAAGAAGGGCGATACCTCGGCCGGGATCCCAAGCTTGTCGTAGGCGGCGGTGACGCCCTCCCGGTCTTCCGGCCGCGCCTGCTGAGTCACCTTGAGCCGCTGGCGCTGCGCGTCATCGAGACGGCAGATTGCCTGCGGCACCGCCTTCGAGAAGAATTGCGCGCCCTGGCTGCCGCCGAAGACGACCAGATGAAAAGGCCCGCCGTGCGGCGCCGCGTAGGGCACTCGGGCCGCCTCCGACACTGCGGGTCGGACCGGGTTTCCAGTCGTCACGGTCTTTGCCGCGAAGGCGCCGGTCCCCTCGGGCAGGAAGCCGCCGGCAATCGCCTGTACCCGCGAAGCCAGCATCTTGTTGGCGCGTCCCATGACGGCATTCTGCTCGTGGATGAGCGACGGAACCCCCATTCCGGTCGCAGCAAGCAGCGGCGGCACGGTCGGATAGCCGCCGAAGCCAACGACTGCCCTCGGCTTGTAGCGGGCAATCAGCCGCCGTGCGGCGCGCAAACCCGTCCAGAGCTTCCAGACCGATTGCGCCAGCTTGATCGGATTCTTCGAGCCGATCGTGGCGGAAGGCACGACATGCACCTCTTCGGCCGGGAATTTTCCGGCGTAGCGCTCGGCACGGCTATCGGTCACGAGATGCACGGCATAGCCGGACGCCTTCAGCTCATGCGCAAGCGCCTCCGCGGGAAAGAGGTGCCCGCCGGTCCCGCCGGCGGCAAGAAAAATGATGCCCTTGTCCATGTCTTACTCCGCCGGCACGCCGACGCCGGATCGAAAGAGGCTGCGCTCCACCGCGCGTTTCTCCGGCCGATGCCGGGTGAGCGCCAGAACGAAGCCGGCGGTCACGCAGATCGCCACCATCGACGAGCCACCATAGGAAATCAGCGGCAGCGTCATGCCCTTGGCGGGGAGCAGTTCGAGATTCACGCCGATATTGATCATCGACTGGATGCCGATCTGCAGGACCAGTCCGGCGACGGCAAAGCGGTTAAAATCGTTGCGTTCGCGGAAAGCATGGTTGAGGCCGCGCATCACCAGGAAAGCGAAGATCAGCACGATGACCATGCAGAACACGATGCCGAACTCCTCCGCCGCCACCGAGAAGACGAAGTCGGTGTGGCTGTCCGGAATGATGCGCTTGACGATCCCCTCGCCCGGGCCGCGGCCGAACCAGTCGCCGCGGATGATGGCGTCGCGCGCCGTATCCACCTGGAACGTGTCGCCCTCGCCGGTCATGAACCGGTCGATACGACCGGCAACGTGCGGCAGCATCGTATAGGCGACGAAGAAGCCACCCGCGGCCGCCCCGGCCAGCACGACGATCCACAGCCAGGGCATGCCGGCCATGAAGAACATGCCGCCCCAGACTGCGGCCGTGAGGATCGTCTGGCCAAGGTCAGGCTGGGCAACGAGCAGCGCACCGACGATGCCGAAGAGCAGGATCGACAGCAGGTTGCCGGGAATTTCCGGCTGCTTGGCGTGCTCGGCAAAGAGCCAGGCGCAGACGACGACGAAGGCGGGCTTCATGAATTCGGACGGCTGGATCGAGATGCCGGCGATCGAAATCCACCGAAGCGAGCCCTTGACCTCCTCGCCGACGAAGAGGACGAGCACCATCATGCCGAGCGATGCACCGAGCAGGATGATCGCCGCGCGCCTGACCTGTCGCGGCGACAGGAAGGATATGCCCACCATCACCACCAGCGAGGGCAAGAGGAAGACCGCGTGACGCTTGACGAAGTGGAAGCTGTCGAGCCCGAGCCGCTCGGCGACCGGAGGACTGGCCGCGAAGGAAAGCATGAAGCCGACGCCCATCAGGAGGATGAAGGTCGCCAGGAAGAACCTGTCTATCGTCCAGAACCAGTCGGCCACGGGGCCACGTTCGGCTCGGCTTACCATCTGTCTGTCCCCTTTTCCGGCGCACTATACGCCAACTTCCGAAGTCCCGGCTCCGCCGCGTCGATCGCGTCCGGTAAATCGCGCCTCAGATGAGCATGGTCACGCCTTCGAGCGCCGCCACATGGCCGACGAAGGCATCGCCCCGCACCTCGAAATTCTTGTACTGGTCGAAGCTTGCGCAAGCCGGGGAAAGCATTACGGCGGTCGGGCCTTCATGATCCCGTGCCGCATCCGCCGCCGCATGCGCGACAGCTCTATCCAGGGTACCGGAAATCTCGTAGGGCACCGCCTCGCCGAGCGTCGCCGCGAAAACGGGCGCCGCCTCGCCGATCAGGTAGGCCTTGACGATCCTCGGAAAGTACGGCGTCAGCGAGCTGATGCCGCCCTCTTTCGGCAGGCCGCCGGCAATCCAGTAGATCCGCTCGTAACTTGAAAGCGCAGGCGCCGCCGCATCGGCATTGGTCGCCTTGCTGTCATTGACGAAGACGATGTCGTCCCTTTTCGCGATTGGCTGCATCCGGTGCTTCAGTCCCGGAAAGGTTTTAAGCCCGTGAACGATGTCCTGCCTGTCGACGCCGACGGTAAGGCAGGCGGCAACGGCCGCCGCCGCATTCTGGGCATTGTGGCCGCCCCGCAGCGTCTGGATACCGCCAAGATCGGCGAACAGCTCAGCTGTCCCGTTTTCAGCCCGCATGAGAGACGAACCCTCGGCATAGATCCCGTCGGCCAAGCCATGACGGCGCGAGATCCGCACGACCTTGGTTCCGGCCCGCTCCACCCGTTCGGCGATCAGGCTCGAGAAACTGTCGTCGACGCCGACCACGGCCGTGCCGCTTCCCGCCACCAATCGTTCCTTGATGTCGGCGTAGTGCTGCATGGTGCCATGACGGTCCAAATGATCGGGCGTCAGGTTGAGGAGTATGCCGGCCGTGGGGTCGAGCGTCGGTGCGAGGTCGATCTGGTAGGACGAGCATTCGACTACAAAGAAACGCCCTGCCTTTGGCGGATCTAGCGTCAGCACGGCCCTGCCGATATTGCCGCCAAGCTGGGTGTCCCGTCCGCTGGACTTCAGGATGTGGGCGATCAGCGCCGTCGTCGTCGACTTGCCGTTGGTGCCGGTAATGGCGATGAACGGGCAATCCGGGGCATGGGCGCGTCGCTCGCGCACGAAAAGCTCGACGTCGCCGATGATCTCGACGCCGGCCTGATGGGCGAGATCGACCGTCCAATGCGGCTTCGGATGCGTCAGCGGTACGCCCGGCGATAGCACGAAAGCGGAAAACGCGCTCCAGTCCACATGGCGCAAATCCGCCGTCGCAATACCTGCGGCCATGGCCTTGGCGACGCTGTCGGGATTATCGTCCCAGGCGGTGACTGCAGCGCCGCCCGCGCCCAGCGCCTCGGCCGTCGCTAGCCCCGAACCGCCAAGGCCGAAGAGCGCGACCTTCCTGCCCTTGAATGTGGTGACCGGGATCATCTTGGCTTACCGCAGCTTGAGGGTCGAAAGACCGACCATCGCCAGAATGACCGCGATGATCCAGAAGCGGATCACCACCTGGCTCTCGGTCCAGCCCTTCTTCTCGAAGTGATGGTGGATTGGCGCCATCAGGAAGACGCGCCGGCCGGTGCGCTTGAACCAGAAGACCTGGATGATGACCGACAGCGTTTCTATGACGAAGAGACCGCCGATGATCACCATGACGATCTCGTGCTTGGTGGCGACGGCAACGGTGCCGATCAGGCCGCCAAGGGCCAGTGAACCCGTATCGCCCATGAAGATCGCCGCCGGCGGCGCGTTGAACCAGAGGAAGCCGAGACCGGCGCCGATCACCGCACCGAGGATGACCGCGAGTTCGCCGGTGCCGGGCACGAAATGGATCTGCAGGTAGTTGGCGAACACCGCGTTACCGGCAAGATAGGCGATCAGCCCGAAGGCCGCCGAGGCGATCATCACCGGCACGATGGCGAGACCATCGAGACCGTCCGTCAGGTTCACGGCATTGCCCGCACCGACGATGACGAAACCGCCGAAAAGCACGAAGAAATAGCCGAGGTTGAGCATCAGGTCCTTGAAGAACGGGAAGGTCACCGACGACCCGAAGGTCGATCCCGCGCTGCCGGCGGACTGCGCCGCCTGCATCATGAAAAAAACGGCGATCGCTGCGATAACGAACTCGATACCGAGGCGCGCCTTGCCGGAAAAGCCCTTGTCCGACTGCTTGGTGACCTTGAGATAGTCGTCATAGAAGCCGATTGCACCGAAGCCGAGCGTCACCAGCAGCGTCGAGACGACATAGATGCTCGAGAGATCGGCCCAGAGCAGCGCCGAACCGACGATGCCGGCAAGGATCATCAGCCCGCCCATGGTGGGCGTGCCGGCCTTCTTGAAGTGCGTCTGCGGCCCGTCGGCGCGGATCGGCTGACCCTTGCCCTGGCGGATGCGCAGCGACGAGATGATGGCCGGCCCGAACAGGAACACGATCAGCGCGGAGGTGAAGAGAGCTGCACCCGTGCGGAAAGTGATGTAGCGGAAGAGATTGAAGAATTGAAAGTGGTCCGCCAGTTCCACGAGCCAGATCAGCATAAGGGACCTTTCCCCAAAGGTTTAGAATTGGACGCCGTCCAACAGAATCGCCTGATGAACGATACCCACTTGCGTTTGACTATGTTAGGCCAATTCCCCTGGCCCGGGCCTTATCCACCAGCATTGGTGGCACTGCCCTTATACTTCGCCGGCTTCGGCCATCTCTTCGGGATAGGCATCGAGAAGAGCCTGAACGATCTTGGCGCAGCCGGTGCCCTTCGATGATTTGACCATCACCACATCACCGGCAGCAACCGCGCCGAGCGCGTAGGAGGTGAGATCGCCGACCGCCTCGCGGTGGACGACCGAGACCTCGCCCGGCAACGCGTCACGCAGATGTGCTATATCGGGACCGGCCAGCCAGACGTCGGTAATGCCAGCCTCCACGATCGGCTCCGCCAGGGCGGCGTGGACAGCCGCCGCATGCTCGCCCATCTCCAGCATGTCGCCAAGAATCGCGATACGGCGACCGCCGGCCGGCGGCTCGGCGGCGCGCAGGAGGGAGATCGCCGCCCGCATCGACGCCGGGTTGGCATTGTAGCTTTCGTCGATCAGTGTCAGGTGGCCGCCACCGATCTTCAGACGGTGTCGCAATCCCCTTCCCTTCTCCGGCTGCATGGTGGCAAGCGAGGCAAGCACACGGTCGAGATCCGCGCCGGCGAGTTGCGCAGCGGCAACCACCGCCAGGGCATTCTCGGCGATATGCCGCCCCGGCGCGCCGATCGTCACCTCCCGCGTCCTGCCGCCAATTCCGGCCCATAGACCGGAACTCTCGGCTCCTCCGGCGAACTCGATCAGCCGATACTCGGATTTGGGGTTGGCGCCGAAGGAGTGAATGTGGCTGACGCCCGCCGCCACAGCTGCCCTCTCGAGAAGTTCAAACTGCGGGCTGTCGCGGTTGATGACCGCATGTCCACCCTTGACGACCCCCTCGAAAATCTCCGCCTTCGCCGTGGCGATTTCGTCGAGACTGGCGAAATTGCCGAGATGGGCAGCGGCAATGCTGGTGACGACGGCCACATGCGGACGCACCATCGCGGTCAGCGGCCGGATCTCGCCGTGATGGTTCATGCCGATCTCGAAAATGCCGAACTCGGTCGTCTCCGGCATGCGCGCCAGCGTCAGCGGCACCCCCCAATGATTGTTGAACGATGCGATCGAGGCGTGGACACGTCCAAGCGGCGACAGGACATGCCTCAGCATCTCCTTCGTCGTCGTCTTGCCGACCGAGCCGGTGACGGCGATGACTTTCGCGGCGCTGCGGTCGCGCGCCGCGCAACCGAGGCGGATCATCGCCTCCAGGACATCGTCGACGACGATCATCGGCGCAATCAACCGCCCGAGCGCCGGAAGCTTTCCTTCGCTGACGACGAGCAGCGAGGCTCCGTTGGCAAGTGCGATGCCGGCATAGTCGTGGCCATCGACGCGATCACCCCTGATCGCGAAAAAGGCCTCGCCCTTGGCGATCGTGCGGCTGTCGATCGAGATGCCGATGATCCCTTCGGGGAGATTGCCGACCGGGCGGCCGTTCATGGCCGCCAGCAGATCGCTGCATGTCCAGAGCCAGTTCAACTTACAGCCCTCCCAGCCCCTTACGGACTTCCGCGTGATCGGAGAATGGCAGCGTCACGGAGCCGATCGTCTGCCCCTCCTCGTGCCCCTTGCCGGCAACGATCAGCGTGTCGCCGGCCTTCAGCATGCCGACGGCGGTCCGTATCGCCTCAGCCCGATCGGCGATTTCGGTGGCCCCCTTGGCACCGGCCATGATCTCCGAGCGGATCGTTTCGGGGATTTCCGAGCGCGGATTATCGTCGGTGACGATCACGACATCGGCGAGCCGGGCGGCAATTTGGCCCATGATCGGCCGCTTGCCCTTATCCCGGTCGCCGCCGCAGCCGAAGACGATGATGACACGGCCGGTGGTGAACGGGCGCACCGATTCGAGCACATTTTCGAGCGCGTCGGGTTTGTGGGCATAGTCCACATACGCAAGCGCGCCGTCCTTCGTCTGTCCGACCAGTTCCAGCCGGCCGGAGGCGCCCTGCAGCTTTTCGAGCGCCGAAAAGGCGACCTTGGCCTCAATCCCCGTGGACATGGCAAGGCCGGCGGCGACCAGCGCATTGGCCACCTGGAAATCGCCGGCGAGCGGCACGTGGATTTCGAAGATGTCATCGCCGACATGGACCTCGGCCGACTGCTTGTGACGGAAATGCTCGACCCGCTTCAAGCTGATGAAATCGCCATTGCGCCCGACGGTGCGCACGTCGTGTCCGGCCTTGCGGGCCGCGGCAATCGCTTCGGCCGACCATTGGTCGTCGGCGAAGATAACCGCCGGCGAGCCCTTCGGCAGGAGCGCTCCGAAAAGGCGCATCTTCGAGGCCATGTAGTGCTCGACGGTCGGATGGTAGTCCATATGGTCGCGACCGAGATTGGTGAAGGCGGCAGCTGCGAGCCGAACCCCGTCAAGCCGGCTCTGGTCGAGGCCGTGACTGGAAGCCTCCATCGCCGCATGCGTCACGCCCTCATCGGCGAGCTCGGCAAGCAGCTTGTGCAACGACACCGGATCCGGGGTCGTCAGCGAGCCATAGTCATTGCGGCCCGGCGCGGTAACGCCGGTCGTCCCGATCATCGCCGCCGCAAGGCCGGAATGCGCCCAGATCTGGCGTGTAAACGAAGCAACCGAGGTCTTCCCCGCAGTTCCGGTTACCGCCACCATCGTTTCAGGCTGGCGGCCAAAGAGGCGAGCTGCGGCCTGCGCCAGGAAACGGCGCGGTTCGGAAAGCTCGAAAACCGGTGCGCCGGCGTCCGCGCCAGACCCCTCTGCAACAATCACCGCCGCCGCGCCGCGCGACAGGGCGTCGGCAATGTAGGCGCTGCCGTTCGCCTTCGTGCCGGCGACGGCGACGAAGAGATCGCCCGGCTTGACCTGCCGGCTGTCGGCCGTAATGCCGGCAATATCGATCTCCGCGGCATTGCCCTGCAGTTGCGCCGAAAGTTCCGGGAAATTCGTTCCCGCCAGGTCCCTGATCTTCATGAACTGCACGTCTCACACCGATATCGATCGCCGAAATCGCGAATCGTCCGCATTCTCATTTCACGGTCAATAAGACACAAGCAAGGCAGAACCGTCTTCTCCGAATTTCGGTTCGACGCCGAGCAGCGGCGCCGAGCGGCTGATGATGTCGCGCACCATCGGCGCGGCGTTGGAACCGGCGGTACGCCCGCCGCCCTCGCCGGTCTTGGGCGCGTCGATGAAGGTCAGGACGATGTATTTCGGATCGTCGATCGGGAAGGCAGCCAGAAAGGCATTGAAGTTCTGATCGTTGACGTAGCGGCCGTTGACGACCTTGTCGGCCGTGCCGGTCTTGCCGCCGACGTTGAAGCCCGGCACCAGCGCCCGCTTGCCCGAGCCGGCAATGCCGTTCCAGCGGAGCAGGAACCGCATGTCGTCGCTCGTGCTCTTCTTGACGACCGCGGTCGCAAGCTCGTTGGCCGCTTCCTCCGTGCGCGGCAGGAAGGTCGGCGGGATGAGCTTGCCGCCATTGACGAGGGCCGCGCCGGCGACTGCCGTCTGCAGCGGCGTGGTCGAGACGCCGTGGCCGAAGGAAATGGTGATCGAGTTGATCTTCTTCCATTCGCGCGGCTGGGTCGGCGTTTTGACCTCCGGCAGTTCGGTCGGCAGCTTGGAAAGCAACCCGAGGCGGGTGAGGAATTCCTTGTGCCCGGGGATGCCGACGAGGTCGGCAACCTTCGCGGTGCCGATGTTCGAGGAATACTGGAAGATTTCCGGCACGGTCAGAACCCGCCGCTTGCCATGAAAGTCCTTGATGGTGAAGCCGCCGATGCGGATCGGCGCCGTCGCATCGAAACTGCTGTTGAGTGTTACCTTGCCGGAATCGAGACCCATGGCGATGGTGAAGGTCTTGAAGGTGGAGCCCATCTCGAACGTGCCGTTCGACATGCGGTTCATCCAGCCCTCTTCGGCGCCTTCGGCGGGCTTGTTCGGATCGTAATCAGGCACGGATGCCATCGCCAGCACCTCGCCGGTGTGGACATCCATGACCACGGCACCGGCGGCGATCGCCTGATAGTTCTTCATGCCGGAATCGATGACGTCGCGGACGATGTTCTGGACGCGTACGTCGATCGAGAGCTTGACCGGCTCGAGCTTGGCGTCGCTGGTCATGCCGATGGCCGCCAGATCGGCAAGCCCCTGGCTGTCGATATAGCGCTCCATGCCGGCAACGCCGCGGTTGTCGATGTTGACGTGGCCGAGGATATGGGCGGCCGTCGGCCCGCCGGGATAGAAGCGCCGCTTCTCGGGACGGAAGCCGATACCCGGAATGCCGAGTGCCAGGATTTCGCTCTGCTGCTTCGGCGTCAATTGCCGACGCAGCCACTGGAAACGCGAGTTCGATTTGAGCTTGTTGTAGATCTCGCGCGCGTTGAGGTCGGGCAGAACCGTTGCCAGTCGCTCCACCGCCTCGTCCGCGTCGACGATCTTGTGCGGCTCGGCATAGAGCGACACGGTGCGGATGTCGGTCGCGAGAATCTCACCGTTGCGATCGAGGATGTCGGGGCGCGAGGCCATCAGGTTGTCGGCGCGCCCGATCGACGACACCGTCTCCGGCTGCGCCACACCGTATTGGACCAGCCGGCCGCCGATCACCGCATAGGCGATGCCGAAGCTGGCGATGACGATCGCAACGCGGCTTCTCGCCTGGCTGGCGTTCTTCTTGCGCGTCCCTTGGAAGGTCACGTTGACGCCCGCCTCTCCGGGGCGGTTGTTGCCGCCGGCAGAGAAATGCGCCTTGCTCTTCAGCACCATGATACGGGAGAGAAACGACATCAGCGCGCCACCGAACCTGTTGCGATGTTATCGGCATTGATGACGGCGGCGATGCCGTCGTCCTTCTTGCCTTTGCCCTTCTTGTCCTTGCCTTCCTCCGGAGGCGGCACATCCGCCTTCAGCATCGGCAGCTCCTCGGGCCTTGCAAGTTGCGTCGAGGGCGTCGGCGCGAGTTGCAGGTCGGCTGCGAAGGCGCCGACGAGCCGCTCCAGCCGGTTCGGCTGGGTCAGCAGCGCCCAATCCGCCTTGAGCAGGTCGATCGTGTCCTCCTCGAGCTTGATCGCGGCGTCGAGCCTGCGGACCTCCTCGAGCTTGTTCTCGGCCTGGTGCTTGATCGTGTAGGTGACCGTAGCGGCCCCGGTCATGACGACTATCAGCACTATATCGAGCGTTCTGAGCATCGTCTGTTAGCCCCCTAGTCTGGCAAGGCTCGCCAGCTCCGGCAGATTGAAAATCGACAGATCGTTTCCCGGCGACGCAGCCGGTGTGCGGACACCGGCTCTCAGTTTCGCCGACCGGGCGCGCGGATTGCGGGACGCTTCGTCCTCGCTGGCCGCAACCATAGGCTTGCCGACTGGCGTGAAGGTTGCGTCCCGTGCAGTGACAAGTGGAAGGTGACGTGAGCCACCCGCCTTGCCCGAGCGATCCTGGAAGAATGTCTTGACGATCCGGTCCTCGAGAGAATGAAAGGTGACGACGACGAGGCGCCCGCCGGGCTTCAGGACCCGTTCGGCTGCAAAAAGCGCATTGGCGAGTTCACCGAGCTCGTCGTTGACAAAAATGCGCAGCGCCTGGAAGACGCGCGTCGCCGGATGGATCTTGTCCTTGGCCTTGCGCGGCGTCACCGTCTCGATGAGGTTCGCGAGATTGCGGGTCGTTTCGAAAGGCGCCTCGGCGCGGCGCTTCTCGATCGCACGGGCGATGCGTCCCGCCTGCTTCTCCTCGCCGAGGAAGCCGAAGATGCGGATGAGATCCGACACCTTTGCCCGGTTGACGACATCGGCGGCGGAGACGCCGGCTGCCGACATGCGCATGTCGAGCGGCCCCTTCTTCTGGAAGGAGAAGCCGCGCTCCGCCTCGTCGATCTGCATCGACGAGACGCCGATATCGAACACGATGCCGTCGAGGCCGCCTTCCGGCACATGATCCGCCAGCTCGGAAAAGCGCGAATGAATAAGCCTGAGCCTGCCTCCGGCAGCGGCAACCATTGGCTGGCCCGCGGCGATCGCCGTCGGATCTCGGTCGAGCGCAATGACGTCGGCACCCGCATCCAGGATCGCGCTCGTGTAGCCTCCGGCACCAAAGGTTCCGTCGAGGATGACCTTGCCGGGCGCCGGCTCGAGAGCCGCCAGCACCTCGGCGAGCATGACGGGAATGTGACGAACCGGTCCGCCATCGGCTTCAGAAGCTCTGTCGCCTTGATCCGTCACCATTCCGCCTCTCCACTCTATTCTGAACGCAGCCCCCGTTGCTTGCGCCCTTCCCGGGCCTCCGCCTGCGCCCTCGCAAACGCCTGCGGTTCCCAGAGCTGAAAATGATCGCCCCGTCCGACGAAGGTCACGTCGGTCGAGATGCCGGTGAAGTCGCGGATGAAATCCGTCACCATCAACCGGCCCTCCGGGTCGAGCTTCACGAAGACGCCGCCCCCGTGAACGAGCAGCGACATCTGGTTGGCCGCATCCGAAAACGGATCCTCGGCGGCCATCTGTTTCTCGAACCGATCCAGAAGCTCCGGCCCACCGACGCTCACCGCCGGAAAGACGAAGTCCTGAAAGCAGTATAGCTCCCGAACACCCGCCTCCAAAAGCACGGCACGAAACGCCGAAGGCACGGAAACCCGCCCCTTGGCATCGATCCGGTTCGTAGCATGTGACAAGAAGCGGTTCATGACGCGAAACGGCCGCCCCCGACTGGCGGGCCACGATCATCGACCCACGCGAACACTCGGCTGCGCACGCAAAAGTCCCCCGCCGGACACGAGCATGCCCGCTTGAACCTTCCGAGGAAGGACCCCTGGAATTTCGCGATGATGGGCCACGACGCAGCCCTTGCGCAGTACCATTATGGGATAACATGGGACCATATGGGCGTCAATGGGAGAAGCTCGTAAACAGCCTCACGGATGATCAAATATTGATAGGTTGTTAAGTTTAACAAAGGGTTACGATTGAGGACTTTGATCCCTTGGAATGCCCGCGGACTGCAGGCATGAGAGGCGTGCCTGCAGTCCCTCATGGCTGCTTCGCTCGGGCGCGACCGAAAGCCTGCGGGTTCCGGCGCTGACGCCGAAACCGCCTGAAGGTGCTGAAGAAAAATCGCCAGTTGGCCTGTAAGCCGGGTTCTGTATGGCTCCGCCTCCGAGGAAGCGGAACGTGGCAGCCATTCATCTGGGACTGCGCTTGCGCACAGCCTCGTGCAACCCACCCGGATGACCGGCCTGGAAACCGGCTGGGCGCTTGCGCGCCCGTGTCATCCCTATTCGGTTTTGCTCCCGGTGGGGTTTACCGTGCCGTCCATGTCGCCATGTCCGCGGTGGGCTCTTACCCCACCCTTTCACCCTTACTCCGCGAGCGGAGCGGTTTGCTTTCTGTGGCACTTTCCCTGGGGTCGCCCCCGCCGGACGTTATCCGGCACCGTGTTTCCGTGGAGCCCGGACTTTCCTCACCCCGCGGCCTTTCGGCACCTGCGGGGCGCGGCTGCCCGGCCAACTGGCAGAGGCTCATTAACCGACCGGGGCGAGAAGCGCTAGAAAAATCGACGCTTTTACCGCGGCTGCAGCGGTGCCGCCGATCGGCAGGCGACGGCGAAATCGGTCTCGTATTCGCCGGCATCGAGCCGGCCGTTCGCCAGCAGCGCCGCGCCGAGCCGGCCGATTTCGTCGGAACTCTTGGCCGCCTGGCCGTTGCCGCCGGTCAGCACGGCAATGCGGTCGCTGACAAAGCCGACATAGGGGTAGCCGTGCCGTGTGAATGCGGTGACGCATGGCGAAAAATGCGTCGATACCGGCTTGAGCCCCGGCATCACGTCGGCAAGCAAGCCACGCATATGGTCTGCCGCCCCGGCGCTCGCACCGCCGCGGAACCACTCGCGAACCGACGCTTCGTCGGCAAGGATCCGATCGCTCGGGTCACCGCCGATCTTGATGTAGTGTTTGCCGTCGGCATAGGCAACCGGCGGCAGCAGATAGTAGCTTTGGTCCTGCGCGGGTGCGGCGCCGATCAGCGACGGCATGCCGTCAAACCCGGCAAGGTCGTCGGGGCTGATCTCTGCGAAGAGCACCGTGCGGGCCTTTACCGACAAATCGATCGGCTTTGGCAGCAGCGCTTCGGAAAGTGAAAAGCCGCCGGCCGCCACGAGAACGCGCCCCGCTCGAAGCCTGTGTCCGCCGGTAGTCGAAACCTTCACCGAGCCGGCCGACTCCGCGACGGAAAGGACCTCTTCGCGGATCACGCCCGCACCCAGTCTCTCCGCCGCGATCGTCTGTGCCCGGACCAGGGCTCGGGGATTGACATAGCCGGCGCCGCGCGCCTCGTGGAGGCCGGCATAACCCTGTGGAAAGCAAAACCAAGGAAAGCGCTCGGCGAGATCCTCGCCGACGATCAACGGCGCCTCGACCCCAAGCCTGTCACGGGCACGGGCAACCCTGTCGAGATAGTCGAAGCCACCGCTCGGCGCCGGCGCGGCGATCAGGCAGCCGACCTCATGGTAGAATTCGATCCCGCTTGCCTCTGCGATCTCCCGGTATCGCTCGATCGACCGGCGGGCGAGGCGTGCCCAAACCGGATCGTTGTCGATCGTGCGGGTGATGCGGGCATTGTCGTAGTGGCTGGAAAAAACGCCGCGATGGTTCGCCCAGTCATCCGGCTCGTCCGGCCCGACAAGCGCGACACGGGCACCCGCCAGGCTCAAGTGGCGCGCCGCCGCTGCGCCCATCATGCCCTTGCCGACGATAACGAAATCAAAGCTTTCCGACATGGATATCCCTCGACGCTTCGCTGCGGGAATAACATGCCGCCCGGCCAATGACACCGAACTCTTTCAAAATTCAACTTATGCCGGAACGCGAGACCTATCCGGCCATGTCCTACAGCGCCGCGCGTCTTATCAGACGCGCAAAGGTCGCTGTAGCACTTTGAATTGCTGCATGTCTTCGTCCTTAAATCGAGGTCGATTTAAGGAGACATGCAGTAGAACCCGCCAGGACTTCCAGAACGGATCGATTGTCGGCCGCCCACCCCGGAGCGGCTCGTCTTTCGACTTTAATTGAGGATGCTCTGGACCTTGCCGCAATAACGCTTCGAGACCGGATTCATGCGCTTGGCACCATGGCCGGCATTGTATTTGAGGATGGTGCCGCAGGTCGAACCGTCCGAGAGCTCCTGGGCCTTCGCCAGATACATCATGCCGAACTTGATGTTGGTGGCCGGATCGTAGAGGCCCTTGGCTGAACCGGAATAGCCCATCATGCGTGCCGTGGCCGGCTTGATCTGCATGAGACCGATTTCACCCGCACTGCCCCGGGCACTCGCATCGAAATTGCTTTCGACCTGGATGATGGCATGTGCGAGATCGACGGGAACGCCATATTGCTTGGCGTAGGACTGGATCAGGATCGTATATTCGGTACCGCGCGTGAGGTCGAATTGCGGTGCGGGATAACCCGTCGTTTTGGTCACCGTCGGCAACGCCGAGGTCTTGATGGTCTTGTCGACACCCCCTGCATACGACGTACCCATCCCGGCGATGAACATGCCAAGGCATGCCGCCGCCGCAGCAACGAAAGATATTCTCATTTAGTTTGAAGTCTCCGGTCTGGGGAACTGGACGGACGGCGCACCCCACCGTCACGACCGATTTCCCGATCGTTATCCCTGACAGGAGCCCGGCGCTTGGACGCCGCATCTCCTGCGTTGATGGACCGGAAATGAAGGGTCTATCATGGTAAACATGTGGCAAACGCAAAAAAATCGCGCGGCATACGTTCGATGGCGCTAAATCAGGGCGCTCTAAAATTGCCGCCTAAGCACCGAATTTCGGCAGTGCCGAGAGCAGCCGGTGTAGCGTATCGATGGTGGAAACGTCGGCGATCCCGTCTACCCGCGATTGACGGAAATGCCGCTGGAAAGCGGCCACCACGCCTTCCGTCGCCTCGCAGAAATCTCCCGTAACTTCAATGTTGTAGCCATAAAGAGACAGCATCGACTGGAGCGCTTCGACCGGCTGGCCACGGTCACCGCGCTGGAAGAAGCGGCCGCCGCCGACGGGCGCCGGCTCGACCCAGTGGCCGACCCCGTGGCGAAATAGCACATCCCAGGGAAAATTTTCTCCCGGATCGACCTTGCGAATCGGCGCCACATCGCTGTGTGCAAGCACCCTTTCGGGCGTGATTTGCCAGCGCTCGCCACAGTGCCGACACAATTCGACGACCGCCGCGATTTGCGCTTCGGGGAAATCCGGCAGCCCGCCGGGATGTCCTGCATTGGCGATTTCAATGCCGATGGAACAGGAGTTGATGTCCGCCTCGCCCTTCCAGAAGCTCTTGCCGGCATGCCAGGCGCGGCGCTCCTCCGGCACGAGCTGGTCGATCCGGCCGTCCTCGTGAACGAAATAGTGGCTGGATACCTGGCTTTCCTCGCGACAGAGCCAGTCGAGCGCCGAGCCCGCCGTGTCCATTCCGGTATAATGCAGGAGAACCATGTCCGGCCGGCGCCCGCCGGCACGCTCGCCATGGTTCGGAGACGGCACGAAGCGAGCCCCCGGAAAGTCGCAGGCCCTCGATGTCATGCGGCGCGGCGTTCTCTCTCGATCGCCTCGTAAGCGGCATTCAACGCCGCCATGCGGTCATTGGCGATCGCATGGAATTCCTCCGGCACGCCACGCGCGACCAGCATGTCCGGGTGGTTCTCGGAAACGAGGACCCGGTAGCGCCTGCGGATATCGGAGAAATCATCCTTCGGAGAAACACCGAGAACCTGATAGGGATCGCGACCGTCGCCATGGACATGGCGTGCCATGATGCGCTGGAAATGCGCCTCGTCCATGTTGAAGATTTCGGCAACGCGCATCAGATAGGCAAGTTCCTTGTCGTGCACCGCGCCGTCGGACTTGGCGATATGGAAGAGTCCGTCGACGATGTCCTCGAGGATCGGGCAGTTGCGCTCGCAGGATGAGCAGAGCGACGCCATCTTCTCGGCATAGGCTTCGTAGCCCGCCACATCCTGGCGGGCGAGGTTGTAGAGCCGAGCGACGTTCTTCGCCTGGTCCGCAGGGAACTTGAAGATGTCGCGGAAGGCGGCGACCTCGGCTTCGTTGACGATGCCGTCAGCCTTCGCCATCTTCGCCGACAAGGCAATCATGGCCACCGAGAAGGCCACCTTGCGGCGCGTCTCGGGATCTCCTTCGAAGAGTGTTCGGACCGCCTCGACCACACCGGCGAGCGCATTGCCGGTGGCCGTTACGATCTTGATGAGGCTGTCCCAGAATGACATGAGTGCGATTGTTCCCTGTCCACGACCAAGCATGGCCCGATGTGGTGGCATATTGCAAGCGGCCGACGATGCCAAAACGTCACGGATGACGGAATTGTGATGGCCCCTCATTAAATCACCTCGCCGTAAATCTCAAGTGAATTGCATTGATCCAGTCTTTTGCCGGGCTGATGGGTCCCTTTTCAGACATCCACAGCCCTGTCATTTTATTTCCATCGGAATTGCGTTAGACCACCGGTGGTCTATGACCTGCGCATAAATTGAGAATGCGGTCGATCTCCCGAACGATCGCAGGATGCCGAAATCCGAGGAGGAAACATGGCCAAGAAGAAAGTCGCAATGCTGACGGCGGGCGGGCTCGCACCCTGCCTTTCATCCGCTGTCGGCGGACTCATCGAGCGCTATACGGATATCGCCCCCGACCACGAACTGGTGGCTTACCGTTCCGGCTATCAAGGCCTGCTTCTCGCCGACCGAATCGAAATCACGAAAGACATGCGCGAGCGGGCCCATATTCTTCACCGCCACGGCGGATCGCCGATCGGCAATAGCCGCGTGAAACTGACCAACGCAGCCGACTGCGTCAAGCGCGGTCTCGTGAAGGAAGGCGAAAACCCGCTTCGGGTCGCGGCCGAAAGGCTTGCTGCCGATGGCATCAGCATCCTGCACACGATCGGCGGCGACGATACCAACACGACCGCTGCCGATCTGGCCGCCTATCTTGGCGCCAACGGCTACGACCTGACCGTCGTGGGCCTGCCGAAGACCGTCGACAACGATGTGGTGCCGATCCGCCAGACGCTCGGCGCCTGGACGGCCGCCGAATACGGCGCACGCTTCTTCGACAATGTGAGCAACGAACAGAGCGCAGCACCGCGCACGCTCGTGGTCCACGAGGTGATGGGCCGCCACTGCGGCTGGCTGACCGCAGCGACAGCGCGCGCTTACGTTCAGATGGCCGCCGGCAAGGAATATGTCGACGGATTCATGATGGATGCGCAGTTGAAGAACATCGATGGCCTCTATCTGCCCGAAGTGAAGTTCGATCTCGAAGCGGAAGCCGAACGCCTGCGCGGGGTCATGAACCGGAACGGCTATGTCACCCTGTTCGTCAGCGAAGGTGCCTGCCTGGACGCGATCGTCGCCGAGCGCGAGGCCGCCGGCGAAACGATCAAGCGCGACGCTTTCGGCCATGTGAAGATCGATACGATCAATGTCGGCAACTGGTTCTCGAAGCAGTTCGCCGCCCTGCTCGGCGCCGAGCGCTCGATGGTGCAGAAATCCGGCTACTACGCCCGCTCCGCACCGGCGAACGGCGACGACCTGCGTCTGATCCAGAGCATGGTCGACCTTGCAGTGGAGAGCGCGCTCAACAAGGTCTCCGGTGTCACCGGCCACGATGAAGACCAGGGCGGCAAGCTGCGCACGATCGAATTTCCCCGTATCAAGGGCGGCAAGCATTTCGACACGTCCGCCAAGTGGTTCGGAGACGTCATGAACGTCATCGGTCAGAAGTGGCAGGCCACGGAATAGGCTGCCGCTCGCTCCAGAGTCCACTACAGCGCCGCGCGTCCAATCGGACGCGCTAAGGTCGCTGTAGCACTTTGAAATGCTGCATGATTTTGTCCTTAAATCGATTCCGATCTAAGGAATCATGCAGTAACAGTTGACGGCTCCGCGTTTGAATGGCTCCCTCCCCGATATCTCGGCTGGAAGCCGTTCAAACGCGGAGCCTTTTTTATGTCTTTCGAACATTGGTTTGCCTTCGTCGCCGCCTCGGCCCTGTTGCTCGCCATCCCCGGCCCTACGATCCTGCTCGTCATCTCCTATGCGATCAGCCACGGGCGCAAGACAGCGGGCGCGACGGTTGTTGGCGTGGCACTCGGCGATTTCACGGCAATGACCGCCTCGATGCTGGGCCTGGGCGCGCTGCTCGCCGCCTCTGCCACTATTTTCACGGTCCTGAAGTGGATCGGCGCCGCCTATCTCGTCTGGCTCGGTTTCAAACTCTGGAAAGCGCCGGTCGCCGGAAGCGGGGAAAATGACACTGAAGCCCCTGCCGCGGAACGGCCGCTGAGGATATTCCTGCACGCCTATGCCGTGACAGCGCTCAATCCGAAAAGCATTATCTTTTTTGTCGCCTTCCTGCCGCAGTTCCTGGATTTGTCGCGGCCCCTTCTTGCTCAGATGGCGATCTTCGAAACGACATTCCTTGCCCTCGCAGCCGCGAACGCGATGCTCTACGCATTGCTTGCATCCGCCGCGGGAAAGACGATTCGCAAACCGAATGTCCGACGGTTGGTGAACCGTACCGGCGGCTCGCTGCTGATCGGCGCAGGCCTCCTGTCGCTCGGCCTGAAACGGGCGACGGCGTGAAATTCGCCCGCGCGCTTGCCGCAACTGGCGGCATAGGTTAATGGAAATTCAAGCGCAGTGGTTGGCAGCCGCTGATTTGCATGGGGCTACGGGGCCCAGAAGCACGAAAGTGACCGCATGGCGACGATCCGTATCTCCGTTTCGAAACAGGCATTTACCGCCATCGCTCTGACATCGGCACTTGCGTCTGGATGCTCCACGGTCGAGCGCACCTCCCTTGAAGAACTGACCGCCGTGCAAACGGTCACCCCCATCGCGAAACCCGGAACGGAGATGACGGCTTACGCTCTGCCGGCGCCCATCGGTATCGCGTCGAGCACCTCGGCGGCACTGAGCACGCAGACGGCGGCAACCGCCGCGGCGCCAGCGGATGCCGCACCGACCGCAATCGCTGCCGCCCCCACTGCCCAGCCGGGTATCACGCCGGCGACCGACGCTGCGCTCGCCTTCGCTGCCCCCCAGACGGTCGCGGTTCCCACGGCCAAGCCAGGCCAGGCCTTCGAAGTGGCCATGGCAGCGCCCGCCCCAGGCAATCTCTCGCCAGCCGCGGCTTCGACCACCATTGACAAGAGCGCCGAGCCGCCCGCCGCGCCGTCCCCAGGCGTTGCCGCCCTGTGGGAATCGGATTTCGACACCGGCGAACCGGTCGGCCTCGAGACCCTGGTGGCCAAGCGCATGATCGTCCCGACGGAGCGTCCCAAGACCGGCGTCATCGGCTCGGCGGTCGGCGTGGTCGCAAGCGTCATTCCCGATTCCCTGAAGCTGACGAAGTCGCCGACCAGTTCCAAGCCCGAGCTCGACCGGCTTATCAAGCACTATGCCGAGCTCAACGGGCTTCCCCTCGAGCTCGTGCATCGGGTCGTCAAGCGCGAGAGCAACTACAATCCGCGCGCCTACAGCCGGGGCAATTACGGCCTGATGCAGATCCGATACAATACCGCTCGGGGCCTCGGTTACGACGGACCCGCCGAGGGTCTCTTCGACGCGGAAACCAACCTTAAATATGCGACCAAATATCTGCGCGGCGCCTGGATGGTGGCCGACAACCAGCACGACGGTGCCGTGAAGCTTTATGCCAGCGGCTACTACTACCACGCCAAGCGCAAGGGCATGCTCGACATGCTGGATATGCGCTGACCGCAGCGCTTTTCGCCTTGCCGTTCCACAATGGTGACCGGCGCGGCGCTCAATCGAGCGCCTCGATTATTTTGCCGTTCAGTTTCTGCACGTCGTAGCCGGTCCGCGAGGGCGTGAGGCCGAGCCGAACCACCGCCAGCCGCAGCGATGGAACGAGCATGATCGCCTGTCCGTCATGCCCGAGCATCCAGAAGGTATCGGACGGAAAATTGCCCGTGCCGGCGCGCCTGCCGTTCTCTGTAAGCCAGACCTGGGCGGAGCCGTAGTCGCCGCCCGATGCGGCAGTGGGGCTTCGCATGAACTCCACAAATCCGTCGGGCAAAAGCGCCCTTCCCTTCCAGCGGCCGTCATCCAGCAGAAACTGCGCAAAGCGCGCCCAATCCTGTGCCGTGGCGTACATGTACGAGGAACCTACAAAGGTGCCGCTCGCGTCCGTCTCCATCACGGCGCTGGTCATGCCGAGCGGACCGAACAGCGCTTGGCGCGGATAGGCGAGCGCCGCAGCCGGCTCATCGAAAGTCCCCATCCACAGGCGCGACAGAAGGTTCGTCGTGCCGGTCGAATAGTTGAACCTGGAACCAGGTGCCGCTTCGAGCCGCTTTGCTGCGGCGAACCCGGCCATGTCGCTTTCGAGAAAGAGCATCCGCGTGACATCGGTAACGTCGCCATAATCCTCGTTGAAGGCGAGGCCGCTCTGCATCGCCAGGAGATCGATGAGCTTGATCCGCGCCCTTTCGTCGCCACTCCATGCCGGTAAAAGGTCAGCCTTCTGCGGGTCCATGCGCCCGGCGGCGATCCGCAGGCCCACCAGCGCCGCAGTCACCGATTTCGTCATCGACCAGCCGAGCAGAGGCGTATTGCGATCGAAACCTTGGCCATAGGCTTCAGCGACCAGTTTTCCGTCCTTGATGACGACGACTGCCCGCACACCTGGCCCGGTCAGTTCGGCATCTTCCGCCAGTTCCTGGAATGCCGGGTCGATCTCCGCCTTGCTTCCCTCGGGCCAGGCGAGGTCCGGGCTATCGGCAGAGGCCGCGACGGCCCCAGCATTGTCAACTCCCGGCGCTGCCAACGCCTGCATGGTTCCGCCAGCAGTTGCAGTGCATCCGAATCCCGGACGATAGACAGCCCGAACCGGCGCGGCGAAGCCGAAGATTCGCGCCGTCACCGCCTGCGGATCGGGATCGAGCGACACGCTGACGAACTTCAGCAGCGGGTGACCGGGCGCCTGTACGTCCTCTGCAAGCACCGCCTGCGGGTCGCGCCCCGCCAGGAAGACGTTGGAGCAAACGATCTTGGCGGCATAACCGTCCCCGACCCTGAGCAGCTCCGGCGGGAAGAAGACCAGCCAGCCTGCAACCCCCCCGACCATCGCCACGGCGAACGCACCGGTTTTGCGCAACAAACCCTTCATAGCCGCCTCCCGTCGACGACAGGAAAACAGGTTTCCAGAGAAAGGAAAAGCCTCTTCGGTGCTTACTGCATGTCTCCTTAAATCGACCTCGACTTAAGGACAAAGACATGCAGCAATTCAAAGTGCTACAGCGACCTTTGCGCGCCTGATAAGGCGCGGCGCTGTAGGAAGCCTGTGGGGAAGCCGTCATCAAAGTGTAGCCGAGTCACTCTAGAAGCGCCTCAGTTTCAACTGGATGGCAGGACAGATGACCGAACTCGCCCCCGATGCCGGCTTTGGCGGAAAGAACGCGAAGCTGAAGAGCGCGCTCCTCCAACACAAGGCTCTGTCCTTTGCCGGGCTGTCGGAGCGCCTGTTCGGACTGCTCTTCTCCGGGCTCGTCTACCCTCAGATCTGGGAAGATCCGATCGTCGACATGGCGGCGATGCAAATCGAGCCCGGCCATCGGATCGTGACGATCGGCTCGGGTGGCTGCAACATGCTGACCTATCTCTCCGCCGGACCGGCGCGCATCGACGTTGTCGATCTCAACCCCCACCACATCGCCTTGAACCGGCTGAAACTCGCCGCCTTCCGTCACCTGCCAAGCCACAAGGATGTCGTACGGTTTCTTGGCAGCACCGGTACGCGCTCGAACGCTCAGGCATTCGATCTCTTCCTCGCGCCCACGCTCGACGCCGGCACGCGCACCTACTGGAACGGCCGCGACCTTATGGGCCGACGCCGCATCGGCGTCCTTGGCCGCAACATCTATCGTACGGGTCTTCTCGGCCGCTTCATCGCTGCCAGCCATGTTCTGGCGCGGCTTCACGGCGTCAACCCGGCCGATTTCGTGCAGGCGCGCTCGATGCGCGAACAGCGGCAGTTCTTCGACGACAAGCTCGCGCCGCTCTTCGACCGGCCTGTCATCCGCTGGATCACCGGCCGCAAGAGCTCGCTCTTCGGCCTCGGCATTCCGCCGCAGCAATTCGACGAGCTCGCCAGCCTGAGCGAGGAACGGTCGCTCGCCGCGGTGTTGCGCCACCGCCTCGAAAAGCTCACCTGCCATTTTCCGCTGCGCGAAAACTACTTCGCCTGGCAGGCTTTTGGCCGGCGCTATCCGCTGCCGCACGAGGGCGACTTGCCGCCCTACCTGCAGGCATCGAACTACGAGGCGATCCGCAATCACGCCGATCGCGTCGCCGTCCATCACGAAAGCTTCACGGATTTGCTCGGCCGCAAGCCGGCATCTTCGGTCGACCGCTACGTGCTCCTCGATGCACAGGACTGGATGAGCGACCGCCAGTTGTACGATCTCTGGAGCGAGGTCACCCGCACCGCCGCGCCGGGCGCGGTGGTGATCTTCCGCACGGCGGCAGAAGCGAGCATTCTGCCCGGGCGACTTTCTTCGGCACTCATTGACCAATGGCACTATGACGCCGAGACCTCGTCGAAGCTCGGCATCGAGGATCGGTCGGCGATCTATGGCGGCTTCCACGTCTACCGGAAGAAAGCATGAGCGCGGCGCAGTCCGCAGGCAATAGCCACGCCAAACTCATGGACCGGATGTATCGCTACCAGCGATACATCTACGATTTTACCAGGAAGTACTATCTGTTCGGGCGCGATACACTGATCCGCGAGCTGAGCGTTCCATCCGGCGGTTCCGTGCTCGAAGTCGGCTGCGGCACGGGGCGCAACCTGGCGATGATCGGCGACAGTTACCCCGACGCCCGCCTTTTCGGTCTCGACATCTCGGCCGAGATGCTGGCCACCGCCAAGTCGAAACTCCGGCGCCAGGGTCGCGCGGATGCAAATCTGCGCATCGCCGACGCCACGAACTTTACGGCCGCATCCTTCGGCGAAAATGGCTTCGACCGCATCGTCATCTCCTATGCGCTGTCGATGATTCCTGATTGGGAGAAGGCGATCGCCGCGGCGATCGCCGCGCTCAACCCGGGCGGCTCGCTCCACATCGCGGACTTCGGCCAGCAGGAGGGATGGCCGGGCGGCTTCCGCCGCCTCCTCCAGACTTGGCTGAAGCGCTTTCACGTCACGCCGCGCGAATCGCTGTTCGACGTCATGCGTTCCAAGGCAGACCGCGACGGCGCCGCACTGGAGCTCAAGTCGATCGGCAGGGGCTATGCATGGATCGCCGTATACCATCGAGCGGCAATTGACCGGGTGCCGTGATCCGCAAACACGGCGCCGATGCAATTGCCGCTTGAGCTAACTCAATTTTTACGATGATATGGTGAAAAGGAGGTAACGCCTCCCTGGGGGACATCACCGTCATGGAAACCATCGCGTGAGGCAGGATCGTCGTTCGTCTTGTAACGGAACCCTCATGCGCCGGCTTCTCCTGGCTTTGCTGCCCATCGCCACCATCCTCTCCGCCTGCACGTCGACCGACTACGACCTCGTGCGGACCGCCTCCATACCGCCGCGCTTCCAGGACACCGACCCGCAGGATTTCGGCGGTCGGACGCCACATCATCACAGCATCCACGGCATCGACGTTTCCAAATGGAACGGCGACATCGACTGGATGAAGGTGAAGAACTCCGGCGTGTCCTTCGCCTTCATCAAGGCCACCGAAGGCAAGGACCGGATCGATGCGCGCTTCCAGGACTATTGGCCGCGGGCGCGCGCCGCCGGGCTCGCCTACGCCCCCTACCACTTCTATTATTTCTGCTCGAGCGCGGACGCTCAGGCCGACTGGTTCATCGCCAATGTGCCGAAGAGCGCCGTCTATCTGCCGCCCGTTCTCGACGTCGAGTGGAACGGCGAATCGAAGACCTGCCGTTACCGCCCGTCGCCGGAGACCGTGCGCTTCGAGATGAAGCGCTTCATGGACCGCCTGGAAGCGCATTACGGCAAGCGGCCGATCATCTACACGTCGGTCGATTTCCATCGCGACAACCTGGTCGGCGCCTTCAACGACTATCATTTCTGGGTCCGTTCCGTCGCCAAGCATCCGAAGGACATCTACGTCGACCGGCGCTGGGCGTTTTGGCAATACACCAGCACCGGCGTCATTCCTGGCATCGAAGGCCATACCGACATCAACGCCTTCGCCGGCTCCGCCAAGAATTGGAAGAAATGGGTGGCCGCCGTTTCGCAATAGGCGGGAGTTGCTGCGCGCATTGAAGCCGTGGCCGCCGTTTTCTTCATTCGGTCATAATGCTCTGAGAAAGCACCGGCATATTGACCTGCGATCTATCGCAGCCCGACGGCTACGCCAGGCCGCTCGGGCCATGGAAAGGAATTATGATGACTGGCAAGGCCCGCAACGCCCTTCTCACACTCGGCCTGCTCGCCCTCTCCAGCACGTCGGTGCTGGCGCAGACGCAGCCTCAACCGCAGACCCCGCCAGTTGCCTGCGGCGGCGACCTTGCGACCTTCCTGGAAGGCGTCAAGACCGAGGCGGTCGGCAAGGGCATTCCCGCCGATGTCGCGGACCGGGCGCTTGCCGGTGCTGCCCTAGACCAGAAGGTACTGAGCCGCGACCGCGCCCAGGGCGTCTTCAAGCAGACCTTCACCGAATTCTCGAAGCGCACCGTCAGCAAGGGGCGGCTCGACATCGGTGCCCAGAAGATGAAGGAGTATGCCGACGTCTTCGCCCGCGCCGAGGGCGAGTTCGGCGTGCCGGCGCCGGTGATCACGGCTTTCTGGGCCATGGAAACGGATTTCGGCGCCGTGCAGGGCGATTTCAACACCCGCAACGCGCTGGTGACGCTGGCGCATGACTGCCGCCGGCCGGAAATGTTCCGGCCGCAGCTGCTTTCGGCCATCGAGATGGTTCAGCACGGCGACCTCGACCCGGCGGCAACCACCGGGGCCTGGGCCGGAGAGATCGGCCAGGTGCAGATGCTGCCGGAGGACATCATCGCCTACGGCGTCGATGGCGATGGCGACGGCCACGTCAATCTGAAGAAGAGTTCGCCTGACGCGATCCTCACGGCGGCAAAGTTCATCAAGAGCCTCGGCTTCACCGCCGGGCAGCCCTGGATCCAGGAAGTCGCTCTGCCGGATCAACTGCCGTGGGAGAAGACCGGGCTGCAGCCAGGCATGACGGCCGGCGACTGGTTCGCTCTCGGCGTCGCGCCGCGCGACGGCAACACATCGCACGGCGCACTTGAAGCTTCGCTTGTGCTTCCGCAGGGACGCAAGGGCGTCGCCTTTCTGACCTACCCGAATTTCAAGATCTACCTCGAGTGGAACCAGTCGTTCATCTATACGACGTCCGCCGCCTATTTCGCCACCCGCCTCGCCGGTGCCCCGCCCTACCAGGCCGGCAATCCGGAGCCCGGGCTTGGCGACACGGAGATGAAGACTCTTCAGACCAAGCTGCAGGCGCTCGGCCACGACGTCGGCAAGATCGACGGCATTCTCGGCTCGGGTACGCGCACCGCCTTGCAGAAGGAGCAGTTGAAGCTTGGCCTGCCGGCAGACGGCTGGGCGACCCCGGATCTGCTCCAGGCACTCTGAATCGAAATCGGCACCACAGCCAATCTTGCAAGAAGCGGGTGGCAACGCCCGCTTCTTCGCATTAATGCTTGCGCAATCCTAAATTGCTGGCTTGGATAGCCCGCGCATCCAATCCGGCTTCGATCGCAGCAGGCCCAAATGCTTTCATCCGCCAGAACCGCCACCACCCACATGACCCTGCGCCTTTGGCTGCTGCTGATGCTGCTCGGCCTGATATGGGGCGGTTCCTTCTTTTTCGCCCGCGTCGCGGTCGCCCATGTTCCGCCTTTTACGCTTGTTCTGCTCCGTCTGGGGCTCGCCGCAATCGCCCTGCATCTTTACCTGCGCGGCAACCACGGTCTCTATCCGGCCCTCGCCGCGCGTTGGCGCGAGTTTTTGGTCATGGGCCTCATCAACAACGCCATTCCGCACGCTTTCATCTTTCTCGGCCAGACCCATATCGGCGCCGGGCTTGCCGCCATCCTGAACGCGACGACGCCGGTCTGGACTGTGCTTATCGCCAACGTCGCGACGGAAGACGAAAGACTGACCGCTGCCAAGCTCAGCGGCTGCCTGCTCGGGCTCGCCGGCACGGTGGCACTCATCGGGCCGAGCGCGCTAGCCGGCATTTTTGGGGCTGCGGGCGACGTACCGCTCTGGGCGCTCGTGCTGCCGGTTCTGGCGGCCGTGAGCTACGGCTTGTCCGCTACCTACGGCAAGCGCTTCCGCGGACTGGCACCGCCAGTGACCGCCGCCGGACAGCTGACTGCATCGACAATCGTCATGCTGCCAGTGGCGGCCTTCGTAGACATGCCCTGGACCCTGCCGATGCCGCCCCTCTCCGCAATGCTGGCGATCCTCGGACTGGCGCTCGTCTCCACCGCCTATGCCTATATTCTCTTCTTCCGCATCATGGCGGAGGCCGGCGCCACCAACACCTCGCTCGTCACGCTTCTCGTGCCGCCAAGCGCCATCCTTCTCGGCTATCTCTTCCTCGGCGAGACGCTGCAGGCAGCAGACATTGCCGGAATGGCGCTGATCGCCGCGGGGCTCGCCGTTCTCGACGGGCGCATTCTACGATCGCGATCGTCGACCTGACAGCGAATCGAAAGAACAGCCTGCATGACTTTGAGTCGCCTCACAGACCGTTACAGGCGTTTACATTAACCTCGCGGAAGCAATTGTGAAAAAAATGTGGCAACCTGAATCTCGCAGGCAATTCAAATATTTATGGCTGTGAATATCCGATCCGGGCAACGCGGTTTTCGCGCTGCAGCACAAGATTCGCTTTGACGCGCCGTTTTTTAGCCCTATGTTTTACGCGTCAACGCAGGGAGGATCCTATGGGACTTACACATTCGTTGAATGTCCTCATGATCAGTGCAGCGTTCGCATTCGTGGCCATCATGCTCTTCGTCTGACGAAAGGCCGCTGAAGTCCAGGCCGGGGACTTAAAATCCGGAAAGTCTAATTCGCAGCAGAACAGGTTAAGACAGGCCGCTCCTACAGCGCCGCGCGCCTTATCAGGCGCGCAAAAGTCGTTGTAGCACTTTGAATTGCTGCATGTCTTTGTCCCTAAATCGAGGTCGATTTACGGAGACATGCGGTAGAGCACACGCTCTTGAACTGCGACATCAGAAAAGCCCATGAACGACGACCCGTTCATGGGCTTTTCGCTTCTCTTGGATCTGATGTTTAAGCCGTGGCTACCGCCCGATAGGACGGTGCGGCCGTACGGTTGGCCGGTCGGCGCGCATAGCCGACCAGGTCGCAGACAGCGGCGATGAGCGGCGAGCGGTTCATCGTATAGAGATGAAAGTCACGAACGCCCCGACGCGCCAGATCGACGATCTGTTCGGCAGCGATATGGCTTGCTTCCTTGAAGCGCTCTTCCGGCTGGTCGTCGAGGTGAGCCAATCGCGAGATAATCGCCTCCGGCACCTTTGAACCGCAAAGCCCGGCAAATCGCACCACCTGTGCAAGATTGTTGATGGGAAGGATGCCCGGGACGATGGGGACATGAATACCGGCGCGCCGCACCCGCTCGAGATATCGCTCGAAATCGTCGTTGTCGAAGAAGAACTGGGTGATCGCGCGCGTGGCGCCGCTATCGACCTTGCGCTTCAGCATGTCGATATCGGCCGCGACATCAGGGCTCTCCGGGTGCTTTTCCGGATAGGCGGAGACGGAAATCTCGAAATCGCCGCGGGCACGCAGTGCCTTCACGAGCGCCGCCGAACTTTCGTAGCCACCGGGAAAGGGCTGGTAGGCACTGCCGATGCCGCCCTGCGGATCACCCCTCAGTGCCACGAAATGCCGGACGCCGCAGGCGACGAACTCGTCGATCACCGCATCGACCTCGGCCTTCGGCGCGCCGACGCAGGTCAGATGCGCCGCCGTGTTCTTCAATCCCACCTCCCCGATCATGCGCTTGACGGTCGTCAGTGACCGCGCCTTGGTGGAGCCGCCGGCGCCATAGGTCACCGTCTGAAACGTCGGCGCGAAGATCGCGAGATCCGCCACGGTCTGGAAGAGCTGGATTTCCATCTCTTCGTTCTTTGGCGGAAAGTATTCGAAGGAGAGTCCGAGATTGCCGCGCTCGGCGGGATAAAGCGTCCGTGCGTTCATTCTCAAATTCCCCCTGCCTGCAAGCGTTGGCGCGGCAAATCGGCCACATCTGCCGCCCGCTGGTCGCGCGCCAACCAGATTGTTACCGTCAGTTTTCCCTCCTCCGCGCCTTCCGGGGCAAGGTCTGTCGTCTTCTCAAGCATTAGACCGGCCTTCTGCAGCCAATCGGCCATCGTCTGGTGCGCAAAACCAAGGCGGGCGTGGGCGTGCTCGTTGCGCAGATATTCAAGACCATGCGGGGCAAAATCGATGATCACCAGCCGCCCACCCGGCACAAGCATACGCGCTGCCTCGGCGATCGCCGCTTCCGGATCTTCCAGGAAGTGAAGCACCTGATGGATCGTCACGAGATCGAAGGACCGGCCATCGAGCGGCAGGTTGAAGATATCACCGTGGCGGATCGAAGCCTTGGTGATGCCGGCCCGGTCGAGATTGGAACGCGCCACCGCCAGCATGTCGCGGCTGGCGTCGACGCCGATGCCGCGCCGGTAGAGCCCTTCGAAGAGCTGCAGGATGCGCCCGGTGCCGGTGCCGAGGTCGAGCAGGCTGTCGACCGGCTCGTCGCCGACCATCGTCTTCAAAGCCGTCTCGACATCGCCTTCGCTGACATGAAGACGCCTGAGTTCGTCCCACTCGGCGGCATTGCGGCTGAAATAGGCCTGGGCCTTCTCCGAACGTGCCTTCTTCAAGGCCGTGAGGCGGGTCGAATCCCTGGCGAGAATCGCATCGTCAGGTGCCGCCGCAGCGAGGAGTTCCCGCACAAGCGCGACCCGCCCGCCCTCTTGCCGTAGACGGAAATAGGCCCAGGCACCTTCCTGGTAGCGATCGATCAGCGCCACTTCAGCAAGCAGCTTCAGGTGCCGGGAAATGCGCGGCTGCGACTGACCGAGAATTTCGGTAAGATCGGTGACGGTGAGATCGCCGGCGGAAAGCAGCGCCAGAAGACGCATGCGCGTCGGCTCACCTGCCGCCTTCAAGACGTCGACCAAGGCATCCAAGCCAAGCGATCCAAGGGTAGTCATCGTCGATCCTCATCAACACATAAAGATATGTTTATGTGATTTGAGGACGGTGCGCAAGCGGGATTTGCGCAGAATGGCAAGGCGATGACGGGGAGAAGACAGTGGAGCCGGGGGAAAGCTCCAGCTTCAGGAATACCGGGCAGCGCCCCTGTTTCTGAGCCATACCGCGCGTCGAGACTGTGCTTGTCACAACGATCCAGTCACGCCGATCGGCGGCGTGAATGCCAACCGCAATGTTTGCTCAAATCGGAACCGCATCTGCCATGGAAACCGATGCGCACAAAAGCGCTTCGCGCCCCCCGGGACTTTGGGGGCGCCGCAGACTTGTGACTGCGCAGGGATGCGGCCACGCGAAAATGGAAGTTTTCCTGCGCAACGAACGCCGCCGGATTGCGGCGCTCGCCGAGCGGCCCACCTATCGTGTCAGTCGCTTATAAGTGACCCGCTTCGGGTTGACCGAGTCCGGACCGAGGCGGCGGATCTTGTCCTTCTCATAATCCTCGAAGTTGCCTTCGAACCACTCGACGTGGCTATCGCCCTCGAAGGAGAGGATGTGCGTCGCCAGGCGATCGAGGAACATGCGGTCGTGGCTGATGATGACCGCGCAGCCGGCAAAGTTTTCGAGCGCATCCTCGAGCGCGGCCAGCGTCTCGGTGTCGAGATCGTTGGTCGGTTCGTCGAGCAGGATGACGTTGCCGCCGGACTTCAGCATCTTGGCGAGATGGACGCGGTTGCGCTGACCGCCCGAAAGCGTGCCGACCTTCTGCTGCTGGTCACCGCCCTTGAAGTTGAAGGACGAGCAATAGGCGCGCGAATTGACCTCATGCTTGCCGAGCTTGATGACGTCGTTGCCGCCGGAGATTTCCTCCCACACCGTCTTGTTGCCGTCGAGCGCATCGCGGCTCTGGTCGACATAGCCGAGTTGCACGCTCTCGCCGATGCGGAACGCGCCCTCTTCCGGCTGTTCCTGGCCGGTGATCATCCGGAAGAGCGTCGTCTTGCCGGCGCCGTTCGGGCCGATGACGCCGACGATGCCGCCCGGCGGAAGTTTGAAGCTCAGGCCTTCGATCAGCAGCTGGTCGTCATAGCCCTTGGAGATGTTCTCGGCTTCGATGACCACTTGGCCGAGCCGCTCGCCGACCGGAATGATGATCTGCGCGTCGCCCGGACGCCGGTCGGCCGCCGCCTTGACCAGTTCGTCATAGGCGCGGATACGCGCCTTGGACTTGGCCTGTCGGGCCTTCGGGCTCGAGGCGATCCACTCCTGCTCGCGGCTGATGGCCTTCTGGCGGGTCGCCTCTTCACGACCTTCCTGTGCCATGCGCTTGGCCTTTGCCTGCAGATAGGCGGAATAGTTGCCCTCATAGGGAATGCCGCGGCCGCGGTCGAGCTCGAGAATCCAGCCGGTGACGTTGTCGAGGAAGTAGCGATCGTGGGTGATCATCAGCACGGCGCCCGGATATTCGCGCAGGTGCTTTTCGAGCCAGGCAATCGTCTCGGCGTCGAGGTGGTTGGTCGGTTCGTCGAGGAGCAACAGGTCCGGCTGCGACAAGAGCAGCTTGCAGAGCGCGACGCGGCGCTTCTCACCACCGGACAGATTGGTCACCTCGGCGTCGCCCGGCGGGCAGCGCAGCGCGTCCATCGCCATTTCGACTTGACTGTCGAGGTCCCAGAGGTTCTGGCTGTCGATGATGTCCTGGAGCTTCGCACCCTCTTCCGCCGTCTCGTCGGAATAGTTCATCATCAGCTCGTTGTAGCGGTCGATGATCGCCTTCTTCGCGGCCACCCCTTCCATGACGTTCTCGAGCACGTTCTTCTGCGCGTCGAGTTGCGGCTCCTGCGGCAGGTAGCCGACGGTCGCGCCGTCGGCGACCCAGGCCTCGCCGGTATATTCGTGGTCGAGCCCGGCCATGATCCTCAGGACCGTCGACTTACCGGCACCGTTAGGGCCGAGAATGCCGATCTTGGCGTCCGGATAGAACGACAGATGGATGTTCTCCAGGACCTTCTTGTTGCCATAGGCCTTGTTGAGTCCGGCCATGTGGTAGATGAATTGACGTGCCATAAAGGAATGCTCCGCATCGGAAGGAAAAATTTGCCCGCTATGTAGGCGAATTATGGTGGCGGGGCAATTGCCAAAGGCCCTGCCCCGCGTCGTTCCTTCGCTGCGATGAACCTCTCCGTTCAGCCCCGCCCGGCGGCGTCGGCAATCCCCTTGGCGCATTTGAACTCGGTCGCCCCGGCCGCCTTCATGAGGCCCGCGAGGTCCGTCTTGCCCGAGAGGTCCCCGGAAAGCCCGATGGTCATTCCCGTGATCACGCTGCGGCCGCCGACGGTCTGGCAGCGCATCCGCACCCGGTCGCCGGCTCCCGTCCCGAAACTCTGGTCGAACGCCGCCTTGATCTGCTGTTCGCCGATCTCCGTACCGATCTTGTCGGCAAAGAGCGCCCTCACCGCCGATGCATTCAGCTCGTCGAGGAGACGAAGCTGCAGCCGGAAATAGTCCTCCGCGTTCCCGGTCTGGCAGGTGCCGCTGCGCAGCCATTGGTGCCGGTCGAGGCCCGACTTCACCCCCGGCATGGCGACGAGCAGCCGCGCGGCGGTCTCGTCCGCCATCGCGAGTTTCGGCAGGTCGAGCCAATCGCCCTTGCGGTCCTGCGTCTTCAGCTCCGCTTCAACGCCGCAATAGCTCTTTTTCAACGGCCAAAGACCATGCAGCGAGAAATGTGTCGCGTCGAACCGCTCGGACGTCTGATCCACGCACTCCTTGCGCGTCGGCCGCGTCTCGCAAAAGCCGGGCTGCCAGCTGACTGCCAGCACATATTGCGTCGTTCCAGTTTCCGGCGCCGTCGTTGCCACTTCACCCGGCGCCTCCTCTGCCGCGGCGAGGGACGACAGCCCCAACCCCAGAACAAGCGTTGCAACTCTCATCACCTGTACCATAGCCCGCTCTGCCATATCGGCCTCCAACGAAAACATAACGAGAACAAAATATCAACAAAAGCGGGAAACTTGCAACCCCTAATATGTTTCTCGCAATTCGGTCTGATCTCATGCGCAAGAAGCAACAAGCGATGATTGCCTTTGGCGGCCAAATCGATTTGATATCTCGCGTGAATGTTGGGCGGTCGCCCGGCGCGGGGACGAAACGCCGGCTCGACCCGCCAGCGCATTTGGAATCTGGCCATTGTTCGAAGGTGAGGCATGTTCGGGCAGGTAAGGACGCTTCTGAGCCCGACGGGCGCGACGCTCGGCTGGCGCCACTGGCCGGCATCCGAGGCACCGCAAGGCATCCTGCTGATCAGCCACGGGCTTGCCGAGCATTCCGGCCGCTACTCCCGCTTCGCCGAAGCGATGGCTTGGCACGGCTTCCATGTCTACGCATACGACCATCGCGGCCATGGCGAGAGCCGCGCATCGGATGCACTGCCCGGGCAATTCGCCCAGCATGGCGGCGTCGAGAAGGTGATCGCCGATCTGCGCACGGTGCGGGAACTGGCCGTTGCCACTCATCCCGGCCTGCCGGTCATTCTGTTCGGCCACTCGATGGGCGGATTGATCGCGCTCAACGCCGCCGAGACCGACCCTGAACTCTTTGACGCGCTGGCCGTCTGGAATTCCAACTTCCGCCCCGGGTTTGCCGGCCGAGGCGCCCAGGCGATCCTCGCGATCGAACGGATGCTGAAAGGCTCGGACGTCCCGAGTCCGCTGCTGTCGAAGCTCACCTTCGGCGCCTGGAGCAAGGCTATCGCCGATCGCAAGACGGACTTCGACTGGCTGTCGCGCGACACGAGTGAAGTTGCGAAGTATATTGCCGATCCGCTTTGCGGCTTCGATGCCAGCGTATCCCTGTGGATCGACGTTTTCGCATTCGCCTTTGCCGGCGCGCGGACCGACCGGCTTGCCCGCTTGCCCGCGAAGCTGCCGGTTCACCTGGTCGGCGGCAGCGCCGACCCCTCGACCGTAAACGGCGACGCCATCGGCTGGCTCGGCCAGCGCATGAAGGCGCGCGGCATGGCCGACGTGACGGTCACGATCTATCCGGGGATGCGTCACGAGACGCTCAACGAAGTCGGCCGCGAGACGGCGACGGAGGATTTCGCCGCCTGGTGCCTTCAGGCGATCGGCTCGAAACGCCGCGTAGGCGAAAGAATATAGTTGCAACCCGGCGTCGGCGCGATCCGAAGCCGGGACGAAAAAGCATTGGGAGGTGCAGGCATGAAAACGGGTGGGCAGTTGGTGGTCGAGGCGCTGGTCGCGAACGGTGTGAAGCGCATCTCCTGCGTGCCGGGCGAAAGCTATCTGGCCGTGCTGGATGCGCTCTATGACACCGACATCGACGTCGTCGTCTGCCGCCAGGAAGGTGGCGCGGCAATGATGGCGGACACCTGGGGCAGGCTGACCGGCGAACCGGGCATTTGCATGGTGACGCGCGGCCCTGGCGCCACCAATGCGTCGGCCGGGCTCCACGTCGCCCGCCAGGATTCGGTCCCGTTGATCCTTTTCATCGGCCAGGTGCAGCGCGAGGCCCGCGAACGCGAGGCCTTCCAGGAGATCGAATATCGCCGCGCCCTCACCGAGGTCGCAAAGTGGGTGGGCGAGATCGACGATCCGGCGCGCATCCCCGAATTCGTCACCCGCGCCTTCGCCGTCGCAACCTCAGGCCGGCCCGGGCCGGTCGTGCTGACGCTTCCCGAAGACATGCTGACCGAAAGCACGGAAGCCCCCGCCGCACGCGCCCACCAACCGGTCGAAAGCCATCCGGGACCGGCTCAAATGGCGCGGCTCACAGCGCTCCTTGCCGATGCGAAGCGGCCGATCGCCATTCTCGGCGGCACGCGCTGGTCGGCCGAAAGCGTCGCCGAATTCCAACGGTTCGCCGAGCGCTGGCATCTTCCGGTCGGCTGCTCCTTCCGCCGACAGATGCTCTTCGATCACCTCAAT
This sequence comes from Sinorhizobium fredii NGR234, assembly GCF_000018545.1. Lineage (NCBI taxonomy): Bacteria > Pseudomonadati > Pseudomonadota > Alphaproteobacteria > Hyphomicrobiales > Rhizobiaceae > Ensifer > Ensifer fredii. Next base: position 2,203,348 of record NC_012587.1, read on the forward strand.
CCGATGTATGCCGGCGATGTCGGCATCGGCATCAACCCGGCCCTGGCGAAGGAGATCAAGGAAGCCGACCTCATCCTGCTTCTGGGCGGACGCTTGTCGGAAATGCCCTCCTCCTCCTACACGCTCGTCGACGTCCCCTATCCGAAGCAGACGCTGGTGCATGTCCATCCCGATCCGTCCGAACTTGGCCGCGTCTACCGGCCGGATCTGGCGATCGCCGCGAGCCCGCGCGATTTCGTCGCCGCCCTTGGCGACGTGGAGCCGGCCGGCACGCCGGTCTGGGCGCAGCGCACCGCGGCCATGCACCAGGCTTATCTCAAATGGTCGACACCGCCGGAGATCGGCCCGGGCGAGGTGCAGATGGGGCCGATCATGAACTGGATCGAGGCGAATACGGCGCCGGACGCGATCTTCACCAACGGCGCCGGCAATTACGCCACATGGCTGCACCGCTTCCACCGCTTCCGCCGCTACGGCACGCAAGCCGCGCCGGCCTCCGGCTCGATGGGCTACGGCCTGCCGGCGGCGGTCGCGGCGAAACACCTCCATCGCGACCGCGAGGTCATCTGCTTTGCCGGCGACGGCTGTTTCCTGATGCATGGCCAGGAATTTGCCACCGCGGTCCGCTACGACCTGCCGATCATGGTGCTCGTCATCAACAACGGCATCTACGGCACCATTCGCATGCATCAGGAGCGGGACTATCCGGGCCGCGTCAGCGGCACGGACCTGACCAATCCGGATTTTGCGGCGCTCGCCCGCGCCTATGGCGGCCATGGCGAAACAGTCGAGCGCACCGAAGAATTCGCCGATGCTTTCCTCCGGGCGCGCGCCAGCGGCAGGCCGGCGATCGTCGAGATCAAGCTCGATCCGGAAGCGATCACGCCGACGCGGACTCTCAGCGAAATTCGCAGTGGCTGAGGAAGTCAGCCGCCCTTAAATTGTTCGGATCATCTCCCAAAGCTGGCCCGGCTCTTTGACGCCGGTCTGGTAAAGCTTGATGATCCTCCTGGCGAGTTGGTCGGCCTCCTCGCTGCCGATCGATAGATTGCGCTCTTCCAGCGCCCTGTTCAGCACGCCTTCAAGGATCGCTACGTGGCCAGGAAGGACGGGGTAGTCTCGAAAGCTGTTGAAGGGATCCATGGCCGATCTCCTTTCACTGCATGTCTTTTTACATCAAGGTCGATGCAAGCAGACATGCGGTTCAATGCGCTGCAGCATGCATAGAACGGGCAGGAAGGCATCAAAGACGCGAAAGCGCGCTTGTTTGGGCCAAGCGCGCTCCAAGCGTACGATCTTCTGAGGGTGCCGGCGCCCTCGATCGAACCTATGAAATATAGCACCAATGCCGGCGACGGACAACAAGATGCGGTGGTTCGGGGCTGTCCGGGGCCCACGCCGATGCGCCGCCTCAGCTGCGGATGTGCTGGGTCTGCTGGTAGACGGCCGTGGATCGGGCGCCGGACCGGCAATAGCCGAGCATCGGGCGCTGGAATTCGTCAAGCGCATCGACCATGCGGGTCACCGCGTCGGCCGTCACGCCCATCGGGCCGACCGGAATATGGGCGATATCCAGGCCGAGTTCCTGGGCGCGTGCGGCGATCGCGTCGAAGGTCGGCTGGTCGGGTGCCTCGAAATCCGGACGGTGGCAGACGATGGACTTGAAGCCGAGCGCCTTGATCTCATCGAGGTCCTCGACCGTGATCTGGCCGGAGACCGAGTATTCATCGTTGATCTGGCGAATGTCCATGATGTCGCTTCCTCAAGACTGCGTTGCCTTGGTGTAGGCCGCAGGCCAGGCGGCGTCAATCGCGAAGCGATTTCAGGCGATGCCGAAGGCCAGCGCGTAGTCGCGCGACTGTCCGGGCTCCAGCAGGTCAAGCTCGCCGGCGGCCGAAAGTTCCACCCGCTTGGCGACACGGTGCGATGCCGGCTCGATGCTGACGACGTTCGCCACGCCGCGTTGGCAGCGCCACATCTGCAGGAACGGCAGCGTGTCGGCCAGGAACCGCACATGCAGGGCGCGCCCGTGAAGCCCGGGCAGATCAGACAGCGAAACCTCCGCCCAACGGTCTTCGCCGGCGACTGCGGTTCGACAGAAATGGGCGCTCTCGCCTTCGCCGAACCGCCAGGCCAGCGAACCGCCCTCGACCGAGGCGCCTTCGATCCGCGTTTCATCGCCAAGCAGCCGACCGGCGATATTGATGTGATACATCATCATTGGCGCAAAGGCGGACGTGCCGATATTGACGACGCGGTCCTTGAGCATCACGCCGGCCCCAGCCAGTTCCCAAACCCGCTCGATCGCCGCTCTGCCGCCACAGGCAAGATCGACCTCCGTGACAGCCGAGCAGCGCAAGCCATCAGGCGACATCTCCGTCCGGCTGACCGGCGTTCCGGCGAGCGACCCGTGCAAGGGATAGCGCGCGCCATCGTCACGACCCTCGATCGGCTCCGGATGACGGATGTGATCGGGACCGCAGGTGAATAGAAAGCCGGCCAGCGCACGATCGATCCGCGGGTCGCCGTCAGAGGGGATCGCGTCTCCCGGCGACAGGTCGATGCCGGCCGTGACGAAGGCGGCGATATCGAGCGCCGAGGCGCGGTCGAACAGGATATGGCTGTCCGCGCCACTATTTGAGCTGATGTTGGTCTGCATTCGCGTCTCCGCCTGCGCCCAGAATCGGGCATGGCGGGCGCATGATAGCGCAGTGCCCTACCCTTGGAAGCAGATCCTCGGAGTTGAACCAACCCCGCGGAAAAACGTTATGAAAACAAGGCGGTCCAAGGGCGACTCCGGTCTTCCGCCGCGATCGAATGTTGCAACGCCTCGGAAGCTCGCTTAACTAGAATTTTAAGGGATCGTTCATGATGAATTCATTTTTTTCACATTAACGTCGGAATCGGTATGTACCGCCGCAAAGCAACCGCCATGAAAACAGGTTCTCTCGTGTCAGCGACCCGCACCGGCCTTTCGCTTCTCGCCGCACTCGGCCTCCTGGCCGTGGAGCTCGTGCCTGCCCGCGCCCAGGACGGCTACGGCGGCTATTGGGGAAGCGGCGATGTGATGCTGGTCACGCCCGAGGGCGATATCCTCGACTATATGCCCGGACCGGACGAAGTTCGCGCGGTGCGCGACCGCAGCGGCCGCACGGTGCTTGTCGACCCGTGGGGCAATATCGTCGCCACGGTCGTGCCGAATGACGGCTACGGCGTACGCCGCCGCGAATCCGGCTCCGACGTTTATTCCAACCGCCGCGACCGGGGTTACGGCTATTCCGAGCCCGGCGAGTTCACCGGCACTGTCCCCGATTACCGCGATGCTACGCCCGCCCCGGTGGAGCGCGAGGAGCTTCCGAACAGCCTGCCGACACTTGGCGAGGAGCAGGCAGCCTATGATCCGCAATACCAGGAACCGCTGAGCCAGCCGATGCCGCCGGCGATCGAGATGAAGGGCAAGTCGCGCGCCGAAATTACCGCCCTTCAGGTTTTCCTCGACCGCGAAGGATTCTCGCCCGGCGTCATCGACGGCAAGATGGGCTCGAACGTCACCAAGGCGCTCGAGGCCTGGCAGCAGGCGACCGGAGAGAAGCTCGACCCTAACAACACCGAGGACATCCTGGAACGGCTGCGCTTCAATGGCGGCCTGCCGATCACCACCTACACGATCACCGCCGCCGACGCGGCCGGTCCCTATGTCGCTGCGATCCCGGAAGACTATGCCCACAAGGCGCAGCTCCCGCACCTTTCCTTCACCTCGACGACCGAGATGCTCGGTGAAAAATTCCACATGGACGAGGGCTACCTGCGCGAGCTCAATCCGGGCGTCGATTTTTCCATTCCCGGCACCACGATCAAGGTGATCAATCCGGGTCCGAACAAATCCGGCAAGGTCGCCCGCATCATCGCCGACAAGGGCCGCAAGCAGGTGCTTGCCTACGATGACGCGGGGAAACTTATTGCCGCCTATCCGGCGACCATCGGGTCGGCCGACACGCCATCACCATCCGGCACTGTGACGGTCGAGCGGATCGCCTTCGATCCGGGATATACCTACAATCCGAAGATCAATTTCCAGCAGGGCGCGAACGACAGGATCCTGACGTTGCAGCCGGGACCGAACGGACCGGTGGGCACCGTCTGGATTGCGCTGTCGAGGCCGACCTACGGCATTCACGGGACACCGGATCCGTCGAAGATCGGCAAGACCCAGAGCCACGGCTGCGTGCGCCTGACGAATTGGGATGCCACCGAACTCGGCAAGATGGTGAGCCGCGGCGTGACTGTCGAATTCGTCGACGAGCCGGGGGCGCCAATTGCAGCGGATGACTTCGCTCCTTATCAATAGCTCGCCGACGCTCGAGTTTAGGCTGAGCCACGGGCGATCGCCCGCCCGTTTCGCCCGGCAGTGCCGGTCTTCATGACTTCATGAAACATTGTCATGAAAAACTTTGCTGCGATGGTCTTATCAAAGGCAAGGAATCTCTCAATCATCCGCAAAGGAAGGCCCGAAATGGCGACGGAGCGCCCTCTTCCCAATCTCTGGCACGCAACGGCTCCCGCCGCTCCCGAAACCGGCCCGCTCACCGGCGATCTGAAAAGCGATGTGGCGATCATCGGCGGTGGCTTCACCGGGCTTTCGGCTGCACTCCACCTTGCCGAAATGGGCGTCAAGGCCACGGTGATCGAAGCGCGCATGATCGGTTACGGGGGCTCCGGCCGCAATGTCGGCCTGGTCAATGCCGGTATGTGGGTGAAACCCGAGGATCTCATCGCCACGCTCGGCGCCGAGGCCGGAGGGCGCCTGCTGAACGAGTTGGGGGATGGCCCCTCGCTCGTCTACGACCTGGTCGCCCGGCACGGCATCGAGTGCGAAGCGGTCCGCAATGGAACGCTGCATATGGCCGTCGGTCCCGAGGGCTGGAAGGACATCCAGGAGCGCGAGGCCCAGTGGCGGAAGCGCGGCGCGCCGGTGGAGGCGCTTTCGGCCGAAAAGGCGCATGGTCTTTCCGGGGCTGAAGGTTTTGCAGGCGCACTGCTCGACCGGCGGGCCGGCACGATCCAGCCGCTCGCCTATGCGCGCGGCCTGGCCCGGGCGGCGCTGACTGCAGGGGCCGAAATCTACACGGAAACGCCCCTTATTGCTGCCGAGCGCCGCGGCGACGTCTGGAAGCTGACGGCCGGCCGAGGCACGCTTACGGCCCGGCATGTCGTCGTCGCCACCGAGGCCTATGGCGCGCTCATCGAGGGTGCGCCGTGGCGGGCGCAAACGCGGGAACTCACCGTCCTTCCCTTTTTTCAGTTCGCGACCAATCCGCTCCCGGACGATGTCGCCGGCCGAATCCTGCCCGAGCGCCAGGGCGCCTGGGACACCGGCCTCGTCATGACGTCGTTCCGCATGGACAAGCAGAACCGGCTGATCTTCGGTTCGATCGGCCGCCTCGACGCGATGGCCGCGGGCACGCACCGCGCCTTCGCGGCGCGTTCGGTGCGCAAGCTCTTCCCCCATATCGGCGATTTCCGCTTCGAATATTGGTGGGACGGCCGCATCGGCATGACCACCAATCACCTGCCGGTCATGCATGTACTTGCGCCGAATGTCGTTTCCGTCAGCGGCTACAACGGCCGCGGCATCGCCCCCGGCACCGTCTTCGGCCGTGCCATTGCCCGCCATGTCACCGGCGACGACGCGGCGATCCCGCTATCCGAATCGCCGATCACGCCGGATCCGTGGCGGAACCTCAAATCCGCCTTTTACCACGCCGGCGCCCAGGCCAAGCACTTCGTAGACAGGCGGTTCTGACAAAAGTTTTCGACCGGAACGACCTTCGTCAGTTCCGGTCGGCCTTGGGAGGCAATCGGGCGGAAGGGAATTCAAGCGGCCCGTGGTAGAGCCGAGCGCAACCGAGACATCAGCGCCAGGCGTGGCGTCACGGGCAGCAATTTTTGTACCTCGCTCGCAAGCGCAAATGCGTTTTCGCGTGCCTTGTCGAGATTGCTGACGCGGTTTGCGTCCATGGTCTGCAAGGTACCGCCCAGTTCGAAAATCTCGCGAAAAGCGGCGCGTTCGATGATCGGCGTGTCGAGGACGGAAACGCCGCGCGAAGCGAGCAGCGCCTTGATCGCCTGCAACGCCCGCGTCGTCACCAGCGAGTTGACGCGCGTCAGCACCACGGAATGGTTGATGCGCATCCTCGCCTTCTGTTCGATCTGGCGAATGAGCTCCAGGATCTGGACCGCGCCGCGCGCGTCCATGGCACAGCCCTGCACCGGGATCAGCACCTGATCGGAAAGCCCGAGCGCCAGCGCAACGATCGCATCCTTGGCACCCGCGAGATCAATGACGATGAAATCGGCTTCGCCCTTCAGCTCGCGGACATGACAGGGCAGCGAAGCCGGCGTGACGTGCGAGATCACCTCGATATTGGCGACGTGGCCGGAGACCTCCGACCAGCTGGTGATCCACCGCTGCGGGTCGGCATCCAGGATCACGACCCGGTTGCCCTGGCGAGCCAGTTCCGTCGCCAGGATCAGGGCGGCAGTCGTCTTGCCGGCGCCGCCCTTTGCGTTGGCCAAAGTAATGACCGCCATCTTGTCACCTCATTCTGTCGGTGCTCCGTCGCGTTCGCCTCGAAGCAGGTTCGATTAATAGAACCTTTCAGAACATGGTTAACAAAACGGAAATTTTGGCCGGCAAATATTAACCGGCGAGCCCCGCGGGTGGCGCAGTACGCACAAGAAAGCCCGGGAAATCAGGGGTTTCCCGGGCTTGCCAAAAATTAACGAAAAACGCTCAGATGCACTCGCCGAAGAGCTTTCTCGCCGCATCCAGCGTCAGTTCCACCGGGTTTCCGCTGGCGGTCGGATCGACGATCGCCATTTCGGCCATCTCGTCGATGCGGTCGGTGCCGACGCCGAGTGCGGCAAGCTTGTTCGGCACGCCGAGTTCCTCGCGCAGTTGCAGCACATAGTCATAGAAGCCGTCGAAGCCACCGGCGATGCCAAGATAGGCGGCGGCACTCGCGATCTTTTCCTCGATCGCCGGGCGGTTGAAGCGCAACACCGGCGGCATCACGACGGCGTTGGTCATGCCGTGATGGGTGTTGTAGATCGCGCCGACCGGATGCGACAGCGAGTGGATCGCGCCGAGGCCCTTCTGGAAGGCGACCGCGCCCATCGCCGCCGCGCTCATCATATTGGCGCGCGCCTCGATGTCCGCGCCGTCCCTATAGGCACGCGGCAGATACTCCTTGACGAGCCGCATGCCTTCGAGCGCGATGCCCGCCGACATCGGATGGTAGAACGGCGAGGAATAGGCTTCCAGGCAATGGGCGAAGGCGTCCATCCCCGTGCCGGCCGTGATGACCTTCGGCATGCCGACCGTCAGTTCCGGATCGCAGATCGTCACCGCCGGCAGGAATTTCGGGTGGAAGATCACCTTCTTCACATGGCTCGCCGAATTGGTGATGACGCTGGCGCGGCCCACTTCGGAACCGGTGCCGGCTGTCGTCGGCACCGCGATGATCGGCGCGATGCCTTCGACGCTGGCGCGCTTCCACCAGTCGCCGACATCTTCGAAATCCCAGACGGGCCGCGTCTGGCCGACCATGAAGGCGACGCATTTGCCGAGATCGAGACCGGAGCCGCCGCCGAAGGCGACGACGCCGTCATGGCCCCCATCCTTGAACGCCTTGATCCCGGCCTCCAGATTCCTGTCGTTCGGGTTGGGATCGACGTCCGCGAAGATGGCACGCCCGAGACCGCCGCCTTCCAGAATATCGAGTGCGTCCTGCGTGATCGCCATCGGCGCAAGACCGCGGTCGGTGATCAGCAGCGGCTTCTTCATGCCGACGGCCTTGCAATGGTCGGCAAGCTCCTTGATGCGGCCGGCGCCGAACTTGACGGCGGTCGGGTAGCTCCAGTTGGCGGTGATGGTCATGCTGTGACTTTCTTCAGATGGTAGGATTTCGGGCGAGTGAGGTTGTGGAAGCCGAGGACCGAGAGCGAACCGCCGCGGCCCGTCTCCTTGACCCCGGTCCAGCAGAGCGCCGGGTCGAGATAGTCGGCGCGGTTCATGAACACCGTGCCGGTCTCGAGTTCGCCGCCGATGCGGGCGGCACGCTCCGCATCCTTCGTCCAGAGCGAGGCGGTCAGGCCGTACCGGCTGTCGTTCATCAGTTCGATCGCTTCGGCATCGCTCTTCACCTTCATGATGCCGACGGCCGGCCCGAAGGTTTCCTCGCGCATGAACTCCATCGAGTGATCGACACCGACAAGGATCTGTGGCGCGAGATAGGCGCCGCCGTCGTCCTGAGGAAAGAGTTTCGGATCGATCAGCGCCCTGGCGCCCTTCGAGACCGCGTCGGCGATCTGGTTGCGTACGGCCACGGCAAAACGCTTGTTGGCCATGGGTCCAAGGGTCGTTTCGGGATCGAGCGGGTTGCCGAGCTTGTAATTGGAAACCCAGGCGACGGATTTCTCGACGAAGGCGTCGTAGAGAGACTCGTGCACGTAGATGCGCTCAATGCCGCAGCAGCACTGGCCGGAATTGTAGGTCGCGCCATCCATCAGCGTGTCGACGGCCGCATCGAGATCGGCGTCCGCCATCACATAGCCCGGATCCTTGCCGCCGAGTTCGAGGCCGAGACCGGTGAAAGTGCCGGCCGCCGCGCGCTCGATCGAGCGCCCGCCTTCGACCGAGCCGGTGAAGTTGATGAAGTCGAAGCTCTTGGCCGCGATCAGTGCCGCGGTCGTGTCGTGATCCAGGAAAAGGTTCTGGAAGACGTCCGCCGGAACGCCCGCCTCGACGAAGGCACGCACCATGCGCTCACCGACCAGGATCGTCTGGCTGGCGTGCTTGAGGATCACCGTGTTGCCGGCCATCAGCGCCGGCGCCACCGTGTTGATCGCCGTCATATAGGGATAGTTCCAGGGTGCAATGACGAAGACGACGCCGTGCGGCTCGCGCTCGATGCGCCGCTCGAAGCGGTCGCTCTCCTCGACGACGAGCGGCTTCAGCGCATCGGCGGCGATCGAGGCCACGTAGTTGGAGCGTTCGTTAAAACCCCTGAATTCGCCGCCATAGCGCACCGGCCGGCCCATCTGCCAGGCAAGCTCCGGCACCACCTCGTCGACCATCTCGTTGAGCCGGGCAACACCGGCGAGCACCAGATTGACGCGCTCGTCGAGCGGCCGATTCGCCCAGCTTTTCTGCGCGAGCCGCGCCTGAACCACCGCCTGCCTGGCGAGTTCCAGCGGCATTGCAGGCCGCTCGGCATAGACCTCGCCATTGACCGGCGAAATGCATCTGATCATCGTCATGATCGTCTTCCTGTTTCTGCTTTCAAAAATAGAAGACCCCTTCCCACCCCCTCCCCACAAGGGGGAGGGACTTACCGGCCGGCGATCTCCGCACCTCCTCTGCACCGTCGCAACGTGCGGAGGCGCCGAGTTGGGCGGGAGGGCGACGCCAGCAAGCCCCTCCCCCTTGTGGGGAGGGGTTGGGGAGGGGTGGACCCTCGTGCGGAGTGAATTAACTACGCTCTTTCGAACCCGCGCGCGACCTCCCAATCGGTGACGCGCCGGTCGTATTCCTCCTGCTCCCACCGGGCAGCGCGGGCATAGTGGTCGATGACCTCTTCGCCGAACGCCTCGCGCAGCATTTTCGACTCCGACAGCGCCTCGGTTGCCGCCCTGAGCGTATGCGGAATTTCGCGTACATCCTTGCCGTGATAGGCATCGCCGACGAAGGGCGCTTCCAGCTCCATCTTGTTCTCGATGCCGGAAATACCGGCGGCGATCAGAGCCGCAAAGGCAAGATACGGGTTGAGGTCTGACCCGCCGACCCGGCATTCGATGCGGATCGCCTTGGTTTCGTCGCCGCACAGGCGATAGCCGGCGGTGCGGTTGTCCTTGCTCCAGATCGCTTTCGTCGGCGCGAAAGTGCCGGCCATGAAGCGCTTGTAGGAATTGATGTAGGGCGCCAGGAAATAGGTGATCTCGCTCGCATGGGCGAGCAAGCCGGCCACATAGTGCCGCATCAGCTCGGACATGCCGTAGCGACCCTCCTTGTCGTAGAAGAGCGCCTCCTTGCCGTCCAGGCTCCACAGCGACTGGTGAATATGCGACGAGGACCCGGCAGCTGAGTAGTTCCACTTGGCAAGGAAGGTGATCGCCTTGCCGCGCGACCAGGCAATCTCTTTGCAGCCGTTCTTGATGATGGCGTGGCGGTCGGCCATGGTCAGCGCGTCGGCATAGCGGACGTTGATTTCCTCCTGGCCGGCGGAGGCCTCGCCCTTGGAATTCTCGACCGGAATGTCGGCGCCCTGCAGGCCGTTGCGGATTGCCCGCATCACGTCTTCTTCCTTGGTTGTCTGGAAGATGTGGTAGTCCTCGTTGTAGCCGCTGGCGAGTTGTAGGTCGCGGTATCCCGAGAGCCGCGCATCGTCGTAGGACTGGTCGAACAGGAAGAATTCGAGCTCGCTCGCCATGAAGGGCTTGAAACCCAAGGCCTCGAGGCGAGCAATCTGCTTCTTCAGGATGGCACGCGGCGAATGCGGCACCTCTTCATGGGTATGGTGATCGAGGACGTCGCAGAGAACCAGCGCCGTGCCCTCGAGCCACGGGATACGCCGCAGCGTCGCAAGGTCCGGCTTCATAGTGTAGTCGCCGTAGCCTTTCTCCCAGCTTGTCGCCTTGTAGCCGGGCACGGTCTCCATCTCCATGTCTGTCGCCAGCAGGTAGTTGCAGCTGTGCGTTTCCTTCCAGGCGCTATCGACGAAATATTGCGCGTGAAAGCGCTTGCCCATCAGGCGGCCCTGCATGTCCACCTGGCAGGCGAGCACCGTGTCGATGCGCCCGCTAGCGACATCCTCTTTCAATTCCTCGAACGAATAACCCATGAAAGTATCATCCCGTGTTTCGGTGCGGCCGTTTCCATTGCCGCAAAAACGAAGCGGAGATCGCGGGCGCGACCTCCGCTTACTCGTTATTGTCTTAGACTTCGCCGACAGCCTTCTCGGCAACAGCGATCTCCGCCTGGCGGCGCGCGACCTCGTCGCCGATCGGCGGCCCGCGGAAGCGGCGGCTTTCGAAACCGAACCAGATGATACCGGTGACGACGAGGAAGCCGACGGTGATGTAGAGCGCCCAATCGTTCGGCGGCTGAATGCCGAGTACGAAGATCAGCACCATGGCGACGATCGACAGGATCGCGAAGAGCTTGAACATCCCCTCGCCGAGGTTCCACGGCCCCATCTTGTCCCACTTCGAGGTTCCCCAGGCAAAGAGGCCAAGCGTGATCGGGATCGCGAAGGAGAAGAACAGGAAGATGACCGTGCAGGAGACGACGATCGTATAGACCGGCGTTTCGCCGATCGAGACGAGCGAGGAGCCCCAGACGAACAGCACCGAGAGGATCGAACCCGTCCAGATCGCCGCAACGGGCGAGCGATGGGTGGGGCTTACCTTCGAGAGTGCCTTGGAGGCCGGCAGGCCGCCATCACGCGAGAACGCGAAGATCATGCGCGACACCGAAGTCACCGTCGCCAGGCCGCACAGCCACTGGCTGACGAAAATGGCGAGGTAGAGAATGTCCTTGATGGCCGGATGGACCTGCGCGTCCATCGCCCAGAAGAACACGTTCCAGCCCTGCTTGGCGGCCTCGTCCATGTTCGGGATCATCAGCACGAAGGCGCACAGCATGATATAGCCGAAGAGCGCCGACCAGAGCACCGAGGAGACCATGCCGCGCGGCACCGATTCCGCTGCCTTGACCGTCTCCTCCGACGTATGTGCCGAAGCGTCATAGCCGGTGATCGTGTAGATCGGCAGCAGCAGGCCGAGCAGGAACACCCAGGTTCCAGAAGTTTGCGGCCAGACATTGCCGCCCGCCTCGCCCGAATAGTTCGAGAAGGTGAAGAGCCTGCCAATCTCGTAGGAGTCGGCGGCAGCAAGGCAGACAACAGCGAGCAGGATCGCCGTGACGAAGATCAGGTAGCCGGAGAAGTCGGTAAGCTTCGCCGTCAGGCCGATGCCCATATGGTTCACGAGCGCCTGCGCACCGGTAATGATCGCCAGGAAGATGATGCGGGTCGCCGTCGTGTCTTCCAGTCCGAAATAGGGTGTCCCAAACGAACCCATGAAGAAGTAATAGGTGCCGACATTGATGGCGCCGAGAACGGTCACTAGGCCGAGCAGGTTGAACCAGGCGGTCAGCCAGCCGGTGAAGCGGTTGCCGAGGATGGAGCCCCAGTGATAGAGGCCGCCGGCCGTCGGATAGGCCGAACTGATCTGCGCCATCGCGACGGCGAAGACCAGCGAGATGAAGCACCCGAGCGGCCAGCCGATACCGATGGCCGATCCGCCCGCGCCGGCGGTCGCCTGCGCCAGCGAGTTGATGCCGCCGGACAGAATGCAGATGATTGAGAAGGATACGGCGAAATTCGAGAACTGGCTCATGCGCCGCTCGAGTTCCTGGGCATAGCCCATCGAATGCAGGATGTGCAGATCCTGCTTTTTATCGACATCGGTATAGTCTGACATCTTTTTCCCCTGTTTCTCCTGACCCGGCGCGCCATTGCGAAAGGTCATGTCACCACCTGTTCCGGCACCGGAACAGGACCGCGGCTTTGCCGCTCCCCTGGGTCTTTTATTTTCTTGGCAAGGCGGCCACGCTTCTGGCGAGCAGCCCTTCCAGGTAATCGGCCATGACCCTCTGGCCGATCTCGTTCCGGATGAGATCGTTCCTGATCTCAATCATCACGTTCGGCAGTCCATAACGGACGCCGTACTCAATCAAGCTGTGCGTTACCCCGTCAGCCGGCCCGTAGGGTTCGTTGCGACGGATGTCGTATGCAACCTCCCCGGTCGTGGCGACCGCCAGCATGCGGTCGGCGAGCCGGCTGTCGGCGTCGTGCAGAATGCCGAGCTCGACGCCGCGCGGCTTGCCGAAATAGACCGGCGTGAAGCTATGCATGGTGACGAGGATGGGAAGCCGGCCCGCTGCCTTGCGGCCGACGACGAAGTCGGACACGGCGTCACGAAACGGCAGATAAATCTCGTCGACCCGCGCCCGGCGCTCCTCGGCCGACATCGTCCGGTTCCCCGGCACCTCGAAGACCTCGCTGACCACGGGTGTCGCCGCCTCGGACTCCGGAGGCCTGTTGCAGTCATAGACGAGGCGCGAAAAACGCTGATGGATGAGCGTTCCGTCGAGCTTTTCGGCAAGCAGCCTGGAAACCGCCAATGCGCCCGGGTCCCAGGCGATGTGGCTCTCAAGCGCTTCCCTGGAAAGGCCGAGCGTTCCGAGACGCTCGGGCAGACGGCTGGACGCATGCTCGCAGACGAAGAGGAAATCCCCCTTCGCATCAGTATTCTCAATGGCGACCGGGTCGCCCTCTGCCTGCGTCAAAAGCCCCGTCAAATCCGGCCCCCATTGCCTCGTCAGACGCTGTCGTGAAAAGAATTCTTCACGAATCGGCAGCTGTCAACGAAAATCTGAAACGATCTTTTCAGTTTTCCATTGACTCCGATTGCGGCGGCGATGTTTAATTTCCTCAAGCTGGCAGAGACCGGCCGAGGGGCATGACATTGAACGGCAACACGGCATCCATGACGGTGTCGGATGTGATCAACGCGAACTTCGCGGCGCTGACGCGCGCCGAGAAGCGCTTGGCGGAGACACTTCTCGACAACTATCCGGTCTCCGGTCTCGGCTCGATCACCACGGTCGCCGAGAACGCCGGCGTTTCGACGCCGACCGTGGCACGCATGGTTCAGAAGCTGGGCTTTCGCGGCTTTCCGGATTTTCAGTCGAGGCTCCACCAGGAGCTCGAGGCGACGATCTCCAATCCGATCGCCAAGCACGATCGCTGGGCTGCGAGCGCGCCTGGCACCCACATCCTCAACCGCTTCGCCGATGCGATCATGGGCAATATGCGCCAGACATTGTCGCAGATCGAACCCGTCGAATTCGACCAGGCGGCGGCCCTCGTCGCCGACCGCAAGCGCAACGTCTATCTTGTCGGCGGCCGCATCACCCGCTCGATGGCCGATTATCTCTTCACCCATCTGCAGGTCATCCGCACCGGCATCACGCAGATTGCCGCGAATCCGAGCTCCTGGCCGCACTATATCCTCGACATGAAACAGGGCGACGTCCTGATCCTGTTCGACATCCGTCGCTACGAACAGGAAATGGAGACCCTCGCCCGTTCCGCCCGCAATCGCGGCGTCGAGATCATCCTCTTCACCGACCAATGGGGTTCGCCGGTTGCCAAGTCCGCCTCCAAGGTCTTCCGCGCCCAGATCGAGGCGCCTTCGGCCTGGGACAGTTCGGTCATGCTGCTGTTCCTCCTCGAAGCGCTGATCGAAGCGGTGCAGAGCTCGAATTGGGACGAAACCAGGGACCGAATGAGGACGCTGGAGGGCCTCTTCGATTCGACCCGCATTTTTCGCAAGCCAGGCTAGGAGGTACCGGTCGAAATCTGAATCTCCGGATAAGGAATTGTGGGTGCAAGGCGCGTCGCGCACCCCTTGGTAGACAAGTCCTCTCGAAACGACTTTCTCGCCGCAAACGGGAAAAGGCCTGTCACACAAGTTTCATCGCGCCACTTTAACAGCATCGCCGAAATTGACTGAAAACCGATAAGGAGAACGCCAGTGATTTCAAAGACTCAACGCCTGCTCTCGCTCTCGACCGCCATCCTGCTGGCAACCACCGCGGTGGCTGCCGCCGAGCCGAGCGAAGAGCTTATCGCCGCCGCCAAGAAGGAAGGCATGTTGACGACCATCGCTCTGCCCCACGACTGGTGCGGCTATGGCGACGTCATCGCCTCCTTCAAGGCCAAGTATCCGGAAATCCAGGTCAACGAACTGAACCCGGATGCCGGCTCCGCCGACGAAGTCGAAGCCGTCAAGGCTAACAAGGGCAATACCGGGCCGCAGGCGCCTGATGTCGTTGACGTCGGCCTCGCCTTCGGCCCGCAAATGAAGGCCGAAGGCCTGTTGCAGCCGTACAAGGTCTCCACCTGGGACGAGATCCCGGACACCGTCAAGGATGCGGAAGGCCATTGGTACGGCGACTATTACGGCGTGATGTCCTTTCTCGTAAACAAGGACCTCGTGGCCAATTCGCCAAAGGACTGGGCCGATCTGCTGAAGCCGGAATATGCCGGCCAGGTGGCCCTCGCCGGCGATCCGCGCGCTTCGAACCAGGCGATCCTCGGAGTTCTCGCCGCCGGCCTCGCCAAGGGCGCGAAGGCCGGGAAGGAAGCCGGTGAAGCCGGCCTTGGCTATTTCGCCGAACTGAACAAGGCCGGCAATTTCGTTCCGGTGATCGGCAAGTCCGGAACGCTGGCCCAGGGCTCGACCCCCATCATCGTTGCATGGGACTACAACGCCCTCGGCTGGGGCAAGACGCTGAACGGCAACCCGCCGACCGAAGTCGTCGTTCCGGCAAGCGGCGTTCTGGCCGGCGTCTACGTTCAGGGCATCTCGGCCTTTGCGCCGCACCCGAATGCAGCCAAGCTGTGGATGGAGCACCTCTATTCCGACGAAGGTCAGCTCGGCTGGCTGAAGGGCTTCTGCCACCCGGCGCGCTTCAACGCAATGGTCAAGGCCGGCAAGGTTCCGAAGGAACTGATCGACGCCCTGCCGCCGGCAGCTGCGTATGAAAAGGCCTACTTCCCGACGCTGGAAGAGGTCGACGCGAACAAGGCCTCCGTGACCGGCGGTTGGGATTCCGTGGTCGGCGCAAACGTCCAGTAAGCGTATTCGGCAATCAAGCCGCTCCGGCCGGTTTTCCGGCCGGAGCGGATACGATATTCATACGAAATTCAATTGATGGCCGCGTCTGTAACGCGGCTTGTCGGGGCGAACGCAATGTCATCTGCTCATACCGGCGCCAGCCCGCCTGCGCGTCGCCTTCCCCTTCACTGGCTAGGCATCCTGCCGTTTGCCGCTTTCGTGACGCTTTTTCTCATTCTTCCGACGATGAAGATCGTGGTCGGTGCCTTTCAGACGCCGGACGGCAGCTTCACGCTCGACAATATCCAGGGTCTTTTCACGCCTTCGATCCTCGCGGCCTATTGGATCTCCATCAAGATCAGCATCGCCTCGGCGCTTCTCGGCTGCCTGATCGGCTTTGCGGTCTCCTCGGCCGTCGTTTTCGGCGGATTGCCGAAATGGATTCGCGGGCCGCTGCTGACCTTTTCCGGCGTCGCTTCCAACTTTGCCGGTGTCCCGCTGGCCTTCGCCTTTCTTGCGACGCTCGGGCCGGTGGGCATCCTGAGCGTCTTCCTGCGCTCGGAGCTTGGCGTCGATCTGAGGGCGCTCGGCTTCAACCTCCTGTCCTTCTGGGGCCTGACCGTAACCTACCTCTTCTTCCAGATCCCGCTGATGATCCTTATCATCACGCCCGCGCTCGACGGATTGAAGCGCGAATGGCGCGAGGCAGCCGAAATCCTCGGTGCGACCGGCTTGCAATACTGGCGGATGGTCGCCTTCCCGATCCTGCTTCCCTCAATTCTTGGTACCCTGGCGCTTCTCTTCGCCAACGCCTTCGGCGCCGTCGCAACCGCCATTGCGCTGACCGGCTCGTCCCTGTCGATCGTGCCCATCCTGCTCTTCGCCCAGATCCGCGGCGACGTGCTCGGCAATCCGCACCTCGGCTACGCGCTCGCCTTCGGCATGATCGTCGTCACGGGCCTCGCCAACGCGATCTACATCTGGCTTCGCGCCCGCAGCGAGAGGTGGCTGAAATGAGGAAGATCTGGGCCTGGGGCGCTCTCCTTTTCGGCATCCTCTATTTCACTCTGCCGCTCGTCGGCATGACCAACTTTTCGCTGAAGATGCGGCGCGGCGAATATTCCTTCGACGCCTATGCGAAGGTTTTCGGCGATCCGCGCTTCCAGGAAACCTTTACCTATTCCGTGGCACAGGCGCTCTTCACCATCGTCTTCGGCATTCTGCTGGTCGTGCCGACGGCCTATTGGGTCCGGCTCAAGCTGCCGCGGCTGCGTCCCTACATCGAGTTCGTGACGCTGCTGCCACTGGTTATCCCGGCCATTGTCATCGTCTTCGGCTATATCCGGCTCTACAACACGTCGAGCTGGCTGCCGCTGACCGGCTCCGCTTTCGGCACCGACATACTCCTGATGTTCGGCTATGCCACCCTCGCACTGCCATACATGTATCGCGCGGTGGACACCGGCCTCAGGACAATCGACGTCGCTACGCTGACCGAAGCCGCCCAGAGTCTGGGAGCCGGATGGGCCACGATCCTGGCGCGGATCATCCTGCCGAACGCGCTCGTCGCGGTGCTCTCCGGCGCCTTCCTGACCTTCGCCATCGTCATTGGCGAATTCACCATGGCAGCGCTGCTGAACAAGCCGGCCTTCGGCCCCTACATGCAGCTCCTCGGCGCCAACCGCGCCTATGAGCCGGCGGCGCTCGCCGTCATCGCATTCGGCATCACCTGGGGCTGCCTCGGCCTCATCCAACTCGTCTCGCGCTTCCAGAAAAGCGCGCCTCCCAAGGCCTGAGGACCATCCGCATGAGTTTCCTGTCACTGACCAACATCAAAAAATCCTTCGGCCCGGTACAGGTCGTGCACGACTTTAACATGGTTATCGAGAAGGGTGAGTTCGTCTCCTTCCTCGGCCCGTCGGGCTGCGGCAAGACGACAGTCCTTCGCATGATCGCCGGCTTCGAGACGCCCTCCAACGGCAAGATCGTCATCGACGGCACGGACCAGGGCACACTGAAGCCGAACCAGCGCAACATCGGCATGGTCTTCCAGGCCTATGCGCTGTTCCCGAACATGAACGTCCAGGACAACGTCGCCTTCGGACTGAAGGTCGCCGGCGCCTCCAAGGCGGACATCGATACACGGGTGAAGCAGATGCTCGGGCTCATCAAGCTCGAGCACCTGGCGGACCGCTTCCCCTATCAATTGTCCGGCGGCCAGCAGCAGCGCGTGGCGCTTGCCCGCGCGCTTGCCGTCAAGCCGCAAGTGCTGCTGCTCGACGAGCCGCTTTCCGCGCTCGATGCAAAGATCCGCATCTCGCTGCGCGAGGAAATCCGGCAGATCCAGCAGCAGCTCGGCATCACCACGGTGTTCGTTACGCACGATCAGGAGGAGGCGCTGTCGATTTCCGACCGGATCGTCGTGATGAATGCCGGGCGCGCCGACCAGATCGGCACGCCTTTCGAGATCTACAACACGCCGGCGACCCGCTTCGTCGCCTCCTTCGTCGGGACGTTGAACATTATTGAGGGCAAGGTTGCGGACCCGGCGGCGGGCGCCGTGACGATCGGCGATCAGCGCGTCTCGCTTAAGGATTCGATTGCCGGCATGAAGGGTGGCGACAGTATCTCGCTGGCGTTACGTCCGGAGGCAGGCTCCATCGCCGATGGCGCCAAGGGCGATACGGCCCTTGCCGGCGAGGTCGTTTCCACGAGCTTCCTCGGTTCGGTCATCCGCACCCGGCTGCGCGTCGGAGGTGACGTCATCTCCTTCGACATGTTCAACAATCCGGGCGTGACCCCGCCGGTCTCCGGCGACAACGTCACGCTGCGCTTTGCCGCCAAGGATCTGCTGGTCATTCGCGAATAGCCAGGGTCGCGAATAAACTGTCGCGACCGAGGCTGGAAAAATCTGTCGTGATTTCTCGCTTTTTCGTCGGTGCCTGCGTTTGACGGGCGCCGATCTGTCTATATAGTCGCACGCGTTCTCAGGGCGGGGCGGAATTCCCCACCGGCGGTAGCGATCGGCGGATCTAACGGTCCGGTGGTCGAAGCCCGCGAGCGCTTCGAGGCCTACCTCGAAGGTCAGCAGATCCGGTCAGATTCCGGAGCCGACGGTTACAGTCCGGATGGAAGAGAGCAAGCAGTGCGAGCCCCTTCGAGGGGCGGCGCGCATGCATGTTCGCCCGACGGGATCATTGGAAAAACGCCAAACCCTGAAAGGCTTGAGACCATGACCATTCTTTCCCACCCCTCAACCAAGATCGCCATCGTCCGCGCCCGCTGGCACGCCGATATCGTCGACCAGTGCGTCAACGCCTTTGTCGCCCAGTGGTCGAAGCTCGGCGGCAACGCCGCCGACGTCGAGATCTTCGATGTGCCGGGCGCCTTGGAAATTCCGCTGCATGCGCAGACGCTTGCGAAGACAGGTCGCTATTCGGCGATCCTCGGCACCGCCTTCGTCGTCGATGGCGGCATCTACCGCCACGACTTCGTCGCCGGAACCGTGCTGGACGGCATGATGCGCGTCCAGCTCGACACGGATGTGCCGGTGCTCTCCGCCGTTCTGACGCCGCACAACTTCCAGGAAAGCGAGCCGCTGATCGCCTTCTTCCGCGACCACTTCGTGGTCAAGGGTGAAGAGGCAGCCAACGCCTGCGCGCAAATTCTCGACGCCCGCGCCAAGCTGGCGCTCGTCAACGCCTGACAGCTTTCGCTTGATTTGTAGAATGGGAGGGCGCCGCCCGCGAGGCGCGCGCCTCCTTCCATTGTGTCGTGATCACTTCGGCGGCAGCGAGAGCACATAGTCAAGCGCCGCATCCAGCAGGCGCCGGCGTAGGACGTCGTCGCCGTAGGCCTCGGCGCCGGCGCGCAGCCAGCCATGCATTCGACGCTCCCCCATCACCATCTGAGAGATCCCCGGCAGCGCCAGCGCCCAGCCGTCATTGCCCTTGCCAAGTCTCACCAGCATCCCGTCGTCCCGGGCGCCGCAAACGAGGTTGCCGTTCAAGAGAAAAGCCAGTCCGCCGAACATCGGCTTTTCGGAAAGCCCCGGCCGCTCGCCGAGTTCCTGCCGGACCAGTTCCTCAAGTCCGAGATCGCGCATGGATGCCTCACTCTCTTGCCGCCGAAGCTTCGCATGGCGGATTCAATTTCCAACGCGCCGGCGACAGCCCGCTGATTCGATTCATGAAAACGCCCCCGCTCAATCGCCCTCTGAAGTCGTTGAATCAACTCTTGAGCTTCAGCCGTCGCCGCGTCTCGCTCGGGCTTTCGCGGTAATGAGCGCGATAGCTGCGGGAAAACGACGACGATGAGTTGAAGCCGGAGATCGCCGCGATATCGGCGAATTCCATGCGCGTCTCGATCACCTTGCGCCGCGCGGCATTGAGGCGCAACGCCAGATAGTGCTCATGTGGGGCGACCCGCATCGTTTCCCTGAAAAGATCCTGCAAATGCCGGGCGCTGACACCGACCCGACGCGCCAGCCGCTGAAGGGTGAGCGGCTGCTCGACGGTCTCCTCCATCAACTTGACCGCCGCACCGACGCGGGCATCGAGAATGCGCATGTTTCCGATCGCCGGCATCTGCAGGAGGTCGCCGCGGGTACGCTCCTGCTCGTAGATGAAGAGGCGCGAGACCTCGAGCGCCAGCGAATAGCCGTGGGCGCGGCGGATGAGTTCCAGCATCAGATCGAGCGTCGGCAGCGAGCCGCCGGTGGTGATGCGCTTGCCGTCGATGACGAAACGCTCGCGCACCATCGTCACCTGCGGATAGGTGCTGGCGAAATCCTCGAAATCCTCCCAGTGGGTCGTGGCCGAAAAGTCGTCGAGCAGGCTCGTTTCCGCCAAAAGCCAGGAGCCGGATTCAATACCCGCCATAAGATCCCGATAGCGCGCGGTCTGCGACAGCAGCATCTTGAGCTGCGGGGTGGCGCTGCGCTGCCAGTTGTAGCTCGACAGCACGAAGAGCGGCGCTGTCTCGCGCTGCGGCCGGAAAGGGCCGGTCACCGGGATCGGGATGCCGCTCTTCGTCTCGATCGCCGCGCCGTCCGGGCTGAACATCGTCCAACTGTAGAGCATTCGGCCGGCGATGCGGTTGGCGGCGCGCAGCGGCTCGACGACCGAAGCGACGAGGATGAGATTGGTCTCCGGCAGGATCAACAGATCGATATGCTGCGCCTGCGAAACGCTGGCATCCATGGCAAACTTCCTACCCTTATTTCCGATAATGTATAAGTTTATTCTGTTTGTGGAAAGCAGCGTCGCCGTTTCTGGCTCGTAATGGGCTCAACGAAAAGGGAGACAGCTATGCCGCTCAGCATGAACCGCGAGGTTTTCATCACCTGCGCAGTCACCGGTTCGGGAGACACCGTTTCGAAATCCAGCCACGTTCCGATCACGCCGAAGCAGATCGCCGAAGCGGCGGTCGAAGCCGCCAAGGCAGGGGCTGCGATCGTCCACTGCCATGTCCGCGATCCGGAAACCGGCGCCCCGGCCCGCCGCCTCGATCTCTACAAGGAAGTGACCGACCGTATCCGTTCCGCCGATATCGACGTGGTCCTGAACCTCACCGCCGGCATGGGGGGAGATCTCATCTTCGGCAATGTCGAAAGCCCGCTCCCGCTCAACGAGAAAGGCACCGACATGGCCGGCGCCACCGAGCGCGTCGCCCATGTGGCCGAATGCCGGCCGGAGATCTGCACGCTCGACTGCGGCACCATGAACTTCTCGCTCGGCGACTATGTCATGACCAACACGCCGTCGATGCTGCGCGAGATGGCCCGCCAGATGACCGCGCTCGGCGTGCGCCCCGAGATAGAGGCCTTCGACACCGGCCATCTCTGGTTCGCCAAGCAGCTCGTCGAGGAAGGCCTGATCGAGGATCCGGTGCTGATCCAACTCTGCATGGGCATTCCATGGGGTGCGCCGGACGATCTCAACACCTTCATGGCGATGGTCAACAACGTGCCGTCGAACTGGACCTTCTCGGCCTTCTCGATCGGCCGCAACGCGCTCGCCTACCCCGCCGCGGCGATCCTTGCCGACGGCAATGTCCGCGTCGGCCTGGAGGACAACCTCTATGTCGGCAAGGGGCAACTCGCGACCAACGGCCAGCTTGTCGAAAGGGCCGTGTCGGTGATCGAGGGCATGGGCGCCAAGATCATCGGACCGGCAGAGGTCCGAGAGAAATTGAAGCTGACGAAGCGGTAGCAAAAACCCCTCCCCAACCCTCCCCACAAGGGGGAGGGCTTAACCTGCGGCAACGTCCGTCCCCGGAAGAGGCGTCAGCTTCGGCTGAAATGTCCGGTTCGGGGAAATCCGGAGAGGCAAGTGGGCAGTTCGAGAGGGACAGAGAGGATCCGGAGCCACCCATCCCTCCCCCTTGTGGGGAGGGCGGCCCGAAGGGCCGGGAGGGGTTCCTACGACAAACGGGATGGAGAGGAAATGACCATCATCACCAAGGCCGCCTGTGTCGGCGGCGGCGTCATCGGCGGGGCCTGGGCGGCGCGCTTCGTGCTGGCCGGCATCGATGTCAACATTTTCGACCCGCACCCGGAGGCCGAGCGCATCATCGGCGAGGTCATGGCCAATGCGGAGCGCGCCTATGGCATGCTGACCATGGCGCCGCTGCCGCCGCGCGGCAAATTGACCTTCTGCAAGAGCGTCCAGGAAGCCGTCCAGGACGTTGACTGGATTCAGGAAAGCGTCCCGGAACGGTTGCCGCTGAAGCGCGGCGTCATTACCGAGATCGATGCGGCTGCCAAGCCGGATGCGCTAATCGGCTCGTCGACATCGGGCCTGCTGCCGTCCGACCTCCAGTCCGAAATGAAGCACCCCGAACGCATGTTCGTCGCCCATCCCTATAATCCAGTCTATCTCCTGCCGCTGGTCGAGCTCGTCGGCGGCAAGAAGACGTCGCCGGAAACGATCAGGCGGGCCGAGGAAGCGGTCGCCGAGATCGGCATGAAGGGCGTCGTCATCGCCAAGGAAATCGAGGCCTTCGTCGGCGACCGGCTGCTCGAGGCGCTCTGGCGCGAGGCGCTCTGGCTGATCCAGGACGATATCTGCGATACCGAAACGCTCGACGATGTCATGCGCTATTCCTTCGGTATGCGCTGGGCACAGATGGGCCTCTTCGAGACCTATCGCATCGCCGGCGGCGAAGCCGGCATGCGCCACTTCCTCGCCCAGTTCGGCCCCTGCCTGAAATGGCCGTGGACAAAGTTCACCGACGTCGTCGATCTCGACGATACGCTGGTCGAGAAGATCGGCGCCCAATCCGACGCCCAGGCTGCCGGCCGGTCGATCCGCGAACTCGAACGCATCCGTGACGAAAACCTCGTCGGCATCATGCAGGCGCTGAAAGCCGGCAATGGCGGTGAAGGCTGGGGTGCCGGCAAGCTGCTCGCCGATTTCGAGAAGCGTCTCTGGGCGCAAGGCGGCAACCAGCCGAAGAGCTTTGACGCCTCCGGTCCGCTGCGCCTCGTCGAGACCAAGGTCAACGCCGCCTGGGTCGATTACAACGGCCACATGACCGAGCATCGCTACCTGCAGCTCTTCGGCGACACGTCGGATGCGCTGCTCCGGCTGATCGGCGTCGATTTCGCCTATGTGGCGGCCGGTCACAGCTACTACACCGTCGAGACGCATATCCGCCATCTCGGCGAGGCCAAGCTCGGCCAAGCACTCTATACGACGCTGCAAATACTCGCCTCGGACGAGAAGCGCATCCACTTCTTCACCAGGATTCACGACACCGTCTCAGGCGAAGTGATCGCTACCGCCGAGCAGATGATGCTGCATGTCGATGCCCACGCCGGCAAGTCTGTCGCCGCACCGGCCGAGGTATTGGAGAAGCTGAAGCCGATCGCGGAAGGGCATGCGAGGCTTGGGGTGCCGGATGGCGCGGGCAGGCACGTCGGACAGAAACGCTGAGACGACAAGGTGGCGGCCCCTCATCCGGCTGCCGCCATCTTCTCCCCGCAGGCGGGGAGAAGGGACATGCCGCGGCGCCGGGCACCAAAAGTCCCCTCTCCCCGCGTGCGGGGAGAGGGTTAGTCCTCGAGTCAAACCCGAGGAGAGGGGCAAGCCACATCCGGGAAGCCTGCGGATCGATAGGGAGATCGGTCCGGAAATGGCGAGAGCGAAAGAACGACGAGGGAGAACAATGAATTTCGCACTGACCGAAGAACAGCAGATGATCGTAGACACGGTCCGCAGCTTCGTTGAGACCGAGATCTATCCGCATGAAAACGAAGTCGAGCGCACCGGCGTCGTGCCGCGCGAGCTCGGCCAAGACATCGCCCGCAAGTGCAAGGAGCTCGGTTTCTTCGCCTGCAATTTTCCTGAAGAGGTCGGCGGCGCCGGGCTCGACCATCTCACCTTCACCCTGGTCGAGCGCGAACTGGGCCGCGGCTCGATGGGCCTGACCGTCTTCTTCGGCCGCCCCTCCGGCATCCTGATGGCCTGCAACGAGGAGCAGCGCGAGCGCTATTTGCTGCCCGCCGTCCGGGGCGACAAGTTCGATGCGCTCGCCATGACCGAGCCGGACGCGGGCTCCGATGTGCGCGGCATGAAATGTTTCGCCAGGCCGGATGGCGACGATTGGATCGTCAACGGCACCAAGCACTTCATCAGCCATGCCGACATCGCCGATTTCGTCATCGTCTTCATCGCCACCGGCGAGGAGCAGACGCCGCGCGGACCGAAGAAGAAGATCACCTGCTTCCTCGTCGATCGCGGCACGCCGGGTTTCGAAATCCGCGAGGGCTACAACTCCGTGTCGCATCGCGGCTACAAGAACTGCATCCTGACCTTCGACGATTGCCGGCTGCCCTCTTCCCAGATCCTCGGCGAAGTGCACAAGGGTTTCGACATCGCCAATGACTGGCTCTATGCGACGCGCCTGACGGTTGCCGCCACCTCGGTCGGCCGCGCCCGCCGTGCCTTCGACTACGCCCTCTCCTACGCGGCCGAGCGCAAGCAGTTCGGCAAGCCGATCGGCGCCAACCAGGGCGTCTCCTTCAAGCTCGCCGACATGATCACCGAGATCGACGCCGCCGACCTCCTGACGCTGTCGGCCGCCTGGCGGCTCGATCACGGCCTGCCATCGAACCGCGAGATCGCCTCCGCCAAGGTCTTCGCCACCGAAATGCTCGCCCGCGTCACCGATGAGGCGATCCAGATTTTTGGCGGCATGGGCCTGATGGACGACTTGCCGCTCGCCCGCTTCTGGCGCGACGCCCGCGTCGAGCGCATCTGGGACGGCACCTCGGAGATCCAGCGGCACATCATCAGCCGCGATCTCTTGCGGCCGTTGGGGGCTTGAGGATGCTTGGCGCTCATCAAAGAACCCCTCCCCAACCCCTCCCCACAAGGGGGAGGGACTCCTCTGCCGCACCCGATGTAGGACTGCCGCTCCGTAGCCGCTGGTCGCACCGTTGGATTGGGCGAGGCGGTGCCACGCGCAAGCCCCTCCCCCTTGTGGGGAGGGGTTGGGAAGGGGTCTTTTCCAGCAACGGCGGCGCAGCATGACCACCCCGCCCCGCTCCCTCGACCGCCTCATCCGCCCGCGCTCCATCGCCGTCTTCGGCGGCAAGGAAGCGCGACGGGTCATCGAGCAATGCGACAAGATGGGCTTTGCCGGTAAGATCTGGCCGGTCCATCCGCGCGAGGAGGAAATCTTCGGCCGCCGCTGCTACCGCTCGGTCGCCGACCTGCCGGAGGCACCGGATGCCTCCTTCGTCGGCGTCAACCGGGCGCTCACGATCGACATCATCCGCGACCTTTCCGCGCGCGGCGCCGGCGGCGCCGTCTGCTATGCCTCCGGCTTCCGCGAAGCGGTAAGCGAGCTTGCCGACGGCAACGACCTGCAGGAGGCGCTGGTCGCCGCCGCCGGCGACATGCCGATTGTCGGCCCCAATTGCTACGGCTTCATCAACATGCTGGACGGGGCGCTGCTGTGGCCCGACCAGCACGGCATGCTGCGCGTCGAGAGCGGCGTGGCGATCCTCACCCAATCCTCCAACATCGCCTGCAACATCTCCATGCAGAAGCGCGGGCTTCCTCTCGCCTACGTGATGACCGCCGGCAACCAGGCCCAGACCGGCCTCTCCGACATCGCCTTCGCCGTGCTGGAGGACCCGCGCGTCACCGCCGTCGGGCTCCATATCGAAGGATTCGACAGCGTCGAGGCGCTGGAGAGGCTCGCAACCCGGGCCCGCGAATTGCGTAAGCCGGTCGTAACGCTGAAGGTCGGCAAGTCGGAGGCCGCGCAGCTTGCGACCGTTTCCCACACGGCGTCCCTCGCCGGCAACGACCGTGTCTCCTCGGCGCTGCTCGCCCGCCTTGGCATCGGCCGCGTCGATACCTTGCCGGAACTCCTGGAAACCCTGAAGCTCCTCCATCTCCACGGTCCGCTTGCGAACGCCGATATCTCATCGATGAGCTGCTCCGGCGGCGAAGCCTCGCTGATGGCGGATGCCGGCGTCCGGCGCCAGGTCAACTTCCGGGCACTCAAGGACGAGCAGCGTCAGCCGCTCAGGGAAAGCCTTGGCGAGATGGTGACGATCGCCAATCCGCTCGACTACCACACCTTCGTCTGGGGCAACCGCGACAAGCAGACCGCCGCCTTCACCGCCATGATGCAAGGCGGCTACGCGCTGAACCTGATCGTGCTCGACTTCCCGCGCCTCGACCGTTGCCACGCCGAAGATTGGGTGACGACCTGCGATGCGGTCATCGACGCAGCGAATGCGACGGGCGCCGTCGCCGGCATCGTCGCAAGCCTCGGCGAGAACATGCCGGAGGAGACCGCTCTCTCCTTGATGGCAGCAGGCGTCGTGCCCTTCTTCGGCATAGACGAGGCCCTCGCCGCCGCGGAAACTGCGGCCGCGATCGGCGGCGCCTGGGCGCGCCCCGCCCCGCCGCCCCTCATAAAGGCTGCAGCGGCCGGCGGCGATGCCATCACATTGACGGAGGCGGAGGCAAAGGCCGAGCTCGCTGCATCAGGCGTTACAATCCCGCGCGGCATTGTTGCCATGACGGCTGACGAAACGGCGGATGCGGCTGAGACGCTCGGCTTCCCAGTCGTGCTCAAGGGCCTATGCGTCGCTCACAAGACCGAAGCCGGAGCGGTCAAGCTCAATCTCACAAACCGCGAAGAGGTGCTCGCCGCCGCGCAAGCGATGGCGTCGGTCGCCACGGGCTACCTGGTGGAAAGAATGATCGCCAGGCCGGTCGCCGAATTGATCGTCGGGGCGATGCGCGATCCCGTCGCCGGCCCGGTGCTGACCATCGGCGCCGGCGGCATCCTCGTGGAACTACTCGACGATTCGGCAATCCTGACCCTACCGACCACCGAAGCGATGATCGAAGCGGCAATTGGCGGCCTGAAGGTCCGCAAACTGCTCGATGGCTACCGCGGCGCCCCGAAAGGCGATGTCGCAGCGCTGACAAGGACTGTCGCAGCCGCGGCATCCTATGTCGTTGCAAACGCTTCCAAAATTGAAGAACTCGATATCAATCCTATAATGGTGTTGCCGGTCGGCCATGGAGCCGTTGCCGCCGATGCCCTGATCCGCCGGAGGAAATGACGCCTATGACCGGACCGATCCTCACCCGCCGCGAAGGCGGCATTCTCGAAGTCACGATCGACCGGCCGAAGGCGAATGCCATCGACCTCAAGACCAGCCGGGCCATGGGCGAAATCTTTCGCGACTTCCGCGACGATCCGGAGCTTCGCGTCGCAATCATCACCGGCACCGGGGAAAAATTCTTTTGCCCCGGTTGGGATCTGAAGGCGGCGGCGGAGGGTGATGCCGTCGACGGCGACTATGGCGTTGGCGGCTTCGGCGGCATGCAGGAACTGCGCGACCTCAACAAGCCGATCATTGCCGCCGTCAACGGCATCTGTTGCGGCGGCGGGCTGGAGATCGCACTCTCGACAGACCTCATCCTCGCTGCAGAACACGCGACCTTCGCGCTGCCGGAAATCCGTTCGGGCACGGTCGCCGATGCCGCCTCGATCAAGCTGCCGAAGCGCATCCCCTACCACATCGCCATGGACATGCTTCTGACCGGACGCTGGCTGGAGGCCACGGAGGCGCATCGCTGGGGTTTCGTCAACGAAATCCTGCCGACGGGGCGGCTGATGGAACGCGCCTGGGAGCTCGCTCGCCTGCTCGAGAGCGGACCGCCGCTCGTCTATGCGGCAATCAAGGAGGTCGTCCGCGAAGCCGAGGGCCGCGATTTCCAGGCGACGATGAACAAGATCACCCGTCGCCAGTTCAAGACGGTCGACGTGCTCTATTCGAGCGAGGATCAACTGGAAGGAGCGCGCGCCTTTTCGGAGAAGCGCGATCCGGTCTGGAAGGGAAGGTAAAAGCCGGCTGCGAGAGCTCGCAGGAACGCAGTCCATAAGGCATGCTTATGGAAAGAAATGATTATTTAGGACGTTACAAGCTTCATCCGAGCAGATAGCCTTATGGTTGAAGCCCGTACCGTCCCCGGGACAGAAGGGAGAACGAGAGGAAACGGATCTAAGCGCAGAAGTGCCTTGAGCCATCCCAGAATGGCGATACGCAGTCTCTACCAATCACAATGAACGGCGAATGCCGGCTAACGAAAGGGAACAGGGGAATGAGCGATTACAAGGATTATCTGACACGACAGGTCATGCTGGGCAAAATCAACCGGCGCGAATTTCTCGGACGGGCGGCTGCCCTCGGCATCGCCGCATCGACTGCGAACACGCTGTTTGCGGTGAGCGCCGCGGCGCAGGAGCCGAAACGCGGCGGGCACCTTAAGCTTGGCCTCGAAGGCGCGGCCGCAACCGATTCGAAAGACCCGGCAAAGGCGCTTTCACAATTCCTGTTCGTCGTCATCAGAAACTGGGGCGACCTGCTCGTCGAAACCCACCCGACGACCGGTGCGGCCGTACCGGCGCTTGCAGAGTCCTGGGAGCCTTCCGCCGACGCGGCGACATGGACCTTCGCGATCCGCAAGGGCGTCAAATTCCATGATGGCAAGGAACTGACGGTAGAGGACGTCGTCAAGACGCTGCAGCGTCACACGGACGACAAGTCGGAGTCGGGCGCCCTTGGCGTGATGAAATCCATCAAGGAAATCAAGGCCGATGGCGGCAAGCTCGTGCTGACGCTGACCGAAGGCAATGCCGACCTGCCGCTGCTGCTTTCGGATTATCACCTCGTCATCCAACCGAACGGCGGTATGGACAACCCCGACGCCATGATCGGCACCGGTCCCTACAAGGTCGCGAGCTTCGAACCGGGCGTGCGTGCCACTTTCGAAAGGAACCAGGACGACTGGCGCACGGATCGTGGCTATGTGGACACGGTCGAACTGATCGCCATGAACGATGCGACGGCGCGCATCGCCGCGCTTTCGTCCGGTCAGGTGCACTTTATCAACCGCGTCGATCCGAAGACGGTCAGCCTCCTGAAGCGCGCGCCGACCGTGGAAATCTTGAATACATCCGGCCGCGGCCACTACGTCTTCATCATGCATTGCAACACCGCGCCGTTCGACAACAACGACCTCAGGATGGCGCTGAAGCTGGCGATGGATCGCGAGACCATGGTTCAGCGCATCCTCGGCGGTTACGGCAAGATCGGCAACGACTTCCCGATCAACGACACCTATGCCCTCTTCCCGGAAGGCATCGAGCAGCGTGTCTATGATCCAGACAAGGCCGCCTTCCACTACAAGAAGTCGGGCCACAGCGGGCCGGTGCTGCTGCGCACCTCCGACGTCGCCTTCCCGGGCGCGGTGGATGCCGCCGTTCTCTACCAGGAAAGCGCCAAGAAGGCCGGCATCGAGATCGAGGTCAAGCGCGAGCCGGGCGACGGCTACTGGACCAACGTCTGGAACGCCCAGCCATTCTGCACCTCCTATTGGGGCGGGCGCCCGACGCAGGACCAGATGTACTCGACCGCCTATCTTTCGAACGCCGACTGGAACGACACCCGCTTCCAGCGTGAGGACTTCGACAAGCTCCTGCTCCAAGCGCGTTCCGAACTGGACGAGCCCAAGCGCAAGGACATGTATCGCACCCTGGCGATGATGGTGCGGGACGAAGGCGGCGTGATCCTGCCGATGTTCAATGACTTCGTGAACGCGTCCACCAAGCAGGTGAAGGGCTACGTCCACGACATCGGCAACGACATGTCGAACGGCTATGTCGCAACCCGGGTGTGGCTGGACGCCTGACCATGGAAAGCGGACCGATCACTGGTCCGGTCCTGACCGATGGGGTCGCGGGTGAAACACACCCGCGCTCCGCCGATCTTTCCGGAGTGCCAGCAAAGCCCAACCCCGCCGCCGCCACGGGCGAGATCGGCGGCTCCTTCTGGCGGCGTTTCGTCTTTCGCCGCCCTCTCGTGGCGCTGATCCTTCAGCGCCTCGGCCTCAGCGTCGGCCTGCTCTTCGCCGTGTCGCTGATGATCTTCGGTGGCATCGAAGCCTTGCCCGGCGATTTCGCCACCACTTATCTCGGCCAGTCGGCGACGCCGCAGGCGGTCGAGAACATCCGCAAGGATCTCGGCCTCGACCGGCCCTGGAGCGAGCGTTACCTCACCTGGCTCGGCGGCGCCGTGAAGGGCGACTTCGGCACCTCCTGGGCGAGCAAGAATTCGGTCAGCGAACAGATCGGCAAGAGGCTCGGCAATTCGCTGTTCCTCGCCTTTTTCGCGGCGCTGATCTCGGTGCCCGTTGCCGTCGGGCTCGGCATGTTGGCGGTCCAGTTCCGCAATCGACTACCGGACAAGATCATCAACGTGATCTCGCTGGCGGCGATTTCGCTGCCGGAGTTCTTCATCGGCTATCTGTTGATCATGGTCTTTGCCGTTCAATACGGCGTCGCCACCTTCCCGGCGACGGTCTATGACAGCATGACCCTCACCGAGCGGCTCTCGGCGATCGCGCTTCCGGTCGCAACCCTCGTGCTCGTCGTCCTTGCCCACATGATGCGCATGACGCGGGCGGCGATCCTCAACGTCATGTCGTCGGCCTATGTCGAAACCGCCGAACTCAAGGGGCTCGGGACCTTCCGTATCATCGCCCGCCATGCCGCCCCCAATGCCGTCGCACCGGTCATCAACGTCATCGCCCTGAACCTCGCCTATCTGGTCGTCGGCGTTGTCGTCGTCGAGGTGGTGTTCGTCTATCCCGGCATGGGGCAGTACATGGTGGATGCGGTGACCGTGCGTGACATGCCCGTCGTGCAGGCCTGCGGCCTGATCTTCGCGGCCTTCTACATCTTCCTCAACATGGCGGCCGACATTCTCGCCATTCTCGCCAACCCGAGGCTGAGGCACCCGCGATGAACCTGCGATCTATCCCCATCAGCGCCTGGATCGGCATCATTGGCATAGCGCTCTGCCTGCTTTGCGCGATCTTCGCGCCCTTCATCGCCCCATTCGGCGAACGGGACGTCGTCGGCGAGATCTGGGCGCCGGCCGGCGGTGACTTCCTGCTTGGCACCGACAATCTCGGGCGCGACCTGCTGTCGCGTCTGATCTACGGCGCCCGCACCACCATCTTCGTGGCGCTGGCGGCGACCTTGGTCTCCTTCGCGCTCGGCATGTTCCTGAGCTTCACGGCCGCGGTCACCGGCGGCTTTGTCGACCAGCTCTTCTCGCGTTTCAACGATCTGATGATGGCGGTCCCGACGTTGATCTTCGCGCTCGTCGTGCTCGCCGTCCTGCCGCAGCATCTCTGGATCCTCATCCTCGTCATGGCCGTGCTCGATTCCACCCGCGTCTTCCGCATCGGCCGCGCCGTCGCCCTCGATGTCGCGGTGATGGAATTCGTCGAGGCCGCGAGGCTTCGCGGCGAAGGCTCGCTCTGGATCATCTTCCGGGAAATCCTGCCGAACACGCTGTCGCCGCTCTTGGCCGAATTTGGCTTGCGCTTCGCCTTCTCGATCCTGTTCCTCTCTACCCTGTCCTTCCTCGGCCTCGGCATTCAGCCGCCGGCCGCCGACTGGGGCGGCATGGTCAAGGACAACAAGGACGGCATCATCTTCGGCATCTCCGCCGCCCTGGTCCCCGGCGCGGCGATCGCCACCCTCGCCATCTGCGTCAATCTCGTCGTCGACTGGCTGATGAAGCGCACCTCGAGCCTGAAAGGAGGGCGCGGCGATGCCTGAGCTGCTTTCCGTCAAGAACCTGAAGATCGAGGCGACGAGCTATCCGCCCGGCGAACCGCCGAAGGTGGTGACGCTGGTCGAAGGCGTTTCCTTCAATCTCGAAAAGGGCAAGGTCCTCGGCCTCATCGGCGAATCCGGCGCCGGCAAGTCGACGATCGGCCTCTCGGCACTTGCCTATGGCCGCGGCGGCGTGCGGATCACCGGCGGCGAAGTCCTGCTCAACGGCAAGGACATCTTGAAGCTCGACCGCAGCGGCATCAATTCGGTCCGCGGCTGCCACGTCTGCTATGTGGCGCAATCCGCGGCCGCCGCCTTCAACCCGGCACACAAGCTCGGCGACCAGGTGATCGAGGCGTCGCTGCGCCACGGCATCATGAACCGCGAGGAGGCGAAGAAGCGCGCCCTCTATCTCTTCCGGGTGCTCGGGCTTCCCAATCCGGAGACCTTCGGCGATCGCTACCCGCACCAGGTCTCAGGCGGGCAATTGCAGCGCGCCATGACCGCCATGGCGCTCTGCCCCAATCCGGAACTGATCGTCTTCGACGAACCGACGACGGCGCTCGATGTCACGACGCAGATCGACGTGCTGGCCGCGATCAAGCACGCCATCGAGGAGACGCATACGGCTGCGCTCTATATCACCCACGATCTCGCCGTGGTCGCCCAGATCTCCGACGACATCATGGTGCTCCGCCACGGCAAGACCGTCGAATACGGCACCACCAAGCAGGTGATCGAAGCGCCGAAGGAGGACTATACAAGGGCGCTCGTCAGCGTCCGGCAAACAAAGCGCGACGAAGCCCCGGACCAGTCCGGCACGCTGCTCAAGATCGAGCATGTCCAT
Source organism: Sinorhizobium fredii NGR234 (assembly GCF_000018545.1). Taxonomy (NCBI): domain Bacteria; kingdom Pseudomonadati; phylum Pseudomonadota; class Alphaproteobacteria; order Hyphomicrobiales; family Rhizobiaceae; genus Ensifer; species Ensifer fredii. The sequence goes on from NC_012587.1 coordinate 2,236,109, forward strand.
GCCGCTTACGGCAATGGCTTCAAGGTGCTGCACGACGTGTCGATGCACCTGTCGAAGGGCCAGACGCTGGCGATCGTCGGCGAATCCGGCTCCGGCAAGTCCACCCTCGCCCGCGTCATCACCGGGCTGTTGCCGCCGACGGAGGGCCGCATCACTTTCGACGGCAAGGACCTGCCGAAGGCGCTCAAGGGCCGCACGAACGAGGAACTGCGCCGCATCCAGATGATCTACCAGATGGCGGACACGGCCATGAATCCGCGCCAGACGGTGCGCGACATCATCGGCCGGCCGCTCTCCTTCTATTTCGGCATGCACGGCGCCAGAAAAACCGAACGCGTCAAGGAATTGCTCGACCAGATCGAGATGGGAACGCGCTTCCTCGACCGCTATCCGGCCGAATTGTCGGGCGGACAGAAGCAACGCGTCGCGATTGCCCGAGCGCTCGCCGCCAAGCCGGAGCTCATTCTCTGCGACGAGCCGACCTCGGCACTCGATCCGCTGGTGGCGGAGGGCATCCTGAATCTGCTTATGAAGCTCCAGGAAGAAACCGCTGTTTCCTATGTGTTTATCACTCATGACATCGCCATCGTGCGAGCGATCGCCGACAGCGTCGCGGTAATGCATCGCGGCCGACTGGTGCGCTTCGGGCCGAAGTCGAAGGTGCTCTCGCCGCCCTTCGACGATTACACGGACTTGCTCCTGAAGTCGGTGCCGGAAATGGAAATCGGCTGGCTGGAACGGGTGCTGAAGACCAGGCGCATGGAGAGTGCGGGGAATTGACCCTCGAGCGGGGCGCCTCCGCCCCGCTCTCGTTCCAATCCGCTGTTGATCGCTCACGCGCAAGAAAAATCAGGAGAAAACAATCGTGTCCGATCGCAACTTCACCGTCATCGAGAACGAGTGGATCACGCTGAAAGATGGGACGCGGCTGGCGGCGCGCATCTGGATGCCGGAGGGCACCGAGCAGAACCCGGTGCCGGCGGTGCTCGAATATCTGCCCTATCGCAAGCGCGACGGGACCTGCGCCCGTGACGAGTCCACCTACCCTGTGTTCGCGGCGGCGGGCATTGCCGGCGTTCGCGTCGACATCCGCGGCTGCGGCGAATCCGAAGGGGTGATCGACGGCGAATATACGCCGCGCGAACTCTCCGACGGCTGCGAGATCATCGAATGGATCGCTGCGCAGCCCTGGTCGAACGGCAAGGTCGGCATGATGGGCATCTCCTGGGGCGGCTTCAACTGCCTGCAGGTGGCCGCTCTGAAGCCGCCGGCGCTCAAGGCCGTCATTTCGATCGCCTCGACCGTCGACCGCTATAATGACGACATCCACTACAAGAACGGCTGCCATCTTTCGGCGCAACTCTCCTGGGCCGCCACCATGCTTGCCTATCAGTCGCGCTCGCCCGATCCCGAACTCGTCGGCGAAGGGTGGAAAGACATGTGGCTCGAGCGGCTGGAGAACGAGCCGTTTTTCCTGGAGGAGTGGCTGGAGCACCAGCGCCGCGACGACTTCTGGCGCCACGGCTCGATCTCGGAGGATTTCGACGGCTTCCCGATCCCCGCGCTTGTCATCGCCGGCTGGGCCGACGGCTACCGCAACACGCCGATCAAGGCGGTCGAAGGACTCGGCGAAAAGGCCAAGGCGCTGATTGGCCCCTGGGTTCATAAGTATCCACATTTCGCCTGGCCGAAGCCGCGCGCGGATTTTCACAGCGAGGCGATCCGCTGGTGGAACCGCTGGCTGCGCGACGAAAAGAATGGTGCGGAAAAGCTACCGCAGATGCGCGCCTATATTCTCGACGGTCCGAAGCCGGCCCTGAGGCGCAACGATGATCCGGGCCGCTGGATCGCCAGGGATGTCTGGAGCGCACCGGAGACGCGCACTTTCGCGGTTTCGAGCGATGGCGGCCTGATGACCGGCTCCACGGCCAAGAGAGGAATTGGAGACATCTACATCCGCTCACCGCTCGATACCGGCACCGCCGCCGGCGAGTATTTCACCTTGAAGCCGGATGCCGAGATGGCCGGCGACCAGCGCAGCGATGATGCGGGTTCCCTCACCTTCGACAGCCGACCCCTGCTCGAGGCGGAGGACTATCTCGGACAGCCGGTCCTGACCTTGGACGTCTCCTGCGGCGCCGACACGGCCAATCTTGTGGCGCGTCTGGTCGACATTCACCCAGATGGCACGGCAACCCGCGTTGCCTTCGGCGTCCTCAACCTGGCGCACCGCAACGGCAATACGAAGCCGCAGCCGATGCAGAAGAACCACAAGACGCGTATCACGCTGGTGCTCGACGCCTGCGGCTACCGCTTCCGCGCCGGCCATCGCATCCGACTGTCGCTCTCGACCTCCTACTGGCCGATGATCCTGCCGCCGCCGACCGATCCGGGTCTGACGATCGACACCGGAAGCCTGTCGCTGGCGCTGCCGCTCCTCGGCGACCACCGCGAGATCGTCGTGCCGCAGCCGGCCGACCCAAATCCGCTGCCCACCTATATCGAGCATTCGCCGGCGAAAACGCGCCGCACGATCGAACGCGACATGTCAAAGGGCGTGACGCACTACCGGATCTACGAGGACACCGGCCTCGTCGAACACCCCGACACGGGCAACGCAACGCAGGACATCCGCGACGAGGTTTGGTCGATCGCACCCGGCGATCCGCATTCGATGACGGGCGTCTCCACCTGGACCTGCATAGCAAAGCGCGGCGAGCAGTCTCTCAGGACCGTCTCGACCTCGCGGCTTGGCTGCAGCGAAACCGAGTGGATTACGTCTGCCAAGGTCGAGGCCTTCGAGGATGAAACGAAAATCTTTGAGAAGGCTTTCGAGAAGCGTGTCCGGCGAGACTTCATGTGAGTCGGGCGACCGACCGACCACCCGGCTAATGAAGATCGGTCTCTCCGCCCATGCGTCAAGCTGTCCCGACCAGCCGCGCCACGCCATGAACCAGATGGCGAAATCCCTCGCTGGCGCCCGGGCTCATATGACGCGCCCGGAGCCAGGCATGGATCATCTGCGGTTCTTCGCGATAGGTCACGTCGACGCCCGCCTGCGCAAGCCGAGCGGCATAGGTCCGCGCGTCATCACGCAACGGATCGAAATGAGCCCCGGTGATGTAGGCCGGCGGAAGTCCAGACAGGTCCGCAGCCCTCAATGGATAAGCGAAGGCATCGTCGCTCGGCGCCTTCAGCACCTCGCGATAATAGGCCACGTCCGTCGTCGAAAGCCCCGGCGCCTCCGCCATCTCGCCATAGGAACCGCTGACGAGATCGCCGCCGAGGCCGGGATAGATCAGTGCCTGACCGACAATGCCGGAAAGCCCTTCGGCCTTGGCCTTGAGCACAATGCCCGCAACCAGATTGCCGCCTGCACTGTCGCCTGCAACGACAAGCCGGCTTTCGTCGGCGAGAAGTTCTTCAAGCACCGCATAGCAATCCTCGAAGGCCGCGGGCCAGACATGCTCCGGCACTAGGCGGTAATCCACGGCGACCAGTTCGGCGCGCGCACCATGAGCGAGTTCGGCACAGATGGCATCATGGCTTTCCAGCGACCCTACGACGAATCCGCCGCCATGAATGTAGAAAATCCGGGTCTCGGTCGCGATGTCCGCTGGCCGATAGTGCCGGATTGGTATGCGTCCGGCCACGACCTCGTCGCGCCGCTTCAGCCCCTCCGGCGACGGCGCGTCGAATTCGGCGCAAAGGGCATCGTACCATTGCCGCTGTTGCGCGACCGAAGCGTTCACGGCGTCGGCCGGGTAAAAAGCCTCACAACGCGCGTGAAAGGCGAGAATGCCGGGCTCCGTCGGCATCGGTTTTGATCGTCTCGAATCCATCCTGCGCTCCCTACAGCGCCGCGCACCTTATCAGGCGCGCAAGGGTCGCTGTAGCGCTTTGAATTGCTGCATGTCTTTGTCCTTAAATCGAGGTCGATTTAAGGAGACATGCAGTAGAGCGCACCTTAACACCGCCGGGCCACCGCGCATGCTGAAATGCGCCAAGTCATGGCGCTTCACGCCTCTGACTTGCCATCCGCTCGTCGCCCGGTGTTAATTCGCTCCATGGCATTCACACTCCGGCAGTTGCAATATTTCGTCGCCGTCGCCGAGCAGGGGTCGGTCACCCGTGCGGCGCAGAACCTGTCGATCTCGCAATCCTCGATCACCGAAGCGATCAAGGAACTGGAGACCGATCTTGGTGTCGAGCTTTTCGATCGCCATCCGAGGGGCTTGGCGATCACCCATAACGGCCACCAGTTCCTCCGCCACGCGACGAAGATTCTCGCCGACGTTTCGGACGCCCGGCGGAGTTTTTCGGACAGCCGCGAGGAGCGCGGCGGCAAGCTCAATCTCGGTGTTACCTCGCTGGTTGCCGGCTATGTGCTCTCGGACCTGCTCGCCCGCTATCGCCGCGCCTGCCCCGGCGTCGAGGTGAGCGCCATCGAGGACAACGGCTCCTATCTCGAACATCTGCTGGTCGGCGGCGAACTCGATGTGGCCGTCATGGTGATCTCCAACCTGCGCGACCGCATGGCGCTGCAGGCGGAAATCCTCGAGACCTCGCCCTACCGGCTCTGGCTGCCGATCGGTCACCCGCTCGTCAGCGCCGACATCATCTCGGTCGAGGATATCGCCAAGGAACCGCTCATCATGCTGACGGTCGACGAGATCGAGGAAAACACCGGCAAGCTGCTCTCGGCGCTCGGCGCGCGCCCGCACGTCGCCTTCCGTACCCGATCGGTCGAGGCGGTCCGCAGCCTGGTCGCGACCGGCGCCGGTATCGCCCTTCTGCCTGACCTCGTCTACCGACCGTGGTCGCTCGAAGGCGACCGGATCGAGAGCCGCGACGTTTCCGGCGCGCTGCCCGTCGTCCAGGTGGGCATGGTATGGCGCAAGGGTTCCAGCCTGCCGCAGTCGGCGCGCGATTTCGTCGGCATCGCCGAGGCCCTGCGCAGCGCGCGTCCGCGCTAATTCCGGTCAAGCCAGGTATCGGAAAAATCGATATCGGCATTCTGATTAATGAATTTGCGAATACGGAGAAATAGAGGCACGCTTCATCCCAGGGAACAAGTCCGCGGAATGCGGCACAAACTGGGGAGACTTCCATGAAGCAGATCCTGAAATCCTGCACGGCGCTTACCCTTACGCTCGGCCTCGTCGCCCCGGCGCTTGCCCAGGAGCCGCTGAAGGAGCTCGGCCAGGGTGAAGGCCAACTGTCGATCGTCGCCTGGCCCGGCTACATCGAGCGCGGCGAAACCGACAAGAGCTACGACTGGGTGACCGAATTCGAGAAGAAGTCGGGCTGCAAGGTCAGCGTCAAGACCGCCGCGACCTCCGACGAAATGGTCGCGCTAATGAATGAAGGCGGCTTCGACCTCGTCACCGCTTCGGGCGACGCCTCGCTTCGCCTGGTGGCCGGCAAGCGCGTTCAGCCGATCAACACCGCCCTCATTCCGAGCTGGAAGACGATCGACGAGCGCATGCAGAACGCACCCTGGCATACGGTCAACGACGTGCATTACGGTACACCCTATGTGTGGGGGCCGAATGTGCTGATGTACAACACGGAGGCCTTCAAGGGGCAGCCGCCGAAAAGCTGGAACGTCGTCTTCGAGGAAATGACGCTGCCGGACGGCAAGTCCAACAAGGGTCGTATCCAGGCCTATGACGGGCCAATCCATGTCGCCGACGCGGCCAATTACCTGATGGCCCACAAGCCCGAGCTCGGCATCAAGGACCCTTACGAGCTCAACGAAGAGCAGTACAAGGCCGCCCTCGATCTGCTGCGCGTCCAGCGCACCCTCGTCGGCCGCTACTGGCACGACGCGATGATCCAGATCGACGACTTCAAGAATGAGGGCGTCGTCGCCTCCGGCACCTGGCCGTTCCAGGTCAACCTTATGCTGGCAGAAAAGCAGCCAATCGAGTCGGTCTTCCCGGAAGAAGGAGTGACGGGCTGGGCCGACACGACCATGCTGCATGCCGACAGCGAGCATCCGAACTGCGCCTATATGTGGATGGAGCACACGCTGGCGCCGAAGGTCCAGGGCGATGTATCCGCCTGGTTCGGCGCCAATCCCTCGGTCGGGGCGGCCTGCAAGGGCAACGAGCTTCTGACGGATGAGGGCTGCCAGGCCAATGGCTACAACGACTTCGACAAGGTCAAGTTCTGGAAGACGCCGGTCGCCAAATGCGCAAGCCAGAGCGAATGCGTGCCCTATCACCGCTGGGTGTCCGACTATATCGGCGTGATCGGCGGACGGTAAGCCGCCGCTTCCCTCCCCCTTGTGGGGAGGGTGGCCCGCAGGGCCGGGAGGGGTCTCACACGACGCAACTCCCCTCCCCAACCCTCCCCACAAGGGGGAGGGAGCTCGTTCCCGTATGCCGCGTTTGCCACGAGTCCCCTTCGCCCCGCCTGCGGGGAGAAGGTGCCCGGCAGGGCGGATGAGGGGCAAAACCTCTGGAGTGCCCTAATGACCACCGCCGTCCTCTTCGACACCGTATCCCGCCATTTCGGTGCGGTGCGCGCCGTCGATCGCGTCAACCTCTCGATCGCCGAGGGCGAGTTCTTCGCGATGCTCGGGCCGTCCGGCTCGGGCAAGACGACCTGCCTGAGGCTGATGGCCGGCTTCGAGCAGCCGACCAACGGGCATATCGAGATTTTTGGCGAGACGGCGGAAGGCGTGCCGCCCTATCGCCGCAGCGTCAACACCGTTTTCCAGGACTATGCCCTGTTCCCGCATCTCTCCATTCTCGACAACGTCGCCTATGGACTGATGGTCAAGGGCGTCGGCCGCGAGGAAAGGCGAAAAGCGGCGGAAGATGCGCTCGCCATGGTCAAGCTGCCCGGCTACGGCACACGCCGGCCCGGTCAGTTGTCCGGCGGCCAGCGCCAGCGCGTGGCGCTCGCCCGCGCGCTCGTCAACAAGCCCAAGGTGCTGCTCCTCGACGAGCCGCTCGGCGCACTTGATCTGAAGCTGCGCGAACAGATGCAGGAGGAACTGAAGAGCCTGCAGAAATCGCTCGGCATCACCTTCGTCTTCGTTACCCACGACCAGGGCGAGGCGCTGTCGATGGCCGACCGCATTGCCGTCTTCAACGAGGGCCGGATCCAGCAGCTCGGCCTGCCGGAAGACGTCTACAACCAGCCGAAGACCCGTTTCGTCGCCGATTTCGTCGGTTCGTCCAATGTGCTCTCAGCCAAGCTCTGCCAGAGGCTCGGGCTGAATGCGTCCTTTGCCAGCCTGAGGCCGGAGGCGGTGGCGATCGCGCCAGCGGCCGACGGCGCGCTGAGCCTCTCCGGCACTGTCGCCGGCCGCAGTTTCCTCGGCGCGACCAACCGCATCGTCGTCGATGTCGACGGCACCCGCATTGCCGTCGCCAGTCCCGCCGCACAAAGCGTCCCGGCGATCGGCAGCCCGGTGACGATCAGCTTCGCCGCCCGCGACCTTCACCCTATGGAGGACGCATGACGATCGTTGCCGAAAGCTTCGTCCTTCCGGAGCGCCGCAGCGCGGCCGGCCGTCTCTCGGACTTTTTCTGGCGGCACCCGCATGTGCTGCTGACGGTGCTGCTCGGGCCGCCCCTGCTGTGGCTCGGCGTCGTCTATCTCGGCTCGCTGTTCGCGCTGCTCCTCCAGAGCTTCTTCTCGATCGACGAGTTTTCCGGCCTTATCAACTACGAATTCACGCTTGCGACCTACCGACAGCTTCTGAGCGAAGCCAATCTCGACATCATCCTGCGCACCGTCTCGATGGCAGCCCTCGTGACGCTCGTCTCGGCCTTCATCGCCTTCCCGATCGCCTATTACGCGGCGCGCTATGCGCGCGGCAAATGGAAGGCGCTCTTCTATCTCGCCGTCATGCTGCCGCTCTGGTCGAGCTATCTCGTCAAGGTCTACGCCTGGAAGCTGATCCTTGCCAAGGAAGGCATCCTCACCTGGGTCTTCGAGAAGCTGAACCTCCTCTGGCTGCTCGATGCCTGGCTGGCGCTGCCGATCGTCGGAGGCAATTCGCTCTCGGTCAGCTATACCGGCACCTTCATCGTCTTCGTCTATGTCTGGATGCCCTTCATGATCCTGCCGATCCAGGCGGCACTGGAGCGGGTCCCGGCCAATCTCATCGAAGCCTCGTCCGACCTCGGCGGCACGCCGGCGCAGACCTTCCGCCATGTGCTTTTCCCACTGGCGCTGCCCGGCATCGTCGCCGGCTCGATCTTCACCTTCTCGCTGACGCTCGGCGACTACATCATCCCGCAGATTATCGGCTCGTCGCGGCTGTTCATCGGCCAGGCCGTCTATGCCCAGCAGGGCACCGCCGGCAACATCCCGCTCGCCGCCGCCTTCACCGTCGTGCCGATCGTCATCATGGGCGCCTATCTCTGGATGGCCAAACGCATGGGGGCCTTCGATGCGCTCTGAGAAATCGAACCGCGCGCCCCTTGGCCTGAAGATCGCCGCGGCCGCCGGTCTTGCCTTCATGCACGTGCCGATCCTGCTGATTTTCCTCTATGCCTTCACGACGGAGGAAAAGACCTATCAATTCCCGCCGCCGGGGCTGACGACGCAATGGTTCGCGGTCGCCTGGAGCCGGCCGGACGTCTGGGCCGCCCTCACCCTCTCCGTCAAGGTCGCCGCGATCGCCACCGGCGCCGCACTCATCCTCGGCACACTTTGCGCCGCCGCGATCAGCCAGACGCGCTTCTTCGGCCGCGAGACGGTATCACTGCTGGTTATCCTACCGATCGCGCTGCCCGGCATCATCACCGGCATCGCGCTGCGCTCGGCCTTCTCGATGGCGGACATCCCGTTCTCGTTCTGGACGATCGTGCTCGGCCACGCGACATTCTGCATCGTCGTCGTCTACAACAACGCGGTCGCCCGCTTTCGGCGGATTTCCGGCTCGCTGATCGAAGCCTCGATGGACCTCGGCGCGGACGGCTTCCAGACCTTCCGCTACGTGATCCTGCCGAATATCGGCACGGCGCTGCTCGCCGGCGGCATGCTCGCCTTTGCGCTCTCCTTCGACGAGGTGATCGTCACGACGTTTACCGCCGGACAGCAGTCGACGCTACCGATCTGGATGCTCGAGGAACTGATCCGCCCGCGCCAGCGGCCGGTGACCAACGTCGTCGCGATGATCGTCGTCATCGTCACCTTCCTGCCGATCCTCGGCGCCTACTACCTCACCCGCGACGGCGACCAGATCGCCGGAGCCGGCAAATGACATCGAACATCAAGGGAGAACAGACATGGACACGCAACTCCTGATCGGATCGCGTTTCGAAGCCGGAACCGAGGCCGAGGAGCACATCCTCAACCCGCGGACGGGCGCCCGGATCATCGATCTCGCCGAAGCCTCCCATAGACAGATCGACGCCGCCGTGGACGCGGCAGAGCGCGCCTTCGACACCTGGTCCGAGACGACGCCGGCCGAACGCTCGAACCATCTCCTGAAGATCGCCGATGCGATCGAGAAGCATGCCGACGACTTTGCCGCGCTCGAAGCCCTGAACTGTGGCAAGCCGATCAATGCCGTGAAGAACGACGAGCTCCCGGCGATCATCGATTGCTGGCGGTTCTTTGCCGGTGCGGTGCGCAACCTGCACGCGCCGACCGCCGGCGAATACCTGCCGGGTCACACCTCGATGATCCGCCGCGACCCGATCGGCATCGTCGGCTCGATCGCCCCCTGGAATTATCCCTTGATGATGATGGCCTGGAAGCTGGCGCCGGCAATCGCCGGCGGCAACACCGTCGTCTTCAAGCCGTCCGAGCAGACGCCGTTGACCGCGCTGAAACTGGCGCGGCTCTTGGCCGACATTCTTCCCGAGGGCGTCGTCAACGTCATCACCGGCCGCGGCGAAACGGTCGGCAACGCGCTGATCAATCATCCCAAGGTCTCCATGGTGTCGATCACCGGCGATATCGCCACCGGCAAGAAGGTGCTGACGGCGGCGGCGAAGACGGTCAAGCGGACCCATCTCGAACTCGGCGGCAAGGCGCCGGTCATCGTCTATGACGACGCCGATCTCGAGGCCGTCGTCAACGGCATCCGCACCTTCGGCTATTACAATGCCGGCCAGGACTGCACCGCCGCCTGCCGCATCTATGCGGAGGCCGGCATCTACGAGAAGCTCGTCGCCGACCTGACAAGCGCCGTTTCGACGATCCGCTACAACCTTGCCGACGACACCGAGAACGAGATCGGACCGCTGATCTCCAAGCGCCAGCGCGATCGCGTCGCCAGCTTCGTCGAGCGGGCGGCTGACCAGAAACATATCGACATCACCACCGGCGGCCGCACGGGCAGTGCGGAAGGGTTCTTCTTTCAGCCGACGGTCGTCGCCGGCGCGACGCAGGAGGATGAGATCGTCCGCCGCGAGGTCTTCGGGCCGGTCGTTTCCGTCACCCGCTTCACCGGCAAGGACGACGTCGTCGCCTGGGCGAATGACAGCGACTATGGCCTCGCCTCCTCCGTCTGGACGAAGGATATCAGCAGGGCGATGAAGGCTGCCTCACGGCTGCAATACGGTTGCACCTGGATCAACACGCACTTCATGCTGACCACCGAAATGCCGCATGGCGGCGTCAAGCAGTCGGGCTACGGCAAGGACATGTCGGTCTATGCGCTCGAGGATTACACGGCCGTTCGGCACATTATGATCAACCACGGCTGACGGGCGAGCAAGCTCTCGTCCGAGCCGCTTCCAAGGGGGAGTGCCCACCCGGGCCGCCCTCCCGCTTTCGGCTATCCCCTCCTACTTGTGCCCTTCCGCCACTCCCCAAAACGGCCGAGGGGCATTTTCTTGCCCACTTCGATGGCTCAGCGCTCCCCGGTTGTAATAGACGCACCGTGTCACAACGTGTGGCCGCTGTTGCCTATTTCCCACAAATTCAAAACATGACTTTAATAGTCATAAATGCTACTTGCGGGCGCAAAAATCATGAGTGATTAAGTCATCTTATCGATTTTCGTTTACCGTCCAGAAAGTTGCATCGCATGCCTAATCAAACAATCCGCCTGCTGCCGCTGATCCGCGCCACTCTCGCCGGGACCTCCGCCCTTGCCCTCGTCGCCACGGCGCAGGCGCAAGAGGCTCAACAGGAGACCGCCGGCAATGCGGAATCGACCGCCCTCGAAACCCTGATTGTGAACGGCGGCAGCGGCGGCGTTATCACCGCCGACGGCTATGTCGGCACGAGCAGCGCAACTGGGGCGAAAGTCGACACGCCCTTTCTGCAAACACCGCAGTCGATCTCTTCCGTTACCGAGCAGCAGTTGAAGGACCGCAACCCGCAGACGCTACTCGACGTCTTGGCTTACACCCCAGGTTCGCGCGTAAACGCCTTCGGCTTCGATCCGCGCTTCGACAGCTTTTCGGTGCGCGGCTTCGATGTGACCTACACCGGCGTCTTCCGTGACAACCTGCGCCAGCCCGGCGCGAGCTCGTCCATCTTCAAGACCGAGCCATACGGTCTCGAAGGCGTTTCCATTCTTCGCGGTCCGTCGTCCGCCCTTTACGGCGCATCCGGCGCGGGAGGTCTGTTCAACCTGATCACCAAGCGGCCAACCGAAGTGCCGCTGCACGAACTGCAAGTGCAATACGGCACCGATAATCGATACCAGGGACAGTTCGATTTCTCCGGTCCGATCAACGAAACAGATCCGGTCTATTACCGGCTGACCGGGCTCCTGCGTGACTCCGACACCGAGCAGGTGAGCGTGCCTGACGACCGCGCCTATATCGCGCCAGCCTTCACCTGGAAACCGGACGAAGACACGAGCCTGACCGTTCTCGGCGAATATTCACGCACCAAGACCGGCGGCACGGCGGCCTATTACAACGACCCGTTGACCGGTGAGGTAACGGACATCTTCGCGGGCAACCCCGCCTTCAACGATTCGGTGCAGAAGCAGGCCCGACTGGGCTACGAATTCGAACATCGGCTCAACGAGACATTCACGTTCCGCCAGAACGCGCGCATCTCGACGCTGAATACGGACGCGGACTGGGCCTTCGCCTATGCCCCGAACGACGTTGATCCGACGCTCCTTGACAGCAGCGCCGGCACCTTCGACGAGCGGCTGACGGCCTTCGTCATCGACAACCAGCTGGTAGCCGAATTCGATACCGGGGCGCTCGATCACACATTGCTCGCGGGCGTCGACTATACCAAATTGCGTTTCCGCTCTCTCTCCGGTACGGGCGTTTCCCCGCCGCTCGACACCAACAACCCGACGCAAGGTCGCCCGGTTGCGGCGATCGACTTCAGCAGCCGGGTCGTCCAGGATCAATGGCAGCTCGGCACGTACCTGCAGGACCAGATCCGCTACGACGCCTGGACGCTAACCGGTGGTGCACGTTATGACTGGGTTTCGACCGATACCGACACGACTGATCTCGCTACCGACGCGGTGAGCACCGTATCGCAGAACGACAAGGAATTTTCCGGCCGCATCGGCTTGACCTACGAAACCGATTTCGGCCTAGCACCCTATATCAGCTACTCGACAGCATTCTCGCCCAATGCGGGGATCAACAGAGAAACGAACCAGCCGTTCAAGCCGACGGAAAGCGAACAGCAGGAAGTCGGCGTCAAATATCTCTTGCCGAACAGCAACACGCTGATCACCGCCGCTCTCTTCAACATCGACCAAACCAATAGCCTCTATTACGAGGTTGTGGACTTGCCCACTGGGCCCGAGAACATTCAGGTGCAGCGCGGCAAGGTGCGCTCCCGCGGCTTCGAGCTGGAGGCGAACACTAGCCTCGACAACGGCCTGTCGCTGGTGGCCTCCTATACCTACACCGACGCAAAAATCCTCGAAGGTCCTGCGGACACGATCGGCAACTACGTCTCATCCGTGCCTCGCCACATGGCCTCTGCCTGGGCGTATTATACCCTGCCAGAGGATGGGCCGGGATATGGCCTCGGCTTCGGGGCAGGTGCTCGCTTCCTCGGGTCCAGCTACGGCAACGACCAAAACACGACGCGCAATTCGTCTCGCGTCCTGTTCGACGCCGCTGCTCACTACGACTTTGCGGCCCTCGACAAAAAATATGAAGGTTTGCGTCTGCAGGTGAATGCGACCAATCTGTTTGACCGTCGCGAAGCGGTTTGCTCGGCAGGCTTCTGCTACCGCGACCGGGGCCGCGCCGTCATCGGCTCGCTGCGTTACAACTGGTAGCGCCATGGCGATGGGCGGGCATGAAAGCGTAGCGCATCCTGGCGGGTCGACGGTCCTGTCGGCGGCCTTTGCAGGCCCGCATGCCTGGTGCAACGAGAAGATGGTGCTGTCGGCCGATCTCGCCGATGGCATGCCGCTCGCCGAGTTCTTCGCCTCCGGTGCCTTCGACCGGGCGCTTTCGACCTATGCGGCAACATTCGACGGCGGCGATCGACGCGCCGTCGCTTCCATGTGGTCGCTTTTCTATCTATCGAGTCTCACCATCCCCTATGTCGTCGCCTGGGCGCTGGAGCGTCAGGTACTGCCCATTCGTTTCGACGAGATGACGGTGGCGCTTTCAGCCGACGGCTTGCCTCGTGCCCTCGGTGTTCCGGCGCCCGGTGACTGGAGCGATGAGGATGGGCAGGAGATTTTCTCCGCCCTCCAGCCTCTGGTGGACGAGCACCTTGTCAGGGTCATTGGTCATCTCAAGGCGGTGGGCGGCATTGCACCGAAGCTCGCCTGGAACAACGCCGCCGTCTACATCGACTACGCGCTGCGAACCGCCGGAACTGAACCCTTGAGCAACCAGGCCGATGCGATGACGAGCTTGCGCCTGATGCCGAACGGAGCGACCAACCCCTTCTTCGACTGCCTTCGCCACGAGGAGGAGAACGGAGCGCAGGTCTGCCGGCGCAAAATCTGCTGTCTGCGCTACCTTCTTCCCGGCATCGCGAGCTGTGGCAGCCTCTGCGCCCTTCCAAGCCAAAGGAACCAATAACTTGCCTCAGACCTCTTCGGGCGTCGTTCGAAGCGCCGCAATGCTGTTGATCGCCCTGCTCGCCTTCACTGCCCGGGCGCAAGCGCAGTGGCCGATGACGGTTACCGATTCGACCGGACGCGAGGTCACGATAGCTTCGCGCCCCCAGGCGGTGCTGCTCGGCACCGGTTTCAATCTCATCGCCCTATCGCTGATCCACCCCGATCCGGTAAACCTGCTGGCCGGCTGGTCCGGGGACATGAAGGGTGACAACCCGGAAATCTATGAAAGCTTCCGGCGCAAATTCCCGAGACTTGCCGAGGTGCCGCTGATCGACGACGGCAGCGGACCGGGCTTGTCCTTCGAGACGATCCTGACGCTCAAGGCAGATCTGGCGCTCCTCGCCAATTGGCAGGCGGATACCGAGGCCGGCCAGCGCGCCATCGACTATCTCTCGGGGATCGGCGTCCCGGTGGTCGTCGTGGACTTCAACGACGATGTCCTGAAGCGCACGCCCGACACGATGCGCCTGCTCGGCAAGATCTTCGAACGGGAAGAAAAGGCCGAGGAATTCGCCCGCTTCTACGAGGAACGCCTTGCCCGCATCCGCGACCGGGTTGCCAAGCACCCTGAGCCGGGACCGACGGTGCTGATGGAAGCCTTTCCCGGTGCTGACCGCTGCTGCTGGGCCTATGGCATCGGCGGCCTTGGTGAATTCATCAGCCTGACCGGCAGCCGCAACATCGCCGAAGGCAAGCTGCCGCGGCCGGGCGGCATGATGAATGCGGAGGCGATCATGGCCGAGAACCCCGAGGTCTATATCGCCACGTCGTCGCCTGGCGGCAAATATAGCGGCTTTTCGATCGGCCCGGGGGTCAGTGGCGACGAGGCCGAGCGGACATTGGCAAAGGTGGCCGCCACGCCGGTAATGGAGAGTATCGGAGCCGTCCGCAACGGCCGCGTCCACGGAATCTGGAACTTCTTCAATGCTATCCCGCTGAACATCGTTGCCGCGGAAGCATTTGCCGCCTGGCTGCGGCCGGAGCTGTTTGCCGATGTCGACCCGGCCAAGACCCTGGCCGAAATCAATGAACGCTTCGCGGCCGTTCCCTTCGATGGCGCCTATTGGATCAGTCTAAGGAAGTGAACTTCGCCCAAAGGCGAATGCAGGCCAGCGGCGATTGCCAGCTTTGCGCGCGAACCGATAAGATTCCTCCACTGCATGATCCTTGGATTGGTATCGCTTTAAAGTGAAAATCGTGCAGTAATTCAACGCGCTACAGCGCCCCTTGCGCGTCCTGGTGGACGGGCGGCGCTGTAAGAGGATCTACATGCTGTGGGTGATTGCGTTATTCCTGGGCTTGGCGATCGTGTATCTCGCCGCCCGCTATGGCCGCTTCCGTAGCTGGGTGGAGCCGGTCCTTTCCATTGCGGTTGCGGTGGGGCTCGCCGCCGCCTTTCTGGTCTGGCTCAGCGAAAGCACACCGGACGCGCCTGCACCCGCGCCCGCCCCGCGCCCGGCCGGGCTCGCCCCTTCCGATATCGCGCTCGATAACCTCGCCTTCGAGCGCAACCAGGCGGAACGCAGCTATCGCCTCCGTGGAACCGCTCGAAACAAATCGTCAATCACGCTGGAATATTTCCGTCTGACGGTCACGCTCGAGGATTGCCCGGAGAGCGGATGCACGCGGGTCGGCGACGACACGGCGCTTGTGCTCGTGCGTGTCCCGGGCGGTGAGACCCGCCCCTTCGAGACGTTTCTCACCTTTCCGTTCCGGGAGGATGAAGCGCCCAGGGCGCCCAAATGGAGCTACCGTATCCTGGAAACGAAGGGCGCAACGGCGCGATGATCACGCCGCTTTCGCGGCGTCGAGCGCGGCCAGCATGTCCTCGGTGGCCACCACTTCGGCAAAGTCCGCCCTCAGAGTCGCCACATGCGCGCGGTGGATGTCCCGCGCCGAGATCACCCCGCCCGCGCCATCCGCCAAATCGAAACAATCGCAGGCATCCTCCACGAGGATCACACGATAGCCGAGATTGGCGCCGACCCGCACCGAGGTCGAGACACACATGTCGGTCGAAATGCCGAACATCACGACGGTATCGGCTCCGAGGCGGCGGAGCCTGAGGTCGAGATCGGTGCCGATGAAGGCCGCATTCACGCTCTTGCTGATAAGGGGTTCCTCTCCCAATGGGTCGAAGCCGGGACGAAAGGCGTTGCCGGGCTGCCCCGGCCGCAGCGTCGAGCCTTCCACGACGCTGTCGTGCCGCACATGTATGATCGGCCGTCTCACCGCGCGCCACGCGGCCAGGAGCGCCAGCCCGTTTCCATCGACACGTTCATTCCAGCGCGGCGGCCACGGCGCTGCATCGAAGGCGCGCTGCATGTCGATCGGGATCAGGACGGTATTTACGGGAAGTTTCAAGCTGTTCATGACAGGGTCTCCTTCGTTGTTCGAAGAAGCTAACTGCCCTATCGTCCGGTTTCATTGAGCACGATGCCGCCTTGCCCGGACATTCGTCCGCCGCGCGCGCCCGAGGACGACGAATTGACTGAACTCGACGAAAAGGACCGTCTGTTGCTGGCGGCGTTGCGCCAGGATTCCCGCCAGAGCCTGGTGGCGCTCGCCCGCCATGCAGGCCTGTCGCGCAGCGCCACGCATGAGCGGCTGCGTCGGCTGGAAACCAAGGGCACGATCGCCGGCTATACGATCCGGCTTGGGGTGGAAGAGAAGGCCCCGGTTGTGCGCGCCCTCGTTGCCGTCGCCTTCCAGTCCGGCAAGAACTGCGACCATGTCTTGCCGCGCATTTCCGGCATGCCGCACGTCGTCAGTTGCTGGTCTCTCGCCGGCGCGACGGATCTCATGCTGCTCGTCGAATGCGACTCGAACGGTGACCTCGACACCATCCGGCGACAGATCGCCACCATTCCGGGCATTGCCACGGTGCAAACGCATGTGACGCTCAGGACGCATTTCGACCGGCGCCGCTAATGCCTGTCGCCCAAAAGTGTGCAGCGGTTTTGGGATGACGACATGCACAAAAACAAAGACCTAAAACGCGCCGCGTGAGTACGTTTGAACGCGACGCGCTTTAGTTCACGATAAGCGGGAGGCGGGCGGAAAACCTTTCCTCATCCCGCTCTATCCTTCAGCAGTAGACCCTGAACTTTTCCCGGATGGCGCGGTCGATTTCCGGTGCAATGACGGATGGGGCAGCCTCGGCGAGAATGCGGTTCTTCCGCTCGATGGCGCGGGCGACGAGGTCCGGACGGCCGATCTCCACCCATTCCTTCGGGCTCGTGCGGTCGGCAACGGCCGGGTAGATGTACTCGGTCTGCATCAGCCCGAGCGTCTGGGGATGGCCGAGATAATGGCCGGGACCGTCGAGGCAGACGGAGCGCATGGTTTCGAGGGAGACCGAATCCTCGGTCACGTCGATGCCGCGGATGCAGCGCTGCACCTGCCCGAGCAGGTCGTCGCCGAGCACCAGCGACTCGAGGCAGAAGCCGAGGAGCGAGGCATGCATGCCGACCGCCTCGTAGACCATGTTGAGACCGGAAAGCCCCGCCATGACATTGGAGATCGCCTGTTCCCAGCCGGCCTGCATGTCGGGCAGCTTCGCATCCGCGATGCCGGCGGCGGCA
Source organism: Sinorhizobium fredii NGR234 (assembly GCF_000018545.1). Taxonomy (NCBI): domain Bacteria; kingdom Pseudomonadati; phylum Pseudomonadota; class Alphaproteobacteria; order Hyphomicrobiales; family Rhizobiaceae; genus Ensifer; species Ensifer fredii. Next base: position 2,253,689 of record NC_012587.1, read on the forward strand.
CCGCCCGGCAGACGATAGAACTGGTGCATCTGGGCGCAACCGGCCGTCAGCAGCGCCTGCTCGCCGGAGCCGCCGGACATGGCTCCCGTCCTTAAATCCGAAACAAACGGCCAGGTCCCGAAGACGGCCGGATGGCCGGGGGACAGCGCATTGACGTAGACGACGCCGGCAAGGCATTCGGCGACCGCCTGGACGATCGCCGTTGCCAGCGGCGCCGGGGCCGTGGCGCCCGCCTGCCCGGCGGAAAGCAAGAGGATCGGCATGCCGCCGCGAATGCACTTCTCCATGGTGATGCAGCTCTCTTCCGCAAACTTCATCGGCGGCACCACGAAGCAGTTGGAATTCGAGACGAAGGGCCGCGCCCGCCAGTTGTCCTCGCCGCCGGCAATCATATGGATGAGGTCGAAACAGCCCTCGACATGCGACGGATCGGAAAAGCTGGTGCCGACATGCTTGGTGGTGCCGGCGCAGCAGGCATAAAGCGTGTTGATGTCCATCAGGAAATTGTCGGGAACGTCGCGGCAGACCATGGCGCGCTGGAAGAAATGGACATTGTCGAGATGATGGACGAGCTGCGCGGCGTTGAGCAGGTCCTTCGCCGTGGACTCGCGATATTCGCGCTTCTCGACATCGACGACATGCACGGCGGCACCCGCCGTGCCGTAATGGACCCGCGTGCCGCTCAAGTTCAGATCCTGTTTCGGATCACGGGCGTAGAGGGTGATGTCGCGGGCGGCAACAGCCAGCATGTCCTCGACAAGCGCGCGGGGAAAGCGAATGCGCCCGTCGTCTCCGAGGATGGCGCCGGCGCCGGTCATGATGTCGACCCCGGACTTCGGCGCATTGGCAAGGCCGATCTGCTCCAAAGCATCGAGCGCTGCCTCGTGGATGCGCCGGACATTCGCCTCGCTCAGCGGCTTGTATTGCCCGCCGGCAAGACCCGGGCGGACCGGCCGGATATTTTCCGCAAGCGGCGCCGCGCGAAGCGCCACACGCGCCGCCCGCCCGCCGGACCGTCTGGAAACCGCAACTGCGCATTCGTCAGCCATCATCATCTCCCAATCGCACTGTAGCTCTTCGCCCCTCGCGCTTTCCGGCGGAATTGCCCCTCACCCTAACCCTCTCCCCGCACGCGGGGAGAGGGGACGAGCCGGTGCCGCGAGTCCCTTCTCCCCGTCAAAACGGGGAGAAGGTGCCGGCAGGCGGATGAGGGGCAATTATTACTTACACCCGCACCCGCTCCGCCTTCGGGTCGTACATGGGCTTCAGCGAAGCCTCTGCCTTGACCCTAGTTCCAGCGATTTCGATCTCGTAACTCGACGCCAGCACGTCCGCGGCGCTCTCGCCGCTACAGGGCACATAACCGAGCCCGATCGCCCCACCGAGATGGTGCCCGTAATTGCCGGACGTGATCGTCCCGACGATCTCGCCGTTGCGGACGATTGCCTCGTTGTGAAAAAGCAGCGGCTCCGGATCGGTGAGCCGGAACTGCACCAGCCGGCGCGACAGATCCTCGTCTTGCTTCGTAAGCACTGCCTCACGGCCGATGAAATCACCCTTGTCGACCTTCACCGCAAAGCCGAGCCCGGCCTCGAGGACATGGTCCTCGTCTGTTATGTCGTGGCCGAAGTGGCGGAACGCCTTCTCGATGCGGCAACTGTCGAGCGTATGAAGCCCGCAGAGCTTGAGGCCGACATCACGTCCCGCCTCTTCCAGCGTCTCGAAGATATGCGCCGCCTGGTCGGTGGAGACATAAAGCTCCCAGCCGAGCTCGCCGACATAGGTGACGCGGTGGGCGCGGGCGAGTCCCATGCCGATCTCGATCTCACGCGCCGCGCCGAAGGGATGCGCCTCGTTGGAGAAATCGTTCGGGCTCACCTTCTGCATCAGCTCGCGCGCCTTCGGCCCCATCACGCAGAGCACGCTTTCGGCAGCGGTCGCATCGGTGATCACCACGAACTCGTCGCCGAGATGCTTGCGGAGCCAGGCGAGGTCGCGTTGCAAAGTTGCGCCGGGGACGATGAGCAGGAAAGCGGTCTCGGAAAGTCGCGTCACCGTCAGGTCGCTCTCGATGCCGCCGCGGGCGTTCAGCATCTGCGTATAGACGATGCGGCCCGGTTCGACATTCAGCTCATTGGCGCAGAGGCGCTGCAGGAAGGCGAGCGCATCGCGTCCTTCTACCCGAATCTTGCCGAAGGAGGTCATGTCGAACAGGCCGACGCCATTGCGAACGGCGAGATGCTCGGCCTTCTGGTTCTCGAACCAGTTCTGCCGCTTCCAGGAATAGCGATACTCGCGTTCCTGGCCTTCTTTCGCGAACCAGTTGGCGCGCTCCCAGCCGGCTACTTCCCCGAAGACCGCGCCGCGGGCCTTCAGGTGCTCGTGCAGGGGCGAGCGGCGAACACCGCGTGCCGTCGCCATCTGGCGATAGGGGAAGTGATCGGCATAGAGAAGGCCGAGCGTCTCGGAGACACGCTCCTTGAGATAGGCGCGGTTCTTCTGGAACGGCTGGGCCCGGCGGATATCGACCTCCCAGAGGTCGAAAGGCGGCTCGCCGTCGTCCATCCATTGCGCCAGCGCCATGCCGGCGCCGCCGGAGGAGACGATGCCGATCGAGTTATAGCCGGCCGCAACCCAGTAACCTTTGAGTTCCGGTGCCTCGCCGAGATAGTAGCGGTCGTCAGGCGTGAAGCTTTCCGGCCCGTTGAAGAACGTATGGATACCCGCCGTCTCCAGCATCGGCATGCGGTTGACCGCCATTTCGAGGATCGGGGCGAAATGGTCGAAATCCTCCGGCAACTGGTCGAAGCAAAAGTCCTCGCGGATACCTTCCATGCCCCAGGGCTTGGCCTTCGGTTCGAAGGCGCCGACCAGCATCTTGCCGGCATCCTCCTTGTAATAGGTGCACTCGTCCGGCACGCGCAGAACCGGCAGGCGGCTTAAGCCCGCGATCGCTTCGGTGACGATATAAAAGTGCTCGCAGGCATGCAGCGGCACCGTGACGCCGGACTGGCGGGCGAGTTCCCTGCCCCACATGCCGGCGCAATTGACGACGTTCTCCGTTTCGATCGTGAAGCACTCGCCGTTCTGCTCGCAGGTGACGCCGGTGACGCGGCCATCCTTCTTCAGGACCGCCGTAACCTTGACGCCTTCGATGATCGTCGCGCCGCTCTGCCGTGCGCCCTTGGCAAGCGCCATGGCGATGTTGGCCGGATCGCACTGGCCGTCGAGCGGCAGGTGCACCGCCGCCTTGACGTCGGAGACGTTGAGATGCGGATACATCGCCTTGACTTCGTCCGGCGTGATCTCGCGCACATCGACGCTGAAGGCGCGCGCCAGCGAGGCCTGTCGGTAGATCTCCTCTTTACGCTCCTCGGTGAGCGCAACGGTAATCGAGCCGTTCTGGCGCATGCCGGTCGAAATGCCGGTTTCGGCCTCCAGCTTGACATAGAGGTCGGCCGAGTATTTCGCGAGCCGCGTCATGTTCTGCGAGGCGCGGAGTTGGCCGATCAATCCGGCCGCGTGCCAGGTGGTGCCTGAGGTCAATTGCTTGCGCTCGAGCAGCACGACATCGGTCCAGCCGAGCTTCGAGAGATGATAGGCGACGGAGCAGCCGGAAACACCGCCGCCGATGATCACCGCGCGCGCCTTTTGAGGGATGGGCTTCGTCATGCCTTCAGTCTTTCATTCGAGGGATCCCAGAGCGGCTGGTCCGGCTCAACCGTCGCCTTGAAGCGGTCGCCGAAGATCTCGACTTCGATCTCCCGGCCGGGCACCGCGAGATCGGCACGCAGCATGCCGAGGGCGATCGACTTGCCGACGCGATGGCCCCAGTTGCCGGAGGTCGTTTCGCCGACGACCTCGCCACCCGACCAGAGCGTCGACATATAGGGCGCGTCGCATTCGCCGGCCTCGACGGTCAGCGTCACGAAGCGCTTCGCCACACCCTGCTGTTTCTCGCGCTCCAGCGCCGCCTTGCCCTTGAAGCCGGGCTTCGACCAGTCGACGAAACGGTCAAGACCGCCCTGCAGGATCGTGTAGTCGGTCGAAAGATCGCCTTTCCAGGCGCGGTAGCCCTTCTCGATCCGCAGGCTGTCGAGCGCTTCCATGCCGAAGGGTTTGAGCCCATGCTTTTGGCCGGCCTCCCACACCGCGTCGAACACCGCTGCGGTGTCCTCGACCTTGGTGTGGACTTCCCAGCCAAGTTCACCGGCAAAGGAGACCCGCACCAGTTGGCAATAGCGCCCGGCGATCGCAGCCGTCTGATGCGTCAGCCACCCCTTCGCAAGATCGGCATCCGACACTTCCGCCAGGATCGCGCGCGATTTTGGCCCACTCAGTATCTGGCAGGCGAAATTGGCCGTCACGTCGTCGAGCGTAAACACGGCACCGGCTGGACGGTGCTTCAGCAGCCACTCGAAATCGTGCCACTGCGCCGTTGCTGCGGTGATCAGGAAGAAGAAATCCTCCTCGATCGCCATCACCGACATTTCCGTGACGATCCGTCCCTTGTCGTCGGCGAAATAGGCAAGTCCGATACGCCCCGGCTTCGGCACGCGGCCGGTGATGAGGCCGGAGAGCCAATCGCGCGCCCCCTCGCCCTTCAGCCGGAAGCGCGAGAATCCCGGCAGGTCGAGGATGCCGGCGGCATCGCGGACAGCCAGGCACTCCTCCTCGATCCGCTTCGCCCAAGCGCCTTCGCGTCCCCAGGTCTGCGTCGCCGCCTCGGACGTATCGTCGCCGGGCTGCGCATACCACATCGCACGTTCCCAGCCATTGTAAGCCTTGAACTGGGCGCCGAGCGCGGCGATCCGGTCATGGATCGGCGACAGCTTCCTGCCGCGCCCGGCCGGCCAATAATGTTTCGGGAAATGCATCGCATATTCGTGGCCGTAGATTTCCTTGCCCTTGGCGATGCAATAGTCCTGGTCGGTATAGTCGGTGTAGCGGCGCGGATCGCAGGACCACATGTCCCATTCCGTCTGGCCCTCGGTGATCCACTCGGCCAGCACCTTGCCGGCGCCGCCCGCCTGGCAGATGCCGAAGGTGAAGACGCAGGCCTCGAAGGCATTCGGCACGCCCGGCATCGGCCCGATCAGCGGATTGCCGTCCGGCGCATAGGGGATGGGCCCGTTGATGACGCGCGAAAGGCCGGCCGTGCCGAGGATCGGTACACGCTCGACCGCATCGTTTAGATACCACTCCAGCCTTTCGAGATCGTCCGGGAAAAGCTGGAACGAAAAATCCTCCGGCATCGGGTCGTCCGGCGTCGTCCAGTGCGCCCGGCAATTCCGCTCGTAGGGACCGAGATTCATCCCGTATTTCTCCTGCCGGAGATAGTAGGAGGAATCGACGTCGCGGAGCAGCGGCAACTTGTGCCCCGCCTCCTTCGACCAGTCGGCAAGCTCCGGGATCTCGTCGAAGAGAATATATTGGTGGCTCATCACCATCATCGGCACGTCGCGACCGAACATCTTGCCGACTTCACGGGCGTAATATCCGGCGGCATTGACGACATATTCGCAGCGTATCTCGCCCTGCGGCGTCGTGATGACCCACTCGTCGTCCTCGCGCCGGGCGCCCGTGACCGGACAGAAGCGGATGATCTTCGCACCCATGTCGCGCGCACCCTTGGCGAGCGCCTGGGTGAGCTGCGCCGGATCGATGTCGCCGTCATAGGGATCGTAGAGCGCGCCCGTCAGCTCATGCGTCTCGAGGAACGGATAGCGGCCGCGGATCTCGTCCGGACCAAGAATATCGAGATCCATCCCCTGATAGCGGCCCATGCCGACGACGCGCTTGAATTCCTGCAGCCGCTCCCTGGAATGGCCGAGGCGGATCGACCCGGTCACGTGATAGTTCATCGGATAGTCTACCAGGGCACCCAGCTCGCGATAGAGCGAGGCCGAGTAGCGCTGCATGTTCATGATCGACCAGGACGAGGAGAAGGTCGGCACATTGCCGGCTGCATGCCAGGTCGAGCCGGCGGTGAGCTCGTTCTTCTCCAGGAGCACGCAATCGGTCCAGCCGGCCTTGGCAAGGTGGTAGAGCGAGGAGGCGCCGACGGCTCCCCCGCCGATGATCACGACACGCGCGTGAGACGGCAAATTCGACATGCGTAATTCCCTCGTTTGAACGGATATTTGACGAGCAGGCCAAGGCCATCAAGTGGAGAGATCAGGCTTTATTGATCGAGGTATTCGATTAGACTGATTGCGGCGAGTGCAAGGAGGCAGCCCCCCAAGATGCAAGTCGATCTGATCGAGACCTTTCTGGATCTGATGGAGACGCGAAGTTTCAATCGCACCGCCGAGCGGCTGAACATCACGCAGTCGACGGTTTCCCATCGCGTCAAGGCGCTCGAGGCACAGTTCAACCGCAAGCTCTTCACCCGCAACAAGGGCGGGACAGTTCCGACCGCCTCGGGCCTGCGCTTTCTGGATTATGCAAAAGCGCTGCAAAACCAGTGGCATGAGGCGACGCGTGCGGTGGCGAGCGCCGGCGCCCTGGAGCGCTCCATGCGACTCGGTATCCAGCACGACCTCGCGCATGCATTCGCCGGCCAATGGGTGGCCGCCATCCGGCGCGAGTTGCCGGCGACGGAAATCTACATGGAGGCGGACTATTCCAACCAGATGAACCGCGATCTCGCCGCCGGGGAACTGGATCTCGCAATTCTCTACACGCCGCACTACCTGCCCGATCTGCACTATGAAAGGATCGGCGAACTGCATTACGTGCTTGTCAGCACCGAGGCTCGCGACATGGCCGGCGTAAAGCCCGAAACCTATATCCGCTCCAGCTACTCGCCCGCCTTCGACCGCGCCCATCGCTTGGCGCTGCCGCATCTTTCGGCAGCCTCACTTGCCGCCGGGCAGAACATGGCGATCATCGGCCTGCTGCGTTCGCTTGGCGGCGCAGCCTTTGTGACGGCCGCCACTGCAGAGCGGCTTTCCCACGACGGCATCGCGGCTATTGTCGACGACGCGCCGGTCATTCCGCAGGCGATCTATGCTGCGACGAGTCTTCGCACCCGCCACGCCCACCAGCACCGCAAGATCATCGGCGCCATGCAAGGGCTGCTGTTCGAGCCGTAGCCTCGGAGCAGCAGAAGTTGCCCCTCTCCCCGCAAGCGGGGCGAGGGGACTGGAGACGCCGCCACAAGTCCCTTCGCCCCGCTTGCGGGGAGAAGGTGCCGGCAGGCGGATGAGGGGCGCTCAAGGAAACGGGACGCCCTCACCGCGCCTTGAATTTTTCCTTCAGCCGCGCCACATCCTCGGCCGTTACGCCCTGCGGATCGGTGACCGCCATCCAGGCGTCGATATAGTGTTCCGGCGCATAGACATGGCCGTAGCCCATCGGCGAGGTGGTTGCCATCGCCATATCGGCGAGGAGCTGTAGCCCGGTCACCACAGGAAACCACTTCAGCGCCGGAGAAACATCGGGTCCGCGCGGTGCCCTCATCCAGTCGGGCTCGCGGTAGAAGGCGTGCGGGTCGAAAAAGGTCACCGGGTCGCTGGCATACTGCAGATAGATGATCCGCATGGCGCCCCAATGCGCACCGGGAATGTCGAGCGCATTCTCCTGGTTGGTGAAGCGGATCACGGAACTGTCCCGATAGCGCGGCAGCCAGGCGGGCGAGCCCGGGACGCGGTCCGCCGTCACCGAACGCCACAGCCCGCTTTGAAAGGGCGGGCCACTCCAGAGCGCGCCCTGGAAGGGATCGCCGATCACATCGAAGAGATCGACCGACCCCTGCGAATTCATCGCCCCGAGGCTCAAGCCATGCAGATAGAGCTTCGGGCGCCGGTCCTTCGGCAACCTCGTCCAATAACCGTAGACCTCGTCGAAGAGCGCGTTGGCCGCATCCGCGCCGTAGCCCGGCTCAACGAGAAGCGACAGCCAGCTGGTGAGGTAGGAATATTGCACGGCGACGCTCGCGACGTCACCGTGCAGTAGATACTCGAGCGGATCGAGCGCCTCCGGGTCGATCCAGCCGGTGCCGGTCGGCACGACGACGATCAACGACTTGCGCTCGAAGCCCCCGGCACGTTTCAGTTCCTCCAGGGCCAGTTTCGCCCGTTCGCGCGCCGTTTCGGCAGAGTTCAAGCCGACATAGACGCGCACCGGATCCGGCGCTGCGCCGCCGAAGAAGGCGCCGATTTCGGCGCCCGTCGGGCCGGAGGCGATGAACTGTCGCCCCTGCCGCCCAAGCTCGTCCCAGAGCACGAGCGACGCTGCGCTGCCGGTCTTGACGGGATCGGTCGGGGGCGCGACGTCGGGATCGATGAGTGCGTCGAGCTGCTGGAAAGAACTGTCGGCCGCACGAAGCGCGAACTTGAAGATCACGCCATTCGTCACGGACCAGAAGAGCGCAAGAGCGACGAGCCCACCAAGCGCGTTGGCGATGGGGCGCGTCAGGAAATATTGCAGCCAACGGGAAAGAACACGGAAGGTCAGCCGGAACAGCCGCGCCAGGAACACCAGCGCAACGAACACGACGCCGGCTATGAGACCGAGTTTCACGGGATCGGCGCTCTCGATCGGCTCGATACCCATGATCTCGCGGACGGTATTCTGCCACCCCGCCGCCTGCCAGAGAAATACCGCCGCCGCCGCTATGCAGACAATGGCCGCGGCGATCTTCAGCGTCCGCGCCCGCCGCGACGTCGGCTCGGGCAATTCAAAAAACGACCAGAGCCACCGCAGGAACGCGCCGATTGCGTAGCCGGCGGCGAGCGAAGTGCCGGAGATCACCGCCTGGATCAGATAGGGGCGAGGAATGAGGCTCGGGGTCAACGAGACCGCGAAGAAGATGACGCCGACAAGCAGGCCGCTCGTAGAAAAGGAACGCAACAGATTGGCAAGATAGCGCGGAATTGGCCGCGTCGCGCTCGACAGGTCCGTCTGTTGAAGGTGTTCCATTGCGGGCCTCCACTCTGCGGGCGGTGTCATCATTGCTGCGCCGGGCGACCGAAACGAACGGCGCATACCGACAATGTCGCCTCCCGCACCTGCACAGTCAATCGGCGCAACCCGAAGATGCGCGTCAGGCTTTTTTCCACGGCGTCAGCCTCGGGAGCCAGCGCGGCACGTTATGCTGATACGATTCATATTCGCCGCGAAAGGCGCGGTGCAGCGTCGGCTCCTCGTAAGAGATGACGAAGAGATGGCAGACCGTCCAGAACGCCGCTCCGTAGGCAATGAGCCTCCAGTCGCCAAATAGCAATCCCTGCCCCAGGATGATCGTCAGCACCGAGAGGTACATCGGATTGCGCACGTGACGATAGAACCCGGTGACGACCAGGGTTTGGGTCGGTGCAACCGGGGCCGGCGTGCCGAGGCCTTCCACGGCGAACCGTCTGATCGAATCGACCAGCCCGGGAAGCCCGGCGACGATCAGGATGACACCGACCGCCTGGGTCACCCATGTGCCGAGAAAGGGGTCGCGAAACTGCCAGCGGGTTATCCACCATGGGAGAAGTCCCGCGATCGCACAGGGGACGACCACGAAGAAAACCGCTGAACCGAGGATTGCGATGGGCCTTCGCATGATGACCTCGAGATTAGATCCGTCGCTCCTTGATGGTATTCATCACGAAGCTCGTCTCGATCGAGGCGACGCATTTGAGCCGGGCGATCTTCTCCTTGATGAAGCGCTCGTAATGCTCGAGACCGGCGCTCATCACCTTCAGCACGTAGTCGCGGGAACCGGTGACGAGGTGGCATTCGAGAACCTCGTCCCAACCGCGGATCGCCTCCTCGAACATCACGATTTCGTCCTCGTGCTGGCGGCTGAGGCGGACGGTGGCGATCGCCGTCATGGTCCAGCCCTCAACGACCGGGTCGACGAGCGCCGTATAGCCACGGATGACGCCCGTTTCTTCCAGGCGCCTGAGCCGCCGCAGGCACGGCGACGGAGAAAGGCCGACGCGCTCGGCCAATTCATTGTTGGTGATCCGCGCGTCGGAAATCAGTTCCCTCAGGATGCGGCGGTCCATCTCGTCGGCAATTTTCTGCGTCATATCGCTCAGGCCCCGGCAAAAAGTTGCGTTCATCAAAACGAAGTGATCGCAAATAGCAAGGATCGGCCCAAGCGTTTGATATAATTTAGCCGTTAGTCGAGTCCGTAGCGCCCAGGGAGAAAAACCATGACCGCGCCGCATCCGTCGAAGACCCATATCGGCAACCATAAACTGCATCCCGAAACGCTGATGCTGAATTATGGTTACGACCCCGAGCTTTCGGAAGGGGCCGTCAAGCCGCCGATATTCTTGACTTCGACCTTCGTCTTCCACTCCGCCGAGGAAGGCCGTGACTTCTTCGATTTCGTCTCGGGTCGGCGCGAACCGCCCGCGGGCGTCGGTGCCGGGCTCGTCTATTCCCGCTTCAATCACCCGAACAGCGAGATCGTCGAAGATCGCCTCGCCGTTTTCGAACGGGCCGAAGCCGGCGCGCTGTTTTCGTCCGGCATGTCGGCAATCGCCACCACGCTGCTTGCCTTCCAGCGACCGGGTGACGCGATCCTGCATTCGCAACCGCTTTACGGCGGCACCGAAACGCTGCTCGCCAAGACCTTCCTCAATCTCGGCATCCACGCGGTCGGCTTTGCCGATGGCATCGACGAGGCGGCCGTCAGCGCCGCTGCCGAGGAGGCGATGAGCAAGGGGCGCGTTGCCGCCGTCCTCGTCGAGACGCCGGCCAATCCAACAAACAGTCTCGTCGACGTCGCAATGATCCGCCGCATCGCCGAGAAGATCGGCGAGAAACAGGGGCAAAGGCCGATCGTCGCCTGCGACAACACGCTGCTCGGGCCGGTCTTCCAGCACCCGATCGAGCACGGCGCCGATCTGTCGCTCTATTCGCTGACCAAGTATGTCGGCGGCCATTCCGATCTGATCGCCGGTGCCGTACTCGGCTCCAAGGCGCTCATCAAGCAGGTGAAGGCGCTTCGCGGCTCGATCGGCACCCAGCTTGACCCGCATTCCTGCTGGATGATCGGCCGATCACTGGAAACGCTGGCGGTCCGGATGGAGAAGGCGAACGAGAACGCCCGCATCGTCGCCGAGTTCCTGCGCGACCATCCGAAGGTCGACGGAATCCACTACTTACCCTTCCACGACGAAGCCTCGCCGGTCGGCCGCGTTTTTGCCGGGCAATGCACGGGCGCCGGCTCGACTTTCTCCTTCGACATCGCCGGCGGCCAGGAGGCAGCCTTCCGTTTCCTGAACGCGCTGCAGATCTTCAAGCTCGCCGTCAGCCTCGGCGGCACGGAATCGCTGGCGAGCCACCCGGCTGCGATGACGCACTCGGGCGTGCCGATCGAGGTGCGGCGCCGGATCGGCGTGCTCGAATCGACCATCCGCCTGTCGATCGGCATCGAGCATCCGGACGACCTGGTCGCCGACGTCGCGAACGCGTTGACGACCGTCTGATCCGTTGCGGGGGCGCCGCCCCCCGCTCAATGCCACAGGATATTGACGATGTTGCCGAACGGATCGCGCACGAAGAAGCGCCGCACACCCCAGGGCTCGTCAGTGATGTCAAAGACGATCTCGATGCCGGCGGCCTTTGCGCGCCGATAGACTTCGTCGACATCGTCCACCTCGATCGAGAGCGCCGGCACCGGCGTTCCCGATCCGCCTTCAATGGCAAAACCTACCTGCGGCATGGCTGATCCGCCCTCGGCCGCAAAGGTGACCAGCCAGCCGTGATCCATCACGACACTGAGACCAAGCAGATCCGCATAGAAACTGCGCGCCCGTTGCGGATCGGATACTTGAAGGTTGGGCACGATGCGCCGGACCGCCATGGTATCCTCCCTACAGCGCCGCGCGTCTTATCAGACGCGCAAAGGTCACTGTAGCACTTCGAATTCTCACCATCCTCATGCCTGCGCTTCAGCCTCGCTGGAAGCCAAGCACGAAAAGGGCGAGCGAACCGATCGAAGCAATCGTGCGGACATGGTTCCACCAGACCCAATCGGTCAAGTAGCGCTGCTGCCAGATTTCGGTGGCGGCCTGGACCGAAGTCGCGTTGGCGAGCGCGTTGTTGAGCGGGACATTGAAGACGATCGTGACCCCGAACGTGCCGACGAGGTAGACGAGCCCGCTCACCGCCAGGAGATAGCTCCCCTGCCCGTCCCAGATGAAAGCGGCGGCTATCAGGATCACGCCAAGCAGCGCCGTGCCCATGAAGGCGGCGAAGAACAGCGGATTCTGGATTACGACGTTGATCGCGTTCATGGTGGCAACGCCCTGTTCCGCCGGCAATCGCGCCAGTGCCTGCATGATGCAGACGGAAAAGACGAAAAAGAGCCCGGCCATAAGTCCGGATCCGATAACGGCGGCAAAGGCCAGGGCAGGAACAAGGGCAAGCATCGCACAGACTCCGGGTCTACAAACGCGACCGGCGGCCGCACGCGCTGTCCAACAGATAGCCGACCGATGCGATATAGTCATCAGCAGTTGTCCCTGCGTGGCGCTGCAACACGAAAAGCGCGCAATATCCTCCTGTACTTTCCACCACGGCTCGATTGACATCGTCGGTGTCCGCACCTAATCATCGCTGATCGGTTGGTTCCCGGAATGCGAACGCGTTTCGGGAGTAAACGGGAACGTGACGGATGGACCCAAGCTGGGCATCTCAATCACGGCCGACCCCGCGACTGTAGAGCGGCGTGAATTTGTCGTTCCGGAGCAATCCGGGAGAAGCCACTGGGTATAAACCGCGAGAGGGCGGTTCGAATCTGGGAAGGCGAGGCAAGTTCCTTGGTGTCTAATCTAGACATCTGACGCCGTGAGCCAGGAAACCTGCCAAGCGATACGGGCATAGTGCCCAGCGGGAACATCCCATTGCCATCACGGAGGTTGTCATGGCTACATCTACAGTTTCGAGCATTCCGCTCTCCCTCAGCGACCGTTTGACCGCGGGCATCATCGCCCTGATGATCGGCGCTTTCCTCGTCTTCGGCGCGGGCCTGGCGAATTCGGCCGTCCTGCACGATACGGCGCACGACACGCGGCATTCCTACGGCTTCCCCTGCCACTAAGCGACGTGATGGAACGCTTGCCGCGTTCCAGAACGAGCAAGACAATCGACCCTCCGGCGTTCGGAGCGCGCGTCGTGCCGTCGGCACGTGTCCGCGGCTGCGAGCGCTGGCTTGCGTCCATGGAACCGGGCCGGCTGTGCCGCAAGGCGACCGTGCCTGCTGAGGAAAATCGACAATGATCGTAAAGACACTTCTGGCCGCGATCGTGGCCGGGCTGATCGCCGGCGTCTTCATGTCCGCCGCCCAGGAATTGCGCGTCACGCCGCTCATCCTGCATGCGGAAGAATTCGAGGGCGAAGCACCGGCTGCAGGCGAGCAGCCCGCCGGTGAACAGCCGGCGGCCGCGGATCATCAGCAGCATTCGTCGCTGAACGGCGTCCCCACCCTGGGCGAGATCCTCGCCGCTCTATCGCCGGTCACCCCCGCCTACGCCCATGAGGGCGAAGAACACGAGGAAGGCGGCATCATGTTCGGCATGAGCCGCTTCTCCGGCACGCTTGCCGCCAATCTGGTTACCGGCGCCGGCTTCTCGCTGCTGCTTGCCGGCATCAGCCTCGTGATCGGTTATCCGATCACGCTTGCCAACGGCGCGCTCTGGGGCGCCTTCGGCTGGCTCGCGGTGCATCTACTGCCTGCAATCGGCCTGCCGCCGGAACTTCCGGGCTTCCCCGCCGCCGAGCTCGGCGACCGCCAACTCTGGTGGGGGGCGACGATACTGTTCTCGGCCGCCGGCCTTTACCTGTTGGCGCTCCGCGGCGAAATCGTCGCCAAGCTGGCGGGTCTCGTTCTTGTCGCCGCTCCCCACCTTTATGGCGCGCCGCAGCCGCTCGACATTTCCAGCAACGTGCCGGCCGTGCTCGGCGCCGAGTTCGCCGTTGCCGCACTTGCGACGACGCTCGCCTTCTGGCTGGTGCTCGGCATCGTCTCCGGCTTCATCAACGACCGGTTTCTGAGAGCACACTAGCATTTGTTCACACGTTCCTCCTCACCTTGATCCTTCAAGGTGAGGAGTGGCGCCGATCGAGCAAATGCGCTCTTAGCCTCTCCCGCCGGACCTCCGGATCCAGCAGCACGCAGGCGTCGCAAAAGTCGCCGGCGTCGGTGCGGTAATAGAGGCAGCAGCCGCCGCGCATCCGGTAGGTTCGGGCATGCGGAGCTTCCGCCACTATCTTCTCAAAGTGAAGCTCCGGCGATGCGAGCGGCGAGTGAGCGCGCTTGACGATCGCCAGCGCCTGCTCGGTTGCCGCGTCCTCCTCGCCGCGCCGGCGACCGATCTCCAGGAAAGCCCCTGCGAGGCCGTCAGCGGCCAGCCGCCATTGTGCACGGGCCGACAGACCGCAACGCTGTTTCACGAGAGCGATGACCGGCTTCAGTTGCGCAACGAAGACATCGTGGAAGCTCCGCGCCGCCTCCCCCTTATTTTCGCCCGGCGAAAGTTTGACGAAGAAATGAAAGCGGCCGGCCGCGAGCGTTCGCCCGTCGAAGGGCCGCAAATAGGTTTCGAAACGCAGTCCCGAGACGCTCGCGACAAGGCCGCTGGCGAGATAGATTGCCCCTGCCACAAGGCTGAGTTGATGGCTGTAGAAGGCGATCAGATGCGCCGCCCTGACCTTGTCGTCCATGCCGGATGCAAAGCGATCCTGATAGGCAAGGCAGGTTTCGACATTCGCCGCATCGGACCAAAAATCGTCTGGCGATTGGAAGTTTGCATCTGAGGTCGCAACCGAACAGGCGACTTCCGGAATTGCCGCCACCAGCCAGTCGACCGCGGCTGCCACTCGGCCCCGGCCCGCCGCGCTCTCCTGATGCTGTCCCATTCTCTCAACCATCAAACACGCCGGGTGTAAGCCATCCGCCTTCGAAGCCTGCCCTTTTCAGTCCGCGGCCGAATGCCGGGATGCTGCGCGTGAGTTCCCAAACAAGGCCGCTTCTCCAGTTCTCGATCATCATGACTGCCAGCCCCTGGTCAAGCCCGACGATCCTGTCATCGACCCAGCCCTCGCGCCCGCCTCCCGGCAGGCTCGGATTGAAGCCGCCCGGAAAGCGGCCGTTGCGAAGCAGGGCCGGATAGTGCGCCAGCAGATGGGAGAGACTGTCCAGGCAGTCGTCCGGCGCGAAAGGCAGGCCCGCAAGCGGCGCCCAGGGAACCAGGGTCCCGTCATTGGCATCGAATGGAGCGCCGCGCGCCGCATAGCCCAGAAGCCTCTGCCGCCGGCCATCACGCAGCTTCAGCCAGCCCTTCGGTGCATGGCAGGCGCTGAAGCCCCAGAGATCGCGGCAATAGCCGAAAAAGCGGTGAGGATTTTCTTCCGCATGAGCGCGCTGCAATGCGATCGCCCGGCGGGTATTCGCAAAGTAGTCACTTCTTGCCGAGCGCATCCCCATGTCGCCTATGTCACGGAAGTCGATCCAGGCATGGGGAAAGAGGTGAACGAACAGCGGGCCGGCATGAAGGTGCGCCGCCTCTTCGATCGTCAGCCACTCGTGCGCCGCCGAATAGGCGCCGTAATGCTCCGGTGCGATTGGTCGGGTCGACGAGCCGAGCGCCAGCACGTAAAGAAGCAATGCCTCGCTGTAACCGCGCCAACGGTGCTTCAGGAAACGTCCTGGCGGCCTCCAGCCCATGGCTACCGTGTCTCCGCGATTGAGGGCCCAGACCCAATCCGCCCGCTCATAGAGCCTCGCAGCAAGGCTGCGGATCTCCGCCTCGCCTGGCTCGCGCGTGCAGAAATAGGCCGCAGCCGTCAGGACGCCAGCCAACAGCAGCGCCGTGTCGATGGTCGAGAGTTCGCTGTTCCAGGTGCGCTCGCCCGTCCGCATGTCCAGAAAATGGTAGTAGAATCCGCGATGGCCCGTTGCCTGCCTGTCGCTCGCCTGCCGGCTGCCATCGAGAAAGCGCAAGGTGGAGAGCACGCGGTGGGCCGCGTCGGGTCGCCGTATCCAGCCGCGCTCGACGGCAACCGGATAGCAAGACAGCCCGAAGCCGGTGGCCGCGATGCTCGACGGCGACCCCTCCCGCGATGTGTCGGCGACAAGCCCCGTCCGGGCATCGGAATAACAGAGGAAATAATCGAAGGCGGCGCGCTGCAGCCTCTCGATCAGGACGATGTCGCTGTTCGACGGGAAGTGAAGCATGACGAGGTCTTGTTTGACGACCATGGCCAGATTGGGTTCATCAACCCAATGCCGGCGCTGCAAGGTCTTGAATTGAAGCACTCTTGTCTCATGGGCAGTCTATTTGGCGCCTTTTCTCCTGTCTCAGGCGTCACGATCAAATAATATTGCAATCACGCTTGGTCGCGACAGTCGCCGATCGGCAATCCTGTGATACATTTCAGTTCTGGGGCCATGCGTTCTAACGACGATGGCTCGGAGGGACAGAAGGTCCCGACGGTAGATCATGACGATTGGCGGATGCGATGTTGAGCATGCTGGCATTGATCATGGCACTCAGCGGCAGCCCGATGCAGACGGCCGCCGCGCCCCCGAATGTCGATGTGGAACTGGTTCTCGCCGTCGACATGTCCGGCTCGATGGACATGGAGGAAGCGCGGGTGCAGCGGTCCGGCTATGTCCAGGCGCTCAGGCACCCGGAATTCATCAACGCCGTCAAGGGTGGATATCTCGGCCGCATTGCCATCGGCTATTTCGAATGGGCCGGCATGGTCAACGAGGCTTCGGTCGTCACTTGGCAGGTGATCGAAGGCGCCGAGGATGCCGAAACCTTCGCGGCCCGGATCGAAGCGCGGCCGATCGGAACGCGGCGCGGCACATCGATTTCCAATGCGATCATTTTTGGTACGAGCCTGATCGACACCAACGCCTTTTCCGGCGCGCGCCGCGTCATCGACATTTCCGGTGACGGCCCCAACAATACCGGCCCACCCGTTGCCCCCGCCCGCAACGAGGCGGTGTCACGCGGCATCATCATCAATGGACTTGCGATCCTGATCCGTCCCTCCGTGTCGACCGGCCCGCTCGACCAGTACTATGCGGAGTGCGTGATCGGCGGGCCTGGTTCCTTCGTTCTTCCGGTGCACGAGGCCGAGGATTTCGCAATTGCCATCCGGCAGAAGCTGATACTCGAGGTGAGCGGGGTGACGCTTCCGCCCACGCTCGCCCTCGCCGCCGGCGAAACGGCCGCAGATTGCATGATCGGTGAAAAGCTTCGGCCGGGCTTTCTGGACAGGGTTTACCCGGAACTCGACCGTTAGCCGGTCAGGCGGCCGCGTCCACACGCCACGGCACATTTCCTCAAATCGGAGCCGATTTGAGGAAATGTACCCCGACTTTGTGCGCCTGAAGAGATGCCGCGGGTGCTGTCCGCATCAGCTTCACTGCAGCAGACGAAACCCGCCCGCTAGATCGGCTCCCGCGGCCGCGAACTCGCGCCGATCGCGCAGTTCCGTGGCGACAGCCTGTAGCGCCATGTCGATGCAGTATTCCAGGGCTTGCGCATCCATCGCGCGGGCACTGTCGCGGATATGGGCCAGCATTCTGGCAATGCTCGCAAATTCCGCTTCATGGTCGGCCGCTGCCGAAACAGAATAAGTCATTTGAACCCCCATTGCGTGTACTACCCTCGCAACGGACTATAGATGAATTTCCCGTTCGCGCGCGTTGCACGAGCGTTGCACACCCATCAGTGGTGTTTCGTGATGGAACTCACCAGTCCGAGGCAGGAAATCTACGCCCCTTCGTCCCCTGATGCAGTTCCCTTTGGCACAGGGCACTTCGAGCGCCCCGCTGCCTCACGACGAAATCGCCTTTGACAGTGCGCGAGGTCCGAAGCGGCGCGCTCGCTCGCCGTCCGGATTCTCAAGATCCGGCACCAGTACCTTGACCACGGCGAAGGGCAGATCGGCACGAGCGAGGGGAACTGCGATGACAGACCGCACGCCTGCCTTTTTCACACCGGAAACTGCGTTCCCCAGCAATGCCTCGATAGGCGTGTCGGCGCAGGCAACAGGCTTTGTGACCGATCGCGGCGCTGCGAGAAAGGCGCGGCGCGTCGATTCCGGCAATGCCCGCCTGAAGGTCTCGGCATAGACGTCGTCGCGGGCGCCGCCGATATAGGTGAGCCGTGACTGCGCCGCCTCCGTTACCGCCCTGATCGCGGCACGGACGGCGGAAGGGTGCGCCCCGCAACCGCTGGTCACCTCGACGAAGCGGAGATTGCCGGCAGTCGCCGTGCCGCGTGGGCCGAGATATGCGAGAAAGCACGGAATGCCGGTATCGCTGGTGATGTCGAAGAGCCGCAATTCGAGCCCGGCCGCCGTGATGCGGCCGACGAGCGCGTCGAGCGCCGGATCGTCAAAGGATTCCGGATCGACGCATGCTTGATGGCGGGCTTTCTGCCCGGACACACGCCAAAGACTGTGCGCATCGCGTTCGACCCGCTCCAGCAGGCCGTGCAGGACCGCCTCTTGCCTGATGTTGCCCGACGCGAGCCCATCCGACGACATCCAGAAACGCGATTGTCTCGTACGGTCGAGAAGCACCGCTTCGAGTGGCACGAAAACGTCGCGGCCGGAGACCAGATCGGCGCCGCCGACCCATTCGACTTCCTCATCCGGCCGGATATCGTCGCGGCCGGCCGCGATCAGCCCATACAGCGGATCGAAGGCCCGACCGGCGGCACGCAGGTTTTCCGCCGTGTCGATGAAAATCTCGACGGCGGGATCGCCGGCGACGACGCGCTCCAGCGCCTCCATCACCGCCGATGTCCGGGCATCGGCGTCCGTCAGCCCCTTTCCCTGGGCAACCACGATGGACCGCGAATTCGGCGTGTATGCGCACCAGACCGGAATCCCGATCTTGTCGAGCCCCGTATGCCTGGCAACGCGCGTCACGCCGAAAACGGAAAGATACGGCCGAACACGGTCGAACGTTTCCGCCGGGTCGCACACCCTATCGGAATAATCGTTGCCCAAGCGCGGCTACTCGCCGATGTCGTGGCAGATCAACTGTCCACGTGACCTGCAAAGACGTCATCTACCGACGCCACTGTTATGGCGAGATCAACATTGTTGACGAAGGTGCTGCCCAACTGTCGAAAGCCATTGACGGTTGCCAGATCGCCCGTCACGGAATCAAGCTGCCTGACGGTCCCATTTCCAAGATCTACCATCCAGAGACCCGGCTCTCCCGGGATCCCGATCACAACAACTTTGGCCATAGTGTTTCCCCTTACGCCCACGATCAAAAACCGGCCTTCTTCAGCCCCTCACGATAGAGATCCTTCTGCCATTGCTCCTTGAACGGAATGACAGAAAGCCATTTGTCGACATCGAAAGTCGGATTCGCCTTCAATGCCCGCATCCTGTGCTGGCGCGCTTTCTTGCGGTCACCCAGCATTGCCCAGCTCGCGGCAACGATCCTATCTGCCGGCGACTTGTCCTTCATGTCCTGGGCAAAGCCTATGGCCTCATGGTATTCCCCGAGGAAATAGCTGGCCCCCGCGGCGCTCCAAAGATAGGCATCTGGCGCCAGCGGGTTGAGCGCAAGGGCCTTGCCGAGTTTGTCCAGGGCCTCGCGAGGGCGGGAGGCGTGCACGAGCGTGTCGGCGTGGCTGTAGAGCACGTCGGCATATTGCGGGCTCAATTGTTCGGCCAGGTCGAGCGCTGCCAAGCTTTCGTCCACATCGCCCTGGTAGAGCTTCACGACGCCCACCTCGCGGTGAGCGGTGGGCAGGCGCTCGTTGCTCTCGATCGCCTGCTTGGCATGCCGCTCTGCCAGGGTGAGAAGTTCACCGTCGGCCCGCGCAGTCAGCAGCCACTCGGTCGCATAGGTGCGCGCGATGCCACTCAGCGCCGGCGCAAAATCCTGCCTGTGCTTCAGCGCATCCCGGAAGTCATGACGCGCCCTGCGAACCTCCGGCAGGCCTAGGCCCGAGAGATGCCGCAGTCCGCCGAGATAGGCATAATAGGCTTCCGGATGCGCCAGGTAATCGAGGTGCTCCGGTCGCCCCGTCTCCACTTGCTCGGTGACAGCGCGCGCCACGTGGTAGGCGATCTCTTGGCGCTGCATGAGGACGCCTGCGGGCGAGATCAGGAAGCGATCGGCCCAGACGATCTGGTCGGAGGGAAGGAAGACCAACTGGGTAAAGAGCCCTTGATCCGACATGCGGCAATCAAGCGCATAGGTGACGCCATGCCTCTCGAGGATCGCCGCCTTGTCCGCCGACTCACGGATGCGCTCTGCTGTATAAGGCGCGACAACGGTCATCGAGCGCAGGGCACAGAGGCCTATCGTTATGTCCTCGATGACCGCCACGCTGACGGCATGGAGCATCGGGTCGCTGCCGAAGGCCGCCGGCGGAAGGAGAGCGACGCGCGGAAGCTGCACGGGTTGCGGTGCACTCGCCTCCGCTTGCGCTGTAGCCGCGACCGAGGGGCTGACGCTTAGCAACGGCCCGTAGCTAACGCGTTGCAGGATGTCGCGAACGGCGGCATCCGCCGGATCGAGCTCCAGGAGGTGCGCACAGGCGGCGCGCAGCGTCGACCGGTCAGACGACCGCGGCGCCGCTTCGATCAGCGCGCTCCGCAGCACCTCCGTAAAGCCGCGTCGCTTCTCCGTCACCCAGTCCGCGTAACGTCCGGGGGGCAGATCTGCCGACGCCAGGAACGTATCGCGCCAGAGTGAAAGGGCGTTACGGAAGCTCTCTTCCGAGCCGCCTATGCCGTCGAAATCGGAGACATCGCAGGAGATCGGCCCCAACGCCACCTCAGTTTCCGTGGCCGACAGGACTGCACCCGCCGGCGTGGCGAGGTGCTGCATGCGCCATAGCGTCGAACGCAGATTCTTGAATGCGACGCTTTTTTCCCTGTCAGGCCAAATCATCGTCGCGAGCTTGTCGCGGGTGACGACCCTTTGCCCGGACGCCGAGAGATAGGCGAGAATCAGCAGCCCGCGCTCCGGACACGCGACTGCTCCGCCGGCGGCATCGATTAGCAACAACTCCCCGAAGGTCTTGAGGTGAAAGCCCGCCCCCGTCACAAACACCTCAACCGACTAATAAGCCCAAGGTCCGGCAGCCCCACAGCGCAGGCCGGACGATCCGCTGGCGTCCGGCGGCCCGCGACCGAAACATTGTCGACTTCCTGAAATCGGACCCCTCGATCGTCTTCAGCAATCCGCCTCCGGACGCCGGTGACTCCTCGAAGAAAAATGTAAAATGAACCTGCAAGACGTCGGCCATCGCCAACAATTGGGCGGCGCAGACGCGGCGTGTCCCCTGCTCGTACCTCCGGACCTGTGCGACCGGCACACCGAGCGCCGCGCCAAGATTCTCCTCGTCCATCCCCAGCGCCTTGCGGCGCAGCCGGATGCGATGACCGACGAAAGCGTCAATGGAATTGGGCTGGCTGAGCACCTTTCGCCTCCGCGCAAGAGTGGCTGGCTGCTACCCTCAAAGATGCTTGAAAATCGGAACCGATGCAACTCGGGGCTTTGCGGGATACACAAGGTTCTCCTTTGCGTTTCGATGCACCGCACACCCCGTGATGCAGTGCCGCTACGTCACCTTTCCCGACACAAGGAAAAACCCCGCGCGAGGCGGGGTTTTTCCTGAACATCAGTTCCAGGTTTGTCGATTGTACCAGTCATCGAGATCCCGGTGCGCACGGTCCTTCTCAATGCCGTACCGCTCCTGGATCTTCCCCTCGAGCTGGTCCATGTTACCGTCGATCTGGTCAAGATCGTCGTCGGTCAGCTTGCCCCACTGTTCCTTGATCTTGCCCTTCACCTGCTTCCAGTTACCTTCGACGCGATTCCAATCCATGCCGTTTCCTCCTGGCTTGTGACTGTCATGTCGGGAAAACTCGCAATGGCGGCATTTGTTCATTTTCAGATCGTGGCCCGTAAGCCCGGCAGGAACGAATCCGCGCATTCATGCATTTACCGGGCAAGTACGGAGGCCCAATGCGAAACGCCCATCCAGGCCGGGCCTCCTCCGGGTGGGCAGCCGTGGCCGAGCCGGTCGGATGCGTTTTCTTGGGCGAGCCGTCGCCCGCTCTCACCGCAATCATCCCCTAATTGAAGAGACGGTACACCTTCGAGCTCGCAGACAGACGACGCCAAGCTGGTGTATAGTCAGGAAAAATCCGGTCGCACCTTTCAACCCGGAGAAGTAGCCGCGGACATGGAGCTTGTCGTTGCCATCGGCCTGATCGTCTTCAAGGTTGCGTTGCTGATTGCGATGCTCTTGCTCCTGCCCTTGCCGCTGACCTGGGTGGAACGCAAAATCGCCGGGCACATGCAGCAGCGGATGGGCCCGATGCGCGTTGGCTGGCACGGGCTGCTGCAGCCGGTGGCGGACGGGATCAAGCTCCTGACCAAGGAAGACCACATCCCGGCCGAGGCCGACCGCTTCCTGTTCAAACTTGCACCAATCCTGGCGCTCGCGCCGCCCTTTGTGGTGTTCGTGGCAATCCCGTTCGGAGAGTCCGTCTCCGTGCTCGGCAACGAGATCACGCTCTACGTTTCGAACATGAACGTGGCGCTCCTCTTCGTTTTCGCGGTGATCGGCCTGGAAGTCTATGGCGTCATTTTCGGCGGCTGGGCGGCAAACAGCAAATATGCGGTCCTCGGCAGCCTCAGGACCTGCGCGCAGATGATCAGCTACGAGATCCCGATGGGATTTGCGGTGATCGGCGTGGTCATGCTGGCGCAGTCCATGAGCCTGCTCGAGATCGTCCGGGCCCAGGAAGACGTCTGGAACATCGTCTATCAGCCGATTGGATTCTTCGTGTTCTTCGTCGCCGGGCTCGCCGAAGCGCAGCGCATCCCCTTCGACCTGTCGGAGGCGGAAGGCGATCTCGGGGCCGGCTTCCATACCGAATATAGCGGCATCCGCTTCGCCTTTTTCATGGTCAGTGAATACGTCGTCATGCTTTTGGTGTCGGTCCTGACGGTGATCCTGTTTTTCGGAGGCTGGAACGGCGTGCTGATCCCCTTGCCGCCGCTCCTCTGGTTCGCCCTCAAGGTGGCGTTCTTCGTCTATTTGTTCATGTGGTTCCGCTTTACTTTCCCCCGTTATCGCTACGACCAGTTGATGGCGATCGGTTGGAAAGTCTTGCTTCCTCTGTCGATGGCGAACATAATTATTACTGGTATTGCTTTCATTTAGGCGCCCCAAACGGGCTCCACCGCATGCTTCCTTGGGTCGAGCCGATTCAAGAAAGAAATGAGGCAGCAATTCAAAGGGCTACGGCGACCTTGTGCGTCCGGAAGACGCACGGCGCTGTAGAGCGAGGCGGCGATGTCGCGCCCAAGGGACACAATCGGCACATGGATCGGCTGGACGTTCTTCGCCGACCTGGCGACTGGTTTGGCGCTGACCTTCGGCTACATGTTCTCCAAAACCGTGACCATGCAGTACCCGGACAAGGAGAAATGGCTGCCCTATTCGCGTTATCGCGGCCACCATTTCCTGAAGCGTGACGAAGAGGGCGAGATCAAGTGCGTGGCCTGCGAGCTCTGCGCCCGGATCTGTCCCTGCTATTGCATCGAAGTCGTGCCCTACGAGGACGAAAAGGGCAACCGGCGCCCCGCCAAATTCGAGATCGACACGGCCCGCTGCCTGTTCTGCGGGTTGTGCGAGGACGCCTGCCCGGCGGATGCGATCGCTCTTGGCCAACAATATGAATTCTCGAGTTTTTCCTCGCGCGATCTGGTGATCGGTCGCGACGACCTGCTGGCAAAGCCTGGCAAGGCGGCGACTGGCGGCGGCGTCGTCGCCGCGCGCCTGAACACGCAGAAGGACGTGCTCGTCGAGACGGACGAGCGGCAGGGCTACAACTGGTGGCGGAATATCCGGCGAAAGTGAGCACACCAGCTCTCAGACCGGAACGCCACCCGCATGTCCTTGGATCGGAGCCGATCCATGAATGAGAAGTGCAGCAATTCAATGTGCTACGGCGACCTTTTGCAGCTGAAAGACGCACGGCGCTGTAGGAGAGGAGGCTCAGATGTTTGTCGGCGAAATCGTGAAGAACAAGGGTGTCGGAGTCATCGCGGTCGCTCCCGAACAGCCGATGGTGGAAGTCCTGCGGCTGTTTCGAGACAACAATATCGGCTTCGTGGTCGTCAGCCAATCGGCCGGGGAATATCTCGGCACGCTGTCGGAGCGGGATTGCTGCAATGCGATGGCCGAACACGGGGCCGAGGCGGCGATGATGCGGGTTGGCGACGTCATGAACCGCAGCGTGGCGATCTGTTCGACGGAAGATTTGCTGCCCTTCGTGATGGCGATCATGACCCAACGGCGTACCCGCCATGTGCTGGTGATGGAAGGTGACGACATTGTCGGCGTGGTCAGCATCGGCGACGTGGTCAAGCACAGGCTCGACGAAGCGCAACGCACCGAGCAGGACCTGCACGACTATATTCGCGGGACCCACTATCACTGACGAGATCAGCGACAGCAGCGGTGAGATCCGAAGTCAGGGCGAGCCTGCCATGCCCTGCCCGAGATCATCTGCGTTCGCGGCAGGGCCGGCCTGGGCGTCAATCTCGAACGCCGCATGCGCCTTTTGAACCTCGACCGGACATGGATACTCACCCCGCCGCATGAGGCCGTTGAGCCGCAGAGCCCTGTAGTTTTCGGGGACGAACACGAGACCGCGAGGAAAGCGCCTGTTGACCTTGAGCTTTGCGGTCAATTCGCCCTGAGCAGATCGCACGACCACTTGATCGCCATCCGAAATGCCAAGTTGCTGAGCCTCCTGCGCGTTCATCTCGACATAGGGATCATCCGCGACCGTATTCAGGATCTCCGAGCGTTCGGAAAGATAACCGTTGTGGAACAGGCAGTCGCCGGTGACCAGCATGAGCCCGTCGCGGACCTCGAAGGTCGGCGGCGCCGGGTAGAACCCGCTGGCAGGTGGCGTCGGGTCCGCTTGTGTGAAGGCGCCGTCGGCCCCAAGCCCGTCCGGTGTCAATCCCTGATAGGCCGGGACCAGCCGGGCGATCTCGTCGAAGATTTCGCCTTGCATAGATGGCTTCAGCACCTGGCGCCGGAGTGCCGCGACGAATTCGAAGACTTCCAGGTTGCCTCTGGCCTCGAAGGCAGGTGCGCGGAATTTGCGGAGCGTCTGGATGCGGCCCTCATTGTTGGTGAACGTGCCGGCTTCCTCGCCGTAGCCCGCCGCCGGCAGCACGACCTCGGCCAGGCCGGCCGTGTCCGTCAGGAAGGTGTCCTGCACGATCAGAAGATCGGCGGCGCCAAGCGCCCGCTTTACGAAATCCCTGTCGGGATAGGCAAGCAGCGGGTCGGTTCCGGCGACATAGAGCGCGCCCATCCGCCCGTCGACACAGAGATCCAGAATAGCGTCGAGATTCGCTCCAGGCTCAGACGGGATTTCGGCGTCCCACGCCCCTTCGTGAGTCGCTCGCGCCGAGTCGTCGGTGACCGCCCGTAGCCCCGGCAGGGTCGCCGGCAGGACCCCCATGTCCCAGGCGCCCATCTGGTTGGCGCGGTCGAAAAGGAACTGCATTGCCGGGTCTTTGCCGAGCATTCGGAGAGCCTGCAGCAGGTTGCTGACCTGCTGCAGCATCGCGCGCGCTTCGGGTGATCTGAGGAGGCCGACACTGACAAGCACCGTGACGCCGCGACTGTCCCTGAGGCCGGCGACCAGGCGATCCGATTCTTCGCTGCCGGCGCTCTCTGACGGCCTGCCGATTGTCGCGCCGACTGCGTCAATCGTCTCGCCTGAAAGGTTCTCGCCGGCCGCTGCCGCGAGCCCGGCGACCACCGCTGCAAGGCTCGCCGCCTCGCCGCCCGGCGGCACGCGAAGCACCACCCGGGCATCGGCGTCGAGGCGCGATGGCCGCGCCGAGAGCAGGAGCAATCCGGCCTGCCGCTGCCGCACGGCGTCGCGCAGCAGATATTCGGTTACCGGATTTTCCTCCGTCACATTGCCACCGATCACCAGCACGCAATCCTTGTCGATTACCTCCTGCAGCGGAGCACGCGTGTAGAAGCCTCCAAGCAGCGGCCCGAGCGTGTCGAAGGGTGCGGACCAGCGCGACGAGCAATCGATGTTGTTGGTCCGGAATACCGTCCGCATCAGCTTTTGGAACTGATAGAGCACCTCGTTGGGCAGGCGCGCCGAGGCAAGCCCGCCCGCGGCCTTGTTCTCGACGGCCGCAAGACGCCGACGCAGGTGGTCACCAGCCTCACTCCAGGAAACCGGCACCAGGACGCCATCCCGGCGGATCATCGGTCGCTTGATCCGGTCTCGGCTCTCGACAAAATCCAGCCCAAAGCGCCCCCGCACGCAGAGCGTTTCCCGGTTGACGCCATGCTCCGGCTTGGAGCGCACCCGCATGAACTCGCCCTTGCGTGCCCCGACGGTAAGCTGGCAGCCGGTGCCGCAATGCGGGCAGATCGTGTCGGTCTCGGCGAGGTCCCAGGGCCGCGCCTTGTAGCGATAGGGAAAACTCATCAGCGCGCCGACCGGACAGACCTGGACGCAGTTGCCGCACTGATCGCAACTCGCAAGACTGCCTTCGAAGCCGGTGACGGCAGTATCCATGCCCTTTTCGACGGTCCCCAGGGCGACGGCGCCGACGACCTCCTCGCACATCCGCACGCAACGCTGGCACTGGATGCAGCGGTTGACGTTCATGATGATAACCGGGCTGAGGCGGATATCCCGCGAGTGGAACACACGCTTGGGATCGCGGAACTCGCTTCGCCGTGGCCCGTAGTCCATCACCATGTCCTGCAGCTCGCATTCGCCGCCCTTGTCGCAGATCGGACAGTCGAGGGGATGGTTGGCAAGCAGCATGTCGAGCATGGAAGAGCGCGTTTCGTCGATCAGCGGCGTGTTCGTCCTGACCACCATGCCATCGGTGACCGCGGTGGCGCAGGACGGCTGCAGCCGCCGCAGCCCTTCGATCTCCACCAGGCACATGCGGCACGACGCCAGCGGCGGCAGCCGCTCCAGATAACAGAAGGTCGGAACATCGATGCCCAAGCGCTGGGCTGCCTGAAGCACCGTCGAGCCAGCCTCAACTTCCAGGGATTGCGCGTCGATCGTGATCCTAACCATATTTCCTCACAGCCTGTTCCGGCACAGTCGTTAGTGGAAGGGGCACCTCCGCTCCTCGATATGGGCAGCGAACTCGTCGCGGAAATGCGCAAGCGCGGCCCGCAAGCCCATTGCCGCGCCGTCACCCAAGGCACAAAAGGTGTTGCCGAATATGCCCTTGCAGAGCTTCTCCAACTGCTCAAGGTCGCCCGGCGCACCCTCCCCGGCCTCGATCCGACGCAGCACCTTCACCGCCCAGTTCAGTCCTTCCCGGCATGGCGTGCACTTGCCGCAGGACTCGTGGTGGAAGAATTCGACGATCCGCGCGGCCACCTTGACCATGCAGGTCGAGTCGTCGACCACGATTACCCCAGCCGAGCCGAGCATCGAGCCGGCGGCAGCCAGCGAGTCGAAATCCATGCCGACGTCCAGACCACCCTTCGGGATGACCGGTGCCGAGACCCCGCCCGGGATCACCGCCTTGATCCGGCGTCCCGGCAGCGGCCCGCCGGCGTGCTCCACCAGTTCGCGCAGCGGTATACCCATCGGCAGCTCGTAGAGACCGGGTTTGCGCACCTGCCCGCTGACACAATAGAGCTTAGGCCCGGGGCTCTTGTCCGGACCGATGGCCCGGAACCAGTGCGGCCCGCGCATGACGATATGCGGCACGCAAGCCAGGGTTTCGACGTTGTTGATCACGGTCGGGCTGGCATAGAGCCCGGCGACGGCCGGAAACGGCGGTTTCAGCCGCGGCTGCGCCCGCTTGCCCTCGAGCGACTCGAGCATCGCCGTCTCCTCGCCGCAGATATAGGCGCCGGCACCGCAGTGGATATGGATGGCGAAACTGAAATCCGATCCGAGGATGCCCGCGCCGAGATAACCCTTGTCGCGAGCCTCGGCGATCGCCTGTTCCAGGCGACGAATAGCCTTCACATATTCGCCGCGAACGTAGACATAGGCGGTTTCGGCTCCGATCGCATAGGCGCTGACCGCCAGGCCCTCGACGAGCTGGTGCGGGTCACGTTCCATGATGATCCGGTCCTTGAAGGTTCCCGGCTCGCCCTCATCGGCGTTGCAGCAGAGGTATTTCGGCTTGTCGGACTGCTTCGGCACGAAGCCCCATTTCATGCCCGTCGGGAAGCCGGCGCCGCCGCGGCCGCGCAGGTTGGATTGCTTGACGAGTTCGACGACCTCGTCGGGCGTGTGCTCGCGCAGCACCTTGGCCAGCGCCTGATAGCCGCCGCCGGCCTCGTAGGTAGCAAGCACGTGGCCATCCGGAGCATCGATATTCTTGAGGAGGACCGGTTCGAACATGACGCTACTCTCCCGGCGATGCTGCATCAGCGAGATCGGCACCGATCACCTGACCTGCCTCCGCCCGCAGCCTGTCCAGAAGCGCATCGAGCCGCCCTGTGTCGAGGTTGCCGTGATAGTCGTCGCCGACCTGCATCACCGGAGCCATCTCGCAGGCGCCAAGGCATTCGACGGTCGAAAGGGTGAACAGCCGGTTCGGGGTGGTATCGCCCTTCCTGATTTCCAGCACCGTTTCCAGATGCTTCAGCAGCGCCTCGGATCCGCACAGCATGCAGGAGACGTTGTCGCAGAGCTGCAGGTGGAACATGCCGACCGGCTCGGTGTGGAAGAGCGTATAGAAGGTCGCGAGCTCGTAGACCCAGATCCGCTCGACGCCGAGAATGTCGGCGACCTCTTCCAGGACCGGACCGGGCAGATGACCATGTTCCTGCTGCGCGATGAGCAGGGCGGGCATGATCGCCGAGCGCTGGTCGGGATACCGCGCCGCTGCTTCTTCGATCTTTTCGCGCATGCTCATCGTCTCTTGAACTCCTGCTACTTGTCCACCTCCGCCATCACCGGATCGAGGCTGCCGAGGACGGCGATCATGTCCGCCAGGTAACGGGCATTGGTCACCCCGAAGAGCGCCTGAAGATTGACGAAGGACGGTGCCCGCACCTTCATGCGGAACGGCTTTTCCGATCCGTTGCTGATGATGTAGAAGCCGAGCTCGCCCTTCGGCGCCTCGATGGCCGAATAGACCTCGCCCTTCGGCACCTTGAAACCATAGGCAGACAGGTCGAAATGCTGGATCAGCGCCTCCATCGAGCAGTGCACCCGATCCTTGTCCATGGGAAAGGCGATCGTCGGCATGTCGACCTGAAACGGCCCCTCGGGCATCTGCTCGAGACACTGCTCGATGAGCCGGACGCTCTCGCGCATCTCCTCGACCCGGCACTGCCAGCGCGCGTAGCAATCGCCCTCCTCGCGGGTAATGACGTTGAAGTCGAGCCGATCGTAGATCTCGTAGGGTTCGTCGCGGCGAATGTCCCAGTCGACGCCGGAAGCGCGCAGGTTCGGACCGCTGAGGCCGAGGTCGATGCCGTCTTCTGGGGATATCACACCGATCCCTTGGGTTCGCTTCAGAAACACCCGGTTGTTCTCGATCAGCCTCTCATAGTCGCGGATCCGGTTCGGGAAGATGTCGCAGAACTCCCGGATCTTGGGGAGGAAGCCTTCGGGCAGGTCCTCGCGCACCCCGCCGACCCGGCAGAAGGACGTGTGCATCCGCGCGCCGGTGGCCATTTCCAGAAGGTCCATGATCATTTCGCGCTCCCGCATGGCGTAGAGCAGCGCGGTCATCGCGCCGAGATCCATCGGCAGGGCGCCGGTGATCAGAAGATGACCGGAGATCCGCGCCAGCTCGGCCATCATGACGCGGATATACTGCGCACGGATCGGTGCTTCGATACCCAGGAGCTTTTCCACCGCCAGCGCAAAGGCCAGGTTGTTCGAAGGCGGACAGACATAGTCGAGCCGGTCGGTGAGCGGAAAGATCTGCGTGTAGGTGAAGCTCTCGGCGAGTTTCTCGGTGCCGCGATGCAGGTAACCGATATGCGGGTCGACGCGGGCGACAAACTCGCCGTCGAGCTCGAGGACGAGCCGCAGCACCCCGTGGGTGCTCGGGTGCTGCGGGCCGAGGTTGAGAAGCACCTCCTTGGTGTCGAGCGCTTCGCCCTGCGGCCTCATGAGCTCAGTGACTTCGGTCATCTCACGTTCCCGGCGTCGAGCGGCCTCCCGTTGGAATGTCGTTGGTGGCAAGGTCCGGCTGCGTCGGCGGCGGCCCTTCGGCGCCGAACGGATTGAGGTCGTCCTTGTAACCGCGCAGCGGAAAGTCCTTGCGCTGCGGGAAGCCCTCGAAGCCTTCCCACATATAGATCCGCCGCAGATCGGGGTGTCCCTCGAAGCTGATCCCGTACATGTCCCAGGCCTCGCGCTCATGCCAGTTGGCCGTGCGCCAAACGCCTGTCACCGAGGGCACCAGCGGCGGATCGCCGAGGCGGCACTTGATCCGGATGCGCCATTTGTTCGGCAGCGAATAGAGGTGGTACACCGCCTCGTAGCGCGGCGCTTCCGGGAAATGATCGACACCGCAGATGTCGGAAAGGAAATCGAACCGCAGCGCCGGATGCTCCTTCAGGAACCGGCAAAGCTCGACGATCTTGTCAGGCGGCACGGCGAACCCATGAAGTCCATGCGAGACGCCAAGCTCCTCGACTGCCTCTCCAAAACGTTCCGAGATGAGGGTGCTGATGACGGACGCCTCGACGCTCATGATGCGGCGATCCGGTCCAGCGGCGTCCCGGCGAGCGCCCTGTCTTTCTTGATTTTCTCCTGGAGCAGGAGGAAACCGTGCATCAGGGCTTCGGGCCGCGGCGGACAGCCGGGCACATGCACGTCCACCGGTACGAAGGTTTGCGCCCCCTGCACCACGGCATAGGTGTTGTAGACCCCGCCCGAGATGGCGCAGGTGCCCATGGCGATCACCCAGCGCGGCTCCGGCATCTGGTCATAGAGCCGGCGCACCACCGGCGCGAACTTCCGCGTCACGGTACCGGCGATGATCATCACGTCGGACTGGCGGGGCGACGGCCGGAACACCACGCCGAACCGGTCGAGATCATAGCGGGCGCAACCCGCCGAGATCATCTCGATGGCGCAGCAGGCGATCCCGAAGGTCTCGGGCCACAGCGCCGAGCGGCGGCTCCAACTGATGACGCTGTCGGCCGTGGTGAACAGCACACTGTCGCGGATCGCATTGCCTACGCCTCCCATTCCAGCGCTCCCTTCAACCAGGCGTAGGCGAAGCCCACGAGCAGCAATACGATGAAGACGAACATCTCGACAAAGCCGATGAGCCCGATTTCCTTCAGGACGACGGCCCAGGGAAACAGGAACATCGTCTCGACATCGAAGACGACCAGCAGGATCGCGAGGATATAGAACTGCACCCGGAAGCGGCCCCCGGCGGCTTCGCCGGCCGGGTCCATGCCGCACTCATAGGGCATGTTCTTCTCGGGATAGGGATTGGAGGGGCGCAGCAGCGATGAGACAAACAGCGTCGCCCCGACCACCAGAACAATTCCGGCGATCATCACTAGAACCGGCAGGAACTCGATCGCAGTCATATCATCGCCCTGTCCAACGAGGGCTTTCCTCGGCGCCGACCCCTTTCCGGAGGGATAACGCGGGTGCCCAGAAAAGCGAATTGGGCAATTCTTTCTTGAACTTGCAGTCTATTCCGTCGAGCAGACCATTGCAAATAAATCAACCGCCAAACACTGACTGCTGAGCAAGCCTCAGAAACCACGCCGGAAACAGGCCGATGCCGATGGTCCCGGCGGCGGTGCAGAAGAGCGTGGTGCGGACCAAGGGCGTCAGCGCCGGCTCGAACGCTCTCTCCGGCTCGCGCATGTAGATTACCATGACGATGCGGATGTAGAAGTAGGCGGCAACGGCGCTCAACAGCACCGCGACCACCGCCAGGAAGACGAAACCGCGTTCGACGAGCGCAACCAGCACGTAAAACTTGGCGAAGAACCCGGCCGTCGGCGGGATGCCGGCGAGCGAAAACAGATAGATGAGCATGAGAAGTGCCAACCCCGGATGCGACTTGGCGAAGCCTGCATAGTCTTCGATGACCTCGCCGGAGAAATCGCCGTTCCGCATCATGATGACGGCGCCGAAAATACCGAGATTCATGAAGGCGTAGATCAGCAGATAGAGCATCACACTCGCGACCCCGTCCGCCCCGCCGGCCACCACGCCGAATGTGGCAAAGCCCGCATGGGCGATGCTCGAATAGGCGAGCAGCCGCTTGAAATTATCCTGCACCAGGGCCACGAAACTGCCGAGTGCCGCCGTCACCACCGCAATGACCGCGACGATGATCCAAACGTCCGAAGCCGCAACCAGCGGATTGAGGAACACCCGGAGGATGACCGCGAATCCTGCCGCCTTCGGGCCCACCGACATGAAGGCGGTCACCGTCGTCGGCGCACCTTCATAGACATCCGGCACCCACATGTGGAACGGTACCGCGCCGATCTTGAAGACCAGCCCTGCGACGATGAAGACCACCGCCAGCAGCAATCCCGGATCGAACGGATCGCCGCTCACCGCGGCCGCCATCGCGTCCAGTTGCGTCGTACCGGTGAGCCCGTAGACGAGCGAAACGCCGTAGAGGAAGATCCCCGTCGAGACCGCACCAAGGATCACGTATTTCAGCGCCGCCTCGTTCGACCGCCGCTCGTGCCTAAGGAAGCCGGTCAGCACATAGGTGCAGAGCACCATCAGTTCGAGGCCTACGTAGATCGACAGGAGATCGGTCGACGAGGCCATGATCATCATGCCCGAGAGCGCGAAGAGCAGCATCACGTAGTATTCGCTGCTGCCTATCCCTTCGATATCGGCATATTTCCGCGAAAGGAGGAACGTCAGCACCGTGGCCAGGTAGAAGACGAACTTGAAGAAGACCGCGAAGCGGTCCGCGACGAACATGCCGGAATAGGCCGGCCGCACCTCGCCGGCCAGCATAAGTGTGGCGAGCGCGGCAATCAGCACGATTGCGACGGAAGCCGAGACGAGCCAATGGTCCTGCCCGTCCCGCATCAATTGTCCGAGGATCAGCAGGATACAGGCGCCGGTGATCACGATGATCTCGGGCAGGCTTGCCAGCACCCACTGGAAGAGCACGGCGCCAGTCATTGTCCGCTCCCCTTGTCGTGCACCTCAGTCAGCAAATTCTTCACCGAGGCGTCGATGACGTTGAGGAAGGGCTTCGGATAGAATCCCACCCAGAGCACGAAAACCGCCAGCGGCAGGATCGCCGCCATCTCGCGGACGTTCACATCGCGGATCTCGTACCGCGCGCCGACGCTCGCCGGACCGAGTGCAACCTTGCGATACATGCCAAGGAGATAGGCTGCACTCAGCAATGCCCCCAGAACGGCGGCCGTACCGACGGCCATGTTGGCGGCAAACCCGCCCGACAGCACCAGCAGTTCGCCGACGAACGAATTTGTGCCCGGCAGCGCCATCGATGACAGCGTGAACAGCGCGAGAAACCCGGTATAGACCGGCGCCACCTTCATCAGCCCGCCATAGTCGGCGATGCTGCGCGTATGGGTCCGCTCGTAGATCACCCCGACGAACAGGAACAGCGCGCCCGTCGTCACGCCATGATTGAACATCTGCAGGATGCCGCCTTCGAGGCCGCGCAGATTAAGCGAGAAGATCCCCATCGTCACGAAGCCCATATGGCTGATGCTGGAATAGGCCACCAGCTTCTTCAGATCGTCCTGCGCCAGCGCAAGCAACCCGCCATAGACAATGGCGAGCGCCGAAAGCGCCAGCATCAACGTCGAATAATAGACCGACGCCTCCGGCAGCATCGGCAGCGAAAACCGCAGGAACCCATAGGCGCCCATCTTCAGGAGTACGCCGGCGAGGATGATGCTGCCCGCCGTCGGCGCCTGGACGTGGGCGTCCGGCAGCCAGGTATGGACGGGAACCATCGGCACCTTGACCGCGAAGGCGATGAGGAAGGCGAAGAACAGCCAGGACTGGACATCGAATGGCAAATCCTGCGCAGTCAAGGCGAGGATGTCGAAAGTCTGGCCGCCGTGGAAGTAGAGCACGATGACGCCGATGAGGAACAGGAGGCTCCCCGCGAGCGTGTAGAGGAAGAACTTGAAAGCCGCATAGACGCGGCCCGCGCCGCCCCAGACGCCGATGATCAGATACATCGGGATCAGCATCGCTTCCCAGCAGACATAGAACAGGAACAGGTCGAGCGCTGAGAACACCCCAAGCATCAGCGCCTGCATGGAAAGCAGCGCGACCATGAACTCCTTCACCTTGCGATCGATGGCGACCCACGAGGCGAGCACGCAAATCCAGCCGAGCAGCGCGGTGAGGAACACGAAAAGCGCGCTGATGCCGTCGACGCCGAGCGCATAGGTGATACCGATCGCCGGCACCCAGGGGTACCTCTCGGTGAACTGCATCTCATGGGTCGTCGTGTCGAAGCCAGCCAGCATCGCAACCGCGAACGCGAAGTCGGCCATCGTAAAACCGAGCGCCGTCCAACGCACCGCATCGTCATTGCGCAGACACATCAACACCGCTGCCCCGGCAACGGGCAGGAAGACGATGAGGCTGAGCAGCGGGAACGTCATCGCACCCCCTATCGCCACACGACGGCGAAGACGGCGATCGCCGCGATCAGTCCGGCAATCATCGCCAACGCATAATGGGTCACGACGCCCGTCTGCAGCCGCCGCAACACCCCACCGCCGTCAAGGATCGCATGCGCCACGCCATTGACGACCGCATCCACGCCGTTGAGATCGACCCGAAGCCCCGCTCGCGCGGAACCGTGCAGCAAGGGCAGCGCCGCTGTCTCGGACATGTCGCTGACCGCCTTCTCGTAGCGCGCCAGGGGTCGCTCGGCGAACCACATGAAGGCGCGCGCCCCCTTGCGGTAGAACCAGTCGGTGTCGATGCTGATCGTGTTCTCCGGATCGAGCGCCTTGAGGAACATGACGAAGCCGAGCGCGGTAAACATCAGCACGCCGAGGCTCTCGGTGAGGTGGACGCCCGTATAGGGTTCGAAGTCGACCGGATAGGGAAGCAGTGCGTAAAGCGGCCTTGGGAAGAGCCCGATCGCAACGCAAAGCGTCGCCGCCATGGCCATCGCGACCAGCATGTTGCCGGGCGGCTCCCGCGCCTCGAGCCCCCGGTCCGTGCCGAAGAACATATAGTACGGCAGCTTGAGCCCGGTGTGCAGGAACGTCCCCGACGACGCCATCGTCAGCGCCAGCATCACCAGGGCGCGGTGATCCTCGCCGGCGGCGGCCACCACCATCGACTTGGTGACGAAGCCCGAGAAGAACGGAAATGCCGAGATCGCGAAGGCGCCGATCATATAGAGCGCCACGGTTATCGGCATGGTCCGGTAGAGCCCGCCGAGTTCGGTGAGCTTCCGCCGCCCGGTGACGTAGATCACCGCGCCCGCCCCCATGAACAGTAGCGCCTTGTAGAGGATATGGGCGAAGGCATGGCTGGTGGCTCCGTTCACGGCCAGCTCGGTGCCGATGCCGACGCCCGCCACCATGTAGCCGACCTGACTGACGATGTGATAGGCGAGCAGCCGCCGACAGTCGTTCTCCAGCACCGCGTAGACGACGCCGTAGAGCGCCATCGCCGTGCCGAGCCAGACCAGGAGCTCGGTTCCCGGATAAGCCCGCGCCAGCACGTAAACGGCCGTCTTGGTGGTGAAGGCGCTCATGAACACCGCCCCGGTGACGGTCGCTTCCGGATAGGCATCGGTCAGCCACGCATTGAGCGGCGGCACCGCGGCGTTGAGCAGGAAGCCGGCAAGGATCAGGTAGGTGCCGGGCCCCATTCCCACGCCGATCGGTCCAAACAGGAACGAACCGCTGGCAAGCCCGTGCAGGACGATGCCGCCGAGGAGCACGACACCGCCGGTGACATGCACCATGAGGTAACGGAACGCGGCGCGGATCGCCTTCTCGCCCCCTTGCGCGAACACCAGATAGGCGGAGGCAAACGCCATGCCCTCCCAGAACAGGTAAAGCGTCAGGTAGTCGCCGGCGAACACTACGCCAAGCGCGCTGCCGACATAGACGAACGCCGCCACGTGCTGGCCGGCCTCGGTCAGGTGCAGCGCATAGACCATGCCAATCAGCGCCATGAGCGTGAAAACCGTGGCAAAGACGATGCTCAGCTTGTCGACCTTGGCGATGAGAATATCCTGGCCGATGAACTGTGCCGCACCATAGCTTCCCGGCTGCATCGCAAGCACCGCGAGGATCGCCAGAACCGGGATCGAGAGCAGATAGGCCTTGCGGATCGCTCCCTGCAGGAAGGGGATCGGCAGGGCGCCGAGAATGAACAGCAGGGCCGGATGGACAAACTCAATCATAATAGTCCTCGCGCCGCATGAGCCCGCCCTGATGACCGAGGAACTTGGAAACGAAAATCAACAGCACGCAGGAGACGAAGCCATAGACGGCCGACCAGCCGGGCAGGCGCTCCCACAGATATTCGGCATGTTCGCGGGGAACGACAAAGTCGGCGAGGACGATCAGCACGAGCACGAGATAGAACAGCCGGAGCCGCCGCCTTGCATGGGCCTCGTCTCCGAAGAAATCGACGATCCGCTTGATCATCGGACCACTCCTTCCGCCAGAGCGAGGAAATAGCCGGGAAAGATGCCCATCAACACCGACAGGATGGCGGTCGCGACCAGCGGCACCGTCACCAGCGGAATTTCCCGGATCGTCGCGGGGCTCTCCGTCGTCCCCGCCCCGAAAAAGGCGACATAGCTGACCGGCAGGAAATAGGCGGCGTTCAGGATCGAGCTTGCCAAAAGCACGATCAGAAACGCCATCTCCCCCGCCTGGACCGAGCCGAGCGTCAGATACCATTTGCTGACGAAGCCCGCTGTCGGCGGCACGCCGATCATGCTGAGCGAGGCGACGAAGAATGCCCCCATCGTCCAGGGGAGCCGGCGGCCGATGCCGGCCATGTCGCTGATATTGCGTTTTCCCGACGCGCAATAGATCGACCCGGCGCAGAAGAACAGCGTGATCTTGGAGAAGGCGTGCGCCGCGATGTGGACGATCCCGCCGACCATCGCGACGGGCGAGAGCAGAACCGCGCCCAGCACCACATAGGAGAGCTGGCTGACCGTCGAATAGGCGAGCCGCGCCTTCAGGTCGTCCCGCGTCAACGCATAGATCGACGCCGTCAGGATGGTGAACGAGACCAGATAGGCCGTGGCGATGCCGAGCCCCAGCCCGCCCATCAGCCCCGTGCCGAAGACGTGGAACACCACCCTCAACACGCAGAATACGCCCATCTTGACGACGGCCACCGCATGCAGGAGCGCGCTGACCGGCGTCGGCGCCACCATCGCGGCGGGCAGCCAGGCGTGCATCGGCATCACCGCCGCCTTGGCGAAGCCGAAGAGATAACAGAAATAGACGACCGTCAGCAGCGCCGCCGAGGCATTGGCCTTCGCCAGCAACCCTCCCGGCGCAAAGTCAAGTGAGCCGGCGATGTGATAGGTCAGCGCCAGCGCCGCCAGCAGCACGCTCTTCGACGCGCCCATCAGATAGACGAGGTATTTGCGGCTGCCCCTCCACCCCTCCTCGTCCTCATGGTGGTAGACCAGCGGATAGGTGACGAGGCTCAGCACCTCGTAGAAGATCACCAGAGTGAACAGGTTGGCGGAAAAGGCACCGCCGACGGCCGCCGCAAGGCTCACGGCGAAGCAGGCGAAGAAGCGGGTCTGGGCGTGCTCCTTCAAGTGCCGCATGTAGCCGATCGAATAGATTGCCGCCACGATCCACAGCAGCGACGAGACGGTGGCAAACACCATGCCGAGCGCATCGACCCTGAAAGCGAGGTCGATCCCCGGCAGGACCTCGAACAGCCGCAATTCGACTGTGCCACCCGAAAGCACCGTCGGCGCCATCGAGGCGACGATCGCGAACATGACGACTGCGGCAAGCGGCGAGACGAGGTCGCGGAGCTTTTCGCGCTTGTGGAGGAGGAGAACTGCGAGGGCCGCCAGGCCCGCGACGGCGACGGCAAGTAGGGGCCGGATGGAGATCACCGGGTCCAAGCCGCTATCCTTTCATCACGGTGACGTCGTCGACCTTGAGGGTGGACTTGTTCCGCACGAGGGCAACCAGGATGCCAAGCGCGACGGCAACCTCCGCAGCCGTGATGGCGATGACGAAGATCGCGAAGATCTGCCCCCGGAAATCGGCGTAGTACCGCCCGAAGGCGATGAAATTGATATTGACCGAGTTGAGCAGCAGCTCCAGCGACATCAGCACGACGAGAATATTGCGCCTCAGCAGCACGCCCGCCGCGCCGATCACGAACAGGGCCACGCCCAGCGAGATATGCCACCAGAGCGGCACCATCAGCCCGTCTCCTTTCGCGCCAGAACGATGGCGCCGACGAGCGCTGCGAGCAGGATGACGGAGGCGACCTCAAACGGCAGGAGATAATCGGCGAAAAGCGTCGTGCTGAACTCTCTGATCTGGTCGCCGCCCCCCTTGGCGGCAGGCTCCGTCGCCGAAAAGCGCTCGCTCGACAGCACCAGCACGAGCATCTCCGCCCCGAGCAGGACGAGCAGCACCAGGGCCGGCAGGTTGCCGCCCGGCAGGAATCGCTGCAGCACCGCTTCGCGCACGTCGATCATCATGATGACGAAGAGGAACAGGACCATGATCGCGCCGACATAGACGAAGATCTGGACGACGGCGAGCAAAGGCGCCTCGAGCAGGACGAAGACGGCCGAAATCTGCAGGAAGCAGGCCATCAGTGCCAAGGCGCTGTGGACCGGATTGCGGGCCAGCACCACGATCAGGGCGGTGATCACAGCTACCGCGGCGAACAGAAGAAAGAACCCCTGATCCATCGACGCCGACCCTCCCACGCGAACTGTAACTCGGCGCGAGACGGCCAGATGTGAGGTAGCGCCGCACTTCAGATGCGTTCACAAATTGTGCCCTAGTCTCGGATTTTTCACAAGAATGATTGTCGGCGGAAGTAAACGCGGGGCTGGCCCAAGCATAAGGCAGCCACCACGCCGTTAAGGCGTGCCATGGATTTTGGCACGCCTTCATGTTCTCCTTCCTATGCAGAAAGTTCAACCGCTTACGGCAGCAGGGTCGTGGTCGTCCAGGCCGGACCGTTGCGCTCTTCCTGCTTGAGCGTCGAAGAGCCGAAGTTGTAGCGCAGTCCCGTTGTCAGCGTGTGGCTATTCTCCGGCTCGAAATCGATGCCACCGCTTTCCAGGCTTGCTCGGTCGAAGCGGTATCCTGCGAACACCGTGACAGGCATGAACTCCGGACGGTAGTTGCCGATGACCGAGGCTGTCGTCAGATCAAGATTCGCATCGGCAACGTCGAAGTCGAAGTTGTGCAGCCCGACTTCGCCGTCGATCCGCATGTTGTCGGTAAGATACAGTCGAGCGCCGATCTTTCCGAAATAGTGGTCGGCATCGAGGCCAACGATTTCAGACTTGCCGTAGCCCAGTTGCGTGTATGCGGTACCCACCGCATCGAAATAGGCCGCTTCGATGCCGCCGGAATTGTCGGTGACATCGTCGCTTCCTCCCGCCAGCCCAGACGCAAAACCGGTCCCGAGCCGCGAGCTTTGAAAGAATGCGCCCAATGCATAATCCTGGGTTGGGCGATAGTAGACGTGCGCTGCTCCAAAGGCGTTGTCGTAGTCGGCGTCATCGACGTCGGTCTGGCCATATCCACCGTCGGCCTGGAGGTTCAGGCCGGAGCCGGCGTCGAAATTGACTGCGCCGCGCAGAGCCCAGCCCTTGCTGTCCAAATCGGAGTCTGACGTCTTTCCGGCGTGAAGCTCGCCCTCGACATAGCCGACCACGGGACTTGCTACAGCAGGTGAGGCTTCTTCATACGACGCGCCGCTGTCGGCAGATCCACCAACCAGCGGCCCATCCATGTCGGCAGCTTCAGCACTCATTGCTGAAATCAAGATCGCAGTCGTTGCGAACAGGGCTTGTTTCATGACGATATTCCTAGAGAGAGAATATCGTCACCCTATCCACTCTTGGTTAACCATAACTTTAAGTCCTCTCTCTGCACTGCGTGATACAACCACGGATAAGCATCCTCTAAATCACCCGGCAGGTTCCGTGACCCTCGCAACGGAGAGCCGAGGGGAGCCGACGGCGACGATCTTGGGATCGCTCGCGTCGACCCTGTCCGAGCCCCGGCGATCAGCCTTCCAGCCAACTGAGCTCTTCCGGAGTGAGCGTGATCTCAATGGCCGAGAGGCTGTCTTCGAGCTCCGCGACGGTACGGGGGCCGATCAGCGGGATGACAGGAAACGGTTGGGCGATGACATAGGCGAGCGCGAGGTGAATCGGGCTGCAGCCGCGCTTCCTGGCGAGTTCGATGGCGCGGTCGCGGCGTCGGAAATTGCGGTCGGAATACCAGACACGGACGATTTCCTCATCGTCATGCTTGTCGCGCCCTGCCCGGTCGGTGAAGAAGCCCCTTCCCTGGCTCGACCAGGCGAAGTTGGGAATCTGCCGCTTCTTCAGCCAGTCTTTCCAGCGGTCGTCGGACGCCGCGACGCAGCCGGGCCAGATGGGATCGAGCATCTCCGCCAGCGAGAAGTTGTTGGAAAGAGCGGCCGGCGCGGTCTTGCCGTTTTTCTCGGCATGGGCGATGGCCTCGTCCATGCGTTCGCGTGTCCAGTTGGACCCACCGAAAATACCCCGGATCCGCCCGCGCCGGACCTCGTCGTCCATCGCGTCGACGAATTCGCCGACCGGGATGTCCGGATTGTCGCGGTGCATGAAGTAGATGTCGACATAGTCGGTTTTCAGCCGCTCCAGCGACTGATCCAATTGCCTGGCAATGACGTCCGGATAGCAGAGCGGCGAATGGGCGCCCTTGCCGATCAAGACGATGTCCTCGCGGTTGACCCTGCGGCTCGCATGCCAGTCGCCGAAAATGCTCTCGGTCTTGCCGGCCCGATAGACGAATGCGGTATCGAACACATTTCCGCCAGCTTCGTAGAAGGCATCGAGCGTTAGCGAGGCGGACGCGAAACTCGGGAAGAACTCGAAGCCCAGCGAAACGGTGGAGACCGGCTTGGCCACGCCCGGAATCCGCCGCTTGGGCAGGCTGTTGCCGGCGACGACGGGCGCGCCCGTGATGTTGACGGTCCGCCTCGCGGCCGTCTCAATCCCGTATTCGAGACCGACGGATGCACGCCAGCGGTCGAGGACGCGCAGATTGGCGAGGGTTTCTTCGGCATTCATGCCGGGGAAGCTGAACTCGGTGCGGCCGGCCCGGATCGCCTCGCCCACCGCATCGACCTCGAACGAATAGAGATGGCGCTTCTCCTCGACCTCGATCGTCTCCTGTCCGTCGCCCCTGATGATTTCGATGCGCCCTACCCCGCCGTCTTTGCCGGAGGCGAACCAGAAGTCCTTCACCTCGATGCGGCCCTTCGAACCGATGATGCGCAGCACGTTGTCCTGCTCGGCCATGATCGAGCAGGACACCTCCGCGACGATGTCGTTCGGAAACTTGAGAACCGCCGAGGCCCACTCGTCGACGCCGGACGGCCCCAGCCGGGCAGCCCCGGATACCGTCAGCGGTTCGAGATACGGCTTTTGCTCCTGAGCACCGGCGAGCATGCGCACCATGGAGACCGGATATCCGCCGACATCGAGAATGCCGCCGCCGGCGAGGTCATTGGCAAACAGGCGGTGCTCGGCGCGATAATCGCCCATATCGAAGCCGAAACTGGAGCGGATGATCCGCACCTCGCCGATGGTCCCGTCCCGCACCAGGTCGACGAGACGGGCAGTCTGCGGATGGAACCTGTACATATAGGCTTCGCCGGCGAAGACCCGGGCCTTTGCCGCCTCGTGCAAGATCGCTTGCGCGTCGTAGGCCGAAAGCGCCATAGGCTTTTCGACCAGCACGTGCTTGCCGGCACGCACCGCCTTGATCGCCCATTCGGCATGGCTCGGATGCGGGGTGGCGATGTAGACCGCGTCGATCTCCGGATCCGCGAGAAGCGCGCCGTAACCTTCGACGATGCGCGCCCCCGGAAACCCATCGCCAAGGCCCGGCTTGCCGGGATTGCGGGTGGCGATGGCCGCAAGGCATCCGGTAGCAGAATGGGCAATCCCTTGTGCGAATGTCCGCGCGATGGTGCCGGGGCCGATAATACCCCATCGGATCGGTTGTTCTGAAGTCATGGGATATCCTTTTCGATCGGTCTTGGAAGTGGCGGATTGATCGGCTCAGCCGCTTGCCTTCGGAATCGAATGGAAAGCAGCGTCTGGCGGAAATGCCGACGCGCGGCGGATCGGCGCAGGGAGCGAGAGACGCCCGAAATGCTTGAAACACATTGAAAACCTACCTTTTTCGATTGTAGTTCTTCAGCGGATATGGGGCACATTACCGGCGGGCGAAAATCTGTCTCGTACAGGGGGAATGTGGATTTGGCGGAAAGTAAGATTGTCGAAAGAGTGATCTACCAGCCGGGTATCTGCGGCATCGAGGGCATGCCGACCCGGCTGCATTTCTTCCACGCCCATCCGCCGATCATGCTGTGCGCCCATTGGCATGCGCAGATCGAAGTGAACTACGTGATGCGGGGCTCGGTGCATTACCGCATGGCCGGCCATGATCTCAGGCTCGGCGCCGGGCAGATGTGCATCTTCTGGGGCGGGCAGCCGCACAGGATGGACGCGTCCTCGGAT
The DNA here is from genome assembly GCF_000018545.1 of Sinorhizobium fredii NGR234. NCBI lineage: Bacteria > Pseudomonadati > Pseudomonadota > Alphaproteobacteria > Hyphomicrobiales > Rhizobiaceae > Ensifer > Ensifer fredii. The sequence continues at coordinate 2,296,437 of NC_012587.1, forward strand.
GACTCCATCTATGCCGGCGCGCATCTGCCGCTCGTGCATTTTTTCCGCATGCGATTGCCGCCGGCAATCTCGGCAATGCTCATGGGCGGCGCTACGATGCTGACGTCCGAGACCGATTGTGCCGACGACCGGAACTTTCCGCGCTGGCGCAACTGGGCAAATTCCGGAGACGAAGTGAAGGCCCAGCACGCCGTGGAGGAACTGCTGCTGCGCGTCGAGCGCATGTTCATGGAGCCGTACACGATCGTTTCGACCGACATGGAATGCAAATCCGAGAGCGCCTCGGTCTCGCCCTCGTTCGGCGTCGTGCGCATGTGCGATTTCATCGCTGCGAACTTTCTCGAGGAGATCGATGCGGTCGATATCGCCGCGGCAGCCGGCTTGCACCCGAAATACGCCATGAACCTGTTTCGCAAGTCGACCGGCATGACTCTGATCAAATACGTCACCCTGCTGCGTCTTTCGCGGGCGCAAGCCATGCTGATCAACGGCAACGACAGCGTTCTGCAGGTGGCGATGGACAGCGGCTTCGGTTCGGTGAGCGCCTTCAACAAGGCCTTCCGGCAGATCGCCGGCATGCCGCCTTCGGATTTCCGACGCAACGTGCGCGCCGCGGCGGCAGGTGGGTAGCCGGATTGTAGCCCACTTCATTTCCGCGTACCCTCGGCAGAATTCGAGGGGCGGTGGGGGAGAATATGCCGAATGGCGAGACTCGTCTTTGCATTGAACCAGTCGCTGGACGGCTATGTCGACCACATGGCGTTTGCGCCCGGTCCTGTGCTTTTTCGTCATTTCATCGACGACGTGCGCAGCCTGACGGGCAGTGTGTACGGTCGCCGCATGTATGAGGTGATGCGGTACTGGGACGAAGATCATCCCGAGTGGGACGAGGCAGAGCGTGACTATGCGGCGGCGTGGCGGAGCCAACCGAAGTGGGTCGTATCGCGCTCGTTGAAGTCGGTTGGCCCGAACGCCACTCTTTTCGAGGATGATGTGGAGGCGGCGATACGCGGGCTGAAAGCTCAACTCGGTGGGGAGATTGAAGTTTCCGGACCAGAGCTAGCAGGAAGTCTGACCAAGCTGGGCCTTATCGACGAGTATCGATTGTACCTCCATCCCGTTGTGCTCGGCCGCGGCAAGCCGCTCTTTGCCGACCCACGGCCCCCACTGCGCCTCGTGGCGAGCGATCGAATCGGCGAGGACGTGATCAGGCTGACATACGTTCCAGCATAGTCACGGAATCGGGCGTGGAATTAGACGCCGAACGTTTTATTGGTGATTGTTTTGTGGCCCGCCACAAACCTCTGAGCTGACGCTCTCCGAAAATCAACGACTTAGCTCGATTTGCGCCATATCCATTTGGACGCAACGCCACATACCTCTGACCAAACTGGCCTCGAGCGCCACATCCCTCTGAACCATTCTGTAAAGCTTTGATTCGGAAGTTTAATTTGCGCAGGTAGAATAGCCGAGCAAGCTGAGGCGAAACTGCCCCCTGAACACATCCAGTCGATTGTTGGAGCCGGGCGTGCGAAGTGGAAGACAGTGTTCCCAGTCGCAGTCGCTATGCCTCGGAATATGTTGAATGCCGTTGTGTGCCGATCTGCAATTCGGCCCCATTGAAGCCGGCCGATTTTCACGCCATCCTCAAAGTGTGAACATTGAAGCGAACTCAACTTTAAATAACAATACTGTTCGAATCGCTGGGTGGGGACTGCCGTGCATTTAAACAGCCTCGATGACGATAGTCTCCGCAAAGAATTCGAGCGGTCCTACCATCATCTTTGGGCTCTTGAGCAGCTCAATGACATCTTGAAAAAGCGGTACTCCGATGCGGCGTTCAATCTTCAATTACTGGTAGTCAAGAGACTTCGCGAGCTACGCAACGTGCCTAGCGCCGCTTCTACCCCGAGCGATCCAGCCAGTTCCTGGACTACGGCGTTTCTCAGCAAAAGAAACCTCAAAGCGCCTAACGGTCAGCCGTTCCACCGTTACAGGATGACCGACGAGGAATTCAGCGAAGCTGGGGTCGTGCTCAGGGGGCTCGCTGCCAGGCGGAAGCTGATACCTGACCAGCGGACCGCCTGCGGGGTCTTTGCAGCATTCTGCGCTGAGTGGTTCCGACGGGAGGCAACGTCGACCTTCAGGAAATGGGACGCATTGGCACCCGATATATTTCCGGCCATTCATGGAAACCAGAAGAGAGAGATGGCCGAAAATGGGCTCAGATTCTGGCGACGCCCGCTTCTGAAGATCAACGGCGCGAATGAGTACCTTCTTTCCTTGGCGCTAGAGGGCGGTGTTCCCGTCAAGGTCATTGCGGATGAAGGTGCGGGGTGGCTTAGGGATTATCTGAGGCACCTGCTTCGTTTCGCGCTGGCGGGGCACGAGGTCGCCGCGGTGCGTGGCTATGCCCATGACGAGTCCTATAGGATTAAGCTCAGCTATCGGAACGATGCGTTTGTCGATCTCTGCGCGGAGCTGGCAGCCGAAGTCGCCAAATGGCGAACCGTTGTCGAAAGCGAGGCTATCGCCGGGATCGATCCTGTTTCCTTTTTGGACGCCAAGTACCCAACATGGAAGGATTCCATCCCGGTCTACCTTCCGACAGGCGCGGACTCGGCAGCTCGGGTTCTCCTCACGGGGCTAATCGCGGAAAAGATCGAAGCCTTCTCGAGCCATGGCATCGGATGCGAAAGGTTCCTTAGCTTAGAAGGTGGCGTGTGGCAGCCTGCACTTCGGATACAGGCAACAGGGGACATTCCGATGGGTCGGCTCCCCGGTGTATCGACGGCGACTCGGTGGCGCGCAACACCAGCCGGTATTTTGGCCGACTATCTTCCCAGCCAGTTGGCTTTGTTCGAGCCGCCGTCCGACGACCAGCAGTCCTGGCGGGTCCGCCCTTTGGCTGACCTGAGCCGAATGATAGTCGGGTTCCCACTTTCAGCGACCGTCAGCGTTAACATCACGGCTAACAACAGTGTTCAAGCGTTCGATTGGCCAAACGGCCAGCGAGCTACGTCCGACGTTCTCGTTTTCGATGAAGTAGAATCGTCGGAAACCCCCACCCTACTTCGACTGGTCAAAACGGGGTCATCGAGCCTTCCGTCCAAGAAGCTGTTCGTATTGGTGCCTGCGGCATGGACAATAGAAGGCAGCGACGAAGCCGTCGGACGGATATGGCGGGTGGCTGATCGAAAACTGATCGAGGTGACCGGGACCTGTTACTTATCTGAGGGTGGGGTCACCGAAGGTGGTCGCTATCGCGTTCAAGCGGGGAGTGAACAGCGCGACGAAACGATCGAGCTGACCTCACGTTCCTCGCCGGGGATAAGTACCGCCGGCGATTTCGACGTGATGGAAGCGCCCGTCAGGCTGGTTGTCACCAGGAATGGAGCGCCCCGCCCGATCGAACGGGATGAATTGTTCGTCAGGCAATCCGGAGGACCTTGGAGGGCGCTGCCCGGGGGGGAAATTCCTGACGTCGGCATGGTCGAACTTTCGTGGCGCGACCCGAAATCCAATATTCAGATAGAAAAGCGGCGCATCGCTGTTGTTCCGGCTGGAGCGTCGGTCAAAGGCCTCTTGACGACGCCAACGACCGGGCGGATATCGCTGGCCGAACTCCCCGGATGGACGCTCGCACTTTCCAATGTCGCGAACGCCGTTTCGAGGAATGACGCCGGCAACATTCTTATCGAATTCAGCGGCAAACCAAACTACCGTCTACCGGCACTATTGGAGCCTCCCGAGGGCAAGCCAATCCCGATCCTGGTCCCGGTTGCCGCCCGCGATTCGGTTATCGTGAACGGTGATGGCGAGGTGGTTGATGCCGGGCAGCAAATGGACCTGGCATCTCTTCGCGGCTCGCGGGCGATTTCCTCTCACAAATCGGTCCTGGTGATCTCGCGAAAGGGTTCCAAGTCGCAGGATATCTCAGTTGAGGTGGACGGAGAGTTTGCGATCTCCACGCTCAAGTCGGCGATCGAACAGATCATGGCGAGCGTCGAGCATCAGGATGTCAAGCTCGATATGCATTTCGTTGGTGATTCTCGGCAGCCCATCCGACTTGCGAGGTATCGATGGGATCGCCCGAGGCAAGAACGAGGAGCCGTCATATTTTCTACCGTGGGCGTCGCGGTCTGTCGTCCTGTCCTCGCCCCAGAGGTCGAGCGCATGCTGGACCATTTCCAACCTGATCGATTCAGTCTGCCTGAAGATGTGTATGGTCCCTGCCTAGTTTACCTCCGCGACGGACCTGACATTCTGACCCGGCCACTGCTCCTCATTGGGGCTGCGGAGGTACCTGCGTTTCCTTCGGGGTCGCTGCGCACTGCGCTCTGCCTGAGGAATTACAGTGAACTTCAAACGGCAATCGCGGAGCGGCTGGGAAAGCTCTGGTGTGATCCGAACGCAATTGAGGACCTAGCCTACATCAGGACGCTAGTCGGAAACCTTGACGGCCTACCGCCGACCGCGTTCGAGGCCCTGAAGAACCTCCCGCATCATCCGAAAACCTTGGTTCGGTTGCTGCTGGGGGCAGCTGACGACAAAAGCCGTGTAGCGGTGTGGGGATTGCAGGGACAGTTGCCGTTCATCTGGCTTGGTATCCCCCTTGAGTGCTGGAAATGCGCATTCGACTTTGAGCGGAGCACGATAGAAAATGCACTAGCGCAGGTTCCGGGCTCCGACGAGTTTCGCCTCGAAATCCTAGTTAGGTACTTCCGGGACAAACTCGCAAGCCTGGTCGACATCGAGCCCTCTCTCGCGGCGGTCTTTTCCGCGCTCGACTTTCCCCTCGCGCCCCGCACCAAGCCGCTAGAGAACATTATCGAAGACTTCATCAAAGACCAGCGGTCGCGGGAAACCGAAGACTCGAGCCACGTCGTTCGGGCAGCTCCCCTCGCCCGTCGTGTGTCCGAGCTCGGGCTTGCCGTGCCCAATGGCATAAGTCACCGCTTCAGTCTCGGAGACTTTGACGCGCTTTACGCGCCGATCCTTCTTGCTGCGAGTGCGCGCGGGCTTGCGATCATCGACCCCGACCTCGAAGTTCCACTTCGGGCCGCGCTTCACGAGAACGGTGCTTTCGTCTCCGAAGCCTATCCCCATTTCTTCAATTTCTTCAGGACCAAACAATGAAACCCTTTGAAACGCTGGCTGACATCAGACGTCGATCCGTAGACGCCGTCGTGGCGCAGCTCGGTACCAATAACGAGGCCCTGAACCAGCAACTGCGTTCCATGCTCGGTAGTGAGCGGACCGGAGACGGCTCACTCATTCAAGACCCCGTCATCGAAGGAGCGCACCCTTTCATCACAGCCGCCGAAAGCATGGCTGAAGTCCCGCCAGATGTGCTCCGCCCGCAACTCGTGTCGATCCTGGACGGACTCGATGAGGAAGACGAATATCGGTTTCCAAAATCCAGAAAACCTTTCAGGCATCAGTTGCAAGCCTGGACCAAACTTGCCCAGCCCGGAACCCCGCAATCGGTGCTCGTTACGTCGGGGACTGGCTCAGGAAAAACGGAGTGCTTTCTTTTTCCGATCCTCAGTGATCTCATCAGGCAGACCGAGGGCAACTCGGCAACATTGGAGGGCGTCCAGGCGATCATGCTGTACCCGCTGAACGCCCTCATTGAAAGTCAGCGGGCGCGTTTGTCCGCGTGGACAAGTCCCCTAAAGGGCCGCGTCCGGTATTGCCTCTACAACGGCGATCTCCCCCAGCCGGCTCTCCCAGAAAGCGAACGCAAGGCTTCGCCCGAACGCCAAATCGACAGACATCAGCTTCGCTCTTCACCAGCCCCAATATTGGTGACGAACATTACAATGCTCGAGTACATGCTGGCTCGAGCTGAAGACCAACCGATTATCGAGAAGTCAAATGGGAAACTGCGGTGGATCGTATTGGACGAGGCGCATTCGCTGGTCGGTGCTGCCGCTGCCGAAACAGCACTGCTCATCCGACGCGTCCTGCTCGCATTCAATACCGCCCCTGAGAACGTTCATTTCGTGGCTACCTCGGCAACGATCGGCGATGACCGGGACACCGATGACAAGCTTCGACAGTTTCTGGCCGAGGTCGCGGGCATACCTGACGACCAAGTGCATGTGATCAAGGGTGACCGCACCCTACCCCATCGTCCGAATGCCAAAGCCGACATGCAGATCGATCCATCGGCAGCGACTCCCGCCGAGCTCTACGACTATTTCGGAGGAAAGGAACAGGTCTGGGAATTTATCAAAACGCTCAAGGAAAAACCGCAACCGCTAACGGCGCTGGCAAAAGTCGCCAGGTCCGTCGGTATCGAAACCGAAGACTTCATGTCTCTGCTGGCCGCAGCTGAGAAATCGGACCCGGAGACCGGAGAACCGGAGCGCCTCGCGCCAATGAGGGTGCACAGTTTTGAGCGAGCAATTCCCGGTATCTGGGGATGCGTCAATCCAGACTGCGTCGCTGCACCATCAGGATGGCCGTTTGGGAAGTTGTTTCCCAGCAAATTCGAGAACTGCGACACATGCGGCGCTCCGGTGGTCGAGCTGATCAGCTGTACGGAGTGCGGAGAGCCAATGCTGGAGGCGGAAGAAGACAGGTCGGATGGTAAATTGCGCCCGTCCCGTCGGGGATTGGAGCGAGACGAGTTCCAGTATGAGGCCGAACGCGACGGAGAATTGGACGCCGAGGGCGACGAGGACGATGACGAAGAGGACGGCGACGCATCGCTTGCCCACAAATACATGGCAAAGCAGACCATCCTGTTCGCCGCAACCCCTTCAAAATCCTCCCGTCTTATCTCCCTGTCGACCAAGGATTGGAGCGTGCTTGCTGGTCCGACTACCGACTCCGTCAACTTGAGGTACGAGGAAAAGTCGGTCGCAGAGGGCGTCTGCCCTTGCTGTGGCGTCAATGCGCTGCGCGGCATCGACAATCTGCTTCGACCGGTACGTTTCGGTGCGCCTTTCATGGTCACGGCGGCCGCACCAATACTGCTCGAAGCTGTCGATCCGAAGCCCAACAGCGAACGCACGTTACCATCCTCTGGTAGGGGCCTCATTTCGTTCACTGACAGCCGCCAGGGAACAGCCCGGATGTCGGCGAAGTTCCAAGCGGAGTCCGAGCGGAATTTCGTGCGATCATTCATCTACCATGCGGTGCAAGGTGCACTTGCGGCCGACGAGGACACTCCCGAGGTGGCAAACGTTCGCACCGTTATTGCGCAAATCGAGCCCCTGGTTGGCACGAACCCAGGACTACAGCTCGTATTGGATGGACAACGCGAACAATTGGCGAAGCTGACGAGCGAGAGCGTAATCGGCGTCAACTGGAACGCACTCATAGATCGCCTCGCGAGGCGACCGGAGGTTGAGTTCTGGATGAAGGAAGTCTGGGAACCTCGCGACCCGGATCGCTTCGGCGATGCGCACAAATTGGCGGAATTCCTGCTGTTGCGCGAGCTGTTCAGACGCCCGCGGCGCGCGAACTCGCTAGAGACCCTGGCACTGGCATGCCTAAAATTCCCGTCTGTGGAGCGCATTGCTTCCATGCCGCCGGCGTTCACACGCCGCGGGAAAACGATAAATGATTGGCGTTATTTCCTGACCGCCATCATCAATCACTTCATACGCGCGAAATCGGCGGTGGACGTAGATCGTCGCACGATGCGCTGGATCGCACCTCAGATTAAGTTGCGGCCGCTTCTGGGGCCGGGGCGCTCCAGCGGAGGCGACAAGCGTTATGTGATTTGGCCCAAGGTTCCTCGGAACCTGTCGAGCCTGTCCACGCCTCAGACCCTCCTCATCATGGGGCTGAAGCTCGATATCGCCGACCCGAGCGATCGTGACGACATGCAGGATTGCCTTCAGATGGCGTGGGATCAGCTCCAACAGGTCTTGAACGCCGACCGTGACAATCCCGCGCTCGACTTCTCAAAGTCGGTCGTCGCGCCTGTGACCGACGGCTTCCGATGCCCGATCACTCGCAAGGCAATAGAGATCGCACCTTTCGGCCTCACTCCCTACGTTCGCATCAATTCGGCGGTTTCGAATGCCACTCCGCTCAGGATGCCAGAGATTCCATTCCAGCTCATCGCGCCCGACGATCCAGCATCGGCCAAATCAAAAATCTCGGACTGGCTGAACACCGACGGACGTGTCGCCGATCTCAAGAAGGCGGGCATTTGGATCAACATTTCCGAACGCATTGCGCTCTTCGTCGATTACGCCCGGTCTGCAGAACACTCCGCTCAACAGGAAAGCCAGCGTCTCCGGCAATACGAGACGGATTTCAAGGATGGCCGAATAAATATCCTAAACTGCTCTACGACGATGGAAATGGGCGTGGACATCGGCTCTGTTTCCACGGTGATGATGACAAACGTTCCGCCGTCTATCGCGAACTATCGCCAGAGAGTAGGTCGCGCAGGGCGGCGTAGGCAGCCGTTCTCCATGGCATTCACGTTCTGCCGGGACCGCCCGCTGGATCGCGAAGCCTTTGGAAATCCCTTGGCATATCTCGATCGAGCAATGTCACCTCCCAAGGTCGCCTTGAACAGTCGGCCAATCGTCCAGCGACACGTCAACGCATATCTTCTCCGCCAATACATGCTGGCCAGGGGCGGAGACACTCTCAAGCTGACAATCGGCTCGCTGATGGGATGCCCGATCAAACTGCTGGAAGGTCGGGTCGAAAATGCCCCTGTATCGCAATTCCTGCAATGGCTCGAAGACCCAAGCACCATCCGTGCGACGACCGCGGACTTGAAGACGCTAGTGGCTCGGTCCGTGCTGGAGCAGGACAGCACGCTGGTCGAGGATTGCCGGAAGGCAATGCAGGAGGTTGAGGAGGTTTTTGTCCACGAATGGGAAGGCCTTCGTCAACTTGCACGCGACGAAGGCGAGAACATGAAAGAAGCAGGCCGAGCTCGCATGTCGCTCGAACTCCAGAGGCTTTGCGGCGAATTCCTCCTCAGCGCTCTCGCTGACAGAGGTTTCCTACCGGGACACGGATTCCCCACAAACGTTGTCACGTTCATCCCTCACAGGTCGAAGAAGCCAAAGCAAGATGAACCGTCGATGGACGGTCGCAGACACGCGAGGCTGTCCGGCCCCCAACGATCCCTAGACCTGGCGATCCGCGACTATGCCCCCGGTTCGGAAGTCGTCCTCGACGGCCTCGTGCACCGCTCGGCCGGCGTTCTACTCAACTGGAAAAGACCTGCGACCGAAGAAAAGGTCAGAGAGGTCCAAAGCATTCGCCGGCACTGGTGCTGCTCGCAATGCGGAGCTGCCGAGACCACTCTTCAGGATGTGCGTGTCTGCCGCGAATGTGGTGCGCAGGTACTCAGCGTCGAATACCTGCGGCCCAGCGGATTTGCTGTCGACTTCTGGAAGAAGGAACATGCAGATACCGATCGGATCACATACGTTGCGCCGGAGGAACCCGTCGTATCGATCGCAGAGGAGCCGTGGATCGCGCTCCCTATCCCATCTTTGGGGCGCTTCCGCGGGAGCGGCGAAGGCACCGTGTACTACTCGAATGCCGGGCCGACCAGGAATGGTTACGCGGTCTGTTTGCACTGCGGTCGCGCCGAACCCGAGCTCGATCCCGCTGGTAATTCCGACGAGGCCCGTTCGTTCTCGCCTCTGGATGGACACCGCCCGCTGAGACGGAAAGCAGCCGACGGCGACATCATCTGCGAAGGCGTCGAGAAGAAGTGGAAAATCAAACGGAATCTCGCCCTCGGTTACGAGATCACGACTGACGTCTTCGAGTTGCAACCTTCAACTCGAATTTCCAAAGCGGCGGCGACCGCATTGGTTATCGCCATGCGTGAAGCTCTTGCGCGCTCGCTAGGCGTAGAGGCAGACGAAATGGGTTATTCCGTTCATCGCTCCAAGAACGAACTTGGTGGTGACTGCAATTCTCTGCTCGTCTTTGACAAGAACGCAGGCGGCGCTGGGTTCTCGATTGCGATGGGCTACAACATCGCGAAGGTACTCAAGGATGCGGAGGAAATCCTGGATTGCAGCAGTCCAGGGTGTGTTGACGGCTGCGCAGCCTGCGTTCTTACCTCGGACGCTCCGTTCGAGGACGGAGAATTGGACAGGACTTCAGCCCTCGCCTTCGTTCGCGGCCATCTGAGCTTTGGTGCTGCGGTGGAAGTCAGAGACCGTTTCTCTGATGACACGGTTCTCTCGATCGCGATTACCGACGAAGTCGATCGCGAGCTTAAACGTCGCAATAATCCGCTTTTGAGAATCTACATACCCGAGGATGCCGATCTCGGACAGATACCTTCGTGGTCGGTTATGCAAGACCTGAGCACCTGGTCATACCGTGGATATCGTCTCGCCGTCGTGGTGCCACCCAAGACAGTCGCACGATCAGATCAGGCATCGAAGCTCGTTCTTCAGACGCTGGGACACAGACTATCCGTGGACGACAGGTTCGCGATCCATATCGGCGAGGCACCGATATGCTCAAACGGCGCGAGTGTTCTAGCGACCGTAAGCGGGAATGGCCACACCATGGCTTGGGCGACACATAGCGCTTCATCTCGCTATCCTGGCATCGCCTGGGGACAGCCGGCAGAAGGCTCCATCTTCAGGGGGACCATCCAAGACACCGCGTCCACAAACCCGATTTCACCTTCGGAGCTTCTCCCGCAATCGACTGCGAAGGTGCTTCTTATCGAAAAGAATCTGGATCGTTCGATGAGCCTCTTCGGAACAGGCATGGCAGGGCTCATCCGAACCAATCTAGCGAACCTCGGATTTGAAGCGGACGCCGCGATATCACGAATTGAATATAAGGACCCGTATGTGCGGTCGCCGTTGGTGTCAAAACTGCTTATCGACACGGCAGCGGCATTGTTCAAGTCCTCGACGTCGCCCGTCTTAAAAATCACGACCGCGCCGCCGAAAGCGCCGGTTTCGCCTCCAAAGCATATTTCGAACGACTGGCCCGACGGCCACTTGGTTTCCTCGGTGCAAGCAGAATATGGTCGTCTGAAGAACATTGACGTCCAGGTCAGCCTCGGCGACTGCGGCCATGGTCGATTTATGGAGTTGTCGTTTACCGATGGGCGCGCGGCCACTGTGATTTTCGACCAGGGCTTCGGCGCTTGGACTCCAACAGTCCGGGACAGCCGCACATTGCATGACTTCACGCAGACGCCGTACGCACAAGCGTCGTCGATGCAGAAATCCAATCCAATGCTAGCGAGAAAGGGAGTGTGGCCGACATATGTCGTGCTAAGAGCTGGATAAGCGCGTGGGTGTCCCTCTTGGTACTACCTTGGCGGACCGAAATCCGCCAAGGTAGTACCTCTTGATTTCACGCTGGGTCAGAACCTCCACCGACGGGCATCTTTCCTCGCGCGATATGCCTCGAAACCCGGCAACGCAGACCGACGAGACGGAGGCGGCTTGAGCCTGCCAAACCCGCGTATAGGCGTGCCGGAGAGGAAATGGTCGATGACACTCTGTCTGTGAACGGGCGTCGCGATGACCCGACCGCGGGGGATGTAGGTCAGCCACCAAATCAATCCTGTGGAAGGCAGCCAAGGCGACGAAAAGTCCGCGTCACCGAAATCCAGAAACACGGGGTGACTGCCTCCCCTCCAGCGTCCGATGATCGCAGAGTCCTGATCCGAGAGAAGCCATGAGCGCGCCTTCGTCTCGGCCGATGGTGCATAGGTCAGCGCCTCCTGGAATGACGGCAGATCGCGTTTCAACCGATTGCCGTTCACAATCCACACCATGCGGCCATAGAACGCCTCGCGAGCCGCCCGCTCCTCGGGGGTGATAGCTGAATACTGGAACTCAAGCACACTACCGCTCGCGGACTTGACATCGGCTATGTGGACATCGCCGTTGGACGCGATATGCCTGATCTCCTGCCACTCCGCGGGAAACTGGTTCTTCCAGCCGCGATGCCATTCGGTTTCGGGTTCCCACCAGCGGTCACAGGCGACGGTACTCTTATGTGCCCAGTGGTGCAGTCGTTTGAGACCGCACTTGGGGATCATGGGCGAGGAGCATCCGGGGCAATTCCCGCGAACGCCTGTCGTCGCCTCCAGACGGATTCCTTCTACGAGGGCATACTTCATTGTCATCTCCAAACAGCCATGAGCCGCGCCAAAAACGACGCTTGCTCGGTTCACAAGGGAAAATGGCGGGCGGCTTGGATACCGCTTGGAGGTTCTTCGGGCAGGTTTGGCTGCCTCATCTTCGTAGTCGTCCGGTCCGCCTGACGACTAAGCGAAGACTAGAGGCCTGCCCCCAATAATGCAATGCCGGACCGCTGCGGACATTTACCGATCGGTACTGCTTCCTAGCGTGGAATGGCACCGATCGGTGTTGAGCGCCGGGAGACTACATGGCGTGCCCGACAGGGATGCCGAGCGAAGCTGCAGCCATCCAGACCGCCATCGCGATCATCATCAGGTTTTCCGTCAGCGAGATGAAGCCGAGGGGGACGTTGCTCGCTCCGCCGACACAGGCGCACTTCAGCTCCCTCTTGTCGATGTAGACTGCCTTGAAGACGGATGCGGCTCCGACAGTGCCGATGAAGAACGCCACCGGAACCGATAGCCAGTTCAGCGCGCCGGCTATCATCAGGACCCCGGCCAAGCCTTCGGCATAGGGGTAGATGTAGCTGTACGGAACCCAGCGCTTCGCCAGCAAGTCATAGTTCAGGAACATCGTTGCGAAACTCTCGACGTTCTGGAGCTTCAGCAGGGCAAGGACGACCATCGAGAAGGCGATGAACCATTCAGCCGCCCGCAGTGTGAACGGGCTGCCTTCGGCCACGTAGCTGGCGGCCATTGCCATCAAGGCGGTCAAAGCAAACAGGACGATCACAGGGCGGTAGCTGGTGGCCTTGGTGTCCGCGACGGGTTTCCCAAGGAACCTGCGAAGGTCGTCGTACCCTCCGACCCTTTGTTCTCCGATGAAAACCTGCGGTGTCGTCGCCACTCCGTGCTGTGCCTTGAAGGCGTCCGTCTCTTCGCGCGTCGTCAGGTGGCGGTCGTCGACTTCATAGCCCGAACGCTTCAGCAAGTCCTTCGCCTTCAGTCCGTACGGGCAGGTATGCTCCGCCATCACCATGCGATACAGCACGGCCTTCTTGGAAAGATTTCCGGGGTTTGTCCTGTCCAACATTTCACGGCTCCTCACTCTTGTGAAACAGTTGGCACGACAATACGTTCCGTACCATGGTACGGAGTCAATAAGCCATGGAAATGACGATCGGAAAATTTGCGGCAGCCGGACAGGTGGGTGTGGAGACGATCCGCTACTATCAACGGCGGGGGTTGCTGGCCACGCCGCGACGTTCTGAGGGAGTGCGCCACTACGGCGACGGAGACGTGCGCCGGCTGCTGTTCATAAGGCAGGCCCAGGCGGCGGGTTTCACCCTTGAAGAGATCAAGGAACTGCTCGATTTGGATTCCGGCGAGGACAGAGAACGAGCCCGCCATCTTGCCAAGAACCGAATCAATGCCCTGGACACCAGGATCGCCGAGCTTCAGCGCGCGCGGGAGGCATTGCAGCGCCTCGTCGGGGAATGCGCGACGGGCAAGTCAGGTCCTTGTCCGATCCTGGAATCCTTCGAATTGTAAATGCCACCTCGATGACCAGGATGGGCGAGATCATGACAAAAGGAAACGATACGTGATTGATGACGGCTTGGAGGCGCTGAGGGCGGAAATCGGACTTAGAGAAATAGCCTCGCTGGTGGAGCGGACGGCAAGGTGGGTTGCCCCGGAGACATTTCGATATTTGCCAGTGTGGTACCCGGAACATGCGCGACGGAAGCTGTTCTACAATGCGAACTGGTCGGAACCGCGCATCAACACCAACCGGGTCAGCAAGACCAAGGTCCACAAATTCGAAGGGAACATCAACGCGAATGAAGCGCTGACTAGGGCGCTCGGTCTTCGCAAGAAGAACCGGCCGAATTGGTCGTGCTGCCATTTATGGGGTGTCGACGATGCCAAATATCAGAAGTCGAACGACGTGGTCGCGGATCACCGCTTTTACTCCTGCATCGCCAACATGGTCCTTTTGCCGACTCCGCTGAAGGCATTCACCGATACTATGCCCGAGATTAAAGCGATGCTGCGACTTTGTGCGCGCAACCTTTACGGTTGGCAATGCGATCACGAGACCCTGGAAGCCACCAATAAGGCCCTTGATGCATGGAGCGAATGGTCAGCGTGGCCCAACAGCTGGCCGAGGCAGGGCGAAGAGAAGCGCCCGCTTGGCACCATACCATTTTCAGAAGAAATCAAGGCAGACGCAGATCGAAGGCTCGCGACGATCCGTCGCGACCTCGTAGAAGCGGGACAATTCTATCCTCGTGAGGAGGTCCGTAGCGCGCTCAATTATTGGCGGATTGCGGAGGCGGGGTAACCACGACATCAAGGCAAGACGATCGCGTCACGTGCAGTGGCCTTCCGAACAACAATGTCCTGCATGCTTCCCCACGATCGCATTGCTATGAACTTCTTGTCCTACTCGTTGACGAAGTAATACCCGTCCATCCGTTGCTCCCTGACGTCGCGAAACGGGTTGTTCAACGCCAGAAGAGCATCGAACTCGGGATCGCGCTCCCAGGGTTCGGCAATCAAGCACCAATCCAGATGCAGGAACTCACCATCCTTCGAAACGAGGACCCCGATACCCCGGCCGGCCTCGCTCATATATTTTGCGGCTGCCGTCAGGCTCTGGAGGCCTGTGCTCCTTGCCAGTTCCCCTTCAGGTCCTGTTGTCGGCCTCCCAGGAGGGAAAGGCGAAAACATGAAACTGCAATCCGTGGCCGGGAAATAGAACCTGTAGGGCCGTTCGAACCGCCCGCCCTTGGCGGCTTCGATCGACAAGTCCAGCCTTTGCTTGGCAGCTCTCCACGCCGACCTCGGAAGCTTTGCGAACTCGAGCAGGATGCGGGAGTAGTCAGCGCTATCGTCAGGCTTTTGAATGTGATCGGCGAGACGGTTCATGATCGGAGAAAGGTCGGACTGCTCGGCGTCGTCCACCAAGCGATCCAGCGCTTTATGTGATGATGGCGATGGAAGCGCTTCATCGGACAGGTAAGCCGCCAAGACATCAGCCTCAACAACCGCCACCTTCGCCTCGGTGAGCGCGAGAAGCGCCTTCTGGCGGTATTCAAGGTAGCGGCGGATTTCCTCGGGAACCGCGAGCGTCTTGACGACTAGGCTGTAGTCGTTCCGCTCAAAAATGTGGATGAATCCCGCAGTCTCACTGTCGTGGTACTGAGTGCGTCGACATTCATCCGGCAACGAAGGGCCAGCGGCGTAAAGGATGATCTTTTCAATGTGGCGGAGATCACGGCCGCGAACGTGATAGCGTTTACCGCGTCCGTTCGCGATTGAAATTGCTTCGTGTTCTTTGAGGAACCGGAGGGAGTCCTTGATTTGACTGACGGCCTTCCGTCGGACCGCGTCCTTGAACCAGCGTTTTTCCGTCTCGGGATCGTCTGTCGGTTTCGCGCGCTCCTTCATCTGAATGACGAAGGCTGTTTCACCGAGCCACACGAAGCTGTCGGCGAGTTCCAGCTCCTGACCCGGTCGCGGCGAAACTGGTTCTGCGAGAACGTGAATTCTTCCCAGAAGGTGGAGCCATTCAGTTGAGCAGTGAATCCTCGAGGGTCATGAAGTGCCATACGCTGGAGATGGGGCGTCTGCCTGCATATAGGTTCATCAAACGAGTAGCTCAACTCTGCCGCGAGGTAGCACCCGCGATATCACGATAACCTAGATTTCGATGACGAGCTGCGGATCGAAGCCGATCCCCTCCCCGGGATAGCCGCGCGGATTGGCTAGCACTCTCGTCCCCCCGACCCGGTAATCAACCCTCTTGTGAACGTGACCATGCACCCACAACGCTGGCTGCCCATCGACGATCAGGTCCTCCAAATTGGTGGCGTAGCAGGCGGAGAGCGGATCGCCCCGGAACTCGGCTGGAATCGATCTGGGCGACGGGGCGTGATGGGTTAGGACGACCGTATACCAGGCCGTGGCGTTCTCCAGCGTGGATTTGAGAAACGCCCTGGACTCGTGATGCTTTCGGTAAGCATGGATCGGCTTGAACTTCCGATAGGGAAGCTTGGAAAACTTGATCTTCTTGTAGTCGTTCATCCCGCTCTGGGCGGCCGCCATCGCCAGTTCGGGATCGCCCCCGTTGAGGCGGAAGTCGGTCCACAGGGTCGCCCCTACAAACCTGACGCCTCGGATGTCTACGGTCTCGTTTTCGAGCCAATGGATGTTGGGATAGCGGTCTCGCAGCGAGCGCGCATCGCGGATGCTCTCCTGCACGGAGCCTCCATAGTATTCATGGTTCCCTGCCGTGAACACGACAGGCATCGAGGAAGGGATGTTGGTCGCCAACCATTCGATGCTCCGGACGATGCCGCGTGTCAAAAGATCGCCCGCGCAAACCAGGACATCGGCATCAGGAGGCGGCACAACGAAGGGTTGGCCGAATTCCAAATGCAAGTCGGAAATGATCCAGAGTTTCACGCTTCGACACCTTCCTGAGTTGGAAGCGTCGTCTGAACCTGATCGTCTACCGAAAGCCGGATGACTTCTGCGCTTTCAGGCCACATCTGCTGATTTTGATCTCTTGATGCCATTCCTGACCTCGATACGATAACTGCCGCCTCCGCTTGCGCGGTCGAACGTCAAAGTACTCGTATCGGAAACAGGACAGCTTTGATCATGACAAGAACATTTAGAGAACATCCGTTCTCCCGTCAAGAGCGTTCGGGGATGTCGAGTGGCTAGCCTGATTGATTTTGTCCGGATGGGACCTGTCAGCGCTTGCCGGATGGCTACACTGAGCTCAAGGTGCGCTGGGCCGGATATAAGGAGATCACGATGGCTCGGCCGTCACGCCGTAAGAAGACCCGCCGCAAGGAACCGTCGTTGGGTTCTGCCTTGAACGAGGTAGGATTCAAACCACTCGGCCGTCGGATAAAGATTAAGCAGGGCATCGATCAGGTGAAGCTCCGCTTACGCTTGATTGCAAACACCTAAGCAGCGCTCCTGAGGAGCACACACTGCTCTCCTGCGAGGGCAGTGTGTGCCTGTTGACCGTCGCGTCTCATTGGATGGTGGGGAGTACGGCGCTCTATTGTTTTCCGGTAGACGCGCCGACTAAAAGGGCGGTCAGCAAGGCGGCCACGCCTCCTATCACCAGAGCGCTTGCGACCCCAAAATGATCGACGGCCAGACCTCCAACCAGAGCACCTGCTCCAATGGCGAGCTGCGCAGTCGAAACGAACAAGGCTGCCACGCTTTCGAGCTGGTCGGGCGCAGAGCTGAACATATAGGTTTGCATGGCAATCGGAAGCATCCCGAAGCCGAAGCCCCAGGCGAGCGTCCAGATCGTTGCGGCCAAGGCGCTATCCCCTGTTATCGCGAGGCCAAACGCAGACAAACTGATCAACGCAGCAGTCCCCGACACAGAGAGTCGCAAGTTCCTACCTACGGCCCAGCCGCCGAACAGATTTCCGATGAAGCCGGCAATACCGTATCCGAGAAGCAGCGCGCTGAGCACGGCCGCGTCGATATGCGAGACCCGATTGAGAAAAGGCGTGATGTAGGTGTAGGCGGCGAATTGCCCTATGAATATCAGGACAGCGGCAAGCAGGCCTACTTGCGTCTTTCTGTTTCGAAGGACCGCGGGGACTTGGGCCAACCCGGATGACTGCTGTGGCTTGATCGAGGGCAAGAGCACCAGGAGCGCAGCAACGACGAAAATGGCTACTCCAGACGCCAGACCAAAGACGCCAACCGAGCAGATTCCCGACGAGTGCGCCCGCCGGCACCCCGGCGACCGTTCCCAGCGACACCCCGGAATAGATCAGAGACGTCGCACGTCCGCCCTCCGCTCCGGGGCGAAGGCGCGGACCAAGTGATCCCCCGATCGTCCAGAAGCCACCGACTCCGATCCCCAGTAGAACTCGGCCAAACATCAGCGCCTGGAAACTGGTCGCCATCGCAACAATTGCATTTGACAGCACGAGCAGACCCAAAAGTAAGACCAGAACGTGCTTGCGGTCGAACCGACCCGCAAGGCCTATCGTGAGAGGGGCGGCGATGGCGGCGAGGATGCCCGGCGTCGTCACCATCAGGCCAGCCTGCCCCTCGCTGATTCCAATGTCCGCTGCGATCTGCGGCAGCAGTCCAACGGGTAGGAATTCCGTGGTGACGAGAGCGAATGCGCCAACTCCGACGCTGGCAACTGCGGCCCAGGACGCGAGTGGCGCATGCGCACGAGTTTGCGCATAGCTGGGCGAAACAGGCATATCTGCGGGTTTCGGCAAAGTCCGGACAGGATTTCCGGTAATCTCCGGACACAGTTTTCAGTAATTCCCGGACAGCGATTCCGCTAAATCCCGGACAGTTTCCGGCGGCGGTTTGACGGGTTGGTTCGCGGCTGCGCCGTCTTGTTGGTTAGGCCTCTCACGACAACGTTGAGAGGGGCCGATGCCGAGACGGAAGCAAGCAAGACGAACGACAGTGAGGGATATCCGGACTATTCTGCGCCTGACCCATGAAGAGGGTCTTTCGGTGCGCGAGATTGCCGAGCGGCTGAAGATCGGCAAGAGCTCGGTATCGACCTATTTGCTGCGATCTCGGGAAGCCGGGCTTTCGTGGCCGTTGCCAATCGGCGCGGACGAGGATGCAAAGCTGGAGCGGCGGCTGTTCGGCCGAGCCGGTCGACCGCCGCGCGATCTCAGCGAGCCGGACTGGGCGCTGGTGGTTCGGGAGCTGAAGCGCAAAGGCGTGACGCTGACGCTTCTATGGCAGGAATACCGCGCCAGCCATCCTGATGGTTACGGCTTCACCTGGTTCTGCGAGCAGGTTGCCGCCTTTCGGCAGCGCACCAGTGTAGCGTTCCGCAATCGGCACGCGGCGGGCGCCGTGATGCAGACCGACTATGCCGGGCCGACGGTGCCGGTGATCGATCCGGCAACCGGTGTCATCCATCCGGCCCAAATCTTTGTCGCGGTGCTGGGCGCCTCCAACCTGACCTTCGCCCATGCCAGCTTTAGCCAGCAGTTGCCGGATTGGATCGACGGTCAGGTGCGTGCTCTGACCTTCTATGGTGGGGTCACCAAGGCAATCGTGTGCGACAACCTCAAATCGGGGGTGGCCAAGGCCCTTTGGTTCGAGCCGACATTGACTGCGACGTTCGCCGCCATGGCGGAGCATTACGACACCACGATCCTGCCGACCCGCAGCAGGAAACCGCGCGACAAAGGCCGGGTCGAAGGCGCGGTATTGATCGTGGAACGCTGGATTCTGGCCCGGCTCAGGAACCGTACCTTCTTCTCGCTTGCCGCCCTCAACACGGCGATTGCCGAATTGCTCGAGGACCTGAACAACCGGACGATGCGCCATGTCGGCAAAAGCCGCCGCGAGCTGTTCGAGGAGATCGAGCGGCCAGCCTTGAAGCCCTTGCCGGCGATACCGTTCGAATATGCGGAATGGAAGTCGGCGAAGGTCCATCCGGACTATCATGTCGAGGTCGACAAGACCTTCTACTCGGTGCCGCATCGGCTGATCGGATGCACCCTCCAGGTGCGGCTCACCCACCGGGTGGTCGAGATCTTCCACGACCACCAGCGTGTCGCCAGCCATGTTCGCCGCTCCCAGCGTTCCGGCCACGTCACCGTCAACGACCATATGCCCAAGGCGCATCAGCGCTATGCCAACACCACGCCGGCCAATCTGATCGGCCGTGCGACCCAGATCGGCCCCAATGCCGCCATCCTGGTCGAACGCATGATGCGCGACAGGCCGCATCCGGAACAGGGATACCGCTCGGCCATGGGCATTCTGTCGCTGGCGCCGCGCTATGGATCCCAGCGCCTCGAGGCGGCCTGTGAGCGGGCGCTCACCATTAATGCCATCACCTATTCCTCCGTCGCCTCCATCCTCAAATCCGGCCTCGACCGGGAAAGACCGCAGGCTGAACACGCGGCCCCCACGCCTGCGCATACCAATATCCGTGGCCGATCCTACTACCAGTGAAGGAAGCAAGAATGCTGACGAACCCCACCCTCGACCAGATGCAGGCCCTCGGGCTGACGGGCATGGCCGCCGCCTGGCGCGAATTGACCGAGCAGTCCGGCACCAATGAGCTCAGCCGCGATGAGTGGCTCGGACTGATGCTCGACCGCGAAGTCACCCTGCGCGCCGACAAGCGCATCCGTAACCGGCTCGCCTCCGCCAAGCTACGCTTTGCCCAGGCCTGTATCGAAGATATCGACTTCGCCGCCGCCCGCGGTCTCGACCGGCGCAACACCATGGCGCTCGCCCAGGGGCAATGGCTCACCGCCCACGAGGGCCTGATCATCACCGGCCACACCGGCACCGGCAAGTCATGGCTGGCCTGTGCCTTCGGCAGGCAAGCGGCCAGGCTCGGTCACTCCGTGCTCTATGTGCGCGTGCCCCGAATGTTCGAGGAGCTCGCGCTTGCCCGCCTCGACGGCTCCTTCCCCCGCCTCATCGACAGGCTCACCCGCGTCCAGCTCCTCATCCTCGATGACTTTGGAACCCATACGCTCTCCGATCAGCAGCGCTTTCACCTCTTCGAAATCGTCGAGGAGCGTTATCAGCGAAAGTCCACCCTGATCACAGCTCAGGTTCCCGTGGCAAGCTGGCACGACCTTATTGCCGACAGCACGGTCGCCGACGCCATACTCGACCGTATCGTCCACAATGCTCACCGCATCACCCTCCGGGGCGAGAGCATGCGAAAGCAAAAAAGCGCACCCCTCTTGACTGGGGCAGAAAACGGCGAAATCAATCAGCCCTGATGCTAACCAGGCTGCCGAGGACCAACCGCATCAAACTGTCCGGACTTTAATGAAATTGCTGTCCGGGATTTAGCGGAATCAATGTCCAGTTTTTGCGAAGCGCGCACATATCCATTTGAAAGTCCCTTATCAGTGAGAACGTTCGGCCGGAGGAACGAGCTTCCGGCCGAGGTTCGTCATCCAAACTTCACGAGGTTGAGTGCGGGGAGCGGACCACCGGGGAACTGCACGAGCTTTCCACCGACCGAGACCGGACCGAGATCGACCCCGGCGAAGCCCAATTTGGCGATCAGCGCACCAACTTCGGCCTTCGACCTCGCGTCATCTCCCGAGTAAAAGAGGACACGGCTTCCACCCTCGGCACGCGGATCGCCAGAGAGCAGATGCGGAGGAAGATGGTTGAACGCCTTTACGACGCGAGCGCCTGGCACCAGGTCGGCGAAAACTTCGGTCGACAATCGCCCATTGAGTTCCGCTGGCTGGAAGAGAGGACGCTCGATCGGGTTGTTGGCGTCGATAACGATGCGCCCGGCCCAATCAGAAAGACCCGCCAATGCCTTGGGCAACTTCGACCACGGCACGGCGACCAGCACGAGATCGGCCTTGGCCGCTTCCTCGACGGTGCCTGCCGTGATGTGTGGCGTAAGTTCGACCGCGAAGTCCCGCAATGTGTCGGGACCACGGCTGTTGGAGATCGTTGCGGCGATACTGTTCCGGGCAAGCGCGCGGGCGAATGCGGAGCCGATCTCGCCGGCTCCAATGATACCGATAGACATTGGAAGTCTCCAGGTTGGGTTGCTGATCAGGCGGTGAAGCCGCCATCGGCGACGATGTCAGCGCCGGTTACGAAGGCAGCCTCTGGGCTGGCGAGATAAGCCACGACACTGGCGACCTCGTAGTCCTTGCCGTAGCGGCCGATCGCCATGCCGGGGCCGACGATCTTCGAGACGGGACCTCCATCCGGGTTCATGTCGGTGTCGGTCGGGCCAGGGTGGACGGTGTTCACGGTGATGCCCTTGGGACCGAGGTCTCTCACGAGGCTGCGGTTGAAGCCGGCGACGGCTCCCTTCGTCAGCGTGTAGAGAGAGGCTGTCGGAAAGGCTGCATACCGGACCATGGACGAACCGATATGGATGATGCGCCCACCCGACTTCATGCGGCGTGCGGCTTCCTGCGTGCCGACGAACACACCGGTCACGTTGACCGCGATCATGCGCTCGTAGTCTTCGAACTTGATGTCCTCGATCGGACCGCCGAGTGCGATGCCGGCATTGTTGACAAGGATGTCGAGGGAGCCGAACGTTTCCTCCGTCTTGGCAACCGCAGCCCGTACGGATTCAGGTTTCCCAGAGTCGGCATGGATGGCGATGGCACGACCGCCTGCGTCTTCGATTTCCTTCACGACTGCGGCAGCCTTTTCCGGCGAGGCGCTGTAGGTAATGGCGACTGCGGCTCCATCTGCCGCGAGGCGCTTTGCGATGGCTGCGCCGATAGAACGGGAACCGCCCGTGACGAGAGCGGTCTTGCCGGAGAGTTTCAAAGAGATGTTGGTCATTGCGATCACTCCATTGCTCGGTTTCGATGGAGTGAATATCGCCCTCTTATTCCTCTATGATTAGAGACAATAGACTGTTATTAATTTCAAGCAATCATTGAAAGATCGCTCATGGAAACACTGGCAAATCTCGAGTCCTTCGTTCGCAGCGCGGAGCTTGGCAGCTTCTCGTCCGCAGCCCGCAGGCTGGGACTGACTCCAGCGGCGGTCAGCAGGAACGTCGCCGCTCTGGAATCCAACCTGAAGCTTCGGCTCTTCCAGCGCAGCACACGGAGTCTGGCACTGACGGAGGCGGGCGAGCGCTTCCTCCATTCGGTCCGTGACCACCTGGAAAGCCTTCAAGGTGCGATTGCCGAGGCTTCCAATGAGCAGGCCGAACCGGCAGGTGTGCTGAGGCTCAGCATGAGCCCCACATTTGGAATTGAGTACATTCTCCCGAAACTGCCCGAGTTCATGAGCCGGTACCCGCTGATCAGGCCGGAATGGATGTTCGAGAATCGGCAGGTTGACCTGATCGCCGAGGGATACGACGCGGCGATCGGTGGTGGATTCGAGCTGACACCAGGCATCATTGCGAAAACCCTTGCCTCGGCCCACATCATCGCGGTTGCCTCGCCGTCATATATGCAGGACCGCGTTCCGCCTCACGATCCATCCGGCCTGACTGAGCTGGACGGCATTGTCATGCGCTCGATGCGGACAGGTCGAATTCGACAATGGCAGATGCGAAACGTCGCAGGTGAAGAGCAGTCGGCGGCGCTGAAGGAACGGATCGTCGTCAACGACCCGGCCGCGATGCGATCCGCCGCGGTTCTGGGGCTTGGCGTCGCCATGATCGCGAAACCGGACGCATTGCCTTACCTGGAAAACGGTGAACTCGTCCGGTTGACACCTGGATGGTACGCGGACGCTGGTCCGATTTCGATTTACTATGCGAACCGGACCTTGCTTCCCACCAAAACCCGCGTGTTTATTGATTTCATCGGCGAGGTCTTCCAACGTGAAAGGTGGTCCGAACGGTTCGCGGGCACGTTGGGATAATGGCCCGTAGTTAATTAGCGGCTCCGCCCCTCTCTCGAGCGAGGAGCGGAGCCTGACCGCTAGCCGTCACGTCCTGACGGATGCGGATTCGGTGCCCCTGGACTACAAACGCCCAGAAGCGCCCGAATTTCGTCGCCGATGACGCGGCCCTTTGCGACCAGCGCCTCGGTAAGATGGTCGAGTTCCTCACGATGCTCCGCAAGAAGCGCCACCGCACGGTCGAACTGGGCCTTCAGCCTTGCATCGACGAGACCCCGCAGTTCTGGGTCACGATCACGGAGATACTCGAGGGGGCGGTCACCCTTTCCAAGCTCAACAGACAGCACCTCACCGAAACCAAAATGACGCTCCAGCTTCGTGGCGATATCGCTTGCCAGAACCAGGTCCGATGACGGCGCACCGCCTGCCCCGTCTGCATGGCAGCCATAGACTACCGTCTCGGCCGCGATGCCGCCCAAGAGCATGGCGATCCGGTCGTCGTAATAGCTTGCCGTCTTAACCCGACCGACCTCGGGTTCCAAGACGGTCATTCCGACGGACTGAGCGCCGACTCCAAGGGCCGCATCCCGGTCGATGTGAACCTGTTTGAGCACGTCGCTTGCAAGGACGACCGCCACGATGGCATGGCCTGCTTCGTGGACCGCGGTGTGGCGCAGCTCGCTCTCGCTCAGGACATATCGTGCGGGCATTACCTCGAGGAGGAGGTCTTCCGACAAGGCAACCTTCCGCCGCCTCGAAAGCCGCCGTGCGTCGCGAGCAAGCTTCTCGATGTCAGCACCAGACCATCCCCGGGTCGCCGAGACGAAACGGGCGAGATCGCCGCCGAACGCCTGATCGCGCAGATGATGTCGCAAAATCGCGACCCTGGCGGCAGCATCGGGCAATGGGATTTCGATCAGCGTCTCAAGCCGTCCCGGCCGAAGCAGGGCACGGTCGATGACAGACGGGTTGTTGGTGGCACCTACGACGATGACGCCCTCACGACCCTCTACAGGATCAAGGCATTCAAGCATCCCATTGATTACCTGCCGCCGATAATCCCTTGCATGGTCGTCGTCCCCTTCCCGATCACCGAAGCTGTCGAACTCGTCCACGAAGAGGATGCTGGGCGACTGCTTCATCGCTTGTGCGAATGCAGCGCGCATTGCCTTCAGGTAGTCGCCCAGATGACCGGCCGCCTGCCAACGGGCGGCAGACGCGACCACGAGGTCGACCTCGCAGGAATTCGCAAGCGCCCGGGCATATGTCGTCTTTCCGCAGCCGGGCGGACCATGCAGCAACGCGCCGCGATCGACGTCTTCCCACGCAATCTCCCCAGCCTTCCACGCACGCAAGTCCGCGGCTAGCTGAAGGCCCCAGGTCTTCGCTGCACCATAGCCCGCCAATTCCTCAAGGCTTGGTCCCTTGGGCTTCACTGGCGCGGGCGCGGACTTCTCGGCCTCGACGATCGATTTCTTCAGTTGGCGGACCGCGCTGAGCAACGGCCTCGTGCCGCGGACGGTCGACGCGATGGCGTCAAACGAAAACCCTGTCAGCAACGAGGCGATCTCCGGCGTCATCCCTCGCACTTTGGCGACCCGAGATGCCGCCATGTAGTGGTCGGCGGAGGGCGAAGGAATTTCAGCGATGACGTCGGCGGCCAACTTCACTTCTGAGGGGATGTTGTCCATTCTCTCCGTGACGAGGACGATCTGCCGACCGTAACGAAAGCGGTCGTAGATCGCCCGGGCGTCGGGCGGCCCATCGGGAACCGTCATGACGATAGCGATCTCATTACAGTCCTCATCCACAGGAACGGGGTCCCGGATTAGCGACGAGACGGCGCGTCGATAATAATCGCTCGTTCCTTCGGCGACATTCAGGATTACGATGAAGGCAATGCCTTTGCGTCGCAGGAAGGGTCTGAGGGCACCTCGAACGGCACAGCTGGCCGCCGCGACGACAAGGCTAGGCGGGGACTGGCGTCTGTTTAGCGTGAACGAACTGGGGGACATCTGGTGGCTCATTTGTGATCTTGGCACGGGGCGGCGACTTCCGTTCACCGCGATATGCGCCTCACCACCGTTTCCGGTCCTAACGGGGCATCGTCCAGGTCGACTTCGAGATATCGGTTGAGGATCATGGCGGCGAGGCCCGCGACTGGCTTCGTTTCCTGAAACGCATTCAGGCACTCGGCGATGGGCATCGATCCGTTTTCGTCGAGAGCGCCCAAGAGGCGCAGCCGATCGCCGAGCGGGACGGTGTAATTGCCGTAGCGGAGCAGGTCCTTGGCATTACGGAGGCGGAAACCTCCATGGAGTTCATCACGCGACATCCTGCGGTACGACGCGCCTCGCCTTCCAAAGGCTTGCTCTAAGGCAGCGGTGTCGACGGAGGGTTCGTGGTCATGGGCATCGACGAAAGCGATCCGGGCATTATCATGGATGACTTCGAAGTCTGGCACATGGTCGAGTTCGAGGGCGGAGCTTGGCATGCACCGCCATGACACGACCGAAGGCTCGACATCGAGCAGGCATCCGACATCACGGGCCGCCTGCGAGCGGAAGACCTTACCGCCTTCGCACCGCATAGTCG
This sequence comes from Sinorhizobium fredii NGR234, assembly GCF_000018545.1. NCBI lineage: Bacteria > Pseudomonadati > Pseudomonadota > Alphaproteobacteria > Hyphomicrobiales > Rhizobiaceae > Ensifer > Ensifer fredii. Next base: position 2,322,454 of record NC_012587.1, read on the forward strand.
CCGAAGGATAGAAAATGCGGATCGATGTAGAACTAACGGCCGTCTGAATTGACGCCGACTGCCTGCCCGTACCCATGACAACCTCATACGCAAACATGGTCGTTCGCCGCCGCGGTCATCGCGACGGAAGATCAACGTATTCGTATGAGCCGGCTCTTTCTGATCATGGACAGAACAAATAAAGAACATTTTCATATAGTCAACCGGGGCAAGGCGAAAAATCGTGCTCCTGCAGTGATTTAGGGCAGTCCCCCGTCATACCGCATAGCACGATCCCTCGATTGAGAGCTGGCGTATGCTCTACTCGTGCAGGCCCCAGTTACGATCGGCATCATTCCGGCGATTGAAGGCCGCCGAAGGTTTGCCTGTTCCAGACGTGCGCCGCTGGCCATCAGAGCCTATCCAATGGAACGAGACCTCGTAGTCGGTATTCTTGCCACTGTTTGTCGGATACCCGTGGAGGGATTTTGTGACGTCGATGCCAGCGAGCGTGAGGGTCGCCTCGCCTTTCCCCACATGTTTCCAGAAGATGCGGTCGAGCAATCTGTTGTCCAAGAAATCCCGCTCCTCGACCAAGGAGATGTCATTCACGGCGGCCTGCTTTCGTCTGCGTTCAGCGATCTGCGCTCTAAGGACATCGGCGTTTTCCAGATACTGATCAGCAAGCGGGGTCTCCTGCACGACTTCGCCCCGGTCCATTGGCAGCGCACCTGCGCGATATGCCCTCAGGATGGCGGCGGCTGCATCTGGTCCGATGACGTAGACCGTATCGTACACGCTGTCACTTCGCGGGAAGATGTCCCGCCTCTCGTCTTTCGAGAGCAAATCACCATCCATGATCAGGGTGCGTGTTTTGCGGGGCTTGACCCCAGGTAGGCGAGAAATGAAATCCGTCAATGGAAGCAAAGCGTCCTCCGCAATGGTTGCTGACGATATGTAGACCCTTGGTCCGCCTCATCCAAGTCGACGATTTGGTCCACTTCCGGAATCCTGGTTCCCGGGCTAGCCTCTCGCACCCACAGCGATTCAAGGCCCACATGGCAACAAAAACCACCATTGCAGACCTGTTTCCAGACGACGAGGGCATGATCCTCGTTGCCAAGGACGTGAACGACGGATCGCCGCGTCATATCACCGAGGTCCAACGGTGGAGACTGCAGATGCGTCTGCTTCGGATGCGGTAGGCCATTGGTTGCAAAGAACGGCGGCGACCCGTCTCGAATGGCGTACCACTTCGCCCATCGCCCTGAAGACATGGTCTACGACTGCACGACGGCGGGCGAGACCGCTCTTCATGCACGCGCCAAGGAGATCATCGAGAAACACCGTCGAGTGACCCTGCCGCCGACGACCACACCAGACCTTGACGGAAAGCCAGTGGACGTCACACCCGAGCGGTCTATAGACCTCACCGATGTCCTCCTCGAGACGGCAACAGGAGAACTGATCCCCGACGTCACCGCGACAATGCCAGATGGTCGACGGCTCTTCATCGAGATCGCGAACACACACCCCTGCCCTCAATCGAAAATCGAAAAGTTGGGCATCATGGGCGTTGAGGTCCTAGAGATCGAGGTGGCAGCATACAGGAACACCCCTCTCGATGACCTCGACGAGATCATTTTGGACCTTGCGCCGCGCCGACTGATCCATTGTTCCGAAAGAACGGCTAAGGCGGCTGAGATCGAAAAGCAACGCCGTCGTATTGAGGAGGCAGAACGCCAGGATGCCGATTCCGATGAAGCCGCCCCTTTGTTCCGAGATGATTGCGCCCCCGGATTCCGGGATGATCTCGCCCCCTTGAGGCTGGGGTCCTGCTGGCTGTAGTTGTTGTCAGTTGATCGTGGTCGCGTGTCAAGATTTCCGGCGCTGGTTTTGCCGTAAGCTTTCGCCGGATAGGTCGATGCGGTGGGCATTGTGAACGAGGCGGTCGAGGATGGCATCGGCATAGGTTGGATTGCCGATGATCTCGTGCCAGGCTGAGACCGGAAGCTGGCTGGTGATGATCGTCGAGCGGCGTCCGTAACGATCTTCGAGGATCTCCAGAAGATCGTGGCGCGCTTGCTCATTGAGCGGTTCCAGACCCCAATCGTCAAGGATCAAGAGCTGGACGTGCCCGAGGGTTCGCTGCAGTCTTGCGTATCGACCGTCGCCGCGAGCCAAGGCAAGATTGGCAAACAGCCGCGGCACACGCTGGTAGAGAACCGAGCGATCGTCGCGACAGGCTTTGTGCCCAAGCGCACAGGCCAACCAGCTCTTGCCGACGCCGGACGGCCCGCAGATCGCCAGGTTGTCGTGGGCATCGATCCAGTCGCCGCCGATCAGCTTCATGAACAGCGCGCGATCGAGGCCGCGTTCACTGCGATAATCAACATCCTCCGGCACGGCCTGATGGCGCAGCTTGGCGAACCTCAGACGTGCGGCAAGCTTGCGATCGTAGCGCCAGCTCCATTCTCGCTCGAGCAGCAGCCCCAGCCACTCGGCATGGGACAATTGTTCGCTCTCGCCGTTGCTGATCAGTTCGTTGAACGCCTTGGCCATGCCGGTCAGGCCCATGGCGTTCAATTTATCAAGGGTCGGGTGGGCAAGCATAGGTCTTCTCCTCAGTGGTAATAGCGGGGACCGCGGATGTTGGAGTGGTGGATGGGTTCAGGTGAGGCTGTGCCGGCTGACGCTGGCGATCGGTCGAGATTGTTGTCGAGAATGGAGCGCACCGATCCATAGGTTCGCGCGCCGATTTCCAATGCCCGGCCGCACGCCGCATTGACCCTCTCGCGCTCGAAGGCTTTGACGAGGCGGATAATGCCCAGACAGGCTCTGTAGCCCTGTTCCGGATGCGGCCGATCAGCGAGAATACGTTCGCAGAGCAAGGCAACGTCCGATCCGATTGCCGATGCTTCGCGGCTAATGCGCTCGATCGTCCAGTCGGCAAAGCGGCGATGCGATGATGGCATGTGTTCGGGTGTTGTCGTGTGCTTGCCATTGCCACTCGAGCGTCGGTGGGCAGCGATGCGCTCACCTTTGTGGAAGATCTCGATGGTATTGGCGGTGATGCGCGCCTCGACCTGCTCACGGGCAAATCGGTAGGGCACCGAGTAATAATGTTTGTCGATATCGACATGATAATCGAGCCCGGCCCGGCGTATGCGCCATTCCGCAAAGACGTAGCGTTCGGCGGGCAGCGGCCGCAGAGCAGGATGGTCGATCTCTTCAAACAACTGCCGTCGCGTGCGCCCGACCCGGCGCAGAACACGGGTGTCGTTGAGATCGACGAGCAATTCACCAATCGCAGCATTGACGTCGGCAAGGCTGTAGAAGACGCGGTGGCGTAGCCGGCCCAGCAGCCAGCGCTCGACAATGCGAACCGCGGCTTCGACTTTTGCCTTCTTTCAAGTCCAGGACTGCAGTTCGTACTGACACTCAAGTGCGTATAGAGTTCGAGGTCACGCACCCGTTCCATCCGTGGCGCGGCCAGCGCTTCGTGTTGTCGACACGCAAGCAGAACTGGGGCGAGGATCGCGTCATGTTCTACGACGCGGATGGGCGGCTTCGCTCGCTGCTTGCGTCATGGACGGACGTCGCTGCACCCGATGTTTTCATTCAGATCGCGGCCGGTAGGTCGTTCGTGCGTCCAGATGATCTGGCAACCCTAGCCGCATTGATCGAGCAAATCGAGCGCAGCCATGGCGGCTGAATGCGTGTCAGGCAATTTATGCCGATTATGTAAATCTAATTATGCCGAATCATACGGGCGCTCACAGCGATAATTGCCTCTACATTGTAGTTATATGCAGCATAAACAGCCATATCGCCCGGCGTCGTTAGGTTGACACGTTCTCTATCGAGGCGTAATTTGATTTACACCACTAGGAAGAGGTTATGCCATGCCCAACGAGACCAAACGTGAGCGACTGCGCGAGCTCGGAGCACTCAATGCGCGGCCCGAAGCCGTCCGTGCACCCTGGTTTCGTGAGTCCACCTTCTTCGATCCTCTCGATCTCGTGCAGGTGAAGTACGAGATGCTGCGTCACGTCCAGGAGGATGGCGTCAACAAGGCCGATGCCGCCGCGCTTTTCGGTCTGTCGCGGCCAACCTACTATCAGGCCGAGGCCGCGTTCGAACGCGACGGCATTGCCGGCCTGCTGCCGCGCACCCGAGGGCCAAAGTCGGCCCACAAACTCACCGACGAGGTCATGCAGCTCATCGAGCAGAACCAGCATGCGGGCGCCCCGCTGCAGGCGCGCTCCCTGGCAGAACTGCTGCATTCGACGCTCGGCATCAGTGTCCATCCCCGCAGCATCGAACGCGCGATCGCCCGTAAAAAAAAACGGTGAGCCCCATGCACGCACCCCGGTGCTACCGCGCAGCTGCAAGGATTTCTACGAGACGCTGCGCACCGCCGTCCTTTGCGGTCAGGCCTGCGCCAAGGACATGGGCGCCATCGTTTTCCACGGCCTTTGGCAAGGGCTGGCGGTGCTGATCGCGCAGCCTCCCCCGCCGACGCATCGGCGGCTGGAATCACGGCCTACGGCTTCGGTCGCAGTGCACGATCGCCAGCTCGTGCACATGCTCGCCAACATGGTGCTGGCAGCAGAGACCCGAGGGAACCATGTCTACTGACATCGCCATAAAGGTTGACGCCGACCATCTGCGGCGTGATGCATTCCTCTACGTGCGTCAGTCCTCGCTTCGTCAGGTGTTCGAGAACACCGAGAGCACCAAGCGGCAATACGCCCTGCGCGATCGCGCCGTGGCGCTGGGCTGGCCGATCGAACGTGTCCACGTCATCGATAGCGACCTCGGCCTCTCCGGCGCGCAGTCGCAGGACCGCGACGGCTTCCAGCACCTGGTGAGCGAAGTGGCGATGGGACATGCAGGGATCGTGCTGGGGCTGGAAGTGTCGCGCCTGGCACGCAACAATGCCGACTGGCACCGTCTCCTTGAGCTGGCCGCCTTGTCGCGCACGCTCATCATGGACGAGGACGGCGTCTATGATCCGGCCTATTTCAACGACCGCATGCTGCTCGGCCTGAAGGGCACGATGAGCGAGGCCGAACTGCACATCCTGAAGTCGCGGCTGCAAGGCGGCATTCTCAACAAGGCGCGCCGCGGCGAACTCGAGATGCCGCTGCCGATCGGGTTGGTCTACACCCCTGACGCGCGGGTCGTGCTCGATCCCGACCGACAGATCCAGGACACGGTGCGGCTCCTGTTCGATACTTTCCGCCAGACCGGCTCGGCCTGCGCCGTCGTGCGCCGCCTGCGGGGCGAGAAGATCCTCTTTCCGCGGCGTATCCGTCGCGGCATCGGCAAGGGCGACGTCCTGTGGAACGAGATCGACCATTCCCGCGTGCTCCAGATCTTGCACAACCCGCGCTATGCCGGCGCCTTCGCCTATGGACGCACGCGCACCGCCTACAATGCCAAGCTGAAGCCCGTGCAACTGCGCGTGGCGAGATCCGACTGGCAGGTACTGATTCCCGACGCCCACGACGGCTACATTTCCTGGGCCGAATACGAACGCAATCAGGCAGCCCTGGAACAGAACGCCACCGGTTTTTCACCCGGCCTGCGTGGACGCATGCCCCGCCAGGGCAGCGGCCTGTTGCAGGGACGGCTGCTGTGCGGCCGCTGCGGTGCACGCATGCGGGTCCATTACGAGCCGTTCGAGGGGCGGCTGCGCCCATATTACGTCTGCAACGAAGCCGTCGTGCGACACGCCGGCAAACACTGCCAATGGGTGCGCGGTGCTCCGGTCGACGAGGCGGTGAGCGCGCTACTGCTGGAGGTAATGGCGCCGGCAGCGATCGATGTCGCGCTTGCCGTGCAGCAGGAGATCACCCAGCGCGTGGAGCAGGCCGCGGCGCTGCGCGGCACGCAGCTGCAACGCGCCCGCTATGAGGCTGAACTGGCCCGCCGGCGCTACCTGAAGGTCGATCCGGACAACCGCCTGGTCGCCGACGCGCTGGAAGCCGACTGGAACGCACGGCTGCGCGACCTCGACGCACTCCAGCGCGAGCACGAGCGCCAGAACGAGGCCGACCACTCGCTGCTGGACGAGCCAGCGCAGCAGCGCATCAGGGCGCTGACCGCCGATTTCCCGCGCATCTGGAACGACGAGCGCACCGGTGCCGTCGAACGCAAGCGCATGCTCGGCCTTCTCATCGAAGACGTGACGCTGCTCGTCGACGATGAGGTCAACATCAACATCCGTTGGCGCGGCGGGCGCACGCAGAGCCTGTCGGTGGCCAGACCTCGGCCTATGTCGGTGATACGCAAGACGCCGGCACAGGTCGTGGCGTTGATCAACGAGCTGCTGGAGGCCACCAACGACCGGCAGATCGCCGCTCGTCTCAACGAACTCGGGCATCGCAACTGGCGCGGCGAACCCTTCACGCCGAAGAAGGTCATGCTCGTGCGCCGCACCTATGGTTTGAAGAGCCGGTACGAACGGCTGCGCGAGGGCGGCATGCTCACCGGCGAGGAAGTAGCCCAGCAGCTCGGCGTATGCGAATCGACCGTTCACCAACTCGGGCGCAAAGGCACTCTCAAGCGTCATCGATACGCCAGCAACCATCGATACTTGTACGAACCGCCGGGCAACGTCAGACTCGAAAAAGGCGCCGGCAGTCGATATGGTGGCCGTCAACCCAGATTAATTGTCGCTCAACCACTCCAACAAGGTGCATCGTGATGTCCGCTCCTTATCGCGCGGCCGGCGCGGTCGCGTCGGAAGAACAGCGCTTCCGTAATGCGCTGCCATGCCGGCATAGGTGCGATTGACCTGCGGATCAAAATGGCAGGCCTTGATGACGGCGACCTTGGCATTATCGGGCACCAGCAGCGCCGGCGCACCACCGAACGCCTCAAGCGCCAGCAGGTGGCATTCAATCCAGTCGGGAAGTGTTTCGCTCCAGCGAGCATGTGCGAATGACAGGCTCGATGCCCCGAGCACTGCCACGAACAGGTGCGCTTGCCGCGTCTTTCCCGACAATCGGTCGATGACCACTGTGACCGTGTCGCCGGCATAGTCGACGAACAGCTTTTCGCCGGCCGCATGGTCCTGGCGCAGCGTCACCGGCAGCTTCAGGGCCCAAGCGCGATACAAATCGCAGTAGCGGCTGTAGCGATATCCATCGGGATGAAGGCCGATATACTCGTCCCACAGGATCTGCAGCGTCACATGCTTGCGTTTCAGTTCGCGATGAACATGCGCCCAATCCGGTTCAACGCTGCGCCGGTGACCGGTCTTCGTGCCGGCAGCTTTATAGAGAGCCGCTTCCAACACCGCATCGCTGACATCGTCGCCCAACGGCCAGGAAAGTCTGGCACGCTCCAAACGGCGCAACGTCTCGCGCACGGTCGAGGGGGCCGCGCCAACGCGCACCGCAATCGACTTGTGGCCAAGCCCTTCCTCAAATCTGTATCTCAGAATCTCGCGGACACGCCGCATCTTTAGTCTCTCCGCTGGCATCCCGTTCCTTCCCCTCTGACACTGAAAGGAGGAACGTCTCACCAGCAGGACACCCCGACAAACGACCCCGTTCAGGGGGCGGCATCATCTCGGAATCAGGGGGCAACTAATTCTCGGAATTGGGGGGCGGAATGATTTCGGAATGCGGGGGCGGCTTGCCTCGGAATCCGCACGCCAGGAAGCTGAGCGGCTTGTAGCCGTCTATCGAGAACCCCCGACGGCCAGACATCGGAAGGCTGTGGAGCTGGTCGAGGAGATGTCCCTGTGGGGTCTTGATGAATTCATGGACGCGGACGACACCCAGCCGTCGGCGTTCATCGTTCCCCGCTGCCAATGGCAGGCCGCTGTGCTCTTCAGGTTCATGGACACCCAATATCCCGCCACCGTGTCGCCAATCGACATGGTGGACAGGTTCAGGGAGCGGGAGTGGGAAAAACCGGACCTCGTATTCATGAAGACCGAGACATCGCGGAAGATCGCCGCCTTGGCCGAGGACTTCAAGTCGGCCTACGAGGAGGTCCTGGCCTACATGAGACGGCTGGAAAAGGCGGAGGTCGTCTACCAGAAGCCCGGGAAGACCTTCTACATGACCTATGACTTCAAGAAGAAGCTCAAGGCTACCCTGGAAGCGCTTCAGGCGGCCGACGCCAACAGGGACGTCATCAGAGAGGTATACGAGGACATCGAGAAACTGCTGAAGCCCGGAGGCGGTGGTATGCCGGACTTCGAAGGATGGCTACAGCAACAGGCAAACCAGCATGAACTCGCCGTCCAGGAATTCCTGGCTAACGACGACCTCGTCTATGGCATCGTGGAAAACCTCAAAGAGATAGAACAGGTCATCCAAAAGCGCGCGGACGGCGAATGGGAGGAACTGCCCGACGACCTCATGGGCCTTCCGTTGGTCGACATGGTCAATCGTCTCATGCAGACGTGGCATGAAGCCGAAGAGAGCGCGGGTGACGGCTGGCGGGCGAGGATGGAAAATCCTTAGATCGATGCATACGTGATCCGAAACAAATCGCGGCACTCCAGAAAGGCAGGAAATCAAGGAACCCGTCGGCCTCTCGCAAAGCTACCTTCCCCCTGCACCCCTGCCGGGTTAACATCATGGACTACAACCAATGTCAGGAGATGCAGTGCATGAAATTCGCAGGTTTCAGGGTCCAGAATTTCCGCAATATCTTGGACTCCGGGTGGATCGAGGCCAATCGGATCACGGCTTTCGTCGGGCAGAATGAGGCAGGGAAAAGCAATCTGTTCGAAGCCCTGTACGTATTGAACCCCATTATTCCCGATATTGAATACTCGGTAGACGAGGACTGGCCCGTCGACCGTTGGGAAGGGAGAAAAGATGCCGAAGGAGAACCTGTATGCGAAGCGAGATTTGAACTTAACGCAGCGGAGATCGCCAGTCTGTTCTCCGCCGCCAGGGTTCCTATTCCCGCTCCCGCCGACGGCGAAGACCCAGTCCCTGAACCGCAGCTGCCAACCGACGCATCGCTGAACCTGACCAAATGGTATGGCTACAAGACCGAGCACAAAGCCGTTGGATATCCCGAGGGAGCGCTCGATCCAGCAAAGGTCGCAGAGTGGGCCACCAAGAATGTCCCGAAGTTCGTCTATATCCGCGACTACGAGATGTCGGGCGCTCAAGTCGAACTGGACCAGCTGTATCAGCGTCTGACTAATGTCGGTGGCAAACGCCATCAACTGAGCAACGAGGATCAGACGGTCCTGATTATTCTCGATCTCGCGAACATCGACCTCAAGGATTTCATCGAAAAAGGGAAGACAGCCGAAGGTCGCACAAACCGTTCTTTCGACAAGCGGTCGGCCTCGAAGTATCTGACGAAGCAGTTCTCAGAGCTGTGGCGACAGAAGGAGGTTGAGTTCGATATCGAAATCGATGGACCAACGCTGAACATCTTCGCAGAGGACGCGAATATTGGAATGCCCGTACGCCTCCACCGGCGTTCTACAGGATTCCGATGGTACGTTTCATTCGCGTGGAAATTCACGCATGCCACCAAGGGCGATTTCAAGAACTGCGTTCTCCTGCTCGAGGAGCCTGGCGTCCATCTTCACTTCACGGGCCAGCGCGACCTCCTGACTGTCTTCGATAGGCTGTCGGCGAACAACACGATCCTGTATACCACCCACCTCGCATCTATGGTCGATCTCGCGCATCCTGAGCGTGTCCGTATCGTGGAAAGCCGTGACCACCATCTCTCGATAACTCAGGGCATCGTCAGCCAGCAAAAAGAACCCATGGCTGTCATCGAACAAAGCCTGGGCCTCACGGGAGATCAAAGTGGTATCCTCGGCAACCGCCAGGTCCTCATCGTCGAGGGCGGGGATGACACCGTCGTCCTCAACAAGCTGTCCGGCCTCCTCAAGTCCGGGGGCAAGGAGGGCCTCTCCGACCGCGTTTATCTCTGGCCCGCACACGGCGCGCAGAAGACCCCGATGTACGCCGGCTTCGCTATTGGACAAGGATGGGATGCAGGCGTCTTGCTGGATAGCGACGAGGCGGGGAACGATGCAAAAAGCAAGATCACTGAGCTTTACCTTCCGAAGCTGGCTGAGGGGAAGGAGCAAAAGTTCAGAACGCTAATGCTAGGACAGGCAGCCGGTTCAAAGAAAACCGATTTCGCAATTGAGGACCTGTTCCCGGACGCTTTCTACGTTGACTGCGTCAACAAGGCCTACGGCTTGGCGATCAAGCTAGACGACTTGCCGCAGGACGGATCGGACATGATCACGAAACGCGTAGAACACCTTCTGAAATCTCGATACGGCCACAAGAAACTCGATAAGAGAACCGTGATGGCAGAAATGTGGAAGCGCTTCGATACCTGGAAATCCGTAGACGATCTGCCGAAAGAGGCAGTGCAACATTCAGAGAAGGTGTTTAAGGTTATCAACGCCGCCTTCGGATGATCGGCACGATCCGTCCTGCATTTCTGAAACTGATATGCGGGACGGATCGTTATGCTCCGGTCATCGCTGTAGTCGACCGAGACTCCGAGTGAAGTTCGGCGTCGTGGTCCGCCGCGCACTATGGCGCGAAGCGGATTGAGAACCGCTAGCTGGCAGATGGTCACATTCGCTCTATCAGCGGCGACAACCTTGCATAGACAGCCTCATACTCTCCTGACGACAGTATAGACTTCTTCTCAGTGAACTCGCGCAGCATGCTGGCGTCGATCGCGTTGCCGTGGAGCGAGATCGTTCCGATAATCGTCTGGCCGCTATGAGGTCTTGCCGACGTGACGAGCTTGATGATTGCCGGTGCATTGGTCATGTCCTGCTCTTGCTGGACGGGACTGTCGATAACCAACGGGGCTGCAAACGCCGTCGAGAATTTTCGGATCGTTACATCCAATGCCAGAATGTAGGCGAGCAAGAGCCGTGGCTGTTCGCTCCCCGTCTCGACGATGCGGCCGCTGATCTTCGTAACGGCATCGTTGTCGGCGTCCAACACATTCAGCGCCTTCATGTACTGAGACATGAAGGCCGCGTAGTACTTCTCGACTGTCTGCCGTGTGGATGGATTGTCGATCTCGCGGATATCGGTGTCGATATCCGATATCTCAGAAACGATTTTGCCGATCTGAGTTTCGAGGTCATCTATCTGGCTGCGAAGCAGGGCCGCCGCCGTGCGGCGTCCCTCGTTCTCGATCAGCTCACGAAGGGTGACGTCACCCCGTCGTTCATCGAGAAGGGCCTGAATCTCCGCGATCGTTTCGTCCGCCGACCGAATTTGCCTCTGGATTTCTTCGACACTCTTGGCCAGTCCCCGCTTCTTCTGTTGGGCGTCGCTGAGGAAGGTGAAGCATTCCTCCCGATCCGTCAAAATGGCGAAACGGTTGGTGAAATCATTCAGGTGCATCGTGCCACAAGTCGGGCAAGGGATTTTATCCCGAATGTCGTCTGTCGCCCACTGCGCGTCCTCTGACAGCTCAGCAATCGATGCTTCGACGATCGCGATCTGCTCGTCGATTAGCACTCGCCGGTCAACGATATCGGCAAGTTCAGCCGCACGGGTCTGCCGAAGTTCTCGTATGGATTTGACCTTGACGAGTAAGTCCTGGATCGCATTTTCATGGTCTTCGAGAGACAGCTCAACACCGCTGAAACCCGGCTCAAGCCGCAGTCTGCTGATCGCGTTCTGGACAATGGTGCGATCCTGCCCGAGTTCCTTGGTCTGTAAGTCCAGCTGCTTCTTTTTCGCAGTCAATTCGTAATATCGGTTCGGTCTGATGCCCGAATGAAATTCGACCACGGAAGTCTTGAAGTTGGAGTACTGCGTGAGGCGGTCGAAAGAATTCAGAGGCTTCGACCAGCCTGCGTCCTGGTCAACGTAGAACGGCAGAAACGCATATGCAGGCGGTGGCTGCTCGGGCTCTCCCTTTCTATTGGAGAGGACGAGATTGAAGTCGAGAAGATCGGCCAAGAACGGTCCGAGTTCGCTCGTGAAGGAGTTCGTCGACAGTAGGAGTCGATCTCCCTCGTCGAAAATCGCCACGCGGTCCTTGTTGCGTAGAGCCTTATATCGGACGCCGTCGATCGTGAACGTCAACAGCCCCTTGACGGCTACCTTCTTCCATTTCGGATGAATTACGGCTGGCGCAGCACCCAAGGTCCAGTATATGTGCTTAATCAGAGATGATTTTCCGACTCCGTTTTCCCCGGTTATTACCGTCAGTAGGGGATGAAACTCCACCTTCCGCGCTTTCCGTTCGGTCAGCGACAGCAACTCCAGACTTTCGAAGATCAAGTTTTTCATGGTTCTTTTTTCTGAGGTTTCGGACCAGTAGGAGAAATCTGTCGCTGTCTCTCATCGCTTGTACTCGTAGAGGATGACCGCCTTAACGAAGTCATCGGTCGCATTGGGCTTCCAGCGCCTCACTTCGTCAGAGACAAGGGGTAAGCACCCTTCCATTCCCCCTTTCAACGTGGCAGCGGCGTCGATGACGGGGGTGACTGTTTCCTTCACGTTTGCCGCAAGCTCTAGGGTGCCAGCACTCCAGCGGCGCTTGCGTTCGGCCATGTAGCTGTTCCACTCCCGCTCTAGCCTGCTGTCTTCCTGATGTGGAACCGCGAGTTGCCGCGAGGTGGTTTCCCAGCTTGGCCGGTATAGATACGCACTGTCCAGTGCCCCGAGCCACTTGTCCATGTCTGCCCGGGTCATGAATTTCGACGCTTTCAAGTCGGCGAAACTCTTCACATTCGCGAGCCGCTTGGAACGCCTTTTTCCTTCGTTTGCGAGATGAAGCGTGAAAGGGACGGAACCGGGTTCGGCACTGGTGTGGTCCTTCAAGAACAGACTGACCTCACCGAAAACGGCTTGTTCGTAGCTTGCGAGGTTGAGTTCACAGTAATCGAAATGGAAATAGCCAAGGTGATCGACTTCCTTGAAGCCCTTATTTTCGAGCTTCATTGCCGTCACGAACTTGGCAACGTCTTCGGGTTTCGCCGTGCTGAAGCTGGCCTCGCCGTACTTCGTGCCGATTTCGACGAGGGGTTGGTTACTGACAAAGACGAGCTTTTCAGCGGCGCTTCCAAACCGCTTGAAGTTGCCGAACATCTTACCGACGAACGAGGCTTTCGGTTTAGGGACCTTCCCCGTGCTCATGGGACGGTCAACCAGTCTTGTGATGGTCCAGTTTCCCGCTTCCTGTGTCTTTACCTGATAGAAGACAGCTTTCGTGGGGGCGTCGGCGTCGTCTAGCGAAACGATGTCGTCATGGAATTCAAAGGCGACGGCGTAATTGAGATCGGCGGCATGCAGTTTGAGAACTTTGGATATGCCCCATGCGGTCTGAAAGTCGAACCGGTCGATGGCGGTGCGTCCGCCGTTCTCGGGCTCCTTTACCGTCATCATGTCGTCGATCAGCTTCACCACGCCTCCTGAAGTCCGTATCGAATCGAGCGGTTCCTCCGTGGGCTGTATCCTATTGGTGTCTTTGGTTTATTGGAAGCCGGATCGCAGAGGACATGTATCGCCCTTTTTGTTCCGGAAGGGCAACGCCGCGACCTCGCGGCACGCTCGGAGCGTTCGAATGGCGGCGCGACAACTTGCGCCCAATGGTCGTGCTGTGCCGATCCTCCACCATTTTGTGGACACCGTTAACAAATGACGAACATTTACCGTTGGGTGAAGGGCCATTTCCTCGAGCCAGAAATCCTGTACCGCCTGCGGCTGAACGTCGACGCTTACATCCGCAATCAAATCCTCGTGGAGATGCGCCGCGGCACCGGGACTTCCCCTGTTGACGCCATCCTGGGAGGCGTTGGCTATGTGAACCGACATCTGCCACATCTGGAATCGCCGCGAGTGAGGTCCCAAGGCAGACCTGTAATTCCGGCGAAGAAGCGCGGGAGGAGACGGCGTCGATGGCCGATAGATGCCCTACAGTCAGGACTCCAATGGCAGCTTGATCGATGGGAACTTGGGCTGGATCAACTTGATGAGCTTGGTAAAGGGCTTCTTGTGAAGGAAGAGGTCCAGTGGCTTTGCTCCCGCGAACAGTTGCCTCGTTCCAAGGTGCAGCTTATTGCCAACAAATCTGTGGGGGCCGCCGACGCAGTGTGCGTGCGGCCGTGAGGGGAATGGATCGGCATCAGTTTTGTGAACCTGCCAAACGCAATTGTCGACCTTGTAATCCTTCTGCACCAACACGTAGCCATCTGCATTCTGGAAGACAACGTCGTCCCCTAGATCGACAACAACGAAATCGTCATTGTCGTCCAGAATTGTACCGCCCGGCCATTCTACCTCCTCATTAGCATCCAAAATTCTGACAATCCGCATGCCAACCATCGACCTTCTCCCGAAATGAAGGATGAGATTATGCTGGCGGACCAGAGTTGTCAGCGGTTTTCCGCTTCCTCCACCGTTCCCTCGTCTTCGCGTTTTGCCGCGCCGTGGCCTCCTTCATCACAGCGTCGAAGACACCGAGCATTTCCTTTATTGAGACGACGTAGTCCTCCGTATTCAGGTCGAACCAGAAATTCTGCCGTTCGCCCCTAGCGCTCAAATTGATATGGATTCCACCAAGACCCGGGTCGTACTGAAAGTGCGCCGACATACCCCTGCTTGAGTTCCAGACGCGTTGGCCACACATCGGCAGACGTGGCGGGAAAATCAGGTACGGACAGACCTTGGCCGCCTCTGGCACGATGATTTCCCAGAACCTGTCTACTCTGGCGTCTTCCAAAACTGTTGGATCGTTCTCCAGTTCATAGACCCGCATGACATCGTCCCGCCTGAAAACGGTGTCGATCTGCTTTCCGCCCTTGACGAATTTAACGATAGGCCGGACGCCCTCGCGCTGCATCCTCCAAGTCACCGCATGCCCGGAGATGCCCATGCCATGTCCGAAGTCGGACGCCTTGGCATGGCCGGCAGCGAAAGCTTCGACTGCCTCGCGGGAAATCAGGACCTGACGGGGACTACGTTCCACCTCCCCCAGATGACCTTCCTTCACCAAAACGAACACCGTCTCATACGTCATGTTCAGGAGCGCCTGGGCCTCGCCCATGGTCATCGTCTCGTCAGAGCGCGTGAACGACTGACGTTTCCGCTTAGCGTCCGTGTGTACCATGAGTCGCTTGAAGCCAGGGACGTCGCTGCGCTTTTCGCAGATGACGACCTCGCCTTTCAGGCACGCGACAGCCAGTTCGCCGGGCAGGATATTGTTGCGGACACGATAGGTGTGGAATGTAAGGCCGTAGGCAACGGGACCAGTCACCGGGAGGTCCTCGATCAAACGCAGCACATTGGCAACCTGATCCGGCGAATACCGTCCTCCTGCACGTCGACCGGGATTGAGCCCCTTGAAAACGGACAGGTAACCAGCGTGAACTAGATGGCGGATGGCATCCTGGTGAATACCGAGCCGCTTTGCCGCCTCGCCAACCCCGATAAGGGTCTCCTTGAATTTGGCGATAGCGGGGATGGCCTCGGCAGCCACGGTGCGGCGCTCTCGAGTTTTCTGAAGGACGCCGATCTCGCGAGCCAGGAGCTCGACCGCGCGGGGTTCGATGTTTAGCTGCTTCGCAATCTCCACACGCGGAGCGAACTCCACGTCGAAGTCCTCGTCTTTAACACGCCGGTCGTATCCTTCGGTCTCGAACACGGCGGCCTCTTGGAAGGCACGCCTCAGTGTCGATCGGAGGCTTTCGGGAAGAAAAGCTAGCATCGGATAGCCCCAACTGAAGTGGGCCGCGACTCCCCTCGCCTTATGTCCGCGCCGATATTTGCGGTGCCAAGTTCGGAATGCTTCGGCCAAGTCTCCCCTGTCCCCGCAAAGAGCGCCGTAGCCGATGTCCCCGGAGTGTTGGCCGATTGCGGGATGTTTCCTTACAGGTGGGTTTTCGAGAAAGCGGCCGACGAACTCGCAGTAGTCGATGACGTCGGGAATGCTGATGGCGTCGAGCAACGGCGCACTGGTCGGCTCGAGCCAGCCGAAGCGGCCGAGAAGATATCGGGCAAACGGCGCGCCGTCGTCTCGCTTGGGCAAGGGATGGCCGAGCGCATAGCCGTCACGGGAGTATTCAAAGCCGAGCCACGACCAAGGGACAAGCGTCCCGCCCTCATCGCGCGTCACCAACTCGACACAGTGGATCGGGCAATGGCGGATGGATTCAACCTCCCACCATCCGCGGTGACGGGGGGACTCGTGGATGCAGCCAGGGCACCAGCGCCGCATCCCTAATCGAATGTGGTGGTACGGCAGACTATGTCCTCGGAGGACATAGCCGTCGCCGTCACGGAGCGGCGTGTTGAAGCGCAGCCGCTTGAACCACTCGGGCGGCATGGGATGCCGCTCGAGGGTTTCCATCAACTGATTGGTCGCGACGCGGTTGACCTCGAGGTCGTTCCATTGGGCGAAGGTGGTCATGCTGACCGAGCCTTCAAGCTCGGCCAGCCGCATGAAGTATCCGTGGGCGGGTTCGTCGGATGCCGGAGAAATGTCCCAGCGCGAAAATACAAGGGTCTGGATGAATGTCATGTCACGCCGCCATCTGGAAAGGATACGTGGTCTCGCCGATGCGCTTGCGCATGAAGCAGGCCGCCTTGAGATGCTTGCCCGCGATACATGGCGCGTCTTCTGCGATCGCGCGACGTGCGGCGTCGATCACGATGTTCATCGTCAGGCCGACGGAACCGCCTGCGGCGAGCTTCCACTCATCGATCCATTCATCACGGTCGAGACCGGAGTCTTCCGCAAACGGAAGGCGTTCGGAAACGCCCGCCAGAAATTCGAGGTAGTGGTCGAGTTCCTCGTTCATCGAAGTGTCGTGTTCAGCAAGATGTGCCGCCGGGAAGGAAGCCCGGTTAAAATGCTGCCTGTGTTCCAACATTCCCGCCTCGATGACGTTCAGGCCAGCCAGGAGGATTGAGCAAGCCCCGCTGTCTGCCAAGGCCTTGATCAACGAAAGCATGCCTTTCCGCTTCGCGGGTGGGGCCTCGAAAATGTAGTGGGCATCGTCCAGGATAACGAACACGGTGCCATGGCTGGCGACGCGCCTAACGCATTTGCTCTCGAGCGATTTACCGCCGATGTATGGTACCGAGGACGCCCCGGTGGCGAGGTAGAGCGCCGTCGCCAAGTCAGGCGCGCCCCACCTGTCCATGACCTCCACGTAGGCGAATGGATAGGTAAAACTGCTTTCGGGCGTGAGTTGATACGGTTTGTTGTCGCGCAGGAGCGTTTTCAGGAGCCACGACTTGCCAGCGCGGGAATTGCCCAGGAAGCCGACGATTTCGCCTGTGATGGGCGCGCCGTCCTTTCCCTGCTTATGCAGGCCGAAGACTTCCTTGTAAGCCGTATTGAAGCGTGGATACCGGACAAGGAGGTTCTTGACCTGCTCCTGCCTTTCGGCCGGGGAAAGCTTGAGCATGGCGAGACGCGCCTTCTCGTCGTTCACGTAGGAAACCTCATGAAAATTGGGCAGGATGATCATTTGGTGTCTCCGTTTTTGGCCAGGCGTGCGCGGCGCGCGGCGCGGGCGTCTTCGATGGTCTTTTCAGTCAGGGCAGCGGTCTCGGCAGCGATGGGGGCGGCCGCAGGTGGTGTTTCCTTCACGGGGCCGGACTTCTCGGTCCTGGGCCGACCACGACGCTTATGTTCCTTGACGGCATCTTCGAGCGGATCGCGGATGGTCACGGTGCCGTCGGCGTTCATGACCGCAAAGTTCTCGGGCGTTCCGTCACGGTCGTTCGCCGGGTTGCTCAAGGACTTCGACCGCTTCGATTTAGGTTCCAAAGGAGCGGCGAAATCGATGTGGCCCGCACTCGCGGCCGCGCTGGTCGTCGCGGTGACGATGGCGCTGCGCTTGAGCTTCTT
Organism: Sinorhizobium fredii NGR234; assembly: GCF_000018545.1. Taxonomy (NCBI): domain Bacteria; kingdom Pseudomonadati; phylum Pseudomonadota; class Alphaproteobacteria; order Hyphomicrobiales; family Rhizobiaceae; genus Ensifer; species Ensifer fredii. The sequence continues at coordinate 2,340,289 of NC_012587.1, forward strand.
GGAGACCTGGGTCCGGAATTTCAGGAGCGCCTGGGCATTACGTTGAAGGCCCTTCTTGTCGTAGATGTCCGCCAGTTCCTTCGACAGGGTCCTCTTGGCGACGATGAGGTCCTCGATCGTCACGCGCTTGCCCCTGGTCAGCTTGTTGTGATGCTCGACGGTCTTCCGGTGCTGGTACATAGTCGTCCCGCGGGCATACTCGAGGCAGCGGCCGTTGGCGCGCAGGCGGATGACCCTGTCCGGGCGGTAGGGATTGACGACGAAAGCATTGGAGATGTCTCCCCACTCGACCGTGAGCTTGTACTTGACACCCGGGCGATGATCGGGATGGGCGGTGATCTCGAGCAGGTCTTCGGACACGTAGGTGATGTGTTCCGACGTCATGCCGTCGTTCTGGATGGTCACCTCGGTGGTATGGCCGCCAAGGGCGAGGAAGATTTCCGGATCGATCGGGTCGCGGGGCGGCATGTTCGCCTGTCCCGCCAGCCATACATCCTCCGGGGTGGCCTTGAGTCGCGGAAGCTTGCCGATGCCGCGCCGCGGGGTCTTATGGTAATCCGCGATCCAAAGGACCATGAAGTCCTCAAGCTGGCGCATTGTGATCAGCGGAAGGCCAAGCCCCTTGCTCTCATCGAATAGTTTGCGGCGCTCCGGGTTCGACATCGTGGTGCCGGGAAGCTTGTGGAAGAGCTGACGCATCAGCGTACCGAGCATGCGCTCGACCAGCCCCTTCCCGGTTGGCTCTCCAGGCACGTTTTCGATGAGTTCGAAGCCGAGTTCCTCGGAAGCACCCACGATCTTGTGACCGCGCAGGAATGACGCCGCGTCGGTCACAAGGGCCGCAAAGTCGCCGTACTGGTTCCATTCGACGCCTGGAAACCTGCTCATGTCCTTGGGGTACATGGCGAGGCGCATGCCGTGCAGGAAGGCTTCGAAGCATTCGTCCTCGAAGTGGATGGCGAAGCCGATGATGCATCCGCTCTTCTTGTCTACGAACAGCAGGATATGCGGGCGTCCGAACAGGAACTGGAACTCGTCGTCGCACACGACGATGTCGCCGAGGGTATAGTCCGCTTCCACGATGCCCAGGATATGATCGGGGAGCGCCCGAGACGTGTAGAAGCTGTGTTTGCGACGCGCGTATTCCGGGCCGAACCGCCAAAGGTCCTTCGAGTAGCGGTCCGGTGCTGCGAAGCGCCGCTGGATGGTCCGCAGCATGGGAACGAGGAGCGTCCCGTCCGGCTGCGTGATGTCCTTCACGAGCTGGCGGTGTTCGCTCTTCGCAAGCTCGACTTTGATCTGTTCCTGAACGTCGAGAGCTGTACCGGCGGGAAGCTCCCATGCCCACTGCACGCATTCATCGATGATGTCCTCGAGCCGCGGATCGAACTTCCTGACCGTGTTGCCGCCGGACGTTTCGGTCGCGAGCGCGAGCAGACGGTTGAAAGGGTTCTCCTCGTACTTCTTGAGCCACATCCTCAGCGAATTGTAAGCGGGCCGCTTGTCGTGGCCTTTATCCTGCGCGTGCTTAGCCGCCACCTCGAGGATAAGCTTTTTGGTGAGCCGGACCTTTCCGCCCTGGCGCGCTTCCACCAGCTTGCGGGCATACCACCAGCGTTTCATCGCGGTGGTCCGTGCCTCCTTCGTGAGGGCCAGATAGCTCTTGATCTGCGGTTGCTCGGTCTTCTTTGACGCGCGCTCTGCCTTGGTATTGATCGGGATCAGGCGAAACTCCCGTTCCAGGACGCTGATCTGCCAGTCGGACAGGAACGTCATCTCGTTCGTGTCCGTATTCTGGACCATGAACTTCTCGCCCCCGACGCCGTACCGCGCCCTGGACATCACCGCGCAATAAGCGACCTTGGTCCGATCGAGATTGAAAACAGCGAATTGCGAGCCAGGCCCGAAATTGTAACGTTGCGGCTGGTGCTTACCGCCTCCGACAGGATGGGGCGGGATGTCGAGTTCCGCGTAACTCGATGCGGGGACGAGCGCTCCGTTGGTGAGGAACGTGCTTTTGTGATGCATGAAGCTCATCAGTTGGCCCTTTCTTCGATATTGGCCAACAGGGAGGACTTCCGGGTGATCTTGGTGGCGAAGGAGATGACGGCCGACATGTCGAGGGTGATCTCGCCTTCATTGGCGAGCCACATCACGGCCGAGAACGCGCGTTTGATTTCGGGAAGCTCGCGATACTGCGCGATGGTGCCGTCGTCGTTGAAGAAGACGTGCGCCCGATTGGGGAGCGCGGCGGCCAGAGTGATCGCCGCAATATCCGTGACGATGGGAAGCGACGCCATCGCGCGCCGGACCCCCATGATAGCTTCCATGTTCGGCCGCCAGGCGTGGTAGCGGATGGTCTGGTAGTTCTTCCACCGTGGCTGGCGGTGCAGCTCGGTTTCATCGAGCACGCGATAGGTCGCGCGGTAGTCTTCCCAGAACGTCCTCTTCAGCCTGTTTGTACGGCTTTCCAGCCAAGGCATGTCGCGCTGTTCGGCTACGGGAACGATGTCGAAGTAGGAAGCCTGCTGCTGGCGTGACCAGATACCGAGATCGGGGACATGATCGAGCGTGCCGATTACGCCGTATCGGTCCTCGACCTCGTATTCCAGCCGCATTGGGAAGTCGCTGATGCGCACGACCTCCGGATTGCACTCGAAGTGAATGATGGCGTCACGCATCAGGGTCGAGTGCGCCCTCATCGATTTCCGTGCGCCCTTGCGCAACGGAACGTTGACGGGAATCTTCCTGTTCTTCTGGCGTTTGGCGACCTTCTTGAGTGGTACGTGGTCATCCCCGAAGCCGAAGAACTTCATGAGCTGTTGTTCGTTCATCTCTTGTCTCCAGACATGGCTCCGCCGACGCCGATCTTCGCAATCGGCGGAGTGAGTTACAGATTGGGGAAAAGGATCAGCAGTGCTTGGACAGCTCGTCTTCGTAGAGATGGCCCTGCCATTCGCGCATCAGGTCGGCGATGGTGATGCATTCGCAGCCAAGAGAGTCGATGTCGGCCATCCGGATCGGACGGGCGGTGGAAACGGTGTCGTCGATGAAAAACATGCGCACTTCTCCCGATGGCACACGGCCAAGCGGGTTACGATGAACATTGGGGAAGAGGGACGCACCTTCTTGGCGCGTGCCTGGAGGTCAAAGTTCGGAGAGTTTGGCGAACCGCCCGAACTGCAAGCAAACGACTACGAACTGCCGATGGCAGTCATATTCGCGTGGCTATCTGCAGTCCGTGGGCGGTCATGGGTGCGATCCCGTGTAGGGAAACGGTATGGCTCATCGTTTCCGTTCACGGTTTGTACCGGACGAATTCGAAGAGTCAACCGGGCCCAGCCCAGCAGACTGCAGAATTTTCATGGAAGGGGGACGAGCCGACGCGGGAATCCGTTGACAGGACCAATCCAACCGGCAACACTCAAACTGCTAGGTTCTGGTGTTTTTTGGTTGGTTTATTGGTGTCCTGCCCTGCAGTCCCGATAAACAATCAGGAAGCTCACGGATTTCCACACAACGGGTCGTCCTCTAACGGGGCGGCCCGTTGTTACTTGGTCGGCGGCGTAGGCGATTGGCCATCCTTCACTCCTGGCTTCGTTGGTCCTGGCAAAATATTGAGCGCCGACCGCTGAAGTTGGCAAGCCTTTCCCTCGACCACACGCCCGGCCCTTTTGGACGACACGACAGCTGCCGAATTATTTTTTCGGGTAGCGTCGGCAACATCCAAAAAATTAGAACATCCTAATGTATAGACGAGGCAGCTTTTACCTCTACGGAAAGCCGTCTACTTTTGTGGACAATTCCTCGGCTGAAAAAATCTGCTGGTGCCCCTAGACAAGCACGAAGTTTGTTCTATTTTTGTTCACCATGAAAACCTGGACCTTGATCATCACCGCTCGAATAGGCTGAACGCCCTGGCCAAGACGGCCACCGTCCGGAATCGTGTTGTCGAGGTCTATCCATATGCTCGCCATTGAAGATGTCGTTGGCGCTCCTGCCGCAGGGGGAGTAGCGACGCGGAAGTCTTTCTTTCCATCATTCGTTGCCGCTGGTCATACCCAGGATACCAACCACTGCCATCCTGGTCGCGATCGATCCGTGAAGTCTCTCCTGTCTGCGCCACCCGACTTCTGGACGCCGAGAATCCAGGTCTACGATTTCCTCGACGACAACACATACCCCGCCGACGCGGAATATTCTCGTTGGCGGCCGTTAGGCCCGGCATCGTCTGGCCCCACTAGAATGCTCGCCGTGACGAAAGACGTCACGAGCGTGTCAACTGCTTCGGAACAAAGGTGCGAAGGTTGAATGAGTGGGAGCGAAACGACGTCTATAATTGGGGTGGGATGTGCAGCGCAGGAGAAGCAGAATCAGGAAGCTCCATGATGCCCTGGGGTCCAAATTTTCCAGTTCGGATGGGTTTCGCACCGACGGTGGTCCGGGCTAGATATGAGGTCTTTGACTATCAGTGGAAGTCCTCGCGACCTCGGCCCTCGGCAAGAAGGAAGACTGAAGCAACCGCGACCACGCGATACGCGCCCGCGGTTGGGACTAATGCATGACTTCATTTGCGCCCATGTAAGCGTCAGGAAATTGAAGAACTCGCTCGCAAAAGCGACGTCTTGAATTTCCGAAAATAGGCCGTCTCTCTGGAAGAGGATATCAAAGACGTCGGGGCAGAAGGACGTCGCCGAGCCGAAAAAGCCTAGCGGAACCCAAGCACATTTATGATTAAATTTCAAGGCGTTGACTGATTATCAACTTTGTGCCGCCCGACCGTTTGACCGGGCTATTCACATCTTTGTGAGTTGACGGTTTTTCTCGCAAAATCGCATCTCAAGTCCGTCTTTTTGACCGCCTCGGCCATCCCGCGGCGGTCTTTTTTGTCCCTGAAGTTCAGAGGTTGATGGCGGCGGGTTCAGACGTTGATGGCGGCCGAGATGTTTGTTGGTGGGCCCGGAGGGACTCGAACCCCCAACCAAGCGGTTATGAGCCGCCGGCTCTAACCATTGAGCTACAGGCCCTGCCGGTCGTCCGGCCGCCGCGAACCAATGGCAATTCGCGGCCTCGAATGCCTCTAGCGGAAAACCTTTTTGCCGACAAGCCATTGCCGCAATGCCTACACAATCGATAAGCATGGATTTGGCGGATAACAACCGGAGAGAAACATCCATGATTTCCACACGCATTGCCCGCCCGGTCCAAGTCGCGGCGATTGCCGCTGCCTTTGCCGGTGCTTTCGCGGCGGCCGCGGCGGCGCAGGACAGCGGTGCCGGCAGGGCCGACGGCAAAGGCCGCCCGGACGCGGCGAGAGGCCGCCAGGCGCTGATCAAGGTTTCCGGCGAAGGCCGGGCCACGACGGCGCCCGACATGGCGATCGTGCAGCTCAGCGTCGTCAAGGATGCGAAGACGGCGCGCGAGGCGCTCGACGCCAACAACAAGGCGATGGCGGAGATGCTGGCGGCGCTAAAACAGTCCGGCCTTGCCGAGCGCGACCTGCAGACGAGCGGCTTCTCGATCATGCCGCAATACAACTACCCGCAGAACAGCGACGGCACCGCCCGGCCGCCGGAACTCGTCGGCTACCAGGTCGTCAACGGCGTCAGCGTGCGCGTGCGCGATCTGACGAAGCTCGGCGAAATCCTCGATCAATCCGTCACGCTCGGCGTCAACCAGGGCGGCGGCATCGAATTTACCAACGACAAGCCGGACGCCGTGATCACCGAGGCCCGCAAGGCGGCCGTTGCCGATGCGATCAACAAAGCAAGGGTGCTGGCCGAAGCGGCCGGCGTCTCGCTCGGCCGGCTGATCGAACTTTCGGAACAGCCATCGCGCGGAGAGCCGCCGGTGCCGATGCGCAGCATGGCCAAGGAATTCGCCGCCGATCAGGTGCCGATCGCAACCGGCGAACAGGCCTATAACGTCACCGTCAACGTGACCTTCGCGGTCAACCAGTAGCGCCGTTCAACTGCTTTCGCCCTCATCCCTGTGCTTGTCACGGATGAGGGCTGCGCCGCATCCACGGCGCGCAAGAGTCTCTTCAGCCCAAGAACTTGGGCTGGCTGGATTTCTGTGACAAGCACAGGAATGAGGATCGGAGGAGCCACCGCGCTGTCGCAACCGAGGAGCAGCGGCTGGCTGCGTCTGAAGAGACGTGCGGCGCTTCGATCTTCCAGCCCGAGACCCGAGGCTCACCTCTCCTTCACATCAAAAAAGAAGAGCCCCGACGCTTGGCGCGGGGCTCCGTTTCCATCCGCCGGGGAAGCGGAACTATGGTTTACCAGCGACCGATGATCGGGCAGCCACGCACATTGGCGAAGATGATCGCCTGGCGGTCACCGTGACGGCGACCTTGGACGACGACCTGGCGGCGCGAGACGTCGGCGACATGGGCGCGGCGCAGGCCGCGGTCACGTGCCTTGTCGACGGCCAGCCACGGTTCGCAACGGCCGCGGCGTTCCCAGCGGTCGCGGCGCCAATCGTCGCGATAGTAGTCACGGTCGCGGTATTGAACACCGCCGCCCTGGCCGAATTCGAAGACCAGCGCATCGGCCGAAGCCGTGGTGGTCGTGCCGACAAGGCCGGTCAGTCCGACAACGGCGGCGACGGCTGCATTAACAAGAAATTTCCTCATGGCGTTTCTCCGTTTAGCGAAGGGGTTGGCGGTCACTCTCTCATCGATTGATCCAAATCTAGACCGGACAAGCTGAACGACACCGGAACCCTCCATTCATGCGGCGTTCAGGATGAGGCCCGCCCCAGCGCGCCAATCACAGCCGATTCGGCCGGATTTGCGGCAGGTCACAGGCGGGGACGCGAACGGACGACCGCTCGCGCTTTTCTCTTCCCGTTCAAGGGGAAACGACAAGAGGACGGTTTCGTTCCTTCCGGCCGCACAAGCGAGGTCATAAGGCTTTGAAAAAATGTGGCTTTCTTTCGCAGCCGGTCAATCGGCCAGTTCGCGATCGAACAATTTCAGGTTGCGGTAATGGCTAAGCCGGGTGATGAGCCCATCCTCGATCTCGAAGATAAACACGCTCGGCACGGCATAGGCTTGGCCCGACGCCTCCGGGAAGCCGGCCATCGTCTCGCGGTAGGTGCCGCGCGCGGTCGTGTCGGCTGCCACCCGCTGCCCGAAGGCATCGCGCATCAGCACGACGTCGCCGAAGCTCTCGTCGAAATGGCGCAGATAGCTCATCACCCAGGTCCGGAGCGGCCCGATGCCGAGGGTGCGCTGACCGGTCAGCGAATCGAAGGCGACGTCGTCGTCGAGGAGACTTGCGAGCGTTTCGAAATCCCGGTCGTTCACAGCCTCGATGAAGCGAGCGGCAATGGTCTGGGCGTCCGTCATCGTCTCCTCCTCTACGGCGCCGCGCGTCTTAGACGCGCAAAGGTCGCTGTAGCGCTTAGAATTGCTGCATGTTCTTATCCTTGAATCGGCTACGATTTGAGGAAACATGCAGTAGTCAGCATGCCGTTCATTCTACAGCAGCAATCTTCAGATCGGCCAGTCCGGAGAGGAGCACAGCGTCAATTGCCGAGATGCAGAACGATCTCACGGCGGTGCGGGCGATCGCGGTGCTCGAAAAGGTAGATCCCCTGCCAGGTCCCGAGCGCCATGCGCCCGTCGATAACCGGAACGCCGAGCGAGACCTGGGTCAGGGCCGCCTTGATATGGGCGGGCATGTCGTCCGGCCCTTCCTCGCTGTGGATGATCCAGCCCATCGAGGGATCGGACGCCGGCGGCACGAGGCGACGGAAGAATTCGTGCAGGTCACGTCGGACTTCCGGATCGGCGTTTTCCTGGATGATGAGCGAGGCGGAGGTGTGGCGCACGAAAACCGTGAGAAGCCCCTCCGAGACCGCGCACGACCGCACGAAATCGGCGGCCTCGCCGGTGAACTCGTAGAGCCCCTGCCCTCTGGTGGCGATGGTCATGACGGTCTGCGGCATTGCTGTCGTCCTGGATGGGCTTGCGCCGGCCCCGTTACCAAAAAACTCTATTCGCGGAATTCATCCGGGTTGAAAGAACCGCTCAGGCGTTGCGTAGAGCCTACTGCATGCCTTCGCCCTTAATCGACCTCGAATCAAGGGCGAAGGCATGCAGCGATTCAAAGTCGGCGGCCCTTGCGCGCCTGATAAGGCGCGCGGCGCTGTAGGGGTCAAAGCTCCAGGAAGCTCTCGAACCCGCCATAGATCATCCGTTTGCCGTCGAAAATCGATTTCCATTCGTCGCCCTGCAGCCGCGGATCCGCCATCACCTTGGCGACGATCGCGTCGCGGTCCTGGCGCGACCGGTAGACGACCCACGAGAAGACGACCGTCTCGTCCTCCTTGGCCTGCACCGCGCGCGGAAAGGAGGTGAGTTCGCCATAGGGAACGTCGTCGCCCAGGCATTCGACGTAATTCAGGGCACCGTGTTCCTTCCAGACCTCACCGGCCTTGCGGGCCAGATCCTTGTAGGCCTCGATGTTTTGCTTCGGCAGCGCCACCAGAAAACCATCCACATAAGTCATTGTCCGTCTCCTCCGTTGAAAGACAACAAAGGACGACCGGGGCGGAAAGGTTCCGACACGCCGAGGCGATTTTTTAGAGCGGGGTGAGGAAAAGTGTGCGCGGTTTTCCGCCCGCGTCCCGCTCTACCTTTTAGCAACGATCACGTTCATGACTTTGGGTCGATCAGACCCAAGTCATCGTGATCTAAGGGGCGGGCGACCGCTCCATCAACAGGCTTGACGAGCCCTCACCCGCCGCAGCCCTGCAGTTGGCGCGCGTAGAGCGCGGCGACGTTGCTGGCGCGCTTGGCGCCCGTCTTCGCCGTATCGCTCCAATTGCCGCGCGCATAGCCGCCGTGGCCGTGATAGTAGGCAATGTAGAGCCGATAGGGGTCGTTGAGGGCGATGCCGTTCTGCTGGTGGCTTTGACTGTGGTACCAGGCGATGAAGCGGATCGCGTCTTCGAAGTCCGTGCGGCGCGCCATCCAACGCCCGGTTTCGGCCTGATAGCGGGCCCAGGTGCCGTCGAGCGCCTGCGAGTAGCCGTAAGCCGTCGAGATCCGCGTCCAGGGAATGAAGCCGAAGAGCTTGGTGCGCGGCGGCCGTGCATTGTGGCGGAAGCCGGACTCCGTATAGATCGTCGCCATCAGCACCGGCACTGGCACGCCATATTCGCGCTCCGCCGCATAGGCGGCCCGGCGCCAATTGTTGAAAAGGCCGTCTTTCTGCTCGAAAACCGCGCAGGCGTTCCGGGTATCTCTCGGCACCGTTCCGCAGCCGGCCAGCAACAGGAGGACGACGACAAAAACGCAACGCATCGCGGAACCTCTCATATGCGAGAGATTGATAAAGCGTAAATGTTAAGGAACGGTATTGAAGCGAAGTTGAACGACTGGGCCGGCACCTACAGCGCCGTGCGCCTTTGCTCGGCTGGATCGCCGACCGCCGCCTCCAACATTGCTGGAGAATCGATGTTTGGCAGATAAGCGGCGTCAGCTTCGACGGGGTTTCCGCAAGGCTTCCCGCGGCGCCGTTCTACCCAAGTGTGCGCGATTGCCCCTCTCCTCGGGTTTAACCCGAGGACTGACCCTCTCCCGTTTTGACGGGGAGAGGGGACTGAGGCGGCGCCGCGCGTCCCTTCGCCCCGCTTGCGGGGAGAAGGTCGTGGCAGCGGGATGAGGGGCGACCCTGGAAGGAACGCTCCGAGCCGGAAGCCAAGCCCTCTAGCCGAGCGTGCCGATCAGTTCGCGATAGGCAGCCTCGGGGAAAGCCTTCAACGTGCGGGTGCGTACATTGCCGTAGGTGCCAAGGGTCAGCGAAAACCGCGCGGCAACCGCATCGTCCGGCGCCTCGCAGATTGCGACCATGTCATATTCACCCATGGTGAGGTAGAAATCCTTGAAGGAACCGCCCATTTCCTCAAGCACTTTTCTGGCCGCATCCAGCCGTTTCGGCGACTCACGCACGGACTTGATACCCTGATCGGTCCAATTGAGGAGCACGACGTAAGTGGTCATCTCACACCTCCCGAAGGAGCACCCCGCCCTCGAATAAGAGCGTCCAAGATGCTCCGTTTCAAGAAAAGGCTAGAGCGCTCTCGCGCATTCGAGGTCCGGCGCTCTACGGCACGGTGGACGCCTGCGGTGCAACTACTCCTCTCGCACTGCAACCAGTGCCCCCTTTCGCTGCAAGCTGCGAAGTATAATCCCGCGCTTTGAACCGAACAAGTTCAGCCGCGTTCACCCCCATCCCGCAGGGCTACCCAGGCGGTCGACATAAAAAGGCCGGGCGTTTGGCGCCCGGCCTTGATGGTTTTCACAAAAGTCTCGGCCTGAGTTCAGCTGTCCAGGAACGAGCGCAGCTTGCGCGAACGGCTCGGGTGCTTGAGCTTTCTCAGCGCCTTCGCCTCGATCTGGCGGATGCGTTCGCGGGTCACCGAGAACTGCTGGCCGACTTCCTCGAGCGTATGGTCGGTGTTCATGCCGATGCCGAAGCGCATGCGCAGCACGCGTTCCTCGCGCGGCGTCAGCGAGGCGAGGACGCGCGTCGTCGTCTCGCGGAGGTTTGCCTGGATCGCCGCGTCGATCGGCAGCAATGCGTTCTTGTCCTCGATGAAATCGCCGAGATGGGAATCCTCCTCGTCGCCCACGGGGGTTTCGAGCGAGATCGGTTCCTTGGCGATCTTCAGAACCTTGCGCACCTTCTCGAGCGGCATGGCGAGCTTTTCGGCCAGTTCCTCCGGCGTCGGCTCGCGGCCGATCTCGTGCAGCATCTGGCGCGAAGTACGGACGATCTTGTTGATCGTCTCGATCATGTGCACCGGGATGCGGATGGTGCGGGCCTGGTCGGCGATCGAGCGGGTGATCGCCTGCCGGATCCACCAGGTTGCATAGGTCGAGAACTTGTAGCCGCGGCGGTACTCGAACTTGTCGACCGCCTTCATCAGGCCGATATTGCCTTCCTGGATGAGATCCAGGAACTGCAGGCCGCGGTTCGTGTACTTCTTGGCGATGGAGATGACGAGACGCAGGTTCGCCTCGACCATTTCCTTCTTGGCGATGCGCGCCTCGCGCTCGCCCTTCTGCACCATCGAGACGATGCGGCGGAACTCGGCGATGGAAATGCCGGTCTCGGTGGCGAGATTCTGAATCTCCTGGCGGATGTCGCGGATCGTCTGGTTCTCGGCCCTGGCAAATTCCTTCCAGCCCTTGCCGGCGAGATTGCTGATCGACTTCATCCAGTTCGGATCGAGTTCGGCGCCGGAATACTGTTCGAGGAAGGAGTCGCGCTTGACGCCGTAGGATTCGGCAAGGCGCAGCAGCCGCCCCTCGTTCTGCATCAGCCGCTTGGAGATGTCGTAAAGCTGCTCGACCAGTGCGTCGATGCGGTTCTGATTGAGCGACAGCGACTTCACCGCCTTGATCAGCTCGTCCTTCAGCTCCTTGTAGCGGCGCTCCTGGGCCGGCGACAGCGTGCCGGTCGCGGCGAGCCGCGCTTCCACCTGCTGGTCCTGCAGCTTGCGGAGCTTCTTGTAGGTCTCGGCGATGATGTCGAGCGTTTCCATCACCTGCGGGCGCAGTTCCGCTTCCATCGCGGCGAGCGACAGGTTGGACTCGTCGTCGTCCTCTTCCTCTTCCTCGACCGGCTGGCCTTCACCGCCGACATTGGTGATGTCGTCGTCATTGGCCGCCACGCGCGACTTGCGGGTCTTTTCCTTCTCCTCGGCCGCCTTGCGGTCGGCCTCGATCTTTTCCGGGCTCTGGAACTGCGGCGCCGCCTTGGCCTCAGGGCCGGAATAGGTGGTCTCGAGATCGATGATCTCACGCAGCAGCGTCTGGCCCTCGTTCAATTCGTCGCGCCAGATGATCAGCGCCTGGAAGGTGAGCGGGCTCTCGCAGAGACCGGCGATCATCGTTTCGCGGCCGGCCTCGATGCGCTTGGCGATGGCGATTTCGCCTTCGCGGGAGAGCAGCTCGACCGAGCCCATTTCGCGCAGATACATGCGCACCGGGTCGTCGGTACGGTCTGTCGGTTCTTTCTTCTTGCCGGTCGCAAGCGCGGTGCCGCTGACCGTCGCGAGTTCGCCGCCCTCGCTCTCTCCGTCGTCGCTGCTGTCCTCGTCGTCGCCGCCGGCCGCTTCCTCGGCTTCCTCGTCCTCGATGACGTTGATGCCCATGTCGGAGAGCATGGCCATCGTGTCTTCGATCTGCTCGGAGGTGACTTCCTCGGAAGGCAGGACGGAATTGAGTTCGTCCATCGTCACATAGCCGCGCTTCTTGGCGGCCTTGATCATCTTCTTGACAGCGTCGTCGGAAAGATCGAGAAGCGGACCGTCCGGAGTGCCTTCGCGTTCAACGTCTGCTTCTTCGTTTTCTTTGACTTTTGTTGCCATTTATTCGTCGCTTTCCTTGTCGCAACCGGCGTGCGCCGGTGCCCAATACCGCTCGGGGGTTCGGGCGCGCCGCGCACCCGCCACCGACTCATTTCCCCTGACGTAACGGGATGATGTTTAATTCCTGATTAACCACGACAGCGATCGCGGTTGAGCGGGCAAGCTTCGACAGTCCTGCCACTGAATCGTCCCTGGCATGAGTTCCTATCCGCCGTATCATGTCGCCATTTCTGCTTGAAATGGTGATTCCCAGAATTTTCGATCCCGTCAAGCGTTTCCGGTGGAAAACCGCCCAAATCGGCAAAAAAGGCCGATCAGCGGGTATTTGCGCTGTCTATCAGCTTTCGCTCAAGATGTAGGTGCGACCTGCCAAAAGACAAGGGCCGCACGTTTTCCGGGGCCGCACGTTTTCCGGCGGGGGCCTATATGCACCAATAATGGCCTGAGCGAGGCGGCGTGAGCAGGTTCGCCTTAAATCCAATCCATCACAACCTTGCCGGAATTGCCGGAGCGCATAGCCTCGAAACCGTCGCGGAACGCATCGATGCCGATCCGGTGGGTGATGACCGGCGCAAGATCGAGTCCGCCCTGGACGAAGGCGATCATCTTGTACCAGGTCTCGAACATTTCACGGCCGTAGATGCCCTTCAAGTTGAGCATCTTGAAGATCACCTTGTTCCAGTCGATCTCGAAGCCGGCCGGTGCAATGCCGAGGATGGCGATCTTGCCGCCATTGTTCATCTTGTCGATCATGTCGCGGAAAGCGGGTGCCGCACCCGACATTTCGAGTCCGACATCGAACCCCTCGGTCATGCCGATCGATCGCATCACATCGGCGAGGTTCTCTTTCGAGGCGTCGACGACATGGTCGATGCCAAGCTTGCGGGCGAGATCGAGGCGCACCGGGTTGATGTCGGTGATCACCACCTTGCGGGCCCCCGAGCGCTTGGCGACCAAGGCACCCATGATGCCGATCGGCCCGGCGCCGGTGACCAGAACATCCTCGCCGACCAGATCGAAGGAGAGTGCCGTGTGCACGGCATTACCGAAAGGATCGAAGATCGCGGCGATCTCGTCCGGCACGTCGTCGGGGATCGTCACGACATTATATTCCGGCAGGCAGACGAATTCGGCGAAGGAGCCCGGCCGGTTGACGCCGACCCCGAGCGTGTTGCGGCAGAGGTGCCCCCTGCCCGCCCGGCAGTTGCGGCACTTGCCGCAGACGATATGGCCCTCGCCGGAAACCCGTTCGCCGACATGGTGCTTGGTGACCGCCGAGCCGACCTCGGCGATCTCGCCCATGAACTCGTGACCGACGACCATCGGCACCGGAATGGTCTTCTGCGCCCACTGGTCCCAGTTCCAGATATGGACGTCGGTGCCGCAGATCGCCGATTTCTTGACGCGGATCAGCACATCGTTCGGCCCGACCTCAGGTACCGGCACGCGTTCCATCCAGAGCCCGACCTCCGGCTTCGTCTTGACCAGCGCCTTCATCATGTTGGTCATTGCAAGATCACTCCTCCGCGTCTCACGCAGCTTTGCCCCTCTCCTCGGGTTAAACCCGAGGAGAGGGGCAAAGCCCACTCAAATCACGCCCAGCTCGCGCCCCACCTCCGCAAACACCGCGATCGCACGACGCACATCCGCCTCGCTGTGCGCCGCCGACATCTGGGTGCGTATGCGCGCCTGTCCTCTCGGCACGACCGGAAAGGAAAAGCCGATGACGTAGACGCCCTTTTGGAGCATGCGGGCCGCCATCTCCTGGGCCAAGGCGGCATCGCCAAGCATCACGGGAATGATCGGGTGCCCCTCGCCGGCCAGCGTAAAGCCGAGCTTCGACATCTCGGCCCGGAAGAGCGCCGCATTCGCGTAAAGCCGTTCGCGCAGGTGATCGCCGTTGTCGATCAGTTCAAAGACCTTGAGCGAGGCGGCAGCAATCACCGGAGCAAGCGTATTGGAGAAGAGATAGGGCCGCGAGCGCTGGCGCAGCCACTCGACGACCTCGGCCCTGGCCGAGGTGTAACCGCCCGAAGCGCCGCCGAGCGCCTTGCCGAGCGTGCCGGTGATGATGTCGACCCGACCTTCGACGCCGCAATGCTCCACCGAGCCGCGGCCATGCTTGCCGACGAAGCCGACCGCATGGCTGTCGTCGACCATGACCATCGCGCCGTATTTCTCCGCCAGATCGCAGACGCCCTCGAGATTGGCGATGATGCCGTCCATCGAGAAGACGCCGTCGGTGGCGATCAGCTTGAAGCGGCTGCCCTCGGCCTTCTTCAACTCCTCTTCCAGCGCCGCCATGTCGTTGTTGGCGTAGCGGAACCGCTTTGCCTTGGAGAGCCGAACGCCGTCGATGATCGAGGCGTGGTTCAAGGCATCCGAGATGATGGCGTCTTCCTCGCCGAGCAGCGTCTCGAACAGCCCGCCATTGGCATCGAAGCAGGAGGAATAGAGGATCGTATCCTCCATGCCGAGAAAGGCGGAGATGCGCGCCTCGAGTTGCTTGTGCTCCTCCTGGGTGCCGCATATGAAGCGCACCGAGGCCATGCCGTAGCCGTAGCGGTCGAGCGCCTTTTTGCCCGCCTCGGCAAGCTCCTCGTTGTCGGCGAGGCCGAGATAGTTGTTGGCACAGAAGTTCAGAACTCTTTCGCCGGACGCCACTTGGATCTCGCCCGCCTGCTTCGAGGTGATGACGCGCTCCGACTTGTAGAGCCCGGCCGTTTTCAGGCCGTCGAGTTCCGAACTGAGGTAGGAAAGGAAAGCAGAGGTCATGGCTGGTCGCTTTCGAGCAAAGGAGTTTGTCTAGACAAATAGCACGACGGCTAACGACGAACAGCAAATTCTCGCTGCATTGTTGAGGTGAAACGCGCCGGATTCAAGCGCCTTCCGCGCCGCCGACGCGGCGCTGCTGGCGCGTCCATGCTAGGAATGCCGGCGTTCTTGGGTCAGCCGCCGTCCTCAAAAGAATCGATCACCGTCAGAAAGGCCTCGCCATAACGTTCCCGCTTGCTTTCGCCGATGCCGGGTATGTCGAGGAGGTCGTCGAAATCGCGGGGTCGCTGCTTGGCGAGCGCGATCAGGGTCGTGTCCGGGAAGACCACATAGGGGGGGACGTTCAATTCCTTCGCGATCGAAAACCGCTCCGCCCGCAGCTTCTCGAAAAGCTCGAGATCGGAGCCGGCCAATTCCGAGCGCTCGCGGGCCGATGTCGATTTCTGGCCGCGGGCCGCCTTGCCGGAACTGGGCCGATCCTTGCGGAAGAACACCTGCCGCTCGCGCTTGAAGACGGCGCGTGCCTCCGGTTCGAGCTTCATGGCACCAAAGGCGGCGTGATCCACCGTGATCAGGCCCGTGGCCAGCAATTGGCGGAAAACCGATTGCCACGTGCGCGCCGGCAAGTCCTTGCCGGCACCGAAGACCGGCATGTCGACATGACCGAAGCGCTCGGTCTTCTCGTTGACGGTTCCCATCAGCACGTCGATGACATGACCGGTGCCGAACCGCTCGCCGGTCCGGTAGACAGCAGCGAGCGCCTTGATCGCCGCTTCCGTGCCGTCCCAGGTCTCGACCGGCTTCAGGCAGGTATCGCAGTGGCTGCAGCGGCCGGAATGCGCCTCGCCGAAATGCGCGAGGATCGCCTGGCGCCGGCAGCCGGCCGTCTCGCAGATCGCCAGCAGGGAATTGAGCTTGGATCGCTCGATGCGCTTGATCTCGTCGGGCGCCCCGCCCTCGTCTATCATGCGCCGCCGTTGGATGACGTCTGCCATGCCATAGGCCATCCAGACTTCCGATGGCAGCCCGTCGCGCCCTGCCCTTCCCGTCTCCTGGTAATAGGCCTCGACCGAGCCCGGCAGGTCGAGATGCGCGACAAAACGCACGTCCGGCTTGTCGATCCCCATCCCAAAGGCGACGGTCGCCACCAGGCAGAGATTTTCCTCCTTCAGGAAAGCGTCCTGATGACGATCGCGCAAAGCCCGATCCATGCCGGCGTGATAGGGAAGCGCACGGATGCCTTGCTCGCTCAGCCACTCGGCCGTGTCCTCGACCTTGGCGCGCGACAGGCAATAGACGATGCCGCTCGAATCCTTGAAGCGCGACAGGAAGCGCAACAGCTGCTGGCGCGGCTGGTCGCGTTCGACGATCTCGTAGGCGATGTTCGGCCGGTCGAAGCTCGAGGTGAACACCCGCGCGCCGCCAAGCGCCAGCCGCTCGATGATGTCGTCGCGCGTATGGTGGTCGGCGGTGGCCGTCAGCGCAATGCGCGGCACGCCGGGAAAACGCGACGCAAGGCAATCAAGGCCGCGATACTCGGGTCGAAAATCGTGTCCCCACTGGGAGACGCAATGTGCCTCGTCGATGGCGAAGAGCGCGATGTCCATGTCGCCGATCATCTCGGCGAAGCCGTCGGTGACAGCACGCTCCGGCGTGACGTAGAGCAGGTCCAGTTCATCCGCCGCAAGCGCACGACGGACGGCGATCGCCTCGTCGCGGGTCAGGGAAGAGTTGAGCCCGGCAGCGCGAATGCCAAGCTGCTTCAGCGCCTCCACCTGATCGCGCATCAGGGCAATCAGCGGCGAGACGACGATGCCGACGCCCTTGCGGCATAGCGCCGGTATCTGGAAGCAGAGCGACTTGCCGGCCCCGGTCGGGAAAAGCACGACCGCATCACCGCCCGCCACCACCTGTTCGATTACGGCCTGCTGCTGGCCGCGGAAGGCGGAATAGCCGTAGATACGTTTGAGAATGTCGAGGGGATTGACGATGCCTTGCGGCTCGAACAGGCGTGCGGTGGTGTTGGGCGTTTCAGGCATGGAATGGCTTTCGTCGGGTGCAGTATGAGAAAAGTTGGATGAAAACGGACAAGAGTTGACTTGCGCCTCATCTGTAGCTTTGCCCCTCACCCTAGCCCTCTCCCCGCAAGCGGGGCGAGGGGGCAACCGCGTGTGCGCTCCATTGACGGTCGCCTCCCACTCCGGAGGCGGAAAATGGGGCAGTGCGAGCGCCCGCGAGCCGGCAGGCGGATGAGGGGCAATTCGCGAGAGGGCATCACCGCGCCGCCGGCCCCTTGACCCGCCCCGAAAGCACCCCGAAGCCTTCGATGATCGCTTCCTGGTTCTCCAGCCGCGTCACTTCCAACTGAACCTCCTGAAGCGTGCGCAACAGTTGCGGCACGGCCTCGATATCGCCTTCCTCGGTTGCATACGCGAGCTCCCTTTCGAGCTCGCGACGCTGCCAGTTGAGCGCCTTGGTGCGCTTGTGCAGCGCCAGCGCCTGCAGGTAACCCTCGCGCGCATCTTCGGGCGCGGCCGCCGTCGTCGCGGTCCATAGCCGCGCATAGCGGATCTGCTGGTCGAGCGCGCCGATCAGGACGCCGAAGCCCTCCGTTTCCAGTTGTTCGACGAGCCCTTCCCGTGTCAGCCGAGGTCCGTTCGTCGCTGCCGCGTTCAAAACCGCCGCCCAGCAGCGCTGCAGATCGCGATGATCGAATTCGATCGTCGAGATCTCGTCATATTCGTCGAAAAGCAGTTGCGGGTGGTTGACGATCGTCAGCGCGAGTACGCTTTCGCGCAGCAAGGGCACAGCCTGCTGGCCACTGACAAGAGAGGAGCGCGCCAACCGGTCGGAAATCGTGGTCGGGCCGGCGTTTCGGTCGGCGCCGGCCTGGCGAAAGCCGCCGCCTTGCCGTCCGCCGCGATCTCGCCCGCCCCGCTCGAACGGCCGCCGTTCACTCCTGAACGGCGCACTGCCCTGCAAAAAGGCATTCAGCCGGTCGCGCATGTCCTGGCCGTAATGGCGGCGCACGCTCTCGTCGCCAACGACCGAGGTCACCTGCCGCAGCCGCGCTTCGAGCTCGGCGCGTTTTTCCGGCGTGTCGAACCCGCCGCCCTGTACCTCGCGCATCCAGACCATGTCGGCCAGCGAGCGGGCATTGGCGAGCACCTTGTCGAACGGCTCGCGCCCTTCATGGCGGACGAGATCGTCCGGGTCCTTGCCGTCTGGCAGCATGGCGAAACGGACCGAACGGCCGGGCTTCAGATGCGGCAGCGCCAGATCGACGGCGCGGTTGGCCGCCCGGATGCCGGCACCGTCGCCGTCGAAGCAGAGCACCGGCTGCGCCGTCATCTTCCAGAGGAGATCGAGCTGATTCTCGGTGAGCGCCGTGCCAAGCGGTGCCACGGCATTCTCGAGACCCGCCTGGTGCAGCGCGATCACGTCCATGTAGCCTTCGACGGCGATGATCGTTCCTGTTCCGTCCGCACCCTGCGAGGCCCGCCTTGCCCTGGCGAAATTGAAGAGCACGTTGCCCTTGTGGAAGAGCTCGGTCTCGTTGGAGTTCAGGTATTTGGCCGGCGCATCGGCCGACATCGCCCGCCCGCCGAAGGCGATCACCTTCTCGCGCGCCGAGAGGATCGGAAACATGATGCGGTCGCGAAAGCGGTCGTAGGAGACCGGAACGTCCGGCCCATGCACGACGAGCCCACAGGCCTCGATCTGCTCCTTGCCGACGCTCTTGCCGGCGAGGAACTCCTTCAGCGCATTGCGGCTGTCCGGCGCAAAGCCCAGCCGGAAAGTCTCGATCGTGCGGCCGGTCAGTCCGCGTTCACGCAGATAGGCGCGTGCCTTCGCCCCCGTCGCGGCCTGGAGCTGGTCCTGAAAGAACTGCGTCGCCAGTTCCATGACGTCGAGAAGACTCGTTCGCTCCCTCTCCCGCCGCTCCGCCTGCGGATCGGGCTGCGGCATCGGAACGCCCGCCATATCGGCGATCTGCTGCACCGCTTCGGGGAAGCTCAGACCCTCGAGGTCGGTCAGGAAACGGAAATGGTCACCGGAAACGCCGCAGCCGAAGCAATGATAGCGGCTCTTGCGGTCCTCGCAATGAAAGCTCGGCGACTTCTCGCCGTGAAAAGGGCAACAGGCCCAGTAGTCGCCGCGCGACACATTGGTCTTGCGCCGGTCCCAGGTGACACGCTTGCCGATCACGTCCGAAATCGGGACGCGGTCGCGGATCTCGTCAAGGAAGGACGGTGAAAAGCGCATGAATACCTCTGGCCAGCTTCCATATAAGCGGCATGGCTGGAGGAAGCCACCGTTCCCCATCGATCTTGCCCGCTTTTCACAGGCGGCCATCGAAGAGGATGGGAACTGAGGCGCCGCCGCGGATCAGGCGCGGCGCAGTGGACTACTTCAACAGTTCCTTGATGATGCCGGAAGCTTTTGCGAAATCCATTTGGCCGGGATAGCGCTCCTTCAGCGCATTCATGACCTTGCCCATGTCGCGCAGCCCCTGGGCGCCCGTTTCCTGGATGATCGCGACGCAGAGTTCCCTCACCTTTTCCTCGGAGAACTGCTCGGGCAGGAACTCGTTGATGATGGAGATTTCCTGCCGCTCCTGCTCGGCGAGTTCCGGGCGGCCGCCCTGATCGTAGATACGTGCCGATTCTTCGCGTTGCTTGATCATCTTGGCGAGGATCTGCATGATCTCGTCGTCGCCGGCCGGCCCCTTGCTTTGGCCGCGGTTGGCGATGTCGCGGTCCTTGATGGCCGCCTGGATCAGCCGAACGGTCGAAGTGCGTCGGCTATCCTTGGCCTTCAGCGCTTCCTTCAGGGCATTTGCGAATTGCTCGCGCATCTCTTTCTCCATGCCGAAGCCGGCCCGCGCTGCCTGCGGGCGGAGCCGTTCCTTGCCTTATTGTCGTCGCCGTCTTAAACCAGTGCGGCAGGTACAATCAAACCTAATACGCAACTGTTTGAATTATAACGAACTTTATTTCCGGACAATTCACCGCGGCCGGTTGACCCGGTTAACGCCTTTGTCTATTTTCCGGCACCTGCACGAACATCGGCATGAACCTCTTTCTCGCGGGGCTTCCGCGCGCCATGCCGCATGCAATTTGAAATGGGGCTGAACCGACCGGCTTGAAGCCGCGCCTTCCGCCGCAACGGGATAGGAACGATGACCGCGACACCCGCATGGACAACCCAGAAACCCACCGCTTTGCTCGTTCTGGCCGACGGCACGGTGATCGAAGGCAAGGGCATCGGCGCGACCGGCAAGGTTCAGGCCGAGGTCTGCTTCAACACGGCGCTGACCGGCTATCAGGAAATCCTCACCGATCCCTCCTATCTCGGCCAGATCGTCACCTTCACCTTCCCGCATATCGGCAACATCGGTGCCAATGACGAGGATATCGAGGATCTGACGCCTGCCGCCCGCCACGGCGCCGTCGGGGTGATCTTCAAGGCCGATATCACCGATCCCTCCAACTACCGGGCTGCCAAGCACCTTGACGCCTGGCTGAAGGCGCGCGGCGTCATCGGGCTCTGCGGCATCGACACGCGGGCGCTGACCGCCTGGATCCGCGAGAACGGCATGCCGAACGCGGTGATTGCCCACGACCCGTCCGGCGTCTTCGACATCCAAACGCTGAAGGCGGAAGCGAAGGCCTGGAGCGGTCTGGTTGGGCTCGACCTGGCCAAGGTCGCGACCTCCGGTCAGTCCTACCGCTGGAACGAGAAGCCTTGGGCATGGAATGAGGGCCACGCCACACTTGGCGAGACCGAAGCGGCCTATCACGTCGTGGCGCTCGACTATGGCGTCAAGCGCAACATTCTGCGCCTCTTCGCCGGCCTCGATTGCCGGGTCACGGTCGTTCCGGCCGCGACGAGCGCTGACGAAGTCCTGGCGCTCAAGCCGGACGGCATCTTTCTCTCGAACGGCCCGGGCGACCCGGCCGCCACCGGCGAATATGCGGTACCGGTGATCAAAAACCTGCTGAAGAGCGACATCCCGGTCTTCGGCATCTGCCTCGGCCACCAGATGCTGGCGCTGGCGCTTGGCGCCAAGACCGAGAAGATGCATCAGGGCCACCACGGCGCCAACCACCCGGTGAAGGACCACACGACCGGCAAGGTCGAGATCGTCTCGATGAACCACGGCTTCGCGGTCGATTCGAAGTCGCTGCCGGAAGGTGTTGAAGAGACTCACATCTCGCTTTTCGACGGCACCAATTGCGGCCTGCGCGTCAACGGCAAGCCGGTCTTCTCGGTCCAGCACCATCCGGAAGCCTCGCCGGGCCCGCAGGACAGCCATTATCTGTTCCGTCGCTTCCTCAACCTGATCCGCGAGAAGAAGGGCGAACCGGCGCTCGCCGAACGCTGAGAGCAATCGCGCCCGTCTGGCTGCCAGAGGAGACAACCCCCTCTGGCCTGCCGGCCATCTCCCCCACAAGGGGGGAGAATACGCGCGGCTGCCGATCGCTCGGACCGAAACGCGCCTACAAGCGGAACCCTGACGCCTACAAGCGGACCCTCAATTGAAGCCACAGAGGGCGCCCCGTCGATTCTCCCCCCTTGTGGGCAGGGCTATCGCATATGAGTAAAGAACTCATGGAAGAAATCTCTGTTCCAGTTTACGCGGCGCATTTTGCTTGCGATGGGCTTGTCGAGTGGGTGGGCCGCCAAGATGTCGCGCGCCAGCCTGCGGATGACGGCAAGATTTTGCGGGGCATTGTCCTTGCGGCTGCGGGCGTCGTCTTCGTGGAAGACGACGTCGAGGCTCCAGTGCAATTGGTTCTCGATCGTCCAGTGGGCGCGCACGACCTCGGCGAGCTTGTGAGGCGCAAGTACTTTGGAGAGGGCGATATAGCGCACGGAGGTCACCGCCCTGCCGTCGGCGCCCTGCCGCGTGGCCTGGATGCGGCCGATCGCCTTCAGACCGGGAAAGGCGGGCGCTTGCTTGAACGCCTTGAGTGGCAGGACGCTGGCGCGGCGGGTTTCGAGGCGGCCGTGGCCGGTCTCGCGGGTCTCGTGGAAGGCGAGGTCACCGGCCGCGTCGGCCGCCACGAAGCCGGCTTCGGCGCAGGCAAAGAGCCGGCCGCGATTGGCCTTGAGCGCCAGGGCATAATGCGCCTTGCGCCCGATCAGCGCCTTGGCCGTGTCGGGGCGGCAATGCAGCGCGTCCGCCGTGACGATGCAGCCCTTCAGGTCGATGCTCTTCAGCAGCGCCAGCGTTGCGGCGACCTCGTCGGAACCTTCCGCCCGTTTGGTCGCCACCGACAGCCGCGTCTCGGCATCCCAGACGCTCACCATCACCGGCGGCATGAAGGCGCGTCCCTTTTCATAGCCGCGCCGCAACGCCTTGCCGTCGACCGCCACCACACCGCGCGGGCGCGGGCCGAGGCCCAGCCCCTGGCGCAGCGCCGCCAGAAAGGCGCCGAGCGCCCGCGCCAGTTCGTCCGGGTCGATGAGCCGGAAGATGCGGCTGAAGGTGTCGTGGCTCGGGCAGCCGTGCCGGAGCGTGACGATCTCCTTCAGTTCCGCTTCCCGGCCCTCGACGAATTCTGCGATCTCCACGCAGTTCTTCGCCCCGCAGAGCGTCGCCGCCAGCGCCAGAAACAGCAGCTCGGCCAGATCATGCCGCGCATTGATGTCGCGCGGATCATGTATTTCCCGTAAAATCGACAGAGCAAACGGCATCAAGGCGCCCTCGTAAAAGAGAAAGCCTTCCAAGAATCCATTCAAAGCTTCCTGGCAATACCTAATACTGATATGCGATTCCCCTGCCCTTGTGGGGGAGATGGCCGGCAGGCCAGAGGGGGTATTGCCGCCAGCCCCGTCATATCCGAAGAGAATGTCGTAGGCTCAACCCGTTAGCATCTCGCCCTGACTCGAAATCTGAACATGAAAGAGCCCGCCGCAAAGGGCCGGCTCTTCATCAGTGATAATCGCTGCGCTTACTTGCAGGCGCCGCAGAAACGCTGGATGCGGCGGCAAGCCTCTTCGAGGAGTTCCTCGGAGGTCGCGTAGGAGATGCGGAAGTTCGGGCCGAGACCGAAGGCCGAACCGTGCACCACAGCAACGCCTTCCGCTTCCAGAAGTTCGGAGACGAAATCCTCGTCGGTCTCGATGACCTTGCCCGATGGCGCGGTCTTGCCGATCAGCCCGGCGCAGGAGGGGTAGACGTAGAAGGCGCCTTCCGGCGTCGGGCAGGCGATGCCCTTGGCCTGGTTCAGCATCGAGACGACGAGATCGCGCCGGCCCTGGAAGATCTCCTTGTTGCGCGCGATGAAATCCTGCGCGCCGTTCAGCGCCTCGACGGCGGCCCACTGCGCGATCGAGGTGGCACCCGAGGTCTGCTGGCCCTGGATCATGTCCATCGCCTTGATGAGAGCCAAGGGGCCGGCGGCATAGCCGATGCGCCAGCCGGTCATCGCATAGGCCTTGGAAACGCCGTTCATCGTCAGGGTACGGTCATAGAGGCCGGGCTCGACCTCGACCGGCGTTGCGAACTTGAAGTCGCCATAGGTCAGGTGCTCGTACATGTCGTCGGTCAGCACCCAGACATGCGGGTGTTTCATCAGGACGTCCGTCAGCGCCTTGAGTTCGTCATGCGAATAGGCCGCGCCCGACGGGTTCGAGGGCGAGTTGAAGACGAACCACTTGGTCTTCGGGGTGATCGCCTTGTCGAGATCCTCGGCCTTGAGCTTGAAGTTGTTCTCCTGCTTCGTCGAGACGAAGACCGGCGTGCCGCCGCAAAGCGCCACCATTTCCGGATAGGAGACCCAGTAGGGCGCCGGGATCACGACTTCATCGCCCGGGTTGAGCGTCGCCATGAAGGCGTTGAAAAGAATCTGCTTTCCACCGGTGCCGACGATCGTCTGGGCGGCAGTGTAGTCGAGGTTGTTCTCGCGCTTGAACTTCTTGGCGATCGCTTCGCGCAGTTCCGGGATGCCGGAAACCGGCGTGTACTTCGTCTCGCCGCGGTTGATCGCGTCGATCGCCGCCTTCTTGATGTTGTCCGGCGTGTCGAAATCCGGCTCCCCTGCTCCGAGGCCGATGACGTCACGGCCTTTCGCCTTCAGCTCGCGGGCTTTCTGCGAAACGGCAATGGTGGCGGAGGGCTTTACACGGGAAAGGGCATCGGCAAGGAAGGCCATGGTGTGAGGTCCTGATCGTTTCGAAACGGGCGTGAGACGCTACGGAACGGAAGACCGGGCTCCATAGCGGTTAGGTCTATGTCGAAAGACGTCCGGTCTTGCAAGCGTTCGGCTGAGAAAAATACCCGTAAGGCCGCGCAAAATGCGTCACCATGACAAAGTTTCATCAGAACGATCACGAACGCCCATGGGATGACGGCCGTCCGCCAAGGGCGGCGACCAGCCGGGGCGGTCGTCTCGCCAAGGTTCCCAGACCCGACGCGTAGGAACTATCGACCGCAACGCTGCGGCTTAGAAAATCGGCGCGCCCACGAGTTTTTGCATCGCCTTTGTTTCGCCACAATAACTGTCGCAGAGCGCCGCAATTCCGTCCTTCAAGAGCCGATTTCCGGGCGTCATCTCACAGGGGTGCGAACGCAGTGGCATCATGGGGGTCGCTATGTTTCTCGACGACGAAATCGCTTCGACGCGTACAGGCCGCAACGAGGCCCGCTGGGGATTTTATCTCGCGCTGGCGGCTCTCGCAGTCTGCATGGTGATGATCTTTGGACTGGTGGTCGAGACGTCGGCCCAGGCGGCGGAGCCGGAACAGCAATCCGGCGCGGCAGCAAAGCTTGCCATGCTGGTCGTTGCCGACCCCGCCTCGGCGGCTCCGTCGGGGCCGGTCGGGCTCGATAGACCGCAAATGCCGACGGAAGGTGACCGGCAGATCCTCGCCGGCGCGACGCTGCTCGCCGCCGCCCTCACGGCCGGCACCACTTTTGTCGTCGGCAGCCAGGTCGCCGCGTTCAGCAGGGCGAGAAGCAGACGCCATGGCCGATAACGAAGACGACCTGCCTGGACAACGCGCCGGTTTCCTTGCCCGGCTGTCGGCCACCGAAACGATCATCGTGGCGATCATCGCCATGGTTGCCCTTGCCGGCTTGATGCTGATCGGCAAGGATTTTTACATGAAAGCCAAGAGCGAGCATTTCGCAGCGGAGAAGCAGCTCACAAGCAGCAGCTAGGGGTCAATATCGAGCCCTTCTGACGCCGCGCCTTCAAGGAAGCGGCACTCCCGCGCGTTGCCGCCCGCACCCGCGATAAAGCCGTTTTGATCGAATTTGACTTGAAGCAACGGCGGCTGAGTACCAGTTTCTTTCCTGAACGGAAAAGAGCGGCCGAATCTGCTTCAGCAGGCTTGCCGCCGCGTTAGGAGTGTCGAATCGCATGCGGCCCGGGCAGTGGACAAGAACCAAGCTAAGCCAGATCGGCGCGGCGCTCGCCCTGCCCCTGGCCGCAGCCTCGTTCCTGTCGGTCGCCCTGCCTGCCGCTGCTCAACAGGTCCGGGAATTCCAGACGCAGACGGGAACCCTCCTTGTCGAGACACTGGCGGGCGGGCTCCAGCACCCCTGGGCGGTCGAAGTCATGCCGGACGGCGCACTGATCATCACCGAACGGCCAGGACGCCTGCGCATCCTCCGTGACGGCAAGCTCTCCGCTGCGGTAAAAGGCGTTCCGGACGTCGCCGAACATGGCCAGGGCGGCCTGCTCGACATTGCGCTCGACCCGCAATTTTCCGCCAACCGCGCCCTGTACCTCACCCTCTCGGCCCGCGGCGACGGCGGCTACGGCACCGTTCTGGTGCGGGCGACGCTCTCCGCCGACCAGCGGAGTCTGACGGATGTGCAGGAAATCTTCCGGATGAGCCGGTTCACGCGGGCCGGCCAGCACTTCGGTTCGCGCATCGCCATTGATCGCGACGGCAGCCTTTTCTTCGGCATTGGCGACCGGGGCGATGGCGAGCGCGCCCAGGATCCGCGCGACCACGCCGGCGCCATCCTGCACATCAATGCCGATGGTTCCATCCCCGCCTCCAACCCTTATCGTGTCGGTACCGAGGGCCGTCCGGAGATCTGGTCGAAGGGGCACCGCAACCCCCAGGGCATTACCTTCGATCCGGCCGACGGCAAGCTCCTGACCGTCGAGCATGGGGCACGCGGCGGTGACGAAGTGAACAACCCGCAACCGGGCAAGAACTACGGCTGGCCGCTGATCACCTACGGCAAGGACTATTCCGGCGCGGAGATCGGTGAAGGGACGGCCAAGGACGGCTTGGAGCAGCCTCTTTACTACTGGGATCCCTCGATCGCTCCCGGCGCGCTCGCCGTCTATCGCGGCAGCATGTTTCCGGAATGGAACGGCAACCTGCTGGTCGCGGCGCTGAAATACCAGTTGCTGGCGCGCCTGGAGCGAGACGACACCGGCGCGATCACGTCCGAGGAACGGTTGTTCGATGGCGAGTTCGGCCGCATCCGCGATGTGGTCGTCGCGCCGGACGGTGCGCTGCTCATGGTGACCGACGAGCAGAATGGAGCCGTTCTCCGGGTCTCGAAGGCGCCGACCCAGTGAGGCATCACTTCAGAGCGAGGCCCTGACTTCCTTTCGGAACATGAACTTCAGCCCGGACCACACCGGGTCCACCGCACAGACCTTTATGTCGACAAGGCCGTGCGGCAGGAAGATCTCCCGGAGAGCATCCTCCGTGAGCGTGGTGGCAACGCCGGAAGCACGTTTCGGCCAGGATATCCAAAGTATCCCATCGGG
The DNA here is from genome assembly GCF_000018545.1 of Sinorhizobium fredii NGR234. Taxonomy (NCBI): domain Bacteria; kingdom Pseudomonadati; phylum Pseudomonadota; class Alphaproteobacteria; order Hyphomicrobiales; family Rhizobiaceae; genus Ensifer; species Ensifer fredii. The sequence goes on from NC_012587.1 coordinate 2,367,204, forward strand.
CTTCAGCCGGTCGGCCAGGGCCGATGCCTGTACCTCGAGCCTGTCCCTCTCCGTCTCGAAGCAGTGGATGTAGTCAAACCGGCGAGATGCTGTCCCCTCGATTGATCTGGCAACCTGAGCAAATCCAGGATAGGCCGCGATTTCCTGCAGGTGCGCCGGCACATCGAGAAGCAGCGCCGCCTGTCCGTCGCGCAGGCCGAGCTTTTTCCCAAGGGCCGTCCCTGAATAGCCCGCCAAGTTCATTTCCGATCCGATCGACATCGTGACGCACGGGCCTCGTTTCGGGCCGCGAGGATGAAACTTGCCCGACAAAAACGCAACTGGTAGAGCGGCGGCGCGATCACGGGGCGAAGCCGCCTTGTGTTGCTTTTCGTCCTATTCGCTCACCCCGGGACTGCCGGAGCCCACGAAGCGGCGCCGGCAAGCGGCGGAAGCCGCCGCTTGAAACTGCAAGAATTAGCTACATCGGCAAGCCAAGCTGGACTTACTATATTACTTATTTACTGTTCTCGGCCGCTCTACTTTGCCCAAAAATGGATCAGCATGCAGCAGAGGCGAGCTACAGAGAAAGTTCTTTGTATTTTTTCTGTAAGTTCGTGCAAGCGCTTCACCGCCTGGCGGCTTTCCGCGAAGCATGAGACTTATCAGAGGGTTGCGACTCGAATTCCCAACTGCCCAACATAGAGGCATGTTCGACAGCGACACGATTTGGCGCAAAAAATCCAATGTGCCGCATCGGTCCACCAAAAAGCTGTGGATTCAACAGCTTGCGCCGCGTCCGGAATATCCTTTGCCGCGGCTCGAATTGACCTGTTTTTGAGCAATGAGAAGACTCAATACCTCGCCGGAAAAGTTTTGCTTGCCAATTCAAAATAAACTGATCACTCTTACTCTGTTCGGGCAATTTGCGAACGCGGGAAGATCTTGAAATAAATGCGAGCCGGAGACGCAAACCACTCCGGGCGGAGAATCGTGGGAGGGCCAATTTGCCATCCTTCTCAAGGTTCGCTGCGATAACAGGACCCTTTCCTCAATTGTCGAGAACTGCCTGCCCCACGCCCTTCCGGGCAAACTGTAATGCCACCCTTCGACCGGGTGGAGAGAAAAGGACCTGACGCATGGCCGAGACTGGGACTGTAAAATTCTTCAACACCGACAAGGGCTTTGGCTTCATCAAGCCTGAAAACGGTGGCGCCGATATCTTCGTGCATATTTCAGCCGTGCAGGCCTCGGGCCTGAACGGACTGAGCGAAAACCAGAAAGTATCCTTCGATACCGAGCCGGATCGCCGCGGCAAGGGCCCGAAGGCCGTCAACCTGCAGATCGTCGGCTAACGCCGCTCTCTGTCACTGATCAAGTTTGCAGCCCGGCATTTTTGCCGGGTTTTTTCGTTCAGGCTCCGTTCAGTTTGGGCCGGATAGGGTCTGCCCATCATGAAAGCCGGACCTTCAGTTCGGCTCCTCCATGCACAGGATTGAAGCCCCATGAACAACTTCCTCAAAGCAGCCGTTCTCTCGCTCTCCGCCGCCGCCCTGGTTCTCCCGACCTTCGGCACTGCGCAGGCAGGCGATCACGATGATGCGTGGGCGGCAGGCGCGGTTGGCCTGGTCACAGGCACCCTTATCGGCGGCGCGATCGCCTCGCAGCCCCGCTACAGTGAACCGGTCTATATCGATCCGGAGCCCGAATATTACGAGCAGCGTCCGGTCTATCAACCCCGCCCGGTATACCGCGCCCGCCCGGCCTATCGCCAGGTTGTCGTCGACAGCTACGATCTTGAGCCCTGGACCCCGGCCTGGTACCGCTATTGCTCGCAGCGCTACCGCTCCTTCGATGCGGAGAGCGGCACCTTTGTCGGTTATGACGGCCGCAGCCATTTCTGCACTGCCGGCTGATCGCAGCGCCATTTGAACGCAAAACCCGTGCCTCACGCGAGGCACGGGTTTTTTCATGTCCATATTTTCGATCAGAGCCCGCGCAGATACGGGTTGGTGCGACGCTCCTCGCCGATTCGGCCACCCGGTCCGTGGCCGCAAATGAAGCCGACGTCGTCACCGAGTGGAAGGATCTTGTCGCGGATGGAATCGAGGAGCTGCTGATGATCGCCGCCCGGCAGGTCGGTGCGGCCGATCGAGCCGTGGAACAGCACGTCGCCGACATGGGCAAAATTCTGCGCGCGATTGAAATAGACGACGTGGCCGGGGGCGTGGCCGGGGCAATGCAGCACCTCGAAGACATGATCTCCGAATGAAACCGTGTCCCCGTCGTTCAGCCATCGGTCCGGCAGGACGTTCTGCACCTTCATCGCCAAACCGAACCGTTCCGCTTGGCTCTCCAGCCGTTCGAGGAGCGGCAGGTCGTCCTTGTGCGGGCCGATGATCTCAAGCCCGAGCGCCTCTTTCAATTCCTTGGCCCCGCCGGCGTGATCGATATGGCCGTGGGTAAGCCAGATCGCCTTGAGCGCGAGGCCGTTTTCGCGGATCGTCTGCAGGATGACGTCGACGTCGCCGCCGGGATCGACAATCACGCCTTCCTTCGTCTCGCTGTCGAACAGCACCGTGCAGTTCTGCTGAAAATGCGTAACCGGGATGATGCCCGCCTGTAACATGCCGATCCTGCCTCGTTTTCCACATCGCCAATAGGCGGGCGTCGCCGCCGCGCCACCTATAGCGCTATATGGGCGCGGAAACAGCGCAAATCAGCGAAGGGCGACAATTTCCGTTGTTTCCACCGCTGTCGGAAATTGCACCGTGGTGAGCAACAGGGCGGAGACGGCGAGCTTCGCCGCCACGACAACAAGGACCAGCGGACGCAGCCGCCGGGCGGTAAGCGTGGCCTCTTCGACAGTCTCATACTGCATAACCCGGCCTCCCGGTTGATGGCGCCCTCTGCACAGGGGGCGAAACTTCGTCCAGTTCCTCGCTGCGTGTCCTCGGTGATGGGGAGCGATCTCGCTTACATCGAGACGCTCCGCCGTCGGCCCAAGCAACGCTCGGCGACGGCAATATGTTTCATGTTCACATTTCCTGATGTCACGCCGGGAACATCCAAGGCGCGCGGGGCGTTTGGCCCGCATCATAGAAGAGGAGCAAGACAATGAAGACCCTCTCCCCCCACCTGATCAGAACGGTCGCGGCAGCGGGTTTGATCCTCGCTGCCGGCGTCTCGTCCGCTGCTGCAGCGATGAGCGCGACGGCAGTGACCGACCTCAACGTGCGCGCCGGGCCTGGTCCGCAATATCCGATCGTCGCCCTGGCGGCGCGCGGCAGCACGACCGTGCTCGAGGGCTGCATCGAAGGTAGCCTGTGGTGCCGAGTGAATGTCGGCGGCGTCAGCGGCTGGGCCTATGCCAGGTATCTCGCAGCCGACCAAAGCGGCTCGACGGTGGTGATTTCCGAACGGCGCGCGGAACTCGGCGTTCCGGTCGTGACCTACGAAGCGACGGGCAGCACCGTGGCCACTCCGGCCGAACCCCTCGAATTGATCGGCCCTGTTGAAGAGGTCGATGCCATCACCCCGCCTGCGGCGGTAGGCACCTACATCACCTCTAACCCCGTGGATCCGGTCTATCTTGACGGCGAGGTGGTTCTCGGCGCCACATTGCCGAACACCGTCGCCGTCCGGCCGATCCCGGACTACAACTACGAATACGTTATGGTAAACGGCCAGCCTGTTCTCGTGGAGCCCTCGACGCGGCGGATCGTCTACATCTATCGCTGACGCCTACTGAATTACGAGCGTCCAAGCGCCGCGCGTGTCCAACGCGCGGCGCACCTGTTTCCGTAGCAACCGGCCTGCCGCCTCCAAAGACAGGTGCGCAGCGGCCCCGCCGCCTCCAAATGCAGCGACGGGATTTGAATGCTATTTGGCTCGTCAGGCGTAGAATTGTGTCAACAAAGCTGACATGTCTTTCTATATATGTCGCTAAGCGCAATCCGCCTTGAAAGGAAATGACCGCGTGGCCGGCCAATCCAGGGACAACAGCCAATTCATGACCGAAGTCGGCCGCAAGGATGAGGACACCATCGACTTCGAGATCATCGAGTTGCTGTTTTTTGCCTACCGCGATTTCACCGGCGATCCGGATGCCATTTTGGAAAAGAGCGGCTTCGGGCGCGCGCATCACCGCGTCGTGCATTTCGTCAACCGGGAGCCGGGAATGACCGTGGCCGACCTTCTCGATACGCTGAAGATCACCAAGCAGAGCCTCGCCCGCGTCCTCAAGCAATTGATCGACTCAGGCTATATTCGCCAGGTGACCGGTCCGGAAGACAGGCGCCAACGCATGCTCTATACGACGAAAGAAGGCCAGGCTTTGGCACGGGCGCTGGCGGAGCCACAGTCCCGCCGCATAGCGGATGCATTGGCGAAGACCGGTCCCGGCGCGCGTGAAACCGTCAAGCGGTTTCTCGTAAACATGAAGAACAGCGCCGCGGACTGATGCCGGGGCTCTGCCTTCGATTTTATTAGGACAAGCGGATAAACCCCTGCAATCGGGGAATGGGGCGGCCGCCGCGCATCTGCTTCAATGCGGGGCCACTCAAATTTGGGAGGAGGATAGGCTGATGACCCGGACCGGTTCGATTCGACGTCAGCGCGATCCAAAGGGGAAATAAGGCTCTGCCGAGTATAAGGGTTTGCCAAGCATGATAGCCAAAGCGAAAGTGGCCGATGACGCGGCGCATCTTCTGATCGTGGATGACGACCGGCGCATTCGCGACCTGCTCAACCGCTTTCTGGTGGAACAGGGGTTTCGCGTGACGACGGCGGCAGACGCCGGCGAGGCGAGGCGAAAGCTCATCGGACTTGACTTCGACCTGCTGATCGTCGACGTGATGATGCCTGGCGAGAGCGGCATCTCGCTCACCCAGGGCCTGAGACAGATCAAGACGGTGCCGATCATCATGCTGACGGCGCTCGCCGAGGCAAATTCACGCATCGAGGGCCTGGAGGCGGGCGCCGACGACTACCTGCCGAAACCCTTCGAGCCGCGCGAGCTCGTCCTCCGGATCAACAACATACTGCGCCGAAACCAGCCCGCTCAGGCGCCGAAGGTCGATCAGGTCATCTTCGGCCCCTATACGTTTTCAGTGGTGCGCAAGGAGCTTCGCCGCGGTGCGGAGCACATCCGGCTGACCGACCGCGAACAGGAGATCATGACGCTGTTTTCGCAGCGCGCCGGCGAAACCATTCCCCGGCACGAACTGATCGGCGACGACGCCGAGGTCGGCGAGCGGACGATCGACGTGCAGATCAACCGATTGAGGCGCAAGATCGAGGACGATCCCTCGAATCCCGTCTGGCTACAGACGGTGCGCGGCATCGGCTATCGATTGAGTGTAGACTAGGGTGGCCGGGTTTCCTGCTTCACGGCATTCGTCATTCCGCCTTAACATGGAACCGCTTCGGCGACGACGCAGACGATGATGGTAAGCTTTGACAGCCTCAGGCGCGCAAGATCGAGCAGCGCCGACAGCGCCTGGAAGCGCCTCATCCGCTGGCTGCGTCGCCGCCTGCCGATGGGTCTCTACGCCCGGTCGCTGCTCATCGTCGTCATTCCGATGGTGTTGCTGCAGTCGGTCGTCGCCTTCGTCTTCATGGAGCGGCACTGGCAACTCGTTACGCAGCGCCTCTCGGCGGCGGTCACCAACGACATCGCGGCAATCGTCGACCTGATCACGACTTTTCCGCAGGACGGCGACATAGACCGGATCGTCCGCATCGCCCGTGACGAGCTCGACCTCAACATCGCCGTCGAACCAGGCGGCGAACTGCCGCCGCCGCGACCCAAGCCCTTCTTCGAGATTCTCGATCAGATTCTCAGTGAAGAGATTTCCAACCAGATCCGCCTCCCCTTCTGGATCGATACGGTCGGCAATTCGAAAATCGTCGAGATCCGCATCAAGCTCGAAGACGGGCGCATTCTGCGTGTCTATGCGCGGCGCAACCAGGCCTATGCGTCGAATACGCATATATTTCTCGTCTGGATGGTCGGCGCGTCGCTCGTCTTGCTGGCGATCGCCATCCTCTTTCTGCGTGGACAGATCCGCCCGATCCTGGCACTTGCCAACGCTGCGGAGAGCTTCGGCAAGGGCCAGAAGATCGATGACTTCGCCCCGCGCGGCGCCGACGAGATCCGCCGCGCCGGCCTGGCCTTCATCCTGATGCGCGAGCGCATCGAACGCCAGATCGAGCAGCGCACCGCGATGCTGACCGGTGTCAGCCACGATCTGCGCACCATCCTGACGCGCTTCAAGTTGCAGCTGGCGCTCTCCGGCGACAATCCGGACCCCAGCCTCAACCAGGACGTCGAGGACATGCAGAACATGCTGGAAGGCTATCTCGCCTTTGCCCGCGGCGAGGCGGAAGAAGATGTCGGCGCGTTGAAGCTCAGCGACCTGATGGCCCGACTTGCGGCAGAGGCCGAGCTCTACGGCAAGACGCTCGCCACCTCGATCGAGGGCGGGGACAACATTCGCGTCCGGCCGAATGCCTTCACCCGGCTCGTCGCCAATCTGGCGTCGAACGCCTACCGCTATGCCGACACGGTCCGGATCGAGGCCCGCCATACCCCCAAATGGCTGACGATCACCATCGACGATGACGGTCCCGGTATTCCGGAGCCCTCGCGGGAGGATGTCTTCAAGCCGTTTTTCCGACTGGACGAGGCGCGCAATCTCGACAGTTCCGGTACCGGCCTCGGCCTGGCCATTGCGCGCGACATCGCCCGGAGCCACGGAGGCAACGTCACCCTCGGCGACAGCCCGCTTGGCGGGCTGCGCGCCACGGTGCGCGTCCCGACGTGATATCCGCTCTCGCTACCGCGAATAGGTCGGGGCCAGACGCGCCGTTCGTTGAAAGGGCGCCAAATTCTGTCTCGGGGTCGTGACAGCTACATCAGCTTTCGGCCGTTCGGAACGGGCCTGTCGGTCGCGGCCAGCACGATCGCGCCCTCTTCGTCTGCAAAGCCGAGGGTCAGGACTTCGGAGCGGACCGGGCCGATCTGGCGCGGCGGGAAATTGACCACGCCGAGCACCTGCCGCCCGATAAGGTCTTCCGGCCTGTAGTGCACGGTGATCTGCGCAGACGACCTTTTGATGCCGATCTCCGGGCCGAAATCGATCCTGAGCTTATAGGCGGGCTTCCGCGCCTCGGGAAAATCTTCGGCCTCGACGATTGTGCCGACGCGAATATCGACTCGTTCGAAATCCGAAAACTCAATGACGTCCGACATCACGGTTCCTTTGACGAGAGCTCGCCGCATCCGAATTAGCGCAATTCAACCGATTTCGGAAGCACTCGCGGCAGACAGGAAAACCCGCTGCCTTCCCACGGCACATGCGCGAACTGTTCGGCGCGGAAGTCGTGCCTCAGCCGGCCAGTTCCTCGGCGCGCTGGCGCGCCGCCGCGATGGCCTCGTCGAAGAGCGGCTGCATGCCGTCATCCGCCATCAGGACTGCCAGAGCCGCGGCAGTCGTGCCACCCGGCGACGTTACGTTCTGGCGGAGGCGTCCGGCGGCGTCGGGGGACTGGTGGAGAAGCTCACCAGCCCCCGCGACGGTTTCCCGAGCGAGCCGCATGGCAAGGTCCGCCTCGAGGCCGAGCTTTCGCCCAGCCTCCGCCATGCACTCGACGAGATAGAAGACGTAGGCCGGTCCGCTGCCGGACACTGCAGTCACTGTATCGATGTCGGCTTCGCTGGCAACCCATTCGACCGGCCCGCTGACCTTCAGAAGGTCATGAACGAGCGCCCGTTGCTTTTCGGTCACGCGGGCATTGGCGAAAGCGCCCGTGACGCCGCGCCCGATCATTGCCGGCGTGTTCGGCATTGCGCGCACGATCGCCGTTTCGCCGAGATGGCGCTCGATGAAACCGAGCGTCTTGCCGGCCGCGACGGAAACGACCACCGTGTCCGGACCGACGAGCCCCGTCAACGGCGGGAGCACAGCCTCCATGACCTGCGGCTTGACGGCAAGAAAGATAACACCCGCCGCGACACCTTCGGGCGCAGCAGACGCGTGGGCCACGCCGTTCTCGGCGATCAGCTTCTGCATGGCAGGAGGTGGGCCCGGATCCAGGACCAGAACATCGCCGCCGCGAACCCCGCTCCTGATCCAGCCGCCGAGCATGGCGCCGCCCATATTGCCGGCGCCGACAAGAACGATGGGACCGGAAACGGCGATGCTCATCTCATGCCTCCCCTACCGTCGCAAACATGACGGTATCGACGGCGCGCTGCGCGTCCATGCCGGACCAGACGACGAACTGGAATGCCTGGAAATAGGTTTCGCAGGCATCCAGCGCGCTCGACAAAAGCACTTCCACCTGCCGGTTGGTCGGCTCGGCGCCACCGGCAAGCAAAAGAGATTGCCTGAAGATGATGACCTCTTCTTGGCGCCAGAGATCGAAATGTCCCATCAACACCTGGCCATTGATCTGCGACAGCAGGCGGATCACCTCGTTGACGCGGCTTTCCGGCACCTTGATGTCGAAGGCGCAGGCGAGATGCAGCGCCTCGAACTCCTCCATCCAGGAGAAGGAAACGTGATAGTCCGCCCACCGGCCCTCGACCGTCATGGCGATCTCGTCTTCGCCGGACCGCTCGAAGGACCAGTCATTGTTGGCGGCGACAAACTCGATCATATCGACCGGGTTGGATTGGCGCTCGACTTCCATTTCCAAAAGGCTCATGCATCACCCTAAAGGCACGGCGGGAGGCACGCGAAGTCACGTTCACAAGACGCAACGCTGCAAACCCAACACCGGATACCGACACACTATGATTGCTGGACCTGCGGCTATCCTGGCTTCTTTACCCTGCCCGGAGCTTGCGCTGCCCGTTTCGAATCATCATTTAAAATCAGTGTATAATGGCAGAGTCACCCTGCCAGCCCCTGAGCCGAAAAATTGCAGGGAAGAAGTCTCGTCGCCTTAGGATTTTGATTCAGCGGGGGTGCTTAACCGACTCTGCGATAAGGGTTTTTTGGCAGTGTCCACAGGTGGAAAACTTTTCAGCTTTCGTTAACCCTGACGCTGAAAGCAGCGGTTGTGGCGAAACGCATCGACCGGCGAGTCGGTCGGCCAAGAAACTTGCCGGATTCCACAGCGGCCGGAGCCGCCGCCCGCCCGCGGCTCGAAGGCGGAATTCCAATCCTTGCGGCGGCCCTTCTTCCGACTATTTGCCCGTCGTGATGTCGCCGGTGACCTGACCTGTCGCGGCAAGACGATCTTCAAGCGCCACAATGCGGGCGAGCAAGGCGTCGTTCTCCTCGCGCGCCTTTGCAGCCATCTCCTTGACGGCCTCGAACTCCTCGCGCTTCACCACGTCCAGCGAATTCAGCCAGCCTTCCGCCTGCGCACGAAAGGCTGTTTCGACCTCGCGTCGGACGCCCTGGGCCGCACCGGCAGCATCCGTCATCAACCTGGCAAGATCATCGAGAATGCGGTTGGCCCCTGTGCTCATCGTTTCGTCTCCATTTCGCTCGCGCCTCATGGGCGAGCCCCGTGATTTTCAGGTAGGGTCGTGCGCACAAGGATGCAAGGAAAATCAGAGTGTCCGGCGGAAAGACCGGGCAGCCGCTTGACCACGCCTGCTTCGACCGCCATGTTCCGCCGACCGACCGGCCGGCACGAGAGATGACCTTGGAAACACTGATTACCCGCCTTGCCATTCTCCCCTTCCCCGAAATCGATCCCGTGATCTTCACGATCGGACCGCTCGCCGTACACTGGTATGGCCTCGCCTATGTGGCCGGCATCCTGCTCGGCTGGTTCTACGCCCGTCGCATGGTCCAGAATCCCTCGCTCTGGCGCAACGATTCGCCCCCGCTCGGTCTGACGCAGCTCGATGATTTCCTGCTCTGGGCGGCCGGCGGCATCGTCCTTGGCGGGCGCCTCGGCTACATTCTCTTCTACGACCTCGGCTCGGTGCTGCAAAACCCGGTCCGCGCCATCGAGATCTGGAACGGCGGCATGTCCTTCCATGGGGGCCTTCTGGGCACGACGCTGGCGATCGTCGTCTTTGCCCGCAGGAACGCCATACCCATCTGGAGCCTGCTCGATGTCGTGGCGGCCGTTGCGCCGATCGGCCTCTTCTTCGGCCGCATCGCCAATTTCATCAACGGCGAGCTCTGGGGGCGGCTTTCTTCCATGCCCTGGGCAGTCGTCTTCCCGAACGGCGGTCCTTTCCCGCGCCACCCGAGCCAGCTTTACGAGGCTCTTCTCGAGGGAATTCTGCTTCTCCTTGCCCTTACCTATCTCGTCCATCGCCGTGAAGCCCTGAAGACGCCCGGGTTCGTCACCGGCATCTTTGTCTGCGGCTATGCCGCCAGCCGCATTTTCGTCGAATTCTTCCGCGAACCGGACGCACAGATCGGCTATCTTGCCGGCGGCTGGCTGACCATGGGCATGGTGCTTTCGCTGCCGATGGCTCTGGTCGGAATATGGGCCATTGCGCGGGCGCGCAGGGCGGCAGCCGCCGCCGCATAAACGGACTGGTGCATGACGAACCCTCTCGCCGACAAGATCAAGGCGCTGATCAGGACCAATGGGCCGATCAGCGTCACCGATTATTTTTCCCTCTGCCTCGCCGATCCGCAGCACGGCTACTATCGCGTTCGCGAGCCCTTCGGACGGGCCGGAGACTTTACGACCGCGCCGGAGATCAGCCAGCTCTTCGGCGAGATGATCGGGATATTCCTGGTTCACGCCTGGCAAGAGCACGGCTCCCCGGCGCAGGTTGTCATCGCAGAAATCGGCCCGGGCCGGGGCACGATGATGTCGGATATGCTGCGTGTCATCGGCCGCCTGGCGCCCGATCTCTACGCGGCCGCCGACGTGCATCTCGTCGAAACCAGCGAAAGACTGCGCAAGGTGCAGGCCGAAACGCTGGCCAGCCATGACGGCAAGATTCAGTGGCACGCAAGCTTCGACAGTTTGCCTTCCGGCTTCCTGCTTCTCGCCGCGAACGAGCTTTTCGACGCAATACCGATTCGCCAATTCGTCCGGACCGCACAGGGATTCCGCGAACGCATGGTCGGGCTCGATGCCGATGACGAACTGACCTTTGCTGCCGGTGTGGCCGGCATCGATTCCTCTTTGCTGCCGACACCGGCGCAATCGGTCGCCGAGGGCACGATCCTGGAGGTCGCCCCCGCCCGCGATGCGGTAATGGCGGCGCTTTGCGAGCGCCTCCGTGCGGACGCAGGCACGGCAATCCTTATCGATTACGGCCATCTGGCCACGGGCTACGGCGACACGCTGCAGGCCGTCCGCAATCACCGGTACGACCCTCCCCTTGCCAATCCGGGACGCGCCGATCTCACTAGCCACGTAGACTTCGAGCAACTGGCGCTGCGCGCCAAGACGGAAGGCCTGCAGGTGAACGGCCTCGCCCGTCAGGGCGACTTCCTGATCGGCCTGGGCCTGCTCGACCGGGCGGCGGCCCTTGGCCGCGACAAGGATCTAGCGACCCAGGAGCGCATCCGCGACGATGTCGAGCGGCTCGCCGGCGCCGGTGCTGGAAAGATGGGCGAACTGTTCAAGGTGCTGGCCGTCAGCAGTCCGGAAGTGGCTTTGGCGCCCTTCCGAAAGAAGGCACGGTAGCAGGGGAAGACCGCAATTTCGGCGCGGAGCCGACCGTCGTCTCGCGGTTCCGCGATTGACAGTCCTGGCCGCCCGGGCCAACATCGCCCGGCAAATCAGCCGCAAATCATCGGGCCGGACGCGCCCTCCATCCGACGAAACCAAGTAAATTCAAGGGCGAGAACACCGAATGCAGGACGACGCCTCGCTTTCACCCGTGCAGAGCCCGCTCTTCGGCGCCGAGGCGGGGCCAGAGATCGCGCATGGCTATTTCACCCGTCGGGGCGGCGTTTCCGAGGGCATCTATCGCGGCCTCAATGTCGGCCTCGGTTCCAATGACGATCGCGAGCGCGTCGGCGAGAACCGCGCCCGGGTCGCCCGCTGGTTCAATGCCGAGCCTCGCCGTCTTGCAACGGTTCATCAGATTCATTCCCCGGATGCGATCGTCGTCGACGGCAACTACGACGGTGCACGACCGGACGCCGATGCGCTGGTGACGGCGACGCCCGGCATCGTGCTCGGCGTGCTGTCGGCCGATTGCGGCCCGGTGCTCTTCGCCGACCCGCAGGCGCGCGTCATCGGCGCCGCCCATGCCGGCTGGAAAGGAGCGCTCGGCGGTGTACTGGAAAGCACGATCGACGCAATGGTTTCGCTCGGCGCGCGCCGGGAGCGCATTGTCGCCTGTCTCGGACCATCGATCAGCCGTCAGCACTACGAAGTCGGCCCGGAGTTCGTCGAACGCTTCCTGGCGGCCGACGACAGCTATGCATCCTTCTTCAGCCCGTCCGGCCGCAACGGCCATGCGATGTTCGACCTGCCCGGGCTGACGGTCCGGCGGCTGAAGGGCGCTGGCGTGGCGGCGGAAAACCTCGATATCTGCACCTATGCCGACGAGGACCGCTTCTTCTCCTATCGCCGCACCACGCATCGGCAGGAGGCCGACTACGGGCGGCAGATATCCGCAATTTGCATACGGGAGGCTTGAGATGGCGCTTCACTTCGCCGAAGAGGAATATGCATCGCGCCTGGCACGGCTGACGGCCAGGATGCAGGAAGAAAGGCTCGATGCCGTCCTCCTCTTCGCGCAGGAGAGCTTGTACTGGCTGACCGGCTACGATACCTTCGGCTACTGCTTCTTCCAGACGCTCGTCGTCAAGCGGGACGGCTCGATGGTTCTGCTTACCCGTTCGGCCGACCTGCGCCAGGCGCGCCACACATCCAACATCGAGCGCATCGAGATCTGGGTGGATCGCGTCAACGCCGATCCCGCCATGGACCTCAAGAACCTCTTGAGCGAGCTCGACCTGCTCGGTTGCCGCATCGGCATCGAGTACGATACGCATGGCATGACCGGCAAGACGGCGCGCCTCGTCGACAATCAGCTCTCGACCTTCGGTGAACTGGTCGACGTCTCGATGCTCGTCAGCCGTCTGCGCCTCATCAAGAGCGCGTCGGAAATCGCCCATGTCGAGAAGGCCGCGAGCCTTGCCGACGATGCGCTCGACGCCGCCTTGCCGCTGATCCGTCCGGGCGGCAGCGAGGCCGATATCCTCGCGGCCATGCAGGGCGCCGTCTTTGCCGGCGGCGGCGACTATCCGGCCAACGAATTCATCATCGGTTCCGGCGCCGATGCGCTGCTCTGCCGGTACAAGGCCGGCCGGCGCGTGCTCGACGCCAATGACCAGCTCACCCTCGAATGGGCCGGCGTCAGCGCCCATTATCACGCGGCGATGATGCGCACGATCGTGATCGGCGAACCCACCAACCGACACCGCGAACTTTACAGCGCCTGCCGCGAGACGATCCAGGCAATCGAGATGGTGCTGCGGCCCGGCAATACCTTCGGCACGGTCTTCGATGTCCATTCGAGGATCATGGACGAGCGCGGCCTCGCCCGCCATCGCCTGAATGCCTGCGGTTATTCGCTCGGCGCCCGCTTCTCGCCCTCCTGGATGGAGCACCAGATGTTCCATGTCGGCAATCCGCAGGAGATAGAGCCGGACATGTCGCTCTTCGTGCACATGATCATCATGGATTCCGACAGCGGGACGGCGATGACGCTCGGCCAGACCTACCTCACGACCGACGACAGCCCGCGGCCGCTGTCGCGCTACGGGCTGGACTTCATATCTGCGTAAGGAAATCGTCCTATGCTTCCGGCGAGAAACGAGAGGAAGTGCGGCAGCCGGCTTTCCGGCCGCACACCGCGCCGACCAGTTCGAGCCAGACGGTGGGAACGATGCGAAAGCAGATCATGCCTATCGCAAGCCTTGGTCTTGCCGCAGCCATTGCCGGCTGCAACACCACGGACGCCCTGATCCCGCAAGTGGACGTGGGCGGCGGAACCTTCCGCTCGCCACCGGTGACGCAGTCGGATCTCGACGCCATGTCCGCGCAGACCGCCGTGATGCCGGTGGAAAGCGTGCCGGCAAGCCGCACGGCAGCCTTCTCGGCGCAACCGAATGTTTCCGGTCCGCCAACGCAATACGCAACTGGTCACACCGACTACACGGATCCCGCCGGGACGCTCGAGGGCCAGGCAAACCGCCTCGCCGAGGGCGTTGCACCGGTGCAGACCATGCAGCCCCAGCCGCCGCAGGCAGAAAATCCACCGCCGCAGGCAGAAAATCCACCGCCGCAGGCAGAAAATCCACCGGCGCAGGCAAGACGTATCGCGCCGCCAGGGGAAGAAGGCGCCGAGCAGCCGGCGCAGACCGAAGTCGCGAGCGAACCGCAGGAGACGCGGCAGGCCGCCGCTTCGCCGGCGCCGGCGGCCACGGGTGCCGGCGGCATCCGCTTCCTGCCGATCATCGGCGCTCCGGTTCAGGCCGTAACGCCCCTCTCGAAGCAGCTCGGCGCCTCGGCCCGGGCGCAGGGCATCACCATCAAGAGCTCCGCCGACACGTCGAGCGACCATATCCTCAAGGGCTATTTTTCGGCGCTCAACGACGACGGCAAGACGACGGTCGTCTACGTCTGGGACGTTCTCGACGGCAGCGGCAACCGCCTGCACCGCATCCAGGGGCAGGACACGGTGGAAGGCAGCGCCGCTGAACCCTGGAGCGCCATCCCGCCGCAGACGATGCAGGCGATCGCCGAGAAGACGATCGACGCCTACCTCGAATGGCGCCAGTCCCAGCGCGGTTGACGCAAAGTTTTTAGGATAATAGGCGCTGCGGCGCAGCAATCCCCTTGCATTCACCTTCAAGGACGCTAAAAAGCGGCCGATCAGCTCTGACAGCGGCCATCGCAGCGATTGCCCGCGATCGGAATGGCTCAGGGAATTTGCGCGGACAATCCCGGACTGGACCGGACGGTGGCCGCGCCAGCTCAAGGCGGACCGTCTATGAAGGTTTTCGCAGGCAATTCGAACCGGCTGCTGGCCGAAGCGATCTGCAACTATCTCAACCTGCCGCTCGGCAAAGCCACGGTGCGGCGCTTCGCCGACCAGGAGATCTTCGTCGAGATCGGCGAGAACGTGCGCGGCGAGGATGTGTTCATCGTCCAGTCGACCTCCTTCCCGACCAACGATCATCTGATGGAACTTCTCATCATGATCGACGCGGTCCGCCGCTCCTCCGCCCGCCGCATCACCGCCGTGCTTCCCTATTTCGGCTATGCCCGGCAGGACCGCAAGCCCGGACCCCGCACCCCGATCTCCGCCAAGCTGGTCGCCAACCTCATCACCGAAGCCGGCGCCGACCGCGTCCTCACCCTCGATCTCCATGCCGGCCAGATCCAGGGCTTCTTCGATATCCCGACCGACAATCTCTATGCGGTTCCGATCCTGGCGCGCGACGTCAAGGAGCACTACGACCTTAAGAACGTCACGGTCGTTTCGCCGGACGTCGGCGGCGTCGTGCGTGCCCGGGCGCTTGCCAAGCGGCTCGACTGTCTGCTGGCGATCGTCGACAAGCGTCGCGATCGCCCCGGTGAATCGGAGGTCATGAACGTCATTGGTGACGTCCACGGCAAGGATTGCATCCTGATCGACGACATCGTCGATTCCGGCGGCACGCTCTGCAACGCCGCCGAGGCGCTGCTCAAGAACGGCGCTACCAGCGTCACCGCCTACATCACCCACGGCGTGCTCTCCGGCGGCGCATGCGCCCGCGTTACCTCCTCGATGCTGAAGGAACTGGTGATCACGGATTCCATCCAGCCGACCACCGCGGTGCAATCGGCCCACAACATCCGCGTCATCTCGACCGCCGGCCTGATCGGCGAAGCCATCAGCCGCACCAGCCAGGAAGAATCGGTTTCGAGCCTGTTCGACTGAGGCCGCGTCTCGATACATGGAGCCGATCGCCTTGGACGCGATCGGCTAATCTCTTTTTACATCAAAGACATATGATGCCGTTGCTCGGGGGATACGCCAAGATACCGTATTCATTGACCTCGCGTGACGTCCGCATGAGCCCTTGCAAGAGCAGTCCGAGCAAAGCACCACGGACGCTGATGCGCTTCACGCCGCCTGCAGTTCCTTGGCCGTAAAGGTTCGCCGGCACCCGCGTCTTCGAGAGCCTTTCGGAATGGCAGGGGTCGAGCCGAAGCGGCCATTGAAAGCCGCGAAGTGTGTGTCTCGATGCCGCACATCTTAGACGTTCGACGCCCCTGCGGCTGGGCGTCCTCAAAAAGAAGACGGAGCACCTCGCGCCAATAAGCTGGCACACAGTCGTCTCGCCACCCCAATACAGCCGAATCCCTCTTCCCCGACCGCAATGCTTCACCTCGACATACCGATCGTTCTGGACGCTCTGAACTGTTCGCCTTTTGTGGAAAGCTCGACCTGAAAGCGAATGGCGACTGGTAAATGGGGGCGCCCGGTCCAGTCATCCATCCAAACCGCGTTACCACCTGCATCCATCATCATGTACTGAAAGGTAATCCCGGTGATTTCTGGGTGCAGCACGAGCTTTTCTTCATTTTTATTCCGCCCGTCCTGTCCCAACCGACGCGGCAGCGACGTTCGGACCAGCGTGCCTCGACCAGCGGGTGATTCCATACTGAAGTCTACCTCTCTGAGCGCCCGTGAAAGGAAGCCTGTGCGCACCACGGCAGTAAAGCGAACTTCATTTCCCGAGCCCGCCAACGAGACGGGCTCGGCTGAGGCTGCCCCCAGCAACGGCAGTTCCAGTGCACCGGCTAACTCGTCCGCTACGCGATCAGCAACCCCCTCGGCGACTGACTGGGAAGCGGACCTTTCGCCGAGCCGCAACAGACCTTGTAGCTGACGCGCGCCACCGATCATCATGGCGGCCATGACAGAAGCGATAGCCAGCACGACGAGTACCTCGATCAGGGTATATCCGTCCCTAGCGCCTGAACTCAGCGGCCCAGGCGACGAGGCCGAAATGTTCGCTCCGGAGGCAACCCCGCACCGCCGGTCAATGGTCAACATCAGACTCCTCGCGCTTTGCTACCGCGAAGTATGTAACGTAAGTGCGAATGAGCTTTCCCTGCGGGTTAACGACGCTCAGCGACGCGCGAACCACTTGCCCATCGATCGCCCCGCCGGATAGAAGTGTTCGGCTTATCCGCCAGGCATAACCTTCGGGGGTGCGGCCAGCCTCCTCTCCGATGATCGTGCCGCGCTTGTCGAGATGCTCAATAAGAATCGCGCTGACCAATCGGTCCGCCATCCCAATTTCCCTGGTCGTGGAGAATACTCTGACTGCGGTCGAAACGCTCTGATTGGCGACCACGAGAGCCGTCGACAAGATCAGGAACGCGATCAGCATCTCAAGGAGAGTGAACCCCTCGTCTCGATCAATTCTGGGAGTCATCGGCATACTCGACAAGCCCAGTCAGCCAATTGACGCGCAGCTTGGCCCACTCTCCGTGAGCATTGGCGATGCTGATCTCGGCTCCGGAGGAAGAGCCGTCCGGAAGAAAGGTGATGCTCGAGACCGCGTCGCCAGTACCGGCCTCCTGTCCAGCGGTCACGACGAATGAGTATTCGGCGGGCAGGATCACCTCGGAATTATTCGCGGCAATAATCACCCTCTTATCCTGCATATCGAAGCGTGCCGATTGGGCTCGCCCGGAATTTAGCGCCCTGAAACGCAGCGCCACGAGACTCCGACCGATCTTATGAGCGAAAACCTCAGGCGAGTTCACCCCGCGCAGAACGCCGACGCCGAGGAATGAGATGCCGGTGGCAGTGGCGATGACCGCCAGAACAACGAGCATCTCAAGCAGCGTATAACCGGCTGTGCCTCGTCGGGTATCGGCCACGGGGTCCATCATTGCGCCGCCAGATTGTTGATGCTGAGCAGCGCGGTCATAACGGAAATCACAACACCTCCCACCAGCGCGCCCATCGTGATCGTCAACGTCGGTGTCAGCATCGCGAATAGACGGCGCCGCGCCTCTCTCGCCTTTCGTTCCAGCAAGTACGCCGCGCGCTTCAGCGCTTCGGGAAGCTTGTTGGATTCATCACCTACCTTGATCAATGACAAGGTGGACTGTTCAAAGAGACCTGAGGCTTCAATGGCCTGTCGTAGCGAGGTGCCACTGACCACCCGATCCCTGACTGCGAGCAGGGGCTCGGCATAGGCTGCGAGAGGGCAAGCCTGTGCCGCGAGTTCCAGGGCCTTCTTGACGCCGACTCCGTTTCCCGTCAGCGTCGCGAGGACCTGCAGGTAGCGCGCGCTCGCCTCGGCCCGAGCCATCCTTCCGGCAATCGGCATGTGCAGCAGTAGGTTGGATAATGCTCGGCGTCCAGGAGAGGTCCTATAGGCGCCTATAGCCGCGGCAAGTGCGAAGACACAGATTGGCAGTATAAGCCTAGCCCAGTCGACCAGCACGCGTCGGACTGCTGAAAGTACGGAGATCAGCATCGGACGTGCATGTTCCGCCCCCTCGAAGACAGGCTCTATCGCCGGCACTAGGACGAACATAATTACGCCGATCGAAAACAGCATCACCGCGAGCAGAAAGGCAGGGTAGAGAAGCGTTTCGATTGCCTCGGCGCGACGCGCCTTCTGATCTTCGAAGCTTTGGGCGAGAGATGCGACGACTTGTTCCAGGCGCCCCGCCTGCTCGCCGCTTAGAAGCAAAGCCGTCACTTCGGGTGGGGCGTTCTGCATGTGGGCAAAGGCACTGGAGAACGATCCACCCGCCATCACCGCTGCGACGAGGTTTGAGAGCTCCTCACGGCCTGCCGCCATCTCGCGGTCGTCGACAACGGTCTTCAGCGCTGCGTCTATCGTAAAGCCCGCCTCCAGCAAGATCTGCAGTTCGGAAAAGAACCGGCCGAAATCGATGGACCTGAAAGCGGGCCGAAGCGACCAATCCCGATGAAAAAACTGGCTTCTTGCCGCCGCAACTTCGAGTGACAGTGGTCGGCAACCGCTCTTCAGAACGAGGCGCATGGCCTCCTGCTTGTCGGCCGCTTCTACTGTTCCCGACGTCTCGGTCCCATTTGCGGTATATCCACGGTATACGAATGTGGTCATGAGACATCCGTATTGAGGACGCGCGCGATTTCCTTCTGGTCCGTCACTCCGTCACGAATCAGACGCGCTGCGCAGGTTTTGATGGGAATCATGCCGTCGTCGATCGCTTGCTGTTCGACGTCGGCTTCGGAGGCACCCCGTTGCAGCGCTGTAGCAAGAGTCGGTCCCATCCGCAGGACCTCGTAGATCGCGCGGCGACCTGAATAACCCTGTCCACTGCAGCCTGGACATGCGGCTTCAGCGTGGCCCCGGCTTCGACCCTGGGCACAGGAGCAAAGAACACGGACAAGACGCTGTGCGATGACTCCGCGCAGCGTTGCCGATATCAGGTATCCCTCGATACCCATGTCCCGCAATCTTGTGACCGCGCCGGCGGCATCGTTTGTGTGCAGCGTTGTCAGGACCAGATGGCCGGTGAGTGCCGCCTGGATAGCGATCTGCGCCGTCTCCCGGTCACGAATTTCGCCGACCAGGATGATGTCAGGGTCTTGTCGCAAGACGGAGCGCAGTGCGCGCGCAAAATCCAGATCGACTGCCGCATTGACCTGGAGCTGGGTGACACCTTCCATCTGGTATTCGACCGGATCCTCGATCGTGAAGATCTTGACGCCCTCCTTGTTCAGGTCTTTGACAAGCGAATAAAGGGTGGTCGTCTTGCCGCTGCCAGTCGGCCCGGTAACGATCAACACGCCGTTTGGAGAGCGGGCAATATCCGCGATCGTGTCGCGGGCGGGGGGATCGAAACCGAGCGTCGCCAGATCCAGCGAAGGCACCTGGGCGTGCAAAAGTCGCAGGACGATGGTTTCTCCGTGCACACTGGGAATGATCGACACACGGAAATCGACCTCGTTGCCCCTGAGCGCCAGCCTCATGCGACCATCTTGGGGCAACCGACGCTCGACGATATTCAAGCCCGCCAGAATCTTGATGCGTGTAGCGATCCCCGCAAGCGTCGACCGCGGCACAAACTCGCTGTTGGAAAGAAGGCCGTCACGGCGAAACCTAATCCGGATGCGATCCTGGGACGGTTCGATGTGGATATCCGTGGCACCGCTATCGAAACCGCTTTGCGCGATGGCAGAGACCAAATTGATGATCGGCGCTTCCAAGGCGATGTCACGCAACCGATCCGCATCTTCCTCGAACGCTTGATAGCCATTCGAGGAAGCAACGGCGGACGAGCTGCTTTCGAGCGATGCCAGGGAGTCTATCGCCGAGGCGATCTCCCGCCGCGAGAATACCCTTATCTGCAGCTTCGCATCGAAGAAATATTCCAGCAACGCCACGACCGTTTCATCCAACGGGTTGGCCAGTGCGACGACTTGGTCCTCACCGTCGCGGCCGATCGGCATCACGCCCTGCGTACGGCCGAAGCTGGTGTCGAAGCCTTCGAAGCTGCGCGACAAGACATCCGCTTCGGGCATTGGCACGCGCGGAACGACGAGGTACTCGCTGAGCCATCCGGCGAGGTCTTCGTCGCGCGAAATACCCAGTTCCGTGACGACGACGTCGAACGGCAGATAAGAGGTCGCGAGCGCAGCGCGAACACGCTGGGCGGCCTCGTCGGACCACCTCCCTTTGTCCTGCAGGAAAGTGATAAACGACGCCGTCGAAGCAATGCCCAAACCGGTCATGGGTCGTAGCTCCGTATCAACGGTTCGGCCACGCCGCCACAAGGCGCATTCCCCGACAGAGGCACCCCCAGATCGCCTTCATCCACGACGCTCAAGCTGCGTCGCAGCATCCGCGCGCCGTCACCTTCCTCACCCGCGCGCTCCATCATCGCCCTGAACATGAAGCCGCTTGGCCGCCCTTTCCTGACACGCGCGATGCTCACTTCCGACACCGACGAGTCGCCGTTTTCCGCCAGAAATTCCGAGCCTCTGCCCGCCTCGATGACCTGACGGAGTTGGCTGTCCACATGTCTCGAAGCAACCGTGTCCGTCTGGTTGAAGACCGTGAAGATCCGAGGAATTCGGCCCGTCGATATGGTCTCGGCACCGGAAATATCGGCAAGCTCGCTGACATCCTCGAAAGGCGCATGCTTGAGGTCGACGGCAGAGCCGTCGGCGACGCCTCCACCGCTCGGGCTGCGATACCGTTCCGCGACAGTTGTTGCCGCGATCGCACCGGCCTCGTTCAGACCGACGGCACGAAACCCGAACTGCAGGAGTTGCAGGCTCGCGCTGTTCAGATCCACGAGGCCCCTTTGATCCTGAACATCCAGGTAGAACACGTAGCGCTCGGTCTCGCATCTTTGCCAACGCACCAGCGGTTTCTCGTTGACATTCAATATGAAGATCGTACGCGCCAAGCCCTCCGCTAGGACTTCGAACTCCCGGCGTTCATGGGTGTAGGCCGCCGAGAGCGTCTGCACCCGGCCGGCGATCGCGAGCGGCGCGATCGCAGCCGAGATCAGCAGCACGAACAGAAGCACGGAAATAAGCCCGAAACCTGCCTCGCCATTGCGAAGTAATGCAATAATGCTCTTCATCGGCCAACCTATTCCGGATAAAGCGTGAGCTTCAGGCCCGGCTCACCTTCCGGAAGCGTTGACTGACCATCACTCGTAAGCAGAACTGCGTCGGCGCGAACTTCGAGAACACGCCAGCCGCCAATGCTGCCGCCCGCGGCCACCCAGTCGCTTGCCCCTGTATCTTCGTCAACGATCAGCGCCGTGCCACCATCTCCCCCCTTCTCGGTACCGAGCAGCCTGAGCCTTGACGTCATGGCGTCCGGCGCTGGAGGAACCGGTTCGACCGGTTCAGGCGCAGGCGGCGACTCAGGGTCTCCAATTTGCACAGGTCTCCTCGACGGAGAGAAGAGCGGGCGAAGCTGGAACTGTATCGCTGCTGCAATTTCTGTGTTGTCGCCAGAAGCCGCAGCTGTTTCGGCTCCTGCCTTGGGCGTCTCGAACACGAAGTCATATGACAGGGCGGATCGATCGACCTCAAACCGGTAGGCCCAAGAGTACAGAACTGCACCGAGGGCACAGGTGGTAATACAGCCAGCCAGGGCACCCCGCCTCATTTGTCTGCCCCCGCTGCTTGTGGTTTGCCGTCGGTCGCGCCAAGCATCAGGATCGTGGCGCTTAATTCGGGAGGTGTGTCGAGACCATACGCTTCCTGATAGTTGGATTGGATGTCCATCTCTCTGATGAACAGGCTGGGCTGGCTCAACTCGATGGCTGCAACCACCGCATGGATCGTATTCATGGATCCCGAGACATTCACCCGCAGTCCCAGGAGAGCGATGCCGTTGTCTCCATCCATCCTAACATTGCTGACAGAATTGATTTGGGCGCCGGCGGTCACCGCCTGTTCCTGTAGCCATCCCTGCAGGCCCGCTGTTATGACAGCTTCATTCTCGCCTTCCAGGAACAGTTGATGGCCATCCGTGGCGGGCATGGGATTGGCCTTGAGAAATACTGTCGCGGCTGACCTGATGGCCTGAAGCCTGCCCAGAAGGCGGCGTTTGTCCTCTATTTCGGATAGGCTCTCTCCGATGCTGCTTAGACCCACAGCGAAGGTAAGGGCCATCACAACAGCGCAAAACACGAGCATACACAAGGCGATCGCGCGCTGGACCCTTGGCGGCGCGTTGACGAGCCTCAGCATCATGGCTTCGCTCCGTTCTGTCTGAAGGAAATGGTGAATCGATCCCCCTCGAAACCTGGGACCTTCACGACAGGCGAGGCGAATTGCGCCGCTTCGAATAGATCACTGCCTTCGATCAGCGGGATGAGTTCGGAGGACGCTTTCGAAAAGCCGGATATCTCGACCACCTTCGCCTTGACCGTAAGGTTGGTAAGGTAGCTGGAGTCGGGGACGATCCCGCTCAGTTCCTCCCACATCGTCGTCACGCGCGTGGATGCTTGTCTCTGCGCCTTCAACGCTTCAAGTTGGGAAAGCTTGGCCCGGAACGTATCATACGCACGACGAGCCTTTCTGGCATCAGCTTCAGCTTGAGCGATTTCCCCATCCAGACGGCTGTTTGCCGCAGACGCTTTGGAATGGAGCTGGTGCCATGAAAGAAGCAGGAACACCGCGGTCGCGGCAAGCGTCGCCGCGATTAGGAACTGGTCCGGCCGAACCCGCCGCCTTGCTCGAAGCGGCGTGCGGTCAATCGTCAAGCGATCGATGGCACCGTCCTCACCTTCGGTCGAAAGCTCTTGCGCGTCGAGCTTCGCCGCCCGCAACTGTTCGTGTATTTGGGCAAGAATACTGTTTCGAACAAGGTAATAGGCCGAAGCAGCGCCCTCATCGGCAGGTGCGAGGATCTGGACGTCACCTCTGTTAAATGGCGTCTGCGTTTCGATGTCGAGTTCCGCTGCTCGCCTTAGCGCCGAAATTGGAAGTCGCCGCGGGGAAACCATGCGGCGAAGCCGGCGGTCGGGCGCGAGATGAACCCGGAGGCCGGTCCGGCCAATCGCACCGCCCGCCTGGAGTGCCCTCAGCCTCTCACCCAATTCCGGTAGCGGTATCAAGTCAGCCTCTTCCCCGAGCTTGCAGCCATCTCGCGTGACAGTTACGACCGTCGCGGCCTTAACTCGCTCGCGCATTCGCGACCGCAGGAAAGGCGGAAAAGAGTGCAGGAGTTCGCTCCGCCACCAGACAAGGAAGTCCTTGAGACCCAGCGCGGCGCCATAGAGAGACGGGGCAAGCTCACGGAAAGTCACGGTCCTCCCCCTCTCCTCCCGGCTTGCCGTCGCGCCCCAGGGAACCGACTATGAACGACTGATCGCCCTCGGGGGCTTGATAGCGATAGCCGTTGCCCCACGGATCCTTGAGGTCTGCTGCATTCTTCAGATAGGGGCCATTCCAATTCTTGGCATTCTGCGGTGCGTTCGAGAGCGCGGCCAAACCCTGTTCGGCCGTCGGGTATTCGCCGAGATCGAGGAAGTAGAGTTCGAGCGCGCTTTCAAGGTTCCGGATCTGGATCTTGGCGCTGTCGGCTTTCGCGGTGCCGAGATAGTTCAAGACACGCGGCGCAACGATTGCGGTCGTCAACCCGATGATCGCCAGGACGACAAGCAGCTCGACGAGCGTAAAGCCTGCCTCATTGCCGTCGTCGCCGGTGCGACCGTCGCATCGATCGGAAGAACGGGCTTTGCGGATGCCAGGCAGCAAGAGCATTTCAAATCTCCAGGACAGATATCGAGCTCGCCTCAGCGAGCCAGCTCACGGCAAGACCCAGGGCGAGAAACGGACCGAAGGGCACTCTTCTTGTGCGCAGGTCTCCCCTCCAGACCGGCAGCATGGCGAGGACGAAGAGGAGCGCGCTGAAGCTCGCGGCGGCGAGGAACAGCGGAAAGCTCGCAATGGTGATCCAGCATCCCGCCGCAGCGGCCATCTTAACGTCGCCAAGCCCCAACCCGATCTGCCCGCGAGCGCGGAAATGCACGGCGCGCGCCAGCGCGAAGGTTCCCCCGAAGACGACCGCGCCTGAAACGATCCGCAGCCCATCGAAGCTGCCGAGCAGCCAATGTGCCGCGATGCCGGTGAGCCCGAGAAGAACGTTGCAGAGATCGGGAATTATGGACCTTCGCGCATCGATCAGCGCGATCACCGTGAGCTGAACCATGAGGATGGCAAAGACGAGTGCCTCCATGCCTTTCCCCTAGTTGGCGACGCGGACCAGGTCGCGCTGCATGCGCCTGCCCGGCGTGTCGGTGCGGTCGAAATCGAATTGCTGGCGGAATTCGTCGGTCACCTGCCGCGCTTCCTGCACGTCACGCACGATCCGCGGCCGAATGAAGATGATCAGCTCGGTGCGGTTGATGCCGTCGGTCTTCGACTTGAAGGCATTGCCGAACAGGGGGATATCGCCGAGCACCGGCATCTTCTTCTGGCCGAGTGATTTCTTTTCCTGGATCAGGCCGCCGAGCGCCAGGCTCTCGCCGTCGTTGACGACGACGCGGGTGGAAATCTTGCGCTGCTGGATCGTAGGAGAATCGATGCCCGAGGTCGTCGTCTCGACGACGTTGCTGACCTCCTGCTGGATGTCGAGCATGACGCGGCCGGAACTGTTGATCCGCGGCGTGACCGCGAGAATGATTCCGGTGTCCTTGAGCTCGACGGAGTTGACGATTGCCGCATCGGCGGAGGACGTGCTGGTGCTCGTCTGCGTGACCGTCGGCACCTGGTCGCCGACCTGGAGCTTCGCCTGCTGGTTGTTGATCACCATCAGGTTCGGCGAGGAAATCACCTTGACGTTGGTGACGCTGGAGAGCGCCTGCAGCGCTATCTGGGCGTCGCCGGCGAGATGCGTCCAGTTGAAGCCCGGGAAGGTGGCCGCAACGGCACCCGATGCAAGATCCGATAGCCCGAAGGCGTCGCTGTTGTGCTCGAAATACCAGCGCAGGCCAAATTTGAGTTCGTCGTTCAGACTCACTTCGGCGATCACGGCTTCCAGGAAGACCTGGGTCGGCAGCACGTCGAGCTGGCGGAGGATCTGTTCGATCCGCTGATATTCCCGTGCGGTGGTCGAGATCAGCAACGCGTTGTTCTCGATATCGGCAACGACGGAGGGAACCGAACTGACCGGCGCGCTTGCCGCTTCGACCGCGGCCTCGGGCGGCATTTCCATGGGAGCCCCTTCCCCGCCGGCGGCAACGGTCTCCGCGACGAGATCAGGGGCAACGACGCTTTGCCGGACGACGGTTCCGCCGCCGGCCTGGCCTGTTGCCAGCACGCTCTGCAGGACTTTCGCAAGCTCGGCCGCCGGGCGGTTCTGGATCTCGTAGACGAAGAGCTGCTCCTCGTTCGTCTCGGCGATCTTGTCGAGCTTGGCGATCCAGGAAGTGACCCTCGGCAGGTAGCTCGGCCGCGAGGTGATCGCCAGGATGGCATTCAGCCGCGTGTTCGGGATGAACCGGATCGTCTTCGCATTCGGGCCGCCATCGACGCCGAAGACGGAATTGAGCTCCTTGACCAGCTCCTGTGGCTGCGAGGCCTTGAGCGGATAGAGCGCCGTCGACATGCCCTTCATCCAGTCGACGTCGAAGACCGAGATCGCCTCGCGGATCGCCGCAAGCTCGCCATTGTTGCCGGCGACGACGATATAGTTGCGGGTCGGATCGGTCCTCAGCACCGCGCCCTTCTTGCTCACCTGCTCGATGATCTCGCGCATCTCGTCGGCGCCGATATAGTTGAGCTGCAGCACCTGCACCTTCATACCCGGCTCGTTCATCGGCACCCGCGGACCGATGATGGCGTTCGAGGCGGTCGCCTCGGAGATCGGCACGATCTCGTAGCGATCGGCCTTCTTGACGATCGCCGCGCCGTTTGTCGCGAGCGACACTTCGAGGATGTCGAGCAGGCTCTGCCGCGACATCGGGCTTGATGTCTGCAGCGTGATATTGCCGGTGACCTTCGGGTCGACGAGGTAGTTGTAGCCCATGATGTCGCCGAGGATCTTCTTGGCGGCCTGGGCGACCGGCGCATCGACCAGGTTGATCGTGTAGCCCTCCGATCCGTCCGCCGCCTTGCCAGCGGAGATTGCAGAGAGCGATTCTCCGGTGAACTCACCCGTGCCGACCTGCGCAAATCCGCGCGGCGCGGAATTTGCGCGGCGCGCACCGGTGATCGCCTTGGAGGCTGGGTAGCCGTAGGTGCTGGAATTCGTTGGTTTTCCAACACCTTCCATTAGTGAATTCCAGCGCTCGTCGTTATTCTCCAAGGCGCAGCCGGCGAGCATGGCAAGCCCCATGCCAAGCACAAATCGAACCCTGCCCACCCCGGAATCCCTCAACCTTTGCTTTCAATGTCTTACAGGAGATAAGGGTCTACTGGGATCGAAACTGTCCAAACGACTAAATATTTCCACAGCTTTGTGTTTTGCGTTGAAAACACTGCCCTGACAGATCGCGAGGCTGCTTGATAGGTTGCATTAAGAATGCGAGACGCACCGCTTTCCCGTGCGTCGTATCAAATTTGTTCACAATTCATGTTGTGGGAACATATCTCCCTTAGCTTTTCACCATTAGCAGGCCCGCCTTTAGCATCGATCGACGGACTTCGGCAGCTTCCGGTGCGGTCAGTTCCCAGACCGCTCCGCCGTTGCTCAAAAGTGAGAGCGTACCTCGTGACTTCGATTTTCCAAACCAGCCTCTCTTCGTCAGCGGCTCTTCAATCCAGTCCTGAAAGCGAACTCCGTGTATTATTTTGCCGAGATGAGCGGGGCTTAGGTAGTTCCATTTGAACACATCTCGGAAGTAGCCATCTGAGAAGCTCTTGCCAAAGAAATACTCGTTCCTAAATTCACCCGACGCTTTTCCCACTGCTTCCGACATGCCCGAGCTTATTGCTCCGTCCGTAAACCAAATTGGTCCTTCGCGGACCGTCAGATCGTAGATGATACCATACTGAGGGAAAACAAAGCCCAGCACTTCCTGAAGAATGGCGTCAACGTCTAAGGGTTGCTCCCGGTCGCGTTTGTAGTGAATTAGGACACGCCGCCCTGGCGAATAGTCAGTTACACCCACAGCAAGGCTGCAATCACGGACATTGCCTTTTTCGAAGTAGTTCACGGCAGTGAAGTAAGAGTAATTGTCGAAATTCCCTTCGGCTATGACCTTGTCGAGGAGGCTGAACTTCGGCGCTCTGCTTTTCCTTCCTTCGTCTATGCCAACATGCGCATGCGATGGATTCTCTTCTAATATTGCACAAATGTTCTCGATGAGTTCCTTCGCCTCCCGAACAGGTAACTTTCTGTCGAGCCCATAGAACACGATGGTGGTCATCATTGTGTCGACAAAGGGCAGTTCACGTAAATCACTCATGAAACCGTCTCACGCAATTGACATCAAAAACCGAAGAATGACTTGACCGCTCCCCACAGTCCGCCGCCGGACGAACCGCGACCATGGCTGCTTGTGTCCCTGTAACCGTTCCCGCCGCCAAGTGCCGAGTCAGGGTTGCGAGAAGGATGATCTATCGCAAAGTCCGCGCCCTGTGACCCAGCCGATGCTCGATTGTTCGCCAGTTTCACCTCCGCATGTTCTATTCTCTGGCACGCAGATACGCATTCGTAGTGATCGACACGACCGTCCTTATAGACGACAGTCACATCATCACGCTCTCGCGCGATCCCTTTTCTACCATAGCTCGTGTTATAGGATTTGTTCAGATACACTTTCTCAACATTCGGATTCTTGGCGGCCGCCTCTGCGATCTCGCTGCTCTTAGCCGCATGCCAGGCGTCCGTCGTTTTCTGGACGTTTCCAGCAATCTTCGATGTCCAATTCGGATCGACCTTTGTCGCCGATTTGCCAAAGAATCTGGTGACCTTGCTTGCGCCTGCGGGCACATAGGGAACGGCTGCGGCCGCCGCATCCACTGCCAAATCGACGCTTGCTTCTTGATAGATCTCACCGTCGAATGCGGCCCCATAGCCAAGCTTGCCCAAGTCGTAGACCAAGCTTAGCGCGTCCCAAATCTCATCGACAGGGATATGGCCGTTAGGATCTGACTTGTTTATCGGATCGTTGGCGGCATAGGCGTAGCGGTTGGTGCCGACGCCCGCGAGCGTCGGATTCCAGTCATCCGGTGAGATGAAGCGGCCGAAGCTCGGGTCCATGTAGCGGGCGTTGAGGTACATCAGCCCGGTTTCCGGATCGAAGCGCTCGCCGATATAGTTCTTCTGCGTCGCCATCGCCTTGTTGGCGGGCTCGCCGAAGGCTGCGTAGCGGGTGCTCTCGACGATGGCGCCGGTGCTGTCGGTGACGGCCCGGACCGACGACAGGTGGTCGCGGTGCAGGAAGTATTTCGTCTTGCCGACGACGCGGATGTCCATGTGCGGATAGCGGGTGAACACCTGATCGGCCGGATCCCATTCGACACCGGCATCCGGATAGAGCGTCGTGCCGAGCGGCCAGCTCTTCTTCGCCCGCGCCCCGTCGGGACCATAGGCGAGCGTCACGGTTGAACCGCCGGCGTTGACGACCTGCGAGACGCGGTTGGCGCGGTCGTAGGTGAAGCTGCGCGCCCCGTCCGACAACAGGTTGCCGTTGGCGTCGTAGCTGAAGGCGACGCCGTTCAGGGAGAGCGGCGCATGCGGCCGGTCGGCGGTGGCCGCCGGGTAGACGAAGCCGCCGGTCAGCCGTGTGCGGGTTCTCAGGTTGTCGTTGGTGTAATAGCTGAAGTCCTCGGAATAGGCCGATTCCGGATTGCCGGCATGGGTGACGCCCGAGAGCCGGCCGAAGCCGTCGTAGTCGTAGGTCCAGTCGTTGACCGTGCCGCTGGCGTTGATCGAAGTGATGCGGCCGGTCTTGTCGCGGCCGTAGCTGCCGTTGACGATGGTGACGACGGGGCTACCATCCGTGGGGTAGAGAGAGGTGTTGAACGCTGTGAGCCAGCGCCGCAGCGGCGAATAGGCGAAGGTCGTCTTTACGCCATTGACATAGGTGATCGACGCGGTCTGGCCGTCCGGCTCGTATTCGATCGCGGTGATATAGGCGGGGATGGCGTAGAGCTGGGATTTGCGGTTGTAGCTCCACTTGCTCGCGCTGGTGCCGACGTCGAGCGCCTCGGCATCCGGACCGTAGTCCTTCCAGAGCGGCAGCCGCCCCTTGTCGTAGCCGGTCTGCTCGATATGCTGCACACCGTCGATGGTGACAATCTTCTTCAGCAACAGGCCGTCGGCATTGTAGTCGAACTGCTGCGAGGCGGCGCCGTTTACGGAACTCGTCAGCTGCCCCTTGTTGTAATAGCCGGCTTCCGCCGTGTTGTCGTAGCCGTTCTGGGCAATCAGGATGCCGTTGGTGCCGGCCGACGCATTCGCCAGATCGTCGTAGGCGCGCGTCGTCACCGGCCGGCCGAGCTTGTCATAGGTGATCGTCGTCACCTTGCCGCGCGCATCCGTCTGGCGGATCACCCGGCTGGCGTCGTCATAGACATAGAGCCACTTGCCGAGATCCGGATCGTGGGCGACGAGGCGGTTGCCCATCAGGTCGTAGCTGTAGCTCCAGGTCGAGCCGGCCGCGTCCATGACCTTGAGCATGCGGTGCAGCCCATCATAGCTGGCGCCATAGAGCCGGCGCGACGTATAGGTGCCGTCGGCGGCGGTCGGGGTGCGCTGCACCACCTCGGTGACGTCGCCGCCGGTCGAGACATGCGTGAAGGTCGACATGCCTTCTTCGTCGATCACCTGGGTGCGGTCCAGGAGCACGTTGCTGCTGCCGCCATTCGCATCCGGCAGCGCATAGGCGTAGCTCTTGAAGGTGCTGTCCGGATTGGTCACCCTGAGCGGCCGGTTCGCCCAGTCGAAACTCGTCGTCGTCCAGTAGGGCGCCGGCTCCGCTTCTTAGGGCAGGCTGACCTTCGCCTTGTTGCCGCGGTCGTCATAAACCGTCTCGACATAGGAGGTCGGAGAGCTCCCATCCCCGGCCGTCAGGACTTTCCAGACCCGACCGAGACCGTCGAAGTACTGCGCCTGGTCGGCGGTGCCGGTGTGGTTCGCCCGGCCCGTCGTGGTGACGATGCGCTGGTTCAGCGGATCGCCGAAGGCGGCATAGCTGGTCCTGACGTAAGAACCGGTGACCTCATTCTCGACGAGGGTCGGACGGCAGAAGACGTCATAGCTGTAAGCGGTGACGACGCCGTTCGCAGCGGTCTTCGAGGCCGGTGCGCCGCAAGGCGCGTTCGGCACGGAGGTCGTCACGTGACCGAGGGGATTAGTCTCCTTCACCACATAGAGCTTATAGGTGCCGTCATAGGCCCAGGTCGTCGTCTCGTCGCCGCTGATCGTCGCCGTCAGCCGGTTGCCATTGGCGGGGTCATAGGTGAAGGTCGAGGTCTGGTAGCTGCTCGCCGTCGTGTAGTCGCGCCGGGCGGTCAGGCTGCCCTGCTCCGGTGCGGCCGCATGGGCGTTGTCGTCGTAGAACAACAGCGTCTGCCTCAGCAATGTGCCGGTCAGATCGACACCTTCATAGGTGCGCTGCCGGTGCGGCAGCGACCTGATGTATTTGGCGGTGTTGACGGTGTAGTCGGTGTCGACCAGAACCTCGTCGCCCTCCTTGTCGGTGCGGCCGTGGTTGATCTCGGCGGTGATGTTGCCCCAGGCGTCGAAGCTGCGCGTCGTCTTCAGCGTCCGCGTGACGCTGCCTTCGGTGCGGGTCGTGGTCGTCGCCGTGTTCAGCGCCGAATAGGGCAGTGTCGCCGTCTTCAGCGCATAGGTCTCACCGACGGTACGGCGCACGACGCCGTCGTCGTCGAGATGCTCGATCTTCGACGGCAGGCCGACTGCGGCGTTGGACAGGACATAGGTGGTCCGCACGACCGGCGATGCAGTGTCGCCGGCAATCTTCGGCAGGCTCTTCGTCACCGTGCCGAAGCCGAGGAAGCGGCGCCGGCTCGCATCGTAGTATCCGTTCGCATAGCTGTAGGCGGTCGTCGCCGTGTCCCCACGACCATCGGCTGCCGTAACCGTGGCCACCGTCGGCAGCACGAAGGGCAGGAACTTGTTTGCATAGGCCGTCGAGGGTCGATAGGCCGTCTTGACCTGCCCGCCCTGCTCGTTCGTCACGGTGTTCAGCAGATTGGCCGGACCGCCTGCCGCTGTGCCGTAGAGGATCGAGTACGGAGTATTGGCGAAATGATCGAAGAGCTTGTTCGTATAGTCGGAATTTTCCAGCGGCGGCTTGTCGCTGTAGTCTGGGTCATACGGGTTCGTCGACGGCGCCGCCAGCGTTGCCGGAGCAGCTAAAAGATCCGTTTGACCGTCACCATTGAAATCCCCAGCCGTCATGAAACTCGTTGACCGGCCGAGATAGGTCTGAGGGAAAGTATTGCCCTCCTGCGATTGGTGCATGCGGAAGGAATACCACCTGCTATTGCTAAGATTGACAAGCCTGGCGCTTCTTGTCGGCAAGACTCCGAGGCCGAGTTCGGCCTTGCCATCGCCATCGGCGTCGGAAACGAACGGCGACGTCGCCTGTTCCATATCATCGACTGGAAGCTTCTCTCTCCAAGGTACCAGCCGGTCGCCGGTGAACAGGTAGATCGAGATGAAGCCATCGGCTTCGTCGCCGTCATTCTGGCCGAAATAGAAGTTGACGAGATCGTCAAGTCCGTCGCCGTTGAGGTCCAGCGCCACCCAGTTCTTGCCGCATTTGTAGGTGGAGCCGCATTTGGCGATACCGATGGTGGGCGTCTCGCTGACGCCGTTGTGGCTGACGTTAAGCGTAACGGGAACCCCGCCGTTGTTGATGCCGCTGGCACCAACCCTCTGGGTGCGGCCGTCACCGAAAAAGTTGCCGTAGCCTTTCCCCAGCCCAGCGAGACTGTCTCGGCCGTCGCCGTCCCAGTCGATGGAAAAGCTCGAGCCGTTGCCGCAGAGCCCTTTAAGCCGCGAATCCGTAATCGCATTCGATGCCCCCTCCGCCGCAAGGCAATCATTGACGTCGACAGCGAATGTGTCTCCACTCTTGGTAAAGGTCGCCTGGTAGCGAACAGTTGCCGCTTCGGTATCGTTCGTCAGTACAAGCGTTTGCGTCTGGGTCTTGTCAGTGCCGAAGCGTCCCCAAGCGACGCCATTGACGATCTTCGCGACAGTCTTGTCATCGTCGTTGAAGGCAAAACCCACGCACGGCAAGCCCACGTTCTGCGACGAAAATGTCGCGTTTCTATCAGGGCTATGGAAGAGCACAGAGCTGCAACTTGAATCAGTGAAGGAGTCAAATTTGCTTTTGAGAATTTCCGTCACGCCGTCCGAGTTGAGGTCGGCGCCGGCCAAAGCGGCTCTCCAATAGACTCTGGAGAATTGCTTCCCCGGATAGGGATAGTCGTCATTCATTACCCTCCAAGAGACGACACGCCGCTGGTAGGGCATGCCGGTGAGACCTTCGATCGTCTTGCCGCTGAAACCCGTCCCGCTCGCATCGTTGTAGTCGAAGGTCGTTTTCGGCAGCGCCGTGCCGCCGGTGATCGTCTCGTCCTCGTCCAGGACGACATTGCCGCCGAAGTGCTGCACCGAGATCAGCCGCGACGCCAGGCTCAACGGCGCGGGATCGTAAGAGAGCGCATAGCCAGCCGACACGGTGGAGCTCGTCTTCACCAGGATCGTCTTGATCCGCTTGGTGATCGTCGAGATCGTGTGGCCGTTGGCGGCGGTGATATAGTCAGGACGCGTCTCGTAGAAGAACTGGATGCTCCGCCCGTTGTAGGAGACCGTCTTCGGATAACAGACCGGCATGTCGGCGCAGTCGTAGCTATAGCTGACCGTATTGCCGTAGGTGTCCTTCACCGTTCTCGCAAGCCAGCGGTAATTGAAGGCGATATCCTTGGCATCTTCCGTCGTGGCGGCCGAGGCGGCGATCTTGCCGACCGACTCGAAGGTCGTCACCGTGCCGTCGCGGCCGGTCACCTGCCAAGTGTTGCTGGCGCTGTCGAACTTGATCCTCAGATAGTTCTCGACTTCCGAGACCCAATTGCCGCCAGAATCACACGAAGCCCCCTCGCCCGCACATTTGACGAGCGGCTCGCCATTCAGAAGATAGACGTCCTCCGGTAGATATTGCGGCACGCCGAGCTGGTATCCTGCCCGTTCAATCACCGGCACACCGGACAGTCCCCAGCCATAGCCGAGCCAGCCCTGGTATTCGCCGCCGGTCTTCGTCTTGCGGCCTGAGTTGTAGCTCAGCCCGAGCTTCGGCTCGAGGCCGCGGAACGCCGGAATCTCGATCGGATAGTTGTAGGTGAAGACACCATTGTTGCCGACCTCCGGCTGCCCCGTCTCGATGCGCCGGACCGCCTCGTTGGCGCCATCGGGATTGACGTGCACCTCGGCCGTCTGAGCCTGGAGATTGGAAAGGAGAGAAAGAAAAAAGATCGAAGAGACGAAGATACCGCCAACACGCATAGAGAGAGTGCCACCTGCCACCAATGATTGCAGCATGGCTAGGACGGAATCGGCCGCAACTCAATGGGGTAACAATAAATTCCCACACTAAAAAATAAGGGGAACAAAAAGTGGGTTAACGGGGCGGTAAAGGACGCCCGATGATGAGAAGGCAAATCACGTCTCCGCAGGTCATTTTTGTGGAGCGTGACGGCGTGACCGGTTAGGGGGCCGATGCCGCCCTTCGGCAACCTTGGCACAATTTTCCGCCCTCCACCCAATACAGACTATGTCGCGCGGCGAGGCAAAGGCCGAGGCGGCACCACGCAACGCTCGCCGCCGCCGAAGAGCCGTGAGCGCGTCAGGAAGCGCTTCTCGCGGCCGTTGTCGAGCGAGAACATGCCGCCCCTGCCCGGCACCACGTCGATGATCAACTGGGTGTGCTTCCAGACCTCGTATTGGCTGGCGCTGATATAGACCGGCACGCCGTCGATCTCGCCGAGCTTCACATCGTTGTCGCCGACGATGTAATCATCGGCCGGGTAGCACATGGGCGACGAGCCATCGCAACAGCCGCCCGATTGGTGGAACAGGATATCCGGATGATCGCGCCGGATTTCGCGGATGAGCGCGATCGCCGCGTCGGTCGCAAGCACGCGCGGCTCGCCACTTGTTTCCGTCATGGTTTGCTCCTTCCTGCCTGCATGTCTCCTTAAATCGACTTCGATTTAAGGACGAAGACCTGCAGCAAATCAAAGTGCTAAAGCGACCTTTGCGCGTCTGATAAGACGCGCGGCGCTGTAGACGCCGACGGCTCCCGATGGAACATCGGGAGCCTGCCGGGAGGATGACCGGCACAGGCGGGATGAGAAAGTGCGAGCGGTTTGACGCCCGCATCCCGCCTGATTTCTGCCGGGATCAGAAGAAGCCGAGCGCCTTCGGGCTGTAGCTCACCAGCATGTTCTTGGTCTGCTGGTAATGGTCGAGCATCATCTTGTGCGTCTCGCGGCCGATGCCCGATTGCTTGTAGCCGCCGAAGGCGGCATGCGCCGGGTAGGCATGGTAGCAATTGGTCCAGACGCGGCCGGCCTGGATTTCGCGGCCGAAGCGGTAGCAGCGATTGGCGTCGCGGCTCCACACGCCGGCACCGAGGCCGTAGAGCGTGTCATTGGCGATCTCGAGCGCCTCGTCCTCGGTCTTGAAGGTGGTCACCGACACGACCGGTCCGAAGATTTCCTCCTGGAAGATCCGCATCTTGTTGTGCCCACGGAACACCGTCGGCTTGACGTAGTAGCCACCGGCGAGGTCGCCCTCGAGCACGTTGCGCCCGCCGCCGGCCAGGACCTCGGCGCCTTCCTGCTTGCCGATGTCGATATAGGAGAGGATCTTCTCCAACTGTTCGCCCGACGCCTGCGCGCCGATCATCGTTGCACTGTCGAGCGGATTGCCCTGCCGGATCGCCTCGACCCGCTTCACCGCCCGCTCCATGAAGCGATCATAGATGCTTTCCTGGACCAGCGCCCGGCTCGGGCAGGTGCAGACCTCGCCCTGGTTGAGCGCGAACATCGCGAAGCCTTCGAGCGCTTTGTCGAAATAGTCGTCGTCCTCATTGAGCACGTCGGCGAAGAAGATGTTCGGCGACTTGCCGCCGAGCTCGAGTGTGACGGGGATGAGGTTTTGGCTGGCATATTGCATGATCAGCCGCCCCGTCGTCGTCTCCCCGGTAAAGGCGATCTTGGCGATGCGCGGGCTGGTCGCCAGCGGCTTGCCCGCTTCGAGCCCGAAGCCGTTGACGATGTTGAGCACGCCCGGCGGCAACAGGTCGGCGATCAATTCGGCGAGGATGAGGATCGAGGCCGGCGTCTGCTCGGCTGGCTTCAGGACGACGCAGTTGCCGGCGGCAAGGGCCGGCGCCACCTTCCAGGCGGCCATCAGGATCGGGAAGTTCCACGGAATGATCTGGCCGACGACACCGAGCGGCTCATGGAAATGGTAGGCGACCGTATCGTGGTCGATCTCGCCGATCGAGCCTTCCTGTGCCCGGATGCAGGCGGCGAAATAGCGGAAATGGTCGATCGCCAGCGGAATATCGGCGGCCATGGTTTCGCGGATCGGTTTGCCGTTGTCCCAGGTCTCGGCCCGCGCCAGAAGTTCGAGATTGTCCTCCATCCGCGCGGCGATCTTCATCAGGATGTTGGAGCGCTCGGTGGTCGAGGTGCGGCCCCACTTCTCCTTGGCGGCATGGGCAGCATCGAGTGCGAGCTCGATATCGGCGGCATCCGATCGGGCTATCTGGCAGAGCGAACCGCCGGTGACAGGCGTGGTATTGTCGAAATAGCGGCCGGCGACCGGCTCGCGCCATTCACCGCCGATGAAATTTCCATACTTGTGCTTGAACGGGTTATCGAGAATTTTCTGATGCAGCATCGCTTCCTCCCTTGGAAAAACCAGCACTCCAATTTGCTGTGGGAGGTAGAGTGAAGCCGAGCGCGGATTTTCGGTAGTGCGCCGCAGCAGCCTGCAACGCCATCTGTTTCAGAATTGAGACAGGTTATTGTCCATTGTCGTGCTGCAGCGCAGCAATGACTGAGAGTTTCTCGCCTGGGTCTGCCCCTCATCCGCCTGCCGGCACCTTCTCCCCGCAAGCGGGGCGAAGGGACGATGCCGCGCCGTCTCAGTCCCCTCTCCCCGTCAAAACGGGGAGAGGGCCAGTCCTTGTCCGAACCGGATAGATTGGTAACAGAACGGACCGTTTACATAGGTGACAGTTCTCTAGATGCCGGGAGGACCGGCGATGGTTTGGAGAGAGACTGGCATCATGGAGGAGCGGCTGAAGTTTGTTGCGGCATGTTTGTCCGGCGAGGAGACGATGGCTGGGCTTTGCGCGCTCTACGGGATATCGCGCAAGACGGGCTATAAATGGCTGAGACGCTTTCAGCTGCGCGGTCCTGCGGGGCTGGAGGATCTGCCGCGAGCACCACTTAACCACGGGCGGGCGACGGCGGCAGAGCTGGTGGAGCGGATCGTGGCGGAGAAGGAAGCGCATCCGCTATGGGGTCCGAAGAAGATCGTTGCGCGGCTGGCGCGACAGGACCCGGCGACGGCTTGGCCGTCGGCTTCAACGGCGGGAGCGATCCTCAATCGGCACGGGCTGGTCGGGCGGCGGCGCGCCCGGTGGAAGGGGGCCGGCAACGGCCCTTGGCCGGAGCCGGCGATGCCAAATGCGGTATGGACGGGCGACCACAAAGGCTGGTTCACGACCCGCGACGGCTGGCGCTGCGAACCGCTGACGGTGATGGATGTCAAAAGCCGTTATCTGCTGGCGCTGGAGGCGACCGGCTCGACCGGTGACGAAGAGGCCTGGCCGGTGTTCGAGCGGCTGTTTGACGAGCATGGCCTGCCCGACCGCATCAGGACCGACAACGGTCCGCCCTTCGCGGCGGCCGGTGTCACCGGACTGACGCCGCTATCCCTACGCTTCGTGCGGCTGGGGATTACGCTGGAGCGCATTGCGCCAGGTAAGCCGCAGCAAAACGGAAAGCACGAGCGCTTCCATCTGACCATGCTGCCGCTGGCAAAAGCGCCGGCAGCCGACCGGGCCGCGCAGGCCGAAGCCTTCGAAGCGTTTCGGCGTGAGTACAATGAGGAGCGACCGCACGAGACGCTCGGCATGGACACGCCGGCCGAGCACTACCGGGCCTCGACGCGCAAAATGCCGGTCAGCCCTCCCGAACCCGATTATCCGGCCGAGGCCGCGGTGCGCAAGGTGCGCCACAACGGCGCCGTCAAATGGCAGGGCGCGGAGATTTACGTCTCGGCCACGCTGGTCGGAGAGGTGGTCGCCATTGAGGAGACGGAGAGCGGCGAATGGACGATGCGCTTCTACGCCCATCGCCTCGGCTTTATCGACGAGAAACGCGGCAGGCTCGTCCGCAAAACCGTCTTGCAACCCCGACCAGCCGTCGGTCTTGCGGACGAGCTACGGGAAGAACTGTAACCCATGTATCCGGTTCAATGTGTTACCCACCTATCGGCTGGACATCCTCGGGTTAAACCCGAGGAGAGGGGCATTCTTTAGCTTCGACGCCGGTGCATCGGCTCAATTCAACGAAAGCCGCTTCATCTTGCGGTAGAGCGTCGCACGGCTGATGCCGAGCAGGTCGGCGGCCATCGACACATTGCCGTTGGTGCGCGACAGTACGCGGCGGAGCGCTGCTCGCTCGGCGTCCGGCAATTCGGCCCCCTCCCGGGGAACACCCTCCTGGAGCAGGTCGGAGGCGGGAACGCCGGCTGCAATGCGCCTGTCGTCGAGCCCGAGCCACTGCCGGGCCGCCCGCGTGGCGCCGAGCACGAGGTCATCGCGATCGACGGCGAGCAGAGCCGGTCCTTGGCGATCGGCCGGCACGAGCACGATCCGCGCCTCGGCAAAGGCCCGGCGGAACAGGTTTGC
The DNA here is from genome assembly GCF_000018545.1 of Sinorhizobium fredii NGR234. NCBI lineage: Bacteria > Pseudomonadati > Pseudomonadota > Alphaproteobacteria > Hyphomicrobiales > Rhizobiaceae > Ensifer > Ensifer fredii. Next base: position 2,405,535 of record NC_012587.1, read on the forward strand.
CTCGATGCGGGCGGCGGCATCCCGCACCGCTTGCGAGAGGATCGAGAGCGTCGCCTCGGAGGCGTCGTCGCGGCAGGTGGAAATGTCGAGCGCCGCGGCAAGGCGCCCGGTTTCGTCGCGGATCGGCGCTGTCGCGCAGCTCAAACCGATATTGCGGCTCAAGAAATGTTGATCGCGATGGATGACGACGGGGCGCTCGTCGGCAATCGCCGTACCGATGCCGTTGGTTCCGACGCTCGCCTCGCTCCACACGGTCCCCGACCAAAGCCCGACGCCGCGAAAATCGGCATCGTCCCCGTCTGCCCCGCGTCGCTCGAGCGCAATGCCCTTGTCGTCGGTCAGCAACAGGCAGCATCCGGACTTGACGATGACGGCGAACAGCCGGTCGAGTTCGCCGACGGCTTCCGCAATCAGCACCTCGGAGCGTTCGCGCGCCTGCCGAAATTCGCCAACGTCGAGGCGCCATGGCAAGCGCGCCTCCTCAGGGGCCAGACCGTGCAGGGTCATGCAGCGCCGCCACGAGGCGGCGACCGGCGAACTGACGGCTGCCGACGACTGTTGCGCGGTTCTGTAGACGTGTTCCGTATGGTCCCTGATTGCAGGCATTCGCTCCCTCCCTGAAAGCGTCCTCCGGCGGCAAATCGCCTGCACCCTCCCGGTTCGGTACAGCCGTATCGGCGGCCACTATGGCCGAGACTGCGCGGCGGGTCTACCCAGACGAAGGTCGGGCCAGCGCTGCCCTTCGTCGGCAGACCGGCCGGCAGTATCGACCCGGCCGCCGATATGCTACGCCGTCCGCCAGTTCCTGCGACTCGCCCGCAATACCCGCCCGCAACACCGGTCGTCCGCCATGCTTCGTGATTTCTCAGTGCAAAGCCTCTTCATGGGCGTCCTTATCGCCTTCGTCGGCTTCGCCAGTTCCTTCGCCGTCATTCTGCATGGCCTCGCAGGCGTCGGCGCCACGGAAACCCAGGCAGCCTCGGGCCTGATGGCCCTGTCTCTTTCCATGGGCGTCTGCGCGATCGTCATCAGCATCATCACGCGGCTTCCCGTCAGCATCGCCTGGTCGACCCCCGGTGCGGCGCTGCTGGCAACGTCAGGAGCCGTCCAAGGGGGCTTCAATGCCGCCGTCGGCGCCTTCCTCGTTTGCGCCCTGCTGATCGTCGTCGCCGGCCTCTGGAAGCCGCTCGGACGGGTGGTCTCCTCCATTCCGCCGGCGCTCGCAAACGCGATGCTCGCCGGCGTGCTGTTGAGCCTCTGTTTCGCGCCGGTGAAGGCGATCGCTTTCAATCCGCTCTTCGGTCTGCCGATCGTCCTCGCCTGGGCGATCGTCGGCAGCGTCAACAAGCTTTATGCCGTTCCCGCCGCGCTTGTCGCCTTCGTTCTTGTGATCGCCTTCGGCGTCGAGATGCCGGACGGCGCCTTTGCGAAGCTCTCGTCCGCCCTCGTCCCCGAGGCTGAATTCGTTCCGCCGGTTTTCAATGCCGCGGCGATGATCAGCATCGCCCTGCCGCTCTTCATCGTCACCATGGCGTCACAGAACATTCCCGGCATCGCGGTGCTGAAGGTCAATGATTATCACCCGAATCCCGGCCCGCTCTTCGCCACGACCGGGCTCTTTTCGTTGTTCAGCGCACCGTTCGGCGGCCACGCCGTCAACCTGGCGGCGATCACCGCGGCGATGTGCGCCGGTCCCGATTCCCACCCGGACCGCAAACGCCGTTACTGGTCGGCAATCAACGCCGGCATCGCCTATATCATATTCGGCCTGCTCGCCGGCGCCGTCACCACCTTCGTCAGCCTGGCGCCACCGGTGCTGATCGAGGCCGTCGCAGGCTTGGCGCTCATCGGCGCCTTTTCAAGTTCCGCCGTGGCCGCCTTCACCGAAGCCCGGACCCGCGAGGCCGCCGCCATCACGTTCCTCGTCACCGCATCGGGCGTCAGTTTTGCCGGCGTCTCCGGCGCCTTCTGGGGCCTCGTCGCCGGCGGCCTCATGCTGGCGCTCGCGCGTTTTTCCCGGCGCAAAAGCTGACAGGCGCCGCACTTCTTGCATTTCGGCCGGTTCTCCGCTATGGACCCGGCGTCCGCGCAGACACCCTTGGAGGCAACGCGGATGAAGCTGCTTTGCGGCTTCAGGTTTTTCCGCCCGTGGCGGACGAACTCTCCAAATAACCAGAAAGGTCTATCCATGAGCCAGACTTACGAGCTCAAGGCCGAGACGCGCGAACGGGTTGGTAAGGGGTCCTCCCGCGAACTTCGCCGCAACGGTCTTATCCCGGCTGTCATCTACGGTGACAAGCAGGCCCCGCTTTCCATCGCGCTCTCCACCAAGGAAGTGACGATGAAGATCCACGCCGGCGGTTTCATGACCACCGTCGCGACGATCGACGTCAATGGCGAGAAGATCCGCGTCCTGCCGAAGGACTACCAGCTGGATCCGGTTCGCGATTTCACCATGCATGTCGACTTCCTGCGCGTCTCCAAGGGCAGCCAGGTGTCGGTCCAGGTTCCGGTTCACTTCGAAAACGAAGAGAAGTCCCCGGGCCTCAAGCAGGGCGGCACGCTGAACATCGTTCGCCATGAAGTCGAACTGAACGTTTCCGCCGACAACATTCCGGAGTTCCTGAGCGTCGACCTCAGCGGCCTCAAGATCGGCGACACCGTCCACATTTCGGACGTCAAGCTTCCGGCTGGCGCGACTCCGGTCATCGCCGATCGCGACTTCACGGTCGCCACGATCGCCGGCCGCGCCCAGGAAGTTGAAGTAGCCGAAGAGGCCGAGGGCGAAGCGGAAGCTTGATCCGCGACTGCTGCAGCGGCTGAGCGGCCCTTCCGGTCCTACATTTGAGAAACCCGTCCCGCACCAGGGGCGGGTTTTTTCGTTGTGCACCGCACGCAAGCCGCGAGGCGCAGCCGCGCCCTATGAAATCTCGGCGTGCAATTTCAGCAACATTTAAGGTTTTGATGATGTGCTGCGCGCGGGGGACAAAGCGTGGCAGTGCAAGAGAATCCGAATGTCGAGAATGGTGACGTGCGCCGCCGGGGGCATCCGATGATGCACTCGGTGGAGAGCCGGTTTATTGCAATTGTCTGCAGCGCAATGCTTGTATTCGTTGCGCCTTTGTTGGCATTGTTCCTCGCCATATCCAGCGAGCGGGTCTCGCGGGAGCGCCTGCAGAACGTCGAACTGCTGATGCAAGCCAGCGGGGAAGCGCTTGGCAAGCCTATCTGGGACTTCGATCAGGACGGCATCGAGCGGATTGCTCTTTCGCTGATGAACGCCAGCGACGTTCGCGCCGTCACGATCCGCGATACTGCGGGAAACATCCTTGCGGAACTGCCCCCGGGAAGCCCTGACGCCGTGGACGGCAAGTCCCTGGAAACCGCGATTTCCTACGACAGCGTCAAAGGACCCGTGCCCGTCGGCGGATTGACGGTCGTGGTTCCCACGTCCGGCCTCCTGTTGCGCTTCAGCAAAGACGAGTGGACGATCCTCGGCATCCTTCTTTTTGCCGTCGCTACAGTCTTCGCGGCGGCGCTGATCGGCAACCGATTCATCGTGATCCGGCCGCTGATGCGGCTCACCGCTGCAGTCGAAGCGACGCGGCGCCTCGGATCGCGCCATCGGGTCGACTGGAATTCGGACGACGAGATGGGCGCCCTGGCCGGCAACTTCAACGCGATGCAGGACCGGCTGGAGCGCGAGGAAAGGGAGTTGAAGAGCGCGCATGCCCGCGCGACGGAGACCTATAATCTGACGCCGGCCATGCTTTTCTCCCGTGACGCCGCGGGCCGGCTGAGCGCGGTCAGCGACTATTGGCTGCTGGCGACCGGCTATCTCCGCGACGAAGTGATCGGGCGAAGCTTCACCGATTTCATCGATCCATCATGGCATGAGGCCTACCACCAGAGCGCGAAAGCGACAGCGGTGGATGGTGACGATATCACCGAATTGACCCTGCCGTTCCGCAAGGCGGATGGCGAGTTCATGACCGTGCTCATCCTCGAAACGGAAACGAGCAGCGGCGAGATCTCGCTTTCGGTGATGACCGACGTCACGGCCTTGAAACAGGCCGAAAGCCGCAACCATACCCAGGCGATCACCGACCACCTGACCGGGCTCCTCAACCGGCAAGGGTTCGAGAACGCGCTCGACGAGGCAATTCTAAGCGCCGACCAGTGCGGCATGCAACTCGCCTGCCTGTTCATCGATCTCGACCGCTTCAAGTGGATCAACGACAATTTCGGCCACGCCGCCGGCGATGCGGTCTTGCGCCAGACGGTGGAGCGCATCCGGGCGGCGCTTCGACCTGAAGATGTGATCGCGCGGCTCGGCGGCGACGAATTCGCCATTCTCATTGCCGCAACGGACGTCGCTGTCCTTGCAAGCGAGATCGGAGAGAGCATCTGCGCTGCGCTGCACGAACCGATGCCGATTACCGGAAACGAGCTCTTCGTCAGCGCCAGCGTCGGCGTTTCGGTCTACCCGGCCCACGCCTCCGGCGCCTCCGACCTGCTGCTCAAGGCAGACATGGCCATGTATGCCCGCAAACGCGACGGCAAGAATGGCCTGCAGGTCTTCGATGCCGGCATGCTCGACGCGGCCCGCGAGCGCCACGAGATCGAGCAATGCATAGAGGCAGGCCTGAAGGAGGACTGGTTCGAAGCCTGGCTGCAGCCGATCGTCAGCCTCGATGACGGGCAGATTGTCGGTTTCGAAGCGCTGATGCGCCTTGATCATCCGGAAAAGGGCCTGATGCCGCCGGGCAAGATCATCGGCATTGCCGAAGAGACCGGCACGATCGGCCGCATCGGCGACCGAGTCCTGGAAAAGGCGATCCGGCATCTTGCTGCCATCTCCGCTTTGGACGGAACCCAGAGCACCTATCTCGCCGTCAACTTCTCGCCATTGCAGTTCGAATTGACCCTGCCCCACAAGCTCGCGGCGCTTCTTCTCAAGCATCATATTTCGCCGCAGCGCATCGTCGTCGAGATCACCGAAGCGGTGCTGATGCTCGACAATCCGGAAGTCCACGCGGTCCTGAAACAGCTGAACGAGTTCGGCTGCCGCATCGCGCTCGACGATTTCGGCACCGGCTATTCGTCGCTCAGCTACCTCAACCGCTTCCCGGTGGATATCGTCAAGGTCGATCAGTCCTTCACGCGCTCCCTGAGTTCCGGCGCCGCCGATGTCCGGCGCAAGAGCCGCATGCTGATCAAGGGTATTCGGACGATCTCCCACCAGATGGGCTGCACGGTCGTCGCCGAAGGCATCGAGACGGACGAGCAGTGGCAACTCCTGCGCAAGCTCGGTGTGGATAATGGCCAGGGTTATCTCTTCAGCCGGCCGATGCCGATAGACGGTATGCTGACCATGCTGGAGAACGAATCCGAAGCGAAGGCCAGCACTCCTGCCTAGGAGCGGGCCAGAAGGAGACAAGGCGTGAAGCAACTGATCCTGGCATTCTTCCTCGGTCTGTCCGCCGCCGCTCACGCCGAGACCATCCATTTCGTCACCGAGGAGTACCCACCCTACAATTTCTCGACCGACAAGGGAGCGAGCGGCGCCTCGGTCGACCAGATCGCCCTGATCATGAAGGCGGTCAAGCTGCCGTACGAGATCGAGGTCCTGCCGTGGGCGCGCGCCTTTGCGCTTGCGGAAAGCAACCCCTTCCATTGCGTTTTCACGACCGGCCACGATGCCGAGCGGGACAGGAAGTTCAAGTGGATCGAACCGCTTCTCGTCGATCACATGATCATGGTGCGCCACAAGGATTCCGCCGTCGAGCTTGATTCCCTCGATGAGGCCAGGCAGTTCATCGTCGGGACGCAGCGCGAGGACTTTTCCGCCAACTATCTGAAGGAGCATGACTTTCAGAGGATCGACTATGCCGCCAGCCTCGACTCGACGCTCAAGAAGCTGATCGCCGGCCGCGTCGACCTGATGATGACCTCGGAAAAGACCTTCGAGACCATGCAGGCCGACGGCAAGCCTATCGAAGCAGCGCTGGTGCTCGAGGGCAAGCAATACGGCATCGCCTGCCACAACGACATGCCCGATGATATTGTCACGCGCATGCAGGTCGAACTCAACCGCCTGATCGCCACGGGAACCCAGGATCGCATCTACGAGCAGTATGGCCTGCGCCCGGACGGAATAAGGCAGGCGGCGAAATAGAGATTGACTTGCTCGGACGACGGGGTTGAGTTGCGGGATACGGGTGAATGCCCCTCCTTGGGTTAAACCCGAGGACTAGCGCAGCATGCACCTTCTCCCCGCGAGCGGGAAGAAGGTGCCGGCAGGCGGATGAGGGGCGGACGTAGAAGGAAGCGCGTCCACGCCTTCTGATTCCGTACCCAAAGCAGGAAGCATTCAGGAGTCGGCCGCATGCTGATCATCGCCGGACTTGGCAATCCAGGGTCCAAATATGCCGGTAACCGCCACAATATCGGCTTCATGGCGGTCGATGCCATCTGGCAGCGCCAGGGCTTTTCCTCCTGGTCGAAGAAGTTCAAAGCGGAAATCGCCGAGGGCGAGATCGCCGGCGAGCGCGTCCTGCTCATCAAGCCGCAGACCTTCATGAACCTTTCCGGCGAAGCGGTCGGTGAAGCAATGCGCTTCTACAAGCTCGCACCGAAGGACATCGTCGTCATCTATGACGAGCTGGATCTCATCGCCGGCAAGGCGCGGATCAAGATCGGCGGCGGCCATGGCGGCCACAACGGCATCAAGTCGATCGACGCGCATTGCGGCAAGGAATATCGCCGCCTCCGCCTCGGGATCGGCCATCCGGGCGTCAAGGACCTGGTTCACGCGCATGTGCTCGGCGATTTCGCCAAGGCCGATCAGGCCTGGCTTTCGTCCCTCCTCGACACCATCGCTGACAATGCCGGCATGCTCGTCAAGGGCGAAGACTCCCAGCTCATGAACAAGATCGCCCTTGCCACCGGCGGCAAGCCCGACGCGGAAGAGCCGCAGGCGCCGAAGAAGCAGGTCGGCCAATCCCATATCCATAAGGCCCGCAACGCCGCCCAGCCGAAAAAGCTGCCGGCAACCGGTCCGATGGCCGACATGCTGAAGAAGATGTTCGGCTCGAAAGGGGATTAGTCCTCCGATCTGGTTCCGCTCGCGGAAAATTGCTCCCGCTCCGAAAGAGGCTTCGCCTCACGAGGGACCCCCCTCGGTATTTGCCGAACGCGCATCCCCGTGAAGATGCGCAGACTGTCAAGAAGCAGGAGCCAGAGATCAGAACGGTGCATCCGTTTTCCTCCGGAAAGTCGAGGGCGTCATGATCACCCCGTCAGCCCGCGATAGGACGTCGGGACCGCCGCAGTTTCGTGGCATCGGGCCAGCCCGTCGAGCCAGCGAGCGAGATCTTCCGGGATTTCCGCATGGCCGCTCTCCATGGCTTCCACCCAGGAGAGCTGGCATTGAAGCGCGGATGTCAGCTCGATTGTCGTCCACCTCAAACTGACTAGGCATTCAGCAAAGCGCTCGGGCGTCATCGGTGCAGATCTTCACAAGGATGAGTGGTGCCCGCCCGAGCAGGCGGCGGGCACCGATAAGCTCACACAAACAGGAAGTCGCTGATCGCCAGCGTCGAGACGTGCGTGCTGCCATTCGCCAGCGTCACGATCAGCTCGGCGTCATAATTGTTGCCGGTGCCGTCGCGGTCGTACCAAAGGCGGCCGTTGTCCGATTCGAACAGGAACTGCGGCCCCGTCCCCGAGGCGGTCGGATTGGCGCCGACCACCAGTCCGGGATTGCCGGTTGCGGCCATGCCGAAGTCCGAGCGGTCGACGACCAGCTTGTCCTGGCCGCGCGTGAAGTCGACGATCTGGTCGCCGGTGCCGAAGCCGTCGCTGTGGAACACGAACTGGTCCTTGCCGGTGCCGCCCTGCAGCAGGTCGCCGGCCGCACCGCCTTCGAGCACGTCGTCACCGGCCCCGCCGAAGAGGAAGTCGTCCGCGCCGCCGCCGAAGAATTTCTCGTTGGCGGACGTGCCGCGAATGTCGTCGTCCTGGCTCGAACCATAGACGACTTCAATGCCGGTCACGGTCAACCCCTTGGCCATGCCGCCGTTGTTGGCGTTGTTGGCGAGGTCGAGCTTCACCGACATGGAGGAGTCGAAGCTGAACTTCAGCGTGTCCGTGCCGGCACCGCCGTCGAAGCTGTCGGTGCCAATCTCATTCGTGCGGATCAGCGTGTCGTTGCCGGCATCGCCGTAAAGCTTGTCGTTTCCGGCGCCATCCTCGAGCCGGTCGTTGCCCGCGCCGCCTCTCAGTGTATCGTTGCCGCCATTGCCCTTGAGCACGTCGTTGAGAGCGCCGGCGGTGACGCTGTCGTTGCCGCTGGTGCCGTAGAATTCCAGGCTTTCGGCGCCGGTGAACTTGGTAGCCGCGTTGACCGTCACCGTGCCGTTCGAGAAGACAAAGCTGACGCCGGTCGCCTGGTTGGCGAGATCGACATAGACGCGGTCGGTGCCTGTCCCCGCATCGGCAAAGTCGCCCTGGTTGATGCGCAGGCTGTCATTGCCCGCACCACCGTAGAGCTTGTCGGCCTGCGTGTCGAACTGCGTGCTGTAGGTCGCCTGCAGCGTGTCGTTGCCGTCACCGCCTTCGAGCCTGTCGGCCCCTGCCCCGCCATAGAGCCGGTCATTGCCGGCGAGCCCCTTGAGCGTGTCGTTGCCGCCCCCGCCATGGAAGAGGTCGCTCAGCGCGCTGCCCGTCAGGCTGTCGGTGCCCGATCCGGTCCAAATCTGCACGGCTTCGACATTCCTGAGCGTCACGTCGCCATTGGTCAGGACCGCGCTCGGCGACAGCACGAAGCTCATGTTGGCGGTGCCCATGGAGCGGTTCACCGCGGCCGTGTCCGTTCCCGTGCCTCCGTCGACGGTGAATTTGCCCGCGGTGAGTCCGCGAAACGCGTTGATCGTCACCGTGTCATTGCCGGTTCCCAGCAGGATCGAATTGGCAGCGGTGCCTGAAGCGATCTCGAGTTCCACCAGGTCGTTGCCGGTCCCGGCATCGATCGTGTTGGCACCACCGTCGTCAATAATCCTGTCGTTGCCGTCTCCACCCTTGAGCGTATCGTTGCCCGCTCCCCCGTCGAGCCAATCGCTGCCTTTTCCGCCCGTCAGCCTGTCATTGCCGTTGGCGCCGTAGAACTTGACGGACAGCGCCGCGCCGGCGGTGAGTGTATCGCTGCCGGAGCCTGCGTGGATCGCATAGTGCTCGGCGTCGGTGACACTGGTGCCGTCATTCAGCGTGCCGGTCACGCCGCTGATCGAAAACGTAAGGTTGGTGGTCGCATCGCGCCGAACGATAGTGACCGTGTCGGTGCCGGCACCGGCCCTGATCGTGTCCTTGCCGCCGTTTCCGACCGTGATCGTATCATTGCCGTCACCGCTGTTGACGATGTCGACGCCATTCCCGGAATCAATAGAGTCGTTGCCCTTGCCGCTGCTGAGCGTATCGTTCCCGTCGTGGGAGCGCATCGTGTCGTTGCCGTCGCCGGTAGTCCAGTTGTCAACGGTAGAGCTACCCATGCCGCTGTCGAACGAATAGGCCTCCATGTTGATGAAGGTCGTGCCATCCGACAGTGTGTTGGAGAGGTTGGATGCCTTGGCGGTGAAGGTGCCGCTCAGGTTCTGGACTTCGAGAATATCGGTGCCCGCGCCGCCGTTGATCGTGTCCCGGCCGTGGCCGATGGTAACGCCGACGCGGTCGTTGCCGTCTCCCCCAGTGATCGTATCGAGACCTAAGCCGCCGTTGAGAAAGTCGTTGCCGCTCCCCCCGTCGAGAGTGTCGTTCCCGCTGTGGATCAGGTTGAAGGCGACATCGCCGTAGAGCGTATCGTCGCCGTCGCCGCCCGACAGCGCGTCGGCCCCGTTGGCGCCGGTGAGGTGGTCGTTCCCGGCCTCGCCGAAGAGCTTGTCGTCGCCGACGCCGCCATCGCCCATGTCATTGCCATAGCCACCCCTGATCGTGTCCGCGCCGATGTCACCAGACAGAATGTCGGAGCCGTTGCCGCCATTGAGCGTATCGTCGCCGTCGGCGCCGTCGAGCATATCGCGACCGATGCCGCCGTTCAGCGTGTCGTTTCCATCGCCGCCGTTGAGGAAGTCATTCCAACGGCCGCCGGTGATCGTGTCAGCGAAATCGGTGCCGACAATCATAAACTGCTCGACGTTGGTGACCTTGATCCCGCCGGCAAGGTTCGATTGCGCAATCGGATCCGGCGCGGCGAAGGTGAGCGCGGTCGTTTGGTCCGTGAAGGACAGCGCTAACGTATCGAACCCCAATCCGCCGTCGACCACGTCCCCGTCGCTATCAGCCGGCTCGAAAGCCATGACCATGTCGTCGCCGGTGCCGGCATTGATCGAATCGGCTCCGGCTCCCCCCTGGATGTTGTCGGAGCCGGAACCGCCGCTGATTGCATCGTTTCCTACGTCACCGTTGATCGTGTCATTTTGGAAGCCGCCGGACAGGATATCGTTACCGGCGAGCCCAAAGATCTGATCCGTACTGAAGCCGCCGGACAGGGTATCGACTGCGTCCGTGCCTAAGATGAAGTCCTGCTGGTCGGTGCCCGGATTCGTTGCCATTGCCTCATTCCCTCCTTGATGGACGCACGATCGCCTTTCCGCCCGACACAGCCAGGCGGCTTCAGGATCGCTACAATTGGTGGACGGCTCGGGCCGACGCGGCCCGCGCATTTCGGCCGATACCCTCGGCAGCAGCCTTGGGTACAACCGGAAACAACTCCAAAACGTCGAACTTATTCGTTCCTGGCTCGGAGTCGTGTTGGGCCTATCGTTTAGAAAGCAGTAGACGTTTTGTGAAATTCAATATTCACATGGGCCGCATCCACGCGGTGAATGGAGCACTTCGGCGGCAGCCGGATGCATGGTAGAGGTGTTCCTTCGGGCACAAGGCATGCGGCGCAGGATGCGATACATGCGCACGGAAGGCTCGGGAAGATTAACCATGGGGTGGGCGGATTAGTGAACCTGAATGCATTCGACCTCAATCTCCTGCGGGTTTTCGATGCGCTCATCCGCGAGCGCAGCGTGACCCGCGCCGGCGACCAGATCGGCCTTAGCCAGCCCGCGGTGAGTTCTGCGCTCAGGAGGCTGCGCGACCTCTTGGACGACCAGCTCTTCATTCGCCGCGGCAACGACATGATCCCGACGCCCCGGGCGCTGGAGCTCGGCTCGCCCGTCCGCGACGCGCTCGGCAAGATCGAACTCGCCCTGCACAAGCGCCGGCATTTCGATCCCGCCACCATCCAGAGGCGGTTTACGCTTCTCGGCTCGGACATATTTTCCGTGATGGCGATGTCCGCCCTCTCCCGCTGCTGCGCGGAGGAAGCGCCCGGAATTTCGCTTCATCTCGTGGACAGCGCTTTGGGAAATGCCGAGCGGCTGCTGCAGGAAGATGCGGTCGACATCGCCCTCGAAACCGAGCTCAATGTCCCTGATTGGGTGTCCAGCATGCCGCTGCTGGCGGCACCCTACGTCGTCGTGGCCTCGGCCAGGCATCCGGGAATCACCGCGGCCGGTGTCGCTGCACGCGAGGCCATTCCGCTCGACCTCTTCTGCCGGCTCCATCACGTGGCGAGGTCGTCCGCGGGCGTGGTGAACTGCGTCGTGGACGCCGAACTCGCCAAGGTCGGCCGCAAGCGGCATGTGGCGCTGACAATGCCCCACACATTGGGAGTCGCCGTCGCGACCGCCAATTCCCTGCATCTGGCCACGGTCCCACGCCAATTCGCGGAACTGATGGCGAGTCATCTCGGATTGAAAATCTACGAGGCGCCCGTGCCGCTTCCCGCGACGAATATCAACGTGTTCTGGCACTCCCGTCATGATGGCGACCCTGCACATCAATGGCTGCGCCGGCAAATCGTCCGGGTCAGGGACGAATTCGATGCGAAGATGCGCACGCGCGCGAACCCCGAACTGTCGATAGGATGCCCGTTCGATAACAATGAGCCGGTCAAAGCGACCCGGCTCGACAACGGCATAGCCGCCCGCCCCGCGTCCGACAAAGGCCCTGCAGCGCCGCACGCCTCGCACGCCCCTCAAAAAATCGCCGCAGACCTTTGAATTTGCTACCGTAATCTCGCCCGGAGCTCGACCCGATCCAGGAGCTCCCCGGGGCTCACTCTTCCGGCTCCGTGGTGAACATCAGGGGGAAGCCGGCTTCCTTGCCGAGGTCGGTCGCTTCCTTGGCCTTGGTCTCGGCGATATCCCGGGCGCAGACCACGACGACCGACGTGCCGAGCTTATGGGCGGTCATCATCACCCGATAGCCGGCCTCCTCGCTCATGCGAAAAATCGCCTTCAACACCATCACCACGAAGTCGCGCGGCGTGTAGTCGTCGTTGACGAGGATGACCTTGTAGAGCCTCGGCCGCTCGAGCTTGGGCTTCACCCTCGTTTTTCGTTTGGGGGCGACTTCATTGTCACTCATCGGAAAACTCACCCGTTGATGACATGCGGTGGGGTCGGACGCAGTATTGCGCGCACGGCACCGGCATTCAAGCCGAAGCCGGCCGATCCCATCCGAAGCCTCGCGAAGAGCTTGACCGCTCCTCTCCTTTATCCCATAGCCACGGCCAAGAAATTCGAGAACGACAGGTTTTAGCCATGGGCTTCAAATGCGGTATCGTCGGGCTGCCGAATGTCGGCAAGTCCACACTCTTCAACGCGCTGACCAAGACGGCGGCGGCGCAGGCGGCGAACTATCCATTCTGCACGATCGAGCCGAACACCGGCGAGGTCGCGGTGCCGGACGCGCGGATGCGCAAGCTTGCCGACATCGCCAAGTCGAAGGAAATCATTCCGACCCGCATCTCCTTCGTCGACATCGCCGGCCTGGTGCGCGGCGCGTCCAAGGGCGAAGGTCTCGGCAACCAGTTCCTCGCCAACATTCGCGAAGTCGATGCGGTGGTGCATGTGCTGCGCTGTTTCGAGGACGACGACATCACCCATGTCGAAGGCCGCATCCATCCGGTCGAGGACGCCGAGACGATCGAGACCGAGCTGATGCTCGCCGACCTCGAGAGCCTCGAGCGGCGCACGGAGCAGACCCGCAAGCGGGCGGTGGGCAAGGACAAGGAGTCGATGGCGCAGCTTCCGATCATGGATGCCTCGCTGAAACTTCTTCAGGAAGGCAAGCCGGTCCGCACCCTGCTGCCGAAGATCGATGCGGAGGAGCTGCGCGTCCTGCAGGGTCTCAACCTTCTGACCGCCCATCCGGTTCTCTATGTCTGCAACGTCGCCGAAGCCGATGCGGCAGAGGGCAACGAACACACCCGCGCCGTCGCCGAAATGGCCAAGGCCCAGGGGGCCGAAAGTGTCGTCATCTCGGCAGCGATCGAATCCGAGGTCGCCCAATTGCCCGACGATGAGGCCAAGGAATTCCTTGCAGCCTTGGGCCTGGAAGAAGCCGGCCTCGACCGGCTGATCCGCGCCGGCTACAAGCTGCTCGACCTCATCACCTATTTCACGGTCGGGCCGAAGGAGACCCGCGCCTGGACGATCCCGCGCGGCACCAAGGCGCCGCAGGCGGCCGGCGTCATCCACTCGGACTTCGAGCGCGGCTTCATCCGCGCCAACACCATCGCGTATGACGACTTCACTGCGCTGGGCGGGGAAACGGGTGCCAAGGAAGCCGGCAAGGCGCGCGACGAAGGCAAGGAGTACGTCGTCCAGGACGGCGACGTGATCCACTTCCGCTTCAACACGTAATCGTTCCGGCTGCCATGGAGGGCGGCATGCTCTATTTCGAGGATTTCACGCCGGGGCGACGCTTCGTCTATCGGCCGTTCGAAATGCAGGCTGCAGACATGATCGCCTTTGCCGGCGAGTTCGACCCGCAGCCGGTGCATCTCGACGAGGAAGCCGGCAGGCGCAGCATCCTAGGCGGCCTCTCGGCCTCCGGATGGCACACCAGCGCCATCGGCATGCGGATGATGATCGACGCCTTCCTCGGCAATTCGTCGTCGCAGGGTTCGCCCGGCATCGACTTCATGGACTGGAAGAAACCGGTGCTGGCTGGAGACGTGATCTCCGGCTTCAGCCTGGTTCTGGAGGCGCGACCGTCCAGATCGAAGCCCCAGATCGGTCTCGTCAAGTTCCGCAACGAAATCAGCAATCAGAGCGGCGAACCGGTTGCGGTCTCCGAATGTTCGGTCATGTTTCGACGCCGCGAGGGTGGGCGACCATGATGACTCTCGAAGAGCTTTATGCGGCCGGCCGCAAGACCGTGATCGGCAGCCTGACATTTACGGCGGACGATATCATCCGCTTTGCCCGCGATTTCGATCCGCAGCCCTTCCATCTCGACGAGGAGGAAGCAAGACGCTCGCTCTTCGGCGGTCTTTGCGCCTCCGGCTGGCACACCAGCGCCGGCTGGATGAAGTGCTTCGTCCGCTTCTGGACAGACGAGGTCCGGCGCCTCGCGGCAGAGGGGCTGCATGCGCCGAGGCTCGGGCCGGCTACCGGCTTCCGGGAGCTCAAATGGCTGAAGCCGGTCTATGCCGGCGATACCGTGGCCTATGCCGTCACGCTGCTTAGCTCTCGCACCCTCGCCTCCCGCCCCGGCTGGCGGATCAACGCGATTCTCTGCGAGGGGGAGAACCAGCACGGCGAGCCGGTGATCCGCTTCGAAAGCAAGGTCATCGAATTCACTTGAGAGAGCGAGCGGCGAGCGCTCGCTCTCGTCTTCCCTAATGCCCTTCGAACTCGATCAGCGTGCGAACCTTGACGCCGAGCGCTTCGAGCTTCTTGCGCCCGCCGAGTTCCGGCAGGTCGATGATGAAGCAGGCGGCGACGATGTCGGCGCCCATCTGCTGCAGGAGCTTGGTGGCGCCCTCGGCGGTTCCGCCGGTGGCGATCAGATCGTCCACCAGGATGACCTTTTCGCCGGGCTGGATCGCATCCTTGTGCATCTCCATCTCGTCAACACCGTATTCGAGGCTATAGGCGATCCTCACTGTTTCGTGCGGCAGCTTGCCCTTTTTGCGGATCGGCACGAAGCCGGCCGACAGCTGATGCGCGATCGCGCCGCCCAGGATGAAGCCGCGCGCTTCGATGCCGGCGATCTTGTCGACCTTGGTTCCGGCATAGGGATGGACGAGTTCATCGATCGCCCGGCGGAACGTCTTCGGATTGCCGAGCAGCGTCGTGATATCGCGAAACACGATGCCGGGCTTCGGATAATCCGGAATGCTACGGATGGCGGCAGTCAGTTCCGATTGGACAGCGATCATGATGTGGAAACGGCCTTTGGAAGTCTTGAGGATGGCAAAGCCATAGCACCATCGAGCCGCTAGTTCCCAGGGATTTCTTTGCGCAACGGCCGGCCGGAACAATTTGTCCGGACCTCGGGTTGATGTTACGCTTACCCTCGGCAGGTCCCGGCCGCGGCTCTGTTCGCTTGCAATACGACAGAGCGGGATGAGAAAGTGGCGGCGGTCTTTCGCCGGTATCCCGCACCGACTTCTTGGATGAAATCATGCAGCTTTGGCTTGATGCGAAAGCATGCTGGTCCAGAGAAAGGAGAACACCATGCGCCTATTCGAATGCGGTTCTCTCGTTCCGGGTTGCCCCTGGCATACCCGTGCCGACAACGATGCGGAAATCGTCCGCCGGGTCGTCGAACACATGCGCGACACCCATGGGGAGACGGTCATCCGCGAAAACATGGTCGACAACATCAAGGCGCGCATCGTCGACGAGACCCAGGCCGCCTGACTGCGGCGCCGTCGTTCAGTCCGGACGCAGCCGGGATTCGAGCCGGGCGACCAGCGTCGCCCGGTCGATACTGAAGTTGCGGTCGATCCAGAAATTCTCGAGTTCCGTCAGCAGTTCCCCGACCTTGGGTCCGGCGGGTACGCCCGCCTTCAGGACATCGGCGCCGCTTAAGGGGAAGACGGGACGCTGCCACCTTTCCGCCCGCGACAACAGCCGCTGAAAGGCGGCGGTTTCGGCAAGGTACGCCGGATCGGTTTCCGATTTGCGCCGCGCTGACGCGAGCGAAAGCTTGAGGCGCGCAACAATGCCCTCGGCACCCTTCCGGTAGAGTTCGCGATCGAGTGCTGCGTCGGCGAGCGTGGCGGCAATGGCCGGAGCCTCGGCAAAGCGAACAAGAAAGGCCGCTTCCGCTTTCGACAGGCGCAGCCGCGCCGCCATCCTCTCGAGCCGCTCGGCATCGGGCGGGACGATGGCCGCCAGCCGCAAAAGCGGCTCCGGCACCCAGAAGAAAATTTTCTCGGCCGCGATCAGGCCCGGAATGGCGTCGATCCCCCATTTCTCGGTTTCCGGCAGCACTTCGCCGAGCACGCCTGCCTGGCGCATCCAAAGCAGGGCGCGGCCCGGATCTTCGGCCGCAAGCAGCTTCTTCATCTCGCCCCAGACGCGCTCGGCCGAGAGCGTAGCGAGCTTCGCGCGCGCCTGCGCGCAGGCCCTCAGCCCCTCCGCATCCGGGCGGCCCGAACCGTAATGCGCGAAAAAGCGGAAGTAGCGCAGGATGCGCAGATAGTCCTCCGCGACCCGTTCGGCCGCGCTGCCGATGAAGCGCAACGTCCGGCTCTCGATATCGGGCAGCCCGCCGACATAGTCGAAAATCTCGCCGTTGGCGTCGGCATAGAGGGCATTGATCGTGAAATCGCGGCGTCCCGCATCCGCCTTCCAGTCGGTGCCGAAGGCCACTTCGGCGCGGCGGCCATCGGTCGCCACGTCGCGGCGCAACGTCGTCACCTCATAGGGAATTCCGCCGATCACCAGCGTGACGGTGCCGTGGTCGATGCCCGTCGGCACCACCTTGATGCCGGCACTCTTCGCCCGTTCCACCACATCCTCCGGGCGCCAGGTCGTCGCCAGATCGACGTCACCGGCCGGCAGGCCGAGGAGGCTGTTGCGGACGGCGCCGCCGACGACCCGCACTTCGCCGCCGTCGGCGTTCAACAGCTCGAAGACGCGGCCGAGCGATGGGGCCTGGAACCAGGGTTCGGCGGCGATCGAAGTCATGCATAAAGCCTTTCGTAAAGCATGCGGACAATGCCGGCCGTGATCCCCCAGATGTTCCGTTCGCCATAGGGCATCCGGTAGAAATGTCGTTCCGCGCCCTCCCAGTGGCGGCTCCCGCGCCCATGATTGCGAGGATCCATCAGAAAGGAGAGCGGCACTTCGAAGACGCTTTCGACTTCTTCGGGATTGGGCACGAGCTCGAAACCGGGCTGGACGACGGCCAGCACCGGCGTGATGCGGAAGCCGGACATCGCCATGTAGTGCGGCAGGCGGCCGATCGTCTCGACGAAACGCGGATCGAGGCCGATCTCCTCCTGCGCCTCGCGCAGCGCCGCCACTTCGATCGAATGATCCTCGGGATCGACGGCGCCGCCCGGAAAGGCCACCTGGCCCGAATGCTTGCGCAGATGCGAGGTGCGCTGGGTGAAAATGACACTCGCATCTTCACCGTCATCGACGACAGGAACGAGCACCGCCGCATCCTTCAGATGCAGGGACTCGACATAGGGCACGATGCCGGGGTTGAGGAGGAAGTCGCCGTGATCGCGCCAGGCGGTCTCGATCGGACCGCCTGTCTGCTTGAGCGCGCGGCGACGGAACTCGTCGGCGGAAAACAGCGGATGGTTCATCGCGACAGCGCTTCCAGCTCGGCCGCCGGCATGATCGGGAAGACGGCTGCCGCGGACCGGACGCAGAACATCTCGACGCCGTCGATCAGGGCGGTTTCGCCGAGTTCGACGATGTCGTACATGACCGGCCGCGAAACGAGCGCCTCGAGGCGTCCGCGCACGTGCAGATAGGGCTTCAGTTCGCGGTTATTTCCATGGATGACGAAGCGCAGCGGATGCCCAGGCCCTGCCTCCACCACGTCGCCGACATTGGTGCGGAAGGTGAGCACGGTTTCGCCATCCCTCACCGTCACGCTCATTTCGACGGCGATGAATGGCGCATCGGCGACGCGGATACCGACCTTTTCCACCGGCGTAACGAGGTAGGTCTTGTCGTCCTCATCCTTGCGCAGGACCGTGGAAAACAACCTCACCAGCGGCTGCCGGCCGATCGGCGTGCCCATGTAGAACCACGTTCCATCGCCGCGGACTTCCATGTCGATGTCGCCGCAGAAGGGCGGATTCCAGCGATCGACCGGCGGAAGGCCTTTCGCTTCGCCCCCGGTCTGGCCGGCAGCGCGGGCGATCAGGGCGGCAAGTCCCGCCGCGTCGCCCGTGTGCTGAATCTTGGTTTCTGCCATCGTTCTGTCCCGTTTGGCCCCAATCTTGCCTCGGAAGCGTAGCGCCTCCGCGAGGCGTGCAGCATGTTCGTCATCGGTTACGAGCACCTTGACCGCACTTCGCGCTTGGCGGAGAAGCAATTAGTATGCTTCAGGGCTTCATGAAGCTCACGAGATAGTGCGTTGGCGGCGGCTTGTCAGCCGTCTGCCAGGGTCTAAATTGAAAAAAGGGAACCGGACGCCGGGTGGTGCCGAATCGGTTTCGACACGCACGAGCGGGAGACAGGCGATGAGTGTTATGAAAACCGCGGCCGAATCGGCCGACGAGAAGGCGATCGTCGCTGCCGCGGAGGCGGCTCTCGGGGAAATTGCGCTCATTCGCGCGGAGGTCGGCAAGGTCATCTTCGGCCAGGAGAGCGTCGTCGAGCAGACCCTGCTGGCCGTTCTATCCGGCGGCCATGCTCTGCTCGTCGGCGTGCCGGGCCTTGCCAAGACCAAGCTCGTCGCCACGCTCGGAACCGTTCTGGGGCTCGCCAACAGCCGCATTCAGTTCACGCCGGACCTGATGCCTTCGGATATTCTCGGTTCCGAAGTGATGGACCAGGATCAAGCCGGCCATCGATCCTTCCGCTTCGTTCCCGGACCGATCTTCACCCAGCTTCTGATGGCCGACGAGATCAACCGCGCCTCGCCGCGAACCCAATCGGCGCTGCTGCAGGCCATGCAGGAATACCACATCACCATTGCCGGCGCCCGCAAGGACCTGCCACAGCCCTTCCACGTGCTGGCGACCCAGAACCCGCTCGAACAGGAGGGCACCTATCCGCTGCCCGAGGCGCAGCTCGACCGCTTCCTGATGCAGGTCGATGTCGGCTATCCGGAGCTCGCCGCCGAGCGGCAGATCCTGCTGGAGACGACCGGCGTAACGGAGGCTGAAGCCCGCCCCGTCATCAATGCGGAACGCCTGCAGCAACTCCAAAACCTCATTCGGCAGATGCCGGTCGGCGGGAAGGTCGTCGACGCCATCCTGTCGCTCGTCCGCTCCGCCCGGCCGGGCAACGGTAACGCCGCCACCGACAAGAACGTCGCCTGGGGACCAGGCCCGCGCGCCGGCCAGGCCCTGATGCTCTGCGCCCGCGCTCGCGCTCTCTATGACGGCCGGCTGGCACCTTCGATCGACGATATCCTCGCGCTTGCCGAACCCGTGTTGCAGCATCGCATGGCGCTGACCTTTGCCGCCCGCGCCGAGGGCATGACGGTGCGGGATGTCATCGCTGACCTGGTGAAGCGAGCCAAGGGATAGCGCATGGCCTCGATCGGGCAAACAGTCGCGCGTACACCGTCCGGAGAAGTCCTGTCGCGCGCCCAACAGCGCGCGATGCTCGTTCCCGACTGCCTTGTCGAGGCCCGCCGCATCGCCAATACGGTGATTGCCGGCTGGCATGGCCGGCGCAAGCGCGGCATCGGCGAAAATTTCTGGCAGTTCCGCCCGTATAGCCAGGGAGAAAGCCTGTCGCGCATCGACTGGCGTCGCTCTGCCCGCGACGATCACACCTATGTCCGCGACCGCGAATGGGAAGCGGCACACACGATCTGGCTCTGGGCCGATCTTTCTCCGTCGATGATGTATAAATCGACACTCGGCGCCGTTTCGAAGGAAAGCCGTGCGCTGGTGCTGATGCTGGCGCTCGCCGAAATCCTTGCCCGCTCCGGCGAACGGATCGGCTGCCCCGGGGTCATGGAGCCGGTATCGGCGCGCAATGCCGCCGAGCGCCTGGCGGCGGCGATCATGCTGAGCCCGCTTGGCGGCGGCCTGCCCGAGACCGGCATGATCCGCGGCGCCAGCGATCTGGTGCTGATCGGCGACTTTCTCGATCCGGCAGACAAGGTGATGGAGCGGCTTGGCCCGCTCGCCCGCAGGGGACTTCGCGGCCATGTCGTCGAAATCGCCGACCCGGCCGAAGAGGTGTTCCCCTATGCGGGCCGCACCGAATTCACCGATCCGGAAACCGGCGAGAAGCTGACGGCGGGCCGCGCCGAGATCCTGCGCGAGGATTACCAGCGCGCCTATCGCGCCCGCCGCGACAGCCTCGGCTCCGGCCTGCGCCACCTCGGCTGGACCTTCATTCCGCATCGGACCGATCGACCGGCATCGGAGGCGCTCGTCGCCGTGCACATGTATCTCTCCGGAATGCCCACTCGCGCGACGCACGGGGGGCAGCTATGATCGGTGGCCTCGCCTTCGCCTTTGCCAACCCCGCGATACTGGCAGCCCTTGTGGCCCTGCCGGTGATCTGGTGGCTGCTGCGCATGACGCCGCCGCGGCCTGCGGCGGAAGTCTTCCCGCCGCTGCGCATCCTGGCCTCGGTGATGAAACGCGAGGAGACGCCCTCTAAAAGCCCCTGGTGGCTGACGCTTCTCCGGATGCTGATGGCCGCCGCGGTTATCTTTGCGATTGCGGACCCGGTCTTCAATCCGCGCAGCAACACGCTCGCCTCGTCCGGCCCGCTGGCGCTGCTGATCGACAACAGCTGGGCGACTGCACCCGACTGGGAGCGCAGGGTCGAGGCTGCGTCGGCTTTGATCGACGATGCCGAGGCCAGGGATCTTGCCGTTTCGGTCCTGTTCACCGGAGATCGTCAGCACGATGCGACGCCTGCCTCGGCCGCCGCCGCCCGCACCCGGCTCGCCGCCGCTGCACCGGTGCCGCTGCCCACCGATCGGCGATCGGCGCTGGCGGCACTCGAGACGGCTTTCGATGCCGCCTCGCCCGGGACGATCGCATTCCTCACCGATGGCATCGAATCAGCCGATCAAAAGACCATGACGGCGCTGAAGGAGGTCGGCGCGGCCGAACTTCGGGTGATCGAGGCAGACGGCGGACAGACGGTGGCACCGACGAGCACGAGCAACGAGTCGAGCGGCATGTCGGTGACGGCAACCCGCTTGAAGACGGACGACCGCCGGTCCCTTTCGATCGTCGCTTACGATGCCCGCGGCCGCGCAATCGCCGATGGCACGATCGATTTCTCCCCCGGAGCGGCTGTCGCCAAGGGAACGATCGAAGCCCCGTTCGAACTGCGCAACGATTTCGCCCGCCTCGGCATCGAGGGTGCGGCGACCGCCGGCGCCACCCATTTGCTCGACGACGGCTTCCGCCGGCGTCGCGTCGCGCTGCTGAGCGGCGAGGCGCGCGACCTGTCTCAGCCGCTGCTGTCGCCGCTCTACTATATCAACCGCGCGCTCGCCCCCTATGCGGACCTCATCGAACCGCGCGAGACCGACCTTGCGGTCGCCATCCCCGAGCTCCTGGAACAGCGCCCCTCCGTCCTGATCATGGCCGACATCGGCCGGTTGCCGGAAGAAACCTATCCGCTGCTGGCGAAATGGATCGAGAATGGCGGCATGCTGATCCGCTTCGCCGGCCCGCGCCTCGCCGCTGCACCGGCGGACGATCCGCTCGTTCCGGTGACCCTCCGGCAGGGTGAGCGGGCACTCGGCGGTGCCCTCTCCTGGTCGGAGCCGCAACCGCTCGCCGACTATCCGGCGAACAGCCCTTTCGCGGGCCTGGCGCGGCCGAGCGACATTCTTGTCAAGCGGCAGGTTCTGGCCGAGCCGACGGCGGATCTGGTCGAGCGTACCTGGGCGAACCTCGCCGACGGCACGCCCCTCGTTACGACCGCGGCGCGCGGCACCGGCCGCATCGTCCTTTTCCATGTCAGCGCCGAGGCGACCTGGTCGAACCTGCCGATCTCCGGGCATTTCGTCGAGATGCTTCGCCGCAGCATCCAGCTTTCGCGCAGCGGCGGCGTCGCCGGTGAAAGCAAGGCGGCGCAGGCGCACACGCTGGCGCCTTACCGGCTCCTCAACGCTGACGGCGTGTTGGTCGCGGAAACCGGCAATGCCCGCCCGCTGGAGGTGGAGCCGGGTAAGGTTCCCGCCACTACGCCGGACAATCCGCCGGGTCTCTATGGCTCCGAGGACGGCTTCACGGCATTGAATCTGCTGCCGCGCGACGCTGAACTCAAGCGGATCGACATGACTCTTGCGGGAACCCATACTGTAGAACGGCTGGTGCGTGCAGAGAGCTGGTCGCTGAAGCCGGCCCTGCTGACCCTCGCTTTGTTTCTGCTCATCGCCGACGCTGTTATCGTGCTCTTCATGGGGGGCGCCTTCTCTCGCCTCCGCATGGCACGCGCCGCTTCGGTGCTGGTCGTCGCATTGGCCGCAAGCGCCCTCTTCACGCCGCCACAAGCCCTTGCGGACGACTCGAGACCCGACGATGAGCGTATTCTCGAACGTCTGGACACGACGCATCTCGCCTATGTCGTCACCGGCGAGGACGATGTCGACCGGCTTTCGGAAAGCGGGCTTCGTGGCCTGACCGACTTCCTCACCTACCGCACGACGCTTGAACCCGGCGCGCCTGTCGGTCTCGACATCATGAGGGACGACCTCAGCTTCTATCCGATCATCTACTGGCCGGTCTCGGCCGGCGCCCCGATGCCGAGCCCGCAAGCCGTCAGCCGCATCGACGCCTATATGCGTGCCGGCGGCACCGTCCTGTTCGACACCCGCGACCAGTTCTCCTCGCTCGGCGCCGCCTCAAGCGGCACCAGCCCGAATACGGAACGGCTGCAGGCAATTCTGGCCAATCTGGATATCCCGCCGCTGGAGCCGGTACCCGCCGACCACGTCCTGACGAAGGCCTTCTATCTCCTGACGAATTTCCCCGGCCGCTACACCGGCAGCCCGCTCTGGATCGAGGCGCAGTTCGAAAATCGCGACGAGCCGAGCAACCGACCGGCCCGTTCGGGCGACGGTGTCACGCCGATCATGATCACCGGCAACGATTTCGCCGGTGCCTGGGCGGTGGACGCCAACGGCGCCGCCCTGCTGCCGACCGTTCCGCCGGACGAGATGCAGCGCGAATTTGCCTTCCGCTCCGGCGTCAACATCATGATGTACATGCTGACCGGCAACTACAAAGCCGACCAGGTACACGTCCCCGCCCTGCTCGAGCGGCTTGGACAATGAGGCAGCGATGACGATCGATTTTGCAACGCTGCTTCCCTGGCCATACCTTGCCGCACTGGCGCTCGTTGCGTTGGTTCTGGCGGCGTTCGGCATCTGGCGGGGCGTTCGCGGCGCCTGGCTGAGGGCCGCGGCGCTGGCGGCATTCTGCCTGGCGCTTGCCAATCCGGTACTTTTCCAGGAGGAGCGCGAGCCCCTTTCGACCATCGTTGCGGTCGTCGTCGACCGCAGCCAGAGCCAGGACCATGCCGGCCGGCGGGAACAGACCGACAAGGCGCTTGCCGACCTCAAGGAGCGGCTCGCCCGTTTCCCCCAGATCGAGACACGCGTCGTCGAGGCAAAGGATGGCGAGGAGACCGAGGCACCCTCGACCAAGCTCTTCGGCGCTCTCGCGACGGCCATAGCCGACGTGCCGCCCGCCCGCGTCGGCGGCGCCATCTTCATCACCGACGGCCAAGTCCATGACGTGCCGGACGTCAACCAGAAGCTCGGTTTCGAGGCGCCGATCCACGGATTGATCACCGGCAAACCGGACGAGGTCGACCGACGCATCGAGATCGTCAATGCACCGCGCTTCGGGATTGTCGGCGAGCAACAGAGGCTGACCTTCCGCGTCGTGGACGACGGGGCCGCCAACGGCGGCAGTGCAGAGGTGACCATTCGCCTCAACGGCAACGAGATCGCGACGGAACATGTTGAACCGGGAACGGATGTGCCGTTCAGCTTCACGGTGCCGCGCGGCGGCAACAACATTCTCGAGTTCGCGGTCAACCCGATCCAGGGCGAAGTGACGGAGGTCAACAATCGCGCCGTTCACGTTCTGGATGGCATCCGCGAGAACCTGCGCGTCCTCCTCGTCTCCGGCGAGCCGCATGCCGGCGAGCGCGCCTGGCGCAATCTTCTGAAATCCGATGCCGCCGTCGATCTCGTGCACTTCACCATTCTGCGTCCGCCGGAAAAGCAGGACGGCACGCCGATCAACGAACTCTCGCTCATCGCCTTTCCGACGCGCGAGCTCTTCGTCGACAAGATCAGCGAGTTCGACCTGATCATCTTCGACCGCTACCAGCACCGCGGCGTGCTGCCCATTCTCTACTACGACAACATCGCCCAGTATGTGCAGAACGGCGGCGCGCTGCTGATCGCAGCAGGACCGGAACATGCCGGCGACGATTCGATTGCGGCAACGCCGCTTTCGACTGTCCTGCCGGCGAACCCCACCGGCGTCATGAACGAGAAGGCCTTCTTTCCGCGGCTGTCGGAGGAAGGGAAGAAACACCCGGTGACCCGCGGCCTCGAAGGCGCCTCGAGCGAGCCGCCTGGCTGGGGGCGCTGGTTCCGCACCGTCGACGTCGACAGGCCGCTCGGTCAGACGGTCATGGAGGCGGCCGACGGCAAGCCGCTCCTGGTCCTCAACCGTGTCGGCAAGGGCCGCGTTGCCATGCTGCTGTCCGACCAGGGCTGGCTCTGGGCGCGCGGCTTTGAGGGCGGCGGGCCCCACATCTCGCTCTACCGGCGCACCGCCCATTGGCTGATGCAGGAGCCGGCGCTCGAGGAAGAGGCCCTGACCGCACGCGCCTTGGGACGGACGCTGGAAATCACCCGGCAGACGATCGAAGGCGACCCGGGCCAGGCGACGCTCACCTACCCCTCCGGCCGAACGCAGGAGATTGGGCTCACCGAACGCGAACCGGGGCTTTACAGGGCGGAAGTGAAGACAGGCGAGATCGGGCTCTTCGAGGTCGCCAATGACGAGCTGACCACGCTCGTCCATGTCGGCAATGTCGATGCGCCGGAGTTCAAGGCGGCGATCTCGACGGAGGAGAAACTGGAGCCCTGGGCGGAAAAGACCAGGGGCATCGTCCGCAGGCTCGCGGATGCGGATGGCCCTGTCGATCTTCCCTCCATCCTGCCGGTCCGGGGCGCGGTGCGCGTCGCCGACGACCAGCGCCTGTCGCTGCGCATGACCGATGAGACGGTGCTGAAGGGCGTCAACTCGCTGTCGCTGTTCGCCGGCCTCTTCGGCCTTGCCGCCCTGCTCATGTTGATCTCGGCAATGTGGTACCGCGAGGGGCGGTAAGACGCGGCATTCACAGTGTCGGATGTGCGCCGTTTCGTAGTCTCCTACGGAATTTTGATCGCGCTGGACCTTCGCTTAGGCAGCCCCACCTGGGGCCGCCAACCTCTACGGCCGTCATCCTCGGGCCTGACCCGAGGATCCATTCGCAGGCGCGACTTGGAGGGACTCAATGCTTGCGCGACACCACCAGAGACCCGGCACTTTCGGGTGACGCGATGCTTGTATTTGGATCCTCGGGTCAAGCCCGAGGATGACGGGCGGGAGAGGCCTGCTGATGCTTGACCGAGCACGGCCGAGCACCCGTGGCTCAGGCGGCGGCGCCCTCAGCGGGTGGCTGCACACCGACAGCCGGCACCGCACTGTCGTCCCGCCAGGCAATCACGCCCTCTAGCCGCGCGTGAATATCGGCCCCGATCGGCACGACAAGCACCCGGGCGGGATCGACCGGACCGGGGAATTCGAGCGCCGCATAGCGGACCTTCTCGAAACCGAGCGGCTGGTAGTAGGGCGGATCGCCGACCAGGATGACCGCTTGGGAACCTTTGCGCCGCGCCGCCTCGACGGCAATCCGTACCAGTTCCCGGCCGATTCCCATGTTCTTGTGCGAGGGCCGAACAGCGAGCGGCCCGAGCAAGTGCCCTTTGACGGAGCCGGCATTCACCGGGGTCATCCGCACCGATGCGATCGTCTCACCGTCATCTGTGCAGATGAAGGACAGCGACCGGTCGTGCGGGCCTTGCTCGCGGATCCGAGCGGCCGCGCGGGCAAACCGGCCGGGGCCGAAGGCTTCCTCATTGATGATTTCGATGGCTGCGTCGTGGGAGGCGTCTTCGGTCAGATAGACGAGATCGTGCTTTTTCATGGATGTCGAGAACCGGCATGCGAACGGACAATAGGGATGGCGCGCCTCGAGGGCGTTTGCAGCATCAGCGTCGTCGCAGGCTTCCCGACAGGATCATGGGTAGGATCGTTTCCAGAGTGAAAAAGCTTCGGATCGCCGATAGCAGAAAATTGCCGCCTGTCAAAGCCCAAAACGCACTGTTCGGAATTTCGCACCTATCGGCGCGGCGATCGCGCGCTATCTATCGTCAGCGAAGAACAGCAAGGAGCGCGCTCATGGGCAGGCTGGTGGACGGCGTCTGGCAGGACGTCTGGTACGATACCGTCGAGACGAACGGGCACTTCAAGCGCAGCGTATCGCAATTTCGCAACTGGGTAACCGCCGACGGTTCGTCCGGCGCCTCGGGCGAAGGCGGCTTCGCGGCCGAAGCGGATCGCTACCATCTCTATGTGTCGCTTGCCTGTCCGTGGGCGCACCGCACACTGATCTTCCGCAAGCTCAAGAAGCTCGAGAATTTGATCCCGCTCTCCGTCGTCGATCCGCTGATGCTGGAAAACGGCTGGGAATTCAAAGGCGAGAACGGCGGCACCGTCGATCACCTCTTCGGCTCCAAGGCGCTTTGGCAGGTTTATGCACGCGCCGATCCCAACTATTCGGGACGCGTCACCGTCCCGGTGCTCTGGGACAAGAAGAAGAACACGATCGTTTCCAACGAATCCGCCGAAATCATTCGCATGTTCAATTCCGCCTTCAACCAGCTCACCGGCTCGACGGCGGATTTCTATCCGGAAGACCTGCGGGAAGACATCGATGCGCTGAATGCCCGCATCTACGACAAGGTCAACAACGGTGTCTACAAGGCCGGGTTCGCGACGCGCCAGGAGGCCTATGCGGAGAGCGTCGCGGCTTTGTTCGCCATGCTGGACGAACTGGAGAGCCGCCTTGCCTCGCAACGCTATCTCTTCGGCGATCGCCTGACCGAGGCGGACTGGCGCCTGTTCACGACATTGCTGCGCTTCGACCCGGTCTATGTCGGCCATTTCAAGTGCAACATCCGCCGCATCGCCGACCATCCGAAGCTAAGCGGTTATCTGCGCGATCTCTATCAGGTGCCGGGCGTCGCGGAGACGGTCAACATGCGCCACATCAAGGAGCATTATTACCGCAGCCACAGGATGATCAATCCGACCGGTATCGTGCCCGTCGGACCGGAACTCGACCTCGAGGCGCCGCACGGCCGCGACGAGCTGTAGGCTACCAAACCGTATCCGGTTTGGCGGTTCCGGCGAGCTCGGCAAGCCTGCGGCGCGTCGCCGGCGTCGCGTCGGCGGGCAGATCGTCGAGCGGGAAGAAGCGGGCCGCAGCGATTTCCAGGTCTGCAACTTTCGGCCGCTCCTGGCGGACCTTGTCACAGCGGAAAAAGACGACATGATCGCGTTTGCTGGTTCCCGGATTGTAATAGACCTGCACGAGCAGCGGCGGTGCCGTCAGCTCCAGATTGCCTTCCTCCCGAAGCTCGCGGACAAGCCCGTCGACGGCGGTCTCGCGCCTGTCGACGCCCCCGCCCGGGAGATGCCATCCGGGCAGGTAGGAGTGCCGGACGAGAAACACCCGGCCCTGGTCATCGAAGCAGGCTGCCCGAACCCCGAGCGTCATGCCGCGCGACACGGCGAAATAGATGTGAGCCAGCCGCGTCAGAGGGTAGAGCCAGTTGCGCGCCTCCCGAGGGCGGTCCTGGTCCATTGGCTTCTCCTCCCCGGCAATCCCTACCGCGCGGCACTGTAGGCGGCTGGCGGCACGTCGGGATAACCCATACAAGTGATTCCCCTGCCGCGGAATATGCGCTAGACCGAGTCGATGTTCAAACTTGCGCATATTTCCGACGTCCATCTCGGCCCGCTGCCCGACCTGTCGTTTCGCGAACTCGCCTCCAAGCGCATCACCGGTTTCGTCAACTGGCACAGGAACAGGGCGCGCCACCTCTTTCCCGGAACGCTCGAATCTCTGATGGACGACATCGAAAAGCGCGATCCGGACCACCTGGCGATCACCGGCGACCTCGTCAATCTTGCCTCCTCCCTGGAGATCCAGGCCGTCACCGAATGGCTCACCGAGGCGGGCGACCCTGAGGACATCTCCGTCGTGCCGGGCAATCACGACGCCTATGTGCCCGGCGCCTACGAGAAGACCGCGCGCGCCTGGTTTCCTTTCATGCGCGGCGACAGCGGCCCCGCCGGATGGATGAAGGATCATCACTGCTTTCCCTATATCCGGGTGCGCGGTTCCGTCGCCCTCATCGGCTGCTCGACGGCGGTCGCCACGCCCCCCTTTGCGGCGAGCGGCTATTTCGGTCCGCGGCAGGCGCGCGCCACGGTCAACCTCTTGCGCGCGGCCGGTGAAGCCGGCCTGTTCCGCGTCGTCATGATCCATCATCCGCCGATCCGCGGCGCGACATCCATGCACAAGCGCATGATCGGCATCCGCCGCTTCGCCGCGACCATCTCGTCGGGAGGTGCCGAATTGGTGATCCACGGCCACACCCATCTCAATACGGTCTATTGGCTGAGGGGGCACGCGGCGCCGGTGCCGGTCGTCGGCATCGCCTCCGCTTCGCAGGGGCCGGGCGGCAGCAAGCCGGTCGCGGCCTACAACCTTTTCTCGATCGACGGCGAACCGGGAGCCTGGAGACTGACGCGAGAGCGCTTCGCCCTCGGCGCGGACGCCAAGACCGTCAGCCTTGCCGAGACAACCCAATTCCATGCTTGACGGAGTGCCTGGAAGGTAGCTTCCGGAATTTTTTCGCCGACCGCCGAATAATCGGCTAGGCTCCGGCGTCTATTTCGCGTTGGAGGTCGAGCGCCGCCGGAGCGACATTTGCGTCGACCGGTCACCGGCCGCCGCATTGTCCACAGGAGAATGGCATCATGAACCGCAAGATCATCCTCTTCACCCTTGGAGCCTTCGCGGCGTCGATGGCGGGCTCCACGGCCTGGGCCGTCGGCGACAACAACAACGAGCCGCCAAAGAAGACGAAGACGACCACCCAGTGCAAGGACGGCAAGATCTGGGATGCCAAGAGGAGCAGATGCGTCGAAGCAAAGCGGAGCGATCTCGGCGACGATATCCTGTTCGACGCGGCACGCGAGCTCGCCTATGCCGGCCAATACGAGAATGCGATCAAGGTTCTGGATGCCATGAAAGAGCAGCGGAGCGCCCGCGTCCTGAACTATCGGGGCTTCGCCAACCGCAAGGCCGGGCGCATGGAACTCGGCATGCAATACTACAGGCGCGCCATTCAGGCGGACGAGAATTACATTCTCGCGCGCTCCTATATGGGCCAAGCCCTTGTCGAGCAAGGACGCGTCGAGGAAGCGAGAGCGCAGCTCGTCGAGATTCGCGACCGCGGCGGCGAAGACAGCTGGGCATACAAGGCCTTGCTCCAGTCGCTCGGCGGCATTCGTCAATACTGACGAGAGTGATCTCCTTTCTGCGCGCTGCCGGCGCCAATCGCCTGCGAAATCCGGAACGGAAAAAACGCTTTGCGCTCCGGCTCTTCCCTTGCAGACTTCGGATCAAGTTTCATATCATGAGCCGTGCGTTCGCACGGCGAATAGACGGATGATCCGGCACGTCTCACTGGAAGAGAAATGCGCCCAGCGGCAGAGATGAAGGACTTCAGACGGGATTTGGTCAGCCTGCTGCCCAAATTGCGCCGCTTCGCGATGACGCTGACGCGCAATGCCAACGATGCCGACGACCTCGTCCAGGAAGTTTGCGAGCGGGCGATCAGCCGCAGCCACCTGTGGAACGGCGAGGGGCGGCTGGAGAGCTGGATCTATACGATGACCCGCAATCTCTGGGTGGACGAAGTCCGCAAGCGCAAGGTTCGCGGCACCGGCAGCATGGTGGACATATTCGATCAGGACGATTTGAATGTCGAAGCCACGGCCGAGAAGGCAGTTTATGCCAACCAGTTGCAGAAGATGATCCTTTCCATGCCGGAAGGACTGGCAAGCGTCTTCCTGTTGGTCAACGTCGAAGGTCACAGCTACCGGGAAACCGCGACGATCCTCGGCATCCCGATCGGCACGGTGATGAGCAGGCTCTCGACAGCGCGCCTGCGGCTCGCGGCGATGTTGTCCGAGGATACGGAAAGGAGGGCCTGACCGTTGCAGCAGACGAAGGGGCTGGCGCTCGAAGTGCGGTTGTCCGCCTATATCGACGGCGAACTTGGCGAGGCGGAAAGGTCCGAACTCGACGCCCTTCTGGCGCGCGATGACGACGCCAGGGCGCTGCTGGATAAGCTGAAGGCAGGCAGCGCATTCGGAAACAGGGCCTTCGAGGATTTCCTTCACGACCCGGTGCCCCTGGCACTGGTGCGCCACATCAAGCAGGGAGGCGGCATCAGCCCGAAGCTGGAGCGGGTGACGACGTCGAACCTTCCGAAACAACGCGCCCGCGTTTTGCCACGCCTGCTGGCCGCATCGGTGGGACTGGTGCTCGCGGGAGGCGTGGCCGGGTTCATTCTCGGCAGCACGGCCAATTTCGTCGAGCCGGCCGGCGAGACTGCCGCAAGTCCGTGGATCAACGAGATTGCCGACTACCATCGCATCTATTCGCGCCAAAAGGCGCATCTCGTCGAGGTGCCGGCCACGCAAGCGGCCCATATCGAAACCTGGCTGACCTCGAGCGTCGGCGTTCCCTTCAAGGTTCCCGATCTCACACCCAAGGGCCTCGCCTTCGAAGGCGCAAGGCTGCTGGTCGCCAACGGCAAGCCGGTGGCGCAACTCGTCTATCGCGACCAGGAGGGCGAGATTTTCGCCATCTGCTTCTTAAGAGGCGGCGATGAGGCGCAGGCTGATGAGTTCAGCGAGACCATCCGCGGTGACCTGGGATTTGTCTCCTGGCAGAAGGAGGGCTCCTCCTTCGTCGTCGTCGGACCGTCATCGGCCGCCGGACTGCAGGACCTCGCCCATACGGTGGCGGCGGTCATCTGATCTCGGGCCGACATCGCGGTTTCAGCCCCTCATCCGGCCTGCCGGCCACCTTCTCCCCGCACGCGGGGCGAAGGAGACGCGCGGCACGATCCCGCTTCCATCGTAAATGGGACCGCAAATGAAATGAGGGAAATGGAGGGCGCGGCATGCCCCTTCTCCCCGCCTGCGGGGAGAAGGTCGCGGCAGCGGGATGAGGGGCAACCACAAACGCGCAAAGTCGCCCCGGTCAGCGCTATTTCCCTATCAGCTCCAACACACGATTGGCGGCCGAAACGATCGCCTCCAGCGAGGCCGCGACGATGTTGGTGTTGATGCCGGCGCCGAACAGCGTGCCGCCCGGATGCTCAACCTCCACATAGGCGATCGCGGCGGCGTTCGAACCGTGCTGCAGCGAGTGCTCCGAATAGTCCGCGACCGAGAGCTCGACGCCGAGATAGATCGACAGCGCATTGATGAAGCCGTCGATCGGACCGGTGCCCTTGCCTTCGATCCGCTTCGTCTCGCCCCGGTCGGTGATCTCGGCCGCTACCACGCGCAGGCTCTTGTGGTCGCTAACCGGATAGGTGTGGTGGTCGACGAACTTGATGCGTGCGCCCGGCTGCTCGACATAGCGCTCGACGAAACGCTGATGGATGCGCTTCGACGGCAATTCCTTGCCTTCCTCGTCGGTGATCCGCTGGATGTCCTCGCGGAACTCGATCTGCAGGTTGCGCGGCAGGTTGATGCCGTAGTCCTCCTGCATGATATAGGCGATGCCGCCCTTGCCCGACTGCGAGTTGATGCGGATGATCGCCTCGTAGCTGCGGCCGACGTCGCGCGGGTCGATCGGCAGATACGGCACCTCCCAAGTGGGCTTGTTGGCTTGCTTCAACGCCTTCATGCCCTTGTTGATCGCGTCCTGATGAGAGCCGGAGAAGGCGGTGTAGACCAGTTCGCCGACATAGGGGTGGCGCTCCGGAATGACCATCTGGTTGGAATATTCGTAGACTTCCTTGATCCGCTCGATGTCCGAGCAATCCAGCTTCGGGTCGACGCCCTGCGTGAACATGTTGAGTGCCAGCGTAACCACGTCGACGTTGCCGGTGCGTTCGCCATTGCCGAACAGTGTGCCTTCGACGCGATCGGCGCCGGCCATCAGTCCCAGTTCCGTGGCGGCGATGCCGGTGCCGCGGTCGTTGTGCGGATGGAGCGAGATGAGCAGGTTCTCGCGGTTGTCGAGGTTGCGGCACATCCACTCGATCTGGTCGGCATAGATGTTGGGCGTCGCCATCTCGACGGTCGACGGCAGGTTGATGATCAGCTTGTTGTCCGGCGTCGGCCTGACGATCTCGGTGACCGCGTTGCAGATCTCCAGCGCCACTTCGAGTTCCGTGCCGGTGAAGCTCTCCGGCGAATATTCGAAACGATAGCCGCCGCCGGCCTTGGCCGCCATGTCGGTGATCATCTTGGCGGCGTCGGTGGCGATCTGCTTGATGCCGGCGACGTCCTTGGCGAAGACGACGCGGCGCTGCAACTCGCTCGTCGAGTTGTAGAAGTGCACGATCGGCTTATGAGCCCCGTCCAGCGCCTCGAAGGTCCGAGTGATCAGCTCCGGGCGGCACTGTACCAGAACCTGCAATGACACGTCGGCCGGGACATCGCCTTCTTCGACGCACCAGCGGGCAAAGTCGAAATCGGTCTGCGACGCCGATGGGAAGCCGATTTCGATTTCCTTGAAGCCCATGTCCACGAGCAGATGAAACATGCGGGCCTTGCGGTCGTGTCCCATCGGATCGACAAGCGACTGATTGCCGTCGCGCAGGTCCACCGAGCACCAGATCGGCGCCTTGTCGATCGACTTGGAAGGCCAGGTGCGATCCGGCAGCGCCACCTGCGGATAGGCCTGATATTTCACCGCCGCCTCTGGCATGCCGGTTTTGATTGGATGCGATCTCACTATCATGTGCAGCTTCTCTTCGTCGCTGGAGCGTGGCTTGCCGGATGCAATAGCCGATCACGGACGATATTGCGAGGCGGATGCCGACGCCATTGTTTCAGTTTTTGGGAGTTCGAGGAGCAATCCGCCGGCAGGGCTTTTCGGCCGCCGGGCGCCCCTCACCGGACCCGGCAACCGCGAGTAAGGCCGAGAAGAAGAAGCGAGGCGAAGGCACGCGACGGGGCACGATCATGATCGTGTCCGGAGAAGATCGCTGCGATCTTATGCGCGTAAGCCTTGTTCATGAAAGTAGCCTATACACGGCTTGGCGAAGCGGAGCAAGGGAGCTGATGCGGTGTGCGGCACGAATGACAACGCACTGAGTTTGCGATTTGCCCCTCACCCTAACCCTCTCCCCGCACGCGGGGAGAGGGGACTGAGGCGGCGCGGCACCCCCTTCTCCCCGCTTGCGGGGAGAAGGTGCCGGCAGGCGGATGAGGGGCGAACCCTCACCGCATGGCCGGCGACATCAAATCTCCGCGACCGAAGTAACGATTCGCGAAACGAGGCCGTAGGACTTCGCCTCGTCGGCGCCGAGCCAGTAGTCGCGGTCGGTGTCCTTGGCGATCTTCTCGACCGGCTGGCCGGTCGCTTCCGAGAAGATCTTGTTCAGCCGCTCGTTCATCTTGATGATTTCGCGTGCCTGGATCTCGATGTCCGAGGCCATGCCGCGCGTGCCGCCGGACGGTTGGTGAAGCAGGAAGCGGGTGTTCGGCAGGCAGAGGCGCTGCTCCTTCGGCGGAGCGACGAAGATGAGCGCGCCGGCCGAGGCGACCCAGCCGGTGCCGATCGTCCGGACCTTCGGCTTCACGAACTTGATCATGTCGTGAATGCTGTCGCCGGATTCGACGTGGCCGCCGGGTGAGTTGACGAAGATGCGAATGTCTTCGTCACTGGCCGAAGCAAGCGCCACAAGCTGCGAGCAGACTTTCTGGGCCAGTTCCTGGGTGATCGTTCCGTAGATGAAAATCGAACGCGACTTGAAAAGGTTCGCCTCGGTTTCCTTGCCCAGCGGCAACTCGGTCTTCTTTTCTTCCTGGTCGTCGTCGTCGTTCATCCGCATCTTCGGACTCCTCGTGAAATGTCTCAAGGTCAGATAATGCGACTCGATGCCGATGACAATGCAAACCGGCTGGCGAAAGAGGGGTCGGGCCACCGGCGCTGCCGCGATGGTAAATGGGAGCACCGTCAAATGCCGTATGGACAGCGGGCGAAAGCCCAATAAGATCAGCGCGTCATCAGACGGGACGGGCCGCCTCCCAAGCCTGTCGACAAGTGGGGATCAGAATGAAGACACGCATGTTCATTGCCACCGCGGCGCTCGGCGCTTCCGCCGCACCCGCCTTCGCGCATCTTGACCCGGCCGAGCACGGCTCACTGGCGGCGGGCCTGTCCCATCCGTTTTTTGGCGCGGATCATGTGCTTGCCATGGTCGCCGTCGGCCTCTGGGCGGCGCAGATCGGCGGCCGTACCCTCTGGGCAGTCCCTGCCGCCTTCGTCTCCATGATGGCTGTCGGCTTCGGGCTCGCGCTTGCCGCCGTCCCCCTGCCCTTCGTCGAGCCGGCAATCCTCGCCTCGGTCGTCGCTCTCGGCCTGATCGTCGCAATGGCCGTGCGTCTTGATGCAGCGCCTGCCGCTGCGATCGTCGGCATCTTCGCGCTCTTCCACGGCCACGCCCATGGCGGTGAGCTGGGGCCGGCCGGCGCCTGGTCTTTCGCCATCGGCTTCATCGCCGCGACCGCATTGCTGCACGCGGCGGGCGTCGGCCTCGGTATCGCGCTCGCGAGGCTTTCGAGCAACGGCACCGTTGCCCGCCTGCTCGGCGGCGTCACCGCGCTGGCCGGAGCCGCGCTGATCTTCGGCTGAGGGGCATTTCTGTTATACAAGGCGGCGGGGAACTCCCGCCGCTTCACCCCCGGCCGCGATAGGTCGGCACGCCCTGATCCGGCAGCCAGACGCCTTCCGGCGGATTGCCGGTCTGCCAGAACACATCGATCGGGATGCCGCCGCGCGGATACCAGTAGGCACCGATCCTCAGCCACTTGGGAGACAGCAGCGACACCAGCCGCTTGGCGATGTCGACCGTGCAGTCCTCGTGGAAGGCGCCGTGGTTGCGGAAGGAATGAAGGAAAAGCTTGAGCGACTTCGATTCGACGAGCCAGCCGTCCGGCACGTAGTCGATGACGATATGGGCAAAGTCCGGCTGTCCGGTCATCGGGCAGAGCGAGGTGAATTCCGGCGCCGTGAAGCGGACGACGAAATCCGTTCCCTCATGGCCGCTCGGCACGCGTTCCAGCACCGCCTCCTCGGGGCTCTGCGGCAGGTCGACCTTTGTTCCGAGTTGTGAAAGTCCTGATACGTCCGTCTTCGGCATTTCCTGATGCTCCACTTTGCGCGTCCGGTCAGAGGCGCGACGCTGTAGTCTTGACGCGCACGCCGTGCGCCTTTTCGCCTTCCGGCTCGACATGAATGGCGATCCTCGCGCCCGGATGAACGGCGCGGATCGCATCCTCGATCCGGTCGCAGATATCATGGGCGTCGCCGACCGGCATCGCCTCCGGCACGACCATGTGGAAATCCACGAAGGTCGCCGGACCCGCCTGCCGTGTCTTCAGGTCATGGACGCCGAGCGATCCGCCGGCAGCGGCGGCGATCGCCTGCTTGATCGCCTCCTCCTCCTCCGCCGGCGCCGCCTTGTCCATCAGCCCGTCGATCGAGCGCGAGATGACCTTCCAGCCCTGGAATAGGATATTGCCGGCCACGACCACCGCAAGCAGGGGATCGAGGATCGCATAGCCGGTGGCAATGGCAAGAACAAGGCCAGCCAGCACCCCCGCCGAGGTGACGACGTCGGAGAGGATGTGGTGCCCGTCGGCGCTCAGCGCCGGCGACCGATGCGCCTTGCCGGCGCGGATCAGGACATAGGCCCAGATCGCGTTGACCCCACCAGCCGCGAAATTGATTGCCAGGCCAAGGGCCGGCGCGTTCAGCGGGGATGGTGCGATCATAGCGGGCACCGCCTCCCAAAGGATCGACAGCGCCGCCACCACGATCAGGACACCCTCGATGACTGCCGAGAAATACTCCGCCTTGTGGTGTCCGAAGGGATGACCGGCGTCGGCGGGTTTCCTCGCGTAGCCGATCATGGCATAGGCGATCACCGCGGCGACGACGTTGACCACGGATTCCAGGCCATCGGACAGCAATGCGACCGACCCGGTCACCCACCAGGCAAGCAGCTTCAGTCCCATGACGCCGAGCGAAAGCGGAATTCCCCAAAAGGCAAGCCTTAGAACCGTTCGGTTGTCGGACGCGGTCATCTTCATTCCTCGTGCAGATGCAAACGAGTTGCAAATGCATGCCCATTGAAACGCAAAACCGCCCGCGCGGGTTTTCGCGCAGGCGGATTTTCATGCATCATATGGGCGATTACGAACCGCTTGTCAAAGGCGCGATCGCAACTTCTCGCTTCTGCTTCCGCCACCCGGCCGCGAAGGCGTCAGGCCGCCTTGATCTTCGCCCTTTTCGCCAGATGCGCCACGACGTTCTCTATCATCCGCATTCCCGCGTCGCCGCCGAGCGTCATGATCGATTCCGGGTGGAACTGCACGGCAGCCACCGGCTCCTTGGCGTGTTCGATGCCCATGATCGTGCCGTCCTCGCTTTCGGCGGTGATCATGAAATCGCGCGGCAGGGACGACGGATCGGCAAAGATCGAGTGATAGCGCCCGACCGTCACTTCCTTGCCAAGACCGGAGAAGACGATGCCCGGTTCCAGCACGCGGATGCGCGACGGCTTGCCGTGCATCGGGATCGCCAGCTGCCTGAGATCGCCGCCATAGGCCTCGGCCAGCGCCTGCAGGCCGAGGCAGACGCCGAAGATCGGCAGGTTGCGCGCCCGCGCCTTCTTGATCGTCGCCTTGCAGTCGAAGTCCTTCGGAGTGCCGGGGCCGGGAGAAAGCACGACGAGGTCTGGTTCGACCCGGTCGAAGATTTCCTCGGCCACCGGCGTGCGCACGGTGGTGACCGTCGCACCCGTCTGGCGGAAATAGTTCGCCAGCGTGTGGACGAAGCTGTCCTCATGGTCGACGAGCAGGATGTTGACGCCGGCGCCGACGGGGGCGACGTCGCGCGCCGCCTTGGCGCTGTTGGCGGATTTCGCGTCGCGGATGGCTGCAATCATGGCGGAGGCCTTCAGTTCGGTTTCGGCTTCTTCCTCTTCCGGGTTGGAATCGTAGAGCAGCGTCGCACCCGCCCG
The DNA here is from genome assembly GCF_000018545.1 of Sinorhizobium fredii NGR234. Taxonomy (NCBI): domain Bacteria; kingdom Pseudomonadati; phylum Pseudomonadota; class Alphaproteobacteria; order Hyphomicrobiales; family Rhizobiaceae; genus Ensifer; species Ensifer fredii. The sequence goes on from NC_012587.1 coordinate 2,442,987, forward strand.
CACCTCGGCAATGCCGTCCTTGATGCGGATCGTGCGCAGCGTCAGACCAGTGTTCATGTCGCCGTTGAAGCCGACCATGCCGATCGCGCCGCCATACCAGGCGCGCGGGCTCTTCTCATGGCTCTCGATGAAGCGCATCGCCCAGAGCTTCGGCGCACCGGTGACGGTGACGGCCCAGGCGTGGCTGAGGAACCCGTCGAAGGCGTCCATGTCGTCGCGCAGCCGGCCCTCGATATGGTCGACCGTGTGGATCAGCCGCGAATACATCTCGATCTGGCGGCGGCCGATCACCTTCACCGAACCCGGCACGCAGACGCGGCTCTTGTCGTTGCGGTCGACGTCCGAGCACATGGTGAGCTCCGACTCGTCCTTCTTGGAATTCAGCAGCTTGAGGATCTGCTCGCTGTCGGCGATCGGATCGTCGCCGCGCTTGATCGTGCCGGAGATCGGGCAGGTCTCGATGCGGCGGCCGGAAACACGCACAAACATCTCCGGCGAGGCGCCGACGAGATATTCCTGGTTGCCGAGATTGATGAAGAAGGAATAGGGCGACGGGTTGATCGCCTTCAGCCGGTTGGAAATCTCCGAGGGGCGGCTTTCGCAGCGCTCGTAGAATTTCTGGCCCGGCACCACTTCGAAGAGATCGCCGCGGCGGAAGCTTTCCTTCGCCTTGACGACGAGCTCGGCATATTCGCCGGGACGATGATCCCCGTGGGGCGGGATGCTGTCGACTGTGCGGAACGGCTCGGAAGCGATATCCGCCGCCTTGCCCTCCGTCGAGATCCCGTCCTTGGCAAAGTCGTAGCGGTCGATCCAGGCCCTTGCCGCGTAGTGGTCGACGACAAGAATTTCGTCCGGCAGGAAGAGGACCATGTCGCGCTGGTCGTCCGGCCGGATGAGCTTCAGGTCGATCGCGTCGAACTGGAAGGCGAGATCGTAGCCGAAGGCGCCGTAGAGGCCGAGGCTCGCGTCCTCCTCCGAATGGAACAGGTTCGTCACGGCGCGAAGCACGGTGAAGACGGTCGGCATCTTCGAGCGCTCTTCCTCGGTGAAGATGCGGTCTGGCTCGTTGATGGTAAGATCGAGGCGGCGGCGGGTCGACGCGCCGAGCGTAATGTCGGCGACGGTTTTCAGGTGATCCGCGATCAGCCCCAGCAGCACCTCTCCGCGCTCGTTATAGGCTTCGATCCAGAGCGAACGACCGAAGGAGGAGATGGCGAGCGGCGGGTCGACGACGGCGGTATCCCAACGGGTATAGCGGCCCGGATACTCGTAGTTCGACGAGAAGACCGCGCCGCGACGCTCGTCGAGCTTGTCGACGTAGGAGGCGATTGCCTCCGCGTAGGAGGCATCGCGCCGCCTGCGCGTCACGACGATGCCCCCGTTTGTCGTGTAACTCTCCGCGCCGTCTTCCAGAATTACCGTTGCCATTCGTCTCGCTCCGTAAAAAGCCCGGTCATTCCGCGCGGCCCGAATACGAAAAAGCCGCCTCGAAATCTCCGGGCGGCTTCATGTCTCAATCACGCATGACTGGTCAAGGCCGCCTCAGCGAGCCCACCACCAGATCGAAATGTTCTGCGTGTTTGCCATGGGCGAAGTGTTAGCGTGGCTTGCGGTCCCACGCAAGCGGGAAAAGCGACATGGATCAGACCGTTTGGCGTCCGAGAGAAAGCGGGGCGGCCCTTGCGAGCCGTCCCGCATCAGTCGTGGGAAACGATCAGAACTTCGCCTTCGCCGTTACGAGGAACGTCCGGCCCCGACCGGTGTCGACCGTGCTGCCGGCGATCGTGCTCGAGGCCGGCGTGTAGGTCTTGTCGAACACGTTCGTGACGCTGCCGGTCAGTTCGAGACCGTTCTCGAACTTGTAGTTGGCGAAGAGGTCTACGAGTCCATAACCGGGGACGGTGGCGGACCCGCTTGCCCCGGCGTTCTCCTCACCGATGAAGGCGTTGGAAACAGCATAGATCCGCGTGCCTACCGTGAGGCGCTGTTCCGCGAGGAACCGCGCCCCGAGGGTTGCACTCACGATGTCGTCCGGAAGGAAGCTCTGTACGCCAAAGCCATTGACCTGTGATGGGAGGTCGCTCTCCGTATGCGTGTAGGCAAGGTCGCCGAAGACGTAGCCCGCATCATATGCTGCCTGCAGTTCAAAGCCCTGAACCGTGGAGATCCCGGGATTGTTGACAAAGAATATTTGCATCCCGCCGCCGGCCAAGGCCGCGGTGATATAGTTGTCCACCCTGTTGTGGAAATAGTTCGCCTTCAGGCGGAAGCTGTCTCCCGTAGCAATGAGGTCGTCGAGATTGATGTTCGCGCCGATTTCCCAGCCCTTGGATATTTCCGGCTGAAGGAACGGGTTGGGGAAGAACATCTGGAATCCACCCGGATGCGAACCGCCCACGAAGATCTCGTTGACCGTCGGAGCGCGCGAGGTCTCGGCATAGGTCACGTAGGGCTGCAGCCATTCGGTGGCGTTGACGGCGATCGTGACGCTCGGGTTGAGGCGGCCGTCCGATTCGTCGACGCTATAGGCCCCCGCCGGCATGCCGAGCGGATTGCCGGCGCTGACCGAACCGGTGCCGTCGATCGTGAAGCGATCATAGCGCAGGCCGGTGGTCAAATCGACGATGCCATAGGTGAAGGTCGTCGAATTGAAAATTCCGGTCGTCGCGTTCTTGCCGCTGCCGTTGACGCCGCCGGTCGGCTGCGCCGCGCTGTTGATGACATCGTAGTCATCCTGGAAATATTCGACTCCGTAATTGGAGCGGACGGCAACCTCGCCCAGGTCGAATGTCGAGGTGTTCGAAATGTCGAATCCGGTGCCGGTATCGGTGATCCGCCGCCCGGCCGCCGTGCCGGCGCCCAGAAGATTGGTACCGTACTTCATCCGCAGCCTGTTCCAGTAGGCGTTGGCGCGCAGATCGATCAGTTCGTTGTCGGGCGTATAGGCATAGTTCGCGCTGACAGTCTGGTTCGTCACGTTCTGGAAATAGGAGTTCGCGAAGAAATCATTGTCATAGGACATCGCGCTGAACTTGAAGGAATGGTCCTTGTCCGGCGTGATCTCGGCCTTGATGAGCCCGGAGAGCAGATCCTCCTCGGTGAACGGCACTTCCATACCGTCGCCATTGTCGTAATTGCCCGGATCGCTCTTGCTGATACCGCCGAGCACCGAGAAGACGTCGTTGAAGCGATAGGCGCCGAGCAGTGATTCCGACCAGCCGGCACCATTGCTGCCATAGGTGGCGACGGCCTGGCCGCCATAGTTCTTGCCGTCCTGTATCAGGTCCTCGATGTTATAGGTCTTGAAATTGACCGAACCGGCCAGCGCGCCGCCGCCAACGCCGGTGACGGCGCCGCGGGTCAGGTCGATCTCGGAAAGGAAGGCGGGATCGACATAGGCGAAGCCCTGGGCCTCGTGGCCGGTGAAGCGGAAGTTCTGACGCACGCCGTCGATCATCATGTTGACGCGGCCGGACCCTTCGAAACCGCGAATATTGACGGCGACACCGGGATTTTGCGGGTTGTTGGCCGTCGAGGTGCCGGGCACGCTGCGCAGGAGATCGTCGGTCTCCTGGCCGGCATGAAGTTCGATTTCGTCGGTGCTGACGACGCTCGAGGGACCGGGCTTCGCATAGGGATCAGCCTCGCGTCCGCCCTTGGCGACGATCGGCGAGAGGTAGGTCTCGCCCTTCTTTTCTGCCTCTTCGGCCTCCGTCTGCGGGGACGCCGACGCGCTTTGTGCGAAGCTGTCGGAGGCGACGGACAACGCGAGTGTCGCCGTGCATGCGAGAAGAGCCAGGCGATGATGCCGGTTGAGCATGGACCAGTCCTTTGAAAATGTTGGCCGGGCTTGCTGTTGAGCGGCACTCAAGGGCTGGCTGGGCAGGTGTCGGAATCGGGCGAGCGGAGATCCCGTCGCCTTATTTAGGCCACATAAAAACATGAGTAAAAAAATCAATATAATTTTAGGGGCTGCATTAGCAAACGCTGTACCATGCCGCCCCTCCTCAGTTTCAGCACAATTTGAAACAGGAATGTCCCCTCGTGCGTTTGGCCATGACAGACGGGAAGGACCTGCATGCGCGCTGTCGGAGCAATCCTGATATCTGCCTTGGTGCTTTCCGGGGCGACTCTTCCGAAGAGAGGCCCACTGCCGGTGCCGAGGCCCGAAGCGGTCCAAGGCGAGCAGCCAACACCGACACCGAAGCCTGCCCCTGAGGGTGGGCGTCAAGCGGGCGATCGCGGAAAGGTGGAGCCCGGGCGAGGCTTGCCGCCCGGCTGGAAAGACGATGTTGTGCGCCCCGAGGAGGCTGTCGTCAAGATCGAAACCGAGGAGCCGAAGGCCTATGCATCCTGTCTCGCGGCGCTCAAGGAGATCGGCGCTACCTTTGCGGAGACCTCTCGGATCGATGACGGGAAAGGCTGCGGGATCGACAAGCCGATCAAGGTCGAATCGGTATTGCCGGGCGTCGCCCTCAAGCCCGAGGGGGTGATGCGCTGCGAGACCGCCTTGGCGCTCGCCCGTTGGACCAAGGAAACCGCCACGCCCGCCGCCCAGACCGCGTTCGGAACCAAGACGAGCGTGACGGCCCTCAACCAGGCCTCCACCTATGTCTGTCGCCTGAGGAACAATGCGGCCACCGGCAAGATTTCCGAGCACGCCCGCGGCAACGCGGTCGACATCGCTTCCTTCAGCCTGTCGGACGGCAAGACCATCGAGATCCAGCCGCGCGACGAGGACGGCACACTGACCGGCGCATTCCAGCGAACCGTCACCGCCTCCGCCTGCCTGTATTTCAAGACCGTGCTCGATCCGGGCAGCGATGCGGCCCATGAGAATCACCTGCATCTCGACGTCATCGAGCGGAAGAACGACTATCGCTATTGTCGCTGATGGGAGATTGCCCCTCATCCGCCTGCCGGCACCTTCTCCCCGCAAGCGGGGCGAAGGGCGATGCCGCGCCATCCCAGTCCCCTCTCCCCGCGGGCGGGGAGAGGGTTAGTCCTCGGGTTAAACCCGAGGAGAGGGGCAAATCGCCGGCCGCTTCGCTGCTATTGGTCCTTCGCCAGCTCATACCCAAGCGCCACAAATTCGCCGGAGAAGAGACCGGCGACCTCACCTTCCGCCATGAGCTCGGCTGTCACGGTGAGGCGTGCCCTGCCGCGCCGTTCGAGCAGGCGCATGAAGCCTGGCCACTGATCGGCGTGTTCGAGGCTCGAGCGGGCCGAAAAGGAACCGTCGATCGGCAACAGATACTCCATGCGGTTGCTCTGGATCACGAGGCGGCTGGCGACCCCGCTCAAGCGGAGCCGGACATGCAGCAGCGACCAGGCAGCGAGTATCGACAGTGCCGAAGCGCTCCCCCCGAAAACCGTTTCGCGATGATTGATATTCGGCGCCAGCGGTGCGCGAAGGAGGACATGTTCCCACTCGACCGCCGCCACTTCCACCTGCATGGCAGCGGAGAGAGGAATATGCGCATGAAGGTAAGCCTGAAGTTCCGACGGTGTCATTGTGTTTCCAAGGTAGCGCGCCACCGGGCGCAAATTGAGCGAGCACGAATTCTCTTTCGGATCGGCAAAGATTTCCGCGGCTGGTTGAACCCAACGCCGCTCGATACGATCTATCAGCGGCACCGTCCGCAAAGCCTTAAGCGAGGAAATCCCATGCCTTTGACAATGTACACGCTCTCCATTCCCGTCTTCACGCGCGGCTTTTCTGCGCTCGGCGGGCTCCTCGACAAGGCCGAGGCTTTTGCCGTCGAATCGGGCATGCCGCTCGACGAACTCTTCAACGCGCGGCTCGCGCCGGACATGCTGCCGCTGTCGGGCCAGATCCAGCGAGCGAGCGACACGAGCAAGAACGCCATCGCCCGGCTGACGACCCTCGAGGTGCCGCGTTTCCCGGACGACGAGCAGAGCTTCGCCGATCTGCGCGCGCGGATCGCCAAGACGGTGGCGTTCTTCGAGACCGTGACGCCCGAAAACCTCGATGGCAGCGAGCAGCGCGAAGTGATACTCAACTTTCCGAATTTGAAGGTGAACTTCAGCGGCAGCGACTATCTCCTGAAATTCGCGCTGCCGAACTTCTATTTCCATGTGACCACCGCCTACGACATCCTGCGCCACAAGGGCGTGCCGATCGGCAAGGCAGACTTTATCGGCGGCCTCGACTGAGACCGGAGAGAAGCGCCTCCGTCAGAACAAGCCCTCGATATAGCCCGCTTCATTGAGGCGGATCTTCTCCGAAGACGGTACCTTCGGCAGGCCCGGCATCGTCATGATCTCGCCCGTGATGACGACGACGAAGCCGGCGCCGGCCGCAAGGCGGACTTCGCGGATCGGCACCGCATGGCCGCTCGGGGCGCCGCGCAGGTTGGGGTCGGTGGAGAAGGAATATTGGGTCTTCGCCATGCAGATCGGCAGGTGCCCGTAGCCTTGGTCTTCCCAGGTCCTGAGCTGGTCGCGCACCAGCTTGTCGGCTATGACCTCGCTGGCGTGATAGATGTCCTTGGCGATCGTCTCGATCTTGTGGAAGAGCGGCATGTCGTCCGGATAGAGCGGCGAGAACTGCGAGTGTCCGGCATTGGCGAGATCGACAACCTTGTGCGCCAATTCCTCGATGCCGGCCGACCCCTCGGCCCAGTGCCGGCATAGCACCGCCTCGGAACCGAGCGTCCGGACATAATCCTTGATCGCCTGGATCTCGGCCTCCGTATCGGAAGTGAAGTGGTTGATAGCGACGAGCACCGGCACGCCGAATTTCTTGACGTTCTGCACATGACGCCCGAGATTGGCGCATCCCTTCCTGAGCGCTTCGAGATTTTCCTTGCCGAGGTCGTCCTTCTTCACGCCGCCATTCATCTTGATTGCCCTGACGGTGGCAACGACGACGGCCGCATCCGGCTTCAGGCCGGCCTTGCGGCATTTGATGTCGAAGAATTTTTCCGCGCCGAGATCCGCGCCGAAACCCGCTTCTGTCACGACGTAGTCGGCAAGTTTCAGCGCCGTCGTCGTCGCTACGACTGAATTGCAGCCATGCGCGATGTTGGCGAAGGGCCCGCCGTGGACGAAGGCCGGATTGTTTTCGAGGGTCTGCACCAGGTTCGGCTGCATCGCATCCTTGAGCAGCACGGCCATCGCCCCGTCCGCCTTGATGTCCCGCGCGTAGACCGGGCTCTTGTCGCGCCGGTAGCCGATGATGATGTTGCCGAGACGCTTTTCCAGGTCCCTGATATCGGCGGCCAGGCAGAGGATCGCCATGACCTCGGAGGCGACGGTGATGTCGAAGCCGGTCTCGCGCGGATAGCCGTTTGCGACGCCGCCGAGCGAGCCGATGATCTGGCGCAGTGCCCGGTCGTTCATGTCCATCACCCGCCGCCAGGCGATGCGGCGGATGTCGATCGCCTGTTCGTTGCCCCAGTAGATATGGTTGTCGATCAGCGCGGCGAGCAGGTTGTGCGCCGAGGTGATGGCGTGAAAATCGCCGGTGAAATGGAGGTTGATGTCCTCCATCGGCACCACCTGGGCGTAGCCGCCGCCAGCCGCACCGCCCTTGATTCCGAAGCACGGGCCGAGCGAGGCTTCGCGGATGCAGACGATCGTCTTCTTGCCGATACGGTTGAGGCCGTCGCCAAGGCCGACGGTCGTCGTCGTCTTGCCCTCGCCGGCCGGCGTCGGGTTGATCGCCGTCACCAGGATCAGCCGGCCATTTCCGTTGGTCTTCTGGGCCGCTATGAATTCGGCGCTCACCTTCGCCTTGTCATGTCCGTAGGGCAGCAGGTGCTCCGGCGGGATGCCGAGTTTCGCGCCGATCTCCATGATCGGTTGCTTGCGCGCAGCACGCGCGATCTCGATATCGGACTTGACCTCCGGCATGGCTTCCCCCTCATTGATGCGCGCAGCCCGCCTCCTCTGCGAGATGCACGCTTCGTTTCTTTGCGCTTACGCTGACACGCCGGCCGTCAACGGGCAAGGATATCGCGCATCTCCACGAGATTGGACCTGACGCGCAGAATGTAGAAGCCCATCGTTGCCAGGTGCGTCGGCATGATCCAGCCGTCCTCGCGGCCGTTCGAGATGATCAGCGGCTGGATGCGCAGCGCCGAGCGAAGCTGCTTCATCGTTTCCGTGTAGATCGGCGTCAGCCCGCGCTGCGCAACGACATTCTCGAAATCGGCGCCGGCCGCCGAAAGGATGCCGTAATAGCCGTAGAGTTGGCCGAAGGCGAACCAGAAGCGGTCGTCGGCACGCGTATCGAACCAGCCGCCATTGTGGAATTCCGAGCGCTCGCGGATGATCGCCGACGTGTTGCCGAGATCATTGGCAATGCGGTCAAGGAACTCGACCATATTGTCGGAGCGGCCGTCGAAGATCGCCTCGCACTTGCCGAGTGAAACATTGAATTTCCTGAGATCGCGCATCGCGGCACGATAAAAGCTCGGCGTCGGCGTCTTCGGACCGAACGGGTTGAGGCCGAAATACCAGGTTTCCTCGTCGAACTGGATGTTGCCGCGGGCGCTCTGCAGGTCGTTGTTGACGCCGGACGTGCCACGCACCCGGCCGAGCGAGTCGACCAGTTCGACGGTTGTGCGCCGGACAGCCTGGTTGATGCCGCGCTGGAACGATGCCTTGTTGTCGAGCCAGGGCGTGTCGTCCCAGTCGAGCCCGAACAGCCCGAGCTTGTAGGCCAGCATCGAGGATATCCAGGCGTTCTGGTTGACGTTGAGATCGATGAGATCGGCCGCCACGTCGACCACCGCCGAGGTCTGGCAGACCGTGCCGGCCGGCAACTGCGCCATATCGAGCGCCTCCGTCGTCGACGCGTCCGAGGGAGCCACCGCCGCGGCCTGGCTGGCAGCCGCCGCGCTACCGGATTGCCCCGTCGCAGCGCCCGGGCCGCTGACCGGCGAGCCCGCCGGCACCTTGCGCTGGGACAGCTTGTAGCGATCGACATAGTCCGGATCGAAATTGGTCCAGGACTGTGTCTGCCAGACAAAGTAGCCGTAGAAGAAGATCAGACCGAGCAGGATGAGGCCGATCGGCCCCTTTATGATCCAACTCCGCCCCCGATACCAGTTTGCGAGCGCCATGAAGGGCCAGAGGAGCCAGGAGACGGCCAGTCCTATGCCGCGGCCGATCGCCGTGAACACGCGCTGAAAAAACACAACGATCGGATCGAGCATGTCCTATTCCTCTTTGAGACCGTAAAGCTTGTGGCGGAAGGCGGCCTTGTCTTTCAGATATGTGCCCGTCAACGTTGCCACAACATATTCGCGGAACTTTTCGCCGTAGTGCTCGTAGGCACCATAAAAGCCCTGCTTGTCGAACACGAAGCGCGACACGAAATCGCGCGGCACGAGCTGCGCGATGAGCTGATTGACCAGCCATTTGTCCGGATGATCAGGCGCGGCCCGCACCAGCAGGAAACGGTTTTCCGGCGCGATCTCCTGCATTTTGATCGTGCCCGTCGCGGCGATCGCCCGCGTGATTTCCTGCAGGAACGGATAGGTGCCGTCGCGCGCCACCAGCGCGGCGTTGCGATGGATCCAGGTCTGCAGCCAGATCCGATCGACGTTGAGGAGATCGGCGTCCGGATCGGCTTCGTTGATCAGCCCGCGGACCGCCATGTCGGCCCGGTGCTGGAACAGGCCCGATTCCTGCACCCAGGAGGCCTGCGGCAACTGCAGCCGATTGGTCGACGCCAGGAAATCGTAGATGCGCGCGTGATCGCTGATGGCGATGTAGCTCACCTGCCAGGGCCGCGAGCGCCGGAAGCCTGGCACGGAAGGATCGCAGATCACCGTCGTCGTCTTCTGGTCGAGGAACACGTAGACGCCGCCGAAATGATTGGCCCAGAAGGCCTCGTGACGGAAGACCAGCTCCTCGGGGACGAGTGCATTCTGACGGATGTCGCCGGTCAGCTTGGCAAGTTCCACCATCCGGTTCAGCATCGCGTCGTCGGACCAGGCGGTCGGGACCTTCTTCAGCCGGTCGACAAGCTCCCGTAGCTCCGCCGCCTTGCCCAGCATGTCCTCGGCGGAGAGCACGCGGAAGCGGACCTCGTTGATCGACAGGAGATCGTCGATGTCCTCGACCACCGACACCGAATCCTCGATCTCGCCGTAGAGCGCGTCCTTGATCGTGACCGCGTTGATCGCGCGCATGTTGGCGTTGAAGAACTCGTGCATCAGCGCCGCGGTGTTGGAAAAGCTCGTATGGACGACCGGCAGTTCCGCCTGGGCGGGCGTCAGGACGATGAAGCGCCGGTTGACCCGGTTCGGATCGAGATAGTCGCGGTCTCCCAGCTCCTCAGCGATCTCCGGCGAGAAGCCGGTCATATCGATGCTGAACCGCTCGAGCGCCGTCGGCTTCAGCCCGAGGCCTTCGAGCGCCTTGTTGTAGCGCTGAACGAGGTGCGGCTCCGAAATATCGAGCAGCCGCCCGTAGATCAGTTCGGCTTCGAGAAGGCGCTTCATGCGGGCATGCTCTCTTCACTCATCCCTGCCACCGCCCCTCGCGCTTCATTGTCTCGATCTCGCGGATCGCCTTCTCGCGCTGGCGCTCGCGGCGAATGATCTCGGCGATGGCGGCGTCGTCCGACTTGTCGGTGTAGCGGAATTCGCTGTCGGCGTAGCGGTTGATTTCCTGCAGCACCATGTCGATGGTGATCGGGCCGCGCAGCTCCTCGATCATCGCCTTCTTCTCGTCGTAGGATTTGTGCATGAAGGAGGTCGCATCCTTGAACCAGTCGTCCGGCAGCTCGACGTCCATCGCCCGCATCTTGATCGCGTCGGTGATGTTGCGGATCGCCCGGCCGGTGAAGCGCGGCTCCGCCTCCTTGATCATGTGCAGATAGGCGCCGACGTCGGCGAGCGAGGCGATCTTGCCCTTCTCTTTTTCGTAGCGCTCCCAGACGGCGGCGAGCCCCCCCTCCTGTGGCCGCGCATGCGCCGCGTAGGATTGCGACACGGCGCGCTTGATTTCCTGGCCGGCAAAGAGGTCGTGCTGACCGAGCGGGATCTTGTGGTTCTTGCCGACCAGCAGCGCGAAAATGTCGATATAGTCGCCTTCCGTCTGTGGCCCGTCGACGAGCCAGCGCGCGCCGGCCCGTTGGCGGAGCGCATCGTCGACATTCTCCGGATAGTTGGAGAACATGCCGAAGGTGCAATTGCCGCGCACCACCGTCGAGGCGCCCGCGAAACTCTCCATCAGCACCGCCGTCACCTCGTGCTGGCCGGCCGAGGCGCGGTCGTCGGAACGCTTCGCCGCCACCTGGTCGACGTCGTCGATCGTGCCGAAGCCGATCGCCCGCGGGTTGATGACGTTGTTGACGAACTCCTTGCAGTTCTGGCCCGACTTGCCCTGGTAGGAGGAGATCTGGTCGACGCCGAAATTCTCGTAGTGGAAGGCATAGCCGGCGACGCCGCAATAGTCGTGCAGCATGCCGGCGAGCATCTGGATCAAGATCGTCTTGCCGGTGCCCGGCATGCCGTCGCCGATGAAGGTGAAGAGGAAACCGCCGAGTTCGACGAAGGGATTCATCTGCCGGTCGAAATCATAGGCCATCAGCATCTTGGCAAGCTTCAGCGCCTGATACTTGGCGATGTGATTGCCGATGATCTCATCCGGCTTCTTGAAGGTCATCACCAGGGGTTTACGCTTCTGCCCGGGTGCGACATCGAAGCCGTTGAGCGTGAAATCGTCCTGGTCCAGCCGGATATGGACGTTCTCAAAATTCTGCAGCCCGGTGAATCGCGCCTTGCGGGCAAGCAATCCTTCGATCGCGACGCGGCAGAAGGCGCGAGAACGCGCCGTCAGGGCAAGATCGTCCGGGGCGCCGGCAATGCTGCGATCGAGGGCGGCGACCATGCTTTTCAGCGCGTCCTGCGGCGTGTCGAAGAGAAAATCCGGCTCGGCGGCATCGTCGACCGGCTCCCCCTCGCCCTGCAGCGTCGCACCGAGATAGGCGGCAAGCGTGAAGGCTGCGATATAGGCGGCGGCCGAAAGCAGTGCCTTGAAATGGCTTGCGTCTTCGCCGGAAAGCGGGGTGGCCGCATTGCGCGCCTGCAATTGTTCGAGGTTCGTCTGCCGCGCGAACACGTCCGCCACTGCCAGCGCCACCTGGATGCCGCGCCGCGTGCGGTAGAGAACGGCGTGCTGGGCCGGCGAAAAGAGCGGATCGGCGCCGCGTACCGACTGAATGGTGCGGGTGAGTTCGACCTCGCGGGTGCGCCGCTGGCCGCCGCTCGAGACGGTCGAGACGAAACGGCGGCCGGTGCCCGCAAGCGGCGTACCCGAAGGCTCATCCCGCTCGAGGAGGACAAGCTTGGTCACCAGGCTCTGCGCCACCGCCTGATGCTTGGCGATGTCGTCCTCGTGCAGCGTCGTCAGGCCCGTATTCAGCGTCATCTCAAACCTCGCTCACCACCTGGTTGCCGGAGATCACATGCACCTTGTAGTCGCCGAAGACCTGGGCCGCCTCGCCGGCCGCGTAGAGCGCCTGATAGGCGTCGTGCGGCACCAGCGCATGTTTTTCATAGGCGCTGACGCCCATGCGCGCCGCCTCGAGATTGTCGGTGTCGATGTGAAATTCCTCCTGCGCCGGCGTCGAGGACCAGAAGCCACGCTCGGCGGGCCGCTCGGCCTTGGAGAAGACCTCCTGCACCGTCCAGGTCAAAAGCCAGGCATTCTCCGTCTTGCGGACTTTCGAGAGGATGTCGTTGATCCGCGCATTGTTCTCGGTGATACCGGCCGAATAAAACGGCCCGAGGACGATGCGCCGAAGCTGCTTCGGATGCAGTTCCGGGAAATCCTTGTCGAGATTGGTGGCGATCGTCACCGGGGTGAGCGAATAGGCGCTGTTCTTCGAGGCGAAATCGTCGAAACGGCTGGCAAGCTCCGGATTGAGCAGTCCGCCGACCGGCAGCGGGATGTCGACGTCCGCATTGAGCTTGCCGTCCTCGGTCACCAGCATCTCGACGATATTGTCGGAGGAATCCTCGATCGTCGCCATGTAGATCATCGGAAGCGTCTGCGTGCCGTCGAAGGCGCCCCAGGCGACGACGTAGTAGGGCCGCATCGTCTTCGGATTGACGGCGACACGGATCGTCTCCGGCAGGATCAAGGGCGAGAAGATATCCCCCTTGCCGATCTGCTCGAGATAGAGCCGCTCCGCCATGCGGGCCTGCAACGCTTCCGGAAAGGCCTTCTGCCGCAGAATGAAATCGACCATTTCCTCGCGCAGCGCATCCGCCGTTGGGATGCTTGCCAGCCGCTTCTCGGCGCTCTGCCGGTCGTTCTCGAGCTCCAGCACATTCTGGAACACCGGAAAGCCGCTCTCGGCGCGCGAGATCCGGAAGTTCTCGACGAAGCCGATGCGGTTTTCCCAGCAGGCGACCGATGCCTTCAGCCGGGCGAGATAGGGAACGATGACTTCACCGACGACCGTGTTGCGATAAAGCGGCGAATTGCGGTCACCGAGAAAAAGCTCGAGCCCCGCCAGCGCGGCCCGGATTGAGGTGAAATATTGCCTGACGGCGGGGGAAACCGCGGTATTCATCACACTCCCTCCGGCGATTGCCGAAAGGCGGTCGGAAAGCTGGTCATTGCCGCGTTGCCGATCACTGCTTCACGTAGTTTGCGGCATTGTGCTTGTCCATCACCGTCTGGAAGCGACGGGCAAAGGCGTCGTCGGCCAACTTCTTGCGCCGCTGGATATCCTGTGTCGCAAGCATGTTCTTTTCATGCATTTCGAGCAGGTCGCCGATATGGCGCTGGGCGGCGGCGCCAATTCCCGCCATCGTTTCCTCGGCGGCGGTGTCGACCTGGCTGCCGAGCGTGTTGATCTTGTGCGCCACATCCTGCTGTGCCGCCGTCTTCAACGAGTCTTCGAGTGACTTGTAGAGCACGATGCGCTGCTCGGTATCGATCGTCAGCTTGTTGATCAGCGTGTTCTGCGCGGCGATCTGGTTGTTGAGCGAATCGACGAAGGTCTGGAACATCGCGGTGTAGCGCTCGAGCGTCTGGCTCTCGGCGAGCAGTTCCTGTTCCTTGGCCTGCTTCTCGTTGTATTCGGTGGCGAGACGCGACCGTTCCGACTCGAGGTCGGTACGGGTCGTCTGATCCGTGGAAGCCGCGATCCGGTTCTCGATGTCGAGCAGCAGCGGATTGAGCTCTTCGATGCGCTTCTGGGTTTCTACGAGCGCGGCCATCGTCCCCTTGCGGCGCTCGATCACCTGGATGAGGCTCTGCTCGGACGTCTTGTAGCGCTGGTCGAGGATCGCCTTCTGCTCCTTGAGAATGCCGACGATAGTGTCGGACTTGACGAGCAGTTCCTGGAGATTGCCGGCGAGCGACATATTGCGCACCCGGTCGGTGCGCATGCGCTGCATCGACTGCTTGGAGAAGAACCCGACGAACTTCTCGTAGCCGGTGTAGCTCTTCATGCTCTCGAACTCGGCACCGAAAACGTTCGTCGCGTCTTCGAGGCCGATGATCAGATCGGCGATATTGGCTTCCATCGCCTTCTGCTGCTTGAGGACGTCCTGGATTCGGGCGTTCTCGATGTCGAAATTGACGTCGCCGAGCTTGGTGTCCGCCTTGGCGAACTGATCGAGGACGACGCCCGACTGCTCAAGCTTGCCGCGCATCTCGTCGACGACGCTCCGCGTCTTGGCGATCTCGGCGTCAAAATTCTGAAGAGTAGCCATTTCCTATCCCCTTCGCCCGTCCGGGCCTCGTGCCCGTGAACCAAACTGCTCAGCCCTTGATTGCACTTATATAAAGGGTGTTTAGCAGGTCAGGACAAGAGACGCCGACGGGCTTTTTTCAACCGGCCGGGACGACTCCGTTCACTCGCCGGCAGCGGGGTTTTTGAGGTAGGCGATGACATCGGTGATATCCGCCGGCTTCTTCAATCCCGAGAAGCTCATCTTGTCCCGCTCACCATCCCCCGGGGGCTCAGGAGATATTCCGAGAGCGTCGCCTCGTCCCACACTTTGCCTTCAGCGCCGAATGCCTTCATCGCATCGGAATAGCTATACCCGTCGAACGACGCGGCGGGACGGCCGACGACGCCCATCAGGCTCGGGCCAACCCGGTTCGCCGGCTCCGTGGCCGTATGGCAGGCACTGCATTTCCTGAAGACCGCCGCACCCGCCTTGGCGTCCCCGTCCGCCAGGCTTGGCGCCGCGACGAGGGCAAGACAGGCGGCGAGGATGATGGATCGCAACGTTGCAACTCCTGTCGAGGTTCGGCAAACTGTCGTCAGCCGCGCATCTGGTCTTCCCAATGCCGCCGGCAGTAGGACACGTATTTCTCATTGCCGCCGACATCGACCTGCGCGCCCTCGCGCACGACATGGCCGGCGCCGTCGAGGCGCACCACCATCGTCGCCTTGCGTCCGCAATGGCAGATCGTCCTGACCTCGCGCATTTCGTCGGCAATCGCAAGCAGGGCCATGGAGCCGGGAAAGAGTTTTCCCTGAAAGTCGGTCCTGAGGCCATAGGCCATGACCGGAATGCCGAGCCGGTCGGCGACGCGCGCAAGCTGCCACACCTGGTTCTCGCCGAGGAATTGCGCCTCGTCGACGAAAACGCAGGCGATCTCGCCGGAGCCGTCGCCGTTCAGGCGCTCGACAAGGCCGTAAAGATCGTCGCCGCCATGGAACGGTATCCCGTCCGATTTAAGCCCGATGCGCGACGCGATTCGTCCCGTGCCGGCCCGATCGTCGAAGGCGGCGATCAGCATCACGACGCGCATGCCGCGCTCCTGATAGTTGTAGGCGGCCTGGAGGAGCAGCGTGCTCTTGCCGGCATTCATCGTCGCATAGCTGAAATAGAGCTTGGCCATGGTCACGGTTCCCAGACGTGGTGTCCCCGCTAAATGACGAGGCTTGCGCTCGATGACCAGAGCGCGGCGACGCCACCCACAGATTTTCAGCCGTACGGTCTTCGCTCCACGGCTGCACGATGGGTCCTGACGATCGTCATTTCGTGGCCATTGCGACATTCGGCGTCGCTCTGTGCATCCCCTCGGCGGATTGACGCAATACACTTCGCTTGCGCCAAGGCCTTGAATTCGGGGCGCATTGGTGTTTGGCTAAAAAAAGAACACAGGCAGGGGAACGATAACGATGACAAGGACATTCTCACTCAAATTCATGCTGGCGGGGGCCATCTGCATGGCGGCCTTGACCGCCGGCAACGCGGCCGCGGCCGAGGCGGAAAGCTGCGGCACCGTCCGCTTCTCCGACGTCGGCTGGACGGACATCACCGCGACGACGGCGACGGCAACCACAATCCTCAAGGCGCTCGGCTACGAGACGGACGTCAAGGTGCTTTCGGTCCCCGTTACCTACACGTCCCTGAAGAACAAGGATATCGACGTCTTCCTCGGCAACTGGATGCCGACGATGGAAGCCGACATCGCGCCCTATCGCGACGACAAGTCGGTCGAGACCGTCCGCCAAAACCTCGAAGGCGCCAAATACACGCTGGCGACCAATGCCAAGGGCGCTGAACTCGGCATCAAGGACTTCAAGGACATCGCCGCCCAAAAGGATGCGCTCGAAGGCAAGATCTACGGGATCGAGCCCGGCAATGACGGCAACCGGCTGATCATCGACATGGTCGAGAAGGGCACGTTCGACCTCAAGGGCTTCGAAGTCGTCGAATCCTCCGAGCAGGGCATGCTGGCGCAGGTGGCGCGCGCCGAGAAGGACGACAAGCCGATCGTCTTCCTCGGTTGGGAGCCGCATCCGATGAACGCCAACTTCAAGCTCACCTATCTTTCCGGCGGCGATGACATCTTCGGCCCGAACTTCGGCGGCGCCACCGTGCACACCAATGTGCGTGCCGGCTACACGACCGAATGCCCGAATGTCGGCGCCCTGCTCAAGAACCTGAACTTCTCGCTCCAGATGGAGAACGAGATCATGGGCAAGATCCTGAACGACGGCGAAGATCCGGAAAAGGCGGCTGCCGCCTGGCTCAAGGACAACCCCTCCGCCATCGAGCCCTGGCTTGCCGGCGTGACCACCAAGGATGGTGGTGAGGGACTGGCCGCCGTGAAGACCGAACTTGGTCTCTGATTGCCGTAGCGCCGTGCGTCCATTCAGACGCGCAAAAGGTCGCTGCAGCACTCCGAATTGCTGCATGCCTCTATCCTGAATCGGTCTGATTGAAGGAAACATGCAGTCGGGCGGGGAACCTCCCCCGCCCTTTTCCACCGCTTCATGCGATCCAGTGTTTGACCCTGACAAGAGGGATCCAGTTCGTGGAATTTCTGACAGAAAATCGCATCCCGATCGGCGGCTGGGCCAAGGCGTTCGTCGACTGGCTGACAACCAATTTCGAGCTGTTCTTCGACCAGCTTGCAAATCTGCTCTCGGGCATCATCTCCGTCCTGCTCTACATCCTCCAGACGCCCCACCCGCTTATCGTCATCGCTATCGTGACCGCTCTTGCCTGGTGGTTCCGCCGTTCCATCGGCATCGCCGCCTTTACCTGTCTTGGCCTGCTCCTGATCGTCAATCAGGGCTACTGGCAGGAAACAACGGAGACGCTGGCGCTGGTGCTCGCCGCGAGCTTCGTCAGCATGGCCGTCGGGGTGCCGCTCGGCATCGTGGCAGCGCGCCGTGCCTGGGTCTACTCGATCATGCGCCCGATCCTCGACCTGATGCAGACGATCCCGACCTTCGTCTATCTCATTCCGGCGCTGATCCTTTTCGGCCTCGGCATGGTGCCGGGGCTGATCGCCACCGTCATCTTCGCCATCCCCGCGCCGATCCGCCTGACGCGTCTCGGCATCATCTCGACGCCGCCGTCGCTGGTCGAAGCGGCCGAATCCTTCGGCGCCACGCCATGGCAGGTGCTGCGCAAGGTCGAGATTCCCTTCGCCATGCCGCAGATCATGGCCGGGCTGACGCAGACGATCATGCTGTCGCTGTCGATGGTGGTCATCGCCGCACTCGTCGGTGCCGACGGCCTCGGCGTGCCCGTCCTTCGGGCGCTGAACACGGTCAATATCGCCAGGGGGTTCGAGTCCGGACTCTGTATCGTTATTCTTGCGATCGTTCTTGATCGTCTTTTCCGCACGTCCGACGAAGGAGAAGGCGCATGACCGAAGCCGTCGTTTTCAAGAATGTCGACATCATCTTCGGCAAGAACCCGCAGCCTGCCCTGCAGATGGTCGATCAGGGCAAGACCCGCGACGAGATCGGCGCCGCTACAGGCCACGTGCTCGGCGTTGCCGGCGCCTCGCTGGCGATCCACGAAGGCGAGATCCTCGTGCTGATGGGCTTGTCCGGCTCCGGCAAATCGACGCTGCTGAGGGCCGTCAACGGCCTTGCCCCGGTGGTGCGCGGCGAGGTCGAGGTCAAGACCTCGAGCGGATCGCTGAACCCGTATCGCTGCAACGCCAAGGCCTTGCGGGATTTCCGCATGCACACCGTGTCGATGGTGTTCCAGCAGTTCGCCCTGCTTCCCTGGCGTACCGTGGCCGACAATGTCGGTTTCGGCCTCGAACTGGCCGGCGTTGGCGACGCGGAGCGAAAGAAGCGCGTCGGCGAACAGCTGGAACTCGTCAACCTCACCAAGTGGGCGGACCGCAAGGTGAACGAGCTTTCGGGCGGCATGCAACAGCGGGTCGGTCTTGCGCGGGCTTTCGCCACCGGCGCCCCGATCCTGCTGATGGACGAGCCGTTCTCGGCCCTCGACCCCTTGATCCGGACGCGCCTGCAGGACGAGCTGCTCGAATTCCAGCGGCGGCTGAAGAAGACGATCATCTTCGTCAGCCACGACCTCGACGAGGCCTTCCGCATCGGCAATCGCATCGCCATCATGGAGGGCGGGCGGATCATCCAATGCGGAACGCCGCAGGAGATCGTCAAGAATCCGGCCAACCAATACGTGGCCGACTTCGTCCAGCACATGAACCCGATCACCATGCTGACGGCGAAGGACGTCATGCAGACCGGCGTCGGGCGGACCGCTGCCGGTGCCGGCGTGACGGCAACCGCCAAGCCGACGACGCCGCTCGTCGACATCCTCGACGCCATGTCCCGCCAGCCGGGCAGCATCGGCGTCGTCGACAACGGCGCGGTGGTCGGCACCATCGACGCGCAAAATATCGTCGAAGGCCTGACGCGACACCGCAGCAAAGATTGACGCGCAAAACCGCGGGGTTCAAAACAAGCCTGGAGCACCGCTCCAGGCTTTTTCATTCGGACCCGAGGCGAGGAAGCACGTCATGAGCGACAAACCGAACGTCTTGCGTGAGACCGATGACGAGGCGCGCCAGCTGGCCCGGATGTTGCTCCGTTCGGCGCGCAGCGGCGCGCTCGCTGTGCTCGAACCTGAAGGGAATGGCTTCCCCTTCGTCAGCCGGGCGCTGATCGGCATCGACATTGACGGAGTGCCGGTCATACTCGTCTCGCGGCTTTCGACCCATACCCAGGCGCTGCTTGCCGATCGGCGCGCATCCCTCCTGACGGGCGAACCGGGCAAGGGCGATCCCCTTGCCCATCCGCGCCTCACCGTGCAGTGCGAGGCCGAGGAGGTTCCGCGCGACAGCGCCGCGCATGGCCGCATCCGCGAACGGTTTCTTCGCCGCCACCCCAAGGCCGGGCTCTATGTCGATTTTCCGGATTTCGGCTTTTTCCGCCTTGTGCCGCTGCGCGCCAGCCTCAATGGCGGCTTCGGCCGCGCCTATGTGCTGACCGACAAGGACCTTGTCATTGCATCGCCCGCCCTGGCCGCGCTCGCCGAAATGGAGGAGAGCGCCATCGAGCACATGAATACCGACCACCGGGACGCCGTGAAGCACTATGCGACCGCCGTGTGCCGCGCGGGGGACGGCGAATGGAAGATCGTCGGAATCGATGCGGCCGGTCTCGACCTTTTCGACGGAGAGAGGTTGCGACGTCTCGACTTTGATACTGTCATCGAGGACACGGAGCAGTTGCGACCGATTTTGAAAAAACTTTACGATTAATCGGCACTTAGCTACCCCCAATTCTTGCAGTGGGTGGTTGCCCTTTTATGCATCACGTCTAATTATCGTGCTTCGTGAAACATAACGACGTGTGATGTAATTCGCGCATGGAGCACGCAATGCAGCCTCTTTCGCCTGAAAAACATGAGGAAGCCGAAATAGCAGCCGGTTTCCTCTCGGCCATGGCAAATCCAAAACGCCTGCTCATTCTCGACTCTCTGGTCAAGGAAGAAATGGCGGTAGGCGCATTGGCCAACAAGGTCGGGCTGAGCCAGTCGGCTCTCTCCCAGCACCTCTCGAAGTTGCGTGCCCAGAATCTGGTCAGCACCCGGCGTGACGCTCAGACGATCTACTATTCGAGCTCGTCCGACTCCGTCATGAAGATTTTGGGCGCACTTTCGGAGATTTACGGCGCAGCCACGAGCGTCGTCATAGAAAAAGCCCTTGTGCGCAAGTCGGCCTGACTCCCAAGACGCCGACAAGAGCCGCAAGTCAAAAGCCCCGTCGAGCAATCGCGGGGTTTTTTGCTGAGAAGCGACAAGCCCCACGCCGTCGGCGGGCTTGACGCTCACAGGGGCACTGATAATTTGACCAACGAGTAAAAGAATCCGGATCCGATCGGCCGCTCGCGTTGCCGGTTACAGGCTCCGCCGAGGAGAACAGGACATGTCGAACCGACTGAACACCACCCCAAACGATCTCAGCGCCTTCTGGATGCCGTTCACCGCCAATCGGCAGTTCAAGAAGGAGCCGCGCCTGTTCGTCGGCGCCAAGGACATGTACTACACCACGCATGACGGCCGCACTGTACTTGATGGAACGGCCGGGCTCTGGTGCGTCAATGCCGGTCACTGTCGGCCGAAGATCACCGAGGCGATCCGCGAACAGGCGGGCGAACTCGACTATGCGCCGGCCTTTCAGCTTGGCCATCCGAAGGCGTTCGAACTTGCCAATCGGCTCGTCGATATCGCGCCCGAAGGGCTGAACCATGTCCTCTACACCAATTCCGGTTCGGAATCGGTCGACACGGCGCTCAAGGTGGCGCTTGCCTATCACCGCGCCAAGGGGAATGGCTCGCGCTTCCGCCTCATCGGCCGCGAGCGCGGCTATCACGGCGTCAATTTCGGCGGCATTTCGGTCGGCGGCATCGTCGCCAACCGCAAGATGTTCGGCACGCTGCTGACCGGCGTCGACCACCTGCCGCACACCCACCTGCCCGCCAGGAACGCATTTACCCGGGGCGAGCCCGAGCATGGCGCCGACCTCGCAACCGAGCTGGAGCGGATCGTCACGCTCCACGACGCCTCGACGATCGCCGCCGTCATCGTCGAGCCGGTCGCCGGCTCGACCGGCGTGCTCATCCCGCCGAAGGGCTATCTGCAGAAGCTGCGCGAAATCTGCACCAAGCACGGTATCCTGTTGATCTTCGACGAGGTGATCACTGGCTTTGGCCGCCTCGGCACACCCTTCGCCGCGCAGTATTTCGACGTCAAGCCGGACATCATCACCACCGCCAAGGGCATCACCAACGGCGTCATCCCGATGGGTGCGGTGTTCGTCACCTCGGAAATCCACGATGCCTTCATGAGCGGGCCCGAACACCTCATCGAGTTCTTCCACGGCTATACCTATTCCGGCAACCCGATCGCCTCCGCCGCAGCACTCGGAACGCTCGACACCTACAAAGAGGAAGGGCTGTTGACGCGCGCCGCCGAGCTCGCCTCCTACTGGGAAGAGGGACTGCATTCGTTGAAGGATTGCCCGCAGGTGATCGACATCCGCAATATCGGCCTGATCGGCGCGGTCGAGCTCGAACCGATCGCCGGAGAGCCGACGAAACGCGCCTTCTCCGCCTTCCTGAAAGCCTACGAGAAAGGGCTGCTGATCCGCACGACCGGCGATATCATCGCGCTGTCGCCGCCGCTGATCATCGAGAAAAGCCAGATCGACGAGCTCTTCGACAAGCTGCGCGACGTTCTGAAGAACAATATCTGATAACTCGACCTCAAACTTCCCGAACCCTTTCCCCGCCCGCGGGGAGAGGGTTATTCTCATTGGCAAAGCAGAAGGGGCGAGGTGCAGGATGTCCGAGGCGCTGGAACGGTTTATCGATCAGGGCATCGGCCGCAAGCCGGCCGACATCGTGCTCAAGGGCGGGCGGTTCTTCGATCTCGTCACCGGCGAACTTGTCGCTTCCGACATTGCCATTTCGGGCGACCGGATCGTCGGCACCTGCGGCGACTACGAGGGTCGCGAGGAGATCGACGTTTCCGGCCGCATCGTCGTTCCCGGTTTCATCGACACGCATCTGCACATCGAGTCCTCGCTCGTCACGCCGCACGAGTTCGACCGCTGCGTCCTGCCGCTCGGCATCACCACGGCAATCTGCGACCCGCATGAGATCGCCAATGTGCTCGGCACCGAAGGCATCCAGTTCTTCCTGGATTCGGCGATGGAAACGATCATGGACATTCGCGTCCAGCTTTCCTCCTGCGTGCCGGCAACGCATCTGGAGACCGCCGGTGCCGACCTGCCGATCGAAAGGCTGACGCCCTTTCGCCATCATCCAAAGGTGATCGGTCTTGCCGAGTTCATGAATTTCCCTGGCGTCATCCACAAGGATCCAATCTGCCTCGCCAAGCTCGACGCCTTTCAGGGCGGCCACATCGACGGCCATGCGCCGCTTCTGCGCGGCAAGGAACTGAACGGTTACTTGGCAACCGGCATCCGTACCGACCACGAATGCACCAGTGCCGAGGAAGCGCTTGAGAAGATCCGCAAGGGCATGCACATTCTGGTGCGCGAAGGCTCCGTGTCGAAGGACTTGCAAGCCCTGATGCCGATCATCACCGAGCGGCTGTCGCCCCATCTGGCGCTCTGCACGGACGATCGCAACCCCCTCGACATCGCCGAACAGGGCCATCTCGACCACATGATCCGCACGGCGATCGCCGCGGGCGTCGAACCGCTGGCGATCTATCGCGCCGCCTCGATCTCGGCGGCGCGTGCCTTCGGCCTCAGCGACCGCGGCCTGGTGGCACCGGGTTGGCGGGCCGATCTCGTCGTCCTCGACAGTCTGGAGAACTGCAAGGCGGAGATGGTCTTTTCCGGCGGTAGGCGCGTCACCGACGCGCTGTTTGCGCGGCGCAAGCCGGTCGAGCCGGTGGGACTCGACAGCGTCAAGGCGCGCGAGGTCAAGGCCGCCGATTTCGGCGTGCCCTACAGCGAGGTTGAGACCTCGGTGATCGGCGTGCTGCCCGGCAAGATCATCACCGAGCATCGTCGCTATCGGCTGCCGGCCGTGGGAAACCAGACCGGCCCCGATCTGGGCCGCGATATCATCAAGGTCGCCGTCATCGAACGCCACGGCGTCAACGGCAACCATGCCAACGGCTTCGTCCAGGGCTTCGGCCTGAAGAAGGGCGCAATCGCCTCCACTGTCGGCCATGACAGTCACAATATCTGCGTCGTCGGTGTGAGCGAGGAGGATATGGCGCTTGCCGCCAATCGGCTCGGCGCGATCAAGGGCGGCTTCGTCGTCGTCGAGGATGGGCGGGTGACCGGCGAGATCGCCTTGCCGATCGCCGGCCTGATGAGCCTCGAGCCTTACGAGCGGGTGCGCGACATCCTCCACCACCTGCGCCAGGCCGCCTTTGCGCTGGGCGCGACGCTGGAAGAACCCTTCCTGCAGCTCGCCTTCCTGCCGCTGCCGGTGATCCCGCACCTGAAGATTTCCGACCGCGGTCTGGTGGATGTCGACAAGTTCGCGTTGATCGGGTGAGGTAGCGCGGACCTATCGCTCTGACGGACTTGCGGAATCTTGTGCGCAGCGCTTCTTGCAGAGCGGCGCTTGCGCTTGGATCCTCGGGTCAAGCCCGAGGATGACGAATGGAGTGGCGTCACATTTGTCCAATGGCCGTCGGTATAAGTTTCGACTGAGGTGTACGAAGATGCGTTTCCCTTCTCTCCGTCATCCTCGGGCTTGACCCGAGGATCCACTCACAAGCTACAAGGTCAGGTAAGGAGTGCCAGCAACCGCCTCACTCGCAGTCGACGACGGAGGGAAAGGTCCCTTTCCTCACCCCAACCTTCCGCAGAAGACGTCGTAGCCAGCGAGCGCGAGCGCATTGTCCGCGAAGGCCGGCGCAAAGCCCGGCATCGGCAGCACTTCGGCGACAACCATGTCGCCGGCAAGCTGAACCGCCTGCGGCTCGCCTGTCAGGTTGAAGACGAAAAGCAGCGTCTCGCTGCCCTTCTTTCGGGTGAAGGCCAGCACGTCCTGATTGGTCGCAAGGAACGCCATGTCACCATCGAGGAGGGCCGCATGACCGCGACGGAAAGCGAGTGTCCCGCGATAGTGTTCGAGCACCGACCCCGCCACGCCCTCCTGCACATCGACCGCCAGGATCCGATGGTCGTCGCGCACCGGCAGCCAGGGAGGACCGGAGGAAAAGCCGGCATTTGCCTCGTCCCGTTCCCAGACCATCGGCGTCCGGCATCCGTCACGGCCCTTGAAGGCCGGCCAGAAACGGATGCCATAGGGATCGCGCAACTCCTCATAGGTGAGTTCCGCCTCCGGCAGGCCCAATTCCTCGCCCTGGTAGAGGCAGATCGAGCCGCGCAGGCTGGCAAGCAGCGAGACTGCGAGTTTCGCCACCCGTTCCCGGTCGGCCTCGTTGAGCGCAAAACGGCTGACATGGCGCATGACATCGTGGTTGGAGAAGGCCCAGCAGACCCAGCCATCCGTGACGATCGCCTGGAAGTTCTCGACGCAGCGGCGGATATGGCGTGCCGAGAATTCCGGGCCGAGCAGGTCGAAGGTGTAGCACATATGCAGCTTGTCGCCGCCGCTCGTATAGGCGGCCACGGTCTTCAGCGAACGGGCGCCGTCGCCGACCTCGCCGACCGTTGCGCGGCCGCCATATTCGTCGAGCAGGCCCCGCAGGCGCTGCAAGAACGCGACGTTCTCCGGCTGGGTCTTGTCGTAGTGGTGATCCTGCATCCCATAGGGATTGGCCTCCGGTGCATCATGGCTGGTCGCATCCGGATCCGGGATCAGCGGCGGATTGTCCCGCAAGTGCCGATCGTTGAAATAATAGTTCACCGTATCGAGCCGGAAGCCGTCGACACCGCGGTCCAGCCAGAAGCGCACCGTCGCAAGCAGTGCCTCCTGCACCTCGGGTTCATGAAAATTGAGGTCGGGCTGCGAGCTCAGGAAATTGTGCATGTAGTATTGCTTGCGCACGCCGTCCCATTCCCAGGCGGGGCCGCCGAAGATCGACAGCCAGTTGTTCGGCGCGGTGCCGTCCGGCTTCGGATCGGCCCAAACAAACCAGTCCGCCTTGGCATTGGTCCGGCTCGAGCGACTCTCGACGAACCAGGGGTGTCGGTCGGAGGTGTGCGAAATCACCTGGTCGATGATCACCTTCAGCCCCAGCCGATGCGCTTCCGCCATCATCGCGTCGAAATCGGCAAGCGTGCCGAACATCGGGTCGACATCGCAATAATCCGAGACATCGTAACCCATGTCGGCCTGCGGCGACTTGAAGAAGGGCGACAGCCAGATGGCGTCGACGCCGAGCGAGGCGATATGCGACAGACGCCGGGTGACGCCGCGGAGGTCGCCTATGCCGTCGCCATCGGTATCCTGGAAGGAGCGCGGATAGACCTGGTAGACCACCGCGCCGCGCCACCAATCGTCGCCAGACCCAGATTCAATCGCCATCCGCAAACCCCGCCGTTCCAACTGCTCGATGAGAGATGTATCGCCGCGAATTCACCGAGTAAACGGCGCGCGCAACATTCGCTTGCTGCGAAGCCGACAGATCGCTAACCCATGAACGACGCAAATGGAGGAGAAGCACGAATGGCCGGCAGCATGCTTTCAATCGGCGAATGCATGGTCGAACTGATGCAGGCGGAAGGAGGCATGCTGCGCAAGGGCTATGCGGGCGACACCTTCAACACCGCCTATTACGCCCGTCTGTTCGCACCGGCCGGATGGACCGTGGAGTATCTGACCGCCGTCGGAACCGACGTCGTGTCCGACGAGCTGTTGTCATTCATCGACAGCACCGGGGTCGGCACGGCGCATATCGCCAGGATCGAGGGCCGCATGCCGGGGCTCTACATGATCCACCTGAAGGACGGCGAGCGCAGCTTCTCCTATTGGCGCTCGACCTCGGCCGCCAAGCTGCTCGCCGACGATCCCGAGCGCTTGCGGGCGGCGATCGAAAAGGTCGACGTCGTCTTCTTCTCCGGAATCACGCTCGCAATCCTTGCGCCCGATGCAGTCGAAACATTGCTGGCGGAACTGCGGCGGGCAAAGGCGAGCGGCACGCGCGTCGTCTTCGATCCGAATATCCGCCCTCGCCTTTGGGACGACGCGGCTCGGATGCGGGCGACGCTCGAAGCCGGCGCGCGCTCAGCAACGATGGTGTTGCCGAGCTATGACGACGAGGCAACCCATTTCGGCGATGCGTCCATCGGCGCGACGATCGAACGCTACCGCGGCCTCGGCGTCGCAGACATTGCCGTCAAGGACGGCGCCAACGGCGTCACGCTGCAGTTCGGCGAAGCCGAGCGCCAGCATATTCCGGCCGCGTCTGTTTCTCATGTCGTCGACACCACCAGCGCCGGCGACTGCTTCAACGGTTCCTTCCTGGCGCGCCTCGCCGCCGGCGACAGCCCGGCCGACGCCGCCGCCTTCGCCGCCCGCGTCGCAGCAGCGGTGATCGGCCATCATGGGGCGCTGGTGGAACGCGAGAAGTTGCCGGATCAGTGCGAGAAATAGCCCCTCTCCTCGGGTTTAACCCGAGGACTAACCCTCTCCCCGCAAGCGGGGAGAGGGGATTTCGGCGGTGCGGCATCGTCCTTCGCCCCGCACGCGGGGAGAAGGTGGCCGGCAGGCCGGATGAGGGGCATTCTCGACCTTCGAAAT
Organism: Sinorhizobium fredii NGR234; assembly: GCF_000018545.1. Lineage (NCBI taxonomy): Bacteria > Pseudomonadati > Pseudomonadota > Alphaproteobacteria > Hyphomicrobiales > Rhizobiaceae > Ensifer > Ensifer fredii. The sequence goes on from NC_012587.1 coordinate 2,469,925, forward strand.
CGACTACCGCCTCTTGCGCGCCTTCGACTCGAAAGGATTGTCCGCAGCGCGGAAATGGACGCGGATCGGCACCCCTGGCATGTCGAAATCGTTGCGCAGGCCGTTGATCAGGTAGCGGACATAGGATTCCGGCACCGCCTCGGGGCGCGTGCAGGAGATCATGAAGCCCGGCGGACGAGCCTTCACCTGTGTCATGTATTTGAGCTTCAGGCGGCGGCCGGAGACGGCCGGCGGCGGGTGCTGCACCTGCTGGGATTCCAGCCAGCGATTGAGCCGCGCCGTCGAGATGCGCCGGTTCCAGACCTTGTCGGTTTCGATGATCGCCTGCATCAGCCGGTCGAGCCCGTAGCCCGTATGGCCGGAAATCGGCACGGCGCGGATGCCGCGGGCCTGCGGCAGCAGCCGTTCGGTCTTTTCGCGGAGATCCGCGAGCACCGCCTGCCAGTCCTCGACCAGATCCCATTTGTTGAAGGCGAGCACCGCCGCGCGCCCTTCGCGCAAGACCAGATCGACGATCTGCAGATCCTGCTTCTCGAAGGGGATCGTCGCGTCGAAGATGATGACCACCGTTTCGGCAAAGCGAATCGCCCGCAGTGCGTCGGCAACCGAAAGCTTTTCCAGTTTCTCCTGCACCTTGGCCTTGCGGCGCATGCCGGCCGTATCGAACATCTTGATCGTGCGGCCGCGCCATTCCCATTCGACCGAGATGGAATCGCGGGTGATGCCGGCTTCGGGGCCGGTCAGCAGCCGGTCTTCGCCGAGAAAGCGGTTGATCAGCGTCGACTTGCCGGCATTCGGCCGGCCGACGATCGCGACGCGCAGCGGCTTGGTCTTGTCATAGGCTGGTTCGGATTCTTCGTCCTCCCCCCCGCCTGCACCGGCCGGGCGGATATCGACATCGGTCTCGGCGACGTCTTCCCTGGGCGGGAAGGCTCTCTCTTCGCCGAGTGCCGCGACGATCGCATCGCGGAGATCGAGCATGCCCTGGCCATGTTCGGCCGAGATCGGGCACGGCTCGCCGAGGCCGAGCGTGAAGGCATCATAGAAGCCACCGTCCGAGCCGCGCGCCTCGGACTTGTTGGCGACGACGATGACCGGCTTGCCGCGCCGACGCAGCATCTCGGCCAGCGTTTCGTCGGCCGGCGTCAGGCCCGCCTTGGCGTCGATGACGAACAGCGACAGGTCCGCCTCGTCGATCGCCTGTTCGGTCTGCGCCCACATCCGCCCCTGCAGGCTGTCAGGCGCCGATTGCTCGAGACCGGCGGTGTCGATGATCCGGAACTTCAGGTCGACGAGCTTCGCGTCGCCGGGGCGGCGGTCGCGCGTCACCCCCGGCGTGTCATCGACTAGCGCCAGCTTCTTGCCAACCAGGCGGTTGAACAAGGTCGACTTGCCGACATTGGGACGCCCGACGATGGCGACGGTGAAACTCATATCAAACGCCTCAAGCCTTGCCGCTCGCCGCAATCACGTCGAGCAGCATCTGTGCCCGGTTGGCGACGCCGCGCGGGCTTTCGGTATCGTCGGCGATCTGCTGGAACCAGCCCTTCGCCTTGGCGTAGTCGCCCGCCTTGAAGGCGGCGAGACCGAGCGCCTCGCGCGCCGAATGGCGCATGGCATTCTGCGGCACCGCCAGTTGTTCGACCTCGGCCGAAACCTGATCGTAGGTGCCGGTATCGATGAGCAGGTAAGCGGCGCGCAGCCTCGCCGCATCGCGAAGTGCCGCGGGAATGCGATTGTCCTTGCCGATCTCGGAGAACGCCGCGAAAGCCGCTTCGGTTTCGCCCTTCTGGGCCTTAAGCGTCGCCGCCCGCAGCCGCGCCAGGACCGGATAGGAGCCGTAACCCTCCTGCTCCAGCTTCGTCAGTGCGCCGAGAGCCTCCTCCGATCTGTTCTCCTTGGCGAGATCGAGCGCTACGAGAAAGGCATCGCCCGACTGCGACGAGGAACTCTCCTGCCAGTAGTCATAGCCGACCTTGCCGACCGTACCGAGGACGATGAGTGCCGCAACCCCGATGATGACACCGCCGAACCGCGTCCAGATCGCCTTCATCTGGTCCGAGCGGAGTTCTTCATTGACCTCGCGGATAAAACTGTCGTCCTGGTTTGCCATCTTTCGCCCCGGCCTTGCCTGCACGCTGGCACGTAGCCCCCGACAATCGTCACCGATGTCCGGAAAGGATACGCGCAATCTCAAATGTTCGAGCACCCGTTGCGCGTCCGGACGGACACGCGTCGCTCTTTGTGGATTTTGCGCCTTCTACCCGATTTTGCGCCGCTTGTAAGGGGGCCGGCGACATTTAGCCCATCACGATGGGCGCAACGCCGATCAGCCAATCATGCAGCTTCCAGATGAAGAGCACATAGGCGACGAGACCGATCACGATCGCCAGAATGTCGTTCTGCGCCGATTTGAACACCGGCAGCACGGTTTCGCCGGCGCGTTCGCGTCGTTTCAGCGAGATGCGCAAGATCACCGCCCAGGCGAGAAAGGACCCGAAAAGCAGCACCGATGACGTCTCGCCATTCGCAAGCAGATGTGCCAGCGCCCAGATCTTGATCGACAGGATCTGCGGATGCTTGACCGCGACGGCGATGCGCCCCGACGGCAGGAAACCCGCGGCAAGAAAGACAAAGGCAAACAACATCAGCAGCAGGGCAATGTGGCGCAGGAACACCGGCGGATCGTAGAGCATCCCCGTTTCGCCGCGCGCCTGGCCGAATCCGTAGATGATAAGACAGAGGCCGACGAGGCTGACGAGCGCATAGAGCCCCATCCAGGCGCCCTTGCCGCGGCTCTTGATGAAGCCGGCGCGAATATCGGGCGCAACCACACGGACGAGGTGCATGCCGAGGAAGATTACGATACCGAGGACCAAAAAAGCCATTACTCACCCGCCGCTAGATTTGCCGCTTCCGGACACCCGGATTTCGAACGCCATCGATCAACAAATCTTGGCGCGATGCAAGCGCTTCCCCGCTTCGAGCCTTGCTGATCCCGCATTATCCCTTTGTTTACCATCGCATAACGATATCCCCTGCAAATTCCAGCGGGATCAAAGGATTGCCGCATTGTTGAAGAAGGGACGGCGAGAACCACTCGTCGCATCCGCTGATTCTCCCAGAAGCCGTCCCTATGCCACGCAAGATCCTCGCGCTCTCCCTTTGTCTTTTTCCCACGGCGACGCTCGCCGATCCGCCGGCGGCACGCCTGCCCGCCAAGGAAAAGCAGCTCGTCATCGTCTCCTTCGATGGCGCGCACGACAACGCTCTGTGGGAAAAGAGCCTTTCCATGGCGAAGCGCACCGGCGCGCATTTCACCTATTTTCTTTCCTGCACCTTCCTGATGACCAAGTCGGACGCAAGGCAGAGCTACAAGGCGCCGGGCCAGAAGGCCGGCCGCTCGAATGTCGGCTTCGCCCAGAGCCGCGGGGAGATCGCCATTCGTGCCGGCCATATCTGGCAGGCGCATCTCGAGGGCCACGACATCGGCAGCCATGCCTGCGGCCATTTCGACGGTAAGGGCTGGAGCGAGGCGGACTGGGAGAACGAATTCGCTTCCTTCCGCACCTCCCTCGTTGACGCCTGGGAAAAGGCTGACAAGCCGGAGGCCGAACCGCAAGGTTGGGCAGACTTCGCCCGCAACGGCATCAAGGGATTCCGCGCGCCCTACCTTTCCTTGAGCGACGGGCTGATGCCGGCACTCGAAGCCTTCAAGTTCACCTATGATGCGAGCCTCGTCACCAAGGGACCGGGCTGGCCGACGACTGCGGACGGAATGCCGCGCTTCGGCCTGCCGCTCATCCCCGAGGGTCCCTCGCACCGCCGGGTGATTGGCATGGACTACAACCTGTTCATCCGCCACTCGATGGGCGTCGAAAACCGGAAGGACAGCGCCCGCTTCGAGGAACGCACGCTCGCCGCCTACCGTGAGGCATTCCGCAAGGAATATGACGGCGCGCGCATTCCGCTGCAGCTCGGCTTTCACTTCGTCGAGATGAATGGCGGCGCCTATTGGCGGGCGCTCGACCGCTTCCTGACGGAAACCTGCGGCAAGCCGGACGTCGCCTGCGTCAGCTATGCGGACGCCTTGCCGCTGATCGAAGACGCAAGAAAGAAGGCGGATCGCTCCGCCTTCTGACTGTTGCTGTTATAGCGCCAGTTCTTCCTGGCCGCCGGCCTTGATGAACTGCTGGTCGATTTCCGGCAGCGGCTGTTCATAGAGAATGGATTCGAAGGCGCGCAGGCGCTTATGGATGGACAGCAATTCAATGATCGTTGTCCACGAGTTGACGAGGTACTGGAATGAACTACTGACCTGCCCGAACGCAGTCAGGATCTGCTGCAAAATACCCATCGTGATCGTTCCGGCAACGAACGTCGGCACCAAGAAGAAGTACACAAAGACGCTGTCAGCCTGGTTATAGATCGATCTAACCATATTGAAATAGAGATAATGGAAGTACATGCGGAAGTAATTCCGACGTACATTGTCGAATAGCTCCGCCACAGTGGGAGGCGTCGCGCGCGACTCGTCATCTTCGCCGTATACCAATTCCTTGCGATACGCAGCCTCTACGCGCTGATTCCTGAAAGCGATACCCGGAAGCTTGACGCCGACGACCGCCAGCAGGACGGTACCGAACATGGACCACACCAGGGCCAGCCAGAACAGCGAATACGGGACTGCACCCAGGATGGGCAGCTCGGGAACATGCTTCGACAGCGAAAGCAGAAGCGGCAAGAACGCAACCAGGGTCATCACCGCATCAATGAGATTGACCCCCAGTCCTTCCGAGATATCGGCAAAGCGCATAGTGTCTTCCTGAACACGCTGCGACGCGCCTTCGATATGCCGAAGCCTGGCCCACTGCGACATGTAAAATTCGTTCATCGCGGTCCGCCAACGGAACACGTAGTGACTGATCAGGAAGCGTGTAACGACAAAAACGAAGACCGCGACCGCTCCGATTTCCGAGAACTTTATCAGGAGAGTGTAAAAGTCACCGGCGGTAACCCCGGGCTTGTGCTCCAGCGCCGCCTGCAAAAGATCGAAGAACGGACGGCGCCAATTGTTGACGGCCAGCGAGACCAAAACGCCGAAGTATGTGGAAAATATTATAAAAATACTTCCCCAAACGGACCAATTGAACCAGCGATGCTCGCGGTCGTAAAATCTCCAGGCTCCGCCAAATATACCGCCGCACAAAAGAAAATAGAGATAGAAATACAACTTGTCCGGCGTCACGAAGTAGGTCGCGCCGATCGGTTCGGTCCCTTCCGCCATTGGCCCGGCACCAAAGGAGACGCCCAAATTGGCTCCGACGGTGTACCAGAATGCGATTGTGACGATCGTCCAGATTATCGCGGACGTAAAGAAGGGCTTAGGTTGCGGGAAGAAGGATTGGAACAAGGGACGGCACTCGCTTTTCTTCGGAGGTCAACGACTTGCCTCCTGATGCGGCCGAAACTAGGGCAAATTGCGCGCGGCAACAATTACGCAATCCCAATGTTACTGTTATTTCATGAAGCTCCGGGCCGGAGAACGCAGTTCGCAGCCCCCGCAAATCGTCAGAATTTCAGCGTGCCAAAGCAGCCCCGATCCTGCGCACTTCCAGCACCGCCACCATACCACAGCAGAACAGCACGGCGGCAGCCACCAAGGTCGGCAGCGCAAAACTTCCGGTCCGCTCCGCCAGCCACCCCGCCACCACCGGCCCGATAATTTGGCCGATGCCGAAAGCGGCGGTCATGAAGGCAAGCGCCCGGCGCGGGCTTTCCGGTGCAAGCTGCCGGCCGATCTGCAGGCCATAGGCGGTGACCATCATGAAGGTGGCGCCGAGCATCAGCCCGCCGACAAGCGGCGCCACGGACACCGGCAGGGAAACGGTCAGAACGAGGCCGACAGCCTCGACCAGCAGCCCCGCGGCATAGACGCCGGCAAGCCCGAGGCGCTGCACGGCGAAACGCCACAGATAGATCGACAGCGCAGCGCTGACGCCGGTGATCAGCCAGGCGAGAAATTCGACGCTGTGACCGCCGCTTGTGTCGCGCGCCATCGCAACGAGGAAGGTCGCGGTGATCACGTAGCCGAAGCCGAAGAAGCCATAGGTGAGCGTCACGACGGTCAGCGGCCGCGTCCAGGTGAGCGGCGCCTCGCGCCCGCCGCCGTTGCCCAGGTGATCGCTGCCCGGCAGCAGGGCGGCAACGAGAACGGTGCCGGCGAGCGCCACACCCGCGCCGGTGAACCAATCTCCCTGCGAGGCGGAGAAACCGGCGGCCCCGGCGAGCGGCGCCGCCCAGACACAGATCGACGAAAGTGCAATGCCGAAGCCGACACCGCCGAAATGCACCGACGGCACATGTTCGGATTTTGCGCGTAGCCCCTGCCCCAGCACGATCCCGGAGACGAAGATCATCGCAAAGGCGCTCGCCAGGCCGGCGAGGAAACGGATGATCGAATAGACGAGCACCGACGAGCTAAGCCCCATTGCCGCGAGCAGCAGTGTCGTGGCGGCGAGTGCCGCAAGACCGATCCGCCGCTCGTGCCCGTGCGCCCAGCCATAGGCGGCAAGCACCGCGCCTGCGAGATAGCCGACGAAATTGGCCGAGGCGATCAGCCCGGCATCGGCCGGAGACAGGCCGGCATCCGCCATCATCGCCGGCAGGATGGGCGTGTAGGAGAAGCGGCCGAAGCCCATCGCGACCGCCATGGCGATGGCGCCGGCGATCGCCGTCGCGGCGAGGCTGCCAGCAGAAATCCCGTGAGCAGCAGGCGGCGGCTCCGCAGCCTGCTCCGTTCGACGCGGACCCGGGCCGTGCATCGGGCCGACGTCCCCTTTATCGCGATCCGGCAATCTATGGAGCGTGCTCATACGTCCTTATTGCATCGCAGCAACAAGGCGACAAATCATTATGATTGAACCTTCGATTAATGGAATCGAACGATCGCAGCCTTGGCGGCACGCCGGTCTGCTCAGCCCGGCAGCGTCACCACCAGCGGCCCGGCGCGCGTCACGACGACCGTGTGCTCGTACTGCACCGTAGGGGCCCGTGGTTCGCTGTAGAGCGTCCAGTCGTCGTCGCCGCCCTCGGCCCAGTGCGCACCCATCGACAGAAACGGTTCAATGGTGAAGACCATGCCTTCCTTCATCCGGCGCCTTTCGGAGGGGTCCGGCCAGGTGGCGATCTCGGCCGGCTCCTCATGCAACGACCGGCCGATGCCGTGGCTCGCCAGGTTGGTGACGAGCGAATAGCGGTTCTTGCGGGCGAATTCGCCAATGGCGCTGCCGATCGCCGCCAGCGACTGGTCCGGCCGAACTTGCTTCAGCCCCACCCACATGGCCCGCTTGCCGTCGCGGCAGAGCCGGTCGATCGCGGTCGTGACTGGCGGCACGGGAAAGGAGGCACCGGTATCGGCAAAGAGACCGTCCTTCTCGGCGGACACATCGATGTTGACGAGATCGCCGGCGCGGATCACCCGGCTTCCCGGAATACCGTGGGCGATTTCCTCGTTGACGCTGATGCAGGTCGCACCCGGAAACTTGTAGCAGAGCTCCGGCGCCGAGCGCGCCCCCGCCTCCTCGAGCACCTTGCGGCCGATCGCGTCGAGTTCCGCCGTGGTGATGCCCGGCTCGAGCGCCTCGCCCATCGCCTGGAGCGCATTGGCGCAGATGCGGCCGATTTCCTTCAGCCGCTCAAGATCTTCGTCGTTGTTGAGGGTCATTGTGTCTCGCTTTCGCGGCCACATGTAGCGTCCCGGCGCGGCAGATACCAGTGCCGGCTGGTACCGCTACTTGCTCGCTTCCGCCAGCATCTCGCGGACCCGTGGCGCCACCTTGGTGCCGTAAAGCTCGATGCCGCGCATGATCTCACCGTGCGGCATCGGGCCGATCGCCATCTGCAGCAGGAAGCGATCGTTGCGGAAGAGCCTTTGGTGCGCGACGATCTTTTGCGCCACCGTCTCCGGGTCACCGAGGAACAGATTGCCGGTCGGGCTGCGTGCCTGGTCGAAATGAGCGCGGCTCGTCGGCCCCCATCCGCGCTCACGGCCGATGCGGTTCATCACCTCCGCCTGCGGCCCATAAAACTGATCGGCCGCCACATCCGTCGTGTCGGCGATGAAGCCGTGAACATTGATGCTTGTCTTCAGCTTCGATACGTCCTGTCCGGCGCGCCGCGCCGCCTCGCGGTAGAGATCGAAGAGCGGCGCGAACCGCCGCGGCTCTCCACCGATGATCGCCAGCGCCATCGGCAGGCCGAGCGCGCCGGCGCGCGCCACCGACTGCGGCGTGCCGCCGACCGCGATCCACAGCGGCAGCGGGTCCTGCAACGGTCGCGGATAGACGCCGCGACCGTCGATCGGCGGCCGCATTTCGCCGGACCAGGTGACCTTCTCGCTGTCGCGGATCGCCAGCAGGAGGTCCAGCTTCTCGGCAAAAAGCTGATCGTAATCGTCCAGCGACTGGCCGAAGAGCGGAAAGGATTCGACGAAGGAGCCGCGCCCGGCCATGATCTCGGCGCGACCGTTGGAGACAAGATCGAGCGTCGCGAACTGCTGGAAGACGCGGACCGGATCGTCGGAGCTCAGCACCGTCACGGCGCTCGTCAGCCGAATGCGCTTTGTGCGCGCCGCCGCCGCTGCGAGGATCACCGCCGGAGCAGAGGCGGCATAATCAGGCCGGTGATGCTCGCCGAGCCCGAAGACATCAAGGCCGACCTGATCGGCAAGTTCGATCTCTTCTATGAGGTTCCTAAGGCGCCGTTGTCCTTCCCCGCCCTTGTTTTCGGCGTTCGGATCGATATCCGCGAATGTGTAAAGCCCGAGTTCCATACTGCCCGTCCTGTTTCCGTTTTGACAACAGATAGTTGGCGCACGCACGGGCAGCAAATGCTCATCCGGGAAACACATCGTTTCCCGGACAAGTCGATCGATGTCGGCGGACCGTTGTGTTCACCTCCCGTGAGCGGCGGACCGACCACTCCGCCATCTCGCGGCATAAGGGAGCGCGAACATATAGAGGCCACTGAACAACAGCAGGAACAGAGGAAGCAGCGGCGAATAGACGATCCAGGCGGGCGGCTCACCCAGCGCCATGGCGACGAAATTGGCAGCCACGGTCGCCGTGAAAATGATCGACAGCCAGCGGTGAATTTGCCGAATCCAAGCACTCATTAAAACCTCCCAGGAAATTCGATGACATACGGTTCTCGCCGGCTTCAATCGAGCCGTGCCAGAACCTGCTCCAGATTTGCAAGGAACTGCGGCCACCCGGTCTTGGCGCCACCAAAGGCCTGGCGCTGCTCCGGCCGGAAGCCCGACTGCTCCATCCGTAGCTGGGTCCCTGTGGTCGTTGGCGTGAGGGTGAACGTCACCACGCTCTTGAGGTCGAAGGCCGCATCCTCGTGCGCGAAATTCCAGGTGTATGTCAGCCTTCTGTTCGGCTCCACGGCAAGCACCTCGCAGTCCAGCACACCACCCCATTCTCCGCGCAGATTGAAACGATGACCGACGACGGCCTGAAAGTCGTTCTTCATCAGCCATTCCTCGATGAGGTGCGGTTGGGTGAGCGCGTGCCAGATCTTTTCGGGCGGATGCGGTATGTCGCGTTCGACCACGACGGTGTGGATTTCATTCATTGGTCCATCCTTTTCAGCAAATCTTCGAGGTTGTCGAAACGGTTCTGCCAGAATTCAGCCATTTCGCTTGTCCAGTCGACCAAGGGGGCGAGCGCCCCGAGTTGGGCGCTGTAATAGGTGTGGCGACCTTGATGGCGATCACGAACCAGGCCGGCCTGCTTCAGCAGGCCGAGATGCTTGGAGACGACTGGCTGCGAGACACCGGCCCGCTCCGTCAGCGCTCCGACCGTTCTTTCCCCTTCGCGGCAGAGTCGTTCAAAAAGGGCCCGCCGCGTTGGATCGGCGAGCGTCCTGAAAAGAACATCCTGAGCCTCTGACATGTCGAATCTATACCTGGTTGGCTATGAATTTCATATAGCCAACCAGGTATACGTGCGTCAAGCCTGCACCTGGATCGGATGAAACCTCCCAGGAAACGTGCGGACAAAGCTGTCGGCCGCACCGCGTGGAACGGCGCAACATAGGTTTGCGGATCAATTGGCAACGATGCTTTTCAGGCATCGTGCGCATGGCGGGGATGTCAGCGGCAAGGCGCCCCCAATATACCCCATTGACTATGCAATTCGCGACGAATGCTGGAGCCCACGCCCTGGGGAGAAAGCGCGACCAGCGACGGGAAAAGCAGACCGCCCGGCTACGCCGCCATCAGCGTCCGCTTCACGGCGCTGCGCCAGCCCTTGAGCTTGCCCTTGCGGGTTGTCCCGTCCATCTTCGGTTCGAAGCGCCGGTCGCGCGCCCAGGACTTGGCGAACTCCTCCTGTTTGGGCCAGACCCCGGCGCGGCTGCCGGCGAGCCAGGCAACGCCGAGCGCCGTCGTCTCGAGAATGACCGGGCGGTCGACCGGGGCGTCGAGGAGGTCGGAGAGCCTTTGCATCGTCCAGTCGGAGGCAACCATGCCGCCGTCGACGCGCAGCACCGTGTCCTTGCCGTTGCTGCGCCAATCCCGATGCATGGCGTCGAGGAGGTCGCGTGTCTGATAGCAAACGGACTCGAGAGCGGCACGGGCGAATTCGGCCGGGCCGGTGTTGCGGGTCATGCCGTAAATCGCGCCGCGGGCATCCGGATCCCAGTGCGGCGCGCCGAGCCCGGTGAAGGCCGGCACGAGATAGACGTCCTGCGTCGGGTCCGCGCTTTCGGCCAGCGTGCCGGTATCGGGCGCGGCCTTGATGACCTTGAGCCCGTCGCGCAGCCATTGGACGGCAGCGCCCGCGACAAAGATCGAGCCTTCGAGCGCATAGGTCGTCTCGCCATTGAGGCGGTAGGCGATGGTGGTGAGCAGCCGGTTCTTGGAACGGACGATGTCCTTGCCGGTATTGAGCAGCGCGAAGCAGCCGGTCCCGTAGGTCGATTTCAGCATGCCGGGTTTGAAGCAGGCCTGGCCGATCGTTGCCGCCTGCTGGTCGCCGGCGACGCCGAGGATCGGGATCGCCGCGCCGAACAGGGAAGCATCGGTGACGCCGAAGTCGGCGGCGCAGTCCTTCACCTCGGGCAGCATTACCCGCGGGATGCGCAGGATGTCGGTGAGTTCGTCATCCCAGCTATTGTCGACGATGTTGTAGATCAGCGTGCGCGACGCATTGGTGGCGTCGGTGACGAAGGACTTGCCGCCGGTAAGTCGCCAGATGAGGAAGGTGTCGACGGTGCCGAAGCAGAGCTCGCCCTTGGCGGCGCGCGCCGGCGCTCCCTTCACATTGGTGAGCAGCCAGTTGAGCTTCGTACCGGAGAAATAAGGATCGAGCAGCAGCCCGGTTTTCTTGCTGAAGGTCTTTTCGAGGCCCTGCTTCTTCAGCTTATCGCAGAAGGACGCGGTGCGGCGATCCTGCCAGACGATCGCATTGTGGATCGGCTTGCCCGTCGCGCGATCCCACACCACCACCGTCTCGCGCTGGTTGGTGATGCCGATCGCGGCGATATCGGTCGCGGAAATTCCAGCCTTCTCGATCGCCTGTCGAGCGGTAAAGAGAACCGTCTCCCAGATCTCCTCCGGGTCGTGTTCCACCCAGCCGGATTTCGGAAAATACTGTTTGAATTCCTTCTGGCCGACGCCCGCGACCTGCTGCTTGCCGTCGAAAACGATCGCCCGCGTGGACGTCGTACCCTGATCGATCGCGAGAATATATCCGCCCATATGCCCCTCCTCGGCACGCACAGACGCCGCCCTTCCTCGAGGAGCAGCCTTCGAAAGACTTCAATACGATGGGAAAACGAATGTCAAACGAAAACAAAACGCAACTATCTTCCTCGTCGAGAACGGCACCAAACTCTGCGTCGCGCGCCTGAAAAACACAATTGTCACCGCTGCTCTTTTGCGCGTAGGCTGAGGGCTGTTGCGTCGCAAAACGAGCGCGCGGAACGGGTAAGATGCGGCACGGTCTTGCCCCTGTCCCAACTGACGATGGGACGGTCTGCGGCGCCGAGGGAGAGATCGAGAATGACGAAAACAGCGGTCATAACGGGTTCGACGAGCGGCATCGGCCTGGCAATCGCCAAGGCATTTGCGAAGACCGGGGCCAATATCGTGCTGAATGGTTTCGGTTCGGCCGACGAGATCAGGACGGTGACGGACGAGGTGGCGGGTCTCGGCGCCGGCACGGTGCTGCACCATCCGGCCGACATGACGAAGCCGGCCGAGATCGCCGACCTGATGGCGACCGCCGTCGCGCGCTTCGGCGGTGCCGATATCCTCGTCAACAATGCCGGCGTACAGTTCGTCGAAAAGATCGAGGATTTTCCGGTCGAGCAATGGGACCGGATCATCGCCATCAACCTCTCCTCCTCCTTCCACACGATCCGGGCGGCGATTCCCGCCATGAAACAGAAGGGCTGGGGCCGCATCGTCAACATCGCCTCGGCGCATGGCCTCGTCGCCTCACCCTTCAAATCCGCCTATGTGGCGGCCAAGCATGGTATCATGGGCCTCACGAAGACCGTGGCGCTCGAGGTGGCGGAAAACGGCATCACCGTGAACTCGATCTGCCCCGGCTATGTGCTGACGCCGCTTGTCGAAAAGCAGATACCGGACCAGGCGAGGACGCGCGGCATCACCGAGGAACAGGTGATCAACGAGGTGATGCTCAAGGGTCAGCCGACCAAGAAATTCATAACCGTCGAGCAGGTCGCCTCGCTGGCGCTCTATCTCGCCAGCGACGAGGCGGCGCAAATCACCGGCACGCATGTCTCGATGGACGGCGGCTGGACGGCGCAATAGGGCGGGATCGAAAAGGACGTGATGACCCAGGCACCCGACAGCATCCGCTTCATCCTGAACGATACGGAAGTCTCGCTTTCGGACGTTGAACCGGCCGCCACCCTCCTCGACTTTCTGAGGCTCGAGCGGCGCCTGACCGGTACCAAGGAAGGCTGTGCCGAGGGCGACTGCGGCGCCTGCACCGTGCTGGTTGGTCGGCATGCCGGCGAAAGCCTCGTCTACGAGACCGTCAATGCCTGCATCCGCTTTGTCGGCTCGCTCAACGCCACGCATGTCGTGACCGTCGAGCATCTGGCCGCGAGCGACGGAACACTGCATCCGGTGCAGCAGGCAATGGTGGATTTTCACGGCTCGCAATGCGGCTTCTGCACGCCCGGCATCGTCATGTCGCTTTACGCGCTGTGGCTGACGGACGACAATCCGAGCCGCGCGGCGATCGAGAAGGCGCTGCAAGGCAATCTCTGTCGCTGCACCGGCTATGAACCGATCATCCGCGCGGCCGAAGCGGCGGCAAAGGAGCGGCCGGCGGCGGTTTTCGATCCGATTACCCGGACGCGCGAAACGGTCGCGACTCGGCTCAAGGCGCTGCAGGCGACGGAAACGATCGTCATCGGCAGGGGCGAGGACTGTCTTATCGTTCCGGCGGATGCGGCCGGGCTTGCGGCGGTGCTGGCCGAACATCCCACCGCCACGATCGTCGCTGGTGCGACCGATGTCGGCCTCTGGGTGACGAAGCAGATGCGCCCGATCAATCCGGCAGTGTTCATCAACGGCATCGCCGAACTGCAGAAGATCGAAAGCTCTGAAGCCGGCCTGACGATCGGCGCCGGCGTCAGCTATACGGCCGCCTTCGCAGTTCTTTCCTCCGCCTATCCCAGCTTCGGCCGGCTTCTCGACCGGATCGGCGGCGAGCAGGTGCGCAACATGGGCACGATCGGCGGCAACATCGCCAACGGCTCGCCCATCGGCGACAGCCCGCCGCCGCTGATCGCCCTCGGCGCCACGGTCACGCTGCGGTCGAAAGACGGCGCGCGCTCGCTGCCGCTCGAGGAATTCTTCATCGCCTATGGCAAGCAGGACCGGCGACCCGACGAATTCGTCGAGACCATCTTCGTTCCGGCGCTGCCGGCAGGCGACCGCTTCGCTGCCTACAAGGTGACGAAGCGCCGCGACGAGGACATCTCCGCCTTGCTCGGCGCCTTTCGCATCACGCTCGACGGCGACCGGGTGAAAACCGCCCGCATCGCCTTTGGCGGCATGGCCGCCACCCCGAAGCGGGCAAAGGCCGTCGAGATCGCGCTGATCGGCCAGCCCTGGACGGAAGAGACGATCCACGCCGCGCAGGCCGCCTTCGACACGGATTTTCAGCCGATCAGCGACTGGCGCGCCACCGGCGCCTATCGAATGCTGGCGGCGAAGAACCTGCTGATGCGCTTCTTCCTGGAAAGCATTGGCGAAAGGGCCCAGCTTCAGCGCTTCGAGGAGGTGGCATGAACAGTGGCTTCGAAGTGTTTGATTGGCCCCTCTCCTCGGGTTTAACCCGAGGACTAACCCTCTCCCCGCAGGCGGGGAGAGGGGACGAGAGGGGCGCCGCCGCTTGCCCAAGTTCAGAGAAGGACGAAGGCGCTGCGGCATATCCCTTCTCCCCGCCTGCGGGGAGAAGGTGCCGGCAGGCGGATGAGGGGCAGCAGTTCCTTCGTAGGGAGGCGCCAACCAATGGATAAGTCCACCTTCGAAGACCGCCAAAGCATCGCCGGCCCCATGCACAGTGAGCTCCGCCATGACAGCGCCCACAAGCACGTCGCCGGGACCGCCGATTATATCGACGACATTCCGGAGCCCGCCGGAATCTTGCACGGCGCGCTTGGCCTCACGGACCGGGCACACGCCGAAATCATGGACATGGACCTCTCGGCTGTGGCCGCCCTTCCCGGCGTCGTCTCAGTACTGACCGCAAAGGACATGCCGCATTCGAACGACATCAGCCCCACCCACCTGCACGACGAACCGGTGCTTGCCGACGGTCGCGTGCAGTTCCACGGGCAGCCGGCCTTTGCGGTCATCGCCGAGACGCGCGACATAGCCCGCCGTGCCGCGCGGCTTGCGAAGATCACCTATCGCGACCTGCCCCACATGATCGATGTCGCCGACGCGATGGCCGGGGGCGGCGAGCTCGTCACGCCGCCCCTGACGCTGCAGCGCGGCGACGCGGAAGGCGAACTGGAGCGCGCACCACGCCGGCTCAAGGGCCGGATGCGGATCGGCGGCCAGGAGCACTTCTATCTGGAAGGACACATCGCGCTCGCGGTTCCCGGCGAGGACGACGAGATGGCCGTCTGGGTGTCGACGCAGCATCCGAGCGAGGTCCAGCACATGGTCGCGCAGGTGCTCGGCGTTCCATCGAATGCCGTGACGGTGAATGTCCGCCGCATGGGCGGCGGCTTCGGCGGCAAGGAAACGCAGGGCAACCAGTTCGCCGCACTCGCCGCCGTCGCCGCGCGCAAGCTGCGCCGCGCCGTGAAATTCCGCCCCGACCGCGACGACGACATGGTGGCCACCGGCAAGCGCCACGATTTCCTCGTCGATTACGATGTCGGCTTCGATGAGGACGGGCAGATCCTGGCGGTCCACGCCACCTATGCGGCGCGCTGCGGTTTTTCCGCCGATCTATCCGGACCGGTCACCGACCGGGCGCTCTTCCACGCCGATAACGCCTACTACTATCCGCATGTGAAGCTGACATCGCAACCGCTGAAGACCAATACGGTTTCCAACACCGCCTTTCGCGGCTTCGGCGGGCCGCAAGGCATGGTCGGCGGCGAGCGGATCATCGAGGAGGTCGCCTTTGCGCTCGGCAAGGACCCGCTCGAAATCCGCAAGCAAAACTTCTACGGCGACAAGGATTCGGATCGCAACGTCACGCCATACCACCAGAAGATCGAAGACAACATCATCCGGCAGATCGTCGAGGAACTGGAGACGAGTGCCGAGTACCAGGCGCGGCGGGCCGCGATCATCGACTTCAATAGATCGAGCCGCGTGATCCGCAAGGGCATCGCGCTGACGCCGGTGAAGTTCGGCATCTCCTTCACGCTCACCCATCTCAATCAGGCGGGCGCCCTCGTCCATGTCTATAATGACGGTTCGGTCCACCTCAACCATGGTGGCACCGAGATGGGCCAGGGCCTCTACACCAAGGTGGCGCAGGTTCTGGCCGACAGCTTCCAGATCGACATCGACCGCGTGAAGATCACCGCGACGACGACCGGCAAGGTGCCGAACACCTCGGCAACTGCCGCCTCATCGGGCTCCGACCTTAACGGCATGGCCGCTTTCGACGCAGCCCGCCAGATCAAGGAACGCCTCGTCGCCTTCGCCGCCGAACGCTGGCAGACGACGCCCGACAATATCAGCTTCGTGCCGAACCATGTGAAGATCGGCGAGGAGCTCGTGCCCTTCGCGGAACTCATCGGCCAAGCCTATGTCGCGCGTGTGCAGCTTTCGGCCGCCGGCTTCTACAAGACGCCGAAAATCCATTGGGACCGCGCCGCCGGGCGCGGCACGCCCTTCTACTATTTCGCCTATGGCGCGGCAGTCTCCGAAGTATCGATCGACACGCTGACCGGCGAATATCTGGTCGACCGCGTCGATGTGCTGCACGACGTCGGCCGCTCGCTCAATCCGGCGATCGACCTCGGCCAGGTCGAGGGCGGCTTCGTGCAAGGCATGGGCTGGCTGACGACGGAGGAACTCTGGTGGGACGAGAAGGGGCGGCTGAGGACGCACGCTCCCTCCACCTACAAGATTCCCCTCGCCTCGGATCGGCCGAAGATCTTCGACGTGCGCCTCGCCGAATGGTCGGAAAACGCCGAAAAGACGGTCGGCCGCTCGAAGGCGGTGGGAGAGCCGCCCCTGATGCTGCCGATCTCGGTGCTCGAGGCGCTGTCGATGGCGGTCGCCAGCGTCGCCGACTATCGCGAATGTCCCCGCCTCGATACGCCGGCAACGCCGGAGCGGGTGTTGATGGCGGTGGAGCGGCTCAGGGGCCTCTAACAGCTGCTTCGTCGAAGATGGCCCCTCACCCTAGCCCTCTTCCCGTTCTGACGGTGGGGAGTCCTGTACCTTTTTCCGGCGGTTCTTGGGTTGCACGCCGTCGTCGCGGGTCATGCTTCATTCCGCTACGCTTCACTTCGCACGACACGCGACGACGGCGTGCAACCCAAGAACCGCCGGAAAAAGGTACAGGGGACTGGAGGGCGCGGCATGCCCCTTCGCCCGCCTGCGGGGAGAAGGTGCCGGCAGGCGGATGCGGGGCAGAACCGAAACGCAACCATGCAACTGCTACCGCAGCATTTCATCGTCGCGCCGGGGCATGCGCCCGTCGAGTAACCCCAAATCCTTTTTCATGTATTCGGATGTGGATTCAAGGTCGAGCTTCAGGCTCCGACCGCCCATGCGACGAAGCGCCGACGCCGCGAACCGCCTTGCGCCGCCGAACGAAAGAAGCGGCTTTCTTTCAGCATATTCCAATACATCGCAAGTCATCCAAACATCCATTCGAAGACATTGAAGTTGACTTGCAGCATGCCGCCGAAGATGCTCGATTTCCAATCGAACATCCGTCTGTATGCATCAAGAGAGCTTATCCATGAAGATGTCGAAGCAGTTTCCGCTGAATGCCCTGAGGGTCTTCGAGGCGGCCGCCCGGCTCGGCAGCTTCACCAGGGCGGGCGAGGAACTCGGCATGACCCAGACGGCGGTCAGCTACCAGATCAAGCTGATCGAGGAGAGCGTCGGCGAGCCGCTGTTTCTGAGGCGTCCCCGGCAGGTGACGCTGACGGAAGTCGGTCAAAGGCTGGCGCCAAAGGTGACCGAAGCCTTCGAACTGCTGCTGGAGGCGGTAACCTCGGCGCGCACCGATGCCGATACGGCCCTCTTCATCCACTCGACGCCGACTTTTGCCTCGCAATGGCTGGCGCGCAATATCGGCACCTTTCAGATCGCCCATCCGCATATCTCGGTACGGCTGGCAACGGCCGACAAGGTCATCGATTTCGGGAAAGAAGCTGCAGACATCGCCATCCGCTACGGTGACGGCAACTGGCCGGGGCTCACCTGCCATCCGTTGATGCGGGTGGAGTTCACGCCGATGCTGAGCCCGGCCCTTGCCGAGACCATCGGCGGCGTGCATGAGCCGCGCGACCTTCTGAAGCTCAGGATCATCGATCCGAACGACCCCTGGTGGGAGCAATGGTTCCGCGCCGCCGGCGTCGAAAATCCGGAGCTTGCCGGCCGCCCCGCCAGCCGATTGGGCGCCCAGGCATTCGAGGCACGCGCCGCCGTCGCCGGCCAGGGCGTCGCCATCCTGACGCCGGACTTCTATAGCGACGACGTCGCGCTCGGCCGGCTCTACCAACCCTTCGACCTCCGCTGCAACGACAGTCACGACTATTGGCTGGTCTATCCGCATGCCCGCCGCAACGCCCCCAAGATTCGTGCCTTTCGCGACTGGATCCTCGGCGAGCTCAATCCATCTTTAAGCCAGTTCTGAAGAGTTTGAATCACATTCCGAAGGACATCCCTCTAACCTTTTGGAAAGGATGGATTTCGCGCTCGTCGACGTAGCGGGTGAAATCGTTCCGACGATCAAATCGGCCCTTCCCCGTTCCCGCTTTTTCTCGCAATCTGCAACGAAGGAGAGAAAGGGGACCTGAATGTACGAATTCGCCATCGGCTGGGAATGGCTGGCCTTTGCCGTTCGCTGGCTGCATGCTGTGACGGCCATCGCCTGGATCGGCTCGTCCTTCTATTTCATCGCGCTCGACCTTGGCCTGGTGAAGCGCGACCACCTGCCGCCGGGCGCCTATGGCGAGGAGTGGCAGGTGCATGGCGGCGGTTTCTACCACATCCAGAAATATCTGGTGGCGCCGACGACAATGCCGGAGCACCTTACCTGGTTCAAATGGGAGTCCTATTCGACGTGGCTTACCGGCTTCGCGATGCTCTGCATCGTCTATTATGGCGGCGCCGATCTCTTCCTGGTCGACCGACACGTGCTCGATATCTCGGCGACGACGGCGGTCCTGATCTCGCTCGCCTCGCTCGGCGTCGGCTGGGTCCTCTACGACCTTCTCTGCAAGTCGCCGATCGGCAAGAATACCTGGGGGCTGATGGCCCTCCTCTACGTCGTGCTCGTCGCCATGGCCTGGGGTTATACGCAGGTCTTCACCGGCCGCGCCGCCTTCCTGCATCTCGGCGCCTTCACGGCGACGATCATGTCGGCCAATGTGTTCTTCATCATCATCCCCAACCAGAAGATCGTCGTTGCCGACCTGATCGCCGGGCGCACGCCCGATCCGCGGCTCGGGGCGCAGGCCAAGCAGCGATCGCTGCACAACAACTACCTGACCCTACCGGTCATCTTCTTCATGCTGTCGAACCACTACCCGCTCGCCTTCGCGACGGCCTTCAACTGGATCATTGCAGCGCTCGTTTTCCTGATGGGCGTGACGATCCGCCACTGGTTCAACACCACGCATGCGCGCAAGGGCAAGCCAACCTGGACCTGGCTCGCGACGGTCATCCTTTTCATCCTGATCATATGGCTCTCGACAGTGCCGAAGGTGCTGACCGGAGAAGAGCGGGCCGAGGCCGCCCCCACCTTCAGGCGCTTTGCCGAAAATGCACATTTCCCCGCCGTCAAGGACACGATCGCGACCCGCTGCAGCATGTGCCATGCCGCCGAGCCCGTTTACGAGGGCATTGCCCGCGCACCGAAGGGCGTCGTATTCGAGAGCGACGCCGAGATTGCCGCCCTGGCGCGCGAAATCTATATCCAGGCCGGACGCAGTCACGCCATGCCGCCCGGCAACATAACCGATATGACGGCTGACGAACGCAGTCTGCTGACGGCCTGGTTCGAGAGCGCCGTCGGGGAGGCACAATGACATCGACCCTCATCCGCGGCCGCACGCTGAGTTTCCGCCGCGCGCCGGAGAGCATCGACGACAGCGGCGCCTATACCTATGAAAGCGACGGCGCGCTCCTCGTCGAAGCTGGCGTGATCACGGCCGCCGGCACTTACGCGACGGTCAGGGCCGCAGCGCCGGAAGAGGTGATGGAGATCGACCATCGGCCGCACCTCATCGTCCCGGGCTTCATCGACACGCATCTGCACTTTCCGCAAATGCAGGTCATGGCCTCCTATGCCGCCAACCTGCTCGAATGGCTGAACACCTATACCTTCCCGGAGGAATGCCGCTTCGTCGAGACGGCACATGCGGAGCGGATCGCCACCCGCTTCTTCGACGAGATGGTGCGCCACGGCACGACGACGGCGACGGCCTATTGCTCGGTGCACAAGGCGTCCGCCGACGCCTTCTTCGCCGAGAGCCTAAGGCGCGGCATGTGCATGGTCGCCGGCAAGGTGATGATGGATCGCAACGCCCCGCAGGGCCTGCTCGATACACCTCAGATGAGCTATGACGAGACGCGGGCGGTGATTGCCGACTGGCACGGCAAGGGCCGCAACCACGTCGCTATCACGCCGCGTTTCGCCATTACCTCGACGCCGGAGCAGATGGCGGTGGCGAAATCGCTCTTGTGCGAATTTCCGGACCTGCATGTGCAGACGCATCTCTCCGAAAACCGCGACGAAATCGCCTATACCTCAGAGCTCTACCCGGAGGCGAAGGACTATACGGACGTCTACGCCCGCTACGGGCTGCTTGGACCTAAAAGCCTCTTCGGCCATTGCATCCATCTGTCGGAGCGCGAAGCCGATGCGATGAGCGAGACCGGCTCGGTCGCCGTCTTCTGCCCGACATCCAATCTCTTCCTCGGCTCCGGCCTGTTCCCGCTCCGCGCGCTGACGCGGCGCGAGAAACCGGTGCGCGTCTCGATCGCCTCCGATATCGGCGGCGGCACCAGCTATTCGATGCTGAAGACGCTCGACGAGGCCTACAAGATTTTGCAATTGCAGGGCGAGCGCCTGAACCCCTTCGACAGCTTCTACATGATGACTCGCGGCAATGCCGAAGCGCTGTCGCTTGCAGATCGCATCGGCACGCTGGAGCCCGGCACCGATGCCGACCTCGCGGTCCTCGACATGGCAGCGACACCGGCCATGGCGCTCAGGGCCGAAGTGGTCAATTCGCTCGCCGACGAGCTCTTCCTGTTGCAGACGATGGGCGACGACCGGTCGATCTTCGAGACCTATGTGGCGGGCAAGCCGGCCAAATCGACGCTCGGGACGACGTGAGCACAAGAGGTCAATTTTTTTGACCTCTTGTGCGTTGCGACTATTACGCCACTTTTGAAAAGATGCTATGGCGTCCTAAAGCGCGCCGCGTTCAAACGTACTCACGCGGCGCGCTTTAGGTCTTTGTTTCTGTGCATGTCGTCACCCCAAAACCGCTGCACACTCTTGGGCGACATGCACTAATCTCCATTCGATGAGGGCGATCCATGACGCAAATCCTCGACATCAGCGATCTCAAGGCCCTCGCCAAGCGGCGGGTTCCAAAGCTTTTCTTCGACTACGCCGACAGCGGCGCCTGGACGGAGGGGACCTATCGGGCGAACGAGGAGGATTTCGCGAAGATCAAGCTGCGCCAGCGGGTGCTGGTCGACATGACAAACCGGTCGCTCGAAACGTCGATGATCGGCCAGAAAGTGTCGATGCCGGTGGCGCTTGCCCCCACCGGCCTGACCGGCATGCAGCATGCCGACGGGGAAATGCTCGCGGCCCAGGCAGCCGAGGCCCATGGCGTTCCCTTCACGCTCTCGACGATGAGCATCTGCTCGATCGAGGACGTCGCGTCGGTCACGACGAAACCCTTCTGGTTTCAGCTCTATGTCATGCGCGAGCGCGAATTCGTGCTCAACCTCATCGACCGCGCCAAGGCGGCCAAATGCTCGGCCCTCGTCCTGACACTCGACCTGCAGATTCTCGGCCAGCGCCACAAGGATCTTCGCAACGGGCTTTCGGCGCCGCCGCGCATGACGCCCAAACATCTCTGGATGATGGCGACACGGCCGCGCTGGTGCATGAAGATGCTCGGCACCAACCGCCGCACCTTCCGCAACATCGTCGGCCACGCCAAGAGCGTCACCGACCTCTCCTCGCTGCATGCCTGGACGGCGGAGCAGTTCGACCCGCAGCTTTCCTGGAAGGACGTCGAGTGGATCAAGGAGCGCTGGGGCGGCCCGCTCATCCTGAAGGGCATCCTCGATCCGGAAGACGCGAAAATGGCAGCGAAGACCGGCGCCGACGCAATCATCGTCTCGAATCACGGCGGGCGCCAGCTCGATGGAGCGCCGTCTTCGATCAGCATGTTGCCGAAGATCATCGACGCCGTCGGCGATCAGATCGAGGTCCATGTCGACGGCGGCATCCGCTCCGGCCAGGACGTGCTGAAGGCCGTCGCCCTCGGAGCCAAGGGCACCTTCATCGGCCGGCCCTTCCTCTACGGCCTCGGCGCTATGGGCAAGGATGGCGTGACCCTCGCCCTCGACATCATCCGCAAGGAGATGGACATCACCATGGCGCTCTGCGGCAAGCGCAGCATCACCGATGTGGGCCGCGACGTCATCGCCGAATACGCGATGTAACGTGGCAAGCGGCGGGCGTTGCCCGCCCGCTTCCCGTCGTCCGGCTCAACTGCCGCGATAGGTGGAATAGCCGTAGGGCGAGAGCAGCAGCGGCACGTGATAGTGGCTGGCAACGTCGGCGATGCCGAACCGCAGCGGGATAAGGTCTAGGAAGGCCGGATCCGGGAGCGCCATCCCGGCCGCGCGCAGATAGTCGCCGGCGTGAAAGACCAGCTCGTACTGGCCCGCCTTGAAACTTTCGCCCTCCGCAAGCGGCGCGTCGACCCGGCCGTCGTTGTTGGTGCGGACCGTGCGGATCAACTGCCGCTCCTCACCGTCCAGCCGAAAGAGATCGATCCTGAGCCCCTCGGCCGGCTTGCCGAGTGCGGTGTCGAGGACGTGGGTCGTCAGGCGGCCGCTCTTGCTCATCGGACTGTTTCCTTTGACGGCAGATCTGGGATGACGAAAGGCTCTTCGTAGAAGAATTCCTCGAGATTGTTGCCCGGCCCGTCGCGATCGACGACGAGGAAATCGCTGGCGGTGTCGATCGTCATCAACGGATGGTGCCAGACATTGCGGCCATAATTGACCCCCTGCCGGCCGCTTGCCAAAAAGGCCCGCGGCCTGCCCGGGCGTCCGCCCTCGTCCTCGGCGACAACCGCGAGCCAGGGCCGATCGTGAAGCGGCGAGAAACTCTGGGTGCCGAGCGGGTGGCGCTCCATCATGGTGAGCCTGTAGGGGAACGTCCGCGGCTGACCGCGAAAGATGTTGATGATCACCCGCGCGCCCTCCCCGGCGACGTCGACTTCGCCACGGGCATGAAACCGCTCGGTATTGCCACCATTGATGAACCGCGCCGAAGCCGGGTCGGCCTCGATGACGCTGCCGAACGGGGCGAAAGCCTCCTTGGTCAGAGGCTCGATCGAAATGAAATGTGACATCAGGTCCGGGTCCCAGCGACGCCGGGGTGCCAAGCGGCGCCGGCGGGCAGTTCGGGGACGGTCTTGTCAGGCATTGTCTTCTCCCGGAAGCATGGAACCAAGCCGCAGCCGGGCGATCCGCTCCACCTGCGCGCAGGCGGCTTCAAATTCTTCTGCGGAATTGTCAATCCGTTGCTCGAAGGCGGCGAGGATCTCCTCCTTCGTCAGTCCCTTTACGGCGATGATGAAAGGAAAGTCGAACTTCTTCGTGTAGGCCGCGTTGAGCTCCGTGAAACGGGCATGCTCTTCCGACGAAAGCCGGTCAAGGCCCGCCGATGCCTGTTCGGACTTCGAGTCGACCGTGAGCTGGCCGGCGACGGCCAGCTTGCCGGCAAGATCGGGATGGGCGCGCAAGACGGCGAGTCGTTCTGCGGGCGATGCCGCGCGAAAGGCGTTGCAGAGCGCCGAATGGACGTTGCCAGCGGTCAAACCCGACGAGGCGGCATGATCGAACGCACGCTCCGCCACCCAGGGCGAATGCTCGAAGATGTCGCCGAAGCGGCGAACAAAATGCTCGCGTTCCGACATCAGCGCAGTCCTTCCGGGCTATGGTGCTCGTGCCAGTGGCGGGCAATGTCGATGCGCTGCGGCACCCATACCTTGTCGTGCGACAGGACGTAGTCGATGAAGCGGGCGAGCGCCGCAGCCCGTCCCGGCCGGCCGACGAGACGGCAATGCAGGCCGACATTCATCATCTTCGGGCTGCCGTCCCTGCCCTCCTCATAGAGCACGTCGAAAGTGTCCTTGAGATAGGTGAAGAACTGGTCGCCGGAATTGAACCCCTGGTTGGTGGCAAAACGCATGTCGTTGGCGTCGAGCGTATAGGGAATGATGAGATGCGGTTTGTCGGGTGTCAGCCCCGGCACCCAATAGGGAAGCTCGTCCGCATAGGAATCGCAGGAATAGAGGAAGCCGCCCTCCTCCAGGACGAGCTTCAGCGTGTTTGCCGAAGGCTTGCCCTGGTAGATGCCGAGCGGCCGCTCGCCCGTCAGCTCCGTGTGCAGTCGCACGACCTCGCGAATGTGCTCGCGCTCGACCTCCTCCGGAAAGTCCCTGTATTCGAGCCAGCGCAGCCCGTGGCTGGCGATCTCCCACCCGGCCTCCTTCATAGCGGCGACCGCCTCCGGGTTGCGCGCCATGGCCAGCGTCACGCCGTAGACCGTCAGCGTCACGCCGCGGCTCGTGAAGATGCGCCACAGCCGCCAGAAGCCGGCTCGTGCCCCATATTCGTAGATCGATTCCATATTGAGGTTGCGCTGTCCCGGCCAGGGCTGTGCACCGACGATTTCCGACAGCAGGCATTCGGATGCCGGATCGCCATCCAGAATGCAGCTTTCGCCGCCCTCCTCATAGTTCAGGACGAATTGCACCGCGATGCGCGCATCGCCCGGCCATCGGGGATGGGGCGGCGTTCGCCCGTAGCCAACCAGGTCGCGCGGATAGGAAGTCTCTGCCATGAGGTCACCTTCGATTTTTCCGAAACGGTAACACCGCACACCGGATTGTCGAGATGAAAATGACGGCCGGAGAGGAGCTTAGCGTATCGCTGAAAGAGTATTGGCAAAGAGCGACAAGGGGCCTCCGGCGTCACCAGGTGCCTGGGGCTGCGCCTCGGGCCGAACCGCCCTTTCGCCCCTTGGGCGGACGGAGATTTTGCCGAGCGGATGCTGGGAATGGACGCGCATCGGCGCCCCCGTCTCCGGTTCGACGAACAAGGCGAGGCTGTCGATCGCGAGCGGCTTCGTCAGATGCGGTTCGAAGACCTCTCGCAACGGCGCCTCCAGTCGTCGCCCGCCATCGGCACCCAGTGGACCGGTGAGTTTCATATGGAATCGGTATTCTTCCATCACGAAGGGATCGCCCCACCGATAGAGGTTGGTGAATTGCGGCGCGGTCAGCCGATCGGGATCGGAGCGTTCGATCTCTTCCTCGCTGAGCGGCGCCCGGTAGCGGTCGAACGCCTGCAGAACCCGCGCGGCGAGCATATGCATTGCATGGCTCGGCACCTGCGGCAGCAAGCCCAGGCACTGGCTGAGGCGCGCCACCTCCAGCCGCTCGATCGCGAACGGCGTCTCGGCGCTGGTGAAGTGCATCAACGTTCTCAGCAATTGCGCTTCATCTACGCCTTCGGCAAGGCGGAAGGGAGCCATGATCATCGCATGAAAGCCGAATCGGCGCGGAACGGCCGTGTGGAAAGCGATCTCCGAAACGCGGAGGCCGGCGATCGGCGGCGGCTCCACGGGCTCGCCGGAATAAACGCTGCGGGCGAGCCAGCTCGCCGCCGCCGCCGACAACGGGTCTCCCATCGGCGGCGTAAAACAAATGGCGTACCGCATTGCGACGCTCCGAAATTCTGTTCGATAGCCGCCTCTTAGGTGATTTGCGTGACAGATTGACGAAGTGGAATGGGGGCTATCGCAGGCCCGCGATATGGGTTTCGCATCGGAAGGATGGCGGCAGTTCGACGCTCGTCCGCCCGGCAAGTTCGTCGATGACGAAGCTGGCCAGAACATGCGCCATCCCGAAACTGACCTTGAAGCCGCCGGTCAGCACCGACAGCCTTTGATGATCCGGATGTCGGCCGACCATCGGCTCGCGGCCCGTGGCCTTTGGGCGCAGTCCGGCCCAGCGCTCGATCACCGGTGCGTCGCGCAGGACCGGAGCGACAGCTGCGGCGCGATCGATCAGCCCGTCCAGTTGTGCATCCGTCGAAAACGGCTCGGCGAATTGGTTCTCGCTGGTGCTGCCGATGGCCACGTAGCCGTTTTCATGCGGAACGATATAGAGGCCGTCGGTGAAAATGATCGGCGCAGCCGGATCGATGTCGGCGCGAAGCAGCGCCGCCTGCCCCTTGACCGCGCCGCCGCTCGGCACCTGCTGCCCCTGCGCCAATCGGTCGATCAAGGGGAAACTCCCGACCCCTGCGGATAGGATACACTGCCCGAACGTCAGCTCGCGCCCGTCGGCGAGCGCCAGCCGGCCGCGTCGCGGTTCGATCGAGGCGACCTCGGCCCCCTCTTCGAACCGGACATGGGGAAACTGAACAAGTGCCGCCCGCAGCGTCGCCAGCAGGTTTCGCGGCGCCACGCATGCCGCCAGCGTCTCGTGGACGATCCCGAAGGGTGCCGAATCCGCTGCTGGCCACCCGTCAGATCCGGCATCACCGAGGTGCCAGTGGAAACGCCGGCCGCCCGCAATCCAGTGTCGCTCGGCGTCCTGCTCGTGACCGAGCGCAATTTCACGGAGGTGCCGCCTGCCGAGCGGCATGATCCGGCCCGAGCGGCGATAGCCGGCCGAAAGTCCGGTCTCCGCTTCAAGCCGGGCAATCTCATTCTCGAGGGAAACCAGGGCATCGAATTGGAACTGCTTCTTGGCGTTCCAGCGGTCCGGCATATGCGGCATCAACGCGCCGAGCAGACCGCCGCTCGCGCCTGCGCCGATGCTCTTTCGCTCGAGGAGGCGCGTCTCGATGCCGGCACGGCCGGCCAGGAGCGCTGCCCAGAGCCCCATGATACCGCCGCCAACGATCAAAACTTCGCTCATCGATTGACCTTCTCCTGCATAATTCCGTAGATCGAACTCGATTCAAGGAACACGCGGCGATGCACAGCCGCAAGACCAACGACATTGCGATGACAGAACCTGATATCCGCCAAGGCCCGCCGCCGGCACAGCAGGGCCTTGAATGGCACGCCGGCGATATGCCCTATTCGGTGGAATTTGGCGATCACTTTTACTGCCGCACCGATGGCCGGCTGGAATGCGGCCATGTTTTCCTCAGCGGCAACCGGCTGCCGGCGCGGTGGAGCACAGGCGGCGCCTTTACGATCGGCGAGCTCGGCTTCGGCACCGGCCTGAATTTCTGTGAGACCTGGCGGCAATGGAAACAGGCACGGGTCTCCGACGGTCGGTTACACTTCGTCTCCTTCGAGCGCTTTCCGATGCGCGCCGGCGATATCGACCGGGCACTGTCTCATTGGCCGGAGATCGACGCAGAGCGACGGGCGCTGGTCGCCCATTGGCCGCATGCTCCCGCCGGCCGCATCGGCATCGACTTCAACGAGGTGCGGCTCACGGTGGTCTGCGGCACGGCGCTCGATCGTCTTCCGGCGTCGCCGGAAGTCTTCGACGCCTGGTATCTCGACGGTTTCGCGCCGTCCCGCAACCCCGACATGTGGTCGCAGGACCTCATGCAGGCGGTGTTCGACAAGACTGTCGAAGGCGGTACCTTCGCCACTTATGCGGCCGCGGGATTCGTCCGCCGCAATCTCGCCGCCGCCGGCTTCGCCGTCGAGCGTCTTCCGGGCTTTGCCGGCAAGCGCGAGATGCTGCGGGGCGATAAGGCTTGAACGTCTACCCGGGAAAAACCACCGACTTGACCGTTGCAATCAACTGATCGGTCGGCACGGCCACGCAGTTGCGGTCGATCTCGGCGACTGTCTTTTCCTTGACGTGAGCGGAAAGCAGCTTCCTGAGATCGCCCAAGGTCTTCGGCGCGGCGCAGATCACCAGGTTCTCGAAAGCGTTTTCCAGAGCATAGTGGTCGAGCTTCCCGGCGATCTCGACTGCGAAGCGGTGCTGCTCCTCGCGGACCGGATCACTGCTGTATTCCATCGCCGAGCGGCCATGTCCCACCGACGAATGGCTGCGGCCCGGTTTATCGGCCATGATGTCTTGAGCGCGTCTCCCCTCGATCTCGTAGGATTCCACTTCCGGCTGCTGACGACCATCCTTCAGCAGGTTGACGTCCTTGACGATGCGCGCCGCATTGCCATCGGCTGCCAGTATCCAAATCCGGTTCCGCACTGGTTCCTCTCCTGTGTCTCGATTGGAAGATAGGTCGGCGAAGACTACAGGGACGGAACGGTTGAATCCGCGTCAGGTTCCCGATCGCCAAAAGTCCATTTCTGTCCGGCGTCCCGCGGCTTGACTGCAAGCGCGCAAGATAGGCATCAAATCTGGGTTTCGGCGCCGGCCCGTATCGCTCCCGCTCCTGCCGACCTGGACCACGCAATTCCTGGCACTGTTCGCACCTGGCCTTCAGCTGCAACGTGCCGAAAATGCCGAGGCCGAGCCGCAGAATTGTACGCTCCGGCGTTTGTTCTGCAAGGCTTTCATGCAGGGTGCCTGGCCACGCGCTTCTTCCGATTCTCTCCGGCGACGCAGCTTCGGACGAAGCGGCTGCAGGACCCTAATTCTTGCACGCGCGAAAGATGCAGCTTGACTTTTCGGCCCAAAACAACGACATGGACAGCGCGTCACCTTCCGGCCGCCGCGTGAGCGCGCCCTCGGCAGACACTTCAAGCCGGGAAGAAGGAATAGCGCGAGACACGCCGCAACTCAGCGGCAGCACAGGCGCTTGACGATTTTCTCTTAACCCACAAGTTCCCAATTCACGCGGGGTTCTTGACGCCAGACGACACCGGAATTGCAAGAGGCGATTCCGGCGAATGTGTTTGGCGCCCCGAAAGGTATATGCATTGTCCACTTTCAAAGAGCTCGGTCTCTCGCAGCAGATCCTGGCGACCCTCTCCGCCAATGGCTTCGAGAAGCCGACGCCCATCCAGGCCCAGGCCATTCCGCTTGTCCTCAAAGGTCATGACCTCATCGGTCTCGCCCAGACGGGCACCGGCAAGACGGCGGCGTTCGGCCTGCCCATGATCGAGAAACTTGTCGCCGACGGCAAGCGCCCCGACCCGCGCAACATCCGCGCGCTCGTGCTTGCACCGACCCGCGAACTCGTCAACCAGATCGCCACCAACCTCAAGCTCTTCGTGAAGAAGAGCCCGTTGAAGGTCGGTGTCGTGGTCGGCGGCGTCTCGATCAACAAGCAGACCGAACAGCTCGCCCGCGGCGTCGACATTCTCGTCGCAACGCCCGGCCGCCTGCTCGATCTCGTCGCCCGCAAGGCCGTGACGCTGACGCAGGGCCGCTATCTCGTTCTCGACGAGGCCGACCAGATGCTCGACCTCGGCTTCATCCATGATCTGCGCAAGATTTCGAAACTCGTGCCGAAGAACCGCCAGACGCTGCTCTTCTCGGCAACCATGCCGAAGCAGATCGCCGAGCTTGCCGGCGAGTACCTGACCGATCCGGTCAAGGTCGAAGTCACGCCGCCGGGCAAGGCAGCCGACAAGGTCGAGCAATATGTTCATTTCGTGCCGGGCAAGGACCTGAAGACCACGATCCTCAAGCAGTCGCTGACCAACAACCCGGATGGCCTGTCGCTGGTTTTCAGCCGCACCAAGCACGGCGCCGAGAAGCTGATGAAGCACCTCGACCATGTCGGCTTCAAGGCCGCTTCGATCCATGGCAACAAGAGCCAGGGCCAGCGCGAAAGGGCCCTGAAAGGTTTCCGTGATGGCGAAATCCGCGTGCTCGTCGCCACCGACGTCGCCGCCCGCGGCATCGACATCCCGGGAGTCACTCACGTCTACAACTATGATCTGCCGGAAGTGCCGGATGCCTATGTGCACCGCATCGGCCGCACGGCCCGCAACGGCCGTGACGGCATAGCGATCGCTTTCTGCGCGCCGGATGAGATCCGCCTTCTTCGCGACATCGAAAAGCTGATGGGCATCCAGATCGCCGTCGCCAGCGGCGAGGCGCCGTCCGACCAGGCCCGCCCCACCAAGGGTCGCGGCGGCCGCGGCAACGGCCAGCATCGCGGCAATGGCGGTGGTCAGCATCGCGGCAATGGCGGTGGCCAGCGTCGTGACGGAGGACGCCCGCCCCGGCGGTCGGCGCAGGAGACGCCGACGAGTGGGTTTGCCGGCGACGATCTGCTGCGCGACGACCGCCCGCAAAAACACGAGCGCCGTGATCACCGCGCCGCAGGCACCGGCCATCACGACGGCCGGACCGAAGGCAACCGCAATCACGAAAACCGCAAGCACCATGGCCGCCCAGGCCCGAAGCAAGACGGCCGGCGCCACGGCGACGGCCAGCCCGGCAATCGGGGTGGGCGCGGTCAAGGCATGCGCCGCGCCGACAACGGCGGCCGCCAGGGCTGAATACTGCGATGACATTGCGGCCGGTCGTCGAAGGCCGGCCTCGATAGGATGCTGATACGAACTCGACCGTGGACCCTTTCTCCGCGGTCGAGTTTTGCAATGAAGATCACCGCCAAGCTAGTGGGCGCTCAATCCTATTTCCCTAGAAGATTATTTCGGCAGCGGGCCGGAGCCTGACGCTCGCTTTGCCTGCATCGAACCCATCAAGCGTTTCGTTGTGATGCGCAACGATCTCGGGAAACAAGAGAGAGCCCGAGTCCGCGGTCGTGTGGCCGTCGGCCACCAGCGTCACGTCATATCCGAGCGAAACTGCCCGCCTCACGGTGGTGTCGACGCAGAACTCGGACATGCATCCGCCAACCACCAGATGCGTTATCGAACGCTCCCTGAGAAGATCGGCCAGGTCGGTTTCGAAAAAGGAGTCGCAACTCGTCTTGTGAACGACGACGTCGCCTGCGGCCGGCGCGATTTCGGCGCGAATGGCCCAGCCCTCTGTCCCGACAGCTAGCCGATGCTCCACATGGCCGTCGTGCTGGACCAGCACCACGGGAACGCCGGCAGTTCTGGCTCTTTGCTTGAGGTCGCGGAGCCGCGCGACCGTATCGTTCAACGCCTGATCGATATGCGGCTGTCGCTCTACGGCGCCCTTTCCCGCAAGGATGGCGTTTTGCACGTCGATTATCACCAATGCCTTGCTCATCGAAGCGCCCCTATTTCACCGAGCCGCCGCATTGCTCGGACGCTCGCCTGCCGCGGCCTCGCTCTCGGTCTTGCGATTGGTGAGGTAAACCCCGGTCACGGCGATCACGGTGCCGACGATCATTGGCCAGGTCAGGGTCTCGCCGAAGAACAGCGCCGCCTGAAGCGCCGCGAGAGGCGGCACCAGATAGATAAGCGATGCGGCGCGCGAAACCTGGCCGCGGCGGATAAGATAAAGCAGGAGCGCGATCGCGCCCATCGACAGTCCCAACACGGACCAGGCAAGGGCAGCGACGAGCTGGAGGTTCCAAGTGACGCGCAGATCTTCGAGCATCAAGGCAAGCGGCACGGTGACGATCAGGGCGCCGACATATTGCAGGGCGGCGATCGACCGGATGTCGCCGTTTTGCAGATAGCGCTTCTGGTAGAGCGTGCCACAGGTCACCGCCGCCATGCCGAGGACGTTGACGGCCACCGGCAAAAAATGGATGGGCGTCGAAGCGGCGTCGATCGCCAGCGTCTTCGGCAAGACGGCGAGCGCGATGCCGCAAAAGCCGAGCATCAGCCCGAGCCGCTGCTGCCGGCTGAGAGTCTCGCCGATCAGCAATGGCGCGATCGCCGCGGTCATCAAAGGCTGCAATCCGGCGATGATGCCGGAGATGGCCGCCGGCACCCCCTGCCCGATCGCCCACCAAACGGCGCCGAGATAGAGACCGTGAAGAAAGACCCCGGAGACGACCGCGTGGCCGACGACGCTCCAGGAGCGCGGCCAGCGCGCACCGGTCGCAGCGCAGAAACCGATGAACAGCAGGATCGCCATGCTGTATCGCAGCACCAGGAAGGTCAGCGGGTCGGCAAAGAAGGCGGCGTATTTCGCAACCACCCAGCCCGTCGACCAGAGCAGCACGAAAATGGCCGGGGCCAGGCGGGCTAGCATCATCGCAGTTTCCCAAGCGGCGGATCCATAAGATCCGAACAAGTCCGTTGCCGCGGCGCTGCTGCATGTTTCCTCAAATCAGAGCCGATTTAAGGATAAAACATGCAGCCATTCAAAGTGCTACAGCGACCTTTGTGCGCCTGAAAGACGCACGGCGCTGTAGACCGCGTGCCGCGCTCGGTCAAAGCAATTTTTCTGATGTTGCGATCAGCCAATCGGAACCAGCAGACGGAGAGAGGAAGCAGACGGGGAAGCGAGGCCGGGCTCGTATTCCTCGCGACAGTGGAGATGCGTCTGATCGACGGCATATCGACGACAACCCTGTGGAGCGCCGAATATTCAGGCATCTGCCCATTTCCGGGCCACGGGAAGAAATCCGTTGGGACCGAATGAGTGTGTTCCGAGAGCGAAAGCGGTTTTCAAATTGCGGACCGGGGCGAGTCCAAAATTCTTCGTCGGCGAACGTGCACGCTTCTTGCATTGCGGCAAACGTTGTACTCAAATGGGCAAAAATAAGGGGACTACGCCTTTGGCATTTGACGAAATGATCAATGCGGACAGCAGCCCGCGCCAGCCATATTCAACCTATCATCAATGGTACGCCAGCCAGGACAGAAACCGGCTCATAGCGAAATCGAAAGAAGCCGAAACCATCTTCCGCAAGACGGGCATCACTTTCGCAGTCTACGGACACGCCGATTCCTCCGAAAAGCTCATCCCCTTCGATCTCATTCCCCGCATCATATCCGGCCGCGAATGGCGCCGCCTCGCCCAGGGCATCGAACAGCGGGTCATTGCTCTCAACGCCTTCCTCGACGACATTTATCACAAGCAGGAAATCATCCGGGCTGGGCGCATCCCGCGTGAGTTGATCGAGAAGAACGACGCCTTCCTGCCGCAGATGATCGGCTTCCGGCCGCCTGGCGGCGTCTATACCCACATCGTCGGCACCGATATCGTGCGCACCGGCGAAGACCAGTTCTACGTGCTCGAAGACAATGCCCGCACGCCCTCCGGTGTCAGCTACATGCTGGAAAATCGGGAAACGATGATGCAGATGTTCCCGGAACTCTTCCATGAGAACCGGGTCCGGCCGGTGGAGAACTACCCCTATCTGCTCCGCCAGAGCCTGTCGTCGCTGGCGCCTCCCGGCTGCGCCGGCAAACCGCGCGTCGCCGTGCTGACACCGGGCATCTACAATTCCGCCTTCTACGAGCACGCCTTCCTCGCCGACATGATGGGCGTCGAACTGGTGGAGGGATCGGATCTCAGGGTCATCGACGGCAAGGTGAAGATGCGCACGACGCGCGGCTACGAGGCGATCGACGTGCTTTACCGCCGCGTCGACGACGACTTCCTCGACCCCTTGACCTTCCGGCCGGATTCGGCGCTCGGCATTCCCGGCATCATGGACGTCTATCGCGCCGGCAACATCACCATCGCCAATGCGCCCGGCACCGGTATATCCGACGACAAGGCCATCTATTCCTACATGCCGGAGATCGTCGAGTTCTACACCGGCCGCAAGCCGCTGCTCGAAAACGTTCCAACCTGGCGCTGCTCCGAGCCGCAGAGCCTGAAATACGTGCTCGAGCATCTCGAGGAACTCGTCGTCAAGGAAGTGCATGGCTCCGGCGGCTACGGCATGCTGGTCGGCCCGACGGCGACCAAGAGGGAGCGTGCTGCCTTCGCCGAGAAACTCAAAGAGCGCCCAAACAACTATATCGCCCAGCCGACATTGTCGCTGTCGACCGTACCGATCCTCGTCAACAAGGGGATCGCGCCTCGGCACGTCGACTTGCGTCCCTACGTCCTCGTCTCCGACAAGGTCCAGATCATTCCCGGCGGCCTGACGCGCGTCGCGCTGAAGGAGGGCTCGCTGGTGGTGAATTCCAGCCAGGGTGGCGGCACCAAAGATACCTGGGTACTGGAGGACTGAGGCCATGTTGGGAAGAACTGCAAACGGCCTCTACTGGATGTTCCGCTATATCGAGCGCGCCGAGAACGGCGCCCGGCTGATCGACGCCGGCCTGCGCATGTCGCTGACCCGCAGCGAGTCGAGCGAGGGTGACTGGGACGGCGTGCTGCAGAGCGCCGGCGTCCGCGAACTCTATGACGAAGTGCACGACACGCTGACGAGCGGCGACGCCATCGATTTCCTGCTGCGCGACCGCGCCAATCCGTCGAGCGTCATGTCCTGCATCGAGGCGGGCCGCCACAACGCCCGCATGGTCCGCACGGCGCTGACCCGGGAGACCTGGGAAGCCACCAACGAATGCTGGATCGAGATGAAGGCGTTGCTTGCAAAGAAGGCGCGCCCGGCCGACATGCCGGAGATCATCGACGCCATCAAGCGGCGGGCCGGTCTCATCCGCGGCGCCTTCCACGGCACGATGCTCCGCAACGAAATCTTCAACTTCTCGCGCATCGGCACCTTCATCGAGCGGGCCGACAATACCTCCCGCATCCTCGACGTGAAATATTACGTGCTGCTGCCGGCCGTCTCCGCCGTCGGATCGTCGATGGACAATGTGCAGTGGGAATCGATCCTGCGATCCGTCTCGGCGCACCGCGCCTATGGCTGGGTCTACGATGCGGAGCTCAGGCCAGCCAATATCGCCGACTTCCTGATCTCGAACGGCCGCATGCCGCGTTCGCTCGCCTATTGTTACGAAAAGATCGTCAGCAATCTCGGCTATCTGGCGCGCGAATACGGCGACAGGCATGCTGCCCACGAGACGGCAGAAGAGACGCTCGCTTCGCTCCGCAGCCAGTCGATCAGCGACATCATGGACCGCGGCCTGCACGAATATCTGGAAGAATTCATCAGCCACAACAACCGTCTCGGCCAGGAAATCACCGACGGCTACCGGTTCTACCAATGAGGTCCGGGAGAGTGGAATGCACCTGAAGATCAGCCACACGACCGAGTACCATTACGACGAGCCGGTGCCCTATGCGCTGCAGCGGCTGCGACTGACGCCAACGACGCAGCCCGGCCAGACGGTCCTGAACTGGCGGACGCTTGTCGAAGGCGCCGCGGTCGAAGTCAGCTACGACGACCACTTCGGCAACCGCACGCAGCTCGTCAGCGTCGACGCGGATCGGACGACCTTCCGCATCGAGGCGAGCGGCGAAGTGGAGACAGAGGACCGGGCCGGCGTCTTCGGCGCCCACCAGTCCTACGTGCCGCTCTGGCTGTATGCCCGCGAAACCCCGCTCAGCAAGGCGGGCAAGCTGATCCGCGAGCTTGCGAAATCCGCCGAGGGCGCAACGGATCTCGAGCGCATGCACGCGCTGATGGGGGTCATTCACGAAACCGTCGTCTATGAGCCGGGTGAGACCCATGCCGGCACCGCCGCCGAAGAGGCGCTCGAACGCGGCAAGGGCGTCTGCCAGGACCACGCCCACATCCTCATCTCGGCGGCACGCACCCTCGGCCTGCCGGCCCGTTACGTCTCAGGCTATCTGATGGTCGAGGGCAAGCCTGAAGAGACCGCAAGCCATGCCTGGACCGAAGTGCACATCGCAGGCCTCGGCTGGGTCGGCTTCGATCCTGCCAACAAGATCTGCCCCGACGACCGCTACGTCCGCGTCGCCACCGGCCTCTGCTACCGCGATGCCGCGCCGGTCTCCGGCTTGATCCACGGCGTCGCCAGCGAGACTCTGAAGGTGGCTGTGACGGTGGAGCGCCAGGGGCAGCAGCAGTCACAAAGCCAGAGCCAAGGCGAACAGAGCCAGACGCAGAGCCAGTAGCCTCGGCGCGGGGCGAACCGAAGCAAGCGTTTGCCCCTCATCTGGCCTGCCGGCCACCTTCTCCCCGCAGGCGGGGCGAAGGAGAACCGCGGCACTCGCACCTCTCCTCAGCCGCGGAAGAAAGGGCGAGCGACAAACTCCAAATCCCCTCTCCCCGCAAGCGGGGAGAGGGTTAGGGTGAGGGGCAAATCGTCGGCTGAGAACGCGGTGGCCGCCGCCCCCTTCAGCCTGTCAATGGCTGTCGCGGTCCATCGGGATGCGGTCGCCGCGAGGCCCGATCAGGAAGTCGAGGTCGGCGCCGGTATCGGCCTGCATGACCGTCTTGATATAGAGGCCGCCATAACCGCCGGTGAGCGGCTTCACCGGCGATACCCAGGCGGCACGGCGACGGGCAAGCTCCTCGTCGGAGACATGCAGATGCAGCGTGCGGTTCGGGATGTCGACTTCGATCAGGTCGCCGTTCTCGACGACCGCCAGCGGCCCGCCTTCGGCGGCTTCCGGTGCCGTGTGGAGGATGACGGTGCCGTAGGCGGTGCCCGACATGCGCGCATCCGAAAGGCGGATCATGTCGGTGATGCCCTTCTTCAAGACCTTTGGCGGCAGGCCCATATTGCCGACCTCGGCCATGCCCGGATACCCCTTCGGGCCGCAATATTTCAGCACCATGACGCAGGTCTCGTCGATGTCGAGATCCTCGCGGTTGATGCGGGCGTGATAGTCCTCGATGCTCTCGAAGACGACGGCGCGGCCCTTGTGCTGCATCAGATGCGGCGAGGCGGAGGAAGGCTTCAGGACGGCACCCCGCGGCGCCAGATTGCCACGCAGCACCGCGATGCCGCCGGACTTCGTCAGCGCCTTTTCCTTGGGCAGGATCACGTCCTCGTTGTAGTTGGTAACGCCCCTGACGTCGTTCCAGATCGTATCGCCGCTAACGGTGATGGCGTCGTTGTGGAGGAGTCCCATCTCGGCGACGGCCTTGATGACGACCGGCAGGCCGCCGGCGTAGTAGAACTCCTCCATCAGATACTTGCCCGACGGCTGCAGGTTGACGATGGTCGGCACGTCGCGGCCGAGCCTGTCCCAATCGTCGAGCGAAAGGTCGACGCCGATGCGACCGGCAAGTGCGAGCAGATGCAGCACGGCATTGGTCGAGCCGCCGACAGCGCCGTTGACGCGAATGGCGTTTTCGAAGGCCTGCTTGGTCAGGATGTCCGAGGGCCTCAGGTCTTCCTTGACCATCTCGACGATGCGGCGGCCGGTAAGCTGCGACATCACCCGGCGGCGGGCGTCGACCGCCGGAATGGCGGCGTTGCCGGAGAGCGTCATGCCGAGCGCCTCGGCCATCGACGCCATCGTCGAGGCCGTACCCATGGTCATACAGCTTCCTGCCGAACGGGCCATGCCCTGCTCGGCATCCATGAACTCTTCCAGGCTCATTTCGCCGGACTTGACCATTTCCGAGAATTGCCAGATCGCGGTGCCGGAACCGACGTCCTTGCCGCGCCACTTGCCGTTGAGCATCGGGCCGCCGGAAACGACGATCGCCGGAATGTCGACGCTGGCCGCGCCCATCAGCAGGCTGGGGGTCGTCTTGTCGCAGCCGCCGAGCAGCACGACGCCATCGACCGGATTGCCGCGGATCGACTCCTCGACGTCCATGGCCGCGAGGTTGCGGAACATCATCGCCGTCGGGCGAAGTGTGCTTTCGCCGGTCGAAAATACCGGGAATTCAACAGGAAAGCCGCCCGCCTCGTAGACGCCGCGCTTCACCCGTTCAGCCAAGTCGCGCAGGTGCGCGTTGCAGGGGGTGAGCTCCGACCAGGTGTTGCAGATGCCGATGATCGGCCGGCCGTCGAACGTATCGGCGGGCAGCCCCTGGTTCTTCATCCAGGAGCGGTGCATGATGGCATTCTTGCCCGTACCGCCGAACCAGTCCTGCGAACGCAGCTTGCGCGGCCACTCAGCTTTCTTCTTCATTTCTTCCTTCCTTCGAGCCCGTGGGGCGGGCGGGAACACGTCGGCTTGGAGCGGGAAGTGGAAGGTATCTGCCCTCCGCATCCCGCTCCTGGGTCTTAAGCCAGCGTGTAGGCTGTCTTGACGGTTGTGTAGAATTCGGCGGCGTATTTGCCCTGTTCGCGCGGGCCGTGGGAGGAGCCCTTGCGGCCGCCGAACGGCACGTGGAAATCGACGCCGGCGGTCGGCAGGTTGACCATCACCATGCCGGCTTCCGAGTTGCGCTTGAAATGCGTCGCATGCTTGAGGCTGGTCGTGGCGATGCCGGCGGACAGCCCGAACGGCGTGTCGTTGGCAACGTTGAGCGCCTCCTCATAGTCCTTCACCCGGATGACGGCGGCGACCGGTCCGAAGATCTCCTCGCGGGAAATCCGCATTGCATTCGTCGCCTCGGTGAACAGCGCCGGCTGCAGATAGAAACCGGGCGTGTCGCGCGAAATGAGCTCGCCGCCGAAGGCGAGTTTCGCGCCTTCCTGTTTGCCGATGGCGATATAGTCGGTGTCCTGGTTCAACTGGCTCTGGTCGACGACCGGGCCGATATGGGTGCCGGCCTTCAAGGCGTCGTCGACGACGAGCCCCTTCATCCGTTCCCCCATGGCCGCGACGAACTTGTCGTGGATGCCCTCGGTGACGATGACCCGGGACGAGGCGGTGCAGCGCTGGCCGGTCGAGAAGAAGGCCGAGTTGACCGCCGCCTCGACGGCAACCGAAAGATCGGCGTCGTCGAGCACGACGAATGGGTTCTTGCCGCCCATCTCCAGCTGGAACTTGCGGTTATGCTCGACCGAGGCGAGCGCGACACGTTTGCCGGTGCCGGTTGAGCCGGTGAAGGTGATCGCCTGGACGTCCGGGCTGTCGAGCATCGCCTGGCCGACTACCGAGCCTTTGCCCATGACGAGGTTCAGCACGCCCTTCGGCAGGCCGGCGCGGTGAAGGATATCGACGATCGCCCAGGAGCAGCCCGGCACCAGTTCGGCCGGCTTGAAGACGACGGTATTGCCGTAGGCCAAGGCCGGGGCGATCTTCCAGGCCGGGATGGCGATCGGGAAGTTCCAAGGCGTGATGATGCCGACGACACCGACCGGCTCGCGGCTGATCTCGACACCGATATTCGGACGCACCGACGGCAGCGTCTCGCCGGCAAGACGCAGGCATTCGCCGGCGAAGAAATCGAAGATCTGGCTGGCGCGGATCGTCTCGCCGATGCCTTCGGCGAGCGTCTTGCCCTCTTCGCGGGACAAGAGCCGGCCGAGTTCGTCCTTGCGGGCGAGGATTTCGTCGGCGGTTTTCCTGAGGATGGCGTGGCGCTCGAGGATGCCGGAGCGCGACCAGGCCGGAAAGGCGGCCTTCGCCGCGGCGATCGCGGCAGAAGCATCTTCGGCGCTGGCGCGGGCATATTCGCCAACGACGTCGTTGGTGTTCGAGGGATTGACGTTGGCAATACCATCGCCGCCGACCCATTCGCCGGCGATCAGGTTCTGGTGGAGTGTCATGGGCTTCAGCCTTCCTTGTCTTCTTGTCGCAGGGCGGCCGCCCGTCGCGGCCCGCCGTTGCTATAACAGATATATCAGAGCTGATGTATGGCGATCTCTTCTTCGGCGGCGATTGCCAGCGGATTGCGCAGCGCAAGGCCGAAATCCTTGGCCTCGATCTCGAAGACATCTCCCGCTTCGGTGCGGATGCCGTCGCCGAAGGACAGCGTCGCAGTTCCGAACATGTGCACATGCACGTCGCCCGGCGTGCGGAACAGACCGTATTTGAAGTGGTGATATTCCAGGTTGGCGAAGCTGTGCGACATGTTGGCTTCGCCCGAGAGGAACGGCTTTTCCCAGAGGACCTTTCCGCCGCGCAGGATTCGGGAGGTGCCGCGGATGTCGTCCGGTGCCGCACCGATGCGGATTTCAGGGCCGAAGCTTGCCTGCCTGAGCTTCGAATGGGCCAGCCACAGATAGTTGACCCGTTCGGTCTTGTGGTCGGAGAATTCGTTGGCGACCGCAAAGCCCAGACGATAGGGCGCGCCCGTGTCGGAGATGACGTAGATGCCGGCCATTTCCGGCTCCTCGCCGCCGTCCTCGGCAAAGGAAGGCGACGTCAGCGACTCACCCGGGGCGACCGCGGCCGTGCCGTTGCCCTTGTAGAACCACTCCGGCTGCACGCCCTTTTCGCCCGTCTTCGGCTTGCCGCCCTCGAGCCCCATTCGGAACATCTTCATCGAGTCGGTCAGCGTTTCCTCGGCAGCCTCGGCCGTCTTCTTGTGCATCGCATCACGCGTTGCGGCGGAACCGAGATGCGTCAGGCCGGTGCCGGTCAGATGCAGGTGCGCCGGATCGGGATGAGTGATCGGCGGCAGCATCCGCCCCTCGACATAGGCTTGATCGAGATCGATCGTCTCTCCAAGGCCCTTGGCGTCGATGACTTCCTTCAGGCTCTTGCCGCCATTCGCCGCTTCCATTGCCAATGCGTAGACGCTTGCCGCGCCCTTGACGACGTGCGCCGTTTCGCCCGGCGCCCGCACTGCGACTGCAATCGATCCGTCTTGCTTCCTGACTTGGGAAATCAGCACGTTTCTATCCTTCCTGATCGAGTTGGCTTCGGGCATGTGTTTCCATGAGGAAAGGCAATGCTCCGCCTCGAGAGTGGCTCGCGCCACCCAGCTATGGCAGCCTCGCCGGCTGCCCGTTCATGATGTGGTCAATGGGAGCTGACCGGAAATCCGATCAGCCCTTGCCTTTGTTCTTGTTGTAGACGTCGAAGAACACGGCTGCGAGCAGCACGAGACCCTTGATGAGCTGCTGGTAGTCGATGCCGATGCCCATGATCGACATGCCGTTGTTCATCACGCCCATGATGAAGGCGCCAATCACCGCACCGGTGATCTTGCCGACACCGCCCGAGGCCGACGCGCCGCCAATGAAGCAGGCAGCGATGACGTCGAGCTCGAAGCCGACGCCTGCCTTCGGGGTTGCCGAGTTCAGCCGCGCCGTGATGATCATGCCGGCAAGCGCCGCGAGAACGCCCATGTTGACGAAGGCATAGAAGGTCAGCCGCTCGGTATTGATGCCGGAGAGCTTGGTGGCCTTCTCGTTGCCGCCCATGGCGTAGACCCGGCGACCGATCGTCGAGCGCGTCGTGACGAAGGTATAGGCGGCGATCAGCACGCCCATGACGATGAGCACGTTCGGCAGGCCGCGATAGGTCGAAAGCTGGAAGCCGATGAACAGGGCGACGACACCGATGACCGCCATCTGGACCGCGAAGAACACGAAAGGCTCGTTCTCGGTGCCGTGCTGGTCGTTGATGCGGCGATTGCGCAAGCCGGCATAGATCGCATAGCCGACCAGCGCCAGGACCGCCACGAGCGCCACCATGTTCTTGATGACCTCCGGGCTCGGGTTGAGGAAGTAGAGGAAATCAGGAACGAAGCCGGTCGAGAGAATCTGGAAATCCTTCGGGAACGGCCCGATCGGACGCCCGCCCAGGACGACGTAGGTCAAGCCGCGGAACACCAGCATGCCGGCGAGCGTGACGATGAAGGACGGGATCTTCTGATAGGCCACCCAGTAACCCTGCGCCGCCCCCATGATGCCGCCGACGACAAGACAGGCGGGAACGACGACGACGGCCGGCAGTCCCCATTTGACCAGCATGATCGCCGAAATTGCCCCGACAAAGGCAACGATCGAGCCGACCGACAGGTCGATGTGACCGGCCACGATGATCAGCAGCATGCCGAGCGCCATGATGACGATGAAGGAGTTCTGCAGCACCAGGTTGGTGAGGTTGACCGGCCTGAAGAGAACGCCGCTGGTGACGAACTGGAAGAACAGCATGATGATGACGAGCGCGACCAGAAGGCCGTATTCGCGGATGTTGTTCCTGAGGTAGTCCCCGATCGACGGTTTGGTGGTTTGGGTGCTCGTATCGGCGACCATTAGTGTTTCTCCCCTGAACGCATGATGGCCCGCATGATCGATTCCTGACTCGCTTCCTCCTTGGAAAGCTCTGCCACGATGCGGCCCTCGTTCATGACATAGATGCGATCGCAGGTTCCGAGCAGTTCCGGCATCTCCGACGAGATCATCAGGATGCCTTTGCCCTCGGCTGCGAGCTGGTTGATGATGGTGTAGATCTCATACTTCGCGCCGATGTCGATACCGCGGGTCGGCTCGTCGAGGATGAGAACTTCGGGATTGGTGAACAGCCACTTGGACAACACGACTTTCTGCTGGTTGCCGCCCGAAAGATTCACCGCCTCCTGATAGATCGAATGCGAACGGATGCGGAGCTTGTTGCGGTAGTCGCCCGCGACCTTCCTCTCCTGGCGTTCGTCGATGACGCCATTCGCCGCCACGGCGCTCAGATTGGCGAGCGTCGTGTTCTCCTTGATATTGTTGATCAGCACGAGGCCCAGCTGCTTGCGGTCCTCCGTAACATAGGCGAGGCCCGCCTTGATCGCCTTCGGGATCGTGCTGACGTCTACCGGTTGACCACGCATCGTCACATCGCCGGTGATCTTGTGCCCCCACGACTTGCCGAAGATGCTCATAGCCGTCTCGGTGCGGCCGGCGCCCATCAGCCCGGCAATGCCGACGACCTCGCCGGCCCGAACCTTGAAGCCGACATCGTGCAGGAACTGCCGGTCGCGGTGATGCTGGTGGAAGACGTTCCAGTTCTTCACCTCGAGCAGCGTATCGCCGATATCAGGCTCGCGCGGCGGGTAGCGGTCTTCCATCGCCCGGCCGACCATGCCCTTGATGATCCGGTCCTCGCTGATATCTTCCTTGTGACAGTCGAGCGTCTCGACCGTGCCGCCGTCGCGCAGAATGGTGATCTGGTCGGCGACTTTCTTAATCTCGTTCAGCTTGTGCGAGATGATGATCGAGGTCATGCCCTGGGTGCGGAACTCCATGAGCAGCTTCAAAAGCGCGTCGGAGTCCGTTTCGTTGAGCGAAGCGGTCGGCTCGTCGAGGATCAGCAACCGGACCTTCTTGGAAAGCGCCTTGGCGATTTCCACCAATTGCTGCTTGCCGACGCCGATGTCGGTGATCAGCGTCGCCGGGGATTCGGTGAGGCCCACCTTCTTGAGCAGCCCCTGCGTCCGGGAGAAGGTCTGCGGCCAATGAATGACGCCCTTGTCGGCGATCTCGTTGCCGAGAAAGATGTTCTCCGCAATCGACAGCAGCGGAACGAGCGCCAGTTCCTGGTGGATGATGATGATGCCGAGCTCTTCGCTGTCGGCGATCGTGCCGAAGCGACGCTCCTCGTTGTCGTAATGGATCTCGCCCTCGTAGGTGCCGGCCGGATAGACGCCGCTCAGCACCTTCATCAAGGTCGACTTGCCGGCGCCGTTTTCGCCGACCAGGGCATGGATCTCGCCTTCGCGGACCTTGAACGAGACGTTATCCAGCGCCTTGACGCCCGGGAACGTCTTCGTGATGCCCCGCATTTCAAGAATGATGTTGTCCATATTCAGCCATTCCAGCGGCAATCTGCGAGAGACTGCAGGCTTCCTCCCGCTGCATGGCCCCCGGATCGGTCGAGATCCGGGGAACCGATGAGCAGTTCAAATTATCACAGCGACAATGGTGCGTCTGCAAGATGCACCTCGCATCAGGCGATAGGGTCCGCGGTCAGCCGCGGACCCTCGAACCGGATCAGTTGTTGAGCTGGTCTTCCGTGTAGTAGCCGGAGCCGACGAGAACGTCCTTGGCATTGGTCTTGTCGACCGAGACGGGCTTCAGCAGGTAGGACGGAACGACCTTGACGCCGTTCTCATAGGTCTTGGTGTCGTTCACTTCCGGCTCCTTGCCGTCCATGATCGCGTTGACCATGCCAACGGTTACCTTGGCGAGTTCACGCGTGTCCTTGAAGACCGTCGAATACTGTTCGTCGGCAAGGATCGACTTGACCGACGGCAGTTCCGCGTCCTGACCGGTGACGACCGGCATCGGCATGTCGCCGGAGCCGTAGCCGACGCCCTTCAGAGCCGAGATGATGCCGATCGACAGGCCGTCATAGGGCGACAGAACGCCATCGACCTTGGCATCGGTGTAGGTGGACGACAGCAGGTTTTCCATGCGGGCCTGGGCAACCGCACCGTCCCAGCGCAGCGTGCCGACCTGATCCATGCCCTGCTGGCCGGACTTCACGACGATCTTGCCGCTGTCGATCAGGGGCTGCAGGACCGACATCGCACCGTCATAGAAGAAGAAGGCGTTGTTGTCGTCCGGCGAACCGCCGAACAGTTCGACGTTCTTCGGCCCGCTGGCGCTGTCGAGCTTCAGGCCCTGGACCAGCGAGGTCGCCTGCAGCACGCCGACCTGGAAGTTGTCGAAGGTCGCGTAGTAGTTGACATTGCCGGAATCGCGAATCAGGCGGTCATAGGCGATGACCTTGACGCCGGCGTCTGCGGCCTTCTGCAGGATGTCGGAGAGCGTCGTGCCGTCGATGGCGGCGATGACCAGAACCTTCGCGCCCTTCGTCACCATGTTCTCGATCTGCGCGAGCTGGTTCGGAATGTCGTCGTCGGCGAACTGCAGGTCCGGCGTGTAGCCGGCTTCCTTGAACAGCTTCTCCATGGTTTCGCCGTCGGAAATCCAGCGGGTCGACGTCTTCGTCGGCATGGAGATGCCGACCGTGCCCTTGTCCTGGGCGAATACCGGCGCAGCGAAGGCTGCGACGGACATAGCCGCGGCTGCGAG
This sequence comes from Sinorhizobium fredii NGR234, assembly GCF_000018545.1. NCBI lineage: Bacteria > Pseudomonadati > Pseudomonadota > Alphaproteobacteria > Hyphomicrobiales > Rhizobiaceae > Ensifer > Ensifer fredii. The sequence goes on from NC_012587.1 coordinate 2,514,462, forward strand.
AAGCGAAGTAATCAATTTCATCAGATCTCTCCCTGAGTGTTGAAGCCGGCGGCCGGGGCCCCCGTCATATGCGCAGCGATTCACCGGCCCGGAGAGGTCGTCCCCGGCGGCGTTTCAAGATAAAGGAAGGTCCTCCCTGTCTTAGCATACTCCCGCATGCGCTGGCGCACATCGGTGGAAACTGGAATCAATTGCCATAACTGTCAAATACAATATCGCTTTGCATACATACCAGAATTGGTATACGACTGTTAAAGAGTGTGATTTATGAATCTCTTGAATAATAGGGCCCGAAAATGACCCTCGACAGCAAGCCGAGCGTCGCAACCCAGGCAGGCGACTCTTTCGATACGGGTCTCTTCCGGTCGGGATTGAAGATCAACCACCTGCGGCTCATCCTGGCGATCGACGACCATCGCCGCATCAGCGCCGCGGCCGAATCGCTCGGCGTCTCCCAGCCGGCCGCCTCGCGCATGCTCGCCGAAATCGAGGCGATCGTGAAGGCCCCGATCTGCGCGCGGGTGGCCCGCGGTGTCGAATTGACGCGGTACGGCGAAGCTCTCGCCCGACGGGCACGGACGATCTTTCTCGAACTGCGCGAGGCCGCGCGCGAACTCAGCGAGCTGAAGACGGGAAGTGGCGGCTCGGTGTCGCTCGGCTCCGTCACCGGCCCGGCCCTCAATCTCGCCGTGCCCGCCATCCGCCAGGTTTCGACGGCCTATCCCGGTATCGAGATCAACGTGCAGATCGACAACAGCAACGTCTTGACGCGCGAGCTGCTCGCCGCCCGCCACGACTTCGTGGTCGGCCGCATCCCGGACGACCTCAATCCCCGGCTGTTCAATCTGGTCGAGATCGGCTTCGAGGAGGTCTGCCTGATCGTCCGCGAGGGTCACCCGCTGCTCGATCACGCTTCGGCGAGCGCCGACGACCTGCCGGGCTTTGACTGGGTGTTTCAGCCGCCGGGCACGCTGCTGCGCCGCGCCGTCGAAGACAGCTTCATCTCTGCCGGCGTCCGGCTGCCCTCGACCGTCATCAACACGTCGTCGATCATCCTGACCCTGTCGATCGTCCGCAACACGAATGCCATCGCCCCGGTCGCCCTGGATGTCGCCCGGCTCGTCGCCGGCAATGGCACCCAGGCCGGCGAAATCCGCATCCTGCCGACTGAGTTCCCGGTCCGCATCAAGCCCTATGGGCTGATCACTGCCGAAGGCCGGGCACTCCCGCCGAGCGCAAAACTGCTCTACGACCTGATCCTCAAGCAAAGCCGGACGTGATCAGCCCCGCATAATCCTCGATGGGCAAGATCGGCCTCGGCTCGCGCGGACCTTCGGTTGCCGCACGAATCGTTGCGCGCCGCAGGTCAGGGGGACGCCGTGTTCGGCATGTCGGTGTTTCAATCGGTGCTCGAGCGCCTGAAGGCCGAGCAGATTATCGATGAAGACACGCAGCCCCGGGGGGCAGAGGCGGCGTGCGACGGCCTGCAACCGCCGATCGGCCGTTCGCAGCCTTTCGTGGTCGAGACGCCGGCACGGGCGACCGCTACCTTCGGCGCCGTCGACAGAGCCTATCGGGATTTCGCCGCCGCCGAAGCGACCCAGGAACCGCGCCTCATGCCCGACCACCTGCAACGCACGAGCCTGGCCGATGTCGCTGACGAGCTCGACCTTGGTGAAGGGGAAACCGGGCTGACGCTCGCCGCCAAGCGCCGCCGTTTTGCGGCCGCCAACCACCCCGACCGTCAGCCGCCGGAGTTCCGCGCGAACGCCACCATCCGAATGAAACTTGCCAACATGCTGATCGACGAAGCGTCGCGAAGGCTCTCGAAGAGCTAGCCGCTTTTCGTCTCGTCGCCGGCGCCAGTTCCCTTTTCGTCGACGGGCTTCGGCTTGTAGAAGATCAGCAAAGCCGCACCGGCATAGGCCGTCACGACGAGAAAGATCGTCGCCCACATCGTCTGGCCGCCATAGAACTCGACAGCCGTCCACACCGCACATAGGGCAACGATAAGCAGTCGGATCCAGAGGGGCCGATAAAAAGGGTGATCCGGATCGATGAATTTCATCATGACATTGCCTCTGCCGAAACTGCGTGCCTTCACCTCTCGTCTATCGCAAAATTCTCCGGATCGATACCGATGAATGGACATAATTGTCCGGCAATTCTCGGCACGGGAGGCGCGCCTGTAGCGGCGAGCAGCACCGCCGACACGGATCGTCGCCGGCTTGACGCCGGAACAGTAAATGGAATAAACATTCTGAAAATATAAATGCTGGCCGTTTCGTTCCGATTTCACCGACAGCTGCCACGAGGCAGGATCCAGGGGTTCGGACATGACGGCGTGAGAGCGAGGCATGGGACGCTGAAGGAACGCCCATTGCCCTCCCTTATTGATCGGTTTCGCGGACGCATCCGCCCGCAACGCCTCTGCGCGATGAGCGTCAATATCATCGCGCACCCACCCGGTCTGGAACCGGAATTCGAGAGAGACGAAGATGACAGTGAGATTTGGTCTTCTGGGCGCCGGACGCATCGGCAAGGTTCACGCGAAAGCCGTCAGCGGCAATCCGGACGCCGTCCTTGTCGCGGTCGCCGACGCCTTTCCGGCAGCCGCCGATGCGATCGCCAAAGCCTATGGCTGTGAGGTTCGCAGCATCGAGGCGATCGAGGCGGCCTCCGACATCGACGCCGTCGTCATCTGCACGCCGACCGACACGCATGCCGATCTGATCGAGCGTTTTGCCCGGGCCGGCAAGGCGATCTTCTGCGAAAAGCCGATTGATCTCGACGTCGATCGCGTCAAGGCATGCATGAAGGTCGTCTCCGAAACCGGGGCGAAGCTGATGGTCGGCTTCAACCGCCGCTTCGACCCGCATTTCATGGCGGTGCGCAAGGCGATCGCTGCCGGCACGATCGGTGACGTCGAAATGGTGACGATCACCTCGCGCGACCCGGGCGCCCCGCCGGTCGACTATATCAAGCGGTCGGGCGGCATCTTCCGTGACATGACCATCCACGATTTCGACATGGCGCGCTTCCTGCTCGGCGAAGAGCCGGTTTCGGTGACGGCGACCGCGGCCGTGCTCGTCGACAAGGCGATCGGCGAGGCCGGCGACTATGACAGCGTCTCCGTTATCCTGCAGACCGCATCCGGCAAGCAGGCGGTCATTTCCAACTCGCGTCGCACCACCTACGGCTACGATCAGCGCATCGAGGTGCACGGCTCGAAGGGCGCAGTTTCGGCCGAGAACCAGCGCCCCGTCTCGATCGAAATCGCCACCGGCGAGGGCTACACGCGCCCGCCGCTGCACGATTTCTTCATGACGCGCTACACGGAAGCCTACGCCAATGAGATCGAGAGCTTCATCGCTGCGATCGAGAAGGGCGCGGCAATCACCCCGTCCGGCAAGGATGGCCTGGCGGCGCTCGCCCTTGCCGACGCGGCCGTCCGCTCGGTCGCCGAAAAGCGCCAGATCAGCGTCGCCTGAGGTTGCAGCGATCTTGAATCACCAAGGCCGGGGCTTCCCCGGCCTTTGTCGTTTCCAAGACGGACTACGCCTCGGCGTGTTGGAGTGCCGGGGCGTCCGACAACGAGTTCGCTCCGGCACTCGGCGCAACGCCCGGCCGGCCGGTGAGGAAGCCCTGAATCTGCCGGCACCCCTCCTCGACGATGATCTGTTTCTGCCGCTCGGTTTCGACGCCCTCGGTCACGACCGGCAGGTCGAGACTGTGGCCGAGCGCGATGATCGCCCGGATGATGGCATGGGCGGCGGGATCCTTGTCGAGCGCCGCCGTGAAGCTGCAGTCGATCTTCAGCTTGTCGAACGGGAACGTCTGCAGGTTGGCAAGCGACGAATGTCCGGTGCCGAAATCGTCCATGACGATCCTCACGCCGAGCAGCCGCAGCCGGACGAGCGCCGCCAGAACGTCTTGCCTGTTGTGCATCAGCGCCGCTTCGGTGAGTTCCAGTTCCAGCCGTCGAGGCTCGAGGCCGGTGCGGCGCAGGATGCCGGCAATCTGGTCGAAAAGGCTGGGCACGAGAAACTGGACCGGCGATATGTTGACGGAAACCGGGAGCGGCTCCGTCCAGCGGACCGCTTCGGCGCAGGCCTCTTCCAGCACCCATTCGCCGATCTGGATGATCGAACCGCTTTCCTCGGCGATCGGAATGAAGATGTTCGGCCCGACGAGCCCACGCTCCGGATGTCTCCAGCGCAGCAGTGCCTCATATCCGACCACCCGATCGTCACCTACATCGACGAGCGGCTGATATTCGAGGAACAGCTGGCGCCGCAGGATCGCATGCCTGAGGTCGCTCTCCATCTGCCGGCGCGAGCGCACCGCGTCGTCCATTTCGGCGTCGAAAAAGCAGGCGATGCCCTTACCGGATTGCTTGGCCCGATAGAGCGCCGTATCGGCATTGCTGCAAAGCCGCTCGGCCGTCGTTCCGTCGCCGGGGTAGACGGCCACGCCCATGCTGACGCCGACAGCCATCGGATCGCGGTGGGTATCCATCTCCTCGGCAAAGAGCCGGAGGATGCGGTCCGACAATTGCCGCGCCGCCTCCGGCTGGGCGGCGCCGGTCTGCAGGATGGCGAATTCGTCGCCGCCCAACCGCGCGATCGTGTCGGCCTCGCCCGCGGCGGCACGGAGAATATCGGCAACCTTGCGCAGGATCCGGTCTCCTTCGCCATGACCGAAGATGTCGTTGACGGCCTTGAAGCGGTCGAGGTCGAGGCAGAAGATTGCCAGTTGTTCGTTCCGCGCGGCGGCGACCGTCAGCGCCTGGCTCATCCGCCTCTCGAAGGAACTGCGGTTGGAAAGGTCCGTCAGTGCATCGTGGTGGGCGAGATGCTCGATGGTCCTCTCGGCCTCCTTGCGGGCGCTGAGGTCGCGCACGAAGATCACGTCGGATTGCCGGCCGCGATACTCGATCGTCCGGCAAACGTGTTCGACCGGCACGAGCCGCCCGTCGGCACAGATCAGCTCGACCTCGGCGGAACCGCTCTCGATCTGGCGTTCGCGTCCCTGCGGTGACACGAAGAGTTCTTCCGGCCTCCTGCCGATGAGATCGGCGGCCTTGGCGCCGCAGAGGCCAACGAAACGTTCGTTCGCATCGATGATCCGGCCGTTGCAGACGATCACCATTCCCTCGAGCGAGGCATTGGCGAGCCCCCGGAGGTCGGTCAGGTGCCGATCGATGAAGAGCGCACCCAGGGCCGTGAGGATCAGCGTCGTCGAAGCGACGACCACGCCGCCGGCCAGCCAGACGGGATCGAAGGCATTCGTCGCCGCGACACTCGGATCCGGTACCAGCGTGATTCCGCTCATCGAGGTGAAATGCAGGACGCATATCGAAAGAACAAGCAGCAGCGTCGGGACGATCAGCTTGCGCGCGCCCCTGAGGACCTGAAAGGAATGGAGGGCGAAGGCGGCGACCAGCGGGCCGACAAGGACCGCGGCGAAGTCCATCTGCGGATCGAAATCGATTCGCCCCTGCGCCTCGACGGCGCGCATACCCGTTACATGCATGGCGGCGATGCCAAGGCCGAGGAAGATTCCGGCACCGGGGAAGGCGTAGCGAGAGGTGCCGGCAAGCGCCGTGGAAAAGGCGAGACCGGATGCAACCACCGCAACCAGCGCGGAAAACACTGTGCCCCAGACATCATAGGCGATCGGCACCCCGCCGTCATAGGCGAGCATCGCGATGAAATGCGTCGACCAGACGCCGACGCCGCAGGCAAAGGCGCAGGCCGCGGTCCAGACGTGCCGCTGCCAGCCTTGGCTGCGCTCGGCGCGCTGCAAGAGGAGCATCGTCGCCGCACTGCCTGCCAGACAGACAATCGCCGCCACGGCAACCAGGCGCCAGTCGTGGCGATCGCTTATGCACGAAATTACTGAGAACATGGCTGTCTCCCGCCTCGGGAAGCAGCTTGGCAAGCAGTCGCTAAATAACTGTAAATTGAGTTGGTACGAAAATTCGCCTCTGGAATGTTTGATGCGTGGCTCTGCGGGGTGCTCGCTCAAGCATGCCCGGCCGCAGTGATGTCGCCGTCGACGGCACTGAGAGCCCGGTCGAGATGGCCGTCGAAGACAAGCCCCTGCTCGTCGCCGACGACGGTGATCTCCGGCAGGCCTTCGACCCGCACCTGCAAGGATTGCGCAAGCCCCTCCTCCACCCCCTTGTGGAGCAGATCGAAATAGCGCGTCCCCTGGCCCGTGACGAAGATCGGCATCGGCTCATAAAGGCTGAGCAGGCGCGAAATGCCGTTGCCGAGCGCGATGCCGGCCTGGCGGAAGGCGTAGCCGGGCATGCGCTGGCCCTGCCGCGCGCCGGCGGCGATCTTGTCCATTTCGGCAAGCGGCACGAACTTCGCCGGGATCGTGTCGGACGGCACCTCGAAGGCGGCGCGCAGGATGCCGTAGAAACCGGCCGCGGCCTCGATGCAGCCATAGGAGCCGCAGCGACAGAGCCCCGCCGACGGGGCGTGCAGCATGTGGCCGAAATTCGGCGCCGAAACGTCAAGCTCGCCCGTCCGCCCCGTTCGGGCAAGACCGAGGCCGATGCTGTGGCCGAGCGAAATGGCCGCCAGCCCCTTGAAGGCGTCGCCCTTCCTTTCCGCCTTGGCGGCCAGCGCCTGGGCGACGAGCAATGTCTCGTTGCTGAGCATGATCCGGGCCCGCCAGTCCTCATCGAGCAGTTTCGCGAAATCGAGCTCTTCGCTGCCGAAGACCGGCGACCAGAGGAGCCTCGCACCGTCGCCGGCCACCAGCCCCTTGCTGCTGATCGAGACGGCCAGCACCCGTTGCTTGTCGATACGGGAGCGCTGCAGCAGGCGCTCGAGCGCCGCGACGAAGACCTGGCCGAAAGCCGCGGTGCCGCCGGTGTCGTGGCTGCGGGCCTCCTCGAAGCGGTCGAGCAGGACGCCGCCATAATCGGCCAGCGAATATTGAACGAGGTCCGAGGAGATGCGAACGACGATGACATAGCCGCAGTCCCGCCGCGGCGCGAAGAGGACGCGCGGCCGTCCCCTGCCGCCTTGAACATGCTGCTCCGTCTTGGCGATCGTCCCCGACCGCTCCAGTTCCGCCGTGATGACGGAAATGGTCGCCGAGGCGAGGCCGGTCTGCTCGGCGATTTCCGTGTGCGAGAGCGCGCCCTTTCGCCGAAGCGCCGAAAGCACCAGCGCACTGTTTTGCTGACGCACGACTTCGGTGCTGGTCTTGGTCAGCATCGCACGTTCCCGGCCTTGGCGGATTGTTCGCTCACGTACTCTCTCAAAGCATTTGCCGCATGGCGAAACAAGACGGGACAGGCCTTGTTGACAGCCTTCTAAAACTCTGACATTTATTTTCTCGACTGTCGAGAAAAAAGCCCTGCAGGTGCGGCGGCGATGTTTGCGGCAGCAATTCACGGGCTCGTTGGGGATGCGTGCGGGAGGTTCGTACGCGCGGTGAGCCACTTGGGAGGATAAAATGAAATCCGTTTTGAAGCTGATGGCAGGGGCTGCCATCATCGCGTCCATGCATTCCGCAGCGGTCGCCAAGGACCTCGTCATCGGCGTTTCCTGGTCGAACTTCCAGGAAGAGCGCTGGAAGACCGACGAGGCGGCCATCAAGGCAGCGCTCGAGGCCTCCGGCGACAAATATATTTCCGCTGACGCGCAGTCCTCTGCCGCCAAGCAGCTCACCGACATCGAATCGCTGATCGCCCAGGGCGCCAATGCGCTGATCGTGCTTGCGCAGGACTCCGACGCGATTGCCCCGGCGATCGAAAAGGCCACCGCCGAGGGCATCCCGGTCGTCGGCTACGACCGCCTGATCGAGAACCCGGCCGCCTTCTACATCACCTTCGACAACAAGGAAGTGGGCCGCCTGCAGGCCCGTGAAGTGTTCAAGGCGAAGCCGGAAGGCAATTTCGTCTTCATCAAGGGCTCCTCCTCCGACCCGAACGCCGACTTCCTGTTCGCCGGCCAGATGGAAGTGCTGAAGGAAGCGGTCGACGCCGGCAAGGTCAAGAATGTCGGTGAGGCCTATACGGACGGCTGGAAGCCGGAAAACGCCCAGAAGAACATGGAGCAGTTCCTGACCGCCAACGACAACAAGGTCGATGCGGTCGTCGCCTCGAACGACGGTACCGCCGGCGGCGCGATCGCGGCGCTTTCGGCCCAGGGCCTTGCCGGCTCGGTTCCGGTCTCCGGCCAGGATGGCGACCATGCGGCGTTGAACCGCGTGGCGCTCGGCACGCAGACCGTCTCCGTCTGGAAGGACGCCCGCGACCTCGGCAAGAATGCGGCCGAAATCGCCGCGCTGCTCGCCGGCGGCAAGACCATGGATCAGATCGAAGGCGTCGAGACCTTCAACGGCGGCCCGAAGGGCGTCGCCATGAAGTCGGTCTTCCTGACGCCGGTGGCGATCACCAGGGACAATCTGAATGTCGTCATCGACGCCGGCTGGATCTCCAAGGACGCCGCCTGCCAGGGCGTGGCTGCCGGCTCCGTCGCCGCCTGCAAGTGACGGACGGGCTTTTGCATTGACCTCGAACGCCGCAACGTCACCCGTTGCGGCGTTTGCATGAGGTCGGAACGGTTCCGCGCGCGGGTGGTATGATTGCGGCGACGCCTCGTGAGCGACCGGTAACACCTACAGCGCCGTGCGTCTTTTCAGACGCACAAAAGGTCGCTGTAGCACTTTGAATTGCGGCATGTTTTTGTCCTTGATCGCGTACGATTCAAGGAAACATGCAGAAAATCAGTGGGGGACGGCGGCTATGGCCGATACGACAACACATACCGCACCTTTCAATCGCGCCCGCAGCGCGGAGGAAAGCCCGGTGAAGCGCTTCTTCCGCGCCACCGAAATCGACACGCGCCTGCTCGGCATGGTCGGGGCGATGCTGATCATCTGGATCGGCTTCCATCTCCTGTCCGGCGGCCTGTTCCTGACGGCGCGCAACCTCTGGAACCTGTCGGTGCAGACCGCCTCGATCGCCGTCATGGCGACCGGGATGGTGCTGGTCATCGTCACCCGCAACATCGACCTCTCGGTCGGTTCGATTCTCGGCTTCGTCGGCATGATCATGGGCGTGCTGCAGGCGGAGCTGCTGCCGCAGTTGCTCGGCTTCAACCACCCGGCCACCTGGATCATCACGCTGCTGGCGGGCCTGTTGCTCGGCGCCGGCATCGGCGCGCTCCACGGGGTGATCATCGCCTTCCTGAACGTGCCGTCCTTCATCGTCACGCTCGGCGGACTGCTCGTCTGGCGCGGCGCCACCTGGTTCGTGACGAGCGGCCGCACCGTCGCACCGATGGACTCGACCTTCCGCCTGATGGGCGGCGGCACCGAGGGATCGATCGGCGCGACGGCGAGCTGGATCGTCGGGCTCATCGCCTGCGTCGCGATCGTCGCCAGCATCATCCATTCGCGCAAGCAGCGCAAACGCTTCGGCTTTCCGCGCCGCCCGATCTGGGCCGAGTATTTCCTGTCGTCGGTCGGTTGCGCCCTCGTGCTCGGCGCCGTGGCGATCGCCAACTATTATCCCTGGCCGACCAACATCGCCCGCAAATACGCCGAGGCCAACGGCATCGCCTGGCCGGAGGGCGGCCTGTTCATCGCCCACGGCATCGCCATTCCGGTGCTGATCGCCATCCTGATCGGCATCATCATGACCTTCATCGCCACGCGCCTCCGCTTCGGCCGCTACGTCTTCGCGCTCGGCGGCAACCCGGAAGCGGCCGAGCTTGCCGGCATCAAGACGCGCTGGGTCACCGTGCGGATATTCGCGCTGATGGGCATGCTCTGCGCCGTCGCCGCGGCGATCTCGACGGCCCGCCTCAATGCGGCAACCAACGCCCAGGGCGAGCTCGACGAGCTCTACACGATCGCCGCGGCCGTCATCGGCGGCACCTCGCTTGCCGGCGGCATGGGAACCATCGCCGGCGCCATGCTCGGCGCGCTCGTCATGCAATCGCTGCAGTCGGGCATGGTGCTGCTCGGCATCGATAGCCCGCTGCAGCGCATCGTCGTCGGCATGGTGCTCGTCACCGCCGTCTGGCTCGACACCGTCTACCGCGCCCGCGCCAAGTAATCAGGAGTTCGAACGATGACTGAACAACGCACTCCGCTGGTGGAAATGAAGAACATTTCCATCTCCTTCGGCGGCATCCACGCGGTCGACAATGCCTCCGTCGATCTCTACCCCGGCGAGGTCGTGGCTCTTCTCGGCCACAACGGCGCCGGCAAGTCGACGCTGATCAAGATCCTCTCCGGCGCTTACCGGCGCGATGCCGGCGAGATCCTGATCAATGGCGAGGCGGCCGACATCAACAATCCGCGCGACGCCAAGAAATACGGCATCGAGACGATCTACCAGACGCTCGCCGTCGCCGACAACGTCGACGCCGCCGCCAACCTCTATCTCGGCCGGGAACTCCGCACCCCCTGGGGCACGCTCGACGACGTGGCGATGGAGGCGAAGGCCCGCGAGGTGATGGGCCGGCTCAATCCCAACTTCCAGCGCTTCAAGGAGCCGGTGAAGGCGCTCTCCGGCGGCCAGCGCCAATCGGTGGCGATCGCCCGCGCCATCCTCTTCAACGCCCGCATCCTGATCATGGACGAGCCGACGGCCGCGCTCGGGCCGCAGGAGACCGCCCAGGTCGGCGAGCTCATCAAGCAGTTGAAGCGCGAGGGCATCGGCATCTTCCTGATCAGCCACGACATCCACGACGTCTTCGACCTCGCCGACCGCGTCTCGGTGATGAAGAACGGCCAGGTCGTCGGCCACGCCCGCACCGACGACGTCACCAAGGACGAGGTGCTCGGCATGATCATCATGGGCAAGGTGCCGGCCAAGGCCATCCCCGGCCCCGGCGCGATGCAGATGGCTTGAGGCCCAAATGGCTTGAGGCAGGCCGGTCGACCAAGGCCTGAAGCGCCCCCGAACACCGCTGCAGCGCCGGTCGACCAATCCGCTCAAGCCTGAATGCCGCATCCCCCGGGGTGCGGCATTTTTCTTGGGCCGGCTGCGCAGCGAAAACGATGCGCCGCGACCACAGCCCGCCAGCGGAAAGCGCGTTTCCCCCACAATCTCTTGCAATTGACCATTGAAGCGGCACGCAAGCTAGGCTAAGAACCGCTCACAGCCTGCTTCGGCGGCCTTGGCCGCCCAACGGATGCACCCGTAGCTCAGCTGGATAGAGTGTTGGATTCCGATTCCAAAGGTCACAGGTTCGAATCCTGTCGGGTGCGCCATTTCGCATTTTTCTGCGTCACCGCATAAAGCGGACTGAGTGAGTGGATACCGCTATACGCGGACTCTGAACCAATAAGTGTGGACTCGTAAAATCTCGCGAGGGCAAGTGGACAGCCTTCTCGTCGAGCGGAGCTCGCCGACCATTCGCATCCACTGTCCGCTACGAAGAAAATGTCTCGAAGACGTTCAGGAGTAACATCTCGATGTGGCTTGCCACCATGTTTGGGCCGGTCTTCAGACTGTTGGGATGCCCGCATCCGTTTCGGAGTTTGAGGGCCTTCTGTAGTTCTTCCTTGACGTTCTTGCCGATGACGCCGATCGGAACGAGCCGCTCGAGAAAGTCGGACTCTCCCATGCGTGAAAGACCGTCTGCATTCACAGCGTCCTTCCATTTCACGTTGACAGCTTTCGCTTCCTTGTTGAACGCCAGCAGGTGGTGGGTTGCGATCTCATGATAAAGGACATCCACGGCCGCGATCCAGGACATCACGATAGCTGACCGATGCAGACCCGCTTCGTAGCAGTTGATGGCCTCTTCGACGAAGGCCCTTGTGGTCGCGTTTTTGATCTTGTCGAGATGCCCTCTAAGATCAACCGCGATCCGGACGGCCGCAGAATTGGCGAGCCCCACGCCCATCGCCTGAAGGTGGGCCTTGCCTGACTGGGAGAGCTCCCATCCGGCTGGCAATCGCAGCGCCATGCCTCCGCTCTTTCCGAGAATGTCCGACAGGTTCCATTTCTTAGGGATGCGAAATCCGGCTTGGATGGCGCGGTCTCGGATGTCATCCAGCTTCGCCGGCTCGTCGAATGCTCCGAGTATGAGGAGCAGCTTCTCCCGACTGCTCAGGTCGCGATGAAGCCATTCCTTCAGTACCGTCACATCAAGCAAGCTGAGCTTCCAACTCTGTAAACGCGTCGATATTCAACGAATAGACGCCGTCACTGATCTGGTTAAATTTCGATCCGATCAACGTGCCGAGCGCCTTGGTCAGATTGCCGGACATGGATTCCTTGTAATGCATGGTGGCCTTCTTCATCGTGTCGAGAAGTTCACCGCGGGTGAAGGTTTCCTTACCCTCGAAGATTTGCAATGTTGCGGCTGCCGCCAGAGCTACCTCGCTTCCACTTTTTGCTTTGAGCTTGGATGCGACGCTATTGATGTGAAGCTTCTGCGAATAACCGTTCGATCTGGGTACCGGTTGCTCATGATGAGGCGTATGGCTCCCCTCTCCACCCTCGGCGAGTACCGGAACCTTGAAGAGCGTCTCTATGTGTGAAAAGAGCTCCTTAATGTCTGCGACGCCGAGTTCAGTCTCTCCTTCGTACTCGAACTCCACCGGCCCAGCCTTGATCCGAATCTTTGCGGTCATCCCAACCTCCCAAACTGTTAAAGTGGAATGACGTGACGAGTCCTTAATCGCTGTCAAGTTGTGGCCGTCATACTGGGCGACTGTCGAGGCAGTTGTGCAGATCTTTTACTGGGTCGTTGTGGAATGATGCAAACATTTCGACCCTGTGCCTTTACCACCTTCTCCTGCACCTCGGGTCGCGTTATTCTGAAGCAATAAAACCCGGGCCAGTTTGGGAAAGTTGGTCTCCCTCGTACCAGCACTTTTCCTGCCCCCCATTGCAGTCATCCTCTTACTCACCCGAGGCAATCATGACCGCGTTCAATGTCGTTCGATTCAAGGTAAAGGCCGGCATGGAGGACATCTTCCTCGATGCGCACCGCAACATCGCGGCGGCCTGGCCCGGCATGCGTCACGCCAATATCGTCAAGACCGGCGAAGGCCGCTACTGCATCATCGTCGAGTGGGAGAGCATGGAGGCGCTGGCCGCGGCGCGGCCCCAGATGATTGCCACGCTCGACAGCTTCCGCGAGGCGCTCGAGGACCTGGGTGGCGGGTTGGGCGTGACCGATCCGGTGGCGGGATCGGTTGTCCTCTCGTTGAAATAGAAATCGCGCAAGCTCGTTCAGCGCCGCCCGTGTCCAGCGCCTTCGCAGGATAGGCGATCGGAACGCATCAACTCTTGAACAAGACGTGCGCCGGCACGGGATGGTCGATGCCCTTGAGCGTGAAGCTTCGCGTTTGCGTGCCGGCCATCAGGTCCGGCGCCTGCACCGCTGCCTCGACCGAGACCAATATCTCGCCTGCGGCCGCCTGGGATTCAAGCCTTGCGGCCAGATTGACCGCACTGCCGATCGCCGTGAAGTCGCTGCGGAAGGTCGAGAACTCGCCGATCTCCACCTGACCGGTATGAACCCCGACGCCGACGCCGAGCGCCTCGAGCGAAGGCCCATCAAGGCGCAAATCCAGGCTCGCAAGGGCCGAAGTGCAGGATCGCTGGATGTCGAGTGCAGCCGCGAGCGCCGCGTCGACATGATGCTTGATCTTTATCGGGAAGTTGAAGATCGCCATCAGGCCGTCGCCCATCTGCTTGTTGACGATCCCGTCGTGAGCCCAGACCGCCTGGGCGCATCGGTCCTGGAAGGCGCTGACGATTTCACTCAGGAGGACCGGGTCCATCCTCTCCGAGAGGAGCGTGAAACCGCGAATGTCGGCAAACAGGATCGTTGCGGTGTCAGAGATATGGCGCTGCTTCTTGACGTATCGAAAGGAGCGCTCGCAGATCGTGCAGATGTTCGGGTTCATCTTGCTCCGGGTGATGCCGAAGGCGCGAAACGGAAGCGCCAGCGGACCCCGGATCGGGATAGGCACGTGCATCTGGTCCCAGCAGCCACGGCAGATGCGAGCGGTCGAATCCATCTGAACGGTCCTCCTGGTTTTCGGTCGTTCCGGCTACAGCGCCGTGCCGTCTTTTCAAGCACCACTGTACACGAGAGAAACGTATTGCGCTTCGTCGGTTGCGGTACGGCAGGTCTTCTCCTCCATTCCTGCGCTCGTCACAGTTGCCAGCCAGCCCAAATCCTTGGCTGAAAAGACTCTTACCGATGCTCCTCCAGCCACCGCTTCAGCGCCATCGCATTGTTGTGACTCTCGTCGCGCGCCGCATAGAGCAGCGTCACCGGCCCTTTCTTGAGAAATCCGCGCAGTTCTTTCACTGCCGCCTGCGGCCCCTCGCCTTCCAGTTCCGCCGCATAGGCCTCGCAGAACGCCTGCCAATCCTCCGGCTTGCCATGGAAGCGCTTGCGCAACGCGTCGCTCGGCGCGATGTCCTTCAGCCAGAGGTCGATCCGCGCCTTGTCCTTGGCGATGCCGCGCGGCCACAGGCGGTCGACGAGAATGCGCGTTCCGTCCGAGGCTTCCGGGGCCTCATAGACGCGTTTCAGCTTGAGTGATGCCATCCGATCCCCGCAAGGAAGTCCCGTCCGGTCGTCACCGCCCGGCAACAGGCGAACGTAGCGAAGCTTCGCTAATTGTGGAAGTACGCCTGGATCTCCTCGGGCGTCGCCTTGCCGTCGCGGTTGACGTCCACCTTGTCGAAGATCCGCTTATGGATGGTGCTGATCTCCTCGAAGGACAGCGCGCCGTCGTTGTCCGCATCGGTGATGGCGAACATGATCTTCATCATCTGCCGGTGCATCATCCCTCCCCGCATCCTGTGGCCGTACCGCATCCGGTCGCGCATGCGCTCGCCGCGCCGGCCATCGCGCATTTCGTCGTTGCCCTGCATATCCGGCTGATCCGCCTGCGCGTCCTGGTCCTGATCGGGCATTTGCCCGGCCGGCGGCATCGGTGCGGGCGTCTGCGCGGCAGCAAAGCCCGACGGGCTGACGATCATCAGCACCGCAAGGGCGGCCACGGTTGGCAATCTCATCGGTGACATGGGATTTCCTCCTTCCGTTCGATCCAGATCTAACTGGGCGGGCGTGCCGATTCGGGGCCGGTGGCGGCGGTCTCTCTGACAGCCCGCCAGGCGGCGACGATGGCGTCTGCCGCCATCTTCCCGGCCTCGTCATCGATCAACCACGAGATGACCGAAACACGCATCACTTTTCGCCCGTGCCAGGTCGCGCCGCCGGCGAAGCAGACGCCGTCGGCCTGCAGCCTTTCGATCGTCTGTTGCGTCAGCCGGTCGGCTTGCTCGCCCGGCCGGCCCTCACCGAAGCGGACCATGAACTGGTTGAGCACGACGTCGTTCAGAACGGCGATGCCGTCTTCGCCGCTCAGCCGCTCGGCCATCTGGCCGGCAACCCGGCAATGCCGCTCGACCATGGTGGCGATGCCCTGGCGGCCGAGATGCTTGATCATCGCCCAGGTGGCAAAGCCGCGGGCGCGGCGCGACAGCTCCGGCACGAAATGGCTGGGGTCCCGCTCGCCCTCAAAGCTCGGTGGCAGATAGCTCGCGGCGATCGTCATCGCCCGGCGATGGGCCTCCTCGTCGCGGACGATGGCGTAGCCGCAATCATAGGGCGTCTGCAGCCATTTGTGGCCATCGGTCGCCCAGGAATCGGCCCCATCGACCGCTTCGGCCAGCGCCCGCTTCTCCGGGGTGGCACGCGCCCAGAGGCCGAAGGCGCCGTCGACATGGACCCAGGCGCCGATCCGCCGGGCGACCGGAATGAGCGCGGCGAAATCGTCGAACGCGCCGGTATTGATCTGCCCGGCCTGCAGGATGACGATCGACGGGCCGGAAATCTTGGCCGCCTCTTCGGCGAAGGCCGGTGCGCTGATCCGGCCGATGGCGTCGGTCCTGATCCGAACGAGGCGGTCATGCCCGAGGCCGAGAAATTGCAGCGCCGAAAAGACTGTCGCATGCGCGTCGTCGCCGATCAGCACGGTGACCGGCGGCGCGCCGAAAAGACCCTGCGCCTCGACATCCCAGCCGACACGCCTCAGCACCGCGCCGCGCGCCGCGGCGAGACAAACGAAGTTCGCCACCGTCGCCCCGGTGACGAAACCGACGGAACTTGCCCGCGGCAGATCGAGTAGATCGAGCAGCCAGTCGGCTGCAACTGCTTCCGCCGCAGCGGCCGCCGGCGTCGCGTGGTGGTTGCCGGCATTCTGCCCCCAGGCGCTGGTCATCCAGTCTGCCGCAACGCCGACCGGGTGCGAACCGCCGATCACCCAGCCGAAAAACCGCGATCCGGTCATGGCGTGAAGCCCGGGCTCCGCCTTGACGGCAAGATCGTCGATCACCTCGCCACCGGATGTCCCCTCCTCCGGAACCGGCTCGCGGAACACCGCCAGCGAGCCGAGATAGGAGACATCGGGCCTTTGGTGGCGATCGGAAATAGTGTCGCGGAACCGTGCGGCATGTTCTGCCGCGCGGCGAAAAAGGCCACCGACCGATCCGTTATCCATGCGGCGCCTCTCCTCCCGTTCGGGTCACGCCCGCCGATGGAGCGTCGACCCCGCTCATGCCGCGCCGCGCAGCCCGGCCGGGCGGACGTTCTGGTTCATCCGGAACAGGTTCTGCGGATCGTAGCGGCCCTTGACTTCGAGAAGACGCCCGTAGTTGCCGCCATAGGCGGCCTCGACCCGGTCGCCCTCGTCCTCGGGCATGAAGTTGATATAGGCGGTGCCGGCGGCATGGGGCTTGGCCGCCTCGAAGAGCCGCCGTGCCCATTCGATGCAGGCCCGGTCCATCTGCGGTTCGCGCCAGCGGGCGTGGACATTCATGACGAAATGCGAACTGCGCTGTGGGAAGGCGGTCTCCTCCGCGGCGACCCGGCCGGCGGCACCGCCGACATGGCCGACGAAGATCTCGCATTCCGGCCCGGGCAATTGCCGGATGGCGTCGGTGAGGATGCCGATCGTCAGATCCGAAAGCTCCATGAAGTCATGGCTCTTCCAGTAGTTGCGGGCGCCCGGCGCCAGCAGCGGGTCGAAGGCCTGCTGCCAGGCGACAAAGGGCGCGGGGCCGACGACATCGGCGATCGGCTTGCCGATCCCGCGCAAGCCCGCCGTGGCCTTCTGACCGGCCTCGACATCGCCGCAGTAGCACATCGCCAGCGCAAGGATTTCCTTGCCGTGCCATTCCTCCGGCAGGAACGGCAGTGGCGGCGCCTGCCGCATGACCGTCCAGCAGGTGAGCTCGTCCGGCGCATTTTCGAGGGCCTGCCGGTACTGCCGGAGGACGTTTTCCGCATCGGCAAAGGGATGCACCACAAGGCCTGCGAGCACCTCGGGACCTAGCTCGTGGAGCTGGAACTCGAAGGCCGTGACGACGCCGAAGTTGCCGCCGCCGCCCCGGAGCGCCCAGAACAGGTCGCGATGCTCCGTCGGGCTGGCGCGCACCAGCTCGCCATTTGCCGTCACCACGTCGGCCGAGAGCAGGTTGTCGATCGTCAGTCCGAATTTGCGCGTGGTCCAGCCGAAGCCGCCGCCGAGCGTCAGGCCGGCAATGCCGGTGGTCGAGTTGATACCGGTCGGCAGCACGAGCCGGAAGGCCTGGGTTTCCTTGTCGACATCGGCAAGCGTGGCACCCGGCTCAGCCCAGGCCCGCTTTGTCGTCTGGTCGACCCGTACCGATTTCATCGGCGAGAGATCGATCATCAGCCCGCCGTCGCAGACCGCATTGCCGGCGATATTGTGCCCGCCGCCGCGCACCGCAACGAGCAACTGGTTCTCCGCCGCGAACCGTACCGCGTTGATGACGTCGGAGGCGCCGGCTGCCCTGACGATCAGGCCGGGCCGGCGGTCGACCATCGCGTTCCAGATGGTGCGCGCCTCGTCATAGGCCGGGTCGCGCGCGTCCAGCACCCGGCCGCGCAGCCGCCCCGCAAGGGCCTCGATGGCCGCGGCGCTGATCGTTGTCTTTCCTGCTTGCAGATTGGTGAGGCTCATATCGTTCATGATTCGATCCTCCCTCGGTGAACCATGCCCCAGCGCGCGGCATTCTGCGCCTTTGCCGGCCCCCCGGCAAGCGACGCCGCCCACCGCGGCCGGTACTCATTTCGGGTTAGCCGGCAGACCTTGCGAAGCCGGCATCGGCACCGCGATTGTTGCAATCGCGCCGAAAATGCTCCAATGAACCGCCGGAGCGCCGGCCATACGGGCGGCAGATTTGCTAGAGGCAGGTTTGGGCATGAAGGTCGTCATTCTCGCCGGCGGATACGGCACCCGCATCTCCGAGGAAAGCCACCTGAGGCCGAAGCCGATGATCGAGATCGGCGGGCGACCGATCCTCTGGCACATCATGAAGATCTACAGCCACTACGGCTTTTCCGACTTCGTGATCTGCCTCGGCTACCGCGGTTACATGATCAAGGAGTATTTCTCCAACTACATACTGCATCTGTCCGATGTCACCTTCGACATGGCGACGGGCGAGACGATCTACCACTCGAGCAAGGCGGAGCCCTGGCGCGTGACGCTGGTGGATACGGGGCCTGAGTCCATGACCGGCGGGCGGCTGAAGCGCGTCGGCGAATATCTCGGCGACACGTTCTGCCTCACCTATGGTGACGGCGTGGCCGACATCGACATCCGCGCGCTCACCGATTTCCACCTTCGCCACGGCCACGAGGCGACGGTCACCAGCGTCGTGCCGCCGGGACGATACGGGGCGCTCGCGATCGAGGCCGGACAGGTGAAGAGCTTCACCGAAAAGCCGGCCGGCGACAACGGCCGCATCAATGGCGGCTTCTTCGTGCTGAACCGCTCCGTCCTCGACCGGATCGAAGGCGACCACGTGGCCTTCGAAAGCGCGCCGCTCGAAGGGCTGGCGCGAGACGGAGAGCTGATGGCCTTCCCGCACGACGGCTTCTGGCGCCCGATGGACACGCTGCGCGACAAGAATCAGCTGGAAGAGCTCTGGCAGCAGAACCGCGCGCCGTGGAAGCTCTGGTCATGAGCCGCCTGCCCGATCCCGATTTCTGGAGAGGCAAGCGCGTCCTGCTGACCGGCCACACCGGCTTCAAGGGCAGCTGGGCCGGCCTGTGGCTGACGAAGATGGGCGCCGAGGTCACCGGCTATGCCTTGCCGCCTGCGTCCGACCCGTCGCTCCATGCGCTGCTGCACGCGAACGGCCTGCCGAACGGGCAGTTCGGCGACATCCGCGACGGCGAGGCGCTCGCCACTGTCACACGGAAGTGCGACCCGGAAATCATCCTGCATATGGCCGCCCAGCCGCTGGTGCGCGAAAGCTACGCGACGCCCGCCGAGACCTTCGACGTCAACGTCATGGGGACGGTCCGCCTGCTGGAAGCGGCGCGCGCGGTGCCCTCGGTCAAGGCGATCCTCGTCGTGACCACCGACAAGGTCTATCGCAACGACGAGAGCGGCCGGCATTTCCAGGAAAGCGACACGCTCGGCGGCCACGACCCCTATTCCGGCTCCAAGGCCGCCTGCGAGGTCGCGGTGGCGACCTGGCGCAGCGCCTACTTCCATGAGAGCGGCATCCGTGTCGCCACGGCCCGCGGCGGCAACGTCATCGGCGGCGGCGACTTTTCCGCCGACCGGCTCGTGCCCGATATCGTCCGCGCCGCTCTCTCCGGCACCAGGCTCAACATCCGCAGCCCGCTCGCGACGCGCCCCTGGCAGCACGTCCTCGACTGCCTGAACGGTTATTTCCTCTTCGCCGAAGCGCTCTATGACGGCGCCGGCGACGTCGATGCCCTGAACTTCGGCCCCTCGCCCGCCGAGCCGCAGGTCCCCGTGCGGGATGTGGCAAACGCCATCCAGGCGGCAATGGGGCTCGAACCCGAATGGGACGACGTCTCGTCGCTCAAGCAACCGCGCGAGATGCAGACGCTCGGCCTCGACCCGGCGCTCGCGGCCGAGAGCCTCGTCTGGCGCGCCCGGTTCACCCAGCAGCAGGCGATCGACTGGACCGCCCGCTGGTACGACGGCTGGCGCCGGGGCAAGGCGCCGCTGGAACTTACGCTCGATCAGATCGACGCATTCACGAAAGGCCGCTGATGTCTCACTCCTGCCGCTTCTGTGCGACCCCGCTTGAAACCGTCGTCGCCGATCTCGGCGCGACGCCCTGGTCGAACTCTTTTCTCGAGCCGACCGAGGCAGCGATCGCCCGCGAAAAGGCCTTTCCGCTGAAAGTGATGGTCTGTTCGGAATGCCTGCTCGTCCAGACCACCGAGACGGTGCCTGCCGACGAGATCTTCAACGCCGACTATCACTATCTCTCGTCCTTCTCGACGAGCTGGTTGGAGCACGCCCGGCGCTATGCCGAGACGATGACCGAACGCTTCGGTCTCGACGGCACCTCGCAGGTCGTCGAGGTCGCCTCGAACGACGGCTATCTGCTGCAATATTTCGCCGCCAACGGGATCCCTGTGCTCGGCGTCGAGCCGGCCGGCAACGCCGCGAAGATCGCCGAAAGCCGCAACGTGCCGACCCATGTCGCCTTCTTCGGCCGCGATACGGCGAACGAGCTGGTCGGCCGCGGCATCCGCGCCGACCTGACGGCCGCCAACAATGTTCTCGCCCACGTGCCTGACATAGCCGACTTCGTCGGCGGCTTTGCGATCCTTCTCAAAGCCGATGGCGTCGCGACCTTCGAATTCCCGCACCTGTTGCGGCTGATCGAGGGCATCCAGTTCGACACGATCTATCACGAGCACTATTCCTACCTGTCGCTCGTCGCCGTCGAGCGGATCTTCGCCGCCTGCGGGCTGAAGGTCTTCGATGTCGAAGAACTGCCGACCCATGGCGGATCGCTGCGCGTCTACGCCCAGCCAGCGACCGGCACCCGGGTCGCAACCGAAGGGCTCGCCAAGGTCCGGGCCGACGAGGCGAAGGCCGGGCTCACCGAAATGGCGACCTATATCGCCTTCGGCGAACGGATCGCCGCCGTTTGCGAGGGTTTCCGTACCTTTCTGCGAGAAGCCAGGAGCGAAGGCAAGCGGGTGGCCGCCTATGGCGCGGCGGCCAAGGGCAACACGTTCCTCAATGTCTGCGGCGTGACGGCGGCCGATATCGACTTCATCGTCGACCGCAACGACCTGAAACAGGGCAAGCTCTCGCCGGGCAGCCATGTCCCGATCCACGAGCCGGCCAAGCTCGAAGCGGCGAAGCCCGATTACGTGGTCATCCTGCCCTGGAACCTCACCGACGAGATCGTCAGCGCCCATGCCTATATCCGCAGCTGGGGCGGCCGCTTCGTCGTCGCCATCCCGGAAGTGCGGGTGATCTGAGCGCGGCTATCCGACTTGGATTGGCTGGAGTGTCGAGGGACGGAAGCATCGTTGCTGCGACCGGCAATTCGGGGCGGAGTAACGCCTTCGAGCTGCGGAGTGTAACACCCCCCTCTGCCCTGCCGGGCATCTCCCCCACAAGGGGGGAGATTGGGGAGGCGCCGCCTCGCTCCATTGCGACGCCTTACAGCGAAGCCCGTGTCGTCGGAGAGTGGAAATGGGAAGCTCGCATCTTGCCGATCTCCCTCCTTGTGGGGGAGATGCCCGGCAGGGCAGAGGGGGGTGTCAACACCCGTTCACCGGTTTTCCCTTTTAAGTTCTAGACACGCGGCTGTAGGCGCAGGTCACAGCCTCTTCAGGAACCCGTCCGGGGCAACCGTGACCATCAGCTTGTTGTGAACCGACGTGTCGATCTCGAATTCCGGATGGGATTGCAGATAGCTGTGCACCGCAGTCTTCGGATTGTCGCCGACGTCCCAGGGGCGATCCTCGAAGAAGCCGGCCGGCAAATCCTCGACCAACGTATCGAACACGACGCAGTAGCAGCCGGGCGTCACCAAGGGCGCATAGGCCTTGAGCTCGGCAAGCACATGCGCGTGGGTATGCATGGAATCGAGGCAGACCATGACGCGCTTGTAGCCTGCCGACGCCTCGCGGACCTGCGCGACGATCTCGGGATCGATGGCCGAGCCCTGGAACATCTGGATCCGGCTTGCCATCGGGTGGCTTTCGATCGCTGCGCGATTGTGGGCGCGAATGTCGATGTCGATGCCGATCACCTTGCGCTTCGATTGGCTCGGATCGAGCGAAACGCCAGCCTCGATCGCGTCGCACATGTCGAGCATGGCGAGCAGCGAGGCGCTGAGGATCAGCGAGCCGCCATGGGCGATACCGGTCTCGATGACCAGATCCGGTCGGGTCGACCAGATCAATTCCTGCATCGCCACGATATCCTGCGGATACTGGATGATCGGGCGGCCGAGCCAGTCGAAATTATAGACGTAGCGCTTCGCCATCGAGGCCTCGCGCCACTGATCGGAAAGTGCCTGGAATTCACCGTCGCGGCCGTAACCGTCGACCGTGGCTGCCCGTTCGGAGCGGAATTGTTCGATAGGGTCCATGTCGGGTCCTGTCTTCAAGTGGAAGGCCGCGGATCGAGATCAGACCCCGATCCGCTCACGCCCAGAATTTCAGAGATGCGCTCTAGCACAGGTGCGGCTGAAAAAGCGAACTCGTCTTGCACCCGGTCGATGGAAATCGGCGCCAGGGAAACGGTCGGCGCCCTGTCGTTCACGGCGACAGTGCATCCCGTCCGGGATTGGATGGCCCTGCACCAGTTCGCGTGGCTCGTCTGCCTGCCGCTTGCTACGTTGTAGACCGAGTGTCGCCCCTGCTCAGCGATCCTCAGCAAGAGATCGGTGGCATCGTCGATCCAGATATAGTCCTTGGCCGACGTAAGCGTCGTCTGAAGCTGGATGTGCCCCGCCTTCGCTTCCCGGCACAACGCCCCGACGAACGTATCCGCCTGTGCTTCATCCGGGCCCACGACATTCGACAACCGGGCCACCCGTACGTTTTCGCGCCCGGAGGCGAGGCAGATCGCCTCCCCCGTCAGCTTGGAAAGATTGTAGAGGTCGGAGGGGTTGAGGGGCGACGCCGACAGCTGGGCTGTCTCGCGCGTGTCCGTGCCGTTTGCATAGACCCGCGTCGAGGAAAGATAGAGTAAGGAAGAAAACGCGTTCCGTCTCAGAATGTCCGCCGCGAGAGTGACGTGGGCCTCGACCGTGTCGATGGGCCGAGTGCGGAAATCGGCGGTCAGGCCGATGGCGTAGATCACATGGCCGAGGTCTCGGCCGGCAAGCGGCAGGTCGGCACGGGCGGGAACATTGACGACATGGCCGGTTTCGCGCAACCGGCGGACTAGATTGCGCCCGATGAAGCCGGAGCCGCCGAGAACCGTGAACATCACGACCTCTCGCCGAGCCGCCGCAGCGGATTGCCGCCGCAGATCGTGTAGGCCTCGACCTCGCCGCGCACGATCGAGCCGGCGGCAATGACGCAGCCTTTTCGGAGGATGGCACCGTCGAGGATCACCGAATTCGCCCCGACCCAGACATCCTCCTCGACGACGATACCGCCGCGGCTCGGCTCGAAGCCCTGCTCGCGGATCAGACGACCCTTGTCCTTGAAGGCGTGGTTGACCGGCGCAAAGGTGCAATTGGCGGCGATCAGCACGTCGTCGGCGATGCGAATGCCGTTGCCCGTGTAGAAGACGCAGCCACTGTTGACATAACAGAATCGGCCGATCGTCAGGTCACCCGAGCCGCCGGCCGGCTTGATCTTGACGAAGCTGTCGATGACCGAGGCTTCGCCGACGACGATCCGGGTCCCGCGCACGGAATCCTCGATGTCTGCGAGCGGGCTGATCCTCGCCGTCGGATGCACGTCGATCATGGTGGCTCCAAAGTCGTTCGGCACTCTTTTCCAGTTACCGCTTGCCGCGTCAACGCTTGATCGTGCAAGAAGCGCAGGGACCTACCATTGTCGAGGAATGTCATGCCGCGCTTCAATCGCCTCCCCACGCCTCTTGCCGGTCTGGTCGTCATCGAGCGCAAGCGGGCGGGCGACGAGCGCGGCTTCTTCTCGCGCTTCTTCTGCCGCGACGAGTTGCGCGATTTCGGCGGCGATGGCTCGATTGCGCAGATCAACCACACCTTGACCCGCATCAAGGGCGCGATCCGCGGCATGCATTTCCAGCGACCGCCGCATGATGAAACAAAGTTCGTCTCGTGCCTTTCGGGCGCCGTTTTCGACGTAGCCGTGGACATCAGGCCGGACTCGCCCACCTATCTCCAGTGGCACGGCGAAATCCTCAGCGCCGAAAACGCCCGCTCTATGATGATCCCCGGCGGCTTCGCGCACGGCTTCCAGACGCTGGCGGAGGAATGCGAACTTATCTACCTACACGACAAACCTTACGCGCCGGGCGCGGAAGGCGGGCTCAACCCGCTCGATCCCCGCCTCGGCATCAAATGGCCGCTCGAGGTGACCCAGATGTCCGAGCGCGACCGGGCCTTTGGCCTGCTCTAATCGGGAAGGCGGGTGTCGATACCCCCCTCTGCCCTGCCGGGCATCTCCCCCACAAGGGGGGAGATCGGCAAGCTGCGGCCTCCTCTCCTCGACGCAAAGCCAACCTTCTGCGCCACGGGGCAGTAGAGTGTAGCGGCGCCTCCGTAATCTCCCCCTGGTGGGGGAGATGCCCGGCAGGGCAGAGGGGGGTGCCGGCCTCGGCGGCTCGGCGCGCAGCTCTGCGCGATATCTGAGGATCGCGGCGAAGATCCTTACGCCGTCTTTCGCCGAAACCCCTTGCTCGCCACCATCAGGTTGCGCGTATAGTCCTCGCCGATACGGCCCGCGACGAGGTCGGCCGACGACAACCGCTCGACCACGCGTCCCGCCTGCATCACCGCCAGGCGGTCGCACATATGGGTAACGACGCCGAGGTCATGGCTGACCATGAGGAAGGTCAGCTTGCGGTCGCGGCGGACCTGTTCGAGGAGGTTCAGCACTTCCGCCTGCACCGAGGCATCGAGAGCCGAGGTCGGCTCGTCGAGCAGCAGGATCGACGGTTCGAGGATCAGCGCCCGGGCAATCGCGACACGCTGGCGCTGGCCGCCGGAAAGCTGGTGCGGATACCGGAAGCGGAAACCGGAGCCGAGTCCCACCTCGTCGAGCGCCTTCAGGATGCGGCGTTCGCCGTCGCCGATGCCGTGGATCGCCAGCGGCTCCATCAGCTGCCGGTCGATGGTCTGGCGCGGATGCAGCGAGCCATAAGGGTCCTGAAACACCATCTGGACGGCGCGATAGAACGCCTTGTCGCGGCGCGTGCCGTGGAGCTCCCGCCCTTCGACCCGGATCGCGCCATCGCTGACCGGGGCAAGCCCGGCGATCGCCCGGAGCAGCGTCGACTTTCCAGATCCGGATTCACCGACGAGACCGAAGGATTCGCCGGCCTCGACTTCTACGCTGGCGGTATCGAGCGCCCGGAAATCATCAAAGACGACGCTGAGGTTTTCAACGGAAACGGCCACCGTCATAGCGCCCACTCCGGCTTGCGGTCGAGGACCGGCAAGGGATGGCGGTCGGCGCCGATCACCGGCATGCAGTTCAAAAGCCCCTGGGTATAAGGATGCCTGGCATTGGCGAGGTCCGAAGCGGCGATTTCCTCGACGATCCTGCCGGCATACATGACGAGCACCCGATCGCAGAAGGACGAGACGAGCCGCAGATCGTGCGAGACGAAGATCAGCCCCATGCCGCGCTCTGCAACCAGCCTGTCGA
This sequence comes from Sinorhizobium fredii NGR234, assembly GCF_000018545.1. Lineage (NCBI taxonomy): Bacteria > Pseudomonadati > Pseudomonadota > Alphaproteobacteria > Hyphomicrobiales > Rhizobiaceae > Ensifer > Ensifer fredii. The sequence continues at coordinate 2,540,117 of NC_012587.1, forward strand.
GGATCGACAGCACCTCGAGCTGCACGGTCACGTCGAGGGCCGAGGTCGGCTCGTCGGCGATCAAGAGCTCCGGGCCGGCGACCAGCATCATGGCGATCATCGCCCGCTGGCCCATGCCGCCAGAGACCTCGTGCGGGTAGAGATCGAAGACGCGGGCCGGATCGCGGATCTGCACGGCCGCCAGCATGTCGAGCGCCCGCTTGCGGGCCTCCGAACGGCCGACCTTCTCATGGCGCCACAAGGTCTCGACGATCTGCTTGCCGATGCTCATCACCGGGTTCAGCGAGTATTTCGGATCCTGCAGGATCATGGCTATGCGGTTGCCGCGAAGATCGCGTCGAAGCTTCGGCGGCGCCGAGAGGAGGTCGATCCCGTCGAAGGCGAGCCGCTTCGCGGTCACTTGCGCATGGGGCGGCGTCAGACCCATGATCGCCCTGCCCGTCTGCGATTTGCCGGAGCCGCTCTCGCCGACGATGCCGAGGCGTTCGCGCCCGAGGGTGAAGGAGACGCCGCGCACCGCCTCGACGACACCGGTTCGGGTCGGGAAGCTGACGCGCAGATCTTCGACCGTCAACAGAGCGCTCATTGGCCGCTCTCCCGCGGATCGAGCGCATCGCGCAGGCCGTCGCCGAGCAGGTTGAAGCCGAGGCTGACGATCAGGATGGCGATGCCGGGCATGGTCGCGACCCACCATTGATCGAGGATGAAGCGGCGGCCGGAGGCGATCATCGCACCCCATTCGGGAAGCGGCGGCTGCGCCCCGAGGCCGAGGAAGCCGAGGCCCGCCGCCGTCAGGATGATGCCGGCCATGTCGAGGGTCACGCGCACGATCAGCGACGACATGCACATCGGCACGACGTGGCGGAAGACGATGCGCGCCGGCGACGCGCCCATCAGGCGCACGGCGGCGATATAGTCGGAATTGCGCACCGTCAGCGTCTCGGCGCGGGCAATCCGCGCATAGGGCGGCCAAGAGGTGATCGCAATGGCGATGACGGCGTTTTCTATACCGGGACCAAGCGCCGCGACGAAGGCAAGCGCCAGCACGAGCTTCGGGAAGGCGAGGAAGATATCGGTGATGCGCATCAGGACCGCATCGAGCCAGCCGCCCGCATAGCCGGCGACCGCGCCGACGATCAGCCCCACCGGCGCCGCGATGATGGCGACGAGGACGACGACGGCGAGCGTCAGCCGCGAGCCGTGGATGAGCCGCGACAGGATGTCCCTGCCCTGGTCGTCCGTGCCGAGCAGGTATCCCTCGCTGCCCGGCGGCAGGAGCCGCGCCCCGGCGAGATTGCCGATGACAGGCGAATGCGGCGCGAGCAGATCGGCAAATGCGGCGACGAAGCATAGGCCCAGGAGAATAAGCAGGCCGACCACCGCGAGGCGGTTCGCCGAAAAGCGGCGCCAGGTCATGTAGGCGCGGCCGAGGCGCGCCTGCAGCCGCGATTGCGGCCGGTCGGAGAGCAGCCATTCGCGACGCGTCATCGAGCGAGTTTCCGTGGCAAGGCTCATCGGGCGCGCGTCCTCGGGTCAAGCGTCCGGTAGAGCAGATCGGACAGGAGATTGATGCCGATGAAGACCGAACCGATGATGATCGTGCCACCGAGCACGGCGTTCATGTCGGCATTCTGCAGCGAATTGGTGATGTAGAGGCCAAGCCCCGGCCAGGCGAAGACGGTCTCGGTCAGTACCGAGCCTTCGAGCAGCCCGGCATAGGAAAGTGCGATCACCGTGACGAGCGGCACGGCCGCATTGCGCAGCGCATGGCCCCAGATGATCCGCGCCTCGGAAAGCCCCTTCGCCCGGGCGGCGACGATATATTCCTGCTGCAGCTCGTTCAGCATGAAGCTGCGGGTCATCCGGCTGATATAGGCGAGCGAGAAATAGCCGAGCAGCGAGGCCGGCAGGATGATGTGACGGAAGACGTCCCGGAACACGTCCCATTGCCGCTGCCAGAGCGCGTCGACGAGGTAGAAGCCGGTGATCGGCGAGAAGGTGTATTCGTAGACGACGTCGATGCGGCCGGGATAGGCGACCCACTTTAGTCGCGCGTAGAAGACCAGGAGTGCCAGAAGCGCCAGCCAGAAGATCGGCACGGAATAGCCGACGAGGCCGATGACGCGGACGATCTGGTCGGCGATGCTGCCGCGCTTGACCGCAGCAAGAACGCCAAGAGGAACGCCGATCAGTGCGCCGATCAACGTCCCCAGCGTCGCAAGCTCGATCGTCGCCGGAAAAACGCGGCGGATGTCGGTCATCACCGGATTGGTCGTCAGGACGGAGGTCCCGAAATCGCCGGAAAGCGCCTGTTGGCAATAGATGAAAAATTGCTGGTAGAGGGGCAGGTTGAGCCCCATTGCCTCGCGCGTCCGCTCGACGACGTGCTGCGGCGCCCGGTCGCCGAGCACGGCAAGCACCGGATCGATCGGGATCACGCGGCCGATGAAGAAGGTGACGGCAAGAAGACCGAGATAGGTGGTCGCCACGACGACGAGAAACTGCAGCACCGCGGCAACGGCCTTGCGGGAACGGGCGCGTCGGCGCCCGCTCATTCGCACTGTATCGCTCATGCTCAAGGGAACGGCCCTTTCGACTATTCCTTGGAGACGTTCCAGACGTAGTTGGTGTCGAAGCTCGGACCCAGCTTGAAGCCCTTCAGGCTGCCTCGCAGGCCCGCGACCTCCGTCTGCTGGAAGATGATGACGAAGGGGCTGTCGTCAAGAACGCTCTTCTGCAGTTCCTTGTAGATCTCCGCACGCTTGGCGCCGTCGCGCTCGAGAAGCGCTTCCTTGGTCTTTTTGCTGAGTTCCGGAACGTCCCAGGCATTGCGCCAGGCGAGCGTCTTGTTCGTACCCGCGTCGGAATTATCCGGATTGTTGGTGAAGGTGTCGGCATTGGAGTGAGGATCGAAATAATCCATGCCCCACTGGCCGATATACATGTCGTGGTTGCGGGCACGGTATTTGGTCAGCGTCTGCTTACCGTCGCCCGGAATGATCTCGAGCTTCACGCCGGCCTGTCCCAGCGTCTGCTGGAAGGATTCGGCTACACCCGTGACCGGCTGCGTGTTGCGCACATCCATGGTGACGGTGAAGCCGTCCGGATAGCCGGCTTTGGCCAGCAGTTCCTTCGCCTTGGCAACGTCGAAGGTGTAGGGGTTCTCGTTCAAAGCTCCGAGAACGCCCTTCGGCAGGAAGCTCTGGTGGATCTCGCCGATGCCCTTGATCAGCGTGGCGCCGATCGCGTCGTAGTCGACCAGATATTTGAATGCCTTCTGCACCTCGGGCTTTGCCAGCTTCTCGTTCTTCTCATTGAGGCTGATATAGTAAACCGTGCCCTTCGGCGCGCTGGTCGTCGCGAGATCGGCATTCTTCCCGACCGCCTCGTAGTCGCCCGGCTCGAGATTGCGGGCAACATCGATATCCCCCGCCTCGAGCGCCAGCCGCTGGCCGGAGCTTTCCTTCATGTGGCGATAGATGACCCGGGCGAGTTTCGCCGGCTCACCGTAATAAGCCTCGTTGCGCTCCAGAACCACGACTTCGTTGGCGCGCCACTCGCGCAGCTTGAACGCCCCCGAACCCGCATAGCCGGTCTTCAGCCATTCATTGCCGAAGTCGTTGTCGTATTTGTATTCCGCCGTCGGCGTCATCGGCTTGACGTGCTCGAGCACCAGCTTCTTGTCGACCACGGAAGCGACGGTGGCAGTTAGGCAGTTCAACACGAAGCTCGGTGCGTAGGGCTGGTCGACGGTGAAGACGAAGGTTTGCTCGTCCGTCGCCTTGGCCTTCTCGGTGACGTTGTCGCCGTTGAGCCCGAACTGGGTGAGGATGAAGGCCGGGCTCTTGTCGAGCTTGACGGCCCGCTCGAAGGAATAGGCGACGTCCTCGGCGGTGATCGGATTGCCGGAGGCGAATTTCATGCCCTGCTTCAGCTTGAACGTATAGGTCAGGCCGTCATCGGAAACCGTCCAGCTGTCGGCGAGATCACCGACCACCCTTGACGTGTCGTTGAGGTCGAGACGGACGAGCAGGCTGTAGGTGTTGCTGGTCACTTCCGCCGTCGAAAGCTCGAAGGCTTCGCCCGGATCCATGGTGATGATGTCGTCGAAGGCGAAGCCCTCGACCAGCGTGTCCGCCGGCGTTTCGGCGAAGGCCGGCTGCGCGGCGCCCATCGCGAGCGCGAGCGCCGCGGAAGCAGTCAGAAGTCGAAAACGTCCATTGAGCTTATGCATCATTTGCGCTTCCCTCTTTTTAGCCCTTTTCGGGCTCTTCTTCATGGGTTCAGGTAGCCTCGTGCCAAGCCTGCCCCAGAACTCTCAGCCAGTTCTCGCGGCATATTCTTGTCAGCTCGCGGTCACCATATCCGGCGCCCTTGAGCGCCGCAACGAGCTTCTGATTGCCCGCGGCATCGGCAATTTCCTCGGGAATCGTCGCCCCATCGAAGTCCGAGCCGAGCGCTACGCAGTCGATGCCGACCCGCTCGACCATGTAGTCGACGTGGCGCACCATGTCGGAGAGCGGCGTCGCCGCATTTTCCTGGCCATCGGCGCGCAGCATGGTCGTCGCATAGTTGAGCCCGACCAGGCCGCGGCTCTCACGGATGGCATCGAGCTGCCTGTCCGTGAGGTTGCGGGCGACCGGTGTCAGGACATGGGCATTGGAATGGCTGGCGACGAGCGGCTGGTCGGTGGTCTTTGCCACGTCCCAGAATCCCTTTTCGGTGATGTGGGCGAGATCGATCAGGATGCCGAGCCGATTGCAGGCTCGCACCAGTTCGAAGCCGGCCTCGGTGAGGCCCGGCCCCGTGTCCGGCGACGACGGATAGGCGAAGGGCACGCCGTGGCCGAAGACATTGTGGCGGCTCCAGACCGGTCCGAGCGAGCGCAAGCCGGCCGCATGAAAGGTCTCGAGCGCGGCGAGGTCCGGCCCGATCGCCTCGCAGCCTTCCATATGCAGGACGGCCGCAAAGATGCCGTCGGCGATCGCCCGGTGGATTTCGCCGGTCGAGCGGCAGAGCCGCCAGGCCCCGGCCCGGTCAAGCCTCATGGCGATGTCGGCAAGCTCGATCGCCGTAACCAGCGACGGCAAGCGGTCGAGCGGCTCGGACAAAGGCGTCGCGTAGTGGCCGTTCCTGTCCGGCGTTCGCAAGACCAGATCGCCCGATGGAATATAGATGGCGCACAGGCCGCCGGCGAGGCCGCCCGCTTTGGCGCGCGGCGCATCGATATGGCCCTTGTCCGTCCCTTCGACGAATTCGGCGATCGGGTCGGTTCCACCGCGCGCATGCTGCCAAAGGCGCAAAAGCACGTCGTTATGGCCGTCGAAAACCGCCTGCATTCCCAAGTTTCCTTTGTTATTTCAGGGAGATCGGATGGATCATTCGCCGTTGCCGCATCCGGTCAGGGATGTGGCGATGCTATTGAAAGACATCAGCCATTTCAATGAATTTCCGGGGGATTTCCGGGTCAGGCCCTGTAGCGAAAAGTTGCCTGCCCAGGGAGATCGACCGGGGCTCGGCAGTCCGGGAGAATCAGAAAAAACGTCAGGCAGGGTGTCCTGACCGACAAAAATCTGCCATTCCTTCCGGGAAGAGCGAACGCTGTCCGATAGTCGCCGGTCATGACGACCGGTGCGAGTTGTGCTCAAGAGGGGGCTCGGGGTGCCGTCGATCGCTGATGCAAGCCTGACCGCGCGGATGGGCCGCGCCTTACTTTGCGTGGGGCTGATGCTTTCCCTCTCCGGCTGCGGCGGACGTCCGGTCGGTGTCCTTGTTCCCTCCGGCACGGCCGCGGGCGCCTCGGAAGTGGACCTCCTGGTGGCGACCACCCGCGCCCAGTCCGAAGAGCCGGGCGTCCTCTTCAGCGGCGAGCGCGCCCCGGAGCTTTCGCTGACCGAAATCGTCGTCTCGATCCCTCCCGAAAAGAACCGCAAGGTCGGCCAGGTGCAGTGGCCGAAGAAGCTGCCGGCCGATCCGAGCCGCGATTTTTCCACCGTCAGCGTCAAACCGCTGGAGCCCGGGCCGGAGACGCAGGCCTGGCTGAATGGCCATCTGCCGAAGAACCGGCGTGTGCTGATCTTCGTCCACGGCTTCAACAACCGCTTCGAGGACGCCGTCTACCGCTACGCCCAGATCGTCCACGATTCCGGCGCCGACGTCGCCCCGGTCATCTTCACCTGGCCGTCGCGCGCCAGCATCTTCGACTACAACTACGACAAGGAGAGCACCAACTATTCGCGCGATGCGCTCGAAGAGCTGCTGCAGCGGGCCTCGAAGAACCCTTCGGTCGGCGAGATCACCCTGATGGCGCATTCCATGGGCTCGTGGGTCACCGTCGAAGCGCTCCGGCAGATGGCGATCCGCGATGGCCGCGTCGCCCCCAAGATCACCGACGTCATTCTCGCCTCGCCCGATCTCGACGTCGATGTCTTCACAAAGCAGATGCAGGCCATGGGCAAGTCGCGGCCGAAGTTCACGCTCTTCGTCTCTCGCGACGACCGAGCCTTGACCCTCTCGCGGCGGATCTCCGGCAATATCGACCGGCTGGGGCAGATCGACCCCTCGGTCGAGCCCTATCGGAGCCAGCTCGAGAGGGCAGGCATCACGGTGCTCGACCTGACGGCGCTCAAGGGCGGCGACAGGCTCAACCACGGCAAGTTCGCCGAAAGCCCGGAAGTCGTGCAGTTGCTCGGCAACCGGCTGATCGCCGGACAGACCGTGACCGATTCGGATGTCGGCCTTGGCGAACGGGTGGGAGCGGTCGCGCTCGGCACGGCGCAGACCGTCGGCAGCGCCGCGAGCGTCGCCGTTTCGACGCCGATCATGATCTTCGATCCGCGCACACGGCGAAATTACGACGCTCAACTGCGTCGTTTCGGTCAATCGGTGGGGAATACCGTCGGTTCGACCGTCACGCCGTAAGCGCAGAGCCGGCGTCGAAACGCCGGCTCAATGGAAGGTGGACTTCGAGAAGAGATTGAGAACCAGGACGCCGGCGATGATCAGCGCCAGGCCGAGAATCGCCGCGAGGTCGAGCTTCTGGCCGAACGTGATGTAGCCCACCCCTGAAATCAGCACGATGCCGAGGCCGCTCCACAGCGCATAGGCGATGCCTACGGGAATGTAGCGCAGCGTATAGGACAGGAAGAAGAAGGCGACGGCATAGCAGACCACCATCAGCACGGTCGGCGCGAGCCGCGTAAAATGCTGCGCCGCCTGCATGGCCGAGGTGCCGAGCACTTCGAAGACGATGGCGATCACCAGAACGGTGTAGAGCATGGCGGGGTTCACGGCACGTCTCCGATAGGTTGGAGTAGATGGATGGCTGTCGCCGGCGGCTTCACTGCAGGGAAAGCGCCTTGAGCTTCCGGAGCAGGACGGTCCGAGCCGACGCATCGATGTCATGGCTCTGCATGAGGTCGGCCAGCCAGATGCCATCGGCGGCGAACCGGGCGAGAAGGCAATTCGGCGAACCGTCGGTCGCGGCGAACTCGCCCGACCGTCGCTCCACCCATTCCCGCCAGCGCGCCTTCAGATGCGGCTCCGCAAGCAGCGCGATCGTCAGCACGCGCCAGCCCTGCCCTTCCGCTTCCGCGTCGAGCGCAAAGCAGACGGTGAGATAGGCGCGGGTGAACCGCCCCTGATCCACCTCGTCGTCCGCCATTGCCGCTTCGATCGCCCGGTCGAAGCGGCCGATCAGTTCGTCGAATAGGCCGTCCAGCAAAGCGAGCTTGTTGGGGAAATGGTGCAGCAGGCCGCCCTTGCTGACCCCAGCCGCCTGCGACACCTTTTCAAGTGTGACCGCGGCAATCCCCTGCTCGAGCGATAGCCGTGCGGCGACGTCCAGCAATTGCTGGCGGACCCGCTCCGGCTGCTTCTTTCTCTGATAGGCGTTCGTCATGCGCTACAAAGATACCGTCTGGACGGTTTTGTCAAGCCCTTTCAGATGAGGCGACGTACGACGCGATGAAACGCCGCAAGCCAAGGGCAGCCATTGTGCCCGGCGCCGAGCCGCTATACGAAATCGGCAAAGGACAGGATCATGACGGAAACGAAAACCACGACGCTTTACGAGGCGATCGGCGGCGATGGCGCTGTCCGCGCCCTGACAAGGCGATTCTACGAGCTCATGGACAGCTTGCCGGAGGCGGCCCGCTGCCGGGCCGTGCATCCGCCGGATCTCTCCGGCAGTGAGGAGAAGTTCTACGAATATCTGACCGGCTGGCTCGGCGGACCGCCGATCTATGTGGAAAAGCGCGGCCATCCGATGCTGCGCCGGCGCCACTTCATTGCCGGTATCGGCCCGGCTGAGCGGGATGAATGGCTGCTCTGCTTCACCCGCGCGCTCGAGGAAACCGTTATCCACCCGCAGCTCCGGCAAGTCATCCTCGAACCGATCACACGGCTCGCCCATCACATGCAGAACAAGGAATGATCGTCAAATGCCGAACCGCGGAATGCGTGGGAGCGTGCTTTTCATTGCCGGCCTGATTGGCGTTTTCGGGGTCGCCGCCGCGGCAGCCGCCTCGCATGGCCCGGATCCGCGGCTGCTCGGCGGGGCGTCCGCCATGTGCCTCGCCCATGCGCCGGCACTCGTCGCGCTGCATGCCGGCTGGGCGCATTTCCGTACCGCGGCCGCCTCCGCCCTGTTGCTCGCCGCCGGAACCGCCATCTTCGCGGCAGACCTCACCCTGCGCCATTTCGCAGGCCACGGCCTCTTTCCGATGTCGGCGCCGCTCGGCGGCCTGATGATGATGGGCGGGTGGCTCGCGGTCGCCATGGGAGCGTTCCTGCCGACCAAAGAGACGGCTCAGGCGCCCTCGACGACGGTATAGCCTTCGAATTTCGGCGGCCCCAGATACATGGACCGGTTGTCGGCGGCGTTGCGGTGCGCGGCCCGGAAGTTTTCCGATTTCGTCCAGGCGACGAAGGCGTCCTTGCTTTCCCAGTTCGACTTCGAGATGAATGGCGTGTAGCCCGCGTCCGGCACGCTGTCGCCGCGCAGCAGATGGAAGTCGATGAAGCCGGGCATGTCCGCAAGGCTCGAATCGCGCCCCTTCCAAACGGCCTCGAACGCCTCTTCCTGACCGACGGCAACGTGGAAACGGTTCATGGCGACAAACATACGGCTACCTTTCACGCGCCTTCTTTTCCGAGGTGGGGGCATCGCTGCGCGGGAACGGCAGGATAACGGCGTTCGACGATGGTGCAAGCCCGAACGGCTCGCGGACCGGGGAGCGGGCCTGCCATGCCGGAAACTCCGTCACGTTGGGATTGTCCTCCAGCAGGCGTGTGCGGCGCGTCAACACCTCGTAGAGCTCCGGCACGAACCCATCGCCGAGTTGAGATGCCAGCTTGTGAAGGCCGATCATCATCATTTGATCGGGACGTTCGTCGTTCATATCGATACTCCGTGCGACGAAGACGGGGAAGGATCGCCGCCGTCGCTTGCGTCAAAGGCTCAGTTTTCGCCGCCGTTACTGCATGTCTCCTTAAATCGACCTCGATTTGAGGACAAAGACATGCAGCAAATCAAAGTGCTACAGCGGCCTTTGCGCGTCTCATTAGACGCGCGGCGCTGTAGTGGACAGGTCCTGAAGGGCCCGCTCCAGGCTCGATTTCGAGCCATTGCGCAGCGGCACGAAGGCCTTGCCCCACTTTTTGCAGCCCGTCTTCACGCGCAGACACGCATCGTGACTGATGCAGTCGATGGGGCAGAAGACGCAGTCGACCGAGGGAAGAACCCGGTCGATGCGCGATACGGCCTCTCGTAAACCGCCGTCATGGTGAATGAGTTCCGCCCCATAGGAGCTGGCGATCTGGCGCAAGTGGGCAACCTGGCAATCGCGGCCGCCGACATAGAGGAAGCTGCGCCCCTCGAGCGTCGCCTTGCCGCCATTGGGCTGAACGGCGATTTCGTCGCTCGCCTTGCCCTTGCCGCCCTTGCCTGCATTCTGGTGCCGTTTGCCGCGCATCCGTCTCTCCGTCTTGTCGGCGATTCGCGGGCTTGCTGCCGCTGATCGCCATCAGAATTCGTTGGCACACACCGAACGGTTGTGCGACGGCGGCAACTTATTAAACTTGATAATCATAGTAAAGTATAAACATGAGTTTTTTAATCATATTAATTTCGGGCAAATCGGATCGCTCCGCCCCCGCAGGAAATTACCGCTTGAATGTAACCGGAACGGTAAACGGCCAGCTGTCGCGCCGGGCCTCGGCCGGGATCGCCGGGAAAGGCGCGGCGCGACGGACGGTATCGAGCGCTGCCTGGTCGAGAATTGGCGAGCCCGAGCTTTTCGCAAGGCTGACGCCGGCGAGCCCGCCATTGGATGTGACGGTGAAGCTTACGTGGGCAACGCCGCGCAGCCCTTGGCGTTTGGCCTCGGCGGGATAGCGTGTCGCCCGACTCAGCTTGCGATAAACCTTGCCCTTGTAGTTGTCGGCAGCGGCATTGCCCGCCTCACGCGCCACGGAGCTCAGTCTTGCGCCCGTGGCGGCGCTGGCCGTTGCATTTTCCGCACCGTCCGCCTGGCCCTTGGTCTGCGTATTCGCCTGCTCGCCACGCTCGCCGGCCTTCTTGCGTGTAATTTTCTTCTTCTTTATCGGCTCTTTCTTGGGCTCCGGTTTCTCGACCTTCTTCTCGATCTTCTCCGGCTCCGGCTTCTCTTCCGGAACGACCGTTTCGACAGGCGCGACGCTGGCAGTGACCGGCGCCTCGGCGACCTCGGTCACCGGCATTTCATCCGCCGGCAAGATGACATCCGCTTCCATCGGCGCAATGTCGGACGGCTGCTCGGAGACACGCTCCGGCGTCGTTGGCGGAATCTCTTTCGCCGCCTCTTCCGTTGGCGGAACCTCGCTTGGCTTCACCTCTTCCGGCGTGTCTTCGGTGGGTTCGACGATGTCCGAGGGATCGCCTGCCTGCAGCGTCTCGTCGAAGGCGTTCCCGAGCAGCGTGACCTCGGTCGCCGCGCCGCCGGCCATCTGAAAATCGTCCTTGCTGGGCTCCAGCAACATTGCTCCGCCGGCATGCGCCAGCAGCGAGAGACCGACCGCACCGGTCCATTTGACGATGTGCTTCATCCGAGCCTGCCTTCCATCGGCACTTCAGCGATCAGGCAATGTCAGCCCTTGAGGTCAACCGCCGATTTGGAGCCGGTCTTGAGCCCAGTCATGCAGGCACCCTTGTCAACGCCCTCGCCAACACAGGCGGGCGCATCGTTGATCAGCAGACTCTTGACTGCCTCGCATTTCGTTCCCGAGAGGTCGAACTGCCGAACCTTGGTCTTGCCGGCGGGCAGATCGCGAAAATCAAGGACGGCCATGCGCTCGACCAGCCCCTTCTGGTCGAAGAGCACGAATTCGAAGGAAACCTTGGAGAGCGACTGCTGCAGGCCGTTGCCGGCGACGAAGGTGAGCTTGCACCCCTTCTCGGACGGCGCGATCTCGTTGAGCTCGACCGTCAGCCCGCTGGCGCCTGTTGCCTCCTGTGCCACGGCGATCCCTGTTAGCGACAGGACCAGCGCCGCAGTCGAGAAAGCGAAACGGGAAAGACAGGCCATCATCACACCACCATGCTCCGCATCCGAGCCGCCCACATCCCAGGCGGCGGAAGCGATCAATTAACTTGACTGCAACTATCCGGTATTGCGTCCTTAAAGAAATATGAGTAATGCAGTCAAGATACTAATTGGAATGCGCGAGAGGAATGAGAGGATATCGCCTTGCTTCCGCCCCTCGTGAACCTGGCCGAAACCGTGACACCGAACGACCCCGATACCCCCCAATCTTCGCCGGCGCCGAGCGCGACCAACCGCTCGCAACCGCTCGTGGACAGCCACGAACTATTCCGCGGCGCCAGCGAGATCCTGATTTCCCACGACGGCGCGATCTACCGGATGCGGATCACCCGACAGGGCAAGTTGATTCTGAACAAGTAGCGAGACGATCGATGACCGACAGTACGCGCCCTACCCCGACCGAGATCCGCGCCTACCGCGCGGCGCACCAGACGCTGCGCGAGCGCGACATCGCCGCCCAGCTCGGTATTTCCGAAGCGGCCCTCGTCGCCGCCGAATGCGGGCTGACGGCAATCCGCATCGATGCCGACGCCAATCGTTTCCTGGTGCGTGCCGAGGAGCTGGGCGAGGTCATGGCGCTCACCCGCAATGAATCCGCCGTCCACGAGAAGATCGGCGTCTACGAGAACGTCAAGCCGGGCCCGGGTGCAAGCCTGGTGCTCGGGTCCGAAATCGATCTGCGCGTCTTCCCCTCCGCCTGGGCACATGGTTTTGCCGTGTCGAAGCGCGATGCCAATGGCGATGTCCGCCGCAGCCTGCAGTTCTTCGACAAATGGGGGAATGCCGTTCACAAGGTGCATCTGCGTGCGACGTCGGATCTCGAAGCCTATGACAGGATCGTCGCGGACCTCCGCCTCGACGACCAGTCGCAGGAATTTGCTGCCGCGACCATCGCACCGGCGTCCGACGACGCAATCGGCACCGTCGATACGGAAGCGCTGCGCGACCACTGGACGAAGCTGACCGACACCCATCAGTTCCACGGCATGCTGCGCAGCCTGAAGATCGGCCGGCGCCAGGCCTTGCATGCCGTCGGCGACGACCTTGCCTGGCAGCTCGACGCGGGCGGCATCGAGGCGATGATGCGGGGCAGCGCCGAAGTCGAGCTGCCCATCATGTGCTTCGTCGGCAGTGCCGGGGTGATCCAGATCCACTCCGGCCCGGTCGCGAATATCGCCACCATGGGGCCGTGGCTGAATGTCATGGACCCGACCTTCCACCTGCATTTGCGCACGGATCACATCGCCGAGCTTTGGGCGGTGCGCAAGCCGACGTCGGACGGCCATGTGACTTCGCTCGAAGCGCTCGATGCCAAGGGCGAAATGGTCATTCAATTCTTCGGCAAGCGGAAGGAAGGCTTCGCCGAAAGACCGGAGTGGCGCAGCCTGGTCGAGAGCCTGCCACGCCACCGCAGCATCGCTGCAGCCTGAGGAGACACGGGATGAACGGCTTCGACTTCCGCCGCCTGCGCCGCTGGGAATGGGCGCTCGCCGTCTTCGCACTCTCGACGCCCTTCCTGCTGCCGGCGCTCGCGCCTGGCCCGGCGTCTCTTATAAGCCCGGCGATGGCCGAGACCGTCGAGAAGCCGGACACGTCCCGAGTCGTATCGATCGGCGGCGCGGTGACCGAGATCATCTATGCGCTCGGCGAGGAAAACCGGCTCGTTGGCCGCGATTCGACAAGCACCTACCCCGAGGCCGCGGCGAAGCTCCCCAATGTCGGCTATATGCGGCAATTGGCGCCGGAGGGTATTATCGCCGTCAACCCAGCGGCGATCGTGGCGATCGAAGGCAGCGGCCCACCCGAAGCGCTTGCCGTGCTGAAGCAGGCGAACATCCCCTTCACGACGGTCGCCGAGGCCTACGACAAGGCGGGCATCCTTGCCAAGATTCGCGCCGTCGGCGCTTTCCTCGGTGTTTCCGAGAGGGCCGAAGCGCTTGCCAAGTCCGTCGAGCACGATCTGGACGCCGCCCTTTCAGACAGCGCCGCGCGCCCCGACAGCGAGCGCAAGCGCGTCCTCTTCATTCTCAGCGCCCAGGGCGACAAGATCATGGCCTCGGGCACCGGCACGGCGGCCAGCGGCATTATCGAGCTTGCCGGCGCGATCAATGCGACCGGCGATTTTCCCGGCTACAAGCCGCTGACCGACGAGGCGATCATCAAGGCAAGGCCGGACGTCATCCTGATGATGGATCGGAGCGGAAGCCATGCGGCAAGTCCGGATGAACTCTTCGCTCTTCCGGCGCTCAGCCTGACGCCGGCGGCGAAAAGCAAGGCGCTTGTCCGCATGGACGGGTTGCACCTGCTCGGTTTCGGCCCACGCACCGCAAGCGCGATCCGCGAACTGAACACGGCAATCTACGGAAAAAAGACCAATGCCTCCCAGTGAGGCGATAGACGGCGCGCGCGGACCTGCCTTCGCTGCCAGAATCACCCACGCGCGGCAGAAAGGCGACCGCTCCGGTCTGGCGCGCATGCTCATTGCGGCGCTTGCAGTGCTTGCCGCCGTGACTTTCGCAGCCTCGATCATGACAGGCGCCGCCGACGCTTCGCTCGGCAATGTTCTCGGTTGGCTTGCCGGCCAGACGCCGGCCGACCAGGCCCTGAGCATGCGCGACCGCATCATTATCCTCGATATCCGCCTGCCGCGCGCGGTGCTCGGCATGCTGGTCGGCGCCGCGCTCGCCGTTTCCGGAGTCGTCATGCAGGGGCTGTTCCGCAATCCGCTCGCCGATCCCGGCCTTGTCGGCGTGTCCTCCGGCGCGAGCCTCGGCGCCGTACTGCTCATCGTCCTCGGCAGTACCACCTTCGGTCCGGTTTTTGCGCTCTTCGGCTTCTACGCGCTGCCGCTCGGCGCCTTCTGCGGCGGCTTCGCCACCACCATGCTTCTCTACCGCATCTCCACACGCAGCGGTCGGACCTCGGTGGCGACGATGCTGCTGGCAGGGATAGCGCTCGGCGCACTCGCCAATGCGGTGACGGGCGTGCTCGTCTTCGTCGCCGACGACAAGCAGTTGCGCGATCTGACCTTCTGGGGATTGGGTTCCCTGGCCGGTGCCAATTGGACGAAAATTTTCGCCGCCGGCCCGATCATTCTCCTGTCGCTTGGCGTCGTCCCCTTCCTGGCGCGCGGCCTCAACGCGGTCACGCTCGGCGAGGCGGCCGCCTTCCACATGGGCGTGCCGGTACAGCGCCTCAAGAACATCGCCATTTTCAGCGTCGCTGCGGCAACCGGCGCCTCGGTCGCGGTCAGCGGCGGCATCGGCTTCGTCGGCATCGTCGTGCCGCATCTTCTGCGCCTCGTCATCGGCCCGGATCACCGCTACCTTTTGCCGGCTTCGGCGCTGCTCGGCGGCACCATGCTGATCTTCGCCGACATGCTGGCCCGCACGATCGTTTCTCCGGCCGAACTGCCGATCGGCATTATCACCGCCTTCGTCGGTGCGCCGTTCTTCCTGTGGGTTCTGCTCCGCGGTCGCTCGAATATGGGGCTTTGACCTAGGGTCAGGACCTATTAAATTCATCCATTCTGTTCCGGTCCATGGGATTGGATGGAAGAAAACAAGCGTAAGGCAAGACCCTGAGGTCTTGTCGAGCATTGTTTTCGATCAGACGGCCCATGGACCGGAACCCGAAGGGCGCGGTGGATTTCGCGCCTGGACTGCGTCGGAAAGATTTGAAAATGTTCGGCATTTCCAGCATCTTCCCTCCTAGCCAGACACGAAATCCACCGCGCAGAATGGATGAATTTAATAGGTCCTGACCCTAAGATGATCCACGCTTCCGACATCTCCGTCAGCCTCGCTGGCCGGCCCGTGCTCCACGGCGTCTCGTTTGAAGCGGTGCCCGGAAGAATGACGGCGATCGTCGGTCCGAACGGCTCCGGCAAGACGACGACCTTGAAGGCGATCTCGGGCGAGCTTCACCTCACCAAGGGCAAGGTGACCATCAACGGTCATGACATCGCCCGACTGAGACCATGGGAACTCGCCTTGAAAAGGGGCGTCCTGCCGCAATCGACGGTGATCTCCTTCCCGTTCACGGTCCGGGAGATCGTTGGCCTCGGTCTTTCGACAGGCGGTGCCGAAGTCGCGGGCAAGGGTCGCACCGTCGATGATGCGCTCGAAGCCGTCGATCTCGCCGGCTTTTCCGGCCGCTTTTACCAGGAACTGTCGGGCGGCGAGCAACAGCGTGTCCAGCTTGCCCGCGTGCTTTGCCAGATCGCCGCGCCGGTCCGCGACGGCGAGCCGCGCTATCTCCTGCTCGACGAGCCGGTGTCGAGCCTCGATATCCGCCACCAGCTGACCATCATGCAGCTGGCGCGGCATTTCTGCGAACAAGGCGGCGGTGTCGTAGCGGTGATGCACGACCTCAACCTAACGGCGATGTTCGCCGACCAGATGGTGATGATGAAAGCCGGCCGCATCCGCGCCCTCGGCGCGCCGAAGGATGTGCTTACCGACGAGACCATGGAAGCGGTGTTCGGATGCCGGATGCAGGTCGGCATCGCGCCGGCCCGCGATGTCCCTTTCGTGCTGCCGCAAACGGCGTCGCTCTGATCCGACCTGCGCATCGCGCGGCAACGTCAAGATTTGCCGAAACAAATTTCTCCCTCATGCGTTGATCTCGGCGTGCCAACTGCGGTGGGTGCGCCGGCAAGGATGCGTCGGCTTTCGGCGGACATGACAGCGAAGCGAAGGGAGCGACAGGATGGCGACGGGTCTCTTTTCTAGTTCAAGCACCAGGAAACGCAACGGCAGCGCGGCCGACACCCCGATCGAAGACCAGCTTCACGAAATCCGGGAAGACATCGCGCAACTCGTCGCCTTGATCGCCGATCGGGGCGTGGCGGCGTCGCGGGAGGCCAAGGGCAAGGCACGCAGCACCCGCAAGCAAGCCGAATCGGACCTGCAGGACCTGCTGGAGAGCGGCGAGGAACTGCTTTCGGATCTGCGCAGCCGGTATGCGGACACGGAAAGGCAGGTGCGGCGCGCGGTGCGCGAACATCCGGTCGCCACGCTCGGCGCCGCAGCGGCCATCGGCCTCATCGCGGCAGCCCTTCTGCGGCGTTGACGAACCTCCTCCATGGATCGCCTCGCCAACGAAGGCCGTTACCGCAGCGAACGCGACCGATTGCAAGCAGGGGGAGCCCAGCCGCCCTTGGCGTGTTGTGAAGGGGAGAAAATGGCATGCAATCCCTAGGGGCCGTCCTAACCGCTCTGCTTGCAGTCGACTTCGGCGCCGCGGCCTCGCGCATCAAGCGCAATGCGCTGTTGTGGGGGATCGTCGCCGTACTTCTCGTCACCGCCTATGTTTTCGCCCTCGTGGCGATTGCCCTCGTCCTCGCCGAGCACTATTCACCCATCATTGCCGCTGTGGCGATTGCCGTCGCGCTGTTCGCAGTCGCCCTGGTCCTGATCGCCGTTATGGCGGCACGAAACGCACGCGATCGGCGTCTCGTCGACGAACGGCGCCGTCGCTCGTTGCTGCAGACAAACCTTGCCTTGGCCGCCGCAACGAGCATCCTGCGAAAACAACCGCTCATCGGCGTCGGTACGGCGATAGCCGTCGGCCTTCTGCTTGGACTGGGTAAAGGGCGGCGGCGCAGCGACCGGCGCTGATGGCCTGCTGCGGTGTAGCTCGAGAGCTCGGAGCGGGATGAGGAAAAGTGTGTGCGGTTTTCCGCCCGCATCCCGCTCTAAACCTATTAAAATCGATCACGTTCATGATCTTAGGTCGATCCGACCTAAGATCATCGTGATCTAGAGCGGCAGCCGGATCAGCGCGGTGACGCCGGCAGGCAGATATTCGACCTTGACGGAACTGCCGATGATCTTGTCGAGGCTCCGCTCGATCAGCAGCGAACCGAAGCCGCGCCGGCGCGGTTCGCGAACCGGCGGCCCGCCGACTTCGGTCCATGTCAGGTGCAGCACGGCGTCGCCTTCCTCGACGACGCTGCGCGCCGTCAGGACGATCTTGCCCTTCGGTACCGATAGGGCACCATACTTCACCGCATTTGTCGCCAACTCGTGCAGCACAAGGCCGAGACCCACCGCCTGGTCCGGCCCGAGCAGGACTTCGTCCTTGTGGATTTCCACCTGCTCCGCATAGTCGCTGACATAGGGCTTCAGCTGCTTGGAAATCAGTTCCGCAAGGCGGATCGTTCCCCATTCGTAGTCCGAAAGCAGCCCATGCGCCTCGGAGATCGCCTGCAGCCTGCCGGCAAAGGCGGTCATGAACTCGGCCGGATCGCTGGTCTGGCGCAGGGTCTGGCGTGCGAGCGATTGCAGCATGGCAAGCGTGTTCTTGACCCGGTGGTTCAACTCCTTCAGCAGCAGTCTTGTCCGTTGCACGGACGCCTGTTGTTCGGAGACATCGATCGTCATACCGAGAAAGGTCAGCGCCGCACCCTTGCTGTCGCGATCATGCACCCGGCCGCGACCGAGCAGCCAGCGGCCGTTCGCACGAATCCGGAACATGCCGTCATATTCCTCGTTGGCCGCCATCGCCTGTCTGAGCTTGGAGAAGGTCGAGCCGCGATCGTCCGGATGGATCGCGCCAAAGACAGCCTTGGCGCTCAATAGCCGTTCCGCCGGCAGCTCGAACATGCGCATCATCGCCCCATTGCCGGCCACGGTTCCGGCGCGAATATCCCAGAGCCAGCTACCGACATTGGCGGCATCAAGCGCCATGGCGAGCCGTTGTTCTTCGCGCGAAAGCGCGGCCTCCTTCAGCGCGCGCCGGCGTGCCTCGTCCTTGATCTTGAGCAGCGAGGCGGCAGCGTCGGCGATCCGCTGCAGCGACTCAAGCTGTTTCGCCGCCACTTCGGCGCGTGGTGCCGGATCGAGGACGCATACGGTGCCGACGGCCTGTCCGTCCAGGATTATCGGTGCCCCTGCGTAGAAACGCAGGAACGGCGCTTGCGCGACCTTTCGGTTGTGGCGCAGGAGCGGGTGCAGGGAGGCGTCCAGCACAAGAAACGCGCCGTGATCGCCTATTGCGTGGGCCGAGAAGGATTCGTCGGCGCGGCTACGTGTTTCCGTCGTCCCGACGACCGCTTTGAACCATTCCCATTCATGATCGACGAGCGTGACGAGAGCGATCGGCGCCTCGAAGAGGCTGGCGGCCAGTTTCGCCAGCGGTTCGAAGTCGCTGTCGGCGACAGCCATGTCCGGCACGGCCGCATGCAGAACGCCGAGCCGCTCTCGCGAACCGAGCGTCTCAGTCATTGCCGGGAGCATTGCTCTTGCCTTCTCTTGCATTCGGACCCGAACTCCAAAGCCGCAGTCGCCAGCAGGATCGAATGTCCGGAACGCCCGGAGTCATCCTTCGAGGGCAGTGACCCCCCTTCCCCCTTTGGGGCTGGCTGGCGGGACTATGCGGCAACTCAAGACGCTGCCGCAATCGTTGCTTCGAGTAAAGGCGCATTGCAAAGCAGAAATAAGGAAGGACGTGCCGTGGGAACGAGGATTGGTCAGGACACGAATGCACGCGACGTAATGGGCGCCGAGGTCTCATCCGGCCCATAGTCGTTCTCGCCCTGGACTTGGAGAATTTCCTGGAGGCGCTGGCGCGCACGGTTGACGCGGCTCTTGATTGTGCCCAGCGCGCAGCCGCAGATCGTTGCAGCCTCTTCATAAGAGAAGCCCGAGGCGCCGACGAGAATGATCGCCTCGCGCTGGTCGGGCGGCAGCTGGTCGAGAGCCCGACGAAAATCCTGAAGGTCGAGCGAGCCGTATTGCTCCGGATGATGCGCCAGCGTCTCCGTGAAATGACCATCGCTGTCCTGGATCTCGCGGCCGCGCTTGCGCATCTGGCTATAGAGTTCGTTGCGCAGGATCGTGAAAAGCCAGGCTTTCATATTCGTGCCCATCTCGAAATGGTCCTGCTTTGCCCAGGCTTTCATGATGGTGTCTTGGACGAGGTCGTCGGCTCGGTCGTGGCGCCCGATCAGCGACATGGCGAAAGCGCGGAGACTCGGCAGGGCCGCAAGCATCTCACGCTTGAACTCTTCGTTTTCCGACATCCCGGCGCTCACTCCTTGCCATCCAGCACGGATCGTTTTTCCACTGCCTCAAGCTTTTCCAGGAGATCGAGAAAGCGAGCCGGAATTCCCTCTTCCTGTACCGACAGGTAAAGTGCTTTCAGCTTCGCCGCGATCTGTGCGTTCGGATCGTCAGACTTCGGACGCATGCCGACCGTCCGCCCTGCCCCTGAAGTATATCTCATTATAACTGCCGCCCTTGAAACTTCGCCTGCACCATAACGCAGCGGAAAAATGAAATGTTCCGCGCCGGAACCTTTTTTTCGCCGGGACGTTTCCGCAGCGGAACAAAGATCAAAAGACACGGATCGAGGGAGTCCTGCATGACACTGTCCACCCGCATCGCTCCATTTCTTCCCTATCTGCGCCGCTACGCGCGCGCCCTGACCGGGTCTCAGACATCCGGTGACGCCTATGTCGCGGCGGTGCTCGAGGCGCTGATCGCCGATACCTCCATTTTACCCGAGGCCAGCAGTGACAGGGTGGCTCTGTTTCGTCTCTTCACTTCACTCTTCGGCTCTTCGTCGGTGCTCGTCCCCGAACCCGTGTCGCCGTTCGCCTGGGAGCAGCGTGCCTCCGTCAACCTTGCGGCTGTGTCTCCGGTCGCGCGCCAAGCTTTCCTGCTGGTATCCGTCGAAGGCTTCACCCCGCAGGAGGCGGCCGAAGTGCTCGACGTCGATACCGCCAAGCTCACCTCCCTGCTCGACCGCGCGTCGCAGGAAATCTCCCGTCAGGTTGCAACCGACGTGATGATCATCGAGGACGAGCCGCTGATTGCCATCGATATCGAGCAGATGGTCGAAAGCCTCGGCCATCGGGTGACGGGCATCGCGCGGACCAAGGATGAGGCCATTGCGCTTTTCAAGACGTCGGAGCCGGGAATGGTGCTCGCCGATATTCAACTCGCCGACGGCAGTTCCGGTATTGATGCGGTCAACGAAATCCTCAAGACAAGTGCCGTGCCGGTGATATTCATCACTGCTTTCCCCGAGCGGCTGCTGACCGGCGAAAGGCCCGAACCGACATTTCTGGTGACGAAGCCCTTCAACCCCGAAATGGTCAAGGCGCTGATCAGCCAGGCGCTGTTCTTCAATGAATCGACGAAGGCTGCGGCATAATTTAGATTATTCGCTCAGGCAGGAAGAATACGCCCTGCCGGACCAAGGTTCGGCAGGGCGGTTTTTGGCGACGTTTTGATCTTGCAAATAAAACAGCCAGTGCCGAGGGAAGGGCACTGGCTGAGGTTATGCAACTCACTGAGGGGGATGTGAGTTGGCAACCGGCGGTATGCCTCCGACGTCACATTGGGGGCGATGTGCGTCACCGCTCGGCTATCACCAATAATGCGCGATGCAAAAAAAGGTTCCGCGCTAACCTCAACTTTCCGCTATTCGATCGACTCCAACTCGGCCCGGTGGCGATAGAGCGCCAGAAAGCGCCGGTAGTCGCGGTCGTAGAGATCGCGCCGCGCCGGATTCGGTCGGCGCTCCTGGCCGGTCGAGGCCATGGCGCCGCCCGCATGCGCGAGGTCGGGATAGAGCTTGCCGGCGACCGCAGCCGCCATGGCCGTCCCGAGCAGAACGGCGTCCGGCGCCTGTGGCACCACCACCCGGCAGCCCGTGGCGTCGGAGTAAAGCTCCATCAGCAGAGGATTGCGGACGTGGCCGCCTGTCACGTGCAGCGTATCGAGGTCGTAGCCCGACTTCTTCATCATTTCGAGAATGTGGCGGATGCCGAGCGCGATGGCGACGCAGGTCCGCCAATAGAGGCGGCAGAGCGCGTCGAAGGACGAATCGAGCGCCAGGCCGCTGATGACGCCAAGCGCATGCGGATCGGCAAGGGGCGAACGGTTGCCATGAAAATCGGGCAGCACATGCAGGCGGTCGGCAAAGCCGTCACCGTGCTCGCTGCGCAATGCCCGCACGCGTTCGATGATCTCCCGGTGGGTTTCGGCGGTTGGCTGCAGCCCCCCTCCATGCAGGCGCACGACATGATCGAGCAATGCGCCGGTCGCGGATTGGCCGCCCTCGATCAGCCAGAAGCCGGGCAGAACCGCCTCGAAATAGGGGCCCCACATGCCAAAGCCCGGTTTCATTCCCTTCGAAAAGGCGACGATACAGCTCGATGTGCCGGCGATGAGCGCCAACTGGCGTTCGAGCTTTGCCGGATCGCCGGCGAAACCTCCGAGCACCCCGAGCGCTCCCGCATAGGCGTCGATCAGCCCCGGTGCGACCCGGCATTCGGTGTCGAGGCCCAGCTGCGATGCCGCGCTCGCCGTCAGGTTCCCGGCGGCTTGCTCGACCGGCAGCGACTCCTCGGGCAATCCGCCGCGCTCGAGAAGATCCGCGAGACCGATCCGTTCGAGATAGTCCTGCTGCCAACCGCGCTCCTTGTGGGCGAGATAGTTCCATTTCGCCGTCAGCGTGCAGCGCGACCGGGCAACGCTTCCCGTCGCCCGCCAGGACATATAGTCCGCGAGATCGAAGAAATAGCCTGCCCTCTCCCATTGATGCGGCAGGTTTCGCTTCAGCCACATCAGCTTCGGCATCTCCATCTCCGGCGACATCACCCGGCCGGAATGATCGAGGACCGGATGCTTGGTCGCCGTACAGAAATCCGCCTCCGAAAGTGCCCGGTGGTCGAGCCAGACGATCGTGTCCCAACGCGGCTCGCCCCGGCGATTGACCGAGAGCGGCGCGCCGTCACGGTCGCGCACGACCAGCGAACAGGTCGCATCGAAGCCGATTGCCGCGATGCTCTGAGCGCCTATTCCCGCCTTTTCCCGCGCCGCCCGCACGGCTTCGCAGACGGCCGTCCAGATGTCCTCGGAATCGTGCTCGGCGTGATTCTCCTCCGGCCGGTTCATGGCAATGGCCCGATCGACACGGGCCAGCAGCATGCCTTTCCGATCGAAAATTCCGGCACGGGCGCTGCCGGTTCCGATATCGACCGCCACGACATGTTCGCGCATCAATGGATGACCCCGTCCCGAGATGATGATTGGGTTTTCAGCTTGCGAGGACCGTGCGGCCCGGGAGCAGCGCCTCCCCTGCTTTCCCTATTGCCGGACAAACTGTATCAATTCGCCCATGTCGTCAAACAGCACGTCGGGATCAAGATTGGCGAGCGCCTGCCGATGCCGGTCGTTTCGGGCGTGGCTGGCGCCCGCGAAGGCAAAGACCCGCATGCCCGCCGCCTTGGCCGCCCCGATGCCGGCCGGACTGTCCTCGATGACGATACAGTTGGCCGGGGCGTAGCCCATTTGCGCACTCGCATGCAGGAACAGATCGGGCGCCGGCTTGCCGTGCGTCACCATGGTGGCGCTGAAGATATGCGGTTCGAAGAGATCGATGAGACCGGTCACGGTCAGCGACAGGCGGATGCGCTCCGGCTGGCTTGAAGAAGCGACGCAGCAGGCTGCATCAAGCTGCTCGACTGCCTGGCGTATGCCGGAAACGGCCTTCAGTTCCTGTCGGAAGCGCGCATAGAGCCGCATCCGCATCGCTTCGAGAAATGCGGTGTCGGTGGCGAGTCCGTATTCATCATGCAGGATTGCCGACATGCTCTGGAGGCTGCGGCCGAGGAAGCGCTCGCTCGCCTCCTCCGTCGTCATCGAAACGCCGGCCGCATCCAGCACCTCGACCAGCACGCCGAGCGAGATCGGTTCGCTGTCCACAAGCACGCCGTCGCAGTCGAAAATGACCAGTCTGGTGGCGTGCTCCGCCATCGCGCTATTCCCCGAGTTTATCGTCCAGATAAAGTTGCAGCGTGGCGCGCGTACCCTTTTCCCAAAGGGTTTTCAAGGCGTGAGCGAAGCGGCGGCGGAAAAGACCGGATTGCGCCACCTCGCCGAAAATGTCGGAAAGCGCAAGGAAGGCCATCGGATCGCCCTTGGCCGCCAGCGCCGCCGCCTGCAGACGATCGGCGCTCGCATCGTTGAAGACGATCGCCTTGCCGCTGTCGGAGGTGCCGGCGAAGTAGCGGCACCAGAGAGCGGAAACCAGGGACAGCCCGATCACGTCCTCGCCGCGGCCCAGGCGATCGGCCGTCGACGGCAGGATGAACTTCGGCTGCCGGTTCGAGCCGTCCTGCGCCAGCCGGGGGATCGTGTCGGCGATCTTCGGGTTGGAGAAGCGCGTCTCGATCAGCTTGTAATAGTCCTTCAGGTCCGTATCCGGCACCGGCGGGATGACCGGGATGATCTCTTCCTGTTCCAGCTTGGCCAGGAACGCGCGAATCAACGGCTCCTCCATCGCCTCGTGGACGAAATGAATGTCGAGAAGTGCCGCCGGATAGGCGATCGCCGCGTGTCCGCCATTGAGGACGCGGATCTTCATGTGCTCATAGGGCGCCACGTCGGGGACGAACTGAACGCCGACTTCCTCGAGCGCCGGGCGGCCCTGCGGGAAATGGTCCTCCAGCACCCATTGCTTGAACTCTTCGCAGAACACCGGCCAGGCGTCGTCGATGCCGTAATCCGAAGCGACGATACCGATTTCGCGCGCCCCCGTCGCCGGCGTGATGCGATCGACCATGCCGTTTGGAAAGGCGACATTCGCATCGATCCAGTCGGCGAAAGCCGGGTCCGACAGGCGCGCGAGGCCGGAAACGGCCGCGTGGGTCACTTCGCCATTGCCGGGAATATTGTCGCAGGACATTACGGTGAATGACGGAATGCCCTTCGCCCGCCGCGCGGCAAGGCCAGCCAGAATGAGACCGAAAACCGTCTTCGGCGATGTCGGGTTGCGAGCATCCTCGGCAATCGCCGGGTGGGCCGGATTGAACTCGCCCGAAGCCGGATCGATGAAATAGCCGCCCTCGGTAATGGTCAGCGAAACGATGCGGATATGCGGGCTCGCCAATTGCGCCACGATGGCCGCAACATCGCCAGGCTTGAGATAGGCGATCATCGCGCCGGTGACATGCGCGCCGGTGCGGTTGTTGTCCTGCTCGACCACCGTGGTCAGAAAGTCCTGCGCCTCGAGCTTGCCGCGCATCACTTCGTCGGATGGCAGGACGCCGGCACCGATGATCGCCCAATCATGATCGCGCCCAAGGTTGAAGAGATCGTCGAGATAGACGGCCTGATGAGCGCGATGAAAGTTGCCGACGCCAAAGTGGACGATGCCGGCTCGAAGAGCGTGTCGATCATAGTTCGGAACGCCAGCCTTGGACTTGATCGCGTCGAGCGTCGCAAGCGAGAGTTTCGTCGTCATCCTAACAGTCCTTTCGAACCCATCCTTCGGACCGGTCTCAGCTCATCCATTGGCCGCCATCGACGTTGTAGGTCTGAGCCACGACATAGTCGGCTTCCGACGAAGCGAGGAAAATCGCCATGCCGGCCAAATCTTCGGCAGTGCCCATGCGGCCGTAAGGGACCGCCTCCCCGACCAGCCGCTTTTTCTCGCCAAGGGGGCGATTCTCATATTTGGCGAAGAGTGCATCAACGCCGTCCCAGTGCTCGCCATCGACGACGCCCGGTGCGATGGCATTCACATTGATGCGGTGCTTGACGAGATCGAGCCCGGCGGATTGGGTGAGGCTGATGACCGCCGCCTTGGTGGCGCAATAGATTGCGACCAGAGCTTCGCCGCGCCGACCCGCCTGGCTTGCCATATTGATGATCTTGCCGCCCCGCCCCTGCGCAATCATCTGCTTCGCCGCCGCCTGCAGCGTGAAGAGCGTGCCGGCGACGTTGATCGAGAACAGCCTCTCATAGCTTTCGCGCGTGATCTCGACGATCGGCGCGAGGTCGAACAGCGCGGCATTGTTGACAAGGATGTCGAGCCCCCCTGCCCGTCCGACGGTCGCGGCGATCGCCGCATCGATCGACTCCTGGCGGGTCACATCCATCTCGACCGCATAGGCCGCCGACCCGATCTCCGAGGCCGCCTGGCGTGCCCGCTCGAGATTGATATCGGCAATCGCCACGGTGGCGCCTTCGCGCACATAGGCCTCCGCGAAGGCGCGGCCGATCCCCCGCGCCGATCCGGTGATCAGCGCGCTCTTTCCTTCAAGACGTTTCATCGAATTGCCAGTCCCTTTTCGTCGAACTTGTGCAGGCGCTGCGATTCCGGAGTCAGGAAGACCCGGTCGCCGTGCGTGACGGCGAAATCGCCACTGACGCGCGCCGTCAGCGTACCGATGCCGTCGGCGTTCACATGAAGGAAGGTGTCGGAGCCGAGATGCTCTGCCACGCCTACGGTGCCCTGCCACGTGCCGTGGTCTTTCGAAAGCACCAGGTGCTCCGGCCGGATGCCGATCGTGTGAGCGTGATGGCTGGCCGCCTGACCTCCGGAAATGAAGTTCATCTTCGGCGAGCCGATGAAGCCGGCAACGAAGAGATTGTCGGGCCGGTGATAAAGATCGAGCGGCGAGCCGACCTGCTCGATGCGGCCGCGGTTGAGGACGACGATCTTGTCGGCCATGGTCATGGCCTCCACCTGGTCGTGGGTGACGTAGATCATCGTCGTCTTCAGCTGCTGGTGAAGCTGGCTGATCTCGAGGCGCATGTTGACGCGCAGCGCCGCGTCGAGGTTCGAAAGCGGCTCGTCGAACAGGAAGGCCTCCGGCTGGCGGACGATCGCCCGGCCGATCGCGACGCGCTGGCGCTGGCCGCCGGAGAGCTGGCGCGGCTTGCGGTCGAGATAGTCGGTGAGGTTCAGGACGCGCGCCGCGTCCGCCACCTTCTTGTCGATTATCGCCTTGTCCTCACCCGCCATCTTCAGCGGGAAGGCGATGTTGGCGCGCACGCTCATATGCGGATAGAGCGCGTAGGACTGGAACACCATCGAAAGGCCGCGTTTTGCCGGCGGCAGCTCCGTGGCGTTCTTGCCGTCGATGACGATCGCGCCGTCGCTGACGTCCTCGAGACCGGCAATCAGCCTCAGAAGCGTTGACTTGCCGCAGCCGGAAGGGCCGACGAAGACGACGAACTCGCCGTCGTTGATATCGAGGTCGATCGACGGGATCACCGCGTGGGCACCGAAGACCTTCGAGACGTTCTTGAGTGTAATGCTTCCCATGAGTCTGACCCTTATTTGACCGCGCCGAAGGTGAGGCCGCGCACCAGCTGCTTCTGCGAAAACCAGCCGAGAATGAGGATGGGGGCGATCGCCATCGTCGAGGCCGCCGACAGCTTCGCGTAGAACAGGCCTTCCGGGCTCGAATAGGAGGCGATGAAGGCCGTTAGCGGCGCTGCCTTTGCCGCGCTCAGATTCAAGGTCCAGAACGCCTCGTTCCAGGCAAGGATGATGTTGAGTAGCAGCGTCGAGGCGATGCCGGGGATCGCCATCGGCGTCAGCACGTAGATGATCTCCTTGGCAAGCGAGGCCCCATCCATGCGGGCTGCCTCGAGGATCTCGCCGGGGATCTCCTTGAAATAGGTGTAGAGCATCCAGATGATGATCGGCAGGTTGATCAGAGTCAGCACCATCACCAGGCCGGCGCGCGTGTCGAGCAGCCCCGTATTGCGGAATATCAGGTACATCGGCACCAGCACGCCGACCGGCGGCATCATCTTGGTGGAGAGCATCCACATCAGGACGTCCTTGGTGCGCTTCGTCGGTGAGAAGGCCATTGCCCAGGCCGAAGGAATGGCGATGACCAGTCCGAGCAGTGTCGAACCGAAGGAGACGACCACCGAGTTCATGAAGTGCTTGAAGTAGTCCGAGCGGCTCTGCACTTCGAAATAGTTCTCGGTGGTCCAGTCGAAGAACAGGAAGGCGGGTGGCGATGCGATCGCCTGCGCCTCCGTCTTGAAGCTCGTCAGGAAGGTCCAGAGGATCGGGAAGAAGATCAGGATGCCGATCGTCCAGGCGACGACCGTGGTGACCAGTTTGCGCTGGGTCGAGACGTTGCGTGCCATTGTTCAAGCCTCCAGCGTCTTGCCGATCATGCGCATCAGGAAGAATGCGACGATATTGGCGAGGATGACCGCGATGATGCCGCCGGCGGACGCACCGCCCACGTCGAACTGCAGCAGCGCCTGCGCATAGACCAGGAAGGTCAGGGTGGTGCTCTGCGTGCCGGGGCCGCCATTGGTCGTGACGAGGATTTCCGCGAAAACCGACAGCAGGAAGATCGTCTGGATCAGGATCACGACGGTGATGGCGCGCGACAGATGCGGCAGGACGAGATAGATGAACCGGCTCCAGACGCCGGCGCCGTCCATCTGCGCCGCCTCCTTCTGCTCTTCGTCGAGCGACTGCAGCGCCGTCAGCAGGATGAGTGTCGCGAAGGGCAGCCATTGCCAGGCGACGATGAGGATGATCGAGAAGAGCGGCGCGTTAGCGAGGAAGTCGAAGGGCTGCAGGCCGACGAGCTTGGCGAGCCAGGCGAAGAGCCCGTTGACCGGGTTCATGAACATGTTCTTCCAGACGAGCGCCGCGACCGTCGGCATGATCAGGAACGGGGCAATCACCAGGATCCGCACGATCCCCTGTCCGAACATCGGCTGATCGAGCAGCAGCGCAAGCGCGATGCCGCCGAAAACCGTGATGAACAGCACGCCAAGCACGATCGCCAGCGTATTGAAGACGGCCTGGAAGAAGGCGGGATCGGTCAAGAAATAGGTGTAGTTGGTAAGGCCCGCGAACTCCTCCATTCCCGGCATCAGCAGGTTGTAGCGCAGGAGCGAGAAGTAGATCGTCAGCGCCAGCGGCACGATCATCCAGGCCAGAAGCAGAAGAACCGACGGTGCGATCATCAGCCGCGCGGCGGAGCGGGTATGCAAGGTCGCCATGGCGTCCCCCATGTGGTGTCAACGCTGTTCCAAAAAGGCATGCGCATCCCAAAGCCAAAAAAGTCAGAGCGGGACTCGGGCCGAAGGCGGGGTACGCCCCCTTTCCTCGTCCCGCTCTGGAGGTGGCCGGAGCCGCCGTTTCCGGACGACACCCCGGCCCCTTGGGAGCCTCACTTGATGTAGCCGGCCTTGGTCATCTCGCGCGTCGTCAGCTGCTGCGCACTGGCGAGCGCCTGGTCGACACTCATCTGACCGGCGAGCGCGGCCGAGAACACCTGGCCGACCGCCGTGCCCAATCCCTGGAATTCAGGGATCGCCACGAACTGCACGCCGACATAGGGCACCGGCTTCACAGCCGGGTTCTTCGGGTCGGCCGCGTTGATCGAGTCGAGCGTCATCTTCGCGAACGGCGCCGCCTTCTGGTATTCAGGGTTCTCGTAGAGAGAGGTGCGGGTGCCGGGGGGCACGTTCGCCCAGCCCTCCTTCTCGGCAACGAGCTTCAGATAGTCCTTGCCTGTCGCCCAGGCGATGAACTTCTGAGCCGCATCCGCCTTCTGCGAGCCCGCCGGGATGGCGAGGTTCCAGGCCCAGAGCCAGTTGCCGCGCTTGCCGAGGCCGGTGTCAGGGGCGAGCGCAAAGCCGACCTTGTCGGCGACCGTCGATTCATGCGGATTGGTGACGAAAGAGGCTGCCACCGTCGCATCGATCCACATGCCGCACTTGCCGGTCTGGAACAGCGACAGGTTTTCGTTGAAGCCGTTGGACGAGGCGCCGGGCGGGCCGGCATCGTTCATCAGCTTGACGTAGAAGTCGAGCGCATTCTTCCACTCCGGCTGGTCGAACTGCGGCTTCCAGTTCTCGTCGAACCAGCGCGCCCCGAAGGCGTTGGCGGTCGCCGTGAGGAAGGCCATGTTCTCGCCCCAGCCGGCCTTGCCGCGCAGGCAGATGCCGTAGATCTCACTGTTCTTGTCGGTGATCTTGCGGGCTGCATCCGCAATGAACTCCCAGGTCGGCGCCTCGGGCATGGTGAGGCCGGCCTTCTCGAACAGGTCCTTGCGGTACATCACCATCGAGCTTTCGCCGTAGAACGGCGCCGCATAGAGCTTGTCGTCGATGGTCAGGCCGCTGCGGATCGCCGGCAAGAGGTCGTCGACGTCATAGTCGGGGCCGAGCTTGTCGAGCGGCAGCAGCCAGCCCTGCTTGGCCCAGATCGGCACTTCATAGGTGCCGATCGTCATGATGTCGTACTGGCCGCCCTTGGTGGCGATGTCGGTCGTCACGCGCTGGCGCAGCACGTTTTCCTCGAGCGTTACCCACTCGAGCTGAATGTCCGGATTCTTGGACGTGAATGCCTCCGTCAGCTTCTGCATCCGGATCATGTCGCCGTTGTTCACGGTCGCAATGGTCAGGGTCTCTGCTTGGGCCAGGCCTGCCAGAGCGACTGCCGAGCACGTGCCCAGCAGGAAAGTTCTCAAATTCATCGACTTCCTCCCAGAAGAAATTGAGCATTTGCCTTGCTCGTGGGCAATTACTCACCTTTCCGCGAAGAATGTCAATGTGCTTTCGCCGCTGCGACGCAGCGCGCGCGCTAACCAGCTGTTTCAGTTTGGATTTTTTTGTGGAGAAGATTTTTCCAGGGAACAGGCCGCCTGGCGAACTGTCATCATTCCGGAGGTTGGTCCTAGACGCTGAGCAGGTACTCGGCCGTGGTCTCGTCGGTGATCAGGCCGTTGATGATCTGCCCTTTGAGGGCCGCACTCAGCGCCTCGTATTTGCGCTTGCCCTTGGCGATGCCGATCACCGAGGCCCGGTCGCGCGGCGGCAGCGGCACGGAGGCGACGCGCTCGTTGATGCTGCCGGTGAGCAAAGCGCCGTCGTGGTCGAACATCCAGCCGCAAATCTCGCCGGCAGCGCCCGCCGCCATCAGCCGCGCCATCTCCTCCCGTGCCAGGAACCCGTCCTCGCAGAGCGGCGCGTCCGGTCCCAGTTCGCCGACGCCGACAAAGGCGGCATCGGCCTCGGCGCCGAGCTCCAGGGCCATTCTGACGAGGCTCTGCTTGTGCAGCACTTCGCGCTCCTCGGCCGACGAGACGAGCACCGGCAAGGGCATCGGGAAATGCCGCGCATTGATGGTGTCGGCCATACTGAAGATGACATTGTAATAGGCGGCCGAACCGTCGAGCCGGATGTTACCGGTGAGAGAGACGACGCGGTGCTGCGGGCATTCCATGGAGGGCAACTGGTCGATCGTCGCCTTCAGCGTCCGCCCCGTACCGATGGCGAGCACGACCGGATCGGTGGATTTCAGCCAGCGCTCGATCTCTGCCGCCCCGGCTTCCGCGATGCCGACGGTCGTCGAGCTCGATCCGGGATCGCTCGGCACGACGTCGACATGCCGAAGCGCGTACTTCTCCCTGAGCCGCGCCGCCGCTTCGAGGCAGGCGGCGATCGGATGATCGAGGCGTACCTTGATCAGCCGCTCGGCCATGGCAAGTGAGACGAGGCGCTGCGCCGATTGGCGCGAAATTCCCATGATCGACGCAATCTCGTCCTGCGTCCGGCCGGCTACATAGTAAAGCCAGCCCGCTCGAGCCGCATCGTCCAGCCTGTTGTTGCTTTCCGCCTTGCGCGCCATCGCCACCAACTCCCCTTCCGGCGATTTGCTGCCACTATTTGCCGTGCAGGTCAAACAAAGCGCAAATCTTTGCCGCAGGGAAAAACACCCGCAGGGCCTGGAATTCGCGGAAAGCGCGACCAAAATTTTACCGTTTGATAAAAAAATAAAGCGTGTTACCGTTCCCTATCCTGAGAATACATTGGGAGCCAAAAATGGGAACGACGCAATCCGGGATTCTCTACGGGCGGCTGCCGCTCGCGGAGTACGAAGCCAATTTCTCCGACCTCCATCCGCCACTCGACAAGCACGAAGCGCTGGTCGCGGCGGACCGCTGTTATTTCTGTCATGACGCACCCTGCATGACGGCCTGTCCCACCTCCATCGATATCCCGTTGTTCATTCGCCAGATTGCGACGGGCAATCCGATCGGCTCGGCCAAGACGATCTTCGACCAGAACATCCTTGGCGGCATGTGCGCCCGTGTCTGTCCCACCGAAACGCTCTGCGAGCAGGCCTGCGTGCGCAACACGGCGGAGGAGCGACCGGTCGAGATCGGCCGCCTGCAGCGCTATTCGACCGACATCGCGATGCGGGAGAACAAGCAGTTCTATGCGCGCGCCGCCGCTACGGGTCGCCGGATCGCCGTCGTCGGCGCCGGGCCGGCAGGACTTGCCTGCGCCCACCGCCTGGCGGTCGAAGGCCATGACGTGGTGATCTACGACGCGCGCGAAAAATCCGGCGGCCTCAACGAATACGGTATCGCCGCCTACAAGACGGTGGACGACTTTGCCCAGCGGGAGGTCGACTACGTCCTGTCGATCGGCGGCATCGAAGTGCGCCACGGCGAGGCGCTCGGCCGCGACTTCTCGCTCGCCGACCTCACCGAGGAATATGATGCCGTCTTTCTTGGTCTCGGCCTTGCCGGCGTCAATGCACTCAGGGTCGAAGGCGAAAATGCCGAAGGCGTCGAGGACGCCGTCGACTTCATCGCGGCCCTGCGCCAATCGAAGACCAAGGCGGACATCCCGGTCGGCCGGCGGGTCGTGGTGCTCGGCGGCGGCATGACCGCAATCGACGCCGCCGTCCAGGCGAAGCTGCTCGGTGCCGAGGAAGTGACGATCTGCTATCGCCGCGGCAAGGAGCACATGAACGCCTCCGAATTCGAGCAAGACCTGGCATCATCGAAGGGCGTCACCATCCGCCACTGGCTGCAGCCGAAACGCATTGCCGTGAAGGACGGCAAAGTCGCCGGCATCGAACTCGAATACACTACCCTTGAGGACGGCAAGCTGACGACGACGGGGGAAACGGGTATCATTGCCGCCGAGCAGATCTTCAAGGCGATCGGCCAGACCTTCCAGGCCTCCGGCCTCGGTGCCTTGCAGATGGAGAGCGGGCGCATCGTCGTCGATGCAGCAGGCCGCACCTCGCTCGCCAAGGTTTGGGCGGGCGGCGACTGCGTGCTCGGCGGAGAGGACCTGACGGTTTCCGCCGTCGCCATGGGACGCGATTGCGCCGAATCGATCAACCGGGCCTTCGCCGCCGACGCCCCGCTGGCGAGCGCCGTTGCTTGATAAGCAGAGCTGGATCGAGAGGACGAGAACAATGGCTGATCTTCGCAACAATTTTGTCGGCATCAAATCCCCGAACCCGTTCTGGCTCGCCTCGGCGCCGCCGACGGACAAGGCCTATAACGTCGAGCGCGCCTTCAAGGCGGGCTGGGGCGGCGTCGTCTGGAAGACGCTTGGCGAGGAAGGACCGCCGGTCGTCAACGTCAACGGCCCGCGCTATGGCGCGATCTGGGGCGCCGACCGCCGCCTGCTTGGCTTGAACAACATCGAGCTCATCACCGACCGCGACCTTTATGTGAACCTGCGCGAGATGAAGCAGGTGAAGATGAACTGGCCGGACCGGGCACTGATCGCCTCGATCATGGTGCCCTGCGTCGAGGACGCGTGGAAAGCGATCCTGCCGCTCGTCGAGGAAACCGGGGCCGACGGCATCGAGCTCAACTTCGGCTGTCCGCACGGCATGTCCGAGCGCGGCATGGGTTCCGCGGTCGGTCAGGTGCCCGAGTATATCGAGATGGTGGTGCGCTGGTGCAAACAGTACACGCGCATGCCTGTCATCACCAAGCTGACGCCGAACATCACCGACGTCCGCAAGCCGGCGCGTGCCGCCAAGGCCGGCGGAACCGACGCAGTGTCGCTGATCAACACGATCAACTCGATCACCTCGGTCAATCTCGATACCTTCTCGCCGGAGCCCTCGATCGACGGCCGGGGCAGCCATGGCGGCTATTGCGGCCCGGCGGTCAAGCCGATCGCGCTCAACATGGTCGCCGAGATCGCACGCGATCCGGAAACCTACGGCCTGCCGATCTCCGGCATCGGCGGCATCACCACCTGGCGCGATGCGGCCGAATTCCTGACGCTCGGCGCCGGCAACGTGCAGGTCTGCACGGCGGCGATGACCTACGGCTTCAAGATCGTCCAGGAAATGATCTCGGGGCTATCGGACTGGATGGACGCCAAGGGCCACAGGACGCTCGACGACATCTGCGGCCGTGCCGTGCCGAACGTCACCGATTGGCAGTATCTGAACCTCAACTACGTCAGCAAGGCGAAGATCGACCAGGACGCCTGCATCAAGTGCGGCCGCTGTCACATCGCCTGCGAGGACACCTCGCACCAGGCGATCACCCAGTTCGTCAACGGAATGCGCCATTTCGAGGTGATCGAGGAGGAATGCGTCGGCTGCAATCTCTGCGTCAACGTCTGCCCCGTCGAGAACTGCATCACCATGGAGCCGCTCGCCGCCGGCACGCTCGACAAGCGTACCGGCAAGCCGGTCGATCCGAACTACGCCAACTGGACGACGCATCCCAACAACCCGATGGCCCGCCAGGCCGCCGAGTAAGGGAAGGTCGACGCACGAGAGAAGGCCGCCGGTAACCACCGGCGGCCTTCTGCGTTTGCCGTGACCTCAGAACTCGATAACCACCTTGCCGAAGGGGCCGCGATCGAGATGCGCTAACGCCTCGCGGGCCTCGGTGAACTTGTAGCGCCTGTCGATCACCGGCTTCAGGTGCAAGCGATCGACGGCATCGACCAGGTCCTCGAGGGCGCGGCGATGTCCGACGCTGATGCCCTGCAGCACCGGCGATTTCAGCAGCAATGGCGCAACCGGGCCGGAAACCTCGAAGCCTTCGAGCACGCCGATCACCGAGATGCGTCCGTCCGGGGCGACCGCCTTCAAAGACTGGCCGAGCGCGGCGCCGCCAGCGATCTCCAGGATATGGTCGGCGCCATGGTCATCGGTGAGTGCGTAGACGCGTTCCACCCAGTCTTCGCTCAACCGGTTGATGCCGTGGTCGGCGCCAAGCGCAAGCGCCTTCTCGAGCTTTTCCCGGCTGCTTGACGTGACGATCACCTCGGCGCCGGCGGCCTTGGCAATCTGCAGCCCGAACAGTGCGACGCCGCCCGTGCCCTGAACGACGACACGGTCGCCGGGCTTCAGTTGCCCCTTCTCAATCAGCGCGAACCAGGCGGTCAGGCCGGCGCAGGGAAGTGTGCTTGCCTCAGCGGCGTCAAGGCTCTTGGGCGCGGGGACGAACCAGTCTTCCGGAAAGGCGACATATTCCGACAGGAGGCCCGGGTGCACTCCACCAAGCGTGTCATATGCAGGCGTCCTGCCGTTTCCGGGCCGTAGGCCATCGAGCCAACCGGGCGCAAAAGTCGAGATCACCCGGTCGCCGGGCTTGAAGCCGGTCACACCCTTGCCGACCGCGTCGACGACGCCGCTCATGTCCGAGGCCGGCACGAAGGGAAAGGTGAGTTCCAGGCCCATGCCGGACTCCAGTATCAGCTTGTCGCGATAGTTGAGCGACACCGCCGTCGTGCGAACAAGGACATCACGCTCGCCGATTTCCGGCACTTTGCGCTCCGCGATTTTCAGCTTGTGCGGGCCAACAGCCTCGGTGCTCCATTCCTGCATCCATTTCGACATGTTCGTTCCTTTCCTGTTGTTGCGCTGGAACGAACATAATGTTGAAGATCGATCGCCAGTTGCGATAAGAATTCCCATCATTGGTTCTTGAGCGGATACAATCGAATGGAACATCTCAACGGTATCCCGGTGTTTGTCGAGGCGGCGGAGGCGGGCGGCTTTTCTGCCGCGGCGGAGCGGCTGAACCTTTCGCGCTCCGCCGTGGGCAAGACGATCGCCCGGCTCGAGCAGAGGCTCGGCGTGCGCCTCTTCCATCGCACCACACGAGCACAGAGCCTGACCGAGGAAGGCCAGCTCTTTTACGACAGCTGCCAGAAGGCGCTCGGTGAGATCCGAACGGCCGAAGCCCTTCTCGAATCCGGGAGACAGGAAATCCGTGGCCGGTTGCGGATCTCCATGCCGGTTCTCTTCGGCAGGCAATGCGTGGCGCCACTGTTTCGCGACCTGCTGCGCAGACACCCGCATCTCGATCTCGATTTGTCCTTCAACGACCGTGTCGTCGATCTCCTCGACGAAGGCTTCGATCTCGCCGTCCGCAATGGTTCATCGGGCAACGATTCCGGGCTCATGACGCGCGCTGTCGCCGAACAGCGCATGACGGTCTGCGCCTCTCCAACCTATCTTGCGGCGCGCGGCGCGCCGCAAACCGTGGGCGAGCTCGCGGCACACACGGGGGTGGTCTATTACCGCGGCGGCCAACAGCGACCATGGTCCTTTCCTGTCGAAGGCAGGACCAGCGAGGCAATCTTACCGAATACCCGGCTGCGGCTCGACGATCTTGCGGCAATCGCGGACGCGGCTGCCGAGGGTCTCGGCCTTGCCTGGCTGCCCTGCTGGCTGGTGCGCGAGCGGGTGCAACGCGGCGAACTCGTCCGCGTGCTGACCGATCGGCCGGGTCTGGTTTTCAAGGTCCACGCCGTATGGCCCCGAACGCGGCTGCCGCTGCCAAAACTGCGCCTGGCGATCGATGCGCTTGCCGCGGGACTGCCGCGCATCATGGAATAGTTCCGCCGACTGCGCTAACGCGTTCGGCCACCTGAATATTCCTCAATTTTGAGGGAGTCCGGCTGCGGATCACAAAATTGAAACAGTTTGTGTAGAAAACGTAAGTTGTCCGTCCCAGCGATCTGGTCGATAAGGGGGAAAACCAGGAGCGGCCGGGGGCCGCCGGCAGACCCGGGCAGACTGTTTGACGATCCTTTCCGCCAATGCACGCAAGAAGATGCACCTGATCTCCGGGGGCGCGCTCGGCTCCTTCGTGCTCCTGCGTTTTTTCAACCACTCCCTTGGCCTGATCTCGATCGGAGCGATGGAAGCCGGCCGGCGAGTCTTCACGCTCATCTGGCAGAGCGTGCCCGGAACAGTTCTGCTATACGGCGCCCTGCTCCTGCATTTCCTGATGGCCCTCGACAGTCTCTATCGTCGCCAGACGCTGAGGATGCCGGTCGGCGAAGCGCTGAAGATCATCTTCGGGCTGAGCCTGCCCTTTCTGCTGATACCCCATGTGGTCGCCGCGCGCGTGGAGCCGCTGCTGACCGGAGTCGCTGCCGACTATCCCCAAATTCTGCGCGCCCTCTGGTCGACCTCGGCCGGCACGACCCGCCAGACGATCGCGCTGCTGTTCGTCTGGAGCCACGCTTGCCTCGGCGCCTGGTTCTGGATGCGCGGCCGAGACTGGTTTCCACGCTACGAATTCCTGCTCTACACCGTTGCCCTGCTCGTGCCCATCTTCGCGCTGCTCGGCTTCGTCAACGGCGCCCGCTCTCTTGGTCGCGACTATGCCGAACATGGCGGTTATGGCGACAGGGCCTATGTGAGTGAGATGCGGCCGCGGGTCGATCCTGCCCTGGCCGAGAACATCCGGCTCGCCTTCTATGCGGGCTTTGCCGGCCTCATCGGCGGGACCTTGGCGGTGCGGGCCCTACCTGCGCGCGGCCGCATCCGCGTGCGCTATCCGGACGGGCGAGTGGCCGCGGTGAGCCGCGGCTTCAGCGTGCTCGAGGCAAGCCGCGCCGCCGGCATCCCCCACGTCTCCATCTGCGGCGGCCGCGGCCGCTGCTCAACCTGCCGGGTGCGCGTCATCGAGGGTCTCGACGGCCAGCCGGCGCCGGAGACAGCGGAACGTGCCACCCTCACCCGGATCGGCGCGCCCGACAATGTGCGGCTCGCCTGCCAGTTCCGACCCACCCAGAATGTCACCGTCGTCCCGATTCTCGATACGGACAGTCTCGGCATAAAAACGCAGCTTGCCCGGCAGAACGGCGGCGGGCGCGAACGGCGCGTGGCCGTGCTCTTCTGTGACCTGCGCGATTTCACCCGGATTGCCGAGCACAAGCTGCCTTATGACACTGTGTTCCTGCTGAACCGCTACTTCGCAGTGATCGGCGAGGCGGTGGAGAGCTCCGGCGGCGTCATCGACAAATTCATCGGCGACGGGGCACTGGCGATCTTCGGGCTGAAGACACCGCTTCCGGACGCATGTCGCCAGGCGCTCGCCGCGACCGTGCGGCTATCGGCGGGCATTCGTACGCTCAACCAGACATTCGAGGGCGAACTCGAGCAGCCGCTGCGGCTCGCGATCGGCCTGCACGCCGGACCCGCCATCGTCGGCGAGATGGGCTACGGCCAGGCGACCTCCCTGACGGCGGTCGGCGACACGATCAATACGGCAAGCCGGCTGGAGGGCCTGGCCAAGGAACACGATGCCGAGCTTGCCGTTTCGGTCGAACTCGTCGAACGCGCCGGCCTCAGCCTCGAGGGCTACAGGCGCATGGACATAGGCCTGCGCGGCCGGAAAGCGACACTTGAAACGTGGATCGTCGAGGATGCCGCACGGCTTTCCGAGGTCATGCCGGCGCAGGATTAGGACTGGCCTATCCTGCTGATCCTTTTGCAGATTCCTGCCCCTCATCCCGCTGCCGCGACCTTCTCCCCGTTCCAACGCTAAGGCATATACACATCGCGCAGCGCCCATCCGTCGGCGCAGGCTCTGAAGTAGGCCAAGCCATTGAAGAAGGTGATCGGTCCGGGCGGTTTTGAGGATGCGTAGCCGTTCCAGCCGCCGAGCTTGGCGATGATCCAGGCGGCCCAGGCGAGCGAGCCCATTGGATGGGGATTGGCTTGAAGGCGGGTCTTGCCCTTGAAGCGCTGCTGCAGGGCGGTGAGCGTGTCGATCTCGCTTGGCGTGAAGACCAGGCTGGCCGACTGCCGGTCCTGACCGCTGCGGGCCTGGACGAGCTGCATGACGATGACGGCGGCCTTGGCGGCGATGGCGACGAGCTTTTCCAGCCGTGCCGCCGACTGCAGCTGGCTATCCTCGACCTTCAGGCCCTGTTGCTTCATCACCCGGAAGAACTGCTCGATCACCCAGCGTTGCTTGTACCAGGCGACGATCTGCCAGGCATCGGCGAACGTCGCCACCGCATGCGTCGTCAGGATCAGCCAGCTGAGCGGCTCGACGCCGGCGGGCGGGGAGGGCTCGACGACCTCGACCCAGCGCAGCGTCACGCCGTCCGGCAGGGCAGCCGCTTCGAGGTTTTGCGGCCGCCGGATCGTCGCCTCGCCGAAGCGCAAGGATAAGTCCGCCTGGCGCGCCGGGCGGTCGGCCCGCTCGCGCAGCTCCACCGTCCGGCTGTCGCAAAACGCCACCTCGGCGGCGGCCCGGCGCAGCGTGCCGCCGCCGCTGAGGGCATGATCGTGCATCACCCGCGACAGCAGATGGAAGCGCTCCTCGGGCAGCCGTGCCCACATCACGAAGAAGTCCCCTTCCCGATCGGTGATGGCGGTGACCCGCGTGGCGCTCGCCAGAACCGCCTTGGCGGCCTCGGCCGTCTCGACCCAGCGACGCGATTCCTTGGCGCTCAACGGCCGGCTGGCATGCGGCGGCAGCGCCTCCGTCCCGCGCGTCCACACCCGGCCGCCCACCAGCCCCAGGCAGCTGCCGGTCTCGGCATCGAGCGCCAGCATCGGATGCAGCAGCAGCCCCCAGCAATTGCCCTTCTTGATCTTGCCCAGATCGCGCCGGTTGTCCGGCGTCGTCTGAAACCGGATCTCGCTGGTGTCCTGCAGCGCCAGCACGTGTCGGCCGGCCACCGCCGCCCCGGTCGGCTCCCCCCAGCCGGCGATGATCCGCTCCACCGTCACCGCATCGTTGCCGAGAAAACGGCCGAAGCGGATTTCCTGCGAATGGCTGCCCGCCGCAAGCCGGCGCAGGCAGACCGTTTCGCGCAGCACCATGCCCTGGAGCAGCGCCGCCCCCCTTTATCGAGACGACGATCTCCAAATCCGCCCAGCGACCAGTCCTGGCCTATCTCCATCGGTGACGCTCCCGCAAATCAAAACGTCACCAAAGGAATCATACACGCCGCTCCCGCGAAATCCGATCATCACAACCGAGTCAATCCGTCGCACCACTTGTGTATATGCCCTAGCGTTCCAACGGGGAGAAGGGACTCGCCGCAAGCTCTTAGTTCCCTCGCCTATCTGCGGCGAGAGGGGACGCGCCGGCGCCGCGAGTCCCCTTCGCCCCGCGTGCGGGGAGAAGGTGGCCGGCAGGCCGGATGAGGGGCATTCCAGACACGGATAAAGCTCAGATAATCGCTACTCGCGCACCTGCAAACCGTCGACGAAGAGCCGCTCGAGAAAACGCGCCGCGTCCTCGAAGCGCCCCTCGCCGGCGTGCTCCTGGCCCAGCACCGCACGGACCTGCACGTCGAAATCGGCATAATGCTGCGTCGTCGACCAGATGGCGAAGATCAGGTGATAGGGATCGCAATTGGCGATCTTGCCGGCCTTCGCCCAGGCGCGGATGACCTCTGCCTTCTCGTCGACCAATTGCTTCAGCGGGCCTTTCAGCTCGTCCTCGATATGCGGGGCGCCCTGCAGCACCTCATTGGCGAACAACCGGCTTTCGCGCGGGAAGTCGCGCGCCATTTCGAGCTTGCGGCGGATGTAGCTGCGGATCTCGGCGACCGGATTGCCTTCGGCATTGAATTCGCGCAACGGATCGAGCCAGGTATCGAGGACGCGGTCGATCAGCGCGCGGTGCATGGCTTCCTTGGTGCGGAAGTAATAGAGCAGGTTCGGCTTCGACATGCCCGCCACTTCGGCGATCTGGTCGATGGTCGAGCCGCGGAAGCCGCTTGCCGAAAAGACCTCGAGCGCCGCTTCGAGAATCCTCTCTTCCTTCTCCTCCTGGATACGAGTGCGCCTCTGGGTTTTCGCCGCTCTTGGAAGTACCATCTCGCCCCCTGCCAATGCCCGCACGCTCGGGTGTCGTGGAGCACCTATGCCCAAAAATCGGACCCGCCATTTATTTGGGCAACAAACTGGTTTTTTTCTTTTTCCCGCTTGAGTGCCGCTACGGAAGTTGTAATGTTTACCAACCGGTCAAATTATCAGTCAGATTGTCGGCAAAGGCAACGGCTGATCGAAGGGCACCAAGACAAAGCCCCGATTTGGCCGACGGGAACATGAGGGCTATCCCCCGGGGAGGGTCTAGCCGGAAAAAGAGGAGAACGCCATGGCTGCACCTGGCGAGAATAGGCGCGTCAATGCCGACCGCCTGTGGGATTCGTTGATGGAAATGGCGAAGATCGGCCCCGGCGTTGCCGGCGGCAACAACCGCCAGACCTTGACGGACGCCGATGGCGAAGGCCGCCGGCTTTTCCAGTCCTGGTGCGACAAGGCCGGCCTTGCCATGGGCGTCGACAAGATGGGCACCATGTTCATGACCCGCC
Organism: Sinorhizobium fredii NGR234; assembly: GCF_000018545.1. NCBI lineage: Bacteria > Pseudomonadati > Pseudomonadota > Alphaproteobacteria > Hyphomicrobiales > Rhizobiaceae > Ensifer > Ensifer fredii. The sequence goes on from NC_012587.1 coordinate 2,580,849, forward strand.
CCGGCACCGATCCGGATGCGCTGCCCGTCCATATCGGCTCCCATCTCGACACGCAGCCGACCGGCGGCAAGTATGACGGCGTGCTCGGCGTCTTGAGCGGCCTCGAAGTGGTGCGCACGCTGAACGACTTGGGCATCAAGACCAGGCACCCGATCGTCGTCACCAACTGGACCAATGAGGAAGGCGCACGCTTCGCGCCGGCCATGCTCGCCTCCGGTGTCTTTGCCGGCGTCCACACGCTCGACTACGCCTATGCCCGCAAGGACCCGGAGGGAAAGGCATTCGGCGACGAGTTGAAACGCATCGGCTGGGTCGGCGACGAGGAAGTCGGCGCCCGCAAGATGCACGCCTATTTCGAATATCACATCGAGCAGGGACCGATCCTCGAGGCTGAAAACAAGCAGATCGGCGTCGTCACCCACTGTCAGGGCCTGTGGTGGCTGGAGTTCACGCTGACCGGCAAGGAGGCCCATACCGGCTCGACGCCGATGAACATGCGCGTCAATGCCGGCCTCGCCATGGCCCGCATCGTCGAAATGGTCCAGACCGTCGCGATGGAGAGCCAGCCGGGCGCCGTCGGCGGCGTCGGCCAGATGTTCTTCTCGCCGAATTCGCGGAACGTGCTGCCGGGCAAGGTCGTTTTCACCGTCGACATCCGCTCCCCCGACCAGGCCAAGCTCGACGGCATGCGCGCCCGGATCGAGGCCGAGGCGCCGAAGATCGCCGAGGCACTCGGCGTCGGCTGTTCGATCGAGGCGGTCGGCCATTTCGATCCCGTCACCTTCGATCCGAAGCTGGTCGCCACCGTGCGCGGCGCGGCCGAGAAGCTCGGCTACAGCCACATGAACCTCATCTCCGGCGCCGGGCACGACGCCTGCTGGGCAGCTAAGGTCGCACCGACCACGATGATCATGTGCCCCTGCGTCGATGGACTCAGCCACAACGAGGCGGAGGACATTTCCAAGGAATGGGCCGCCGCAGGCGCCGACGTCCTCTTCCACGCCGTTCTCGAAACGGCAGAGGTTGTCGAGTGACATTTCACGGGGCGGGACGAAAGTTCCGCCCTTTTTCCTGGCGGCTCCGCATCCGCCGAATGGACCATTGCGAGGGAACCAACCAATGAGCACCGTTATCAAGGGTGGAACGATCGTTACTGCCGACCTGACCTACAAGGCGGACGTGAAGGTCGAAGGCGGCAAGATCGTCGAGATCGGCCCCAACCTTTCCGGCGACCAGACGCTCGATGCGACCGGCTGCTACATCATGCCGGGCGGCATCGATCCGCACACCCATCTCGAAATGCCCTTCATGGGCACCTATTCCTCGGACGATTTCGAGAGCGGCACGCGCGCCGCCCTTGCCGGCGGCACGACCATGGTCGTCGATTTCGCGCTCCCCTCGCCCGGCCAGTCGCTGCTCGAAGCGCTGACCATGTGGGACAACAAGTCGACCCGCGCCAATTGCGACTACTCCTTCCACATGGCGATCACCTGGTGGAGCGAGCAGGTCTTCAACGAGATGGAGACGATCGTCAAGGACAAGGGCATCAACACCTTCAAGCACTTCATGGCCTATAAGGGCGCGCTGATGGTGGACGACGACGAGATGTTCTCGTCCTTCCAGCGCTGCGCGGCGCTCGGCGCCCTGCCGCTGGTCCACGCCGAAAACGGCGACGTCGTCGCCCAGCTTCAGGCGAAGCTGCTGGCCGAAGGCAATAGCGGCCCGGAGGCGCACGCCTATTCGCGGCCGGCCGAGGTCGAGGGCGAAGCCACCAATCGCGCCATCATGATCGCCGACATGGCGGGCTGTCCCGTCTATGTCGTCCACACCTCCTGCGAGCAGGCGCATGAAGCGATCCGGCGCGCCCGCGCCAAGGGCATGCGCGTCTTCGGCGAGCCGCTGATCCAGCACCTGACGCTCGACGAGACGGAATATTTCAACAAGGACTGGGACCATGCGGCGCGCCGGGTGATGTCGCCGCCCTTCCGCAACAAGCTGCATCAGGACAGCCTCTGGGCGGGGCTTGCCTCCGGTTCGCTGCAGGTGGTGGCGACCGACCACTGTGCCTTCACGACGGCGCAAAAGCGCTCGGGCGTCGGCGACTTCACCAAGATTCCGAACGGCACCGGCGGGCTTGAGGACCGCATGCCGATGCTCTGGACCTACGGCGTCAATACCGGCCGCATCACGATGAACGAATTCGTCGCGGTGACGTCGACCAACATCGCCAAGATCCTCAACATCTATCCGAAGAAGGGCGCGATCCTCGTCGGCGCCGATGCGGATCTCGTCGTCTGGGATCCGAAGCGCTCGAAGACGATCGCGGCGAACACCCAGCAATCGGCGATTGACTACAACGTCTTCGAGGGCAAGACGGTCACCGGCCTGCCGCGCTTCACCCTGACGCGCGGCGTCGTCGCGATCGAAGAAGGGGCCGTGAAGACGCAGGAAGGCCATGGCGAATTCGTCCGGCGCGACCCCTTCCCGGCAGTCAGTTCAGCACTTACGACCTGGAAGGAAGTCACTGCGCCGCGCGCCGTGCAGCGCACCGGCATTCCGGCAACCGGCGTCTGACGGAATTCAGATGCTGCATTCGTCATCCGCCATCTGTGAGAGGATCGGCCGACACCAGCCCGTCCAGGTCCGGCAGCAGCACGACGCTTTCCTGCTCCTTTGGATCCGTCCGGGCGATGACTGCCGTACACGGACTGTCGGAAAGGTTGGCGGGCATGTGCGGAACGCCGGCCGGGATGTAGAGCATTTCCCCGGCCTTGACGATCACATGCTCTCCGAGCCGGTCGCCGAACCAGGTGTGGGCCTCGCCGGAAAGCACGTAGATCGCCGTCTCGTGGCTCTCGTGGAGATGCGCCTTGGCGCGCGCCCCGGGCGGCATGGTGAGCAGATGCATGCAGATGCCGGTCGAGCCCACCGTCTCCGCGGCAATGCCTTCGAAATAGTCGAGCCCTTGCTTGCCGGCATAGCTGCTGCCCGGTCGCACGACGCGACAGCCAGGATTGGATGATCGAGACATGAGCGTTCTCCAGAATTCGCTGAAAAACCTTGACAAAGAGCCTTCTGCGGCAAATCCGCGATTGCATGTTGCCGGCCCGGATAGCAGTCTGGCACAGACAAATGACAATGAGAATCCATCCATGACATCCAATCCCGCCTCCGTGGTCTCGGCCCGAAATCTCGGCCTGACGTTTCAGACCAGCGACGGGCCGGTCAATGCGCTGACGGGCGTCAATCTCGATGTGGCCAAAGGCGATTTCGTTTCCTTCATCGGCCCTTCCGGCTGCGGCAAGACGACCTTTCTGCGCATCATCGCCGACCTCGAGAAGCCGACCGCCGGCACGATCGCCGTCAACGGCATGACGCCGGAGGAAGCCCGCCACAATCGCGCCTACGGCTACGTCTTCCAGGCGGCAGCGCTCTATCCCTGGCGAACGATCGAGAAGAACATCGCGCTGCCGCTCGAGATCATGGGCTACGCCCGGGACGAGCAGAAGACGCGCATCGAAAGGACCCTGGAACTCGTCAACCTGACGGGCTTTGGCAAGAAATACCCCTGGCAGCTCTCCGGCGGCATGCAGCAGCGGGCCTCGATCGCCCGCGCGCTCGCCTTCGACGCCGATCTGCTGCTGATGGACGAACCCTTCGGCGCCCTCGACGAGATCGTCCGCGACCACCTGAACGAGCAGCTCCTGAAGCTTTGGGCGCAGACAAACAAGACGATCTGTTTCGTCACTCACTCGATCCCGGAAGCCGTCTATCTCTCGACCAAGATCGTCGTGATGAGTCCGCGCCCCGGCCGCGTCACCGACATCATCGAGTCGACGCTACCGAGGGAACGGCCGCTCGGCATCCGCGAGACGCCGGAATTTTTGGAGATCGCCCACCGGGTGCGCGAGGGGCTGAGGGCGGGACATAGCTATGATGAATAGCTGTTTGTCTGATTTGGCCGCTCCGCGATCGCGGCGGGGAAGAACCCCTCCCCAACCCCTCCCCACAAGGGGGACGGGCTTGGCCGTGTATGCCGCTCGGTTGAGTTCCAAAGACGCCTACATGTTCCTAACGATCCGCGAACACGTCGCCTCGTTACTCAGGGACCCCTCCCCTTCGAACCAGGCGCCACTCGGGACCGGAGGCGCCGATGCATAAGCCAAGCTTCGTCCGCGACAAGCTGCTGCCGATCAGCACCGTCGTCACGCTTCTGATCGTCGTCTGGTATGTCGCCGCCATCTTCCTGAACGCGCCCTTCGAGCGCGACACGGCGGCGCGCGCCGGTACCGAGATCGCCTTCTCCGACATCGTCAAGAACACGATGGCACAGGAAAGGCCGGTGCTGCCGGCACCGCACCAGGTGGTTGCCGAGATCTGGGACACGACCGTCAACAGGGCGATCACCTCGAAGCGCAGCCTCGTCTATCACGCCTGGATCACGCTTTCCGCCACCCTGCTCGGCTTCGGCATCGGTGCGGCACTCGGCGTGCTTCTCGCCGTCGGCATCGTTCACAACCGCGCCATGGACCGCTCGCTGATGCCCTGGGTGATCGCCAGCCAGACGATACCGATCCTGGCGATCGCGCCGATGATCATCGTCGTCTTGAATGCCATCGGCATTGCCGGCCTGCTGCCGAAGGCGCTGATCTCCACCTATCTGTCGTTCTTCCCGGTGGTGGTCGGCATGGTCAAGGGCCTGCGCAGTCCCGAAACAATCCAGCTCGACCTGATGCACACCTATAATGCCTCGCCGGTCCAGACCTTCTGGAAGCTGCGCTGGCCCTCCTCCATGCCCTATCTCTTCACCTCGCTGAAGGTCGCCGTCGCCATTTCCCTCGTCGGTGCCATTGTCGGCGAACTGCCGACCGGTGCCGTGGCCGGGCTCGGCGCACGGCTGCTCGCCGGCTCCTATTACGGCCAGACCGTGCAGATCTGGGCAGCGCTGTTCATGGCCGCGGCACTCGCCGCCGTCCTCGTCATGATCGTCGGCTTCGCGCACTCCGCCGTCCTGAAGCGCATGGGAGCCAAGCCATGAACCTTGCCGCTCTCGCCGGCGCCATCCTGTTCTGGCTCGTCGCCTGGGCCTTCAACGAATGGCTGGTCCGTCAGCATTTTACAAACCGCACGCTGGGCAACGCCGCGCGCTTCGCGGTGCCGCTCCTCTTCGGCGTGACGATCCTCGTCCTGTGGGAAGGCATCGTCCGCGGCTTCGGCATTCCTTCGGTGCTGCTGCCGGCACCGTCGATGATCTGGGCACGGCTCATCAATTCGGTACCGACACTCGCCGCAGATTTCCGCCAGACCTTCCTGAAATCCGTGCTGACCGGCTATGCGCTCGGCTGCGGGCTCGGTTTCGTCGTGGCGATCCTCATCGACCGCTCTCCTTTCCTGCAGAAAGGACTGCTGCCGCTCGGCAATTTCGTCTCCGCCCTCCCCGTCATCGGTGTCGCGCCGATCATGGTCATGTGGTTCGGCTTCGACTGGCAATCGAAGGTTGCCGTCGTCGTCATCATGACCTTCTTCCCGATGCTGGTGAACACAGTGTCGGGCCTTGCCACTGCCAGCCACATGGAGCGCGACCTGATGCGCACCTATGCCGCCAGTTGGTGGCAGACGCTCGTCAAGCTGCGGCTGCCCGCCGCCTGGCCTTTCATCTTCAATGCACTGAAGATCAACTCCACGCTGGCGCTGATCGGCGCGATCGTGGCCGAGTTTTTCGGAACCCCCATTGTCGGCATGGGTTTCCGGATCTCCACGGAAGTGGGGCGCATGAACGTCGACATGGTCTGGGCCGAAATCGCCGTCGCGGCGGTGGCTGGCTCCGCCTTCTACGGGATGGTTGCGCTCGTCGAGCGGGCCGTCACCTTCTGGCATCCGTCCATCCGCAGTGGCCGGGGCTGAAAAATGAAGCAATGATAAGAGGGAACTGACATGAACAAGAAACTTGCATCTCTGCTGGCAGCGGGCGTCTTTTCGCTTGCCGCCTTTCATGCCAATGCCGCCGACAAGGTCACGCTGCAGCTGAAATGGGTCACGCAGGCCCAGTTCGCCGGCTACTACGTCGCCAAGGACAAGGGCTTCTACGAGGAAGAGGGCCTCGACGTCGAGATCAAGCCGGGCGGCCCGGACATTGCCCCGGCCCAGGTGATCGCCGGCGGCGGCGCCGACGTCATCGTTGACTGGATGCCGTCCGCACTCGCCACGCGCGAAAAGGGCGTGGCGCTCGTCAACATCGCCCAGCCCTTCAAGAAATCCGGCATGATGCTCACCTGTCTGAAGGAGTCCGGCGTGAAGTCCCCCGAGGACTTCAAGGGCAAGACGCTCGGCGTCTGGTTCTTCGGCAACGAGTATCCGTTCCTCTCCTGGATGTCGCATCTGAAGATCCCGACCGATGGCGGGCCGAATGGCGTGACCGTCCTGAAGCAGGGCTTCAACGTCGATCCGCTGATCCAGAAACAGGCCGCCTGCATCTCGACGATGACCTACAACGAGTACTGGCAGGTCATCGATGCCGGCATCAAGCCGGAGGATCTCGTCACCTTCAAATACGAGGACCAGGGCGTCGCCACGCTCGAGGACGGTCTCTACGTGCTTGAGGACAAGCTCAAGGATCCGGCCTTCAAGGAAAGGATGGTCAAGTTCGTCCGCGCCTCGATGAAGGGCTGGAAATATGCCGAGGAGAACCCGGACGAGGCAGCCGATCTCGTGCTCGAGAACGACTCGACCGGCGCCCAGACCGAGAAGCACCAGAAGCGCATGATGGGCGAGATCGCCAAGCTGACGGCGGGTTCGAACGGCGCACTCGATGAGGCCGACTTCAAGCGCACCGTCCAGTCACTGCTCGCCGGCGGTTCCGATCCGGTCATCTCCAAGGAGCCGGAAGGCGCCTGGACTCATGACGTCACGGACGCTGCGCTGAAATAACTCGTCGCATGTGACGAAACGAGGAGCGCGCGGCAGTATGCCGCGCGCTTTTTGGCAACTCGTTCCGGTTGTTAAGCTTGCATTTAGCTCGCGCCACTATAGCCTCACGAAAGACCGCAGACAAAATATTGAGGCACCATCGCTTCCCGGCTCTTGTAAGCATTTGCTACCGCGCTTACATAGCCCGGAACGTTTGACTGGAGAGAGGGCGGAGGGAGGAACCGGTTTTCGTTGAAATCGTTTCCTTGAGCAAATTTCTCCCGTGCCGACGCCTTCGGTTTGAGACCTGGGGCCGTAGTTACGATTGCGTGGATCGCGAACGGCCCGACGATACCGGGTCGAACACGCGGGAACAGCAGGATTGCAGCCGGATCTCCGCCCTTGATGGATGGTGATGCGGCATGATTAATTTGTGTCAGGACGATAGGCCGATGGCTCAGAAACTCCTTCCTCTTCTCGGTGTATGTGCAGCGATGACGCTTGGCGCATTTTCAGGCGTCTCGGCCGAGGACGCCGCAAAACCGCAGCCATCTCAGACACTGCCCTCGATCGTCGTTACGGAAGCGGTCGAACGCAAGATCAGCGACCGCATCCTTGCCACCGGCTCGATCGAGGCGGTCGAGGAAACCTATGTCGCACCGCTCGTCGACGGCCTCTCCATCCGCTCGTTGAATGTCGATGTCGGTGACCGGGTCCAAGAAGGCAGCACGCTTGCCGTCCTCAACGACGACGCGCTGCTCCTGCAGAAGAGCCAGTTCGAGGCCAATCTCGCCAAGGCAGAGGCCTCGCTCGCGCAGCTCAACGCCCAGCTTGCCGAAGCGACGGCGAATTCCGAAGAGGCGACGCGCGTCGCCGATCGCGCCGTGCGGCTTTCGGAAAACGGCACTGTCTCGACCGCCGAGGCGGACCGCCTGAAAGCACTCGCCGCTGCCACGCGCGCCCGCCTCCGCTCGGCCGAACAATCGGTTGGCGTTGCGAAAGCCGACATCAAGGTTGTCCAGACGCAGATCGACGATATCGACCTCAGGCTTGCCCGCACCGAGGTCAAGGCGCCGGTCAGCGGCGTGATCTCCGCCAAGAACGCCAAAGTCGGCGCGATTGCCAGCGGCAATGGCGAGCCGCTCTTCGCGATGATCCGCGACGGGGCGATCGAGATGAAGGCCGATGTCGCCGAGGCGGACATCATCAAGCTTGCCGTCGGCCAAACGGCGACGGTCAATCTTGCCGGCAGCAATGCGACGGTCGATGGCAAGATCCGGCTGATCGCGCCGACCGTCGATCCTGACACGCGTCTCGGCAAGGTCCACATCACGCTTGCCGATACGACCGAGGCGCGCGCCGGCATGTACGCGAGCGCGGTGGTCACCGTCGAAGAGAAGCAGACGGTCGTTTTGCCGCAAACCGCTGTTACATCGGAAGATGGCAAGACCATAGTCCGCAAGGTCGAAAACGGCATCGTGCACTTGGTCCCGGTCGAGACAGGCATCCAGGACGGACAGTTCGTCGAAATCCTTTCCGGCCTCAAGCCGGGCGAGCAGGCCGTGGCAAAGGCCGGCGCCTATGTGCGTGACGGCGACCGGATCAATCCGGTCAAGTCCGACCAGCCGATAACCAATTGACGGGAACAAGAGGCCATGAACTTCTCCGCCTGGTCCATCCGCAATCCGGTCGCGCCGATCCTGGCGTTTTTCGTGCTGGTCGTGCTCGGCTGGCAGTCATTCAATTCGCTGCCGATCACCCGCTTCCCGAACATCGACGTGCCGATCGTCTCGATCGTGGTCACCCAGAGCGGCGCTGCGCCTGCCGAACTCGAGACCCAGGTCACCAAGGAAATCGAGGACGCGGTCGCCGGCATTTCCGGCGTCGACCATATCGAGTCGACGATAACCGACGGCACGTCCACCACCGCCGTCATCTTCCGCATGGAAGTGCCCACCCAACAGGCGGTCCAGGATGTCAAGGACGCGATCGACCGCATTCGCGGCGATCTGCCGACCTCGATCGATGAACCGATCGTCTCCAAGGTCGATGTCGAGGGTCAGGCGATCCAGACTTTCTCGATCTCCTCGCCCGGCATGACACTGGAGGAGCTCTCCTGGTTCGTCGACGACACGGTCAAGCGCGCCATCCAGGGCCAGAGCGGTATCGGCCGCGTCGACCGCTACGGCGGGTCCGATCGCGAAGTCCGCATCGAGCTCGATGAAGATCGCCTGAACTCCTTCGGAATCACCGCCGCCGACGTCAACGGCCAGCTCCGCCGCATGAACATGGATCTCGGCTCGGGCCGCGGTCAGGTCGGCGGCAGCGAACAGGCGATCCGTACGCTCGGCGACGCACGCGATGTTTCCCATCTCGCCAATACGATGATTTCGCTTCCGAACGGACGCTTCGTTCGTCTGTCGGAGCTCGGCAAGGTCACCGATACCTACGAGGAGCCGAAGTCCTTCTCGCGCTTCAACGGCCATCCCGGCGTCACCTTCGCGGTATTCCGCGCCAAGGGCGCGAGCGAAGTCAGCGTCGCCGAAACGGTTGCCAAGACGCTCGACGAAATCCGCGCCAAGCACCCGGAAGTCACCATCGAGATGGTCGACGATTCGGTCTACTACACCTACGGCAACTACGAAGCGGCAATTCACACGCTGATCGAGGGTGCGCTGCTCGCCGTCGTCGTCGTGATGCTGTTCCTGCGCAACTGGCGCGCCACGCTGATCTCGGCCGTTGCCCTGCCGCTCTCGGCCATCCCGACCTTCTGGGTCATGGAACTCCTCGGCTTCTCGCTGAACCTCGTCAGCTTCCTGGCGATGACGCTCGCGACCGGTATCCTCGTCGACGACGCGATCGTCGAGATCGAGAACATCGAACGGCATATCCGCATGGGCAAGTCGCCCTACAAGGCGGCGATCGAGGCGGCGGACGAGATCGGCCTAGCCGTCATCGCAACCACCTTCACGATCATCGCCGTTTTCGTGCCCGTCTCCTTCATGCCGGGCATCCCGGGACAGTACTTCATCCAGTTCGGTCTGACGGTCGCCGTCTCGGTGTTCTTCTCGCTCCTCGTCGCCCGCCTGATCACGCCTGTCATGGCCGCCTATCTGATGAAGCCGACGGACGTCGGCGGCGGACATCATGGCGACGACGACAGCGCCATCATGCAGTTCTATACGCGCCTCGTGCGCTTCACCACGAAGCGCTGGTACACGCGCTATTCGACGCTGCTTGCGGCAATCGTGCTCTCGGTCGGCTCAGTGATCGCGCTCATGGTCTTCGTGCCGGGCAGCTTCCTGCCGCCGGAGGACAATTCGCGCGTCAGCCTGTCGATCGAATTGCCGCCGGATGCGATGCTCGAGGACACCGACCGGACGACGACGGAGATCTATAACCGCATCAAGGATATCGATGGCGTCGAGAACGTCTTCGTGCTTGGCGGCGCCTCCCCGAAGGGCGATCTGGAACTGCGCCGCGCCGCCGTCACCGTGCTTCTCGAGAAGCTCGATCATTCGCTCGTCAACAAGGTTGTCAACGACGTGATCGGCCGGACGCCGCTGATCGGTGAATATCTGCCGAAGCTGCCGCCGGCGGGCCGCATCAAGCCGCAGTCGCAGATCGAAAAGGAAATCCTCGCCAAGCTTCGATCGATCCCGGACGTCCGCGTCACCAAGCTCAACGATCGCGGTGAGCGCGACCTGTCGTTCAACCTGCTTTCCAGCAACGAAGCAGATCTTGACCAGGCGGTGGCCATTCTTGAAGCAAGCCTGCGCAAGGACCCGCTGCTCGCCAATGTCAGCCCCGACGGTGCCCTGCCCCGGCCGGAACTGCAGATCCGCCCGCGGGACGAGCAGATGTCCCGTCTCGGCATCACGACCGCGCAGATATCCGAAGTCATTCGGGTAGCCACGATCGGCGATATCGACGCGCTGCTCACCAAGATTGCGCTGGACGGGCGCCTGATCCCGATCCGGGTCCAGCTCGATCGCGATTTCCGCACCGATCTGGCAGCTATCCGCAACCTGAAGGTCCAGACAGCCTCCGGTGCCACGGTCCCGCTGTCGAGCGTCGCGGACATCAACTATGCGGAAGGACCGAGCTCCATCAAGCGCTACGACCGCTACCGTGTTGTGAAGCTCGGCGCCGATCTGCCCGCTGGTGTAGCCCTCGACACGGCTTCCGCCCGCTTCAAGGAGATCGCCGCGCAAGCCGAGCTGCCGGCTACGGTTCAGTTCATCGAGAGCGGCGATGCCGAGGTTCAGGCGGAGATGCAGCAGAGCTTCGGCAACGCCATGCTGCTCGGTCTGATGATGGTGCTGGTGGTGCTCATTCTGCTGTTCAAGGATGTCATCCAGCCCTTCACCATCCTGTTCTCGCTGCCGCTGGCGATCGGCGGCGTGGCTGCAGCACTCATCCTCACGCAGAACGCGCTCTCGATGCCCGTGCTGATCGGCATCCTGATGCTGATGGGCATCGTTACCAAGAACGCCATCCTGCTCGTCGACTTCGGCATCGAGATGATGCACCATGGCATGGACCGGACGCTGGCGATGGTCGAAGCGGGCCGCAAACGCGCCCGTCCGATCGTCATGACCTCGATCGCCATGTCGGCGGGCATGTTGCCTTCCGCGCTCGGCGTCGGCGAAGGCGGCTCGTTCCGCGCCCCGATGGCGATCGCCGTCATCGGCGGCATCATCGTCTCGACGGTGCTCAGCCTCGTCGTCGTGCCTTCATTCTTCCTGATCATGGACGACCTGTCGCGTCTTCTCGCCTGGATCTTCGGCCGCATGGTCGGTAAGAAGGAGGAGGAAGATCTGCCGCTCGACCGCGAGGCGCTCAGCAAGCTCGCCGCCGAACAGGGCACCACGATCGAGAGCCTCGAGGAACGCATCAAGACGCTGGAGGCGGAGCGGCGCGGCAAGTCCGACCGCAAGGTCATCAGCCATCCGGCGCTCGCCGCCGAATAAGCGTCTCCTTGAGAAACAGCGCTGCTGCAGGGTTCGAATGAAGGACGGGCAGCAGCGCCTTTTTCGCGAAGTTGTTTGATGCGGGTCAATTCATGACCCGCGAGAAACCGCTAGCTTGATCACGATTTTTCGGGACGAGCGGTATGAAGACTTTGCGATTGACCTCCAGCGACCGGGCCATCCTCCTCAATTTGCGCTTCTTTTCGCGGCTCCCACGGCCCGCACAAGAGGCAATTCTAGAGGGCGCCACCGTCTCGACGCACGAAGCGCACGACACCCTGTTCCGCCAGGACGATCCTATCGACAACGTCCTCGTCGTCCTCTCGGGACTCGTCCGCCTCTATCGCCTCGGCAAGGACGGGCGCGAAGCCGATGTCGCCGTTTTCCAGAAAGGCGAGTTGATCGGGGTGAACGCCATGTTCCTGGATCGCCGCGCCACTGCCAATGTACAAGCCGCAGAACCGTCGATCGTCGCGCGGCTGGAAAGCGCTAAGCTACGCCAGCTTGCCGCCGAAGACACCGGCGTCGCCCAAGCGCTTCTCGAGCTCCTCTGCCATCACGGCAAGATGGCCGAGGACTGCCTTGCCGAAGACCGCTTGCTCACCGCGCCTCAGCGCGTCGCGAACTATATTTTGAGCCATTGCCCTATCGGGACGGAGAGCTTCTCCTTCCGCCTGCCATTCCAGAAAAGCGTGCTCGCCGGCAAGCTTGGCCTCGCCCCGGAGGCACTGTCGCGGGCCTTCTCGACGCTGCGTCGGTCTGGCGTGGTGGTGAAGGGCCGGGTCATCGAGATTCGCGACCGTCAGGCGCTGGAACAGTTCTGACGGATATCAGAGCCCGCCCTGCACGGTCAGGAACTCGACGATCCTCTCAATGCCCTCACCGCGCTTCATGTCGGAGAAGACAAAGGGTTTTTCGGCGCGCATCCGCGTCGCGTCGTGCTCCATCACCTCGAGGTCGGCGCCGACATACGGGGCGAGATCCTTCTTGTTGATCACCAGCAGGTCGGACTTGGTGATCCCGGGGCCGCCCTTGCGCGGGATTTCCTCTCCCTGGCAGACGGAAATCACGTAGATCGTCAGGTCCGCAAGATCGGGCGAGAAGGTCGCCGCCAGATTGTCGCCGCCCGATTCGATGAAGACCACGTCGAGATCGGGAATACGGCGGTTGAGGTCGGCGATCGCCTGAAGATTGATCGAGGCGTCCTCGCGGATCGCCGTGTGCGGGCAGCCGCCGGTCTCGACGCCGACGATCCGCTCCGAAGGCAGCGCCTGCATGCGCACCAGCGCCTCGGCATCCTCCTTGGTGTAGATGTCATTGGTGACGACGGCGACCGAATATTTCTCCCGCATCGCCTTGCACAGCTTGTCGGTCAGCGCCGTCTTGCCGGACCCGACCGGGCCGCCGATGCCGACGCGAAGCGGACCGTTTTTCGATGGCATTTCCTATGTCCTTTCTACTGCGAAGATGCACGGCGTTCCTGGCGCGTCCACTAGGAGCGGAACAGGCGCGAATGCAGGGTTTCATGTCTGAGCGATGCAATATCGGCGATGATCGCGGCCGAGCCAAGCTCGTCGAGCGACCGGCACGCGGCGCGGCCGGCAACCGCGGCAATCTCTGCCTCGAGGCTGGCAAGCACGCCGATGCCGTCGCGCTGGCCGATCACCCCACAGCGGATGGCCACCGATACGGCAGTCGATGCCGCAGCGTTGAGATAGGCCGCAAGCGTCGGCTCGAGTCCGGTCCGATGCGCACCGGCGACGGCGCCGACCGCCACAGGATAGGCGGCGGTCGGCCCGAGCGTCTCCAGCACCGGATGCGGCCAATGGCCGGCGGCGGCAAGAAATGCTTCGCCAAGTAGCATGGTCTCCATGTGCCGTTCACGGGAACCGGCGAGCGCTTCTGCCAGTTCGCCGACCGCCCTCAGTCCGGTCGTATCGGCGTGGCTGCGGTAGCTTTCGGCGAGAAGCAGCGCGTCGTTCCAGAGCGGGCCGTGATTGAGGAGTGTTTCCAGCCAGAGCCGCAGATCGTCGGCATTGGTCACGAGGCCGTCGTGAACCGCCTGCTCCAAGCCGCCGGAATAGGAAAAGGCACCGACAGGAAAGGCGGGCGACAGCCAGGTGACGAGGCGCAGCAGAGCTTGCGTGGCGCCTTCTTCAGCCATGGTGGGGGTCGTGACCATGCCCATGGTGATGATGGCCGGTGCCGTGATAGGCACCGCGCAGGGGGTGGAATGGCTCGACCGCTTCGTTCACCGTCGCTCCGAGGCCCTCGAGCATGGCGCGGATGACCGGATCGCGGACGATCAAGATCCGCCCCTCATCGATTGCCGCCGCCAGATGCCGGTTGCCGAGGTGCCAGGCGAGTTCGATCAGATGCAGCCTGTCGCGCGGACGGATCTCGTAGAGCGCCTCCTCAGCCGCCTTCACTTCGATATAGCCGCCACCCTCCAGCGCCAGCAGATCGCCGTCGGCGAGCATTACCGCTTCCTTGAGGTCGAGCATCACCACGTCGTCGTTTTCGAGATGCAGGAGCTTGCGGCGCAGATGCCGCTGGTCGTGGGTGAGCGTCACCCGGTGAAGCGGCGCCTTGTCGGCAGGGCCGGGAGAAAGAATTTCCGTCGAACGGTAGGGCATGTCAGATGACCTCGACCTTGTCCGGATGGACGACCTCGACGCGAGCCTCGACAAGGAGGTCGGCCATGGCTACCTGAAAGGCCTTCAGATGCGGCTCGGCAAAGTGAACCTCGAGGGCCGCCCGGCTCTTCCAGGTTTCGACGAAAACCAGCGAGTCCGGTTCGGCGGGCTTGCGGTAGAGATCGTAGCTGGTGCAGCCTTCTTCCTTGCGGGTGGCGTCGATCAGCGGCACGGCATGCGCCACGACGTCGTCGCCCTTGCCCGGGTGCGCTTTCAGATATGCGATGACGTAAACCATTGAATTCCATGCCTCCGACGCGCTTTACTCTACAGCGCCGCGCGTCCAATCGGACGCGCTAAGGTCGCTGCAGCACTTTGAAATGCTGCATGATTTTTATCCTTAAATCGATTCCGATTTAAGGAATCATGCAGTAGCAAGAAAAAGCCCCGGCGCCAGCAAGAAGGCGAAAATCCAAGAGACTTTCAAACCTCATTGCGGCAGCCGGGGCCTTCATGATCACATTGCCTGATCAGGCAGCGATCTTCTGCGACTTCAGCGCGTCGAGAATGTTCTGCGGCGAGGAAACGCCATAGGGATCGCTATCGCAATTGTCGGAATAGCCCTCTTCCTCGAACCACTGCTCGACCGTGCCGTTGTTGACGACGGCGGCGTAGCGCCAGGAGCGCATGCCGAAGCCGAGATTGTCCTTGGCGACCAGCATGCCCATCTTGCGGGTGAACTCGCCCGAGCCGTCCGGAATGAGCTTGACGTTTTCGAGCCCCTGCGACTTGCCCCACGCGTTCATGACGAAGGCGTCGTTAACCGAGATGCAATAGATCTCGTCAATGCCGAGCGCGCGGAACTCGGGCGTCAGTTTCTCGAAATCCGGCAGCTGATAGGTCGAGCAGGTCGGCGTGAAGGCGCCCGGCAACGAGAACAGCACGACGCGCTTGCCGGCAAAATAGTCCTCCGACGAAACATCCTGCCAGCGGAACGGATTGGGTCCGCCGACGGCTTCGTCGCGGACGCGGGTGCGGAAGGTTACAACGGGTACTTTTCTGCCGAACATAGGGTCATCTCCTTCGAGTGGGCAGCCGGCCGTCATGTCTCGGGAGGAACGACAGCCAGCGAAAGGGAAGGCCTCTTCTAGCGAAGATTCCGCTGCGGTGCAGCATCAAAGCGCCGATTCAGCGGGCACCGCATGGCAGCCATGCGGCTGATGCATGGCAGTGCGAAGAAAGGCGTGCTTAACCATCACCTGCCCTTGATCTTGCCGCGCTGCAACGCGCCAGCTACAACCTGCGCGGTAAATAGCTGGGGAACTTTGAATGCTAAAATACCTTTATCTTGGTTTCGCCGCTGCCTTACTCTCGGGCTGCCAACCGCCTGCTCCGGATTCCGTCCTAGTGGATTGATCGAGACAGAAGATTCCGGATTGGGATTCCCAAGGAGGGTTCGGTGTGCAAGATTGAGGCATGCGCACCGGTATTGAATTTCACGTCAGAGCCTCCGACAGAACCCGCCTCGAAGCCATCGTTGCGAACCGCAGTTCGCCGCAGAAACATGTGTGGCGCGCGCGGATCATCCTGTTAAGCGCCGACGGCCTGGGAACGGTGGCGATTATGGCGGCGACCGGCAAATCGAAGACCTGCGTCTGGCGATGGCAGGAGCGTTTCATGGCCGAAGGCGTCGATGGTCTTCTGCGTGACAAGAGCCGGCCACCGGGCACCGCGCCCCTGGAGCGTGAGTTGGTCGAGCAGGTGGTCGCGCTGACGCTGGAGCCACCCCAACAGGAAGCCACCCACTGGACCGTTCGTGCAATGGCAAAGGCGGTCGGGATTGCGGCGTCTTCGGTCGTCAAGATCTGGCACGAGCATGGCCTTGCGCCGCACCGCTGGCGCCGCTTCAAACTGTCGAATGACAAGGCTTTTGCCGAGAAACTGCATGACGTTGTCGGGCTCTACGTCGCACCGCCGGCCCATGCCATTGTCCTTTCCGTCGACGAAAAGAGCCAGATCCAGGCGCTCGACCGCACCCAGCCGGGGCTTCCTTTGAAGAAGGGTCGGGGTGGCACGATGACCCATGATTACAAACGCCATGGCACCACCACCCTGTTTGCCGCCCTCAATGTGCTCGACGGCTCGGTGATCGGCCGCAACATGCAGCGCCACCGGCATCAGGAGTTCATCCGTTTCCTCAACGCCATTGAGGCCGAACTCCCGAAGGATAAGGCGGTCCATGTGATCCTCGATAACTACGCGGCACACAAACAACCCAAAGTCCGCGCCTGGCTGGCCAGACATCCACGATGGACCTTCCACTTCGTTCCGACATCCTGTTCATGGCTGAATGCCGTCGAGGGATTCTTCGCAAAGCTGACACGCCGGCGCCTCAAGCACGGCGTTTTTCACTCCGTCGTCGACCTGCAGGCGGCCATCAATCGCTTCATCAAAGAGCACAACCAAGAACCGCGACCGTTCATCTGGAAAGCTGACCCAGACGACATCATCGCGGCCGTCAAACGTGGGCACCAAGTGTTGGAATCAATGCACTAGCATCCCAAACTCCACCATCGTCAGCCGCGCGCAAAGAGTTTCTAAGATTAGCTCGGACAGCCGGAATCAAGCCCGGCGAGGTCAAAACCGCGCAGATATCGAGTGTAGTGCTGCTCGACCCAGAAGCCAGAATCTATGCGTTCTGTGTACTCGTCACGGAAACCAAGCGCCCGGGTCGATTAAACATAAACGGCATCGCCTTGCGAAATGGGAAAGTGGTCGACTCAAGCCCGGGCGATTCCCGCTGCCGCGATAAGAGGCTCCGCTACTACGACTTCCCGGAGCTCATCTCTATGAAAGGCTGATCAGATCAGATCGGCCCTTAAGCAACGGCATGGCGCTCTCGACGCTCGCTTGTTGTAGGCTTGGCGTCATCAGCTGATGCATAGCTGGGCACAAGCATTTGCGGAACCAGCATTCCGCTCACTGTCGCGGGCAACGGGGTAATGAGGATGACCGGGACAGCTGCAAGCGCTTCAATTGCGCAGCGGCGGAAATAAGCGTCTAGAACAGGAAGTACCGCTGCGCCATCGGCAGCACGGTCGCCGGTTCGCAGGTCAGCAGCACGCCGTCGGCGCGCACCTCATAGGTCTCCGGATCGACCTCGATATGCGGCGTCAGGCTGTTGTGGATCATCGACGCCTTGCCGATGCCGCCACGGGTGTTCTGGACGGCGACGAGTTCCTTGGCGACGCCGAGTCTTCCCGCCAGTCCGGCATCGAGCGAGGCCTGCGAGACGAAGGTGACCGAGGAATTCGTCCGGCTCCGGCCATAGGCGCCGAACATCGGCCGGTAGTGGACCGGCTGCGGCGTCGGGATGGAGGCGTTCGGATCGCCCATCGGCGCCGCCGCGATCGTGCCGCCGAGCAGCACCATGTCCGGCTTGACGCCGAAAAAGGCCGGATTCCAGATGACCAGATCGGCGCGCTTGCCGACTTCGAGCGAGCCGATCTCGTGGCTGAGGCCATGGGCGATCGCCGGGTTGATCGTATATTTGGCGACGTAACGCCTGACGCGGAAATTGTCGTTGTCGCCGGTCTCCTCCTTCAGCCGGCCGCGCTGGCGCTTCATCTTGTCGGCCGTCTGCCAGGTGCGGATCGCCACCTCGCCGACGCGGCCCATCGCCTGGCTGTCGGAGGAGATGATCGAGAAGGCGCCGATGTCGTGAAGGATGTCTTCCGCCGCGATCGTCTCCTTGCGGATACGGCTCTCGGCAAAGGCGATATCCTCCGGGATCGACGGCGACAGGTGATGGCAGACCATCAACATGTCGAGATGCTCGGCAAGCGTGTTCTGCGTATAGGGCCGCGTCGGGTTGGTCGAGGACGGGATGACGTTCGGCTGACCGCAGATTTTGATGATGTCCGGCGCGTGGCCGCCGCCGGCCCCTTCGGTGTGGAAGGCGTGAATTGTCCGCCCCTTGATCGCCGCGATCGTATCCTCGACGAAGCCGCTCTCGTTCAGCGTATCGGTGTGGATCATCACCTGCACGTCGTATTCGTCGGCAACCGAGAGGCAGCAATCGATCGCCCCGGGCGTCGTACCCCAATCCTCGTGCAGCTTCAGCGAGGTGGCGCCGCCGAGCACCATTTCGACGAGCGCGCCGGGCAGCGAGGCGTTGCCCTTACCGGCAAAGGCGAGATTCATCGGGAAGGCATCGGCCGCCTCGATCATCCGGGCGATGTGCCACGGCCCCGGCGTGCAGGTCGTCGCCAGCGTGCCGTGCGCCGGGCCCGTGCCGCCGCCCAGCATGCAGGTCAACCCGCTCATCAGCGCCTCTTCGATCTGCTGCGGGCAGATGAAATGGATGTGGCTGTCCATGCCGCCGGCGGTGACGATCTTGCCCTCGCCGGCGATCGCCTCGGTGCCCGGGCCGACGATGATGTTCACGCCCGGCTGCGTATCCGGATTGCCGGCCTTGCCGATTGCGGCGATCCGGCCGTCCTTGAGCCCGATATCCGCCTTGACGATCCCCCAGTGGTCGACGATCAGCGCATTGGTGATGACCGTGTCGACCGCGCCGCCCTCGCGCGACACCTGGCTCTGGCCCATACCGTCACGGATGACCTTGCCGCCGCCGAACTTCACCTCCTCGCCATAGGTGGTGAAGTCCTTCTCGACCTCGATGAAGAGTTCCGTATCGGCAAGCCGCACCTTGTCGCCGACGGTCGGACCGAACATGTTGGCATAGGCCGCACGCGACATTTTGTAGGACATGGGTCAGGCTCCTTGGGACAAGTCTGAGGTAGGCAATGGATTGAGGCGACGCAGCCGCCCCGCGGCAGCGAGCGCATCGACATAGCGGCGCTCGGCGGCGAAGGGATGCCACTCCCAGCCAGAATGGCCGAAACCGGCCAACACGATCTCGTCGTCTGCGGAGGCGATGCCGGACAGGATGTCGGCGATCACCACCAGGCCGCTCGACGGGGCGACGTAGGGCGCCGGCCCGAACCGGGCGAGGTCTTGCTCCAGCCGCTCGTGCGTCGCGGCAGGCACGATCCGGTGCGGCCGCCCCGTCGCCCGTGCGAAGCTCTCGAAGCCGGTGGTGTAGTCATCACAGAAATCGTCGAGATCCGGATGGGTGTTGGCCAGCGCTGCGCGCATCGCCGCGAACTTTGCAGCGGAACGCACGCTCCAGATTTCGCGCGCCTGCCGCACCGGCGCGCTCGTCTTCCAGCGCCCGCCGCCGAGCATCGACAAGGCGGGGCGGCCGGTGTTGCAGACGGCGACCACGTCGGTTCTGGTTCCGCCGCGGCCGACCGAACGGCAGTCGTTGAAGCGGATCACCAGATCGGCGGCATCGATCGTCGCGGCAGCGCCTTCCGGCACCTCGCCATTGCCAACGATCATGATGACGCGCCGGCTTCGCAACGGTCAGTTCCCTTGAGCCTCGAGGAGTTCTTTTAATTCGGCAGTGCGCTTTCGGGTCAGTTCCGCGAGGCAGCCGGAAACCAGCATGGGCTCCATCGAGCCGCCCCGCGCCTCGAAGCCAGCGAGCTCGCACTGACCGTCGCGGTAGCCGATCCAGGCCCGCTGCGCCTTTTTCAAGGCTTCGACGGCACCGACATAGGCGGCGTCGATGTCACCGAGTTCCTTGTCGGTTTCGCGCATCGCGGCGATCGCCTTGCCGTAGGTCTTGTTGAGATCCGCGTCCGCCGCCTGATACTCCCGATCGGCGCAAATGTTCAGATCCATCTGCGTCTCCGCCTTTTGGCAGTCCACCTCGGGCTCCTGAGCAAAGGCAGAGGTCGCAAGAACGAGCAGCAGGCCGATGGCGGGTGCGGCCGCTCTCATAGTTTGCCCATGACCTGCTGGCGGAAGCCGAAGACCTCGCGCTTGCCGGAAAGCGGGATCAGCGTGACCTGCCGTGTCTGTCCAGGTTCGAAGCGCACGGCCGTGCCGGCCGGGATATCGAGCCGCCTGCCGCGCGCCGCGTCACGGTCGAAGATCAGGCCGGGATTAGTTTCTGCAAAGTGATAGTGACTACCGACCTGCACTGGCCTGTCGCCGGAGTTGGAAACCTCGATGGTGATGGTCGGAAGACCGCCATTGAGTTCGATGTCGCCAGCGGCCGCGATGATCTCGCCCGGTATCATGTTCGTGTCCCCTTACGCAGCCTTCTCTGACGCGCAGCCTTGCGGTTTCAGCACGCGCTCCGTCGAAGCCGGATACTTCTTCAGCATCGCCGCCGGGCGCACCGGCCGGCGGACCAGCTCGCCGCTGCAGTTCGGGCAGATCCCGGAGAGCTTCGCCTCGGCGCAATCGACGCAGAAGGTGCATTCGAAGGTGCAGATCATCGCCTGCCTGCTTTCGGGCGGCAGGTCGCGATCGCAGCATTCGCAGTTCGGGCGCAGGCTGAGCATGATTTCCTCCTAGCGGATGGGTTCGTGAACGGTGACGAGCTTCGTCCCATCCGGGAAAGTCGCCTCGATCTGGATGTCGTGGATCATTTCCGCAATGCCCTCCATCACCTGGTCGCGGGTCAGCACATGCGCGCCGGCCTCCATCAGTTCGGCAACGGAACGGCCGTCGCGGGCCCCCTCGACGACGAAATCGGTGATCAAGGCGATCGCCTCGGGATGGTTGAGCTTGACGCCACGCTCCAGCCGCCGGCGCGCCACCATTGCCGCCATTGAAATCAACAGTTTGTCTTTTTCGCGCGGAGTGAGATTCATGCGTCGCTATCCGGGATTGATTGCGGGATCAGAGAGTCCAGACTTTCGGCACAGACGCGTCCTTACGCAAGTGCGAAATAAGCGGGACGAGGATTTTTCTAAGCTCGAATCCATCGGCAGCGGCGACACGGGCGACGAGCTTGTCGCGACCGCCGACCTTGTAGTGGCTGACGCCCGCCTGCACGACCGGCGCGAGCATGCCGCGCAGCTTCGAAAGCATGGCTTCGCAGTCCGGCGCGACATAAAGGAGCGTGACGAAGGCCGCAGCGCCACCGAGCGTTGCGGGCCTCGCGGCAAGCTTCGCCATGTCGTCGGCAAGCGTCAGGTTCTCCGCATGAACAAGCCTGCCGCCGCTCCGCACCCGCCAGCGGTCGCGAAACAGGCCGGCATGCACCGCCTCGCCCATCGCCTTGCGACCCAGAAGCACCGCCTCAACCGCGAGGAAGCTCGCGTCGGGCGCCAGGTCCACCTCGAGCGAGCGCGACAGCGAAGCGCGGTCGAAGAGGATGGTTTCCTGCGGCAGCCAGTCGACGCGCCCCCCGGCAGCGACCGATATGCGCGTCGAGATTTCCGCCGTACCGGCGCTTGCCTTGTAGATCTTCTCGCAGGCCTGCGTGGTCAGCGTCAGGCTCGTCCCCGCGCCGGCCACGAACTCCCAGTCGAGCCGGTCGCCACCGGTGACGCCGCCCGAAGAATTGATGAGCACCGCTTCCATCGAGGCGTCGAAGGTCTTCGGCAGACGGATCTTGGCGCAACCTTCCTGATAGAGTTCGGCGATGCGCGTGCGCCCCCTTTCGGACTTGGTGACAAGCCGTCCCTTACCCCACGCCCTTTGCGGGGCGATGATCGCCGCGTCACTCAAGGTCTTCAGATGTTCCCTGCCGGCACGCCCCTGCGACGTGCATCGTAATGCGGCATCGTCTGAAATGGCATGCCGAAAGTCAAGCCTCTGTTTCGCAAGCACAATCTTGCTTTCGGAAGGCCTGGCAGGCGGCAGCTACAAATAGAAGCGGGACCGCTAGCTTTACCAACAAAAGGGAGAGCGCCGGCATGCGGCGCCCTCCCGGCTGTCACCCTGACACTAGGACCGGGCGAACTCAAGCAGGTCCTTGTTCAGCTGCTCCTTGTGAGTATCCGTGATGCCGTGCGGGCCGCCCGGATAGACCTTCAGCTCCGCATGCGGAATGAGCTTCTTCGAGGCCCGGGCGGCGGCGTCGATCGGCACGATCTGGTCGTCATCGCCATGGACGATGAGCGTCGGCACGTCGAATTTCTTCAGGTCCTCGGTGAAGTCGGTCTGCGAGAAGGCGACGATCGAATCATAGGTGTTCTTGTGGCCGGCCGTCATGCCCTGCACCCAGAAGCTGTCGATCATGCCCTGCGAAGGCTTGGCGCCCGGCCGGTTGAAGCCGAAGAAGGGTCCCGAAGCGATGTCCTTATAGAGCTGCGAGCGATCGGCGAGGCTTGCGGCCTGCAAGCCATCGAAAACGTCCTTGGGCAGGCCGCCCGGGTTCGTGTCGGTCTTGACCATCAGCGGCGGAACCGCAGAGATCAGGCCGGCCTTGGCAACGCGGCTGGTCCCGTGGCGGCCGATATAGCGAGCGACTTCGCCACCGCCGGTGGAGAAGCCGGCGAGGAATATATCCTTCAGGTCCAGGTGCTCGATCAGGTCGGCGAGGTCGTCCGCATAGTGGTCCATGTCGTTGCCGTCCCACGGCTGGCTGGACCGGCCGTGGCCGCGACGGTCGTGGGTGACGACGCGGAAACCGTTGTTGGCCAGATGGAAGGCCTGAGCTTCCCAGCTATCGGACGACAGCGGCCAGCCGTGGCTGAGGATGACGACCGGACCGTCCTTCGGGCCCCAGTCCTTGTAATAGATTTCAACGCCGTCGCGAGTGGTGATCCTGCTTCCCATGGTCCTTGCTCCTTCCGTTGTTGATGGCTGCACTTTATCCGCTGCCGCGGCCGGCTGGGAGACGGAGAGTGCGGCGGCCGCGCTGGCGGCGCCGAGTGCGCCCGCCAACATTTCTCTCCTGGATACCGTAGCCGTACCATTCTGGACCTTCGTCATCGAATTGCTCCTTTCGCGAGACCGCTATTAAATCGTGCACGATATAATAGCCACGATGGACGCTCTGTTCTTGACAGAACCACTTTGCATCGATGGCGATTAAATCGTGCACAATGCTTATCGCGGCAAACCGCTCATGTCAATATCTTGCGATTATATCGCCAACGATTTATTCTATTTCATCGGAACGTTGGAAAAGACCATGGCGAAGGCAGATACCCCCTCCCCCGAAGACCTGATGAAGCTGGATAATTTCCTGTGCTTTGCGATCTATTCCGCAAATCACGCATTCACGCGCGTCTACAAGCCGCTGCTCGACGAACTGGGCCTCACCTACCCACAATATCTCGTGATGGTTGTACTGTGGGAGAAAGATGACCAGACTGTCGGCGGTCTCGGCGAGAAACTCTTCCTCGAGTCGAGCACGCTCACGCCGATGCTGAAGCGACTCGAGGCCATAGGATACATTTCGAGGGTCCGTGACCGGACTGATGAGCGGCAGGTGCGCGTGCGCCTGACGGAGACCGGCCGGGCGCTGAAGGCAAGGGCTGGCACCGTTCCGTGCGGCATCATAGATGCGACCGGAATGCAGCCCACCGAGATCGGTCGGCTCAAGCAGGAGATTGCAGCACTCCGCGCCTCGCTGCTGCGCTAGGCGGACTAGAGCATTTTGCAGTCAGGTGGAATCACCTGACGTCGCACAAATGCTGCAAAAACAAAGGTTTAGAGCGGCGGCGCGAACGTATGTGAGCGCATCCAGCTCTCTAAAGTCCGACGACCACCGCCCCGCCGCTCAGCCCCGCGCCGGCCGCGGTCAGCAAGAGCTTTTCACCAGCAGCGAACGGCTTTGCCCTGTGCGCGAGCGAGAGCGACAGCGGGATCGTCGCCGCCGACGAGTTGCCATATTCCTCTATGGTGCGCACGGTCTTCGACGGATCGATGTCCAGATTGCCGCAGACAGCGTCGAAGATCCGGACATTCGCCTGGTGAGGCACGAAGCGGCTGACCTCCGTTGGGCCAAGACCCGCGGCGGCGAGCGCTCGGGTAGCGCAAGTCGACATCATCTCGACGGCGCGGACGAACACCTCCCGCCCGTCGCGCATCGTCATCAGCACATCCTCCGCCGCCATGCCCGGCGCAAATGGCCGGCTGCTGCCGCCGGCCGGAATCGTGATCAGATCGTAGCCGCTCCCGTCCGACGCCAGATCGACGCCGACGAGCCCCCTGTCCGAATCGTTCGAGGGCGCGACGACGACGGCGCCGGCGGCATCGGCGAAGAGCACGGCGCTTGCCCTCTCTGCCGGGTTGATGCGGCGGCTCAGAATGTTGGCGGCAACGACGAGGACCGGTTTTCCCTGCGCGCGGACGAAACCGTCGGCAAGCGTCAGCGCGTATAGGAAACCCGAACAGGCGCCGGCCAGGTCGATCGCACCGGAATTGGCAAGCCCGAGGCGATGGGCGAGCAGCGGCGCCGAGGGCGGCAGCAGGTGATCGGGGGTCGAGGTGGCAAGCAGCGTCAAGGCGATGTCGCCCCGCGAAATCCCCGCTTCGTTGAGCGCGGCTTCGCCGGCCTTGGCCGCAAGACGGCTCAGCGTATCGCCCGCCTCGACCCAGCGCCGCGCCCGGATGCCGGTGCGCCGCTCGATCCAGCCCGGCTCGAGGCCGAGTTGCGTTTCGATCTCGGCATTGTCGACACGCCGCGCCGGCACCGAATGGCCGAAGCCGGCAAGGCGGGAGGAGCGAATGGTACTCACAGCCGCCCCCCGCTGAAGGCTGCCGCAGCCGCGTCGATCGCCTCATAGGCCCGGTCGAGATCGGCATCGGCGACGCAATAGGGCGGCATCAGGTAGATGACATTGCCGAGCGGGCGGATGAGCAGCCTGCGTTCGCGGAAGAACGCCCTGAGCCGCGGTCCGACTTCCGACAGATAGCCCTCAGCCGGCACGCAAAGGTCGAGCGCGGCGATCGTACCGGTCTGGCGAACGTTGGCGAAGCGCGGATCGGCGCCGAACCGCTGCAGATGGTGCCGATGCTTCGCGGCGAGCGATTCGATGCGTCCACCGACCGGCTCCGCCTTCCAGACGGCGAGATTGGCGACGGCCGCCGCGCAGGCGATCGGATTGGCCGTATAGGAACTGGAATGAAAGAACGTCCGGCAACGGTCGGTCGACAGGTGCGCGTCGAATATCTCGGCCGTGCAAAGCGTTGCGGCGAGCGGCAGCGCGCCGCCGGTCAAGCCCTTCGACGTGCACAGGATGTCGGGCGCGATCCCCGCCTGCTCGCAGGCGAACAGAGTGCCGGTACGGCCCCAGCCGGTCATCACTTCGTCGGCAATCAGCAGAGTGCCATGCCGTTCGGCAATCCGCTTCAGTTCTGCAAGGACGACGGCCGGATAGATCTTCATTCCGCCGGCGCCGAGAATCAGCGGCTCGACAATGAGCGCCGCCACCTGGCCGGAAGCGCAAAATGCCTCGAAGGCGTCGAGCGTCTGCTGTTCGCGACCGGCTTCGGGAAACGGCAAGCGGTCGACGGCAAAGAGGAACGGCTCATAAGCCGCATTGAAGACACCGCGCTCGCCGACCGACATCGTGCCGATCGTATCGCCGTGGTAACTGTGCTCCATCACTGAGACGCGGCTGCGCGGCGCGCCGATATTGTGGAAATAGCCAAGCGCCATCTTCAGCGCCACTTCGACGGCCGTCGAGCCGCTGTCGGAATAGAAGACGTGCTCCAGTCCCGCAGGTGCGATCTCGATCAGCCCCCTGGCCAGTTCCTCCGCCGGCGCGTGGGTGTATTCGGCAAAAATCACCTGATCGTAGCTTTCGGCGGCGCGCCGGATCGCCTCCATGATCGCCGGGTGCCGGTGGCCATGGGTAATCACCCACCAGGACGAGATCGCATCGAGAATGCGTGTTCCATCCTCGTCAATGAGATAGGCGTCTTCGGTGCGGACGATACGCTTCATCGCCGGTTCCAGGGCGTGCTGGGTGAAGGGGTGCCAGACCGGGGAGCCGCTCATGCCAGCGCCTCGCGGAATTGGCTGATCTCAAATTGCTCGCGGAAGGCCTGCCTGAGAGTGTCCGGGTTCAGCGAATCGAGTCGCGGCAGCCGCCCGAGCACACGGACATGCCCCAGTTTTCCGATGATATCCTCCGTGTCCGGCCGTTCGTCGCCGATGAAGGCGACGCCAACGATCGGTATCGACCGGACCCGCAGCGCCTCGAGCGACAGCAGCGTGTGGTTGATCGTGCCGAGTTCCGTACGGGCGCAGAGGACAACCGGAATTTGCCAGCGCTGGAAGACATCGGCAAAGAGGGTCCGCTCCGTCAACGGCACCAGCAGCCCGCCCGCCCCTTCGATGACAAGCGGCGCATCGACCAGAGGGGGTGTAAGGCTATCGGGCAGGATCGTCACGCCGTCGAGCCTGGCGGAGAGATGCGGCGAAGCCGGTGTGCCGAGCCTGTAGGCTTCCGGCAGGATGCGGCGAGGCTCTATGCGGCCGAGCCGCCGGACCGTTTCGCTGTCCGTTTCGCCGTCGAGCCCGGCCTGCACCGGTTTCCAGTAGCAGCCCGAAAGCGCATCGGTGAGCGCAGCGGCAAAGACGGTCTTGCCGATGCCGGTATCCGTGCCGGTAATGACGACGCGGGATGCCATCATCGTTCCTCCGCCATCGCCACCTTCAGGCTTTCCAGCATCTCAGCGACCGCCGGCCTGTCGACATTCAGCGTGATGGCGATCCGGAGCCGCGCCGTGCCTTCGGGGACCGTCGGCGGGCGGATCGCCCGGATGTCGAAGCCTTCGTTGCGCAGGCGATCCGCAATCCTCACGGCGCGGCCATTGTCGCCGATCATGACCGGCAGGATCTGCGATCCGCTGCCTTCGACGCCGAGCGTTGCGGCAAGTGCCGCATTGGCAAAGGTGCTGAGCGCATCGAATTCCGCCCGCCGCTGCGGCTCGTCGGCAGTGATCCGCAAGGCCTCGCGAACTGCCGCCGCGGTCAGCGGCGACGGCGCGGTCGAATAGATGAAGCCGCGGGCGCGGTTGACGAGATAGTCGCACAGGATTGCGCTGGCACCGAGCAACGCGCCGGAGACACCGAGCGCCTTGCCGCAGGTATGCAGCACGACCACATTTTCCCGGCCATCGAGCGCCGCCGAAAACCCGCGGCCGCCGGGACCGAAAATGCCCGTGGCATGCGCCTCGTCGATGACCAGAAAGCCGTCGTGCTGTTCGGCGAGCATGGCAAGCTCCACGAGCGGCGCCCGGTCGCCGTCCATCGAATAGAGGCTTTCGACGGCAATCCATGGGTGCCCCGTTCCGCCGGCGCTACGCCACCTGCGAATCGCGTCGGCGAAGGCCTCGACGTCATTGTGCCTGGCAGCTACCGCTGTTGCCTTGCTTGCCGCGATCCCCTCATGGGCGCTCGCATGGATCAGTGCGTCGTGGACGATGATGTCGTCGCGCTGCGGCAGGGTCGAAAACAGAGCAACATTGGCGGCATAGCCGCTGCCGAAGAACAGTACCCGATCCGAACCGAAGAATTCAGCCGCCTCCGCCTCGAGTGCTTCGTGCTCGGGGTGATTGCCGCGCAGCAGTCGCGATCCGCCGGCCCCGACCGGCACGCCGCGCTCGAGCGCCGATACGATCGCCGCCTTCAGGCGCGGCGAGTTGGCAAGGCCCAGATAGTCGTTCGAGGTGAAATCAAGCCCCCCTTGGCCGACAAGCGCTCGCCGTCGCCCCTTGCGCCCGAGTCCCGCCAGGGTCTTCTCGTAGCGGCCGAGACCGTGCGAGATCATTCGGCGGGCTCCATCTCGGCCTGTTCCAGTGCCATCGGCTTGAGCCCGAGGCGGCGGAACAGCGCCGCATCGTGGTCTTCACCGGGATTGTCGGCAGTCAACAGCGTTTCGCCGACGAAGATCGAATTCGCTCCGGCAAAGAAACAGAGCGCCTGCATCTCGTCGGACATCTCCGTGCGGCCGGCCGAAAGGCGGACATGGGACAGCGGCATCAGGATGCGGGCGAGCGCGATCGTCCGGACGAAATCGATCGGATCGACGGGCGCCGCGTCGGCAAGCTTCGACCCGGGTATCGGGATCAGCATGTTGATCGGCACGCTTTCCGGCGCGGCTGGCAGATTGGCGAGCGTCACCAGCATCGAGATGCGATCCTCGACCGTTTCGCCCATCCCCAGTATGCCGCCGGCGCAGACCTTGATGCCCGCCTCGCGGACATTGGCGAGCGTGTCCAGCCGGTCGGCGAAAGTGCGAGTGGTGATGATCTCGCTGTAGAAGCGCTCCGAGGTATCGACATTATGGTTGTAGTAGTCGAGCCCCGCATCGGCGAGCCGCTCCGATTGTTGCGGCGACAGCATGCCGAGCGTCATACAGGCTTCCATGCCGAGCGACCTGACGCCGCGGACCATGGCGACGATCACCTCCATGTCGCGTTCCTTAGGGCTGCGCCAGGCGGCCCCCATGCAATAGCGCGTCGCGCCGCCTTCCTTGGCCCTGCGCGCCTCGGCAATCACCCGCTCGACCTCCATCAGCTTCGATGCCTTGAGGCCGGTCGGATAATGCGCCGACTGGCTGCAATAGCCGCAATCCTCCGCGCAGCCGCCGGTCTTGATCGATAGCAGCCGGCTCATCTGCACGGCGTTCGGATCGAAATGGGCGCGGTGGACGGACTGGGCACGGAACAGCAGGTCGTTAAAGGGCAAATTATAGATTTTTCTTGCCTCGACGAGATTCCAATGCGCCCCACCGGCCGTGGAATTCTCGGAATTGGCTCCGCTCGTTGCGATCTCGTTCCGCATTCGTGGCTATCCCCTCCGCTGTAGAACATCGATATAGATAGAATCTGATTTTATCTATAGTTTTATAAGTGAGAGGGGCGCAACCGCCTATCGGAGAGATTCAGCACTTCATGTCACCAGCGCCAGGCCCGCGCTCGCGCCGGAAACGCCCGCAGCATGCACTCACCGACAACGGTTCCGGCAACGCGAAAAGCAAAAGGCCCGGCGCTTGCGCACCGGGCCCTTGCATCCGCTGTTAAAGCGCGGAACGATACTATTCGTTCTGGAAGTAGCTGAACTTGCCGTCCTCACCCTTCTTCCAGGTGTACATGACGTAGTCCGGGCGAGTGATGTCGCCCTTTTCGTCATAGCCGAGTTCGCCGATCGCGGTCTTGAACGGACCCTTGGCTTTGATCGCTTCGGCAACGGCCTGCGGATCGTTGCCGCCGGCAGCCTTGGCGGCATCGGCGATCACCTGCAGGGCGGCGTAGGAATAGAGCGTGTAGGCTTCCGGCTCGAAGCCGGCGGCGCGGAACTTCTCGACGAGTTCCTTGGAAGCCGGGTTCTTACGCGGATCCGGAGCGAAGGTCATCAGCGTGCCGTCGACAGCGTCGCCGGCGATCGAGGCCAGCTCGTTCGAAACGATGCCGTCGCCCGACATGAAGGTAGCCTTCAGGCCCTGGTCCTTCATCTGGCGCATGATGAGGCCGGCTTCGGTGTGCAGGCCGCCGTAGTAGACGACCGAGACGCCGGCTTCCTTCATCTTGGCGATCAGCGCCGAGAAATCCTTGTCGCCGATATTGATACCTTCGTAGAGAGCCTCGGTGAGGCCCGCTTCGTTGGTCGCCTTCTTCGTTTCATCGGCAAGACCCTGGCCGTAAGGCGTCTTGTCGTGAATGATGGCGATCTTCGCGTCCTTGAAGTTGGCGGCGAGGTAAGCGCCGGCAACCGCACCCTGCTGGTCGTCACGGCCGCAGGTGCGGAAGGTGTTCCACATGCCGCGCTCGGTGAACTGCGGGTTGGTTGCAGACGGCGTGATTTCCAGGATGCCGTTCTCGGCATAGACTTCCGATGCCGGGATCGACACGCCAGAGTTGAAGTGGCCGACCACGAACTTCACACCGTCGGCAACGAACTTGTTGGCGACCGAGATGCCCTGCTTCGGGTCGGAGACGTCGTCGCCGAGGACCAGCTTGATCTGTTCGCCGTTGATGCCACCTGCTGCGTTGATGTCCGCAGCCGCCTGCTCAGCACCTTTCTGGAGCTGGGCGCCGAACGCCGCGTTCGGGCCGGTCAGCGGACCAGCGACGCCGACCAGCAGATCAGCCCATGCGGTGCCGCTGAAGGCGACCATTGCTGTCAGCGCCACGGCCGACAGGAGAGACTTTTTCATTTTGTTACTCCCAATTATTCGAGCGGGTCTCGTTTCATAAGCCTGCGCAATGCCCACCATAATTGCGCCGGTGTTCCTTCGCACCGGCCGCACCCGACCGGCACGCGCTGTTCCCTTATTTGGCCTTCCAGGAGAAAGGTGAGGTCTTCTCGTAGAGCCAGTAGTACATGTTCGACATCTGCTTGGTCCGGTAGTACCGGTAACCGGCGGTAGCAAACAACAAAAGTACGAGCGTGTCTACGACATAGTACTGCGGGCTGAACATCGTGCCTTCGAAAAGTGCGTGATGCACGAAGCGGATAGCAAGTCCCAGCAGCGCAACGTAGACAACGAGCCGCGGAACTTCACCCCAGCTTTCCGCAACGCTCTTGCCCGTCCGCCACGCGGTCCAGCCGCCGAGGACGCAGGTGATGAACAGAAACTGCCAGATGGAGGCTTCTTCGTAGAGAATTCCCTGCATGTCACTTAACTCCAGCGCGCATCAATGGCGGCCGCCTTCGAGATAGGCGGCGCGGACCTCCGGATTGGCGAGCAGGTCCTTGCCCGTTCCGCTCATCGTCACCCGGCCGTTGACGAGGACGTAGGCCCGGTCAGAAAGCTTGAGCGCCCCAAAAGCGTTCTGCTCGACGAGGAACACGGTCAGGCCTTCTTGCTTGTTGAGCTTCTTGATCGCCTCGAAAATGCCCTTGACGATGAGTGGCGCAAGGCCGAGCGACGGCTCGTCGAGCAGCAGCAGCTTCGGGCGAGCCATCAGCGCGCGGCCGATCGACAGCATCTGCTGTTCACCGCCCGACAGCGTCCCGCCGCGCTGCGCCTGCCGCTCCTTGAGCCGCGGGAACAGCGTGAAGACTTTTTCCACGTCTTCCTTGAAGTGCTTCAGGTCGTCGAGGCTGGCGCCCATCTGGAGGTTTTCGAGAACCGTCATGCGCGGGAAGATGCGGCGCCCTTCAGGGGATTGGGCGATCCGGAGCCGGGCGATCTCGTGCGTCGGCAGGCGCGTGATGTCTTTCCCTTCGAAGTAAATCGAACCGGTGCGTGCCTGCGGTTTGCCGAAGATCGTCATCATCAGCGTCGACTTGCCGGCACCGTTGGCACCGATCAGCGAAACGATTTCGCCCCGGTGAACCTCGACATCGACGCCGTTCAGCGCCCGGATATTGCCGTAATAGGTCTCGACGCCTCTTACATTCAGCAGCGGAGCGGTCATTGCTTGGTGCCTCCCTGCCCGCCTTCGATTTCTTCTATCTGCTCGATCACCTCTTCGACCTCTTCGTCCTCGACGCCCAGATAGGCCGCAATGACCCTTGGATCGTTCTTCACGAAGTCCGGGTTGCCGTCGGAAATCTTCTGACCATATTCGAGCACCACGACGTGATCGGAAATCTCCATCACCACGGACATATCGTGCTCGATCAACAGGATGGATGTACCGGTTTCCGCACGAATGCTCTGCAACAAGTCATTCAGCGCATGCGATTCACGCGGGTTGAGACCGGCCGCAGGCTCATCGAGGCAGAGCAACTCCGGACCGGTGCACATCGCCCGGGCGATTTCCAGCCGCCGCTGTGCACCATAGGGGAGGTCCCCGGCCGGGTCGTCGGCCCGATCGATCAGCGACGCCTTTTCGAGCCAATGCCTGGCAAGTTCCGTCGAATCCTTGGAAGCCTGCCGATAGGCGGGAAATCCAAGCAGTCCGAGCACGGTATAGCCCGACGCCTGCATCAGCTTGTTGTGCTGCGCGACCAGCAGGTTCTCGAGAACCGTCATGCCCGAGAACATCCGGATGTTCTGGAAGGTTCGGGCCACCTTCGCGCGCTTGGTGATCTCGAAATCCGGTAGACGTTCCAGCAGGAACTCATCGCCGGATTTCTGCTTCATGGTGATCATGCCCATCGTCGGCTTGTAGAAGCCGGTGATGCAGTTGAACACGGTCGTCTTGCCCGCTCCGTTCGGGCCGATCAGCGCGGTGATCTCGCCGCGCGCGGCTTCGAAGGAGAAGTCGTTGATGGCCATCAGACCGCCGAAGCGCATCGACAGGTGCTCAACCTTGAGAATAGGGTCTTTTGTCATTGTCGTTGTCTCGATGGCCATCAGCCGTGCCCTTCCTTGGTAAAGCTGCCGGAGACGGCCTTACGCTCGCGGAGGAATGCGGTCGGTTCGCGCGATCCGACGAAGCCGCGCGGCTTCCAGACCATGACGACCACCATGGCAAGCCCGAAGATCAGCATGCGATAAAGTTCAGGCGTGAAGTTCGGTCCGAAGATCATCTTGAGGAAGGTGAGTTCGCGCAGGATCTCCGTACCGCCGATCATAACTACCGCAGCGACGAAGATGCCGGTCAGCGAGCCCATGCCGCCGAGCACGACGATGGCGAGAATGACGGCCGACTCGAGGAAGACGAAGGATTCCGGCGAGACGAACCCCTGGCGCACCGCGAAGAACGATCCGGCAAAACCGCCGAACATGGCACCGGTGGCAAAAGCCGTAAGCTTCGTGGTCGTCGTGTTGATGCCGAGCGAACGGCAGGCGATCTCGTCCTCGCGAAGCGCCTCCCAGGCCCGACCGACCGGCATGCGGCGCAGCCGGATGGTGACGAAAGCCGTCAACAGTGCAAGGCCAAGGATCAGGTAGAAGAGGAAGATCTTGTAGTAGGCAGACGAGAGCGGTAGCCCCATCAGCGCTGCGAAACCGTCCTTCGAGGCATCGAACTTGATGCCGAACAGGGTCGCCTTGGCAATGCCCGACACGCCGAACGTGCCCTTGGTGACCTCGGTCCAGTTGATCAGCACGAGGCGGATGATTTCACCGAAGGCGAGCGTCACGATCGCCAGGTAGTCACCGCGCAATCTGAGCACCGGGAAGCCAAGGACGACACCCCAGCAGGCGGCAAGAATGCCGGCGACCGGCAGCAGCACCCAGAAGGACAGGCCGAAATAGCTGGAGAGCAGCGCATAAGAATAGGCACCGACCGCGTAAAAGGCGACGTAGCCAAGGTCGAGCAGACCGGCGAGGCCGACGACGATGTTGAGACCCCAGGCGAGCATCACATAGATCAGGATCTGGACGCCGAAATTGTCCACCCATTTGAGCGAACCCTGGACGCCGACGAGCGCGATGATGACCGGCGGGTACAGCACCAGCGCGAGGATCGCGATCTTCGAGAAGTTGCGACTGAAGAAGGTCTCCTCCTTCGCCACGTCCGGAGCAGCAGCCTTCGCCGCCTTGCGCTGGGCGAGCCAGGGCTGCGCATAGGCAACCATCAGGAAGCGACCGACCATGGCGACGATCACGAAGATCGCCAGCAGGCCCCAGCGCTGGGTAAGGATCAGCTCATTGCGGATGTTCTGATCGCTCTTGAGACCGACGAAGAGCACGAACAGCCCGAGCGTGATGAGCCCCGAGAAGACAGCCTCGCGCAGGGCCCGCGCCGTCAGCTCACTGCCGGCGCTTGCGGTAGTAGATGCAACATTTGCCATGGAACTATACCTTCTCGACTTCCGGTCGTCCGAGAATACCCGACGGCTTGAAGATCAGGACGATCGCGAGAATGGAGAAGGTCGCGACATCCTTGTAGTCGATTGTGAAATAGGCCGACCAAAGCGACTCGATGAGGCCGATCAGCAGTCCGCCGAGAACGGCGCCCGGCAGCGAGCCGATGCCTCCGAGAACGGCGGCGGTGAACGCCTTGACCCCCGGAGCGAAACCGTCGGTGAAGACGACGACGCCGTAATACATGAGATACATGGTACCGGCGACGGCCGCCAGCGCTGCGCCCATGATGAAGGTCACCGAGATGGTGCGGTCGACGTCGACGCCGAGCAGGGCCGCCATCTTGCTATCCTGTTCGGTAGCACGCTGGGCACGACCGAGCGGCGTCCGGTTGACGATATACCAGAAGACCGACAGCAGAACGGCGGTGATGACGACGATGATAATCTGCTTCAGGGAAACCGTGATCCCGAACAGGTCGTAGACCGAGGAGACGAGCGGCGGGATCGGCTTGTTGCGCGGCCCCTGCGTCACCTGGATGAAGTTCGACAGGACGATCGACATGCCGATCGCGGTGATCAGCGGCGCCAGCCGGAACGAACCACGCAGCGGACGGTAGGCCACCCGCTCGATCGTCCAGTTCCAAAGCGCCGCCGTCAGCATGCCAACGACCATCATAAGCAGAAGCGCCAGCACAACTGGTACGCCTGCCATGAATGTTGTTAGAATCAAGAAGACAATCAACGCGGCAAAGCCGCCCAGCATGAATATATCGCCATGGGCGAAGTTGATCATGCCGATGATGCCGTAGACCATGGTATAACCGATCGCGATCATACCATAAATAGACCCAAGCGTCAGCCCGTTGACGAGCTGCTGGATGAAATACTCCATCAATCTTCCCCTGGACCGGATCCTTATGGTCCGATCTCTTTTTATTAGTTTTCCTTCACGAGCGTACTCTGAGCGATTTCATACCTCTTTCAAGCGAAAATGAAAGTCAAAAATTGCGCCGCCGACAGATTCTTCCGAGATAAAATCGATTTGACGCTTTTCGTGCCAGAAGAATCGAAAAATTTGCGGCCTTCGCCTGGAAAATGATCAATTTTCAGCCCGGAAATGGGAAAACTGCGGCGTCTGCGTCATCAACCTATGACGAAAAAATATGACTTCCCCGGCAATGGTTTTGCAGTTGATTTGGCCGGAAATCATCGTGATCTAGAAAGCCTGGGCATGATGCTCGAGTCGATGCCGTGTGGACCCAAGAGTACAGGAACGATGCTGGAGATTCTGGAACGATCGGCGATTGCGGCCGGACGGGCGATCATGGAGATCTACAATAAGGGCCCGGCGGTGACCTACAAGCCGGACACCTCGCCGGTGACCGACGCGGATCATCGCGCCGAGCGCATCATCCTTGACGACCTTGCCGCCGCCTTTCCCGATCTTCCCGTCGTCGCCGAGGAAGCCGTTGCCGCCGGGCATGTCCCCGACATTGCCGGCAAGCGCTTCTTTCTCGTCGATCCCCTCGACGGCACCAAGGAGTTCGTCGAGCGCAACAGCCACTTCACGGTCAACATCGCGCTCATCGAAGACGGCGTTCCCGTCGCCGGTGTCGTCCATGCGCCGGCGCTCGGGGTGATCTATGCGGGAACTGCCGGACGGGCTGCCAAGGCAATCGTCGAAGCCGGCCGGATCGCAGGATCGTGGCAGCCGATTGAATGCCGCATGGCAAGCAACCGGCCAGTTGCACTGATCAGCCGCTGGCACAACAGCGCCGAAACGCTCGCCTACCTTGACGAACACGCCATTACCGACTGCGAAGCCATCGGCTCGTCGCTGAAGTTCTGCCTGCTTGCCGAAGGGTATGCCGACATCTATCCGCGCTTCAGCCGCACAATGGAATGGGACACGGCCGCCGGCGACGCGATCCTACGGGCGGCGGGTGGCGAAACGTTGCTGGTCGACGGCAACCCTTTCGCCTATGGGAAGCGCAACCAGCCGAACGACAGCGACTTCGCCAATCCCTGGTTCATCGCGCGCGGCAAGTAGGGTCAGGAGCTTGGTTGGGGATTTCCCGGCCGAAAAGCGGCCGTCATGAGGCTGCTGAGACTGCCCTCGCTGAAGGGTTTCTCGATGCGAGGAATACCGCGCAGATGGCCGGGCAAGGCCAACAAATCCCCATAGCCGCTGGTAAATCCGAAATTGATGCCCCGAGCGATCAGCGACTCGGCAACCGCGAAGCTCGTTTCATCGCCGAGATTGATATCGAGAATGGCGAAGTCGACCGGATGAGCCGCGACGATCTCCATCGCCTTCTCGACGGTCGTGGCGATGTGCACGCTCTTGACCCCGAGAGCATTGAGGATTTCGCCCATATCCATGGCGATGAGGAAATTATCCTCGAGAACGAGAACAGATTCGATGGCGGGCGAAATCTGATTTGTCATCTATGTTTGCATCCCTCGTTAGCCTCGTTCTGCCGAGATCCGACCGTGCACGCTAGGCCAGACGGAGAATCGTGGCATTTAAAAAAGACATGTTGCGCTCTTTTGGGCCGACCGGGTCAAATCAGCGGCCTCTTCGGTTCCCTGAACCCCTCCCACCCGGCCAGTTCCAACAGGCCGTCGATGTTCAGGACATGGCATCCCTTTTCGGCCCAGCGAATGAGGTTGAGCGCGGCCAGTTTTCTCAGCGTCTTGTTGGTGTGGACGATCGACAGGCCGAGCGTGTCGGCAAGATGTTGCTGGGTGATTGGAATGGCGATGCGGCCGCCACGGAACACGTCTAGTATTTCCGCCCTTTGATAGAGAAAGGCGAGGAGATAGGCCGCCCGTTCGAGCGCGGAGCGCCGACCGATGCTCAAAAGGTTTTCGTCCAATATGCGCTCCTCGCGGGCGGCAATCCAGGTCAGGTCATAGGCGAGATCGGGATAGCGCCGGTACAGTTGGCCGAGCCTGCTTCGCTTGAACACGCACAGGGTGACCGGCGAGAGTGCCTCGATCGAGTGCTGCATCTCGCCCATGAGGCTCCCCTGCAGCCCGACCATGTCCCCGGGCATCACGTAGTTCAAGATCTGCCGGCGCCCGTCGTCCAGCATCTTGTAGCGGAACCCCCAGCCGGAAAGCACGGTAAAAAGATGCGCGCTCGTCTCGCCTTCGGCAAGGATGGTCCCGCCGCTTTCAACCGTCTGCTCGCCAATCTTGAAGTCCGATACGAAGGCGAGTTCCTCGGGCGTGAACGGGCGGAACACGGCGAGCGGCCGCAGGGGACAGGCCTGACAGGGGGTGCCTTTGCCGAACTTGCCTTCAACGGCCATGGAATGTCTCGCGGCGGGATGAACGCACTCACTCAGCGACCGACAACGAGATGATGCTTCGAAGAAATGTCGGCGCCCATCCCTCATGGACTTGTGCGCCGCCGGGCCCTATCTCTCCTCGATCGTCCGTCGCAGCAGGATTGTGAACCATGTTGTCCTATTCCGCCATCGCCAAAAACAATGTCGCCGTCGTCACCGGCGCGGCCTCCGGCATCGGGCTTGCCGCAGCAAAGCGCTTCGCCGATCGCGGCATGAAGGTCGTGCTTGCCGATCTCGCCGGCGAACGGCTGCAGGCGGCCGCGGCGGAGGTGGCGAAGCTTGCCCCGGGCGGAGCGGGCGATATCGCCGCGATCGCGACCGACGTCTCCCGGGCCGATGAGCTCGTCGCGCTGGCGCGCGGCACGCGCGAACGATTCGGCCATGTGCATGTGCTGATGAACAATGCCGGCATCCAGCCCGGCAGCTCGATGTTCGGCCCGCTGGAGAACTGGGACGCGGTGATCGACGTCAATCTGTGGGGCGTCATCAACGGGGCGCGCATTTTCGCACCGGCCATGATCGCCCATGGCGAGCCGGCGCTGATCATCAATACCGGCTCCAAGCAGGGCATCACCACGCCGCCCGGCGATCCCGCCTACAATGTCTCGAAGGCAGGCGTGAAGGTCTTTACCGAGGCGCTGCAGCATGAATTGCGCAATACCGAGAACTGCCAGGTGAATGCGCATCTCCTGATACCCGGATTCGTCTACACGGCGCTCACCGCCCATGGCCGCACCGAAAAGCCGGCCGGCGCGTGGACGCCGGAGCAGACGGTCGACTTCATGCTGGAGAGCCTCGCCGGCGGCGATTTCTACATTCTCTGCCCCGACAATGAAGTCGAAAGGTCCACCGACGAAATGCGCATCCTGTGGGCCGCCGGCGACATCGTCGAGAACCGCCCACCCCTTTCGCGCTGGCACCCGAACCACGGCGACTCGTTCCGCTCCTTCCTCGCCGCAAAACGGGATTGAACGGCGTTCCGAGTTGATCGAATCTTCAATTGTAAGCCGCCGACAACGGCGGCAGGAGGGATAAGACCGTGACCAGCGGCATTCACCACATCACGCTGATCAGCCGCAAGGTCCAGGCAAATGTCGACTTCTATGTCGGCTTCCTCGGCCTGCACCTCGTCAAGCGAACCGGCGGTTTCGAGGATCCCAATCAGTTGCATCTCTTTTACGGGGATGCCTC
This sequence comes from Sinorhizobium fredii NGR234, assembly GCF_000018545.1. Lineage (NCBI taxonomy): Bacteria > Pseudomonadati > Pseudomonadota > Alphaproteobacteria > Hyphomicrobiales > Rhizobiaceae > Ensifer > Ensifer fredii. The sequence continues at coordinate 2,619,388 of NC_012587.1, forward strand.
GGGATCGCCCGGCTCGCTCGTCTCCTTCCTGATCTGGGAGGATGGCTCGCCGGGACGTGTCGGCGCCGGCCAGCCGAGCGAGATCGCCTTCGCCATCCCTTCGGAAAGCATCGGCTTCTGGCTGACACGGGCTCTGCAGTTCAACATTCAGGCGACCGGCCCGGCGCAGGAGTTCGGCGAACCGGTGCTGCGGTTCAAGGACCCGGACGGGGTGATCGTCAAGCTGGTCGGCACCGAGGCGCTTGCCGAGCCGGCGCCCTGGGCGAGCCGGGACATTCCGGAGGGGGACTCGATCAGGCGCCTGCGCGGCGCGACCGTGCTCACCGAAAAGCCCAAGGAAACGGCGCATTTTCTTCGCAGCCATTTCGGCTATCGCGAGGCTGCCGCGACGGAAACGATCCATCGCCTCGTCTCGTCATCCGGCGACGTCGTCGACGTGCGCGACGCGACCGGCTTCTGGACGGCCGCACCCGGCACCGGCACCATCGACCATATCGCTTTCCGCGCTTCGGATGAGGCTATCGTCCTTGCCGTGCGCGCCGACCTTGAGCAGGAACACGCCGGCGCCACCAACGCCCATGACCGGAAGTATTTCTTCTCGCTCTACGTGCGCGAACCTGGCGGATCGCTCTACGAGCTGGCTACGGACGGCCCCGGCTTTGCCGTCGATGAACTTCCGGATGCGCTCGGATCGAAGCTCTTCCTGCCGCCCCATCTCAGCAGCGATCCCGCCGCGACGGTAGTCCGGTTGCCGCAATTCGCGCTGCCGGGCGAGCCCCGGCTGACCCTCCGCGACCTTCCCTTCGTCCACCGCTTCTACCACCCGGAGCGACTGAACGACCGGACCTTCGTGCTGCTGCACGGCAGCGGCGGCAACGAGACCGACATGCTGCCCTTCGGCCACCAGCTCGATCCGCGCGCGACACTCATCGGCGTGCGCGGCCGCAGCACCGAGGAGGGCTTTCCCCGCTGGTTTCGCCGCCTGTCGATGACCACCTTCGACCAGCGCGACATCCGCTCGGAAGCGGAGGCTTTCGCCGCCTTCGTCGAAGAGGCGCGCGACGCCTACGGGCTCGATCTCGCGAAGACGGTGTTCATCGGCTATTCGAACGGCGCCAATCTGCTGGCGGCTGTCATGCTGCTTCACCCGGGCGTCATCAGGAACGCGGTGCTGATGCGGGCGATGGCAGCTCTCGAGGATGCGCCGAAGGTGGATCTCGCAGGCACGAATGTCCTGATGCTGACCGGCAAGGACGACCTCTATGGCAAACACGCGCCGCAGTTGAAGGCGGAGTTGCGCGAAAGCGGCGCGAATTTCGAGGCGGTCGATATCGACACCGGACACGGCATCGGCCCGGAAGACGTCGCCGTCATTCGCCCCTGGTTCGCAGAGCGTGGCCTTTAATTCCGGAAAGTGTCATCCCCGCCGCACGCCAGCTCCACGTCTCCCTCAGTCGAAAAAGAGGAAGCCAGGCGAATGCTGGCTTCGATGATCGACTCGTCCGCCCGCCAACTGCGACTATACAAACAGGAAGTCGCCGGAGTTGAAATTTAGGAGAGCGGTGCGCGTCGCGATGCTGTCCAGCTCCGCGACGAGCACCGCGCCGCCGGCCGCACTTGCATTCGCATCATAGTAGACGGCTGCATGGCCGAGGTCGGTGTTGTAGAACACGAACAATGCGCCGGTCGTGATATTGCCGTAGCCGTCGATCGTACTCTGGACCGTTGCATTGGAGACGTCCGCATCCGTCTTCACCGCGACTTCCGTGCCGAGTGCATTGATCGTCCCGTCGTTCCCCGATTTGAAACCGTCGACTCCTGTGTTGTTGTTGCCGACGGCGAATTCAAAGGTCCCGCTGCCGACGTCGAACTGGAGCTTGTCGACGCTCGTGCTGTTCGTCCCGGCACTGAAGTCGGTGACATGGTTGCTGGTGCCGGAGAGCTTCTGGAAGATGAAAGTATCGTTCCCTCCATCCCCGTTCAGCACATTGTTGCCAGCACCTCCGTTTAACGTGTCGTTTCCACCCTGGCCGAACAAGGTGTCGTCTCCGCCAAGGCCGAACACCATGTCGCTGCCGCTTCCGCCATAGAGCACGTCGTCACCCGATCCTCCGCTTGGGTTGTCCGCGGTATTGCCGTTGCTGCCCGTGACGATCGTGAAAGTCTCGGTTTTTTCGTATGCCGCCCCGGCCGGGTCGCCGGTCTGTATTGCCTTCACGGTCACCGTAAATGTGCCGTTTGGTGCCAGATCGTCGGAACGCAGCGTGTCGCCGCTGATCGAGAACAAGCCGGCATGCGACTGCGAAGCGATGCTGAAGACGAATGCGCCTGCATCGGGATCAGCCGCGCTCAGAGAGCCGATGAACTCGAAATTATTGATATTGGGGGCGTCCGTCGGGACGACGGGGGTCAATTTGATGTCCGTCGGCGCCTGTCTGGGCGGCGCATCATCAGCGCCGGTGATGTCGACGACAATCGCATGGCTGACGGTGCCATCGAGCGACGTGACCGTCAGCGTGTCGCTCACGGCCTGACCTGCGCTCAACGCCTGTGTCGCTGCGCGCTCGTTGTCGAGTATGTAATTCCACTCGCCCGTCGCTGCATCGAAACTGAAACTACCGTAGATGCCCGCGAGCGACGCCGGGGCTTGGAACGCCGCTTCGCCGGCGTCGACATCCGAGACGCTGAGCTTGCCGGAGGCATGTGGATCGCCGGAACCTGCGGTCCCCGCCTCGTTGACCGAACGGTCATCGGCAACGGTCGCATCGACGACGATCGCCGCGGCATCGTTGCTGCCGGTGATGTCGACGACGATCGCATGGCTGGCGGTACCGTCGAGCGACGTCACGGTCAGCGTGTCACTGACCGGCTGGCCCGCCTTGAGGGCCTGCGTCGTCGCCCGATTGTTGTCGAGACTGTAGCTCCACACGCCGGTCGCCGGATCGAACGAGAAGGTGCCGTAGGTGCCCTCGAGCGAGGCCGGCGCGGCAAAGACTGCTTCGCCCGAGTCGGCATCCGAAACGCTGAGTTTGCCGGAGGCATCCGGATCACCGCTGCCGGCGGCCCCGGCTTCGGCGGCGGCCCGGTCATCGGCAACATCGACGACGATCGCCGCGGCATCGTTGCTGCCGGTGATGTCGACGACGATCGCATGGCTGGCGGTACCGTCGAGCGACGTCACGGTCAGCGTGTCACTGACCGGCTGGCCCGCCTTGAGGGCCTGCGTCGTCGCCCGATTGTTGTCGAGACTGTAGCTCCACACGCCGGTCGCCGGATCGAACGAGAAGGTGCCGTAGGTGCCCTCGAGCGAGGCCGGCGCGGCAAAGACTGCTTCGCCCGAGTCGACATCGGAAACGCTGAGCTTGCCGGCGGCATCCGGATCACCGCTGCCCGTCGCCCCGGCTTCGGCGGCGGCCCGGTCATCGGCAACATCGACGACGATCGCCGCGGCATCGTTGCGGCCGGTGATGTCGACGACGATCGCATGGCTGGCGGTACCGTCGAGCGACGTCACGGTCAGCGTGTCACTGACCGGCTGGCCCGCCTTGAGGGCCTGCGTCGTCGCCCGATCATTGTCGAGCGTGTACGTCCACGCCCCGGTCGCGGGATCGAACGAGAAGGTGCCGTAGGTGCCCTCGAGCGAGGCCGGCGCGGCAAAGACTGCTTCGCCCGAGTCGACATCGGAAACGCTGAGCTTGCCGGCGGCATCCGGATCACCGCTGCCCGTCGCCCCGGCTTCGGCGGCGGCCCGGTCATCGGCAACGGTCGCATCGACGACGATCGCCGCGGCATCGTTTGCGCCGGTGATGTTGACGACGATCGCATGGCTGGCGGTGCCGTCCAGCGACGACACAGTCAGCGTGTCGCTGACCGGCTGGCCCGCAGTCAGCGCTTGCGTCGTTGCCCGTCCGTTATCGAGCGTGTAGCTCCAGGCACCGGTCGTTGGGTCGAAGCTGAAACTGCCATAGACGCCGTCGAGCGATCCAGGTGCCTGGAACACTGCCTCGCCGGCATCGACATCCGCGACGCTGAGCTTACCGGAGGCATCCGGGTCGCCGCTGTCGGCCATCCCGGCTTCGCTCACCGACCGGTCGTCGGCAACAGTCGCATCGACGACGATCGCCGCCGCGTCGTTGCTGCCGGTGATGCTGACGACGATCGCATGGCTGGCGGTCCCGTCCACCGACGTCACATTCAGCATGTCGCTGACCGGCTGACCCTCCTTGAGGGCCTGCGTTGTCGCACGATCGTTGTCGAGACTGTAGCTCCACACGCCGGTCGTCGGGTCGAAGCTGAAGCTGCCATAGACGCCGTCGAGCGAGGCCGGCGTCTGGAACGCTGCTTCGCCGGCATCGACATCCGCGACGCTGAGCGTGCCGGAGGCATGCGGATCGCCACTGCCGGCCGCCCCGGCTTCGCTCACAACTCGGTCGTCCGCTACGGTCGCATCGACGACGATCGCTGCCGCGTCGTTGCTGCCGGTGATGTTGACGACGATCGCATGGCTGGCCGTACCGTCGAGCGAGGTCACCGTCAGCATCTCGCTGACCGGCTGACCTTGCTTGAGGGCCTGCGTCGCGATGCGGCTGTTGTCGAGCGTGTAAGTCCAGCAGCCGGTCGCCGGATCGAACGTGAAGGTACCGTAGGCGCCGTCGAGCGAGGCCGGTGTTTGGAACGCCGCCTCGCCGGCATCGGCATCCGAAATGCTGAGCTTGCCGGAGGCATCCGGATCGCCAACGCCGCCCGCCCCTGCTTCGACCACGGCCAGATTACCGGTCGCCGACGTATCGATTCCGATTGCCGCCGCATCGTTGGCACCAGTCAGCGTGAGCGACACATTCGCCTCGCTCAACGTACCATTGCCAAGCCTTATGGCGTAGACAAAACTGTCCTTGATGGTTTCACCGGCCGATAGGGAATTGACATCGACGCCGGCCCCGGGAATTCCACTTCCGTCGCTAAGGCGATATTCGATCTTCCCGTTGTTGATCCTGACCCAGTTGCCGAGCAGCGTCGTTTCCCAGGCCGACGCGCCGGTCGATCCGACGTCTTTCGCGAGAAGCTCATAATCCGCGGTGATCGGATTGCCGTCGCCGTCCTCTAGCGCGAAAAGCGACTTGGCCTTTCCGCCAAGATCATTCGCCATCACGTCGAGAATGATGGTGTTGCTGACAGGATTGTAGTTCTGCAGATTGAGGATCTGGTCTTCTGACCAGAGGTAGGTATCGTCTTGTGCCTGTGGAGTATTGGTAAATGAAGTCGCACTGCCGCCGCTGCTCTGCGTAGCCATTAAAGTACCTCTTAATCAAAAAGAGCTATATAAAAATGATTATAGAAAAATTCAGAGAGACTTAAACTCTATACCCTTATTCGAGAATAAATCTCCATAGTCTCTTAAATAAAGACGGATCGACTTGTCTCTTTGCAAATTGTTACCACATCGCCTGTGAAAGGGAAGTAGTTTTTATAGATCGCTTGATTTATCGCAGCGGAAACTCGCTGCGCCCGGCTCTAATGCGCTTTCACGGCTGCAACATAATCCGCAAAGGCCTGGACGAAGGCTCGCAATCGCTCCCGGGTCTCTTCGTCAGTCAGTTGTCCCTGGCCGTCGAAGAGCGGCGCGGCCCTCAGCACCATCAGCCGCTTGCCCGACCAAAGCTCGGCGCCGAGCGTTCGCATCACGGAAAGCCAGGCGTTCTGGCTGAGAATGGTGCCGAAATTGCCCGGCGAGGCTCCGGCGAGCGCGAATGGCCGACCGCCGAACACCTTGCGGATATCGGCAGGCGGGCGGCTCAGCCAGTCGATGGCATTCTTGAAAACGCCGGGCACGGAATTGTTGTATTCCGGGGTGAAGAGAACGACGCCATCCGCCGCGATGATCTGCTGCTTCAGTGCCTCTACCGGAGCCGGCACGCCGCTTTCGGCCTCCACATCCCCGTCATAGAGCGGGATGCCGTGCAGGGTCGCGGTGTCGAACTCGACCCCCCCGGGCGCGACCGCTTTCGCCGCGGTGAGCAGGCCGGTGTTGAAGGAAGCCCTGCGCAGGCTCCCCGATATGCCGAGAAGTTTCGTCATGGAAGGACCATCCCTTTTGTTCGCGCGAAGGCGAAAATTCCTGGTTGGCAAGAAAACTAGGAGTAGGGAAACAAAAGGAAAGCCGGAGGGCTTTCCTTTCTCGCGTGGCGCCCATGAGCGCCCGCCACTCTATTCCAGCGGCTTCAGCCGTGCTTCAATCTGCGCCCGCTTCGGCTCCAGGAAGGGTGGCAGCGACAGGCTTTCCCCGAGCGATTCCAACGGCTCGTCGACCGCAAAACCGGGTCCGTCCGTGGCGATCTCGAACAGGATGCCGTTCGGCTCGCGGAAATAGAGCGAACGGAAGTAATAGCGCTCCACCTCGCCGCTCGACGGCAGATGAAAGCCCTTCAGCCTCTCCGTCCACTGGTGCAGATGCTCGACATCCGGCGCCCGGAAAGCGACGTGGTGGACGGCGCCCGCGCCCTGCCGGGCGATCGGCAGCCCCGGCTGGACCGCGACGTGCAGTTCGGCCGCCGCGCCGCCCTCACCCATCGAGAAGACATGGACCTTGCCGTTCCCGTCCGGCGACGCATAGTGCCGCACCTCGCGCATATTCATGACATGGCTGAGCACCAGCGCCGTATTGGTGATGTCCGGCACGCTGATGGTGATCGGCCCGAGGCCCCTGATCTGGTGCTCGGCCGGGACCGGGCTCCTTTCCCACGGATGCGACGGCGCCAGTCCAACATCGTCCACCAGTCGGAACCGCTGGCCTTCGCCGTCCTCGAAATCGAGAGAAGTCCGGCCGTCGATTTCGCTGACCCCGCCCGACGCCACGTTCAGGTCCTCAAAGCGCCTCTTCCACCATTGCACGCTCTCGGCACTGCCGACGCGAAGTCCGGTGCGGGAGATGCTGTGCGTTCCGCGCCCCTCCGGCCCGACCGGCCAGTCGAAGAAGGTCAGGTCCGTGCCGGGCGTCGCCTTCCCGTCGGCGTAGAAGAGATGATAGGCGGTCGTGTCGTCCTGGTTGACGGTCTTCTTGACGAGCCGCAGCCCCAGCGTCTTCGTGTAGAAGCGCAGGTTCTCCGGCGCATTCGCGGTAATCGCCGTCAGATGGTGGATTCCGGTCAGTTGCAAGCTCATGATTGCCTCCTGGGGCTTTCGGTTGAGCTGAATATTCGGTCCGGCCCAGCGTAACACAAGGGAGATGGCGCGAACGGATTGTTCCCTGACGGCGAACGATCGAAATCAGACTCGTCCGAGGTCCTTGAGGTACGTATTCTCGCCGCGCGAAATGGCAAAGGCCGCAGGATCGATTTCAGCGAAAATCAGCGTTTCATCGGAGGCATTGGCTTTTGCCATGACCTGTCCGTCCGGAGACGCGACACAGGAAAGACCGGCGAACGAGAACATGGCGTCCGAGCCACAATGATTGACATAGGCGACGAACACCTGGTTCTCGAAGGCTCGGGTCTGGATCATGTGATCGGTGATGAACGTACCGGACCAGCCGGCCGGAAGCGCCGTCGGCACCAGCACGGCATCGGCGCCGGCGGATGCGAGGCGGCGGACATTTTCCGGGAATTCGACGTCGTAGCAGATCAGCATGCCGCAGGTGACGCCCTGATGCTTGAAGAGGCGCGTTTCGGGCTGCGCCGGCGTGAAAAGCGACCGTTCGTAGTCACCATAGAGATGCGATTTCCGATAGATCGTCGGCTCGCCATCGCCATGCACATAGACCGCGCTGTTATAGACGGCGGCACCTTCCCGTTCGGCAAAGCCGGCGATAATGGCGATGCCGGCGTCGCGCGAGATCCGTTGCAATGCTTGCACGGTCCCCCCCTTGGCCGGCTCGGCCAGTGCCGGGATATCTTCGCCCGCGCCGTAGCCGGTGATCCCGAGTTCGGGCGTCACCAGCAATGTCGCCCCCTTGGCCGCAGCCTCGGCGGCCGCGCCTTCGATACGGGCGAGATTGGCGGCGATGTCGCCGCCGACGCTTTTCATCTGCAGAGCCGCAAGCTTCATCATTTGTGATCGGAGGCCATGGCGCCGAGCAGCTTCGGCAGGTCGCCGAAGCGGGCGACGAGACCGAAGATGACGGCCGCAGTCGAAACGAAGAGAACCGTCACCGAGGCCATGGTGGGCGTATAACCATAGCGCAGTGCGTTGAAGATCTTGATCGGCAACGTCTCCATGGTGAAACCGACGGTCATGTAGGCAACGATATATTCGTTGAGCGACAGCACGAAGGCAAAGGCGTAGCCCGAGACGATATAGGGCAGGATCAGCGGCAGCACCACGGTGCGGAAGATGGTGCGCTCGTCGGCGCCCATCGTCGCGGCGGCCTCGACCAGCGACCGATCGATCGAGGTGAAACCGAGCGACAGCGTCACCAGCGGCAGGGTGACGAAGAAGATCGCGTGGCTGACCACCGCCGTCCAGGGCTGGCCGTAAAAGCCGGCGGTTGCCCAGAAGGTCAAAAGGCCGAGCGCCGTAATCACCGGCGGCAGCGTAAAGGGTGCGACGCCCAGAAGTTGGAAGATATTCGCCCAGGGCGCCACCCGCCGCCACAGGAACCAGGCGAGCGGCAGCGCGATCGCCACGGCGAGTGCCGCCGAGAGCACCGCAAGCGTCACGGAGGCGAAAAGCGCGTTTCTCCATTCGGGATTCAGGAAGATTTCGCCGTACCAGGAGGTCGAAAAACCTTCCGGCGGAAAGGCGAGCGTCTGCTTCTGATTGACCGAGACGCCGGCGACCACGATCAGCGGCAGCGCCAGGAAAAGGCCGATCAGGAAGAAGTAGAATTTCTGGTAAACGGAGGTCATGCGGCCTCTCCCTTGCGTCCGGCGATCACGGTGAGCGCCACCAGTCCGAGCGTCACCAGCACCAGGAACACGGCCATCGCGGCGGCAAAGGGCATGTTGGACTGGTAGATCGCCTGATCGGTAATCAGCACCGAGAGCGTCCAGTGCTGCGGCCGGCCGAGAAGCTGCGGCAGCAGGTAGGAGCCGAGCGCGAAGATGAACACCATGATCAGCGTCGCGACGATGGTGTTCCTGAGCGCCGGCACGACGACGGTGAAAAACGCCTTGAGCGGCGAAGCGCCCAGCGTCCGGGCCGCCTCCGTCAGCGTCGGATCCAGCCGGACGAGCGCCGGGAACAGGACCAGCACCGTATAGGGGAAGGCCTGATAGACCATGCCGGTCAGCACCGCCGCAAAGCTCGGCGTCAGCGCCTTCGCTTCGCCCATCAGTCCGAGCGCGACGAGGATATTGGTGATGCCGGCCGTGCGCGAGAACAGCGTCGACCAGGCAAAGCCGATGATGACTTCGGAGAGCGACAGGATCGAGAGCAGCGCCACCAGCCAGAGGATCTGCACGCGGCGCGCCATGCGCGTCAGCAGATAGGTGAACGGCAGCGCCAGCACCACGCAGCAGATGGCGACGGCGATCGCCATCATCAGCGAGAATCCGAGCACCCCGCCGAAGAAGGCCGAAAGGAAGCGTGCGTAGTTGTCGAAGACGAAGGCCGGCGTATAGAAGCCGCCCTGCTGCCGCTGGAAGAAACTGACGGCGATCATCGTGCCGAAGGGCACGACGAAGAAAATCGTCAGCATCGCGGCGGGGAAGAGGAGCGGCGAATAGTCGGCGAGGGTTTGGGGCGGTTCGCGTCTCATTTCCTGAGCACCACGCAGACATCCGGGGTGAGCGCCACGCCGACCTGTTGGCCGACAGAGACGTCCGGCCGCTCTCGCGGTGTCGAGACCGCGACGATCTGGCGGTCCGCAACCTCGACGAAGGTCTCGATCGTGCCACCGAGGTCGCGTACGAAAGTGACGGTACCGGTCAGCGCGCCGGCGCCCGGCGCTGTCAGATGCACGTCTTCCGGCCGGATCGAGATCGTCGCCTTGGCCGCCTCTGACGGTAATTGCAGGCCCGGCACCGGCTGGCCAAGCACGGTTACGTGGCCGCGGGTGTCCGACTCCGCTTCGAGCAGATTCGTCTGGCCGATGAAATCGGCGACGAAGCTGTCGGCCGGCCGGCGGTAGATTTCGATCGGCGAGGCCGCCTGGCGGATTTCGCCGCCGCTCATGACGACCACCGTATCAGCCATGGTCATCGCCTCGCGCTGGTCGTGGGTCACGACGATCGTCGTGATGCCGAGCTTCTGCTGCAATTGCCGGAGTTCCACCTGCATGGCCTCGCGCAGCTTGGCGTCGAGTGCCGAAAGCGGCTCGTCGAGCAGGAAGAGCTTCGGCGAGATCGCCAGCGCCCGGGCGATCGCAACGCGCTGACGCTGGCCGCCGGAAAGCTTGGAGACCGGCCGGTCCGCGTAGCCGGAAAGATGGATCATCGACAGCAGTTCCTCGACCCGCTTCTTCTGGTCCTCCTTCGGCGCGCCGCGAATGCGCAGGGAATAGGCGATGTTCTCGCCAACCGTCAGATGCGGAAAGAGCGCCAGCGACTGGAACACCATGCCGAGATTGCGCTTGTGCGTCGGCACCCGCGTAATGTCCTCTCCGTCGAGCCGAATGGCCCCGGAAGTCGGCAGGTCGAGGCCGGCGATCATCCGCAGGAGGGTTGTCTTGCCGCAGCCCGACGGACCGAGCATGCAGACGAAGGTGCCGTGCGGCACCGTGAGGTCGACGTCGTTGACGGCCTTGAAGGCTCCGAATTCCTTGACGACGTTCTGAAGGGCAAGTCCCGACATATGTTCCCCGCTTTGGCGCTTCATGCGCAGATGCCGCGGTGCCAGCACCTATCGAGGCGCGACGGTGGCGGCAGCATTCGAGTTTGGACATAGGTTATCCCTAAACCGTCCACGGTTTAAGGGATTATGCACTGAGCCATGCAGCCGTTCAGAGTGCGACAGCGGCTTTGACCCAGTTGTAGGCGCACGGCGCTGCAGTCCGCACCCGTTGACCGGGGCGGACTGCACGCGACCGTCAACCGACGATAAGCTCCGTCCACTTCTGGTTCAACCAGTCCGACTTCGTCTGGTAGAGGTCGTAGCGCGGGACGATCGGCTCGATATCGGACGATACCGCGGCAAACTCCTTGTCCGTCAGATCGGTCGACTCGCGCTTGACCGTCGGCGAGGTGCCGACCTTGCGCGACAGCGTCGCCTGGATCGCCGGCTGGCACATGTAGTCGATGAAGATATGCGCCTCCTCGGACTTCTGCGAGGCGCGCGACAGCGCCCAGCAACCGGAATCCTGGATGCCGCCCTCCTTCGGGAAGGTCGAGCGAACCGGATGACCGTCGGCGGCGGCAAGCCCGGTGACGTCGTGGTAGTACTGGCCCATCGGAATTTCGCCCGACTTCAGCGCCTGCTCGAACTGCGCCTCGTCGCGGTACCAGAGGCGAACATTCGGTTTCACTTCGGCGAGCTTCTCGAAGGCCTTCAGGATGCCCTCCTCCGTGTCGAGCGCATTGGTGCCGCCCATGTGGGTCTTGGCGGTCACTTCGAGCAGGAAGGAGTTGGAGACCAGCGCCAGCAGACCGAGCTTGTCGGCGTTCGCCGGATCCCAGAGGGCCGTCCAGGAGGTCGGGGCTTCCTTGTAGACATTGGTGTTGGTGACGAGCGTGATGTACCAGGATACGGCACCGACACCGGCGACGCGGCCGTCCGGATATTTGTTGACGAAGCGGTCGAGAAGATCCGACGCATGCTTGATCTTCGCCATGTCGATCGGCGTCCAGAGCTCGGTCGCCTGACCCTTGAGCATCGCAACCTGCGACATCATCGAAACGTCAGCCGGTGCCTGTCCGGCACGGGCCGCCTGCTCGAGCTGAACCAGCCAGGCCTCGCCGGTCGGTTCGGCGATCGACTCGACCGCAATCCCCGTCGCTTTGGTGAATTCCGGGAAGATGTTCTTGTCGAAGGAGTCCTTGAAGTAGCCGCCATAGACGCCGACCTTCAGCGACTTGTCCTGGGCTCGCAGCACCGCGGGCATTGCCAGCATCGATGCACCGGCAAGCCCCGCTCCCAGCAGCGTGCGGCGCTTGATGGAATTGATGTTCATTGCATGTCTCCTTTGTTTTGGCGGCTACCGCCGCGTTCCCTGTTGTCGTTGATTGCCTGGATTCCAAGTCTCAATGTGCTGGCGCTCGTCGCTCGAGCAGCCGCGCGTATTGCGTCAGGGGATAGCAGAGCACGAAGAAAATCGCGGCGACCAGCCCATAGACGGTGAACGGTTCGAAAGTAGCATTATTGATCGCATTGGCTGTCCTGAGAAGCTCCTCGAAGCCGATGATAGAGGTCAGCGCCGTGCTCTTGATCAGCTGGACGAGGAAGCCGACAGCCGGCGGGCGCGTGATCGCAAAGGCCTGCGGCAGGATGACGAGACGCAACTCCTGGAGATAGTGCAGGCCAAGGCTGGCGCCGGCATCCCACTGGCCCCGCGGCAGCGCTTCCACGCCGCCCCGCCAGATCTCCGCCAGGTAGGCGCTGGCATAGAATGTGAGCCCGAGTGCTGCCGCCGTCCACGGTTCGATGCGGAATCCGAGCATAGGCAGGCCGAAGAACATCAGGAAGAGCTGCATCAGCAGCGGCGTCCCCTGGAAAAGCGCGATATAGCCGGCACCGAAGCGGCGCAACCACGGGCGCTTCGCTATTCGCGCAAAGAGGATCAGCAGGCCGACCGCAGCGCCGCCGGCGAAGGCGACGATTGAAAGCAGAAGCGTCCAGCGCGTCGCGAAAAGCAGATTGCGCAAGATATCCCAGAAGGTGAATTCGATCACGACACGCCCGCCCCCAACACACGCCGGCCGCCGGCGACGAAGAATCGCCTGATCGCCATCGACAGGCCGAGATAGATCATGGTGACGACGAGATAGGTTTCGAAGGACCGGAACGTCCGTGCCTGCAGCAGGTCGGCCTCATGGGCGAGCTCGCGCACCGCGATCTGCGAAACGACTGCCGATTCCAGCATCATGATGACGACCTGGCTGGTCAGTGCCGGAAAGATTACCTTGAGCGCCTGCGGCAGGACGACCTTGATGAAAACCTGCGGCGCCCTCAAGCCGAGTGCGAGAGCCGCCTCGCTCTGTCCCTTCGGCACGGCATCGAGACCCGCGCCGACGATTTCGGTCGTGTAGGCGGCCATGTTCAGGGTCATTGCAAGGATCGCCGCGACGATCGGGTCGAGGCGGATGCCTATCGTGGGCAGGCCGAAGAAAATGAAGAAGAGCTGTACCAGAAACGGGGTGTTGCGGATCACCTCTACATAAACCGCAACTGCCTTGCTCAGCAGGTCATAGCGGCTGCGGCGCGCGGCCGCCAAGAGAATGCTGATCAGAATGCCGAGCACCGTCGTGCAGGCAATCAGCAGCAAGGTCATGGCCGCACCGTGAGCGATCGCGCCCGCGGCGTCGTGAAGCCATCTAAAGTCGAGGCTGTAGCCCATCGTCGCAACCCTTCCAGGACAGCCTGCGGAAAAGGCTTCCGCAGGCCGCACGTGCCTTAACGTGAGCCGCTTAGTCCTTGAGGTTGTCGGGGTTGAGCGGCGTCTTCAACCATGCCTGCGAGCTTTCGTTCAGCTTGCCGTCCGCCAGCATCTTGGCGACGGTGTCGTTGACCGATTGCTTCAGGCGTTCCTCGTTCTTGTTGAGACCGATATGCGACGGTGACGTCAGCAGCTGGAACTTCTGTTCCGGCTTCAGCGCCTCCTGGCGTGCCAGCACCTGTGCGCCGACGTCGTTGCCGACCACCATCAGCTGCGTCTGGCCGGAGATGAAAGCCTGGATCACGGCATTGTAGTTGTCGAAGCGTTGAATGCTGGCAGAGGCCGGCGCAGCTTCGGTGAGCGACGTATCCTCGAGCGTGCCGCGATTGACTGCGATCGTCTTGTCGGCGAGATCCTCCTTGCCGGCAACCTTGAGCTCGGCCGGGCCGATGACGGCGATGTAATAGGGTGCGTAGGCTGCGGCGAAATCGATGACTTCGGCGCGCTCCTTCGAATAGCCTACGCTCATCAGGATATCGACGCGCTTGTCGTTGAGATAGGGGATGCGATTCTGGCCGGTGACGCTGACCAGATTGAGCCTCACGCCGAGCGCATCGGCGATCTGCTGCGCCACATCGACGTCATAGCCCTTGATGCTCATATCGGCACTGGCCGACGAGAAGGGCGGGAAATCGGAGAATATCCCGACATTGATCTGGCCGGCGGCCTTGATGTCGTCGACCGCGTCGGCGCGAGCCATCCCTGTCGCCGCGCCAAGCATCAATGCGGCTGTAAACATTGCTTTCAGCTTTGTCTGGATTGTCATTGTTGTTCCCCTGTTTTTGAATCTTTTTCTGTCGTCAGATTTGCCCGATGGCCGCCAACCGGCGGCCGGTCGATCTTGGAGATGTCATTTGCCGGTGATTGCCGGGCTGAAGACCATCAGGCTCAGGATTTCGAAGAGCACCTGAGCGCCGGCATGGGCGGTGTTGGTCGTCGCATCGTATTGCGGAGCGACCTCCACGACGTCGCCGCCGACGAGGTTGACGCCCTTGAGGCCGCGGATCAGCTCCAGCACCTCGCGGGTCGTCAGGCCGCCGACCTCGGGCGTTCCGGTGCCGGGCGCGAAGCTCGGGTCGAGGCTGTCGATGTCGAAGGAAAGGTAGGTCGGGCCGTCGCCGACGATCTTCTTCGCCTTTTCGATGATGGCGGGAATGCCGAGGCCGCTGACCTCTTCGGCATGGATCACCGTCATGCCGGACTCGTAGGAGAATTCCCACAGATATTCGGCCGAACCGCGAATGCCGATCTGGATGACCCGGGTCGGGTCGAGCACACCGTCGAGAACGGCGTTGCGGAACGGGCCGCCGTGATGGAACTTGGTGAGATCGTAGGCGCCGCCGGTGTCGCAATGGGCATCGATATGGATCATGCCGACCGGCTGCTTCTTGCCGACCGCCTTCAGGATCGGATGGGTCATCGAGTGGTCGCCGCCGACCGAGAGCGGCACGACGCCGGCGTCGACGATCTGGTTGAGACGCTTTTCGATGTCCTCATGGCTGAGTTCCAGCCGGTAGCGACTGCGGAACGGAACGTCGCCGATGTCGGCAACCCTGAGATCATGCACCGGCGCGCAGCCGAGCACGTGGTTGTAGGGGCCGATCCGCTCGATGGCGCGCAGCGCCCGCGGTCCGAAGCGCGAGCCCGGACGGTTGGTGACGCCGAGGTCCATCGGTATGCCGACGATCGCCACCTGCAGATTGCCGAAGTCCGGATTGTCGGCGTCGACCGGCATGTAGGGCGCGGTCAGGAAGGTGGGGATGCCGGAATAGGGCGCGAGCCGCGTACCGCTTTTCGTGAAGATCTTGTCCGCCACCTTGCGGAAGGTCGGATCGAACAGTTCGCCGCCGTGGCTTTCGCCATATTTTGCCTTCAATTCGCCGAGCTTCTTCTCGTCCCAGGCCATGCGCCGGAGCCTCCATGTCTGTCGCCGGGGAACGAAGGGTCGCGAAGCGGATCGCAACCGAAGGTATCGCCGGCAAGACCGGCCCGATCAATGTTCCCCAGGCATTTTGCCCTTGTTGAACCTATTAGGTGACAAAACTTCTGGAAAATCAATTGACATTGTTATAGCGTTTCGTGTGAGAAAAACTCACACTAGTGAAGTCCTTCCGGAGCCCCGCGTGTCGAGCCGCCTGCCCCCGTTGAATCCGTTGCGCGCCTTTGAGGCGACTGCCCGGCGCGGCTCTGTTTCCGCCGCAGCCCGCGAGCTCAACGTCACCCATGGGGCGATCAGCCACCAGATCCGCGCCCTCGAACTTTCCTTCAACGCGCCGCTTTTCGAGCGCGGCGGCAAGCGGCTGAGGCTGACTCCGCAAGGGGCGTTGCTGTTGCCGGCCGTCACCCATGCCTTCGCCGAGATCGCCGCTGCGACCGCCGCGATGACGCGGCCGGCGACGAGCGGCGAGCTCCGGATCACCTGCGTGCCGGCGCTGCTCTCCTTCTGGATGATCCCGCGCCTGCATCAGTTCACCGAGCAATTTCCCGATGTGCAGCTGACCCTGGTCGCCTCCAACGACGAGGTGCATCTCCACTCCCCCGACGTCGATGTCTGTCTCCTCTATGGCGATGGCAATTGGGGAGACTGCTGGGCGAGGCTGTGGAGCCGGCTGGAGCTGTTCCCCGTCGCCAGCCCGACGCTCCTCAACATGCGGCCGCTGCGTTCGATCCGGGATTTGCGCGATCATGTGATGCTGCATGGCGACGACGGCCGCGAATGGAACACCTGGCTCGCCGCCGCCGACGCAGCGGACCTTCAGCGCGGCCGCCAGCACTTCATGAGCGACGCACGGCTCTCGACGGAGGGCGCCCTTCACAACCAGGGCGTGGCGCTCGGCGATACGATCACCGCCGGCAGCCTGATCGCCCGCGGCGAGTTGATCGCGCCTTTCGACCTGACAGTGCCGGCCAACGACGCCTTCTTCGTCGCCTGCCGCAACGAGGTGCGCGCCGCACCGATCGTCCGCGTCTTCATCGACTGGCTGTTTGCGGCACTCGAGAGCGATCCGATGCCTGAGCTCCAGACCTCCGCCCGCACGATCATCCGCTCCCGCATGCCGAGACCGGAAGGTCCCGATCAGAAATCGACGGCGAATGGCTTCCAGCCCGTTTCTTCCCCGAAGAACCGGCGCCTCGAAGGCCCGCAAAAACGCAAGATCAAGTCATAATGCAGGCGCTTCCCAGCGCCTTTCTCAACAACAGGAATGCTCGATGCCCCACTTCAATCCCCTCGTCGCAAAACTCTCGCCGCCGCCGGTCCCCTCGGTGCTCGCCTGGGCGAAGGCCTATGATGGGGCAAAGGGTCCGCTGATCGATCTATCGCAAGCGGTACCCGGCTACCCGGCCCATCCGGACATGCTCCGATGGCTCGGCGAGGCGGCAGCGTCGCCTGCTTATACCGGCTACGGCGCGATCGAGGGCGAGCCCGAACTGTGCGGCGCCTATGCCGACCAGGTGGCAACGCTCTACGGCGCCCAGATTGCCGCCGAGAACATTCACATCACCTCCGGCTGCAACCAGGCCTTCATCTGCGCCGCCATGGCGATTGCCGGCGCAGGCGATACCGTCCTGATGACGAACCCCTATTATTTCAACCAGGAGACAACGCTGGCGATGCTTGGCATCAATGTCGAACTCGCCCCATGCGATGCCGGCGCCGGCTTCCTGCCCGAGGTCGATACC
Source organism: Sinorhizobium fredii NGR234 (assembly GCF_000018545.1). Lineage (NCBI taxonomy): Bacteria > Pseudomonadati > Pseudomonadota > Alphaproteobacteria > Hyphomicrobiales > Rhizobiaceae > Ensifer > Ensifer fredii. The sequence continues at coordinate 2,636,591 of NC_012587.1, forward strand.
ATCGCCTCGGCGCTTCGGCCTGGCGTCCACGCGCTTGCCCTCGTCTCGCCGAACAATCCGACCGGCGCCGTCTATCCGGCGGACCTGCTCCAGCGCATCTATGAAATCTGCCGGGCGAACGGTACCTGGCTCATCCTCGACGAGACCTATCGCGACTTTCTGCCCGATGCCGCGGTCGCACCGCATCGCCTGCTCCAGACCAAGGGATGGCAGGACGGTTTCATCGGCCTCTACAGCTTTTCGAAGTCGTTCTGCATCCCCGGCCACCGCCTCGGCGCGATCACCGCCGGACCAGCGGTTATCCAGCAGGTGACCAAGATCATGGACAACCTGCAGATCTGCGCGCCACGCTCGGCGCAGGCGGCCGTCGCCAAGGCGATCCCGGCGCTCGCCGACTGGCGGCTCGCCAACCGCGCCGAGATCACCAACCGCGCCGACGCGCTGAAGGAGGTCATGGGCCGCCTGCCGCAATGGAAGCTGCAGGCCATTGGCGCCTATTTCGCCTATGTCCGCCACCCCTTCCGCGACATCGACTCGCAATTCGTCGCCGAGAAGTTGGCAAAGATCGCCGGCATCGTCTGTCTGCCGGGCGACTACTTCGGTGAGGGACAGGAAAGCTATCTGCGCTTCGCCTTCGCCAATGCCGATGTACCGACGATCCAGAAACTGGAGGAGCGGCTCTCTGGATTTGAACTGCCGGGCATTTAACGCATGTCGCCCAAAAGTGTGCAGCGGTTTTGGGACGACGACATGCATAGAAACAAGACCCAAAGCGCCACGCGCTTCAGGTTCAACCTCGGCGGGCGATCAGGATGCCGATGAGCACGATCGCGCCGCCGGTCGCCTGCATGATACCCACTGGCTCACTCAGCAAAATCCAGGCGAGCACCGCGGCTACGACGGGCTGCACGAGCAGCGTCAGCGAGGAAAAGGCCGGCGGCAGATAGGCGAGCGCATAGGTGATCGCCACCTGGCCACCGGCGTGGCTGACGAAGGCAAGACCAAAGAGCATCGCCCAGCCGAAGCCGGTGCTCGGCAGCAGCGTGGCCTCGGCGAAGATCGCCATCGGCAGGACGCAAACGGCAGCCGAAGCGGTGCTCCAGATCATGATGCGGTTGGTGCTGAAGCGGCTGCGCAATTGCCCGATCGCGAGGATATAGCCGGCATAGAACATCGCGGCGACAACTGCGATGCCGTCGCCGGCGAGGTCGCCGTCGCCAAGCGCGCCGGGGCCGCCTTTCAGCACAACGACGCCGACGATAGCCATAACGAGGCCGGCCATGAAGATGCGGCTCACCGGCGAGCGGAACAGCGCCCAACTGGCGAGCGTCACGAAAACCGGGGCCAGATTGGCGAGCAAGGTCGCGTTCGCCACCGACGTCATGGTGAGCGAAAGATGCCAAGCCCCGAGGTCGATGGCGAGGAAGACGCCCGGCAGGACGAGCAGAGCATAATCGGACACTCGCTCCGGGCGCCGGTCGGCGCTCGCATCCTTGCCGAGCCACGACCAGGCAAAGAGCGGGATCAGCGCCAGTGCGACACGCCAGAAGGCGGTGGCCATCGGCCCCACTTCCGAGAGCCTGACGAAAATCGGCGATCCGGCGATGGCGACGCCGCCGACGAGCAGCGCGGTCATGGCCAGGGAATTTTGGGAGGAAGCGGAACTGGCGGCGTGATTCACGATGATTTCCGAAGACTGGGAGGCGTCTCGAAGGCGCCCCCGCCAGCTATCAGAACCGCGAGCCGCGCGACAGCCTGATTTCGCCGAAAGGGCGATTTCTCACAGGCGGCCGCACGAAAAGTTGCAGCCGCCCCTTCCAGACCGCCGCTCAGGCTGCGTCCGGCAGATGCACCGTCTTCACCTCGAGGAAGTCCTCGAGACCGAAGGTGCCGCCCTCACGGCCATTGCCCGACTGCTTGTAGCCGCCAAACGGGCTTCCATAGCGATGCGGCCCGCCATTGATGTGCACCATGCCGGCACGCAGCCGGGCCGCGACCCGTTCGGCTCGCTCGGGATTGCCCGTCTGTACATAGGCGGCAAGGCCATAGCTCGTGTCGTTGGCGATCGCGATCGCCTCCTCCTCCGTGTCGAAGGGCATGATTGCAAGCACCGGCCCGAACACCTCCTCGCGCGCAATGCGCATCGCGTTGTCGACATCGGCGAAGATCGTCGGCTTGACGAAGTATCCGGTCTCGAAGCCTTCCGGCTTGCCGGGGCCGCCGACGAGGAGGCGCGCGCCTTCGCCGACGCCCGCCTCGATCAGCGCCTGCACCCGTTCGTACTGGATATGGCTGACCAGCGGACCGATATGCGCGCCTTCCCTGGTCGGGTCGCCGACCGTCGCCTCCCTTCCGGCCCGCCTTGCGATCGCCACCACGTCCTCATAGGCGCTGCGCTCGACCAGCATCCGTGTCGGCGCATCGCAGGACTGGCCGGAATTGTTGAAGCATTCGAGGACGCTGGCCTTCACCCGCTCCTCGAGATCGGCGTCCGCGAAGACGATGTTCGGCGACTTGCCGCCGAGCTCCAGCGTGACGCGCTTCACCGTATCGGCGGCGTCCTTGCTGACGGCGATGCCGGCCCGCGTCGACCCGGTGAAGGACATCATGTCGATGTCCTTGTGCTTCGAAAGAGCAGCACCGGCATGAAGGCCGTCGCCATTGACGAGGTTGAAGACGCCGCGCGGGAAACCCGCCTCGTCGATCATTTCCGCATAGAGCATGGCATTGAGCGGCGTGAACTCGCTCGGCTTCAACACGCAGGTACAGCCGGTCGCCAGCGCCGGCACCACCTTCAGCGCAATCTGGTTGGCCGGCCAGTTCCATGGCGTGATCAAGCCGCACACTCCGATCGGCTCGCGCATCAGCGTGTCGCCGTTCGGAAGTTTTTCGCGCAATTTCAGGCGCTTCAGAGCATCGATATAGCCCTGCAGATGGCCGACGCCGACATCGGCCTGCTGCTCGCGGCTCATGGTTTTCGGCGCGCCGAGCTCGGCGGTAATCGTGTCGGCCATCTCGTCGTAGCGGCGCTTGTAGATCGCGAGCAGCTTTTCGAGCAACGCCAGCCGTTCCTCCAGGCTGGTCCGGCCATAGGTCTCGAAGGCCCTCTTCGCGGCCGCGACGGCCCGGTCGACATCGACCGCCGTGCCGAGGGAGATGACGGCGATCGGCTTTTCGGTCGCAGGATTGAGCACGTAGAGGTCGTTCTGTGCTGCCGGTTCGACCCATTCGCCGTTGATATAGAACTTGCGCTTGTCGAGCATGCGTTCTCTCCTCCCGTCAAAGTCTCTTTTCCCGGCAGACCGGCCATCGGATCGTCACCCGGCGCGGTCAGCGGGCGATGAGCGCGGAGCGACTTCCAATGCCTTGGCGACGACGTTTACCGGACAGGATCCCGGAGTCGTTCGCGGCATCGATTTGCGTAGCGAGGCACGCTACGACGCAAACGATGCACCTCGCAAGGTCTACGATGTCGCGGGCTTGCCCCGAACGATGAGCGGGAAGACGACGGCCGGCTCACGCACTGCCGACGACAAGAAGTTCCGGAAAGTGCGTCGATGGAGCTCAGATGGCGCCGATGACGAGGGCCGAGATGAAGCTGAAAGCCGCTACGATCGCGATCAAGTGGGGAATGAGGTTGACCGGCAGGCGGCTCGTCGGCTGCGCCACATGGAGTGCGTAGCGGGAGTGGATCATCGCCTTTGTCGCGTTCATTCTTCTCTCCGCTGTTGGTGTTCACCTGTATTCCCGTTCTCCTATATTCTCGATTAAGTTTGTAGATATTATTTTCTACGGATCGCCCGGGGTGTGAAAAATCCGTTTCCCGTCTTGGCGATCAGTGCCGTTCGCGGTCGCGTTCCTGCAGGTGGCGCGACCAGGTCTCGCTGAACCACGGGTTCAGCAGCGACACGTCGGCGGTGCGATGCGAGCGGCTGAGACGGCTGTCGACCTCGACCGACGTCCAGACGGTGAAGTGGGTCAGTTGATGCTTGCCGAAGGTCTGGATCAACGGGATGTCTGCTGCATCCCGGCCGCGGGCCACGGGGATGCGCCCGGCCCGCCGGGCATTGTTCTTGGCGTCGAACGTGTACCACCGGTCGCCGAGATACACTTCGAACCAGGCGTTGAAATCCATCGGCGCCGGGCTGTCGGGAACCCCGATATCGGCCATGTAGCCGTGGACATAGCGGGCCGGCATGTTCATGCAGCGGCAGAGAGCGACGGCAAGATGGGCGTAGTCGCGACTGACCCCCAGCCGGTCTTCGTGCGCTTCGAGCGCCGTGCGCATCGCCTGGGCGTAACCGTAGCTGAAGACCAGCCGGTCATGCACATAGTCTGAAATGGCCTGCACCCGTTGCCAGCCTGCCGGAACATTGCCGAACAGCCGCCAGGCAAGGGCGCTCAGCCGATCGGTCTCGCAATAGCGGCTGGCGCACAGATAGGGCAGCAAGGAGGGCGGCAGCTTCTCCACCGGCACCGCCTCGGCCAGGGGATCCGAGGCGTCGAGCCGCCCCTCGTCGCTGATGACCGCGTCATAGCAGAGCCTGGTTTCACCATCGGGCAGGACCATGCGCAGGCAAATGTTGTGATGGGGATCGGTGATCTCCTCCATAGGCACCAGCGGCGAAGCAACCGGTCCCCGCTCCGTGACGATCGTCTCCCGCCGTTCCTTCGCGATCGAAAGAAACGTCATCATCGGCGTGGAATGCGGGCAATCGATGCCAATCTCGTAACCGAAGCGGATGAACATGTTCGACCTCCCCACTGCGATTTTCTTGACACTTGCGCTGCGCGCCTAGGCAGTCGCATCGAACGATCGGCGACATGAATTCGAGCGCTGGCGGCAGCCGGGTTGCAACCCGTTCGAAGCTCGATGTTTGGTGTTCTCGTTGATGTCCGCGCGAATGAGAAACCCTGTGCGCCCTGCCGGCGCACCTGTCAGCAGGCGTCCTGCCCGCGGCCGGAATACTAACGCATCATCGGAGCGAGCGGTATCGATTTGAAGGAGAACCCGGCACCCACCGCAACCGGCAGCGATCGCGGAACTACCAGCCGACCGCGTCCTTGAAGGAATACCACCAGGAGCCGATCGTCGAATACTGTGCACGGAAGATCCGCCCGCCGGGGAACGGATACCAGGGCAGCTTCTCGAACATGTCGAAGCGCGACTGATCGCCGTCGATCGCCTCGGCGAGCGTTCGGCCGAAGAGATGCGAGCCGGTCACCCCGTGGCCGCTATAGCCGTGAGCGAAATAGGTGTTGGCACCGATGCGGCCCATCTGCGGCACGCGCGTGAACGACAGCGCGAAATTGCCGCTCCAGGCATAGTCGATCTTCACGCCCTTGAGGCGCGGGAAAACCTTTTCGAGATTGGGCCGCAGCTTCGCCACCACATCGGCCGGATCGGTGCCGCCATAGACGGTGCCGCCGCCGAAGACCATCCGCTTGTCGGCCGAAAGCCGGAAATAGTCGAGGATGTAGCGCACGTCCTCGACGCACATGTCGCTCGGGATCAGCATATCGGCGAGTTCCTCGCCGAGCGGGGCCGTGGTGATCATCTGCGTCGAGACCGGCATGACGCGTGAGACGAGCTCAGGCACCGCGTCGCCGAGATAGGCATTGCCGCAGAGCACGACGATGCGGGCGGAGACTTCGCCCTCCCGGGTGTAGACGGTCGGCCGCGCCGCTCTGTGGTCGACGCGGGTCACCGGCGACATCTCGTGGATGATACCGCCGAGGCTTTCGAAGGCGCGCGCCTCGCCGAGCACCAGATTTAGCGGATGCATATGGCCGCCGGTGATGTCGAGCATGCCGCCGCAATAGGCTTCGGAATTGACGAGCTTGCGCAACGCATCCCGGTCGAGCATCAGGTGGTCGTCCATGCCGTATTTGCGCCAGAGCGCCTGCTTGGCCTCCAGATCCTTCATATGCGCACCGGTATAGGCGGCATAGATGTTGCCGGATTTCAGGTCACAGTCGATCCGATAGTGGCTGACGATCCGGCGGAGGATCCGCCCGCCCTCCTGGACAAGGCCGCCGATGAAGCGGGCCGCATCCTCTCCGAAACGCCGCTGGATCGTCGAGAGACTGGCGTTGAGGCCGTTGACGACCTGGCCGCCGTTCCGCCCCGAGGCACCCCACCCCACCTGGGCGCCCTCGATCACGGCAACCTTGTAACCCTTCTCAGCGAGATGAATGGCCGTCGCAAGCCCGGTATAGCCGGCGCCGACGACGCAGATGTCGGTTTCGACGCGCCCCTTAAGCTTGACCGGCGTGCGAATGACGTTGCGGGAGGCCGCGTAGTAGCTCTCCGGATAGCTCCCGTCGCCGGCATAGGATTTCTTCGCGCTTGCCATCATAGGGACTTCCAGAAAGCCGCTGAGCCGCCACGGCCAATCGCAATCGGCCGAGCCTTCGACAGCAGAAGGCATAACGCAAATCTTGCCCCTTGACCATGCGGCCCACCCCCTGCATATTGCTCAGATGTCAGACCAATTTTGAGTCTCGCGGATGTCCCAACCGGAGAAAGCGCTGCTTCTGCCCCTGCCCCCGGTTGACCGGGTGCAGCAGGTGATCTCCGCTCTCGCCGACTACATCCAGGGATCCGGTCTGAAGCCCGGTGACCGGCTACCGGCAGAACGCGAATTGATGGCGGCGCTCGCCGTCGGGCGGTCCACCATCCGCGAGGTCATCAGCCATTTCCAGGCGCTCGGCGTCGTCGAGGCGCGCAAGGGCAGCGGCACCTATCTGCTGCGCGCCATTTCCGGCGCGACGATCCACATGCCGCTGACGCTCGACACCCGGCATCTCCGCGACGCCCTGCTGCAGACGCTCGAGGTCCGGCGCGGCATCGAGGTCGAAGCCGGCATGGTCGCCGCCCGCCGCCGCACGGCCGCCGACGTCGTCAATATCGAAACGAAGCTCAACGAAATGGAGCGCGTTCATCTGTCCAAGGGGACCTCCGGACCGGAGGACCTCGCCTTCCACCTGGCGATCTACGACGCGACCCACAATCCGCTCTTCCGGCAGTTGCTCGAGCAGATGCGCGAGGCCTTCGAGCGTTTCTGGGAAAAGCCTTTCGACCGGCCGGATTTCGCCCGGCGGTCGTTTCCCTTTCACCGAACGCTTTTCGACGCGATCGCGTCGCAAAATCCGGATTCCGCCCGGGAAGAGACACTGAAAATCCTCGCGATCGTCGAGGAAGACATCAAGGAAATGTCCAAATGAATGACGGCCTCGATCCGTTCGATAGAGCCTCGCTGATCGCCGTCCATGACGAGGGCCACGCCTTCGATGCCGTCGTTCCGCCGATCGTCCAGACCTCGCTCTTCACCTTCAAGGACTATGACGAGATGATCGCCTCCTACCGGGGCGAGCGCGTCCGGCCGATCTACACCCGGGGTCTCAATCCGACGGTCAGGCTGTTCGAGGAGATGCTGGCGAAACTGGAAGGCGCCGGGGACGCCATCGGCTTTGCCAGCGGCATGTCGGCGATCTCCTCCACCGTACTGTCCTTCGTCGAGCCGGGCGATCGCATCGTCGCGGTGAAGCATCTCTATCCCGATGCCTTCCGGCTGTTCGGCACGCATCTCAAACGCATGCGCATCGAGGTCACCTATGTCGACGGACGCGACGAGGAGGAGGTCGCGAAGGCGCTGCCCGGCGCCAAGCTGTTCTACATGGAGAGCCCGACGAGCTGGGTCATGGATACCCATGACGTGGCGGCGCTTGCGGCGCTCGCCAAGGCGCAAGGCATCGTCACCGTCATCGACAACAGCTGGGCGAGCCCGGTGTTCCAGCAGCCGATTTCGCTCGGCGTCGACCTCGTCATCCACTCGGCCTCGAAATATCTCGGCGGCCATAGCGACGTCGTCGCCGGTGTCGTCGCCGGCTCCACGGAACTGATCGGCCGCATCCGCTCCGAAGCCTATCCCTATCTCGGCGGCAAGCTGTCGCCCTTCGACGCCTGGCTGCTGATCCGCGGACTGCGCACCCTGCCGATCCGCATGAAGGCGCATGAGCGTTCGGCACTAGCCCTTGCGCGCCGCCTCCAGGACCATCCTCTGGTCGAAACGGTCTGCCACCCCGGCCTCGGCAACCACCTGCCGCCGGGTCTCCTGGGCACCTCCGGGCTCTTCTCCTTCATCGTTCGCGACGGCGTCGACGTCCGCCGCTTCGCCGATCACCTGCAATTCTTCAAGCTCGGTGTTTCCTGGGGCGGCCACGAAAGCCTCATCGTACCGGGCGAAGTCGTTCTGGCGCAGAAAGCCCAACCCAATTCCGCGGCCGCCTTCGGCATTTCTCCGCGGTCGGTACGTCTCCATGTCGGCCTGGAGGGGACGGAGGCCCTCTGGAGCGATCTCGAAGCGGCGATCGACGCCGCTTCCTCAGGCTGACAAGGGCGGAATGAGGAAAGTGCAAGCGGGTACTGCCCGCGCATCCCGCTCTCCAAGGAATGGATCAACATCAAGAACAAAGGGAACAAAAATGAGGAAACTGATCACAGCCGCCCTGCTCGCCACGCTGATGGCCGGCAGCGCTCTTGCCGACACCAAGCTGAAGCTCGTCGAGGTCATCACCAGCCCCGAGCGTACCGAAACCCTGAAGTCGATCGTCGCCAAGTTCGAGGCGGCGAATTCCGGCACCACCGTCGAGATCATCTCGCTGCCCTGGGGCGAAGCCTTCCAGAAATTCGCCACCATGGTCTCGGCCGGTGAAATCCCGGATGTCATGGAAATGCCGGACACCTGGCTGTCGCTCTACGCCAATAACGGCATGCTCGAGAGCCTCGAGCCCTATCTTGCCAAGTGGGAGCACACGCCGGGCCTCACCGAGCGCGCGCTGGAGCTCGGCCGCGATGTCAACGACACCGCCTATATGTTGCCCTACGGCTTCTATCTCCGGGCGATGTTCTACAACAAGAAACTGCTCTCGGAGGCCGGCGTCGCCGAGCCGCCGAAGACCATGGACGATTTCGTCAAAGCGTCCGAAGCGGTCTCGAAGCTGCCGGGCAAATCCGGCTACTGCCTGCGCGGCGGGCCGGGCGGCCTCAACGGCTGGGTGATGTTCGGCGCCACCATGGCCGGCGACAATACGTTCTTCAAGGAAGACGGCACCTCGACGATGAACAGCGAGGGCTGGATCAAGGGTCTCACCTGGGTCATCGATCTCTACAAGAAGGGCCTCGCGCCGAAGGATAGCGTCAACTGGGGCTTCAACGAGATCGTCGCCGGCTTCTATAGCGGCACATGCGCCTTCCTCGACCAGGATCCGGACGCGCTGATCGCCATCGCCCAGCGCATGAAGCCGGATGATTTCGGCGTCACCACAATGCCGAAGGGACCGAGCGGCAAGGCCTTCACGACGATCGGCTTTGCCGGCTGGTCGATGCTGTCAGCAAGCCAGAACAAGGATCTCTCCTGGAAGCTCATCGAAACGCTTGAAGGTCCGGAAGGCAACATCGAGTGGAACAAGCGCACAGGCGCGCTGCCGGTCCACAAGTCGGCCGAAAAAGACCCCTTCTATGCGAGCCCGCAATTCAAAGGCTGGTTCGATGAACTTGCCGACAAGGACGTCGTGCTGACCGTAATGCCGACCTACCTCGAGGAGTTCGCCTTCTTCAAGGATTCGCTGGCGATCAAGACGACCCAGGAAGCGCTCCTCGGCGACATCACGCCGGAAGAGCTCGCCAATCAGTGGGCCGATTACTTGACCAAGGCACAGCAGAAATACCTGGCGAACAAGAAGTAGCACCGGCACCGGCGGTGGTTCGCGCCACCGCCGGTCCAGCCAAGACGATAAGAAGGCACGCCGATCGATAACGGCGGTCAAAAAAGGGGAAACTTCGACCGATGGCCTATGCCGCACGCCATGACGGCTTGCCTGCAATTCGTCCGCCGCTGATGAAGCGCATCGCGAACGCCTCGGCACCTTATCTTTACAGCGCACCGGCGCTGATCCTGATCGTCGCGGTCATGCTCGTGCCGCTCGTGCTCGGCGTCTCCTATGCCTTCCGCGACATCCAGTTGCTCAATCCCTTCTCCGGCGCCTTCGTCGGGCTCGATCATTTCCGGGCGCTGTCACAGGATCAGGCCTTCTTCCGCTCACTGCGCAACACGCTCTGGTGGACAGGCGCGTCGGTTCTTCTTCAGTTCGCCTTCGGCCTGATCCTGGCGCTTTTGCTCGACAAGCCGTTTCGCGGCCGCGCCCTTGCCCAGGCGCTCGTTTTCCTGCCCTGGGCGGTGCCGAGTTTCCTTGCCGGCCTCAATTGGGCCTGGCTCTTCAATCCGGTCGTAGGTCCCCTGCCGCACTGGCTCTACGGGCTTGGGATCATGAGCCAGCCGGCCAACATCCTCTCCGATCCGCAGCTTGCCATGTGGGGGCCGATCGTCGCCAACATCTGGTGGGGCATTCCGTTCTTCGCGATCACCCTGCTGGCCGCGCTGCAGGCGATCCCGCGCGATCTCTACGAGGCGGCGAGCATCGACGGCGCCGGTGCCTTCCAGCGCTTTCTGTCGATCACGTTGCCCTTCCTCGCGCCGACGATCGCCATCACCATCCTGCTGCGCACCGTCTGGATCTCCAATTTCGCCGATCTCATCATCGTTATGACCAATGGCGGGCCGGCCGATCGCACCCAGATCGTTGCAAGCTACATCTTCACCCAGGCCTTCAAGCGGCTCGATTTCGGCTATGCCTCGGCAATCGCGCTGGTGCTCCTGGCGCTGCTGCTGGCCTATTCGCTGCTGATCGTCATCCTGCGGCAGTGGCTCTTGAGCAAGGACTAGAACGATGCGCGCCAAATCCGCTCTCCTCACCGTCGCGCACCGGCTGGCGATCCTCGCCTATATCGCCTTCGCGCTCTTTCCGCTGTTCTGGCTGCTGAAGGTCGCGGTGACGCCCAACGACCTGCTCTATTCCGAAGGCATCCGCCTCTGGCCGTCGCGGGCCAGTCTCGAGCATTTCGACTTCGTGCTGCGGCACAGCGCCTTCCCGGTGTTCTTTCGCAACAGCCTGATCGTCTCGGGATCGACGGCGGTCGTAGTAACCATCCTCGCCTCGCTCTCCGGCTATGCGCTATCGCGCTTCCGCTTCCGCGGCAAATACTGGCTGGTGACGCTGATGCTGCTGACGCAGATGTTCCCGCTCGTCATGCTTGTCGCGCCGATCTTCAAGATCCTCTCGCCGCTCGGGCTGACCAACAGCCTGACCGGCCTCGTGATCGTCTACACCGCCTTCAACGTGCCCTTCGCCACCTTCCTGATGCAGTCCTTCTTCGACGGCATTCCGAAGGATCTGGAAGAGGCGGCGATGATCGACGGCGCCACGCAATTCGTCGCCTTCCGCCAGATCATCCTGCCGCTGACGCTGCCAGGCATCGCCGCGACACTCGGCTTCGTCTTCACCGCCGCCTGGAGCGAACTGCTCTTCTCGCTGATGCTGATCTCCGGCAACGAGCAGGCGACGTTCCCGGTCGGGCTTCTGTCCTTCGTCTCGAAGTTCTCGGTCGACTTCGGCCAGATGATGGCCGCCGGCGTGCTGGCGCTGATCCCGGCCTGCCTCTTCTTCCTGCTCATTCAACGCTATCTCGTCCAGGGCCTCACGGCCGGCGCGGTCAAAGGCTGAACCCATGGCTTCCATCGACATCGCCAATATCCAGAAGTCCTACGGCGTCCACCCGGTCCTGCACGGTGTCGACCTGAAGATCCGCGACGGCGAATTCGTCGTGCTCGTCGGCCCCTCCGGCTGCGGCAAGTCGACCCTGCTCCGGATGATCGCCGGGCTCGAAAGCGTCACCGCCGGCGAGATCCGCATCGCCGGCAAGCGGGTGAACGAGCTGGCGCCCAAGGACCGCGACATCGCCATGGTGTTCCAGTCCTATGCGCTCTATCCGCACATGTCGGTCGCGAAGAACATGAGCTACAGCCTGAGGCTCCGCAAGACTCCGAAGGAGCGGATCGCCACCGTCGTTTCGGGCGCCGCCGCCAAGCTCGGCCTCGATCCCCTCCTGGAGCGCCGGCCGCGGGCGCTTTCCGGCGGTCAGCGCCAGCGCGTCGCCATGGGCCGCGCCATCGTCCGCCAGCCGAAGGCGTTCCTTTTCGACGAGCCGCTCTCCAACCTCGACGCCCGCCTGCGCGAGCAGATGCGCGCCGAGATCAAGAAGCTGCACAAGGATCTCGGCGCCACCTCCATCTATGTCACGCACGACCAGATCGAGGCGATGACGCTTGCCGACCGGATCGTCGCCATGAATGCCGGCGTGGTCCAGCAGGTGGGCAGCCCCCTCGACCTCTATGATCGCCCCGCCAACCTCTTCGTCGCCGGTTTCATCGGCTCGCCCGGCATGAACTTTTTCGAGGGCACCTATCACGCTGGCGACAGGTCGCGGTTCGAGATCGCCGGCGGGATCGGCATCCCCCTTGACGCGCCCGCCCCGCTTGCGAACAACGCCAAGGCGACGCTCGGCATCCGCCCGGAGCATATCGTGCTTGCCGGCCATGGGCCGGAGACCCTGCTGGCGACCGTCGATCTCGTCGAGCCGACCGGCTTCGGCATCATCCTGCATCTCTCGCTCGGACGGGCGGGCTTCAAGGCCTTCACCAACGATCGCTCGTTCCTGACGGCCTCCGGCACCATCCCCGTTCACTTCCCGGCACACAGCCTGCATTTCTTCGATGGCGAGGGTAACCGCGTCTGACAGCAGGTCCTCCTCCCGCCGGCTACAGCCCGCGCGTCCGGTCGGATGCACTAGGGTCGCTGTAGCACATTGAAATGCTGCATGATTTGTCCTTAGATCGATTCCGATTTACGGAATCATGCAGTACCCGGAAGGAGCAATTGACTTCTCCTCTGCGAGGACTAGCTTTTCTTCTGTCACACCTATCAACCGCGCCGGCGCGCATTCCTGAAGAGAGCAAGCACCGCCAAAGCCATGATTTGACGACACTCTGCTTTGCCCCCGCGCCGGGCGAAATTGGGGAAGTATCATGCGAATTGCTGTTGTTGCCCTGTCTTTTTCGGCACTCTTTCTCTGTCCGGTGGCCGGCCATGCCCAGGAGGGCGATGCCGACGCGGGAGCCACGGTCTTCAAGAAATGCGCCACCTGCCACGTCGTGGACAAGGACCAGAACAAGGTCGGTCCGTCGCTGCAGGGTATCATTGGCCGGACCGCCGGCACTCATGCGGATTTCAAATATTCGCAAGCCATGATCGATGCCGGCAAGGGCGGGCTCGTCTGGGACGAGCCGACGCTGCACGAGTATCTGCGCAATCCCAAAGCCAAGATCAAAGGCACCAAGATGGTCTTCCCCGGCCTCAAGAAGGACGATGAGATCGTCAATGTGATTGCCTATCTCAAGCAACACCCCAAATAGGAGCAACCAGCGGAAAGGCAGAAATCTGCGCCTTTCCGGGGATTTGCCAGTATTATCCGTTCGTGCAATAATTCTGATCGGAACGCCGCGAATTGCGTATTCGTCTCACGGCCAATCGCGGCGGGGAGGGACAGAAAATGGCGGTGGTAGTCATTCTGGTTGTGTTGGCCGCCGGATCAGTGTTGTTCCACTTGTTGAGTCCTTGGTGGTGGACCCCAATCGCCTCCAACTGGAATTACATAGACAATACCATCATCATAACCTTCTGGATCACCGGAATTGCCTTTACCGCCGTGGTCCTGTTCATGGCCTATTGCGTTCTGCGCTTCCGCCATCGTCCCGGCAACACCGCCGCCTATGAGCCCGAGAACAAGAAACTCGAAGGCTGGCTGGCGACGAGCACGACTGTTGGGGTGGCGGCGATGCTGGCGCCCGGCCTGTTCGTCTGGAACCAGTTTATCACCGTGCCGCCGAGTGCCACGGAGGTGGAAGTGGTCGGCCAGCAATGGCTGTGGAGCTTCCGGCTTCCCGGCGCCGACGGGCGGCTTGGCACGAGCGAAACGCGCGACATCACCCCCGAAAACACGCTTGGCCTGAACCGAAACGACGCCGCCAGCCTCGACGATCTGATCATCGAGGGCGGCGAGCTTCACCTTCCCATCGGCAAGCCGGTCAAGGTGCTGCTCCGCTCCGTCGATGTCCTGCACGACTTCTACGTGCCGGAATTCCGCGCCAAAATGGACATGGTTCCGGGGATGGTGACCTATTTCTGGCTCACTCCGACGCGCACCGGAACCTTCGAAATCCTCTGTGCGGAGTTGTGCGGCGTCGGCCACCCGCAGATGCGCGGCACCGTCGTGGTCGATACCGAGGAAGACTATCAGGCCTGGCTCGCCGAGCAGCAGAGTTTTTCGCAGCTATCCGCATCGTCCGAAACTAGCCCGGCGGCAACCTCGATTGCCGCGGCAGCGGCGCAGTAGGAGGCGCCGTAGAGTAGCAACCTGGGAGGACATATGATGGTCGACGTCCGGTCCGGTATTGGCGAGGCGCTTCCGCCTCCCGAAGTCGAGGATGTTGAACTTTATCATCCGCATAGCTGGTGGACGAAATACGTCTTCAGCCAGGATGCGAAAATCATCGCCATCCAATATGCGACGACGGCGATCGCCATCGGCATGGTGGCGCTGGTGCTGTCCTGGCTGATGCGCCTGCAGCTCGGCTTTCCCGGCACGTTCGACTTTATCGATGCCCATGCCTATTACCAGTTCATCACCATGCACGGCATGATCATGGTGATCTACCTTCTCACGGCGCTCTTCCTCGGCGGCTTCGGCAACTATCTCATCCCGCTGATGGTCGGCGCCCGCGACATGGTGTTCCCCTACGCCAACATGCTGAGCTACTGGATCTATCTGCTCGCCGTGCTGGTCCTGGTGGCGAGCTTCTTCGCTCCCGGCGGACCGACCGGCGCCGGCTGGACCCTATATCCACCGCAAGCGGTTCTCTCGGGTACGCCCGGCGGCAAGGACTGGGGCATTATCCTGATGCTCTCGTCGCTGATCATTTTCATCATCGGCTTCACCATGGGCGGCCTCAACTACGTCGTCACCGTGCTCCAGGGCCGCGCCCGCGGTATGACGCTGATGCGCCTGCCGCTAACCGTCTGGGGCATTTTCACGGCAACCGTCATGGCGCTGCTCGCCTTCCCGGCGCTGTTCGTCGCCTGCGTCATGATGCTCTTCGACCGGCTGCTCGGCACCAGCTTCTTCATGCCGGCGATCGTCGAAATGGGCGAGCAGCTGCAGCATGGCGGCGGCAGTCCGATCCTGTTCCAGCATCTCTTCTGGTTCTTCGGCCACCCGGAGGTCTACATCGTCGCCCTGCCCGCCTTCGGCATCGTTTCCGATCTGATCAGCACCCATGCGCGAAAGAACATCTTCGGCTATCGCATGATGGTCTGGGCCATCGTCATCATCGGCGGCCTCTCCTTCATCGTCTGGGCTCACCACATGTATGTCAGCGGAATGAACCCCTATTTCGGGTTCTTCTTCGCCACCACGACGCTGATCATCGCGGTACCCACGGCGATCAAGGTCTACAACTGGGTGCTGACGCTCTGGCGCGGCGATATCCACCTGACCCTGCCGATGCTCTTCGCGCTCGGCTTCATCGTCACCTTCGTCAACGGCGGCCTGACGGGGCTGTTCCTCGGCAACGTCGTCGTCGACGTGCCGCTCTCCGACACCATGTTCGTCGTCGCGCATTTCCACATGGTCATGGGCGTGGCGCCGATCATGGTGATCTTCGGCGCGATCTACCATTGGTACCCGAAGATCACCGGACGCATGCTCAACGAAGCGCTCGGCCAGGTGCATTTCTGGGTCACCTTCATCGGCGCTTATTTGATCTTCTTCCCAATGCACTATGTCGGCCTCGTCGGCGTGCCGCGCCGCTACTACGAACTCGGCGAGATGGCGTTCGTGCAGGAGTCAGTCCATAGCCTCAACGCCTTCATCAGCGTCATGGCACTGATCGTCGGCGCCGCCCAGATCGTCTTCCTCTTCAATCTCGCCTGGAGCGTGCGCCACGGGCGGGACGCCGGCGGCAATCCGTGGCGGGCGACGACGCTCGAGTGGCAGACGCCCGAGACGCCGCCGCCGCACGGCAACTGGGGCAAGGAACTGCCGGTCGTCTATCGCTGGGCCTATGATTACAGCGTTCCGGGAGCGCCCGAGGACTTCATCCCGCAGAACCAGCCGTCGCCGGGCCGTGTCAGCCATGAGGCGATCTCATGAGTGTGGCTGCGATTTTCCTCGCGGCGGTCGCCGCCATCATCGTCTGGTGGCTCGCCCAGCAGCGGCTCGCTTCGCGCCCCTGGCTCGAAATCGGCCACGCCCACGACCGCAGGACCGGCACACCGCCGCCGGCAGCGAAAATCGGTCTCGGCGTCTTTCTCGCCGTCGTCGGCGCACTCTTCTCGCTCGCCATCAGCGCCTATTTCATGCGCATGGCCTCGTCCGACTGGGGCACCTTGCCACTGCCCGGTCTCCTCTGGGTCAATACGGGCATTCTTGCGATGGGCAGCATCGCTCTGCACTGGGCGAAGGTGGAGACGGAGCGGCGGCATGACGAGACGACCCGGACCGCGCTGCTCGCGGCCCTTGCGACGGGCCTCGCCTTTCTCGTCGGGCAGCTTTTCGCCTGGCGAGAATTGACGGCGGCCGGCTATCTCCTGGCCGGCAATCCCGCCAACAGCTTCTTCTATCTGCTGACCGGCATGCACGGCCTGCACATCGTCGGCGGGCTTGTCGCGCTCGGCCGGCTCACCTTCCGCGCCTGGGAAGGGCCACTCGACCGCAGAACGCGCCTGACGGTCGAGCTCTGCGCCATCTACTGGCATTTCATGCTGTTCGTCTGGCTGGTGCTGTTCGCCCTGTTTTCCGGCTGGGCCAGCGACGTCGTCGATTTCTGCCGCCAACTGCTGACATAGGAACGCTGACAATGTCTGCCCCGATCAAGACCCCCGCTGCAGAAACGCTTCCCCGGCCCGCCGGTTTGGCTGGGCTGGCGTCGGACTGGGCCTCGGACCAGCGGACGTTCAAGAACGTCTCCTGGGGCAAGGCCATGATGTGGATCTTTCTCCTGAGCGACACCTTCGTCTTTGGCTGCTTCCTGCTCGCCTACATGTCGGCGCGGATGTCCACCACCGTTCCCTGGCCGAACCCGAGCGAGGTCTTTGCGCTTGAGATCGCCGGAGCACACGTGCCGCTGATCCTCATCGCGATCATGACTTTCGTGCTGATCTCCTCGAGCGGCACCATGGCGATGGCGGTCAACTGCGGCTATCGCCGCGACCGCAGGAAGACCGCAATTCTCATGCTGGTGACCGCGCTGTTTGGCGCCACCTTCGTCGGGATGCAGGCCTTCGAGTGGTCGAAACTGATCTCCGAAGGCGTGCGGCCCTGGGGCAATCCCTGGGGCGCGGCGCAATTCGGCTCCTCCTTCTTCATGATCACCGGTTTCCACGGCACCCATGTCACGATCGGCGTGATCTTCCTGCTGATCGTCGCGCGCAAGGTCTGGCGCGGCGACTACGACACGGAGCGGCGCGGCTTCTTCACGAGTCGCAAGGGTCGCTACGAGATCGTCGAGATCACCGGCCTTTATTGGCACTTCGTCGATCTGGTCTGGGTTTTCATCTTCGCATTCTTCTATCTCTGGTGAGGAGGGCATCATGGCCCATGCCGAGGCACATGCCGCACATCCTGCAGCACATGCGGAACAGCAACAGCACCCGATCAAGCTCTACCTCCTGGTCTGGGGCCTGCTCTTCGTGCTCAGCGCCTTTTCCTACCTGGTCGATTACTTCGGACTGCAGGGATACCTTCGCTGGTCGCTGATCCTGATCTTCATGATGCTGAAGGCCGGGCTGATCGTCGCGGTGTTCATGCACATGGCCTGGGAGCGCCTCGCTTTGATCTATGCGATCCTGCTGCCGCCGCTGCTGGTTCTCGTCTTCGTGGCGCTGATGGTCTCGGAGTCGAACTACGTTCTTTTCACCCGCCTTGCCTTCTTCGGCACCGAGCCCTGACCCGGGCGAGAAAGGAAATCAGAGCGTCTTCTGGCCGCCGCTGCGATTTCGACTGTTCGAAGGCGGATCAAATCACTGTTTCTTACGTGCGTGAGCCAAAATTCATCGTCATGGAGTAGCAGATTCATTGAAACTAACTTGCAGATTAATTCGCCAAAAACTATTTACTTAGTAAGAAATGATAGACGTCTGAATCCTCTGTGCGCGCCAACCGGCACGCGCATGACCGACACCATTCGAGTCCCAAAATGCTTACGAAAAAAGGCAAGTACGGATTGAAGGCGCTTGTTGATCTGGCGAGCCTTGGTCCTGGTGAAACCGCGTTCGTGACAGAGATCGCGACGCGCAACAACATTCCGAAGAAGTTCCTCGACACGATCCTCCTGGAACTGCGCAACACCGGTATTCTGCGCTCGAAGAAAGGCCCGAACGGCGGTTACTCGCTGTCGAAGCCGGCCTCCGAGATCATGATCGGCCAGGTGATCCGGGCGCTCGACGGGCCGCTCGCTCCGATCCGCTGTGCGAGCCGGACGGCTTTCGAGGCCTGCGACGATTGCAACGACCCGGTCGGCTGTCAGGTTCGCCTGTCGATGACGGAGGTCCGCGACGCAATCGCCACCATCCTCGACAACATGACGCTTGCGCAATTCGTCGCCAAGGACCGGGCGAAGACGGTCGAGGACGCGCTCATCGCCGGCGAATAGGCTGCCTCAGGCTTCGAACAGGGTGCGCCCGAGTTCTGCGAGCAGGTGCCCGGTGCCGCGCGTCCGTTCCAACGGAAAGGCGATCTCGATCGTGGTGGCCAGTCTGCCCACGTCGGCGATGCCGGCCGGCGTGGCGTTGACCTGTGCGAGGTCGAGGGCGGTCGAAGCCCGGTCGATCAGCGCCGCCAATGTCTCGATCTCGACCTGGAACCGGCCGATCCGCTCGTCCCAGGGCCGCTCACCCGAAGGCCGGCCGTTGCGCCACAAGTTCAAATTGCCGGCCAGTTGCCGGCGCTTCTCGCCCAGGGCAACCGCGGCCTGCAGGATCGTCCCGAGCGATCGGGAGAGGAGAAGCGCATCGCGATTGAGGGCAAGCACCGAGTCGGCCGCCACATGCGCCTCTGCGAGACGATAGGTTGCAGGCTCGCCGGCATGCACCACTTCGGCCTCCGCGCTGCCGCGCTGGACGAGCAACAGGCTCGTCGCCTCCGCCTCGTTTAGCGCCAGAATGGCGAACCAATCCGGTTCGCCGAGGCACGCAGCCTCTACCGCATCGGTCAGTTTGAAGCCGATGCCGTCGGGGAGGTAGCGTTGCATTTCGCCGTGATCGCCCGGGTCGGCTGCCGACAGCCTCTCCCCCGTGGCCACATGCGAATAGATGCTGCGCCGCTGTTCCTCGCTGCCCGCATTGCGGACCAACTCAAGGGCGCGAAAATGGTCGACGAGCGCACCGGCCGCAGCCGGCTGCACCTCGGCGATCTGTGACACGGCCTGGGCGATCAATCCGTTCGATACGTCGGCCCCATCGAAATCGGAAGGGATCGAGATGGCCAAGAGGCCGGACCGCACCAGCGCATCCGTCAGGAGAACGGCGGGGACATCGGCACCGAGCGCCACGATCTCACCGGCGGCCGTCAACACTTCCTCGTCGGAAGCTATCCGAAGCGGTACCGGTCGAAGACGCTCATGCAGATGTGTAATCGATCCCATCTCATGCATCCTCATGTGGCACAGCCAGAGCTGCAGTTCGATTTTGAAGATAGCTTTGGAGGTCCCGCAGCGAGGCTCCACTCCCTTGCGCAGACCCTGGCAGAGGCCGCAGACACTGCTTGCCGTCCCGCGTTAAAGCACCGGGAACAATCCCCAGAACAGCGCCTGTTGGCGTGCCTGTTCCTCATCGCTTTGGTCGACCGTATCGGTCTCTACGTCATGGGCTGCTTTTTTGGGTGCGCTCTCGGAGCGTGTCCGAAACTCGCGCCAAGGCGCGAAAAGATCGAAGGAAAAGTTCACAATACCGAGCGGCATTCGGCATTCCTCCCGTTGGACTCCTCATGAGACGGCGCACAGTGTCGCCGCATTCTGCCCATTCGTCAACAATTTCGATATAAACTGTGCAGTACGATCGTCGGGCGTGTCGTCTCGACGACCCGGCCGTCGGGACAAACAGCGGCGCCAAGTGCGGCCGTTCTGCTCTTCCCCGGTCTAGCCGGAATGCGCGAAGTAGCGGCCTTCACGGTAGAGCAGCGATCCGCCCCGGCCGATGCGAACGCCCACCACACGGCCAATTACGATGGCATGGCTATGCCTTTCGATCGCTTCCTCGACCTCGCAGTCGATGGCCGCCGCCGCATCCTGAAGCACCGGCGCCCCGCTGGCAAGGCGGGTCCATTCGGCCCCAAGGTAGCGATCCGCCCCCTTCAGCCCGCCGCGGCCGGCGAATTGGCTGGCAAGCACTTCATGCTGTCCGCCGACGATGTTGACACAGAAATGGCCGAACCGCTCGACGACGGGCCACGTCGAGGACGTCCGATTGAGGGACACAAGCATGCGTGGCGGCTCGACGGAAAGAGCCGTGGCCGATGTGACGGTGGCCCCGGTCCGCGCCTCTCCCTCTCCCGCGGTTATGACGCTCACGCCGCCACCCAAGCAGCGCAGCGCCGCCTTCAAACTGTCGGCATCGGCCGGCCGGTCCATGGGCCGGCCGGCGACCCCCTCGACATCGAAAGCCTGTAGTGAAGGTTGAACCGACATCCGTCGCTCCTCTGTTCGGCAATCCACGATCTTCTCGATTGGTAACAGCGACGGCGCGGCCGCCGTAGACATTCTATTTCTTAGTATATATATTTTATAGAAAATATGACTAGCAGGCGTCATAGGCACTTCGAAGCCGCCGCCCGACCGAAGGGAGAACGGAATGCTGCGAATAACGCTGCCATTGCCAAGGCAAGTCACGCCGGCCCCGACCATCAGCAGGGTGGCCATTATCGGCGGCGGCTTCACCGGAGCCACGCTTGCCCGCCTGCTTGCCCTGCATGGGCAATACTGGCCCCACGAAATCGTCGTCTTCGAGCCCCGCGCCCATCTCGGCGGCGGCCTCGCCTATGATACCGACGATCCGTCGCTTCGCCTCAACGTCGCGGCGCACCGGATGCGCGCCGTTCCAGGTGACCCGCAAGCCTTTCTCCGATGGCTGTCCGACTCGGGCCGTCTCGGGCAGGATCCCGGCGCCGTCGCGAAAGGCGCGATCTATGCGCGTAGAGGCGATTTCGCCGCCTTCATGGCCGGGCAGGTCCAGCCGTTTATCGACAACGGGACAGTCAGGCATCTGCGCGAGCGTGCCGAGCGCATCCACCGCCGGCACGGCCGCTGGCAGATCGAAGGGGATGTCGGCGCGATGGTGCAGGCGGATGCGGTCGTCGTCGCGACCGGCCATCCGCCGCCGACGCCTCCGGCAGAGCTTGCCTCACACCTGAACGGTGATCCTCGCTTCTTACTGAACCCTTCGCAGCCTGATGCTCTCCAAGCAATACGAGCGAACGACAAGGTCGTCGTCGTCGGTGCCGGCCTGACGGCTCTCGATGTTGTGGCGGCATTGCGCAATGGTGGTCATCGCGCCGAGATCACCCTGTTATCGCGAACAGGACAGCTGCCCCAGCCCCAGGCCGCCGGCGATTTCGCTCCCCATGGCGACTTCCTTATCGGCGTTCCGAACACCGCCCTTTCGCTTCTGAAACAGGTGCGCTTCGCCCTGGAGGAGGTGACGGAAGCCGGCCTGCCCTGGCAGAGCGTTTTCGACGCATTGCGTCACCAGGGGCAAGCCATCTGGCGGGCATTGCCGTTCCTTGAACAGCAGCGTGTCCTCCGGCATCTTCGCCGGCGCTTCGAGGCTCACCGGTTTCGCATGCCGCCGCAGATTGCCGAGCTGGTCGAGCGCGAAAGAGCAGCCGGCCGCCTTCGAAGCTGTGCGGGACGGGTCGCTGCGGTTCGGTCCGGACGCGCGGAAATCGCCATCGACATTGCGACGAAGCCGTACGGGACGGTTGAGCGTCACGCCGGACAATGGGTCATCGTGGTGACCGGACCCGACCATGGGAACGTCATCGACAGCCAGGGCTGTTTTGCCGAGCTGGAGGGCCTCGGCTTTCTGACGAAGGACCCGCACGGTCTCGGCATCGCCTGCGATCCCGACAGCCGGGCGCTGGCGCGCGATGGCCATCCGGTGGAGCATCTGTTCGTCGCCGGTCCGCTGGCGCGCGGCGCGTTCGGCGAACTCACAGGCGTGCCGGAAATCGCTGCCCAGGCAGAGAGGATTGTTCAGCAGATCCTGGGAATGAGTTCCGCCACGACGCGGACGATCACGATCCGATCGATGTGATCGGACCGACCGTCAGTTCGCAGCAATTCCCGCCGAGAATCGCGTCCAGCAGGCGGCGCTCGAAGACAGCGAGATCCGGATCGCCGTGCTGGCGCGGATGGTGCGCCGGAATTGCAAGATCGAGCGCCACCTTGCCGCCGTCCAGCACGATCACCCGGTCGGCCAGATGAACGGCCTCGCTGACGTCATGCGTCACCAGGACCGCCGTGAAGCCGAGCTCCCGCCAGACGCGGCTGACGAGCTGCTGCATGGTGATGCGGGTCAGTGCGTCAAGCGCTCCAAGCGGTTCGTCGAAGACCAGCAGACCGGGTCGGCTGACGAGTGCGCGAGCGAGCGCCACCCGTTGTCGCTGGCCGCCGGAGAGACGCGCCGGCCATTGATCCGCCTTGTCGGACAATTGTACGTCGTCCAGCGCCATCAGCGCTTTCACGCGCGCCGTGTTCTCGTCGACGTCCTGGCCGAGGCCGACCACCACATTGTCGACCACCCTCGCCCAGGGAAGCAGCCGAGGCTCCTGGAAGACGGTGCGCGCATTCGCCTCGACGGTATCTCCCGATCGGTCGGCGAAGCGGAGAGAGCCGGAGGTCGGACGGTCCAGCCCGACAAGCAGGCGCAACAGCGTGCTCTTGCCGCAGCCGCTCTTGCCGACAATCGCCAGGAACTGGCCGGCGGGAACGTCGAGGTCGATGCCGCGAAGCACACGGTTCTGGCCGAAGGACTGCTCAATCCGCCTGAGCTCGATCGACACCGCCTCGGTGGCTGCAGCTGAGACCGTTCGGCCGTGTTCTCCCAAGGGCTCGATAGTGCCTGGCCGTGGGGCGTACCTGCTGACATATCCGCTCATTGTGGCCTCCTACCTCTGATAGACCGGGTTCCAGGACAAGGCATGGCGCTCCATGCTCCGCGCGATCACATCGGCGAGCTTGCCGAGCGCCGCGTAGATGAGCAGCGACAGGACGACCACGTCCGTCATCATGAATTCGCGCGCCTGGTTCGCCATATGGCCGATCCCGGAAGATGCTGCGATCGATTCCGAGACGATGAGCGTCAGCCACATGATGCCGAGCGCATAGCGCAGCCCAACGAATATCGACGGCAGGGCGCCGGGCAAGATGACTTTCCTGAACAGCGTCCAGCCGTTCATCCCGTAGATCCGGCCCATCTCGATGAGTTCGCGGTCGACGTTCCGCACGCCGTGAAAGGTGTTGAGATAGATCGGAAAGAGCACGCCCAACGACGTGAGGAACAGCTTCGATTCCTCGCCGATCCCGAACCAGAGGATCACCAGCGGGATCATCGCCAGGTGCGGAATGGTCCGGAGCATCTGCAGCGACGTGTCCGTCAGTTGCTCGGAAAGCTTGGAGATGCCGTTCGCGATGCCGAGCGCGAGACCGATCGTTCCGCCGACGACAAGGCCGGCCAGGGCGCGCGCCCCGGAAACCGCCACGTTGTGCACGAGGGCGCCGGACAGCAATTGGTCCACGAGGGCGCCCGCCACATCCGTCGGCGCCGGCATGATCCGGGTCGAAATCCAGCCGGCCGACGAGAACATCTGCCAGATCAGAACCAACAGGATCGGAACGACAAATGGCAGGATGCCCTTCAGGCGGATGTGTCGAGCCGAAAGGGCCGGCCAAACCCAGCTCCGCCTCGGTGACGGGCGATCGGTTACGACGTCGTATGCGGTCATATGCGTCTCCTTGTCGATCGGCGGGCGCTCAGAGCGCCACGCACAGATTTCACCGTTGGATCAGGAGCCCGCCACGACCCGCAGATTGCCGGCATGCCCGCCGCCGCCGAAAACCTGCCGTTCGCCGAAGGAAGAGCGGATCTGGTTGCGCGGGCCACCGAGGCCTATTTCCGGGAAGAGCAGTTCGGAAACCCGATAGGCCTCCTCGAGATGCGGATAGCCGGAGGCGATCACCGTATCGATGCCGAGATCCTGGTATTCCCTGAGGCGTGCCGCCACCGTTTTCGGCGAGCCGACGAGCGCGGTCCCCGCGCCCGAGCGAACGAGCCCGATGCCGGCCCAGAGACTGGGCGATACTTCGAGCCTGTCGCGGCGGCCGCCGTGCAGCGCTGCCATGCGGGCCTGCCCGACGGAGTCGGAATTCTTCGCAAATCCCTGCTGGGCAGCAGCAACCGTCTCGTCGGAGAGCTTGGAGATCAGCCGGTCGGCAGCCGCCCAAGCCTCCTCTTCGGTTTCGCGCACGATGAAGTGCAGGCGAATGCCGAAGGTCACTTGTCGGCCCTTGTCGGCGGCTGCCTTGCGGACCGTGGCGATCTTTTCGGCGACCTGGGCCGGCGTCTCGCCCCAGGTCAGATATTTATCGACGACGCCCGTCGAAAATTCGATCGCGGCATCCGATGATCCGCCGAAATAGAGCGGCGGGCGCGGCTCCTGCACCGGCGGGAAGCCGAGCTGCGCGTCGTGCGCCTTTATGTATTTGCCGTCGAGATGCGCCTTGCCCGTCTCGAGGAGCCGGTTGAAGACATGAAAGAACTCCTCCGCGTGGGCGTAACGCTCGTCATGCGGCAGGAAGACGCCGTCGCCGGCAAGCTCCTTGGCACTTCCGCCGACGACGATATTGAGGAGAAGGCGCCCCTTCGAGACGCGGTCGAGGGTCGCGGCGAGACGGGCGTAATAGGCGGGCGACGCGATGCCGGGGCGAATGGCGACGAGGAGCTTCAGGTTCTCCGTTGAGGCCGCCAGATGAGCGGCAAGGATGAAGGATTCCTCGCAGGCCACCCCAGTCGGGAGGAGCACGCCGGAATAGCCCAGACGATCCGCTGCCGTGGCGATCTCGCGAAAATAGCCGGTGTCTGCCGGGCGGCTCAGGTCGTCGGAGCCGAGATAGGCCCCATCGCCGGAGGTCGGAATGAACCAGAGGAAATCGAGCGGTTGGTCTGTCTTTGTCATGGTCTGATCCTTTCAGTGCGCTGCGTTTCAGCTTGCCTTCGGCCGCCAGGCGACATCGGCGATCGTCAGCGCTTTCGGCAGGATGCCGAGACCATGGAATTCGTCCGCCAACGCCTGCTGGTAGACGAGTGCGTCATCCGACAGGGTCGCCACCTTGCTGAGGTCGGCCCCCTTGCGTGTCAGGATCGTTCGGGTGACCTCGACGGGAATGCCGGTGATCTCCGACAGCGCCGGAACGGTCTCTTCGAGATTGGCCTGCGCCCAGGCTCCGACCTTGGCGAGCTCGTCGAGCACATCGGTGATCACCTCCGGCTGGGCGGCGGTGAAGTCTCCGTTGCCGAAGAAGAAGCTCCAGCTGTCGACGATGCCTTCGGCGGTTGTCAGGACCCGGGTCTGCGGATCCGCCTCGGCAACGGCAAAATAGGGGTCCCATATGGCCCAGGCGTCGATGCCTCCGGTCTTGAAGGCGGCCGCCGCATCCGGCGGCGCGAGATCGGCAGCCTCGATGTCGTCGGTCGTCAAGCCAGCCTTGCGCAGGGCCTTGACGGTGAAGTTATGCGCGCTGGAACCGCGCTTGAAGGCGATCCTTTTCCCCTTCAGGTCCTCGAGCGCGGCGATCGGCGAGTCCTTCGGCACGAGAATGGCGGAACCCGATGCCGTGCCCTTGTAGCTGCCGACGTAAAGGAGATTGGCCTTGGCGGTCTGCGCGAAGAGCGGCGGAACGTCACCGGTCGGCCCGAAATCCAGAGAGCCGGCGCCGAGTGCCTCGAGAAGCGGCGGGCCCGACGTGAACTCGGCCCAGCTCACGGTCAAGCCGCGCTCCCCTAGCCGCTTCTCAAGTGCGCCGGTGCGCTTCGCCAACGCCAGCACGCCGTTCTTCTGCCAGCCGATGCGGAATTCGTTTGCCGCCCTTGCCGGCCGGATGCTCGGCGCGCTCAAGGCCGCTGCAGTAGCGCCGATGAGCGCGAGGGTCTGTCTGCGAGTGATCATTTTTCACCCCTGTCTGATCGCTGAGGATAATGCAGTTCGAGAGAATGATAAGATAGTCTATAAATTTACTAAGGAATATTTTTCCAAAGAGTTTCCCGTCGGCGAAGATTATCGTTACGCTCCGACAGAGATGCGATGGCTTCCTGCCACGAAGAAGCGAACGGCCACCTGCCCGCGCCCCATGCGGTGGCATCAGCCATCTAGTCAGCGATGCTGCCATCCGCTACGGCATGGCTCTGGTCGTGCAGCACGATGATTATGTCGTAGACAGGCTCAAGTCGCGTCGCTGCAAAATCTAATATCCGGCTTCCATACCAACTAGGGTCGCAAGCAATGGCAGAGTTTCCGCAAAGGGCGAAGGTCGTAATCGTCGGTCTCGGTGGCATCGTTGGCGCGTCGATCGCGCACCACCTGATCGAGCGTGGCTGGGACGATATCGTCGGTATCGACAAGTCCGGCATTCCGACCGACATCGGTTCGACGGCGCATGCCTCGGACTTCTGCTACACGACCAGCCACGACTTCCTATCGGTGTGGACGACGCAATATTCGATCGACTTCTTCGAGAAGATGGGCCACTACGCCCGCATCGGCGGCCTGGAAGTCGCGCGCACCGGCGACGAGACCTGGATGGAAGAGATCAAGCGCAAGCTTTCCTCCGCCAAGGCCTTCGGCACCCGCGCCCACTATGTTTCGCCGGCCGAAATCAAGAAGATGTTCCCGCTGATCGAGGAAGATCAGGTCATGGGCGGCATGTTCGATCCGGATGCCGGCCTCGTCGTCCCGCGCTCGCAGACGGTTGCCGGCAAGCTGGTCGATGCGGCGGAAAAATCCGGCAAGCTGCAGGTCTTCGGCAATACGCCGGCAACGTCGCTCCTTGTCGAGAACGGCCGCGTCAAGGGCGTCGTCACCCATCGCGGCACGATCATGGCCGACCATGTCATCGTCTGCGCGGGCATCTGGGGCCGCCTGATCGCCGAAATGGTCGGCGAAGACCTGCCGGTCATGCCGGTCGACCACCCGCTCACCTTCTTCGGCCCCTACAATGAATTCGAAGGCACCGGCAAGGAAATCGGCTTCCCGCTGCTGCGCGACCAGGGCAACTCGGCCTATATGCGCGACACCGGCGACCCGAAGACCACCGAAGGCGGCCAGATCGAGTGGGGCTACTACGAGGCCACCAATCCGCGCCTCTGCCATCCGCGCGACATTCTCGAAAAGCACGAGGCACGCCTGTCGCCCTCGCAGCGCGACCTCGAGATGGAGCAGATCATCGAGCCGCTCGAGCGCGCCATGGAACTGACGCCGATCCTCGGCGAGCTTGGCTATAACGAGGGCCACTCCTTCAACGGCCTGCTGCAGGTCTCGGCCGCCGGCGGCCCCTCCTGCGGCGAGAGCCAGAAGGTGCGCGGCCTCTGGTATTGCGTCGCCATCTGGGTGAAGGACGGCCCGGGCTACGGCAAGCTGATCGCCGATTGGATGACGGACGGCCGCACCGAGATCGACCATGCCTCGATCGACTATGCCCGCTTCTACCCGCACCAGCTCGAAGAGAAGTTCATCGAGAACCGCTGCTTCGAGGCGGCGCAGAAGATCTACTTCCCGGCCGTGCATACGCGTGAGCCCTATGCGAGCAGCCGCAACGTCAAGCGCTCGCCCTTCTACGAGCGCGAGAAGGAACTCGGCGGCTACTTCATGGAACTCGGCGGCTGGGAGCGCGCCCACGGCTATGCCGCCAACGAGCACCTGCTCGAAAAATACGGCGATCGCGTTCCGGTGCGCGAGAACGAGTGGGACAACCGCCATTTCTGGCGCGTTTCCAACGCCGAGCACCTGGCGATGAGCGAGGATTGCGGCATCGTCAACCTCTCGCACTTCCACATGGTCGACATCGAAGGTCCTGATCATGTCGAGCTTCTCGAGTGGCTTTGCGCCGCCAAGATCGGCGGAGACGGCAATATCGGCAAGGGCATCTACACCCACTTCCTCGACGACGAGGGCATGGTGCGGGCCGACTTCACCGTCTTCCGCATGGCCGACCGCTGCCGTCTGGTGAACGGCGCCGATGCCGGCCCGCGCGACTTCCACTACATGCGCCGTGTCGCGGAAGACCGCGGCCTCGATGTCACCATCACGGACGTTTCGGAGAAGTTCATCACCGTCGGCATCTGGGGCCCCAATGCCCGCGAAAAGCTGAAGAAGGTGGTCGCCGATCCGGCCGGCCTCGATCCTGAGAACTTCCCCTTCGC
Organism: Sinorhizobium fredii NGR234; assembly: GCF_000018545.1. Taxonomy (NCBI): domain Bacteria; kingdom Pseudomonadati; phylum Pseudomonadota; class Alphaproteobacteria; order Hyphomicrobiales; family Rhizobiaceae; genus Ensifer; species Ensifer fredii. Next base: position 2,665,073 of record NC_012587.1, read on the forward strand.
CGCGATCAAGCAGATCGAGATCGCCGGCAAGCCGGTCTCCGCCTTCCGCATCTCCTATGTCGGCGAGCAGGGCTGGGAACTGCACATGAAATACGAGGACGGCCTGGCCGTCTGGGATGCGCTGCGCGCAACCGGCGTCATGGCCTTCGGCGTCGAGACCTATGCGAACTCGCGCCGCATGGAAAAGAGCCTGCGCCTGCAGAACGCGGATCTTCTCACGCAGTACAACCTCATCGAGGCCGACCTTGCCCGTCCGAAGGTCAAGGACGTGGACTTCCGCGGCAAGGCGAAGCATCTGGAGTACAAGGCGCGCGAGCACCAGCCCGCCATGCTCTGCACGCTCGTCATGACGGAGAACACCGACAGGAACGGCGTGATGCGCTATCCGGTCGGCAACCTGCCGGTCATGGACCCGGAGACCGGCGAGGTTCTGGTCGACGAGCTCGGCCGCCGCTCCTACACCACCTCGATCGCTTACGGCCCGACGATCGGCAAGAACATCGCGCTCGCCTATCTGCCCTGGTCGCATTGCCAGGTCGGCCGCAAGCTGAAGGTCGAGTATTTCGCCGAGACCTATCCGGTCGAGGTCGCAGGCGTCGGCTACAAGCCGCTCTACGACCCGGAAAACCTCAAGCCGCGCAGCTAAGGCGAGCAGCGCCTCCAATGAATGCGTTAACCCCTCCGCCCTGCTTGGCAGGGCGGAGGGGTTTCAAACGGCCGCCCCCACTAAGTCTTGATCCAGGCTTCCAACTGATCGAGCAGCGCTCCGACGCCATTGTCGTCCGCCGCGACACCAAACACGACGTGATCCGGTCGGGCGAGTACCGCCCGTCCGCCGAGCGACGCGAGCCACTCCTGCAAGACGCCCTCGTCTTCTTGCAGTCGGTGCTCGCCGAATTCGCATAGCACGACATTCAGGCTCTTTGCGCGATCCCGGTTGTCCTGGCTGATTGCCAGATCGCATGTCAGCAAGGCAAAATTCCACCCGGTAACGTCGTCCAAGCGAACCCGGTTGCCCGCCACCAGAACCCACGGCTGCGGGCTGGCCTCGCCTGCGCCCGGCGCGGGTGCGCCGGCCGCATCCAATGCGATCACACCGGCGGATATGGGCGGGAAAAGCTCCTGCCGGACGACCGTTCCCCTTCCCGCAGCAGCCAGGACCTTCAGCTCGTCGTCCCGGCATTTCACCTTCTCCGCGTCGAGCTCGCAGATGACATGCCCCAGGTCCTTAGTGATCGAAATGACCTTGTGGACGAGCGGTCGCCTCTCCTGCTGGTACGTCGCCAGCACTCGGTCCGAGCCGCCTTTGAGCACATAGGCCAGCTTCCATCCGAGATTGGCCGCATCCTTGATGCCTTGAACCATGCCCTGGGCGAGGAATGGCGGCGTCATATGGCAGGCATCGCCTGCAAGGAACACCTGCCCGACCCGCCAGGACTCGGCAACAAGCGCGTGGAACCTGTAGGTCGCAGACCGCCAGATTTCGGCCTGTCCCTGCTCCAGCCAAGGTGACAGCAGTTGCCAGATCCGTTCCGGCTGGTCGAGTTCGTCCGCCGTTTCGCCCGGCAGCATCATGAATTCCCAGCGCCGCAATCGGCCCGGACAAATGACGAATGTATGCGGCCGCGCCGGATTGCAGAACTGCACATTGGTTTCCGGCAGGTCGAAATCGCCATCACCGAGAAGGACATCGACGACCAGCCATGGCTGGTCGAAGATCAGATCCTCGAATTTGATGCCGAGACTGCGGCGGATGAAGCTCGCTCCCCCGTCGCAACCCACAACGAAGCGGGCGCTCAGCTCCGTGATGGCGCCCGTCTTGCAATTGCGCAGCGTGAGTCGCGGGCTCTCGGGGTTTTCAAGGGCGATTACTTCGCTCCCCGTCAGCAGCCGGATCGTATCGGACGACGTCGCCCGTGCCCGCAACTTCCTTTCCAGCTCAGGTTGAACGAATGTCAGGTAGGCCGGCCAGCCGAGTCTGTAGGGTGGCGGGGGCGATGTGAACCGACGCAGTACGGCGCCATCGGCAGCACGATAGATCGAGTCCCTGTATTCGCTGACCACCGAAGCCAGATTCTCGGCAATCCCGATGTTCTGAAACACCCGCATCACTTCGTGATCCATGCCGACGGCGCGCGGCATCGAATAGACATCGTCCCGCGCATCGATGCCGACAACATCGATGCCCGAATTGCCGAGAATATTGGCAAGCGTGATCCCGACGGGTCCCAGGCCAACGATCGCGACCTCGGTGGAGATGTTCTGCAACATGGACCTCATATCAGCCCGCCCTGTCCCGTCCCCCGCGTCAGGCGGAGCCGGTTCGAAATGCGCGTTTCAGGTAGACGATGGTTCTGCGCCTAGCGGCTCCCAGCGCCGATCAGCACGAAGGCGACAGTCGCCGGTTCATCGTTCGGGTTGCGCCAGGCGTGGCGCGCGCCGTGCTGAACCACGCTGTCGCCGGCGCCGAGATTCACCGTCACGCCATCATCGAGCTCGAGCGTGACCTTGCCGCTGAGCACGACGCCATAGTCCATGGTCGGCGTGGTATGCATGCCGGGATTGTCCATCTCGAAGGTTTCGGCAATGCCTGGCGCGGCGGCAGCGTGCTCCGGACCGGCGAGATCGGGCCGGAACTCCGGCGCCATCATCACGGCGTCCGGTGGAAAGGTGACGATCAGAAAGGTCGACCCGCCGGCGGGCTGCAGCAACGTTCCGTCGCTCGCCATCGGGTCCCTGCCATCATAGGGCAGGGTCGGGACACTCGCAGAGGTCCAGATCGGAGCGGAAACAAAACCCGGCGTGTGCTCGAGCGCCATTTCGCGGGGCGATGCCCCGTCGCTGACGACCACCGATTTGCCGGCCGCATTTTTCGCGGTTACCACGCGTCTGAAAGTCATGACTTCCTCCCAAGTCAATGGTCAACGAAATTGCCCGTTGCAACGAGTCGCGGGCACTTTCAAAGAATATCAGGGGCAGATTACGAAGTTCGAGAAACCGCCGTGACGCTGCGCGATGCCGGAGATCGCCGAATTGACCTCCGAAAGCGGATAGCTCTGGGTTTCCAGCAGCGAGAAGTCCGCCACCCCGGCCGCGACCATATCGGCCATTTCCTGTCCTTCAAGCGTGGTAAACCATGCCGATCCGTAAAGCCGCTGATTGTGGTCCATGAGCCAGTGCACATCGATCGGCAGTTCGCCAGCGACCGCGCCGATGTCGACTGCAATGCCACCGCGTCGCAAGCCCCGAAGACCTTGAAGGAAGGTCTCCTGTTTGGCGCCCGGGCCGAGGCAGTCGATGAAGGCGTCCACGCCTTCCCCGCCCGTCTGCGCCAAGGCGAAATCTGTGACGCTTCCATCATCTATCGAGAAGACCTCGATGCGGTTCGGCGCCAGTGCCTTGATCTCCTCCAGCAGTTTCCTGTCGCGCCCCGTGCCGAGTATCTTGCTGACGCCGAGGGCGAGGCCAAAGACGGCGCCGCCAATGCCCAGCGTTCCGCTGATGCCGTTGATCAGCACCGTGTCGCCGGGTCCGACATTCGTCTTCTTGAGGGCCGAATAGGCCGTGCCCATGTAGCCGAGGCGTGCGGCCTGGTCGAAGGTCATGCTATCCGGAATCCTGACGATTGCCGAAGCCGGGGCGACCATGTACTCGCTCAAGCCGCCGATCGGATAGTCGGCGAAAGTCTGCATGGCATGTTCGGAGAAGCCGAAATAGCCCTGGAACGCATAATGCTTGCAGGAGATGGTGTCGCCGCGACGGCAGTGGCGGCATGAGCCGCAGCTGCGGCCGGGATTGACGTAGACCCGGTCGCCGGGCTTCAGGCCGCGCACCTGCCGCCCAACCGCGGCGACTTCGCCCGCCGGATCCAGACCAAAGACGGCCGGGAGCGGCGGCAGCGGCATATGCGGGAACCAGGTCGTCCAATTGGCCAGGATGTTGCCGAGATTCGGCACGATGCCGCATGCCCTGACCCGGACCAGCACGTCCATGTCGCCCGGCCTCGGCGTTTCCAGCGTCTCGAGCCGGAGCTCACCGCCCACGGTATGCATGCGCGCAGCAGTCATTGTTTGCGGAATGGTCATGAAGTCCTCCTCGAATACGAAACCCGAACGGGCCTGGCGCTCCTCCGCCTGACCATTTCGTAGCGGACTATTTTCGAAAATTCAACTGATTTCGTAAAATTGCACTATAGAGCTGGCATTGGCTTGTCAGAATTCCGCGCTGGGTTTTTACATTCTCGAGCCCGGCGACGTGATCGTAACGGGCACGCCATCCGGCTTCGGCTCGAGCCGCAAATCCGCCCGCGTCCCTCAATGTCGGCGATGTCGTCGAGGTCGAAATCGACAAAATCGGCACACTCCGCAACACCGGTGGGTCCGAGACGTGGGTCCTCGATAATTTCGACAATAAACATTATTTCGAAATTAACTTGATGCCGGTCGATGGATGCAGTATGAGACAGCAATGCCGGTTTCAGAAATTGAGGAGGAAGCCATGACGCATATCGTGCATGCCGTCGGGCACATGAAGGTCAATGTCGTCGACCCGCAGGCCGTTACCCGGGATGCAACGGAGATCCTCGGCTTGCACATCACGCATCAGAACGATCGCCAGACCTGGCTGAGCTCGAACGGCCGGGCTGCGGAGCTCGTGCTGATCCACGCCGACGAAAATTCTGCCCACACGATCGGGCTGGAGGCTCTGACGCCTGAGCTGGTGGCCGAGGCCGCCTCCCGCATCGAGGCCGCCGGATGCCGGATCCTCTCCCGCGAGCCGAGCCTCGACTGCATTGCCGAAAGCGTCACCTTCGCGACACCGGAGGGCTTGCGCTTTGAAGTCCACACGCCGATCCGCAACAGGACCTATGGCCGGCGCTATCCGACCACGGGCGTCGGCCCGAACCGGATCGACCACATCAACCTGATCACGCCGGACCCCGCCGCGACCCGCGCCCAGCTCGAAGCGATCGGCGGCTTGCGATTATCCGAGCGCATGGTCAACGACAGCCTGAGCTGGATGTATGGCGGCAACCGCCAGCATCATGTCCTCGGGCTCGTTAGGGGTCGGGCGGCCGGCCTGCACCACGTCTCCTTCGAGTTCCTCGAATTCAACCAGTATCTGCGCCTCGGCGACATTCTCGACCAGTTCGGCCGGCAGCTCCTGTGGGGACCCGGCCGCCACCGCCCCGGCGACAACACCTATGCCTATTACACCGATGCCAGCGGCATGATGATCGAATGCTCGGGCGTGATGGCGCAGATCGCCGACGATGCCGATTTCACCGCCAATGTCATCACCAACCTCGAGCGGCCGGGCAATGTCCGCGACATGAATGTCTGGGGCACGCCGGCGCCGCTCGAGTGGCGCGAGTATTTCCATCCCTTCGCCCAGATCGCCTGATCCAGACCGAGGTGAAAGCCAATGCAGGAAAAGCTCACATTCATATCCGACGGCCTGAAGCTCTCGGCCGTTCTTCATGTTCCGGATCAACGCAAGCCCGGGCAGAAGCTGCCGGCCTTCATCGTCTGCCACGGCTTCGTCGGTTCGAAGGATGAAAGCCACGCCCAGATCCAGGCCGAGATGATGGAAGCCTTCGGCTATGTCGCGCTGCGCTTCGATTTCCGCTGCTGCGGCGAAAGCGAAGGCGAGCGGGCACAAGTCCGCTGCTTCGATCAGGTGGCCGATGCCAAGAACGCGCTGACCTTCCTTGCCGAGCGCGACGAAGTCGACCCAAAGCGCATCGGCATCACCGGCCACAGCTTCGGCGCCGCCGTGTCGGTCTATGCCGCCGGCGTCGATGACCGCTTCGCCTGCTGCCTTTCCTCCTGCGGCTGGGGCAACGGCGAACGCAAATTCCGTGGCCAGCACCCCACGGAAGAATCCTGGGAGAAGTTCATCGGCATTCTCGAAAATGGCCGCAAGCACAAGCAGGAAACCGGCGAAAGCCTGTGGATGTCGCGCTTCGACGCCGTGCCGATCCCGGAACACCTGCGTAAGAACCTCTCGCCCAAGGCGATCATGGAGATCCCCGTCGAAACCGCCTGGTCGATGTACAATTTCCGCGCCGACGACGTGGTGGCCAATATCGCACCGCGCCCGCTTCTCTTGTTCCACACCGCAAACGACATCATCACGCCGACCCTTGAATCTGTGCGGATGTTCGAAAGGGCCGGACAGCCGACCGAGCTGATGCTCATCGACACGACGGCGCATTTCCCACTGGCGCCCGACGACGCGCCGCGGACGAAAATGATGGTCAAAGGCTGGCTCGACAAGTTCTTCCCCTCGCCGCTCGGAGCCAGCGCATGAGCACCGAACCGGCCAGGAGGGTGATTGCCAAGGATATCCTGGAAGCGTTCTCCGCAGCGCTGCTGGAGGCCGGCGGTTTCAGGGCGGACTACGCCCGCCAGTCCGCCGAACTTCTGGTCTGGGCCAATCTGCGCGGCGCCGATTCTCACGGCGTCCTGCGCATTCCCCGCTATATCGAGATGGCGGAACTGGGCATCGTCAAGGGCGACGCGAAGCCGGAACTGGCGCGGGAATTCGGAGCCGTCGCAGTCATCGACGGCGACCGTGTGCCGGGCGCGACCGGCATGGCGATGGCCGCCGACAGGGCCGTGGAGCTTGCGGCAAAATTCGGCATCGGCCTATGCTCGATCCTGCGGACGAGCCATGCCGGGGCGGTCGGCTTTTTTACCGAGAGAGTTGCAAGGGCCGGCATGGTCGGCGTCGCCATGACCGCTTCGAAGCCGCTGATGATCTATCATGGCTCCAAGGCCGAAGGCGTCTCCACCAATCCGATCTCAATCGCCGCGCCCAGCCGCAACGCAGCCCGCCCGATCGTGCTCGACATGTCGACGGCAGCAGTCGCGCTGGGCAAGATCATGGCGGCGAAAGACGCCGGAAAATCCATCCCGCCGGATTGGGGGGTGGATGCAAACGGCGTCGCGACCACCGACCCGGCAATCGTCAAGGCGGTCTTGCCGATGGCGGGACCGAAAGGCTCCGGACTTTCGCTGATGATCGAGATCCTGGTGAGCGTCCTCGGCGGCAATCCTCTCATCTCGGCCGCCCTGACCGACAAGCGGGACGCCGGATTCAACGGATTGGTCCTAGCCCTCAGCCCAACGGCCTTCGGCCCCCGCGATCAGCTTGAAGGTGAGATCGACCGGCTTTCCCACGCCATCAAGGGCTTGCCGCCGGCTTTGGCGACCGATGACGTGTTGCTGCCCGGAGAGCGCGGCTTCCTTCTCGCCGAGAAGAGGCTACAAGAGGGCATCCCCCTCGCCCTTGGCACGATCGGTCGCCTTGCCGAAGAAGCCGGCAAGCGCGGCATAGCGGTTCCGCCCGAAATCCGGTGAAGCCGGAGGCTCAGCCCTAAGGTCTAGCCTGAAAGACACACGGCGTGGCTTAGCGATTGGTCTCTCTCAGCACCCTGCCGCGGAACACCGCGATGGCGGCTCCGATCGTACCGCCGGTGACCACGCCTGCGGAACCGCCGGCAAGGATCGCGATGAGGCAATTGAGGATAGCGACCGCTAGCCCCTGGTCTGAAAGGAAGACGAGCCCGGCGACGAGGCCGACAAGGGCGCCGATGAGACCGAGAGCCATCGCGAACAGCGTGACCGATTCCGAAGGGTCTATCTGCCGGACCGGCGGCTCGTGCCGAACCGAACTCGCTCTTGTGGCCAAGCCTTGCTCCGAGGGGCGGTCGCCCGAGTGCTCGTCTACTTCGTCTTGCATTCGACCCTCCGAAGGGGAATTTCAGGACACCATCGACTTGTCACCGGAAACGCCGCTGCCTGCAGGCCGTTCCGTTCGCTGTTGCCGACCCCTGCCCGCCAGCGGCATCTCGTCCTCGTCGTCCAACAAGATCCTTTCGGCCGCCCCGTCCAGGTCGTCATATTGTCCGGAGCGCAGCGACCAGAAAAAGGCCAGCAAGCCGACGGCCCCCATCGCCAAGGCAGTCGGTATGAGGACGACAAGATAGTTCATCCGCTCGCCCTCGCCGGTTCTCTGACGCGGATGTCAGCACGGACGCCTCTCGTGCCCGCGCCGAGCCGCAGGGCGTTCGCCACGACCGCAATCGAAGACAGGGACATGGCAATGGCTGCGGCCAGCGGCGTGACCTGTCCGGCAATGGCAAAGGGAACGCTGACGATGTTGTAGGCGATCGCCAGCCCGAAACTCTGCCGGATCAGCGCATCGGCGCGGGAGCCGGTCCGCACGATCTCTTTGACGGCGAGGAGGTTGTGCCCCAGGAAAACGAAGTCGGAGGCGCTTCGTCCGATGTCCGTTGCCGACGCGGGAGCGATCGATACATGAGCGGCAGCCAGCGCCGGCCCGTCGTTGAGTCCGTCCCCGATCATCAGCACCTTGCGGCCGGCGCCCGAAAGCGTCCTGATGGCGTCCACTTTCTCACTCGGAAGCAGCTGGGCCGAGAATTCCTGGACCGCCAACTGCCGGGCGACCGACGAAACCGCCGCATGATTGTCTCCCGAAACTATGCGCACCGACAATCCGGCCGCCTGCAGGAAATCAACCAGTTCCCGCGCTCCGGGGCGAAGGGCATCCTCGAAGGAGAACACGGCAATCGCTTTGCCGTTCTGCGAAAGCACCGATGTCGACCGGCTCTCCCTGGCTGTCGGCGGCGGCGTGGCCGACGCCCATGAGGGACGCCCGAGCCGGTAGACCGAATCTCCGGCTCGGGCCTCGATTCCACGCCCTTGAAACTCTTCCACTTTGTCGAACGTCCCGGAATACCGCTCTACGTCGGCGCCGGCCGCGGCAATGGCGGCAGACGCGGGGTGCTTTGAGTATTTCGCCATGGCGGCAGCCACGGACAGGATGTCCGGCCGAAGGGCCCCGGCATCGACCAGGCGGACCTCGCCAAGGGTCAGCGTTCCCGTCTTGTCGAACAGAACAGTGTCGACTTCGTTCAGTCTTTCGAATGCGGACCCGTCGCGAACCATGATCCCCCGTTCGAAAAGGCGACGCACGGCCACGACCTGCACCATCGGGACGGCGAGGCCGAGCGCGCAGGGGCAGGTTATGATCAGCACGGCGACGGCGATCGTGACTGCCTGATGAAAGTCTCCTGTTGCATGGAGCCAGGCGAGCAACGAAATCAGCGCGACGCCGTGAACGACGGGAGCGTAGAGCGCGGCGGCACGGTCGGCGATCCGGCGGTAGGTCGAACGGCCGCTTTCGGCCGCCTCCATCATGCGGGTCATCTCGGCGAGGAACGAACCTTCGGCAGAGGCGGTCGCCGCCAGGGTCAGCGGATTTGCGAGGTTCAGCACGCCGGACTGTATCGCGGTTCCGACCTCCGCGTGTTTCCACCGGCTTTCGCCGGTGACGAGCGAACAGTCGATTTTTGAGGTTCCGTTGATGACGACGCCGTCGACGGGCACCCGTTCACCCGCCGCGACGATGAGATGCATGCCCGGCGTGATGTCCGGCAGCGGGACATAGTCGATCGCCCCGCCGGGAAGGGTGACATTGGCCCCCTGCGGCGCCAGCTTCGCAAGCGCTCCCGCGGCTGAACGCGCTCTGCCCCGCATGAGATGGTCGAGCGTCCGACCCGCCAGTAGAACGAACAGCAAGGAGGTGCTCGCGTCGAAGTAGACATATGGCGCGTTCTGAACCGTGTCGTAGACGCTCAACGCGAAGGCAAGCAGGACGCCGACGCTGATCGGCACGTCCATGTTGGCCCGGCCGCGGCTCAGCGCCTTCCAGGCGGAGCGGTAGAAGATCCTGCCGGAATAGGCGACCGCCGGCAGCGCCAGCGCCGCCGAGACCAGATGAAAGGCATGGCGCGTTGCGGGGTCCGCTCCTGACCAGACGGAAACGGACAGGATCATGATGTTCATCGCCGAGAACCCGGCCACCGCGAGCGCCTTCAACAGGCTGGCAAGCAACGGATCCCGGCTATCCTCCTCGAACGAGGTCGGATGCGCCGCATATCCGATTTCCGCGAGCGCGCCAGCGAAATCCGGACAGCCACGGTCCGTTGCCCGCCAGGTGATGGTGACGCGCTTCGTCGACAGGTTGACGCGAGCGAGCTCGACGCCGGGGATTTTCCTGAGGGCGGTTTCCACGGCGGCAATGCAGGCGGCGCAATGCACATCCGGCAGCGACAACAGGACTTGGCGGAGGCCGTCCCCATGGTCGCGGCTGGCAAGCCAGATCTCCTTGGCACTCGCAGTTTTCGAGGAACTGGCGTCTGCAAGTGGAACAGCGATGCCGGAGCAGCACGACATGGCTAACGCACCGCCTTGTAGGCATGCCAGGTGGCATGCCCGAGCCATGGGAAGATCACGATCAGCCCGACGAATGCCGTGGCGATGCTGAGGAGGAACAGCGCCGACACGATCGCGCCCCAGACGAGCATCGGGCGAAGGTTGTTCCAGACGAGGGCCACGCTGACGCCCATCGCCGTGAACGCATCGATGCGTTGGTCGAGCAGCATCGGAATCGAGAACACGCTGATGGCGAAGGAAAATCCGGCGAAAAGCGCCCCGATCGCAATTCCGACCGCGAGCATCGCCCATCCGGTGGGCGTCGTCAGCAGCAGTTGCGTGACGTGATCGAGTCCCGGAAAGGGGCGCACGCCGAAGAACAGTGCATAGATGATAACGGCTGCCCGCATCCAGAGGAGCATCAGCATGCAGAGAACAAGGCCGGTAAAGAACACCTGCGCCCCCGCCAACGGCCTGACGCGCAGCATGCTGCCGAGGCTGACAGGCTGGGATTGCTCAAGGCGCGCGCTCTTCAGGTAGAGTCCGATGGCCAGGAGCGGCGCGATGATCATGAAGCCCGCCACGGCCGGAAACAGGAAATAGTCCCGTCCGGTGGCGAACAGGGCCCATATGATCAAGAAGGAAACGACGAAGACGGCGACCCCGTAGCTGAGGCTGAGCATCGGAAAGGTGATCAGGTCGCGCCACCCTTTGCCGAGCCACTCGAACGGCGCCCGGGCCGGCAGATTGCGCTGCCATTTCGGGTTCCAGGTCTCCTCTATCCCCGAGACCTCGCCGATCAGCCTCCGTGTCTTTCCATTCGCAGCCATAGGACCCTCCTTGGATCCGCCTCATGGTCAACAGGATGATTTCGCCGCCCTGTATTGGCCCGGCGCGGCCTCGAAGCCCTTCAGATGGGCGATGCAGCCCGGATCGCTGTCGATCGCCACGTAGAGCAGATGCGCATTGGCGCCGAGAAAAACGGCCGCCGCGGCCAGGATCCACCAGGTCAGCGCCCATCTGCTTCGTTGGGTGGCGGCTTTCATCACGGCTTCTCCACCCCCAGCGCGTTGACATAGAGCGCCAGGATCTTGATTTCCTCGGGCGTCAGCCTCTCGTCCCAAGTCGGCATGTGGCCCTGGCGCCCGCCATGGACGGATTCGATGATGTTCTGCAGGGTGCCGCCGTAGACCCAATAGGCGTCGGTGAGGTTCGGAGCTCCGACCTCCCGGTTGCCTTTCGCGTTTTCGCCGTGGCAGGCGGCACAGGTGGTGAGGAAGACCTCTCTGCCCGCCTCGATGCGGCCGATGTTGTCCGGCGTGGAATATGCCGGATTGGTCAGCGAATAGACGTAGGCAGCGACGTCCCGCACCTGATTGCGGTCGAGCATCTCGTCGCGCCCGAACGACGGCATCTGCCCGACACGGCTCTCGGGGTGCCGGGTGTTGATGCCGACCTTCAAGGTCTGGGCGATGTTCTCCGGACCGCCGCCCCAGAGCCAGTCGTCATCGGTCAGGTCCGGATAGTTGCTCCCTCCCTTGCCGTCGATGCCATGGCAGACGGCGCAGTTGTCTCCGAAGAGTTGATGTCCGGTGGAACGGACGGTTGCCATCAACTGCTCGTCCGCCCTTATCTGGTCGTAGGTGAGCGTGTCGATCTTCTTCTCCCAGACCGCTCTCGCCGCCGCAGCAGCAGCGAGCTTTTCTTCGACGACATTCCGCTCGTCGATTCCGAGCAACCCCCTCGTATAGGTGGTGCCGAGCGGCCATGTCGGAAGAAGGACCCACCAGAGCAGCGCGAACAGATGGGTCAAGACCAGAAAGAGCAGCACGCCTCTCGGAACGGGCGTATCGAGCTCCTTGATACCGTTCCACTCATGTCCCGTTGTTTTTCGGCCGCTGATCGGGTCGACTTCCTCTACGTCCATGGCCGGTCATCCTCGTCGAGAATGTTTTTCTTGGCCCGATCGAAGCGCTCCCGGTTCGCCGGCCAGAACGTGTAGACGAGCACGCAGATCGAGAATCCGATCAGGTAGAAGAGCCCCCAGGTCTTCGCTGCCTCCACCAATGTTGCGTGCGTCATATCCATGATCGCCGTCCCCTTCGGCTCAATCGTTCGGATTGGGGGGTTGTTCGGGAGCGGCGGTGTTCCGATATGCCGCCTTCGTCAGCTGCCCGAGAACCTGCAGGTAGGCGACGATCGCATCCATCTCCGTGACCCGCGTGGTCACGCCGTCGAAAGCGCTGACCTGCGTCTCCTCTCCGTAGCGTTCCGTCACACCGGTTGCCTGTTCGCTGTCCGGTACCGCCTGGCCGAAGGCGTCACGAGCAGCATTCGCGATCATGTCGTCCGTATAGGGAACGCCGACGCTTCGCTGTGCCCGCAAATGGGAGCCGAGGTCGTCGAGGCGCAGCGGCGTGCGTGCCAGCCACGAATAGGCCGGCATATTCGACTCCGGCACGACATCGCGCGGATTGGTGAGATGGGCGACGTGCCAGAAATCGGAATACTTGCCGCCCACCCGCGCCAGATCGGGCCCGGTGCGCTTCGAACCCCACAGCATCGGGTGGTCATATTGGGACTCCACCGCCAGGGAGAAAGGCCCGTAGCGCTCCACGTCGTCGCGCAGCGTGCGGATCATCTGGCTGTGGCACGCATAGCAGCCCTCGCGGATGTAGATGTTGCGGCCGGCCAATTCCAGCGGCGTGTAGAGACGCATGTCCTCGACGTTCTCGACAGTCTCGTCGATCGTAAACAGCGGAGCGATCTCCACGATGCCGCCGACACTGGCCGCGACGATGATCGCGAGCATGAAGCCGGTCGCCGTTCGCTCGAGCTTGCGATGAAGGAGTTCGGGCATGTCGCTACTCCGCCGGTCCGGTTGCCGCGCCTTCCGGCACAAGCGGAAGATCGTCATGCCGCTCCGTGCCGGCCACCGGAACACCCCTGACCGTCATCCAGATATTGTAGGTGGCGACAATAGCCCCGATCAGGAACAAGAGGCCGCCGAAGGTGCGCGCGATGTAATACGGGTACATCGCCAGAAGGGAATCCACGAAGGAATAGGTGAGCGTCCCCTCCTCCGAATAGGTCCGCCACATCAGGCCCTGGATGATGCCGGAGTTCCACATGGCGAAGACGTAGATGACGGTGCCGGCGACGGCGAGCCAGAAGTGGACTTCGACAAGCGCCGCGGAATACATCCTCTCGCGCTTCCAGATCGCCGGCACGAGCGTGTAGAGCGAGCCATAGGTGATCAACGCGACCCAGCCGAGCGCGCCCGCATGGACATGGCCGACGGTCCAATCGGTGTAGTGCGAGAGAGAATTGACGGGACGGACTGCGAGGAACGATCCTTCAAAGGTCGAAAGGCCATAGAAGAAGGCCGCCATCATGATGAAGCGCAGCGTCGCGTCGTCGCGAACCTTGTGCCAGGCCCCATTCAGCGTCAGCAGGGCGTTTCCTGCCGACGCCCAGGAAGGGACGAGCAGCATTACCGAGAACGTCATGCCGAGGTTCTGCACCCAGTGCGGCAGGGCGGTATAGTGAAGATGATGCGAGCCCGCCCACATGTAGAAGAAGGTGATTCCCCAGAAACTGAGGATCGACAGCCGGTAGGAAAAGATCGGGCGTTCCGCCCGCTTGGGCAGATAATAGTAGAGCATGGCGAGGAAGCCTGCCGTCAGGAAGAAGGCGACGGCATTGTGCCCGTACCACCATTGCACCATGGAGTCCTGCACGCCTGCCCAGATCGTGTAGCTCTTGGAGTGACCGAGGGAGACCGGAATGGTCAAATTGTTGATGATGTGCAGGATCGCCACGACCAGGATGAAGGCCATGTAGTACCAGTTGGCGACGTAGATATGCGGTTCCCGGCGCCGCGCCAGCGTGCGGATATAGAGGACGAAATAGGTGACCCAGACGATCACCAGCCAGAGGTCGGCATACCATTCGGCCTCCGCGTACTCCTTGGACTGCGTCACGCCGAGGAAGTAGCCGCTCACCGCCAGGATGCAGAACAGGTTATAGCCAAACAGCACGAACCAGGGGCTCAACTGGTCCGGAAGGCGTGCCCGCGAGGTCCTTTGAACCACATGGAACGAAGTCGAGATCAGCGCGTTGCCGCCGAAACCGAAAATCACGCCGGTTGTATGCGCCGGTCTGATCCGCCCGAAACTTGCCCACGCCGTGTCGAAGTTCAGGCTCGGCCAGGCGAGCTGAGCCGCTGCCCAGACGCCGAAGAACATGCCGAAAATCGCCCAGAAAAGCGTGAAGGCGACGCCGACCTTGATGGGATCGTCGTAGTAGCGTGAGACGCGCGCCGGGTCGGGAGCCGGGCCGAAGGATGTCGACATGATCAGATACAGCAGCGCCAGGCTGTAGAGCAGGACGATCGCCCCATGGACTCCAAGCGGATCCGCCCGCCCGGCCGCAGCCATCGCTATGCCGACAACCGCCAAGACCACCAAGATGGACGCCGCCAGGTCCCGTTCCCTGGTCGTCAACTGTCCCATGAAAGCTCCCCCGTCATGTGCACAGTACTGCTCAGCAAGCATCTATTTCCCGGCAAGCACAAATCAAGGCTCGCCGCGAAAATGCTTGAACTCTTCGGGAGGCCGGCGAAATCCGCCAAGTCGTCATTGATGACGGCAGAACAGAAAACAGGGGTTGTGTGGGGCCGAAGCGGCCATCGCCAGATGGCCTCCGTTGGTTTAACGTCGAGCAAGCGGAGTCTCCGCAAGACCCGGTCGCTGACCGGACCTCGCGGTTTCCGTCACCGGACCGCGGATCGGCTCGATGAAATCACGCTGGACGCTCTTGGCTGCTTCCTATCTTATCGGCGCCGGCACCGCCGTGACACAGGATGCTGTCGCCGTGGACCTTCAACTGGTCCTGGCCGTCGACGTTTCCTATTCGATCGGATTGGACGAACTGCGGCTACAAAGGGCGGGCTATGTCGAGGCGTTTCTGAGGCCCGAAATCATCAGTGCGGTCAGGACGGGGCCGCTCGGCCGGATTGCCGTGACCTATGTCGAATGGGGCGGCAAGGCCGTTCAGGTGCTGCCCTGGACCGTGATCGAGGACTCGGAGAGCGCGGCGCATTTTGCCGAGGCGCTACGCCGACAGCCGGTACGACGGATCTCGTTCACCTCGATCTCGAATGTGCTCGCCTTCGCGCGAAGGCTCATTCGCACGAGCCCCTACCGGGCAGGCCGACGCGTGATCGACGTCTCGGGCGACGGACCCAACAATGCCGGGGTACCGGCGCCGGTTGCCCGGAACAATACCGTCGCCCAGGGCATCGTCATCGACGGGCTGGCGATCATGCTGAAAAGCGCGCCGGACTCGGCCTCGATTCCGGATCTCGACGCCTACTACAAGGAATGCGTCATCGGCGGAGAAGGCGCATTCGTCATGAAGGTATCGGAGGCCAGCCAATTCTCCGCGGCGATCCTTGCCAAGCTCACGGCCGAGATTTCCGGACTGAAGGTCAGCGATATGAGGCAGCACCGGCCGGGGCTCAGGCCCGCCGCCTATGCGCAGTCCTATAATTGCTTCATCGGCGAAGAACTCCAGGAGCGTTCCATCGGCAGGTAGGTCCTGGCACGCCGTTCCTAAACACCATTACACGTAGGACGCCACCACCTCGGAATGGGTCACTCTTGGAGCGCCGTCGAAGAAGGCGGCGACAAACCGTCGCCACTCTTGGAAATCCTCCGATTTGCGGAAGTCGACGATGTGATTGTCGACCGTCTCCCACTTCACCACCAGCCGGTAGACGGTCGGTATCTCGACCACTCGATGCAGCGACAGGCCGTGGCAGCCCTTGGCTCTGAGGAAGAGCGGCGCGGCCTTGCCGACGCCCGCCTCGAAGGCTTTCTCGGATCCCGGTTTGACGGTGATCTCGGCGATCTCGACGATCACTTGCCGCCCCCCGCGCCTTGATGGCCATGCTCGGCATCGATCGCCCGTTCCTCGCCCGTCGCGATCATCGTCCGGGTCGCATCGATCGAGGCATAGATCCAGAAGATCCGCATCGGCTCGGTCGACGAAGCGTTGATGAAGCGGTGCGGCACGTTTGCCGGGATCCAGGTCGTGTCGTTCGGCCCGAGTTCGTGCCGGACCCCGTCGATCTCGGCGATCGCCCTGCCGTCGAGCACCATCACGCTCTCCTCGCAATTGTGCTTGTGCAGGCCGATCGCCGCTCCCGGATCGAAGGCGGTGATGCCGTTGATCATGCTGGTCGAGCCGCATTTGCGGGTGACGAGCGGCGTGGTGCGGGCACCGCCCCCGCGATCGTTCGTCTTCAACTCCTTGGGCCGAAGAATTGCCGGTTGTCCTATGGCTTTCATCTTCTTCCTTCCTTCTTATGATCGCTGCTATCGGAATCAGAAGCCGTAGAGCTTGGCGGGGTTCTCGACGAAGATTTTTTGTCGGTTTACCTCGTTTCCGGCCCAAGCCGCGGCAAGATCCATCAGCAGCGCGTCGTCAGGCTTGCCATGTTTGCCGGGAGATGGATGCGGCCAGTCGCTTCCCCAGAGGACGCGGTCCGGCGCTGCCTCGATGTAGGCTGTGGCAACTGCACCCACGTCTCGATAGTTCGGAGGTCCGTCTTTGCTGTCCTGGTAGAGGCTGGACACTTTCGTGAACGCCTTTCCCTTCTGCAGAAGATCGGCAACGATTTTGAAGGCGGGATGGTCCCTGCCGTGGGGGTGCGGTATGCGGCCGAGGTGATCGAAAACCACCGGCACGGGCAGTCGCGAAAAGAGAGCTGCCTGGCTGGCGAGATCATCGCCTTTGATGTGCACTTGTATGTGCCAGCCCATGTCGGCGATACGAGCAGCGAGTGGCTCGACCATGTCTAGGGTCGTCGCGCCTGCTCGACCGAAGTTGAAGCGAATTCCTTTCACCCCTAGCGAGGCAAGTCGCTTCAGTTCATCGGTAGTGACGGAGGTGTCGACGACTGCGATTCCACGTGCATTTGGACCGAGCTGGTTCAGGGCGTTCAGCAGGCACGAATTGTCGGTGCCGTAAGTCGAGGGCTGTACGATGACGCTTCGTTCGAAGCCCAACCTGTCGCGCAGCCGGAGGTAGTCTGCGACACTCGCGTCGGGAGGTATCAGACTTGCGTTCGCAGCAGCAGGGAATTTGCTGTCGTATACGTGGAAATGAGTATCGCAGGCCTGGGGCGGAGTCCGAAAACTCGGCCTATTGGTGCCCTGCGTAAACGGAATTTCTTCAGCTCCGTACGCACGTGCTGATATGATCGATGCAGCAGCCAGTGCGCTTGTGCCCACCACCACGTCGCGTCGGGTCATTTTCCTCATCATCACAGATCTCCTCCGATAGCGCGCCGTAACAGCGCAAGATGGCACGTTCTCCGCATTCCTCTGATCATGCGCTCCTGCCCGCGGCCCTAATGGGCTGCGGTTTGAAGGCAGAGGGCTTACTCCGGGGCTTTGGGCGTGGGTGCGACTGCCTTCGCCGGACCGATCCAGACGGTCTTGATGTTGACGAATTCACGAATGCCGTAGACGCCGAGCTCACGACCATAGCCGGAGCGCTTGATGCCGCCGAAGGGATAGCGCGGATCGGAGGCGACCATGCCGTTGATGAACACCGCTCCGGCTTCGACATCGCGGGCAAGCTTTCGGGCCCGCTCGACATCGCGGCTCCAGATCGCCGAACCGAGACCGAACTCGGTCTCGTTGGCGAGCCGGATCGCCTCGCTCGCGTCCTTCACGCGGATGATCGCCGCGACGGGTCCAAACGTCTCCTCGCGGAACGCCGTCATCTCCGGCGTCACATGGTCGAGCACCGTCGGCAGATAGTAGAAGCCCTCCCCGTCGATCGGCTTGCCGCCCATCCTCAACGTTGCGCCGGCGGCGATAGTCTTTTCCACCTGTGCATGAAGGCCGTCCATCAGGTTGGCACGCGCCATCGGACCGATATTGGTGTCGCGCTGCATCGGATCGCCGATCTTCAGCCGTGCAACTTCTGTGCAGAACAGTTCGACAAAGCGATCGGCGATGCTCTCCTCGACGATGAACCGCTTGGCGTTGACGCAGGACTGGCCGACATTGACATAGCGCGCCTTGACGGCGACCGCTGCTGCTTGCTCGAGATCGGCATCGGCGAACACGATGAACGTATCCGACCCGCCGAGTTCGAGCACCTGCTTCTTCAGCGCCTCGCCAGCCTGCGATGCGACGATCGCGCCGACCTCGGTCGACCCGGTCAGGGTCACCGCGGCGATACGGTCATCGGCGATGATGCCCGCCACTTTCGCAGGCTCGATCAGCAGGGTGGCGAACAGCCCGTCGGGGCAGCCGGCCTCTTTCATGATTTCCTCGATCGCCAGCGCGCATTGCGGCACGTTGTTGGCGTGCTTGAGGATTGCGCCGTTCCCCGCTGCAAAGGCCGGGGCGGCAAAGCGGAAGAACTGCCAGAACGGATAGTTCCACGGCATGATGGCAAGAACGACGCCCAGCGGGTCGAAGGCGACAACGCTCTCGGAGGCATTCGAGGCGACTGGCTCGTCGGCAAGATATTGCGGCGCGTGCTCGGCGTAGAAATCGCAGTTGTAGGCGCACTTCTCGATCTCGGCCTCGGACTCGACGATCGGCTTACCCATCTCGAGCGTAATCATCTCGGCGTATCTCGCCTTGCCGGCCCGCAGCACCCTTGCCATGCTGCGCAGCAGCCCGACCCGCTCTTCCGCCGGCACCTTCCGCCATGCCTTCTGGGCATTCGCGGCCGCGGTCAACGTGGCGTCTACGTAGACGTCGTCATGGGCTTTGAAGCGCGCCAGTTCCCTGCCGTTCGCCGGATTGATTGCTGTGATCATGCAGGCCTCCTGTCTTGCTTCTTTTGTTTGATCTTTGCCGCCATGAGTTGCTTCCAGCGAGGCAGGAAGGCGGCGCTGTCGACTGTGGTCGCGGAAGGGATGTATTCGAAGCCGATCGCGCCCTCGTAAGCCTGCTCCGCAAGCGTGCCGAGCAGCGCTTCGAAGTCGATCGATCCGGTCCCCGGCTCGTGCCTGCCCGGATGATCGGCGATATGGACATGACCGATCCGGTGGGCATTGGCCGGAATCCAGCTCTGGAGCGCTATGCCGTTGGCGCGGGCGTGGAAGGTGTCGACCAGCAGCGCAAGATTGCCGGGTCCGAAGATGTCCTGGATGCGGCTGGCATGGTCGAGCGTCGACATGAAAAAGCCGGGCACCGCCGCCTCGCTGATCGCCTCGACCAGGATCTTGACGCTCGTTCCTGCCGTCCGCTCGATGGCATGGGTCAGATTGCCGTGATAGGTTTCCGCCACGGCGGAGACATCGGCTTTGGTGGGAACGCCTGCCATCGGATGCACGAAAGGGCAATCGACGGCGATGGCATAGTCGAGCGCCCGGTTGAAGCCTTCGCGGAAGTCCGCCTCCCGGCCGGGAAGCGCCGCCAGCCCCTTCTCGCCTTTGCTGGCATCACCCATGCCGGCGGCGATTTGCGACAGGACCATCTGATGACGGGCAAGTTCGCGCCGCATATCGGTTGTGGGAATGGCGAAAGGCTGCGGATGTTCGATCGCCGTGAAGCCCGAGCCTGCGGCAGCCGCTATCCTCTCCCGCAAGGGCAGCTCTGTATACAGATAGCCGATATGAGCGGAGAACAGGTTGACAGCCATCAGGCAGCCTCGCCCGACGACCGGCCCGTGGGGAACATCACGCCGATGCGATCACCCTCCTTGGTCAGGTCCGCAATCACATTCGCGGTGATCGGGATTCCGGTTCTGAGCCGTTCTGCTTCGCGGCGTTGCTCCGGCTCGCCGGGCATCATGATTTCCTCGACGCCGGCTGCCTTGGGCAGGGCCTTGATCCGTTCGTAGAACGCGTCCATGCGCGCGTCGAAATTCTCGGGCGACATGAATAGGTCGGGCTTGATGGCGAAGAACAGGTGGCCGACATTCTGCGGCTCGCTGTGATCGAAATAGAGGCTCTTCACGTCACCGCCGAAATTCGCTCCGGTAAGCACACCGGACATCAGGTCCATCAGCGTAGCGAGCACCGAGCCCTTGACCCCGCCGAACGGCAGGCAAACGCCTTCGAAGGCCTTGGCCGCGTCCGTTGTCGGATTGCCGTCGACATCGAGGGCCAGTCCTTCCGCGATGGTCTCGCCCTTCATGGCCGCCAGCCGGATCTTGCCGCGGGCGATCACCGTCATCGCCATGTCCATGACGTAAGGCGCGTATTTCCCGCCCGGAATGCCGGCCGCGATGGGGCTCGCCCCGAGGAAAGTGGTGCGGCCGCCCCACATCGGGATCGCCGGCGACGAATTCGTGAAGATCATCGAGATGTAGCCAGCTTCGATCGCCTGCAGCGCATAGAGCGCCCCCATGCCGAAATGCGTGCTGCGATGGACGCCGACCAGGCCGATGCCGTTGGCCCTGGCGAGTTCGATGGCTTCTTCTGTCGCCCGGTGCGAGGCGATGAAGCCCATGCCGTTGTCTCCATCGACGAGGGAGACGGCGCCGGCGACCTTCTTCACGGTGACAGCAGGCTTCGGATTGACGAGCCCGCGCTGCAATCGCTCGACATACATCGGGATCCGCGACACGCCATGCGAGTCGATGCCGCGCAAATTGGCCTTGACCAGATCGCCGGCAATCGTCGCCGCGTCGGCGTCGGCCATTCCGGTCGCCGCGAATATCTTTGTCGCGAAGGCGATCAGTTCGTCCGAGGAGAAATATTTGACATTCGACATGGCGATGTTCCTGGTTGATCGATGAGCGACCGCGTGGCTTCAGACGTGGTTCGCGGCTTCCCTCGCCTGGCGTGCGGCACGCCAGCGCAAGACGGTGGGGACGAGGACGAGCGTCAGGGCGATAACGATGAGCGCCAGCGAAATCGGATGGGTGAAGAAGACGCTCGCATCGCCCTGGCTGATCGTCAGCGCACGGCGGAATTGCTGTTCGGCGAGCGGCCCAAGGATCAGACCGACGATGCAGGGCGCGACCGGGACGTTCAGGACCCGCATGCCGAAGCCGATGAGACCGATGATCCACAGCAGCGCCACATCGACGATGTTGTTGTTGAGCGTATAGGCACCCATCGTCGCGAACAGCAGGATTCCCGAGTAGAGCCAGGGGCGCGGGATGGCCAGCAGCTTCACCCAGACGCCGGCTAGCGGCAGGTTGAGCAGCAGCAGCATGACATTGCCGATATAGAGGCTGGCGATGAGCCCCCAGACGAGTTCGGGGTTGCTGTCGAAGAGCAGCGGTCCAGGCTGGATGCCGTATTGCTGGAAGGCCGCCAGCATGATCGCCGCCGTCGCCGAGGTCGGCAGGCCGAGAGCCAGCAGCGGAGCAAGCACGCCGGCCGCCGAGGCGTTGTTGGCTGCTTCCGGCCCCGCCACCGCCTCGATCGCACCATGACCGAATTCTTCCGGGTTCTTCGAAAGACGCTTCTCCGTCAGGTAGGAGAGAAAGGTCGGGATCTCGCTGCCGCCCGCCGGCAGCGCGCCGATCGGGAAGCCGAGCGCAGTTCCACGCAGCCACGGCTTCCAGGAGCGGCGCCAGTCCTCGCGGCTCAGCCACTTGGAGCCCTTGAGCTGGTAGATTTCCTCGGTCTCAAAGCAGTGGCGCGCCACGGTGAACAGCGTTTCGCCGACGGCAAAGAGGCCGACGGCGACGACCACCACGTCGATACCGTCCAGAAGCTCTGCAATCCCGAGCGTGAAGCGTGCCTGACCGGTCTGCAGGTCGAGACCGACAAGGCCGAGCGCGAGACCGAACAGCAGGCTTGCGAGGCCGCGCGAGAGCGAGTCGCCCAACACCGCAGTGACGGTGGTGAGCGCGAGCACCATCAGCGCGAAATATTCGGCGGGACCGAAGAGCAGCGCGATCTTCACCATCAAGGGTGCAATGAAAGTGAGCGCCACTGTCGCAATCGTGCCGGCGACGAAGGAGCCGATCGCTGCCGTCGCCAGCGCCTGCGCGCCGCGGCCCTTCCGGGCCATGGCGTGCCCATCGAGCGCCGTAACGATCGATGCGGATTCGCCGGGCGTGTTGAGCAGGATCGAGGTTGTCGAGCCCCCATACATGGCGCCGTAGTAGATACCGGCAAACATGATGAACGCGCTGGTCGGCTCGAGTCCGTAGGTGACCGGCAGAAGCAGGGCGACCGTGAGCGCCGGACCGATGCCGGGAAGGACGCCGATTGCGGTGCCGAGCGTCACGCCGACCAGCGACCAGAACAGGTTGTAGGGCGTGACGGCGACGGCAAAGCCGTGAAAGAGTGCTGCAATCGTATCCATGATCAATCCGCCCCTTGGAATACTGGGCTCGGTGTCGGCGTCATTGTTTGTGCTGGGGTCCGCGCGCGCATCACACCGATCCTCCGAACATGATGATAAGGTCCTCGACATAGCTGCCGGTCGGCAGATCGAGATCGAGTCCATAGTCGAACACGAGATAGGTGATCGCCGTCAGCGCCAGTCCGATCAGGACGTTCCGGACATGAGCGCGGCTGCCGAAGGCCATCGCCGAGACGACGAAGAGAAACGTACCGGAGGCGATCCAGCCGAGCCGCTCCAACAGCACGAACTGCGAGGCGAAAGCGGCGGCGACGATGATCACTGCCTTCCAGTCGAGTTCCGGGAACTCCTCCACCTCAAAGCGGTGGAAGAATGCCTCGTAGAGCAATTGCAGGCCGACGAGGATCAGGCCGGTGGCGATCAGCGCCGGGAACAAGCCCGGTCCGATGACCGCCTGCGCCGCGATGGGAGGCGTCATCCAGGTTTCGATCGCGATGAACGATCCAAGGTTGAGCGTGGCAAGTCCGAGGATTGTCTCACCGATACGGAGACTGGCCGACTTCGACATTGATGATGCCTCCCGATTGGGCGGGCCGCTCGTCAGAGCAGCCCGACTTCCTTCAGCGCGCTCTCGACGCGCTTCTGCTCGTCCGCCAGGAATGCGCCGAATTCCTCAGCCGGAAGGTAGGTGTCGATCCAGCCGCGCTTCTCGAGCGCCGCCTTCCATTCGGGCGTCTTGACGAGTGTGGCGATCGCGTTGCCGAGCGCTTCGCGGTCTTCGTCAGCGAGCTTCGGATGCGCCATGATGCCGCGCCAGTTCATGACGGCGAGGTCGACGCCCGCTTCCTTGAGAGTCGGCACATCGACGCCCGCAATGCGCGCGTCACCGGTGACGGCAAGGGCACGAAGTTGCCCTGCTTCGACCTGGGCGCGGAACTCCTCGTAGCCGCTGATGCCGACGGTCGCGTGGCCGCCGAGCGTCGAGGCAAGCACCTCGCCGCCGCCGGCATGCACGACATAGTTGATCTTCTTCGGATCGACGCCGACGGTCTTGGCGATCAGCCCTGCAGCAACGTGATCGATGCCGCCGATCGAACCGCCGGCCCAGGCAACCTTCGAGGGATCGGCCTTCAGGCGAGCGACGAGATCAGCCATCGTCTTGATGTCGGAATTCGCCGGAACCACGATGGCGTCGGCCTCGCCCATAAGGCGGGCGACCGGAACGGTCTGGTCGAGCGTTACCGGAGACTTGGTCGTCAGGACGCCGCCGACGAGGGCAAAGCCGATGACTATGGCGCTCGGATGGCGCGGCTTGGTCGTCACAAACTGCGACAGCCCGACCGTTCCGCCGCCGCCGGCGATATTCTGCACCTCGACGGGACCGGTGATCTTGTCCTCCTGGAGGATGGTCTGTACGGCGCGCGCCAACTGGTCGTAACCGCTGCCCGGACTGCTCGGTGCCGTGATGTGCAGGGATTCGAGCTGCTCTCCCGCCAAAGCGGGAACGGCCGTCTGATGCACCAGCATCGCTGTCGCTGCGGCGGCAAGAAGCGTTGAGAACGCGCGGCGTGTTATGTTTCTCATGGAAAATTCCTCCATCCATGCGCTGTGTTGTTCGATCCCCGGGACCGCCACTCGGTCACCTCCTCCAGGATCGCCGGAACACATTCCCGGCTTGCCCTTGCGGGATTTCCCGACGCCGCTTCAGGCGGCCGTGGTCGATGCGCCCGCGGCGCGGACGGCGTCCACTACCTTGGCAGTGAAGGCGTCGGTATCGAGCTTTCCGCCGAGGTCGCGGGTGCGCGACTGCGGCTCACGCAAGACGGACTCGATCGCCTCCTCGACGAGCGCGGCGGCGCGCGTCAGACGCGGGTCGTTCCGCCTGCGGCCGAGCCAGTCGAGCAGCATGGCGGCGGAAAGAATGAGAGAGGTCGGGTTCGCGACGTTCTTGCCGGCGATATCGGGTGCCGAGCCGTGCTGGGCCTGGGCGACGCAGATGTCGTCACCGGCATTGATGGAGCCGCCGAGACCGAGGCTGCCCGAGAGTTCCGAAGCCTCGTCGGAAAGGATGTCGCCGAACATGTTGGTGGTGACGATGACGTCGAAGCGATCCGGCGACCGGATGAGATGCGCCGCAGCCGCATCGACGATCAGCTCTTCGAGAACGACGTCCGGATAGGTTTCGGCCACCTTGCGCACTTCCCGCAGGAACAGGCCGTCCGAGAGCTTCACGACATTGGCCTTGTGAACCGCGGTTACCTTCTTGCGACGGTGACGCGCCAGCTCGAAGGCTGCCTTGGCTACACGCGACGAGGCTTTGGCGGTGACCTTGCGGATGGAAAACGCCATGTCCGGATCGGGCATGAACTCCCCTGCCCCGGCGAACATGTTGCGGTCGGAATAGAACCCTTCGGTGTTCTCGCGCACCAGGACGAGGTCCATGGCTTGCGCAGGATGGTCAGCCCTTCGCGCGAGCGGCAGGGGCGGATATTGGCGTAGAGCTCGAATTTGGTCCTGAGTTCACCCGAGGGATTGATGCCGCCCTTGTCCCGCGACGGATATTCGTTGTGCGAAACCGGACCGAGGATCACGCCGTCCGCCTGCGGCACGCTCTTCATCACGGCGTCCGGGAGCGTGGTGCCCCGTTCGGCAAGGGACTTGAGGCCGATGTCCTGCAGTTCGAAGTCGAGGCCCAGTCCGATTTCGGCATCGGCGGCCTTCAGAACCTCCAAGGTCGCGGCAGTGATTTCAGGTCCGATCCCGTCACCCGGCAGCACGAGAAGCTTCAACGTCATGTTTTTCCTCACCTCTTGCGGAGAGACCAGAGGACGCACGAGATCGTTCGCCGACATTGTGCCGGCGCCGCGAAAACAACGATCAGGATGGAGTCCTCCAGACCAATCTTGGTCTTTTTCTCATCTAAAATACCAAATACCGGAGGAATTGGTATTTTGCAGGCGGAAAAAACCAAAATCGCTTGGTGACGACGCGACGTTGTGGCATAGATGAGCAAAATCGGGAGCTTAGCCGTGCAGATGACACCCTTGATCGCCAGTCTTGCCGACCAGATCGTCGCGCATATCCGCACCGACAAGCTTGCCGAGGGCGATCGCCTCGTCGAGCGCAAGCTCGCAGAACAGTTTCGCGTCTCGCGCTCGCCGGTCAGAAATGCCATGAAGCTCCTGCACGAGGTCGGCGTGTTGAAGCAGGGCGAAGGCGGCGGCTATCTGATCGCCGACGTCGAAGCCGCCGAGAAACTGTCGCTGGAGTCGGCCTCGACGGAGGATGACGAGCAGATCTACCTGACGATCGCGGACGACCGGCTGCATGGCCGGTTGCCGGAAAGGATCACCGAAAGCGAATTCCTGCGGCGCTATGACCTCACCAAGGGCCGGCTGTCGAAGATCCTGCTGCGTATGGCCAATGAGGGCTGGATCGAACGCCTGCCCGGTCACGGCTGGGCCTTCCTCCCGGTGCTGACGTCGCTCCAGGCCTATGAGGACAGCTTCCGGTTTCGCTTGTTGATCGAGCCTGCCGCTCTGCTGGAACCGAGTTTCAAGCTCAATCGCCCGGCGCTGCTACGCTGCCGGGAGGAGCAGGAGTGGCTGGTAAACGGCGGCATCTGGACGGTTCCGGACGCCAAGCTCTTCGAACTCAACAGCGGCATGCACGAGGCAATCATCGAATGCTGCCAGAACAGCTTCTTCATCGATTCCCTGAAACGCCTCGATCGCCTGCGCCGACTCATCGACTACCGGCAGATGCTCGACCGCAACAGCGCCCGCGAGCGCTGCCGCGAGCATATCGAGCTGCTAGACCTCATCCTCGCTGGCAAGAACGAAGACGCTTCGCGCTACATGGCGCGGCATCTCAAGGATCTTAGTCGCTTGAAGATCGTGGCGCGGGAAATGCGCGGCTAGTTGTCCCTGCTGGTAAGGAAAACGCGAACCGCTAGACCGGAAGCCGTGGGCTTCTTGGCGTCGCATGGTGCATGGAACTCCGTTCGCTGCTTCGAGTTCTACGGACCGTGTGGGCTTTGGGGCCGCGGAGTGCGAAATGAACCCGGAAAAATGGATCCACCTGTGTATCGACATGCAGCGCATGTTTGCCGAGGGCACCCCTTGGCAAGTCGCCTGGATGCCCAAGGTTTTCGACCAGGTCGCCGAGGTCGCCGCCCGTTTTCCGGATCGGACGATATTCACGCGGTTCGTGCCGCCGGCTTCTCCGGAGGAACTGCCGGGCATGTGGCGCGCCTATTACGAAAAGTGGCCGATGATGACGACCGCTGAACTTGAACCCGATCTGGTGGATCTCGTTCCGGAGCTGAAGAAGCTGGTTCCGCCGGCACATATCCTCGACAAGACCACCTATTCGCCCTGGACAGGCGGTCGGCTGCATGGCGCCTTGACTCGCCAGGACATCGGGACGCTGGTCGTAACAGGAGGCGAGACGGACATCTGCGTGCTGGCCGCAACACTTGGAGCCATCGATCTCGGTTACAAGGTCATTCTGCTGAAGGACGCAGTTTGCAGTACGACCGATCAGACGCACGATGCGTCGCTGGAACTTCTGGGCAATCGCTTCTCGGTTCAAGTGGAGGTCATCAGCACCGAAAGATGGTTATCGTTGGTTTAGACGACTGTATGACCGAGCCTCGATATACTCGAATGAGCGGGCGATATCCTCAGCCAGGGTGGAACTCTCTTGAACGGTCGGTGCGGTGCATTCGAACGAGAATGCACCTCGGTATCCGGCGTCGAGAAAGGAATTGATCTGGCCGGACGTGTCGCAGCGATCCCGTTCATCGACGAGAATGCGGTGCGCATCGAGCCGCTCGTCCAGCGGCGGAAGCGGGTCGGAGATTCCCGAGATATGCACGAGCGCCGTGTAGTCGGCGAAGATCGGGCCACCGCCGGCGATCGCATGCTGGAACGTGTCGTGCACCAGCTTGAATTTCGCTGGTCCGCCCACCGCCTCGATTGCCTCGACAAGCTCGGCCTTGTCCTTGAGCGACGAGGTTGAAAATCCGATCGGCTCTATCAGGGCCAGGACATTGCGGCCTTGCAACATGGGCAGGATCTCCCGCATGACGTCGCGCAGCGCCCTCTGGCGCAGTCCGTCCTCGGTTCCTCTCCCGTCCACGCGGGGAATGAGACTGATCGTCTCGGCACCACAGGCCTCGGCCGTATCGATCAAACCCTGAACGGCCGCCGCACGTGCGTCGAACCAGTCGTTGAACGGATAGACCTCGCTCAAACCCAGAAGCCTGAGGCCCCTGGCGCGCGCCATGTCGCCGGCCGCACGCGGTGCAATTCCGTCAAAAAATGGCCGCCCCAAATCATTATGGGCCTTCACGCCCACGCATCCGAGCTCCTTTGCCAGATCGAGGAAACCCTCGTAGGAAAGCCGGCAGGCGGTCTTCTGGTTGAGCCCGCGGCGGATCATTTCCTGTCTCGCTCGATGATCCGCCCAGCCTCTGATGCCGGAAGCTTGTGGACCTTGTCGCGTTTGCCGAAGGGCCGGCGTAGCAGATCGACCATATCGCTCTCCCTCAATCGAACGTCCGCTGGTGGGCAGCATTCTGATTGTAGTGCGCGCGGGCGCGTTCAAGGCGCTCCGGTCCGCCGGCCTGCGGGACGGCAACGTCCCACCAATGGCCGCCCGCACCGGTGCCGGGCACGGCATCCGTGTCGATGACGATCACGCTCGGGATTTTCCGCCCGCGCGCCGCGACGATCCGCGCTTCGAGCTCCCCGATCGAGCCCACCTTCTCGGCATGCGCCCCCATTGCCGCAGCATGGGCGACGAAGTCGATCTCGGGCTGCACTTCGACATTGGAGTCCTTGTACATGTTGTTGAACTCGGCCCCGCCGCATTCGATCTGGAGCCGGTTGATGCAACCGTAGCCGCGGTTGTCGGTGAGGACGACGGTGAACGGCACGCGGCGCATCACGGCGGTGGCAAGCTCCGAATTCGCCATCATGTAGGAGCCGTCGCCGACAAAGCAGATCACCTCCTTGTCGGGGCGGGCGAGCTTGATGCCCATGGCGCCGGCCACCTCATAGCCCATGCAGGAATAGCCGTATTCCATGTGATAGCCGCCCGCGGCCGCCTGCCAGAGCACCTGCAGGGCGCCGGGCATGGTGCCGGCAGCGCACATGACCACCGTCCTTTCGGTCGCTACCCGCTGCACCGCGCCGATCACCTGCGCGTCCGACGGCAGGTTACCCGCCGCGTCCGTCTCCGGCGCCGCCGTCACGCGTGTAACGGCTGCATGCCAATCCAGGCGGCTCTCAGCGTCGAAAGCTGGCGCGCGGTGCTGACCGAGAGCCGCGCTCAGCCGCCCGAGCGTGATCTTGGCATCGCCCACGCAGGGAAGAGCCCCGTGCTTCGTCGCATCATGGCCGGCAAGGTTGATCGACACGAGCCGGCGCGCGGCGTTGCGGAAGAGCGCCCAGCTGCCAGTGGTAAAATCCTGGAAGCGGGTCCCGACGCCGATCACCAGGTCCGCCTCTGCGCAGAGTGCATTGGCCGAGGCCGAGCCCGTCACTCCGGGCGAGCCGAAGTTCAGCGGGTGGTCCCAGCTGTTCGCTCCCTTTCCCGCCTGCGTCTCGACGAAAGGGATGTTGTGCGCCTCGGCAAAGGCGATGAGATCCGCCTCGGCCTCAGAATAGATCACCCCGCCTCCGGAGATGATCACTGGGCGCTTCGACGCCCGGATCGAGTCGGCGAGATCGGCGACCTCGCGCGCATCGGGCTCGGGGCGGCGAATTCGCCAGACCCTCGGCTCGAAGAATGTCTCCGGATAGTCATAGGCCTCAGCCTGTACGTCCTGGCAGAAGGCGAGCGTGACCGGGCCGCAGATGGCGGGATCGGTCATGGTCGCGAGCGCCCGCGGCAAACAGGTCAAGAGATGCTCGGGCCGCGCGATCCGGTCGAAATAGGCCGAGACCGGGCGGAAGCAGTCGTTGGCGCTGACCGTCGCGTCGCCGAAGTCCTCCACCTGCTGCAGCACCGGATCGGGGCGGCGGTTGGCGAACACGTCCCCGGGGATGAACAGCACCGGCAGCCGGTTGACATGGGCCAGCGTACAGGCGGTCACCATGTTCGTGGCGCCGGGGCCGATGGAGGAGGTTACCGCCTGGGCGCGGGTGCGTTTGAGTGTCTTCGCATAGGCTATCGCGGCATGGGCCATCGTCTGCTCGTTCTGGCCGCGCCAGGTCGGCAGCGCATCGCCGATGCCGTGCAGCGCTTCGCCAATCCCGGCCACGTTGCCGTGGCCGAAGATCGCCCAGACGCCGTCGATGAAGCGCTCGCCCTCCTCGGTCTTCTGCACCGAGAGCCATTTGACCATGGCCTGCGCCGCCGTCAGCCGAATCGTCTTCATGGTCATGCTGCTTCCTCCTGCGCGGATGTCTGCGCCTCGTCCCAGTTGGCGCAAAGACGTGCGTATCTGGCAACCATCTCTTCTACTGCGCCTTCGTCGCTCTGCCGCCCCTCGAACCAGTCACGCGCGACCGAGCCGAAGATCGTGCGGCCGACTGCGAAACCCTTGACCAGCGGGAAGCGCGCCGCGACCTCGAAGCTCGCCTTGAGCACCGCTTCCGGCGCGTCGAGACCCAGAACGACGATGCCGCGCGTGTAGGGGTCGTGTTCCTCGATGGCCGCGCAGACGCTCGCCCATGCGCTTGCCTCCTCCATCGGCTCCAGCTTCCACCAGTCGGGATAGATCCCTTCGGCATAAAAACGCCGGATCAGCGTGGCGACGGTGCCGGAAGCGACGGGCCCCACCTTGGAGGGAATGATTTCCAGAAGGAATTCCAGCTTGTTGCGGCGCGCGGCGGTAAAGAGCCGCCTCACCTCTTCGAGCTGCGTCGCCCACATTGCGGCATCGTCGTCGGGATGGCAGAAGCAAAGCACCTTGACGACGTTCCCGCGCGCCCATTCGGAAAGCCCGCCGCAATCCGCACCAAGCGCGGGCTCGAGCGTGAGCGGCCGCGAGCCCGGCCATTCGCAGGGTCGGCCGATCCAGAGCCCGGTGCCGGAGGCCGCATGCAGCGCACGCCGCCCGATCCGGTCGTCGCAGAGGATGCCGTAACCGGGGCGCCCGTTCTGCACGCGGAGCGCCGCTTGCAGGCAGAGCTCCTTGAACGCTCCGCCCTTGGAAGGCGTGTAACCCGCCAGCGACTCGAGTTGCATCCGGTGGTCGAAGGCGAAGACCCGCATCTGCGGCCAGTCGCCATGCCTGTTGGTCGACCAGTGGATCTGCTCCAGTTCGGCGTCGTTCCTGAGGTCCGCCCGCGCCATGCCGCGCTTCAGGAAGAAAGTCAGCTCTTCAAGCGAGGGGTAGGCCGGCGCGCAGCCGTGACGCGACACCGCGAAGGCCCCGCAGGCGTTGGCGAATTTGAGCGCCGTGGGCCAGTCTTCCCCGTCGAGCCAGCCTTTCAGCAGTCCCGAAAAGAAGCCGTCGCCCGCCCCGAGGACGTTGAAAACCTCGACGGGGAAGCCTTCGCCGGAGAGGCCGTCGTCGAGACTGTCCGGGATCGGCCCCTCGAAGGCCGCGGCGCCCTTCGCACCGCGCTTGCAGACGAGCGTGGCGGCTGAGACGGAACGTACGGCGCGCAGGGCGGCCACCGTATCGGTCGTGCCGCCGGCAATGTGAAACTCTTCCTCGGTGCCGACGATCAGGTCGAAGAGGTGCAGCGTGGACTGGAGCTTCGCCGTTACCGCGCCGCTCTCGACGAACCGGCTCTCGCCATCATTATGCCCCGCCACGCCCCAGAGGTTCGGGCGGTAGTCGATGTCGAGCGCGGTCTTTGCTCCGTGCTTGCGGGCAAGGTTCAGCGCCTTGAGAACGGCGGCCGCGGTACGCGAATGCGACAAATGCGTGCCGGTCACGAGCACGGAGCGCGCCGACGCGATCAGCTCCTCGTCAATGTCCTCTTCGGAGAGCGCCATGTCGGCGCAATTCTCGCGATAGAAAATGAGCGGAAAGCGATCCTCGTCGCGGATGCCAAGGATGACGAGTGCCGTGAGCCGCTCGGGATCGGTTGCGACACCGCGAGTCTCGACCCCCTGCCGCTGCAGCTCCTCGCGGATGAACCGGCCCATATGCTCGTCGCCCACCCGGGTGATGAGCGCCGACCTCAAGCCCAGGCGCGCCGTGCCGCAGGCAATGTTGGTGGGGCTGCCGCCGATATACTTCTCGAAGGATCCCATATCCTCGAGGCGTCCTCCAACCTGCGCCCCATAGAGGTCAACCCCCGCGCGCCCGATCGTGATTACGTCCAACGATTTGGTCATATCCCTGTCCTCAGAATGCGTTTTTGTGGAACGCCCAGCCGAGCCCGCGAACTGGTCGAGAACCAGAGCCGCTGTTCAGCAATGCCGTTCCTGTTCGATGGCCGTGTCGCGGCCTACTCGCGCTCGATGCGCGGCCGGAGCGGCGGCACGGACAGACGCCTGCCCGTGCCGCAGGCTCTCAGCGGCTGATCGTTGCCTGGAGCGCGTCGATGGAGGACTGGATGCCGGCCTCGGTCGACATGGTGAAATCCTCCATCTCGAGGCTGACCCAGCCGTTGTAGCCGCACATGCGGACGACCGAGAAGAATTCCTTCCACCACTGCAGGTCACGGCCCGCGCCGACAGCAACGTAGTTCCAGCTGCGGTTGGCGACGTCGGTGACCTCCTTCAATTCGAGAAGACCGTTCACGTCGGCAAGCCCGCGCTCGATGCGGGTGTCCTTGCCGTGGCAATGGTGAATCGCGCTGCCGAGCGCGCGGGCAGATGCGATCGGATCGGCGCCCATCCACATCAAGTGCGAGGGATCGAGGTTCATGCCGACCATCTGGCCAACCTCGTTGCGCAGGCGGAACAGCGTCTCGGGATTCCAGACGAGCATGGCCGAGAAATTTTCGAGCGCGTATTTCTCGACGCCCGCCTCCTTGGCGAGCTTCACCAGATCGTGCCACAGCGGGAAAGCGCGCTCTTCCCACTGGTAGCGGTCGCGCTCCGGCATCTCGTCGGGCCAGCTCTTCGTGTAGACGAGCCAGTTGGGCACCATGTCACCGGGTGCTGCTTCCGGCAGACCGGACATCGTCACGATGGTCTTGACGCCGATTTCGCCGGCGAGACGGATCGTTTGCTCCATTACCTTGCGGTGACGCTTGCCCATATCACCTGGATCGAGCGGGTTTGCCGAGCAATTGAGCGCCGCGATCTTCAGACCGCGCGCTTCGATTTCCTTGAGCTTGGTCCTCAAGAGCGCCTTGTCGGCCAGCAACTCATCGGCCCGGAAATGCGGCGCGCGCGACCAGCCGCCGCCGGTCATTTCGATGCCTTCGACGCCGAGCTTGACGCATTTGTCGAGCATGTCCGTGAAAGACAGGTCGCCCATCACATCAGTGCAGATAGAAAGTTTCATTGGTTCATCTTTCGTTGAGAAGAGAATGCGGGGCGCGCCGCGGGAGGAGTCGGGAGGAAGACAGCGCGCCCCTGCCGGGTCACTTGAAGGCGACCCAGGCGGAACCTGCGTCAGCCGAGCGGACGCAGTTTTCCAACCAGCGGACCCCTTCAGTGCCGGCCTTTATGCCCGGATAGTGGTGCGTCTTCAGGAAGGCTTCATCGCCACGGTTCTTCGCGTCGATCGCCTGGGCGATCCACAGGTAGATGTTCGACCAGCTGTCGCCGAGGCCTTCGGTATGCAGCGCGCCCATGCGGTCGGCCGCGAGGCTTTCCTCCTCCAGATAGGGCATGCCGTGATGCAGCGTGCGGTTCGGCTCGCCCTGAACTTCGTAGATCAGCTGATCGGGATGGCTGTCGCTCCATTCGACGGAGGCCTTGGAGCCGACGAAGCGGTAGCGCTGGCTGCCCATGTTCCCGGCGTTCACCGACGAAACCCACAGACGGCCCCGCGCCCCGTTGTCGTAGTGCATGAGCACCGTGGCATGGTCTTCGAGCGGCGCGCGGGTCGGGATGAACGCCTTGCGGTCGCAGAGCAGCTTGTCGATCTTCATATGCGGCAGGACGATCTCGGACAGATAGTAGAGATGCGTGCCGATATCGCCGAGAACGAAGGTCGGTCCGGCAGTCTTCGGATTGGTGCGCCATTTCACCGCCTCGCCGGCGCCGACATCGTCACCGGAGTTGAAGCCGTGGGTGTATTGCATGTCGACGATGCGGATATCGCCGAGCATGCCCTTCTTGACCATGGCGGCCATCTGGTGAACCAGCGGATGACCGGTAAAGCCGTAGGTGACGCCGACGATCAGGCCCTTTTCCGCGGCAAGCTTTTCGATCTCTTCGCATTCGGCGACGGTGAAGAACAGCGGCTTTTCGCAGATGACGTGCAGGCCGGCTTCCAGGCAGGCCTTGGTGATCTCGTAATGGGTGAAGTTCGGCGTCGCGATCGAGACGACTTCGACGCCATCCTCGCGCCGCGCTTCGCCCGCGATCAGTTCCTGATAAGTGGCGTAGCAGCGGTTCGCCTCGACGCCGAGCTTCACGCCGAAATCACGGCCTCGCTCGGCGTCGAGGTCGAAGGCGCCGCACACCAGCCGATAGGTCCCGTCACGCAGTGCCCCGCTGCGATGCTTGTAACCCACCTGACCGGTGCGGCCGCCGCCGACCATGCCCCAACGCAGGGGGCGTTCGATAAGTCTTTCTCCATTCAGCATTTTTGAACCTTTCAGGCATGTTGTCTTCTTGACTGTCGGGAGTGCCCAGAGCGTCCGCTACCGGGCAGCCTCCAATGTCGGGCCGTAGAGCGAAGGACGCTGGCACATGCGGACCGGCTCGAGTGCACCGCTTTCGGCCGCGCGCAGCGCCGCATCGGCGACCAGCGTGGCGGCATAGCCGTCCCAGGTGGAGGGGCCGGTCGCCGTCCCCTGCGCCGCCGCGACGATCCACTCGCGGAACTCCTGGTCATAGGCTTCGATGAAGCGTTCGCGCCAATCCGCCGGTACCGGCTGGCGCACCCCATGGATGTCGCGGATGACGGTTGCCGGACGAAGCGGCAGGCTCGCCGTGCCCTCCTCGCAGCTCACCTCGCCGCGGATGTCGTAGCCGTAGGCGATGTTTACCGAGATCTCGACATCGACCAGCGCCCCGGAGCCCATATGCAGAAGCACCACCACCGGATCGCGCAGTTCGCCGCCACGGCGCGAGCGGCGAGGCACGCGAACCTCGACCCCCGTCACCTCGTCGTTCAGCAGCCAGCGCGAAATGTAGGCGTCATGGACGAGCGTGTCGTTGAGCGGCATGTCCGAGGTGTAGAGCCCCTCGGGAACGGATGCATTGCGATGCGTCGAATGGAACATCAGCGGCGCACCGAGCACGCCGGCGTCCAATGTCGCCTTGAGACGCCGATAGTCGGCGTCGAAGCGGCGCATGAAGCCCACCTGCACCAGGCGTCGGCCGAATGCCACTTCGGCCTCCATCACCCTCAGCGCGGCGGCCGCGGTGGTGACCAACGGCTTTTCGCAGAAGACCGGCTTACCGGCGGCGATGCAGTCGAGAAGCTGCTCCTCGTGGGCGGGACCCCAGGAGCAGATCACTACAGCCTCGACCGTTTCGGACCGGATCAGATCGCCCGCCGCAGCGTAGACGTCCGCTCCCTGCGGCGCGACTGCGGCAGCGCGAGCACCGTCGATGTCGCTCACCGCGACGACTTCGACGGCCGAGAGCACTTGGGTCAGGCGGCGGATGTGGTCCTGGCCGATCATGCCCGTGCCGATGACACCGACTCTAAGGGTCATTTCGCGCCCCAATACTTGTCGATGTAGCGCTGCATTTCGGTGCGCATGAACGTGCCGGAATGATCCGCCTTGTCTTCCCAGGCAAAGACGCAGGCGGTCATGATGCCGTCGAAGCCAACTTCGGCCAGGGTGGCGAAGAAGTCGTCCCAGGGAACCTCGCCCTGGCCGATGTTGAGATGCTGGTGGACCCGCGCCTGCGTACCCGGCGGGTTGAGGATATACCTCAGGCCAGAAGAGGCTTTGTGGTTGAACGTGTCGCCCACATGAACGTGGGCGAGCACATCCTTGGCCTCGCGCAACATCGCCTTGGTGTCGTCACCGAAGTAGAAGGTATGCGGCGCGCAGTATAGGAACTTGACGTTCTTAGAATTCACCGTGCGGATGATGTCGAGCGCCGGCTGCAGCGTCTCGCACCAATCTTCGGGATGGGGCTCGACATGCAGGTTGATGCCTTCCTTCTCGAAGACCGGCACCAGTTCCTCCATCGAGCGCCACCAGGCGTCCTCGCAGGCCTCGATCATCGAGCCGGTGTGGCAGCAGTAGCATGACCCCTTGTCGGGGTGCGGACCGCGACCGAACTCCGAGTTCATCGTGTCGACTTCCAGTTCGACGGCGATCTCGATGGCGCGCTTCCAGTGTTTCACCGCGGCCTGCCGCTCGGCCTCGTCATTGGAGGCCCAGCGATACATGGGCAGCAGCGAGGCGATGCCGACATTGGCGTCGGAAAGCGCCTTCTTGAACGACTTCACCCGATTGGGGAAAACGCGCGGCGCCTTGAACCATTCGAGGAAGTCGCCGCGAGGCGAAAGCTCGATCCAATCGTAGCCGAGTTCCTTGACCTTGCTGGGCAACGCTTCGAGCGAGAGATGCCGATGCATGAACGGGTCGAGTGCAATCTTCATTTTGACCTCCAGATTTCGGGCGCAATTCTCCCTCCTTCGACGGCGGTCTTTTCAGGCGCTGTCGAAACCGGCGGATTGCGCAATTTCGTTCGTGGTGCCGTCAGCGGTTACTGGGCTGGCGGCGGCGGCGGCTGCCCTTCGTGGCTTTGCATATAGGTTTCGATCTGAGCCTCCAGATCCGCCATGGTTTCGCCGCCCGCCATCAGGTCGGTAATCTCCTCGCGGGTCTTTTCGCCCCTGCGGAAATCAGCGGCGATCGCCCCACGGATGAGCACGGCGAAGTGATCGCCCACCGCCATCGCATGCATCACCTGATGGGTGATGAAAATCACCGCCAGGCCGCGCCGCTTCGCCTCGTTGACGATCCTGAGCACGTGAGCCGCCTGTTTGACGCCGAGAGCGGCAGTCGGCTCGTCAAGGATCAGTACACGGGCGCCGAAATGCACGGCACGGGCGATCGCAAGCGACTGACGTTCGCCGCCGGAAAGCCCTCCGACCAGACGATCGCCGTCGCCGATCCGGGTGATGCCGAAGTTCTGCACCGCCCTGACGGCAATCTCGTTTGCCGTCTTGCGGTCATAGACCTTGAACGGGCCCCAGCCCTTGGTTGGCTCGACGCCGACGAAGAAGGAACGGCCGATCGACATCAGCGGAAAGGTGCCGCCGAATTGATGCACCGTCGAGATGCCCTTTTCCTGCGCCTCGCGAGGCCCGCTGAATTCGACCGGCTGGCCGTCCATGAGAATGGTGCCGCGGGTCGGCTTGTGAACACCGGCAAGCGTCTTGATGAGCGTCGACTTGCCGGCGCCGTTGTCGCCCAGCAGGCAGAGCACCTCGCCGGCACGGACCTTCAGCGAGATGCCGTGCAGCACGTCGATCGGACCGAAGCTTTTGTCGACATTTTGCAGTTCGAGGATCGGAGTATTGTCAGACATGGTGAACACTCACTTCTTTCTCTTCGGCACGAAGCTCAGCGCCATCTGCCGGAAGGTATTGTTCATCAGGACGGCGGCCATCAGCATCACGCCGATAATGAGGTTGGACCAGTTGCGGTCGATGTCGGTGAAATAGATGCCCTGGCTGACGACAGCGAAGGTCAGCGCGCCGAGGAATATCCCGGCAACCGAACCGAAGCCGCCGGTGAGCAGCACGCCGCCCACGACAATCGAGACGATCGTGTTGAAGATATAGTTCATGCCGCCGGAGACCTGCGCGGAGTTGAACAGGATCGCCCCGCACATTCCGACGAAGGAGGCGGCCGTGCTCGATAGAACAAAGAGGCCGATCTTGAGCCGCTTGGTCGGGATCCCGGCATTGCGGGCGCTGACCTCGTCTCCTCCCATCGCGAAGATCCAGTTGCCGTAGCGCGTCGCGTGAAGCACGAAGCCGAAGATCAAGGTCAGCGCAAACCACCACAGGATGATCACCTGGAATTTGCCGTTGATGAGCTGGCCGAAGATCGTCTTTGCCCAGGCTGGTGCTTCAAGCGGAACCGAGGCTCCCCCGGTCAGGATGACGGATCCTGCGAGGACGAGACCCTGCACCGCCACCAGCGTGCCTAGTGTGATGATCAGCGAGGGCACGCTGGTGCGCACCGCCAGGAAACCGTTCATCAGCCCCACCAGAACGCCGAAGGTGAGCGCCCCGAGCATGCCGATCACGATCGGCATGTCGTAATAGCCCGACAGAATGGCGATCGACATCGAGCCCGCCGGGATCATCGCGCCGATCGAGATATCAAGCTCGCCAGCGATCATCAGCAGGCCGACGGGCAAGGCGACGATACCGAGATTGGCCGCGAAATTGACCCAGCTTGCCGCGCCGAAGAGCGCACCCAGGCTCACGCCGCCGAAGGCTACATAGAAGGCGATTACCGCGACGAAGCTCAGCACGGCCCCGAATTCCGGGCGACGTACGAATTGTCCAATGGAAAAACTATTCATTTCTCCGCCCTCACTTCTTCTTCGCTGCGTAGGACATCGCCATCAGCCGGAACTTGTCGTTCATCATCACGGCGAGCAGCAGGAGTGCACCGATAATGATGCTGCCAAGGTTCGGGTCGATGCCGGTGAAATAGATGCCCTGGTTGACGATTGCGAAGGTGAGCGTACCGAGGACAATGCCCACCACCGACCCGGCGCCGCCGGTCAGAAGCACGCCGCCGATGACCACGCACATGATCGAATTGAAGATGAACGATTGCCCCGCGAGCACCTGCGCGCTTTGGTAGACGAGCACCTGGCTGACGCCGACGAAGGCGGCGGAAAAGCCCGACAGCATATAGAGCGCGACGGTCAGTCTGGCCGTCGGAATACCGGCGTTGCGGGCCGAGACTTTGTCGCCGCCCAGCGCGAAGATCCAGTTGCCCACGGGCAAAACGTGCAGCAGGTAGAAGAACGCCGCCACGAACAGGAGCCACCAGAAGATCGTCACCTGAAACATGCCGCCGACGAAATCGCCGAGGATCGCCTTGACGGTCGGGCTCGGCACTAGCGAGACGCCGGTGCTGCCGGCGATGAGCACGGTGAAGCCCAGCGTCAGGCCCATGACGGCGAACATCGAACCGATGGTGACGATCAAGGAGGGCACCCCGGTCCGGTTGACCATGTAGCCATTGAGAAATCCGACGATGAGCCCGACGCCCAGACCGGCGGAAATCCCGACGATCTCGGGAAGGCCGTAGTGGCCGGAGATGATGGCGACCGTCAGGGACGACGCCGGAATCACCGCGCCGATCGACAGGTCCATTTCCCCCGCGATCATCAGGAGCCCGATTGGAAGTGCGACGATGCCGATCTCGGCGGCGACGTTGAGCCAGCTCGCAGAGCCGGCGGAAGACAGGAAGGCCTGTCCGCCCACCAGGGCGAAGAAGACGAACACCGCAATCAAGCCGAGGAGCGACCCGGCTTCGGGCCGACGGGAAAGCTGACCGATGGTCGCTTTGATATTCTGGCCACCCGAAGGAACCGACGAGGCATGGACACTATTTGTCGTGTTCATTTGAATACCACCAATGAAGCTGAACGACCGGTGACGGCCGACGCTATTGGAAGACTGGAAGCTGCCTGCCTGAACGGCAGGCAGCTTCCGCGAGGTTCAGCCGAGGCTCAGCGGGCGCCCGCCTTCACGCCCTCCAGGGTGGCATCGACGTTCGATTTGTCGATGACGCCGGGACCGGTCAGGATTTCCCGGGTCGGTACGGTAAGGCCGTAGTTGACTTTGCCGTTCAGGATCGAGACCGCCAGATAGCCCTGCAGGTAACCCTGCTGGTCGACCGCGCAGAGCTGGGTGCCGCTCTTGATGTTGTTCAGGATCGTTTCATCCATGTTCATGCCGCAAACCTGGACCTGACCCTGCTTGCCGGCCTGCGTCACCCCGTTGACCGCCGAGTTCGTATCGACGTTGCCAATCGCGAACACGGCCTTGATGTCCGGGTTCTGCAGCAGGTGCGCCTTCAGGGCCTGGGCCACGGCCGTCGCGGAGCCGAAGGAGGTTGCCGGCAGCGGCAGCGCCGAATCGACGCCGCCACCTTCTGTGACCCCGTCGATCATCCCCTTGCAGAAGGCTTCGATGTTCGCCGCGCCAGGCAGCGTGTTGAGGCAGACGGCGTTTTTCAGGTCCTTCTTGGCGAAGTAGGTGCCCGCCGCCTTGCCGGACAGGTAGTCGTTGGAACCGACATAGTTCATCGCGCCGAGGCGGTCGGCAGCTTCAATGCCGCCGGCATTGAAGATGACCAGCGGAATTCCGGCATCGACGACCTGCTTGAATGCAGGATCCATGGCCTCCGGCACCCAGTCCGGGCCAACGATCGCATCGGCCCCCTGGTCGATGGCCTGACGGATCAGTTCCGCCGCGTCGACACCGAGGTTGTCGTAGTTCTGCGGCCCGAGCCAGGTTACCGATCCGCCCTGCGCCTCGACGACCTTGCCCGCATCCTCGGCACCGCGCTTGACGATGGACCAGAATGGATCGTCCGGCTTGCCGCCTACAACGAAGATGTTGGCTCCGTCAGCCATGGCCGAAGAAACGCCCATGCACAGAGCAACACCCGTCAACAGCCCGTACAGGGCACGTTTCGTAAAACTCATCTGTATTCCTCCCTAGAGTTGCGGTCGAGATAGCATCTCCTCAAGAAGGCTCTCGGCCCGCTGGAATGTTTGTACCAAACGGCTCACTGGGTTGGAATACTTGTTGCACTAAATGGAAATTATTGTATCATTTAATTCCATTCGTTTTTTGACGTGAAATGTATCATGAAGAAGCGACCAACCATTGCCGATCTCGCCGAGGCGTCGGGCGTCAGCATTTCGACGGTCAACCGGAT
This sequence comes from Sinorhizobium fredii NGR234, assembly GCF_000018545.1. NCBI lineage: Bacteria > Pseudomonadati > Pseudomonadota > Alphaproteobacteria > Hyphomicrobiales > Rhizobiaceae > Ensifer > Ensifer fredii. Next base: position 2,705,600 of record NC_012587.1, read on the forward strand.
CCTCGGCGGTTCGGGCTCAGTGCGCGCGGACACGATCGAGAGGGTGCAGAACGCGGCGGAAGAGATCGGATTTTACGGGCTCGGCGTGATCGAGGACCGTAAGAGGCGCGCGCTGCCGAGCTATCGCTTCGGTTTCCTCCTTCAGCAGTCGACTCGCGAACTGTACCGGCTGTTCGGCGCGAAGATCATCGAGGCGGCCGCGAGACGGCAGCATGAGAAGATCGAGCCCCTGGTGGATTTCGTCGATCTCCTCGAGCCCCAGAATATCGCCGATCGCCTGGAAGTGCTCGGCAGGCGGAGCGACGCGGTTGCCATCATCGCCGGCGATCATCCTCTGATAAGCCAGACGATCCATTCCCTCAGCCTCCGCGGCAAACCCGTCGTTGCCTATGTCACGGATCAATCCGCACCGGATAGAGCGGGCTATGTCGGAACAGACAACTGGAAGCTTGGCCGGACCGCAGCATGGTTTCTCGCCCAGACGACCTGTACTCCCGGCCGCGTGGCGGTCTTCATCGGAAATCACCGCTATCAGTGTCAGGACATTTCAGATGCAAGCTTCCGGTCCTACATGCGGGAGCACGCGCCGCATCTGAAGGTGGACGACAGCCGTCCGACGCACGAGGAGCCGCAGGAAGCCTACCGGATCGTGACCGAACTGCTCTCGGGACTGGATGATCTCAGAGGCATCTATATCGCGGGAGGGGGCATCTCGGGCGTTCTGCGCGCGCTGCGCGAGGCTCCGGAGGAAAAGCGAAAAAAGGTCAGGATCGTCTGTCGTGACATTGGTCCGGAGACCCGTAAGGGATTGACCGAGGGGCTGATCACGGCGGCTCTCTGTCATCCCCTTGACCAAACCTCGGACGAATTGATTGCAACGATGGTCGCCTCGTTGGAACACCGCAATAGCACCACGATCCTGCAACGCGTCGTTCCCTTCGAGATCATCACTCCGGAGAGCGTATAGCCGACACTCCCGCTTCCGGGTCATGGCGGCTTTCTCCCAGACACCCGCACAGTTTTGGTGCCTCAGCGGGAAGGATCGGCGAAGCCGCCGTGCCGTGCGGCCGCAATCAGGAGGTCGCAAGGTGGATCGGCCAGCCCCTCGCTCGCAAGCGCGTCCAGCGCGTCGACGACCTTGTCCAGGCCGTATGCCTGCGCATAATGCATCGGACCGCCGCGCCAGCGCGGAAAGCCGTAGCCGTGGATTTTGACGAGGTCGATATCGGACACCCGCAGCGCCGTGCCGTCCGCGAGGATTCTTGCCCCCTCGTTGACCATCGGCCAAAGGATGCAGTCGACGATGGAGTCGTCGTGCCAGTCCCGCCGCAGCCAGCTCTTCGCCTCTTCGGCAATGATCGCCGCGACCACATCCGAAGGCCGCGGCGTCCGGTCGCCGGGCTCGTAGTCATACCAGCCACCGCCGCTCTTCTGCCCGAAGCGCCGGGCAGCGCAGAGCCGGTCGGCGATCGGCGCGAAGGACTTCTCGCCGCGCGCGCGCGCCGCCTTTCGCTGGAACGCCGCGATGTCGAGGCCGCCGAGGTCCTGCGCCTCGAATGGTCCCATCGGCAGGCCGAAGGCGCGCATGGCGGCATCGACCGCCGCAGGCGTGGCGCCCGAGAGCAGCAGCCGCTCGGCCTGAACCCGCGTCACCTTGAGGATCCGGTTGCCGATGAAACCGTCGCAAATCCCGGCACGCACCGGAATCTTGTTCAGGATGCGCGCCAGCGCGAAGCCGGCCGCGATCACGTCAGGCGAGGTCGCCTTCGTCGGCACGATTTCCAACAGCTTCATCACCTGCGCCGGGCTGAAGAAATGCAGGCCGAGGAAGCGGTCCGGCCGGCTGATGCCCTCCGCGATCCGCTCCGGATCAAGGTAAGAGGTGTTCGTCGCCAGCACGGCCTCAGCACGGCAAGCGGCGGCGAGGCGTCGAAAGACCTCCCGCTTCACATCCAGGTCCTCGAACACGGCCTCGACGACCAGATCGATGTCGGCGAGCGCCGCGTAGTCCGTCGTGCCGATGACGCCCGCCATTCGCTCGGCGGCCGCATCAGCGGACATGCGGCCCCGCTTTGCCGCACCGTCGAAGATCGCACGCAGATTGGCCAGTCCGCGTTCGACCGCGCCATCATCGCGCTCGACCAGGACGACCGGCAGGCCGGCATCCCTGAGCGCCGCGGCAATGCCGGCGCCCATGGTGCCGCCGCCGATCACCGCCGCCGAACCGATCGTCCGCGGTATGACACCGGCCAGTTCCGGCGGACGCGTCGCCGCCCGCTCGGCGAAGAACACATGGCGAAGGGCGGCGGCTTGCGCCGAGCCGCGCAGCGCCAGGAAGGTTTCGCGCTCGAAGGCGATCGCCGTTTCGAAATCCGCCTCGGCAGCGCGGCGTACGCAGGCAAGTGCCCTGAGCGGCGCCTCTTCCCGCTTCGCACGGGCAGCGACGGAACCTGCCGCCGCATCCCAGAAGCCTGCGGATGATGCCGCGACGGAGCGATCGCGGAGCGCGTCCGGCAGTGGCCGATCGAGAACGGTGCGTGCGAAGGTGACGGCGCCGGCGACGAGATCGTCCTCGATCACTGTGTCGACCAATCCAGCCTCACAAGCCGTGCGCGCGCCGATCGGCGCTCCGGCCGTGACCATGTCGACCGCCGTCTCGACACCGGCGAGCCGCGGCAGCCGGACCGTTCCGCCGGCGCCCGGCACGAGGCCGAGGCGGACCTCCGGCAGCCCGACGCTTGCCGAGGCAGTGGCGACGCGAAAGCGGCAGCCGAGCGCCACTTCGAAACCGCCACCGAGCGCGCTGCCATGGATCGCCGCCACCCAGGGCTTTTTCGCCCGTTCGATCCGCGCGACGAGATCGGGCAGATGCGGCGGCGTCGGCGGCTTGCCGAATTCGCCTACATCGGCCCCGGCGATGAAGGTGCGCCCGGCGCATGTCAGCACCACCGCCTTCACGAAGGGATCAGCGTCGAGCGCCTCGACCGCGTCGAGAAGCCCCTGGCGCACGGCCTGCGACAGCGCATTGACGGGCGGATTGTCGACGGTGACGACGGCGACCTCGCCAATCTGTTCGATGCTGACGGTCATGTTCGGATTCTCCGATCGACTTCTCGGATCTGACGACTGCGCCGCGCCCTGCCGATCTGGTCGCCGGCTCATGGGAGTCCTTCCTCGCAGCCGCATTTATCATTGACTGACCGGTCGGTTTATGCAAGGCTTTTTTCCGGCCGCGGCGCGATCCGGCGGCAAGGAGGGAACATGTCCGAATCCGAGACCGTTCTGTCGGCGCTTGAAGACGGCGTACTGCGCCTGACGCTCAACCGCCCCGACAAGCTGAACGCCTTCAACGAGGCCATGCATGTCGCGCTGCGCGCCGGCTTCGAACGCGCCCATTCGGACGATCACGTGCGTGCCGTTCTCCTGACGGGGGCGGGGCGCGGTTTCTCTGCCGGCCAGGACCTCGGCGATCGCGATCCGCGCAAGGGTGGCACGCCAGACCTCGGCCAGACGATCGAGACCTTCTACAATCCGCTTCTACGGCTGATCCGCAACCTGGAAAAGCCGGTCGTCTGCGCCGTCAACGGCGTTGCCGCCGGCGCCGGCGCCAACATCGCCTTCGCCTGCGACATCACGCTTGCGGCCCGTTCGGCCCGTTTCATCCAGGCCTTCGCGAAGATCGGCCTGGTGCCCGATTCCGGCGGAACCTGGAGCCTGTCGCGGCTCATCGGCGAAGCCCGTGCCAAGGCATTGGCGCTGACGGCGGAACCGCTCGACGCGGAGACGGCGGCAAGCTGGGGCCTGATCTGGCGCGCCATCGACGATGCTGCGCTGTTGGACGAGGCAACCGCGCTTGCTGCGCGCCTCGCCGCCGGGCCGACCAAGGGGATCGGGCTGACCAAGCGCGCGATCCAGGCGGCCGCTAACAACGCTTTCGACGAACAGCTCGACCTCGAGCGCGACCTGCAGCGCGAAGCCGGCCGCAGCGCCGACTATGCCGAGGGCGTGGCGGCCTTCCTGGAGAAGCGCAAACCGGAGTTCAAGGGCCGATGATGGACTCGGCAAGATTGACCGCCGATGAACTGGCCGATGCCTGCGCCCGAGTCATGTGGGACGACGACCAGGCCTCCCAGCGGCTTGGCATGACGCTTGATCGGATCGCCCCGGGCGAGGCGACGCTGTCGATGGCGATCGCACCGGAGATGACCAACGGCCACGGCACCTGCCATGGCGGCTACATCTTTACGCTTGCCGATTCCGCCTTTGCCTTCGCCTGCAACAGCTACAACCAACGCGCCGTCGCCCAGCATTGCTCGATCACCTACATCGCCCCGGCCTTCGAGGGTGACCGGCTGACGGCGGCCGCCCGCGAGATCTCGCGGCGCGGCCGGGGCGGCATCTACGATATCCGCATCACCAATCAGCGCGGCGAACCTATCGCCGAGTTCCGCGGCCATTCGCGCACCGTCAAGGGCAACCACGTGCCGCAGGCGGAGGAGGCCCCGCAGTCAGACATCGATTGACCGAAAACCCGGAGGAGACATTGGATGGAAGACCTTTCGCCCCGCCCCGGCGATCTCGAGCCAATCGAAACCGCGTCGCGCGACGAGATCGCCTCGCTCCAGCTGGAGCGCATGAAGTGGTCGCTCAACCATGCCTATGAGAACTCGCCCTTCTACCGCGCCCGGCTCGATGACGCCGGCGTGCATCCGTCCGACCTGAAGACGCTCGCCGACCTTTCGAAATTTCCGTTCACCACCAAGCAGGATCTGCGCGACACCTATCCCTTCGGCATGTTTGCCGTGCCGCGCGCGAAGATCTGCCGCATTCACGCCTCGTCGGGGACGACCGGCAAGCCGACCGTCGTCGGCTATACGCTGAAGGATGTCGATACCTGGGCGACGGTCGTCGCCCGCTCCATTCGCGCCTCCGGCGCCAGGCCGGGCGACATCGTCCACGTTTCCTATGGCTACGGACTCTTCACCGGCGGGCTTGGCGCCCATTACGGCGCCGAAAGGCTCGGCTGCACCGTCGTGCCGATCTCCGGCGGCATGACCGAGCGGCAGGTGACGCTGATCGCCGACTTCAAGCCGCGCATCATCATGGTGACGCCCTCCTACATGCTCTCCATCCTCGACGAGTTCCGTCGCCAGGGGAAGGACCCGCGCGACAGCTCGCTGGCCGTCGGCATCTTCGGCGCCGAGCCCTGGACCAACGCCATGCGCGACGAGATCCAGGACGCCTTCGACATGCATGCCGTCGACATCTACGGTCTTTCGGAGGTGATCGGGCCGGGCGTCGCCAATGAATGCGTCGAAACGAAGGACGGGCTGCATGTCTGGGAGGATCACTTCTATCCGGAAATCATCGATCCGGAGACCGGCTCCGTTCTGCCCGACGGCGAGATGGGCGAACTGGTCTTTACCACCCTCACCAAGGAGGGCCTGCCGATGATCCGCTACCGCACCCGCGACCTGACGCGGCTTCTGCCCGGTACGGCGCGGTCGATGCGCCGCGTCGAGAAGATAACCGGCCGCTCGGACGACATGATGATCCTGCGCGGCGTCAACGTCTTCCCCACCCAGATCGAGGAGCAGATCCTCAAATGCGGCGGCCTGGCGCCGCATTTCCAGATCGAGCTAACGCGGTCGGGTCGCTCGGACGACATGACCGTCCATGTCGAATGCACGCTGGAAGCCGCCGATGAAGCGGCCCGAGCCGGGTCGGCAAGGGAGCTCGCCCACCATATCAAGAGCGTCGTCGGCGTCAGCACGACGATCACGGTCCATGATCCGGGCGGCGTTGCCCGCTCGGAGGGCAAGGCGAAACGCGTGGTCGACAACCGGCCGAAGGAATGAGCGCCGGACGGACGGTCGTGGACCTTCTTTGCCGGAGGACTTTACGGTCCTCCCCTATTCGTGGAATTGGACAGGTACAGAGTTAACAGGATCAACATGGCACGAACGCGCGCAATCGATTTTGAGGAAAAACAGCGTGGCATTCTGGCGAGCGCCGCGGCAGTCTTCGCCGAGATGGGCATGGAAAAGGCCTCGATGGCGCAGATCGCCGCGCACAGCAATGTCTCCAAGGCTCTCCTCTATCATTACTATCCAAGCAAGGACGCTCTGATCTTCGACATCATCCGCTCCCATCTGACCGAACTCGACGCCGAAATCGAAGCCGTTGACCGACCGGAGCTTGCTCCCGGGGAGCGGTTGCGCCTGCTTGTCCGTCAGGTGCTCGAAAACTATCGCGATGCCGACGACCAGCACAAGGTCCAGTTGAACGGCACGAGCGCTCTCTCGGCCGAGCAGATGGCCGAGATCCACGCCATCGAGCGGCGCATCGTCAAGCGCTTCTCGACCGTGATCAGCGCCATCAACCCTGACCTCAACAAGGACCGGCCGCTGCTGATGCCGGTTACCATGTCGCTCTTCGGAATGATGAACTGGGTCTATATGTGGTTCCGGCCAGACGGCCCTATCAGCCGCGACGACTATGCCGATGTTGCCACGACGTTGATTCTTGAAGGTATCAAGGCGGTGCGCTGATATTGGCTGCCGGGCAGAGGGGGTATCAACCCCCGCGTTACCGGCTTCCGCCACCGTCTTCAGCCTCTCGTCTTTGCCACCATCGTCAGCACGTCGTACCCGGCAACGGTCGCGCCCGTCTGGTTGGTGACGCGGCAGTCCCAGCGCACCTCGCCATGCTCGGCATTGATCCGCGGATTGATCTCCTTGCAGGTGAGCCGGACCTGTAGCGTGTCGCCGGGATAGACCGGCGTCAGTAAGCGCAGATTGTCGACGCCATAATTGGCCAGCACCGGCCCTGGTGCCGGGTCGACGAAGAGGCCGGCCGCGAAGGAGACGATCAGATAGCCGTGCGCGACACGTCCGTCGAAGAACGGATTGGCGCGTGCGGCTTCCTCGTCCATGTGGGCATAGAAGGTATCGCCGGTGAAACTGGCAAAGTGCTCGATATCTTCGAGCGTCACCGTGCGGGTCGCGGTCACCAACTGGTCACCGATCCGAAGCTCGGCAAGCGACTTGCGGAACGGATGTTCTCCGTCGACACGCGCCTCGGCGCCCTCTACCCAGCGGCCGGTAACCGCCGAAAGCAACGATGGCGCACCCTGGACGGCGGTGCGCTGCATATAATGCTTGACGCCGCGCATCCCCCCAAGCTCTTCGCCGCCGCCGGCCCGACCCGGCCCGCCATGGACGAGCCCAGGCAGCGGCGAACCGTGCCCGGTCGAAGACTTCGCGCTCCGGCGATTACCGATCATCACGCGGCCGTGGAACGGCGCGATGCCGAGCACCAGCTCCTCCGCAATGCGAGCGTCGTTGGTGAAGACGGAGGTGACGAGGCTGCCCTTGCCGCGCTTCACGAGCTCGATCGCCTCGTCCGCCGTGTCGTACGGCATGACGGTGCTGACCGGACCGAACGCCTCGACATCGTGCACCGCCCCGGCCGCGGCTGGCCTGTCGCAATAGAGGAGAACCGGATTGAGGAAGGCGCCCGCTTCCGGGTCACCCGACACAACCAGTGCGCTTGAGGGGTCGCCGACGACGATCTCCGCATCGGCGGCGAGATCGCGGAGGCGAGCCCGCACCTCCTCGCGCTGCCCGAGGCTTGCAAGCGGTCCCATCTTGACGCTCTCGTCGGCGGGGTTGCCGAGGGCGACCTTGCCGAGCCGCTCGCCGAGCGCGGCGATGAGCGCATCGCAATGGGCGCGCGGAGCGATGACGCGGCGGATGGCGGTGCATTTCTGCCCGGCCTTCGCCGTCATCTCGCGGGCGACCTCCTTGACGAAGAGTTCGAACTCCTCCGTTCCGGGACCCGCGTCGTGACCGAGAACGGCCGCGTTGAGGCTGTCGGCCTCCATGGTGAAGCGCACGGAATTCTCGACGATCGCCGGATGCGTCTTCAGTTTGCGCCCGGTCACGGCCGAGCCCGTGAGAGTGACGACGTCCTGACTGTCGACATGATCGAGGAGATCGCCGATCGAGCCGCAGACAAGCTGCACGGCACCTTCCGGCAAAAGGCCCGTCTCCACTATCCGCCGCACCATAAGCTCGGTGAGGTAGGCGGTCTGGCTCGCCGGCTTCACGATCGCCGGCATGCCGGCCAAGAGCGTCGGGGCGAGTTTCTCGAGCATGCCCCAGCAGGGGAAGTTGAAGGCGTTGATGTGGATCGCCACGCCTTCGAGCGGCGTCAGGATGTGCCGGGCCGAAAACGTCCCGTCGCTCGACAGGGTCTCGACGTCGCCGTCGACGAGCACGCGGGTATTCGGCAGTTCGCGCCTGCCCTTCGAGGCATAGGAGAACAGCGTGCCGATGCCGCCTTCAATGTCGATCCAGCTATCCGTGCGGGTGGCGCCGGTGGCCGTGGAGAGCGCATAGAACTCGTCCTTGCGCTCCATCAGCGCCTGGGCGAGCGCCTTCAGCATCGCCGCCCGCTCATGGAACGACATGCGACGGAGCGCCGGGCCGGCCTTATCGCGGCCATAGGCGCGTGCGGCGGCAAAGTCGATACCGGTGGAATCGACCAGCGCCACCGGGGCGCCGGTCGCGGCATCGAGCAAGGCCACGCCTTCCTTCGCACCCCTCGTCCAGACGCCGCCGACATAGCTTTCGAGCCGGCGCGGGCGGTCTGCCATTGCGTTCATCGCGACTTCCTTCCGTCAGTTCAATTTCAGTGCGGCAAGCTCAGCGTCGATCGCCGCCTGCCATTCGGCGAGCAAAGTCTCATTGGGCGTGTGGCGGAGACCGAGACGGGCGAGCGTCTCGTAGCGCGCCGAGCCGGCAAGTCCGAAACTCGCCGTCACCCGCGGCCGCCAATAGGAAACCGCTTCCCGCGCCGCGCGCCGCCCCTCCTCCGACGCGGCGATGCGCAGCAGTCCCTCGACCCCGAGCTCGGCGTGGCGCGCCTCGCGCGGCAGGATCGCCCGGAACACTTCGGCGAGCGGCTGGTAGGAGACGCGCGCCAGTTCGCCAAGCTGGATGGCGACCGCCCTGCCCATCAGCACGTTCATGACGACCGCGTCGACCCAACCTTGGAGCGGGTAGTGCAGCACTGAAAGCCGCATATCGCCGCCCCGGCGCTCCGCGCCGATATCGGCATCGCGGGGAAGCCTGGCGGCCCAGGGATGGTGGACCGCATAGCGGGCCGTATCGGCTCCGAAACTGCCCATGATCTCGAGCACCCTTCCGGCGTGATCGGCTTTCTCCAACACAATCCGCGCCGCCGCGATGCGTTCCTTGATCCCCGGGGCATCGTTGATGACATCGGCAAAGCCGGCCGAACCGGCGAGTTCGCTGTCGACGAAGCTCGCCATCAGCCGCAACAGCTCGCCGCGATAGCGGGGCGGCACATTGTCCGGCGAGGTAAGCACGCCGCCCTGGGCGAGGTAGTCCTCGATCGGCATCGTGTCGAACATCGAACCGGAATTTGAACCGGACTTTGAACCGGACATGGCTTCCTCCCGGCGGTCGGCCGCTCACTGGTCGTAGCTGACGACGATGCGGTCGCTCAGCGGATAACACTGGCAGGTCAGCACATATCCCTGTTCGACCTCGTAATCCTCAAGCGCATGGTTGGTCTCCATCTCCACCTCGCCCTCGATCACCTTGGCGCGGCAGGTGGAACAGACGCCCGCCTTGCAGGCGTAGGGCGCGTCCATCCTGTTTTCGAGTGCCGCTTCGAGGAGGCTCTGCCCCTCTTTCGGAAAGCTGAAGTTGCGCGTCGTGCCATCGAGGGTGACGGTCGCCTCGCACGTTGCGCGCCTGTCGGCACTGTCAGCGCTTACCACCTTGCGACGCGCAAGGCCGGGCTGCGAGGAGGCGAACAGCTCGAACTTGATCTGCTCGTCGCGAAGGCCGTGCGCGCGAAGCGCCGCGGCGATCGCCAGCATCATCGGCTCCGGACCGCAGATGAAGACGGTGTCGACCGACTTGAGGTCGATCCAGCTGCGGAACAGCGCCTCGCATTTCTCCGCGTCGATCCGTCCGGTGAAGAGGTCGATATCCTGGGCTTCGCTTTCGAGGACATACAGTGCCGCAAAGCGCCCGAGATGGAGGTTCTTGAGGTCTTCGAGCTCCTCGCGGAACATGATCGAGCTAACGTGACGGTTGGCATAGACCAGCGTGAACTGCGCCCGCGGCTCGCGCGCAAGCGTCGTCTTGATGATCGACAGGATCGGCGTGATGCCGCTGCCGCCGGCAAAGCCGAGATAGTGTTTTGCCACCTCGGGCTCGATCGGCGTGAAGAAGGCGCCCATCGGCGGCATCGCTTCCAGTGTCTCGCCCGGCTTGAGCTCCTCGTTGATCCAGGTGGAGAAGCAGCCGCCGTCGACCCGCTTGATGCCGACCTTCAGTACGCCTTCGTCCTTTCCGGCGCAGATCGAATAGGAGCGGCGCAGTTCCTCACCGTCGAACCGGCGGCGGAATGTCAGATATTGCCCTTGCGTGAAATCGAAAGCGGCCCGGTCCTCCTCGCGTGGCTGAAGCGTGATGACCACGGCATCGCGGGTTTCGCGCCGGACCTCGGTGACTTGAAGAGGATGGAATCGTGCCATTTAAGCGAGCCTCACTCCTGGCATTTGCGTCAGATGCACTTGAAATAGTCGAAGGGTTCGAGACAGTCGCGGCAGCGATAGTTCGCCTTGCAGGGCGTCGAGCCGAACTGGCTGATCTTCTCGGTCCGGGTGGAACCGCATCGGGGACAGGCAACCGTCAGGTTTGAGCCGCTGGAAAGGCGCTCGATCCGCTTCAGGAGCCGGCCATCGGCAGCGGTGCCGTCGATCGGCGGCGCGATGCCATAGGCATTGAGCTTCCGGCGCGCCTCGGTGCTGATCCAATCCGTGGTCCAGGCCGGCGAGAGCCGACGTTCGAGCCGGACGCTTTCGATCCCCTTGTCGTTCAACGCCTGTTCGATATCGAGGTTGATGGCCGTCGTGGCCGGGCAGCCCGAATAGGTCGGCGTCACCGTCACCACCAGCGTATCGCCGTCCCACGCGACATCCCGGACGATGCCGAGGTCGGTGACCGAGACGACAGGGATCTCGGGGTCCGGCACCTGCGCCAGCCAGTCCCAGATATCCTTGACCGAGGGATGTGCCGCAGCCACCAACGCCGCCTCCCCCTACCAGGTGGCGCCCGGATAGGCGCGCTGCAGGAACTGCAACTCGGCGAGGATATAGCCGAGTTGCTCCGTATGGATGCCGCGCTTGCCGCCCTTGTGCATATGGCCGTCGGCCGGCCTTTTCAGCGTCGCCACCGAAAGCGCTTCGGCGACCAGCGCATCCCACTCGGCCTTCAGGCTTTGCGGCTCGGGGGCCACACCGGCCGCGGCAAGAGCCTCGTCGGAGGTCTCGCCGACGAACATTTCCCCGGTGTACGGCCAAAGGTCGTCGAGCGCCTCCTGCATACGGGCGTGGCTTTCCGCCGTTCCGTCGCCGAGGCGGATCACCAGATCGCGGCTGCGTTCAAGGTGGTAGGACACTTCCTTCGACGCCTTCTCGGCGATTTCCGCAATACGCACGTCGGACGAGGCGCGCAGCGCATTCAGGATGACGTAATGCCACGCGTCGAACAGGAATTGGCGCATCATCGTCTTGCCGTAGTCACCGTTCGGCCGCTCGGTAAGCAAGAGGTTACGAAATTCGCGTGCGTCGCGGAGATAGGCGAGATCGTCCGCGCTGCGGCCACCGCCCTCGACCTCGCCGGCAAGTCCGAGCCAGAGCTGCGTCTGGCCAATGAGGTCGAGCGCCGTGTTGGCAAGCGCAATGTCCTCCTCGAGTGCCGGCGCATGGCCGCACCATTCCGAGAGCCTATGGGCGAGGATGAGCGCATTGTCGCCCGTCCTCAGCAGGAATTCGAAAAGTGCGGCCCGGTCGACGGCCGCTTCCCCTATGATCGCGGTCGTCATCACATGTGCCCCACTTCGTCGGGAATGTCGAAGAAGGTCGGGTGGCGGTAGACCTTGGAATTCGATGGTTCGAACAGCGGGCCTTTCTCGGAGGGCGCGCTAGCGCTGATGTCGGCCGATCGCACGACCCAGATGCTGACGCCCTCGTTGCGACGGGTGTAGACGTCACGCGCGTTGTTGATCGCCATTTCCGCGTCCGGCGCATGCAGGCTGCCGACGTGGCGATGATTGAGGCCATGCTGGCCGCGGATGAAGACTTCCCAAAGGGGCCATTCGCTGGACATCGTTTCTCTCTCCCAAATTCCTGCGCCTTATTCCGCAGCGGCCGATTTTTCGGCGCGGCGGGCCGAGGCCTTCTCGGCGTGCGCCGTCAGTCCGTCGCGGAACCATGCGCCGTCGTCCCAGGCCTTCCGGCGTGCGCCGAGGCGTTCAGCGTTGCAGAGGCCGTTGCCGGCGATCACCTCGAAGAACTCCTTCCAGTCCGGCTCGCCGAAATCGTAACCGCCCTTTTTCGCGTTCCATTTGAGGTCCGGGTCTGGGACCGTCAGGCCGAGATAGTCCGCCTGCGGCGCGGTCTGATCGACGAACTTCTGGCGGAGTTCGTCATTCGAGTTCTGCTTGATTTTCCAGGCCATCGACTGGGCCGAATGGATGGAGGCATCGTCCGAGGGGCCGAACATCATCAGCGACGGCCACCACCAGCGGTCAAGAGCATCCTGCACCATCGCCTTCTGGGCCGGCGTGCCCTTCACCATCTTCGCGAGGATGTCGAAGCCCTGGCGCTGATGGAAGCTTTCCTCCTTGCAGATCCGGACCATGGCACGGGCATAGGGCCCGTAGGAACAGCGCTGCAGCGGCACCTGGTTCATGATCGCAGCGCCGTCGACCAGCCAGCCGATGGCGCCGATATCGGCCCAGGAGAGCGTTGGATAATTGAAGATCGACGAATACTTCGCCTTGCCGCTGTGGAGCTGCTCATACATCTCGTCGCGGCTGATCCCGAGCGTCTCGGCGGCGCAATAGAGGTAGAGTCCGTGGCCGGCTTCGTCCTGGACCTTGGCGAGCAGGATCGCCTTGCGTTCCAGCGTCGGCGCGCGGGTGATCCAGTTGCCTTCCGGAAGCTGGCCGACGATCTCCGAATGGGCGTGCTGGCTGATCTGCCGCACCAGTGTCTTGCGGTAGCCCTCCGGCATCCACTCCTTGGGCTCGATCTTCTGCCCGGCATCGATGCGCTCCTGGAAGGCGCGCTCCTCGGGCGCCATCTCATCGAGCGATTTGACGCGGGCCGCGTCGGTTTTCACCATTTGCGCATACATGGGCTCTCCTCCGCCGGACGCGCTCGAGAATGATGGCGATGCCCTGGCCGACGCTGATGGACATCATGCACAGCGCGTAACGGCCACCCCTGGCGATGACGCTGACAGACGGCCGTCGTCACCAGCCGCGCACCGCACATGCCGATCGGATGACCGATCGCGATGGCGCCGCCGTGCGGAATCAGATGGGGCGCCTCATCGGCCAGGGCCGGAACGAGGTCGTCGGCGAAGACGCCGGCGTCGGCGCGACTGACGCCGAAATCCTCCGTAACATTGTCCGCCGTCTCCGGCATGGAATCAACACCGGCCGTCGCCTTGAGCCTTGGGCTGACGAAGGGCGCCTTCCCATATCCGCCAATCCGGATGCGTAGCGCATCGCAGCCGAAAGTTTCGGACATGCATTTCCTCCCTACCGGGTCGGCCACTTTCATTAACCGACCGATCGGTCAGATATATAGGGCAAAATATGTCACAATTCAACAGAGATTACGAATATTTCTGTGACATAGCCAAAACTGAGCTGCCAGCGCGTGGGACCTGCCAGAGCGGGCTATTTGAATATGTTCCGTCGCTCCGCGGTGACCTGAGCGCGACCTCAAATGTTAGTTTCCCCTAAGAGGCTTGTGGTCAATGGGAGAGAACGCATGGTTTCATCCGTGCCGCAGGAGGCGGTGGGGCGTGTTCTGATCGCGGAACGCAATCCGCTCGTCATTGCTGCCTTGCGTGGATTGTTTTCCGAAAATGCCCGCTTTTTCATCGTCGATACTGCGCGTACATCGGCCGAGCTTTGCGAGAAGCTTGCCTTGGTGGAAGCCGATTGCGTGCTGCTCTCCTGGCAGCTCGAAGATGCCGATGCCCCGGACGTGCTGGCGGATATCGGCCGCCTCGGCTTCGATCCGAAGATCGTCCTCTTTGCCGATACCAATAATCCCGCCGTCGTCAACGAGACGATCCGGCTCGGGGTAAACGGCCTTTGCTACCATTTCGAGGATCCGGAAATTCTTTTCGCGACGCTGACCGCCGTGATCAAGGGCCGGATCTGCATCCCCTATACGGCGCTGTCGAAGATCTCCAACCCGCCGTTTCAGCAACTCACCGCGCGCGAGACCGAATTGCTCGGCATGCTCGCCAATGGCTGGTCGAACACGCAGATCGCCAGCCGCACCGGCATTTCCGAGAATACGGTGAAATACCACCTCAAGAACCTCTACGATAAGCTCGAAGTGCGCAATCGCGCCATGGCCGTGGCCATTTACGCCAAGGAACGCCGGCGCAACCCGGCCTGAGACTACCTGCGGGTAGGTCCTCCCCTACCCACCCCTTCCCGGCAACCACCCATCGGGGCCGCGCCCGCGCTGCCCATCCGGCATTCGTTTCTGCCCGAGCGAGTGTTGTGCGGCGATGGCGCGAAAGGCAGCTTTGGCGTTGAGGAAACGCCGTCCGCGGACGCAGCCATTGGAGGAACGATGTCAGGCTACAACCATCTCTTCATTCCGGGCCCCACCAACATCCCCGAGCAGATTCGCCAGGCGATGAACCTGCCGATGGAAGACATGCGGTCTCCCCGGTATCCGGAGCTTACGCTGCCGCTCTTCGCCGACGTCAAGAAGGTCTTCAAGAACCGGAACGGCCGCGTCTTCATCTATCCGTCGTCCGGCACCGGCGCCTGGGAAGCGGCGATGACCAACGTGCTCTCCCCCGGCGACCGGGTGCTGATGAGCCGCTTCGGCCAATTCTCGCATCTCTGGGTCGACATGGCCGAGCGCCTCGGCCTCGAGGTCGATTGCCTCGACCGGGAATGGGGCACCGGCGTGCCGGTCGACCTCTACACCGAACGGCTCGCCGCCGACAAGGCGCACAGGATCAAGGCCGTATTTGTCACGCACAATGAAACCGCGACGGGCGTGACGTCGGATGTCGCCGCTGTGCGCGCCGCGCTCGACGCCTCAGGCCATCCGGCACTGCTCTTCGTCGATGGCGTCTCCTCGATCGGCTCGATCGACTTCCGCCAGGACGAGTGGGGCGTCGATTGCGCCGTCTCGGGCTCGCAGAAGGGCTTCATGCTGCCAGCCGGCCTCGGCTTCCTTTCGGTCAGCCAGAAGGCGCTCGAAGCTGCAAAGACCGCACGCCACATGCGCTGCTACTTCTCCTTCGAGGACATGATCAAGACCAATGACACCGGCTATTTCCCCTATACGCCGCCGACGCAGTTGCTGCACGGTCTGCGTGCCGCGCTGGACGTGATTTTCGAGGAAGGCCTCGAAAACATCTTCGCCCGCCACCGTCACCTTGCCGACGGTGTCCGTGCCGCAGTCTCCGCCTGGGGCCTCAAGCTCTGTGCGACCGAGCCGAAGTGGTATTCCGACACCGTCTCGGCGATCCGCCTGCCGGAAGGCATCGATGGCGTCAAGGTCATCCGCCACGCCTTCGACACTTACAACACCTCGCTCGGCAGCGGACTCAGCAAGGTGGCGGGCAAGGTCTTCCGCATCGGCCATCTCGGCTCGCTCAACGAGGTCATGGTGCTCGGCGCCCTTTCGGCCGCCGAACTGACGCTGCTCGACTGCGGCGTGAAGATCGAGCCGGGCGCGGGCGTCGGCGCTGCGATCCGCCAGTTCCGCGCCGCCGCGACGGCGACCGCCAAGGCAGCCTGAGCCAGGCAAGGGGAGGAATTCATGAGCCATACGATCAACCATCTCCGCCGGCTTCGCCTGCAGCGCAGCGAACTCGCCGTACCGGGCTCGAACCCCGAGATGATCGAGAAGGCCGCCAGTTCGGATGCCGACTACATCTTCCTCGACATCGAGGATGCGGTGGCGCCGCCGGACAAGGAGCGGGCCCGCGCCAATATCGTGCAGGCGCTCAACCAGATCGACTGGCGCGACCGCGGCAAGACGATCTCGGTCCGCATCAACGGGCTGGACACCCACTACATGTATCGCGACGTCGTCGACCTCATGGAGCAGGCCGGCGACCGGATCGACACGCTGCTCGTGCCGAAAGTCGGCGTGCCGGCCGACCTCTACATGGTCGAAGCCATGGTCAACCAGATCGAGATCGCCAAGGGCTACAAGACCCGCGTCGGTCTCGAGGCGCTGATCGAGACGGCCCTCGGCATGGCCAATGTCGAGACGATCGCCGCCTATGGCGGACGCCTCGAAGCGCTGCATTTCGGCGTCGCCGACTATGCCGCGAGCCTGAAGGCCCGCACCGTCAATATCGGCGGCCTCAACCCCGACTATCCGGGCGACCAGTGGCATTTCGGCCTGTCGCGCATGACCGTCGCCTGCCGCGCCTACGGCCTGCGCGCCATCGATGGGCCGTTCGGCGATTTCTCCGATCCGGAAGGTTACAAAGCTGCAGCACGCCGCGCCGCCGCCCTCGGTATCGAGGGAAAATGGGCAATCCATCCGAGCCAGATCGCGCTCGCAAATGAAATCTTCTCGCCGCCGGAAAAGGAGGTCGACCGCGCCCGCCGCATTATCGAGGCGCTGAAGGTGGCCGAGAGCCAGGGCAAGGGTGCCGCCTCGCTCGACGGCAAGATGATCGACGCCGCCTCCGAGCGCATGGCGCGCAATGTGCTCGCCACCCATGAAGCCATCACCGCCGGCCGCTGAGAGGAGGAAGACATGGACATTCACGAATACCAGGCCAAGGAACTTCTTTCCCGCTACCAGATCCACATCCCGCGCGGCGGTCTCGCCTACAGCCCCGAACAGGCGGCCTATCGTGCCAGGGAGATCGGCGGCGACCGCTGGGTGGTCAAGGCGCAGATCCATTCCGGCGCGCGCGGCAAGGCGGGCGGCATCAAGCTCTGCTCGACCGATCACGAGATCGTCGAGGCCGCCGACTCCATGCTCGGCCGGACGATCGTGACGCACCAGACCGGACCGCAGGGAAAACTCGTCAGCCGCCTCTATGTCGAGGAGGCGATGGATATCGCGCGCGAGATCTATATCGGCTTCGTGCTCGACCGCAAATCCGAGCGGATCATGATCGTCGCCTCGTCCTCGGGCGGCATGGAGATCGAGGAAATTGCCGAGGCCGAGCCGGATTCGATCATTCGCGCCACCGTCGATCCGGGCGTCGGCATGCAGGACTTCCAGGCCCGCGAGATCGCTTTCGGACTCGGCATAGACAATGCCCTGATCGGCCGTGCCACCCAGACGCTGCTCGGCTGCTATCGCGCCTTCGTCGACTATGACGCCTCGATGCTGGAGATCAATCCGCTGGTCGTCACACGCCGCGGCGATCTCGTTGCGCTCGACGCCAAGATGAGCTTCGACGAGAATGCGCTCTTCCGCCGGCCGCATATTGCCGAGATGCGCGACAAGAGCCAGGAGGACCAGCGCGAGACCTATGCATCCGACCGCGGCCTCTCCTATGTCGGGCTCGATGGCAATATCGGCTGCATCATCAACGGTGCGGGTCTGGCCATGGCGACCATGGACATGATCAAGATCGCCGGCGGCGAGCCCGCGAACTTCCTCGACATCGGCGGCGGCGCCTCGCCCGACCGCGTGGCGAAATCCTTCCGCGCCGTACTCACCGACAGACAAGTCGAGACTATCCTCGTCAACA
This sequence comes from Sinorhizobium fredii NGR234, assembly GCF_000018545.1. Classification (NCBI taxonomy): domain Bacteria; kingdom Pseudomonadati; phylum Pseudomonadota; class Alphaproteobacteria; order Hyphomicrobiales; family Rhizobiaceae; genus Ensifer; species Ensifer fredii. The sequence goes on from NC_012587.1 coordinate 2,723,425, forward strand.
TCTTCGCCGGCATCAACCGCTGCGACTGGGTGGCCGAGGGCGTGATCAAGGCACTGAGGGAAGTCGGCGTGCCGGTGCCGCTCGTCGTCCGCCTCTCCGGCACCAACATGGAGGAGGGTCGGCGCATCCTCGCCGAGTCGGGCGAAAACATCATCGTCGCGGAAACGCTGGCCGAAGCTGCGGACAAGGCAGTCGCGGCATGGCGTTCGTTCACCGCCAACAAGGCTGCTTGAGGGAGGCTCCCATGTCCATTCTGCTCGACAAGAACACCCGCGTCATCGTTCAGGGCTTCACCGGCAAGATCGGCAGCTTTCACGCCGAAGACATGAAGCGCTACGGCACCAATGTGGTCGGCGGCGTCACCCCCGGCAAGGGTGGCCAGGCGCATCTCGGCATGCCGGTCTTCAACACGGTAAAGGGCGCCGTGCAGGAAACCGGCGCCGATGCCTCTATCATCTTCGTGCCGCCGCCCTTTGCGGCCGACTCGATCATGGAGGCGGCGGATGCCGGCATCCGGCTCTGCGTCTGCATCACCGACGGCATTCCCTCCCAGGACATGATCAGGGTCAAGCGATACATGCGGCGCTACCGCTTCGAGGATCGCATGACCCTGATCGGGCCGAATTGCGCCGGCATGATCACGCCCGGCGAGGCGATGATGGGCATCATGCCGGGCTCGATCTACCTGCCCGGCCGCATCGGCATCGTCGGCCGCTCGGGGACGCTCGGCTATGAGGCCGCAAGCCAGATGAAGGCGCTCGGCGTCGGCGTGTCGACCTCGATCGGCATCGGCGGCGACCCGGTCAACGGTTCGTCCTTCAAGGACATGCTGGAACTCTTCGAGAAGGATCCGGGCACGGATGCGGTGCTGATGATCGGCGAGATCGGCGGCCCGCAGGAGGCGGAAGCAGCGCTTTGGGCGCGCGACCACATGAAGAAGCCGCTGATTGCCTATATCGCCGGGCTCTCGGCTCCGAAGGGGCGCCGCATGGGGCATGCCGGCGCGATCATCTCCGCCTTCGGAGAATCGGCCCAGGAAAAGGTCGAGATCCTGAAGAGCGCCGGGGTCACCATCGTGCCGACGCCGTCTTCCTTTGGGGAGACCGTGGCCGACGTCTTGTCGGCCATGAGCAAGGCAGCCTGAGTGGGGCTGCACGCGTTTTTGCAGCCGGCGCTGGCCGGAGGCGCAGCGCGCTTGATCACATAAGAAAACAATCAAAACGGCCGCGATCCGCCGGACAGGGTCGCATGAGTGGGACAGCGGCCCGGATTGGAGCGGGCCAGCGCAAAATCAACTGGGAGGACCAACAATGCAGCAATCACGACCTAGTGGGATAGATCCGGCCGTCTTCTGGCCGGCGATGTTCATCATCCTGGGGTTTGTCGGTTGGGGAACGATATTTCCCGACAACCTGTCGTCGATCTCGAAGGTGGTTCTCGACACGATCATCGACGATTTCGGCTGGGGCTTCGTGGTCTCGTCGGCCGGTTTCCTGATTTTCGCCCTCTTCCTGGCCGTGAGCCGCCTCGGCAAGATCCGGCTCGGACAGGACGACGAGCGGCCGGAATTCCGCACCGCATCCTGGATCTGCATGATGTTCAGCGTCGGCATGGGTATCGGGCTGATGTTCTGGGGCGTCGCCGAGCCGATCTATCATTTCGCCAGTCCCCCGCACGGACAGGCAGCGCCGAAGAGCCTGGAAGCGGCTCTCGTCGCGATGAAATATTCGTATTTCCACTGGGCGCTGCACCCCTGGGCCATCTATGCGGTCGTCGGCCTGGCGATCGCCTATTTCACCTTCCGGAAGGGCAAGCCGAACCTGATCTCCGCCGCCTTCACGCCGATCCTGGGAGAGGCGGCGAGCGGCCCGATCGGCAAGGCGATCGACGTGCTTGCCTTGATCGCGACGCTGTTCGGGACTGCCACATCGCTCGGTCTCGGTGCCCAGCAGATCAACAGCGGCATGGATTTCCTCTGGGGCACCGGTGTTTCGAATGGTATCGCGCTGACCATCATCGGCGTCATGACCGTGCTGTTCATCCTCTCGGCCGTCTCGGGCGTCGGCAAGGGAATTCAGTTTCTCTCCAACATGAACATGATCGTTGCCGTTCTGCTATTGGCCTTCCTGCTCTGCATCGGCCCGACGATCTTCATCTTCAACACCTTCGCGGAATCGCTCGGCTTCTATCTCAGCGACATCGTCAACATGTCGTTCCGCACCGCGGCCTTTAGCGACGGCAAATGGCTCGGCAGCTGGACGATCTTCTACTGGGCCTGGTGGGTTTCCTGGGCGCCCTTCGTCGGCGTGTTCATCGCCCGCATCTCGCGCGGCCGTACGATCCGCGAATTCGTCATCGGCGTTCTGTTGATCCCGAGCGGCGTCACCTTCATCTGGTTCACGATCATGGGCGGCACTGCGCTCCATTCCGAACTCTTCGGCGCTGGCGGCATCGTCGATGCGGTCAACAACCAGGGCGCGGCTGTCTCGCTCTTTGCACTGCTCGCGCAATATCCGTTCGCCTGGCTGACGTCGCTGATCGCCATTTTCCTCGTCGCGATCTTCTTCATCTCGGGCGCGGATGCAGGTTCGGTGGTGATGGGAATGCTGTCGTCGCGCGGCACGCTCGAGCCGAAACCCGGCGTCGTCGTGCTCTGGGGTGTGCTGGCCGGCGCTTCGGCCTCCGTGCTGCTCGTCATGGGCGGGCTTCAGGGCCTGCAGACCGCCTCGATCATCGCCGCGGCTCCATTCCTGCTGGTCATGGTCGGCCTCTGCGTCTCGCTGTGGCACGCCCTCCTCGACGAACTCGAGGAGGGACGGTCGTCGCGAAGGGCGCCGGCTTCCGCTACCGCCGCCGATGCCGCCGGGCCTTGAGCCGGAAGCAGCGAAATAGTCCCGCCCACTACCAAGAAGCGGTCAATCCGCGCTTCACATGCAGCGTCGCGACCTTGGAAGCGTGCATGAAAATGCGTGCGCCCGATCGTCTCGAAGCATCCCATGTCGCAATTTGCACCACCTTGGACGTCGAATTGTCCAACATTGTCGCCGGAGCAACTACCCGATCCCGGGATCGAGATTGGCACATTCGGCCACAACGAATGTCCGTTTCAACGATCACCAACGACGGGAACGGTCCTACCCCAACACAGAGGTTAGAAATGATTTCCGACTCAGACCTTTTCGCTCATCGGCTGGAAGCAATGAAGCGTACCGAAGGCGGCGCCCCTTCGCTGCCGACAAATCCGTTCTTCGGAGTCGGCCCAATCACCGATGCAACGACGGACGAGGTCGACAGCAGGCTGCGGCGGTATGAATTCGACAAATGGATCGAGAGCACCTACCGGAAATACGATGACACCGGCAAGGATATCGGCGCGTTCACAACCGCTGAGCTTTCGCGCAGCATGCACCGCGGTTACCCGGCGGATAAGATCCTGCTTGATATGATGCGGGCCATCCATCGGTATTTCGCATTCCCCAAGTCGAACAGGATAGCAGTGGGCCTGGGGGGCGGACACAGCGGCTATACCGTGTGCGTGCAGCATCTCCTCAATGCAAATGACGCGAGCCAGCGGGTCTACGTGGACACGCCGCGCCCCGAAAGTGATGGCGCCGGCGGTTCCGGTTTCTTCAGGCAATCCTGGGCAACCCAGCTCATCGAGATGCATCGCTTCGCGGAGAAGGGCGACGAGAGCAGGATTCACTTTGCGAAACGCGAGGGGGCAATCCCCTCGGCAAAGGCGCTCGCCGAACTCGGCGTCTCGGTCTTCATTGGCGTCGGTCACGAAACAACCGGTGCGAATTCCTATACCAAGGAGGAGATTGCGGAACTTCTGGCATGGCTGGACGGCGATCCGGAAAACCGGCATGCCGTGTTCGACGCGACGTCCATGCTCGGGGCGATGCCTTGGGATCCCGAAGTCGTCCGGGCGGTGATGGCCAAGTGCTGCTTGTTCATGCCGTTCCAGAAAGCGATTGGCGGCATATCCGGCTACTTCGTCGCATCCTTCACGCCGGCGGCTCTGGCATTGATCGAGCGCAACCAGAGCAATCCGTCCTGGGCAATCCCGAGGCAGCTGAAGATTGCGCCGCCAATCAATCCCCGGCAGCCGTTCAGCAGCAAGCGGTCCGTCGATGCCGGCCCGTTCTACGACGCCGAGGAAGACAAGATGCTCGGCGGTGTCATCAACACCTATAGCGCCCTGGCGTTTGCCGAGACGACCTTTGGACTCCTGCAGACCGAACGGCGCGTCGGCTCGGTCGACGAATTGAACAAGCGCTCGGCCACGAACCGCAGGCTGGTAAACGAATGGGTGGACCGCAACCGGCTGTTTAGCCTGGTCGTGGAAGACGAGGAGCGGCGCGGCGCGGCGGTCACGCTGTTGAAGGTCAATGACGGCGGCATCTCATCGTCTGATCTCCATGCGCGCATCATTGCAAGGTCGAAGCAGATCCTGGGCTACGAAGGAATTACCCATCCGAACGGTGTCCATGAAAAAGGTCTGGATGCCGCGCGTTACGTGAACGCCTTCCCCGGCACTCCCGGTGATTATCGCGCCTGGATCGGCGGCATTCGGGAACCTGAGGATGTCATCGCACTGCTCGAGAACCTCAAATACGCCTATCTCCGGGCCAAGATCGTGGTCATCGAGGAAGAACTCGAGAGCAGAGGAAGCCGCGTCGATTACGACGAACCTGCGGGCGATGGCGCTGCGTCCGTGCGCGAAGGCACTTTCAAGGTGTTGATCGCCGATGCGATTGGCCTGCGCTTCAACGCGGCAGGCGGCCTCGATCACAGTGAATTGGCCGCATACATTTACGAAAAAGGCGGCGTGTTCCACGAAAACTCCGCGAACGACGTGAGCTCGGCCGAGGACGGCAAGATCCATTTCTTCTACCGGCCCCACCTTAGCACCGCCGATGAGTTACTGGCTGAGGCGGGCGACGGCCAGTATGACGCGGTCATCGCGGCCGCAACGTTCATCCCTCAGGGTGCGAAGTTCCGTCTCGGCGGTGTCCGCATCGGCACGGGCACCGGGAACATGGGATCGGCTTCCTGGGGCGGGCCGAATGGCGAGGGAGGCGAGGCCCCGCTGATGAACACGCCGGGCATCAACAGCCGGGCGACCGCGCAGATGGCGGTAAAGGCGCTTCTCAAGGTCCTGCCCGATCTGCCGGTGGAGGAGTTGCACGCCCGGGTCATCGGCGGTGACTTCGATACAGGCAAAAACCTGGCCGAATATCCGACCGAAAAGCTTGAAGGAAAGAGGATCGCGATCCTCGGCTATGGCAACATTGGCCGGGAACTCGCACGCCTGGCGAAGGCGTTCCACATGGATGTTGTCGTCTATGCCCGACCGGCACATCGCGACAACATCATCGCGGAAGGTTACGAGTACGCCGCTACTCCGGCGGAGGCCGCGGGTGGTTCGGACGTATTGTCGGTTCATCTGGGCCTCGGAAAACTGGATCCGGCTACGGGGACGTTCTCCAATACCGGAGTCGTCGATGCCGAGGTCCTGTCCGCGTTGAACGACAAGGCAGTCCTGCTCAACTATGACCGCGGCGAGCTCGTGAACGTGGCCGACCTGGACAAGGCATTGACATCCGGCAAGGTAAGGCACGCGGCAATCGACGCCGACATCTTCAAGACCTCGGACGGACCGAGCGGCCCGATGAAGCCGTATCTTTCGCTTCTGCCGAAGCATGCCGGGAAGCTCGAACTCCTTCCGCACGCGGCCGCCGATACCGACCATCCGACCCGTGTGGCCGGGGCGAAGCAGGCTGTCGATCAGATCGTTGACGCGATACGCCTGCACTCGGTCACGAACCTCAAAGGTGATCTGCCCGCCGGCTATGTATCGCAAGGTGCGAGAACGCCGTCGGGAATTGGGCCTGTCACGCGATCCGCTCTCAACCGTGTCGCCAATGACAAGAACCTTCTCGTCCAACTGCGGGATGTGAGCGAAAAGATAGCCGCGATCCTCGGAGCGCTCGATGCGGTCTCTGAAGATGCACACAAGGCCCGGATCGTCGAGCGCTATCGCTCACTGCTTGCAGAAAACGCGATGCTGCAAGGTCAGCTTCTGAAGTCCGCGGGTCTAGTGGCGCCTGCCGCCAAAGACTGAACTGATAGTTCCAAGACCAGCCGGGAGCCGCCGTTTGCGGCTTCCGGCCGCCCGCCGAAGGAACCTTGTCAGCGCAAACCTACTCGCTCCTGCATTTCAGCTGGTCGCTCTCAACGACGTGCGGAATTGTTGGGGCGTGTCGGCGAATCTGCGGCGGAACAATCGGCTGAGATGCGATGCATCGCAGAAGCCGCTTTCGGCGGCAATCAAAGCGATTGACTTGTCTGTGTTTGCGAGCAGGTGGCGGGCCAGCAAAAGCCGCATATCGATAAAGGCGACCAGTGGCGAACTTCCGAGTTCCTCGCGGAAATGCCTTTCAAGCCGACGCTTTCCGACGTTGAGATGACTTGCGATTTCCGCAACAGGGAGCGGAGTGTCGAGGTTCTGCTGCATCAGCAGAAGCGCCTTCCTGACAAGCGGGTCCTTCGTCTTGAAATCGAGCGTAAGCCCCGGCTGCGGCGCTCCTCCTTCCTCCGCCCCACTGATCATCATGATGTTCAGGCTCTTCGTTGCCTGTGCTTTGCCGATATGCCTGTCGACCAGGAATGCGGCGAGGTGAGCGGTGCTGGCGCCGCCCGAGCACGTCAGACGGTCGCGATCGACAACGAAGATTTGGTCGGACACCGGCTTCAGACCATCGAATTGCGACAGAAAATCCTGGTGATGAAACCAGCTCACGCAGCCACGGTACCCATCCATCAGCCCGGCACGATGGAGAGTGAATGTGCCGGTGCACAGGCCAACGAGCGGAACGCCGGCCGCCGCGGCCTTCTGCAGGAATTCGTCTATCTGCTCATCACTGCGAGCCACTTCGTCGAGAAGACCGCCGACCACGACGATGTAATCAAATCGCCTTGGATTGCCAAACGGCTCCTGGGGCTGAATTGAAACGCCGCAACTGGCGCTGACCGGTCTCATATCGGCGGCAATGACGCTCCACCGGCACTGAATGGGGCGGCTGCGGTCCCCCTCGTCCGCGGCAAGCCGCAAGACGTCCACGAAGTTGGCGAAGGCGCAGAGCGTAAAGCGCCGCAACAGCACAAATCCCACCGTGAGGCGAACGTCTTGATCGCGCCGCGAGCTGACGTGGGAGGGGTTGACTGAAGTCATCGGCCAATGTCTCGTTTCTACCGGCAATATGACGCATTCATTCTTTTCAGAATTTGCGCATAGGTCAATACTCCCTGCGTGTTGGAGGAGCGAACAGCCGCGCTGACCCGGATGGTGCGGCGGCTGTTTCGGCATGGATCGGAGGCATTTGCATGAGAACGCTGAGCGCTGAACCGCGTCTGTTTGTTTTCTACCTGGTCCCGGACTTCACGATGATGGCGTTCTCCTCCGCGGTCGAGGCGCTCAGGATGGCCAACGCCGTCCTCGGATACGACGCCTATGCCTGGCGGGTGGCCACTGCCGATGGCGGGAAGGTCCGTGCAAGCTGCGGGCTCACCTTGGAAGCGGACAGCTCCATCGCGGTAGAACGCCAGCATCTCGCGACGCTCCAGCGACCCTCCATGGCTCTCGTTTGCGGCGGCAAGCACATCCATAGACATGTCGACCGGGCAGCCGAGGCATGGTTACGCGAATGTCGGCAGCGTGGCGTCGCGCTCGGAAGCCTGTGCACAGGCACGCATATCCTCGCCAGAGCGGGGCTGCTCAACGAGAAAAAATGCGCGATCCACTGGGAAAACATCCCCGGCTTTGTCGAGCAGTTTGGCAGCGCAAGCGTCAACACGGGTATCTACGAAGTTGACGGCAACATTTTCACCTGCGCCGGCGGCGCCACGTCTTTCGACATGATTCTCCACATCATTCAGCGTGATGTAGGCGAGGACATAGTCGGCAGCATCTGCGAACTGGCGCTCGTCGATCGTGTGCGCGGTCCGGGTGAACGGCAGCGCCTTCCCTTCGCGCAGCGCGTCGGTGTCCAGGACCAAACAGTGCTGATGCTGGTCGAGAAGATGGAGCAGAGTCTGACCGATCCGATGCAGATCGACGAACTCACCGCATCCGTGGGGCTCTCACGCCGGCAGATCGAACGCATCTTTCGCACCGAACTGCGCTGTTCTCCGGCACGCTACTATCTGAAGCTTCGCCTCGAACGCGCCCAGCATCTGCTCGTTCAAACCTCGATACCGGTCGTCGAAGTCGCCATCGCCTGCGGCTTCGTGTCGGCTTCGCACTTCTCGAAATGCTATCGCGAAACGTATGGCTGCTCCCCCCAGGAAACCAGAAACCGCAGCACTCTCAGCGCGAGAATGCGGGCACCACTGCCGGAATGCGCCTCCGCCGCATAGAAAGTCTCGCTGTCGCCGGGCCGGCGCGAAGAGGTCTGGTCGCGTCTCGCAGCAGTGGCGGATCTGATCTACCATTCGAGGTGGCGAAGTCCTGTCCGCCACCTCGGATGTCGAATGCTGTTTAAGCGGCCTTCAACTCACCATGCGGATCCAGCACGAACTTCTGGGCGACGCCCTGGTCGAAACTCTCGTAGCCTTGCACCGCATCCTCGAGCGAAATGACCTTCGCATTGACGATATCGGCGATCGGCAGACGATCGTGCAGGATGGCCTGCATCAACTGTCTGTTGTAGCGAAGCACGGGCGTCTGCCCCGTGTGGAAGGACTGCGCCTTGGCCCAGCCCAGGCCGAGGCGAAGCGAGAGGCTGCCGTGCTTGGCAGCGTTGTCGACCGCGCCGGGATCTTCCGTCACATAGAGGCCCGGAATTCCGATCGAGCCCGCGGCACGGGTGATTTCCATCATCTGGTTCAGCACGATCGCCGGCTGTTCGCCGCCGCTATGGCCGCGCGCTTCGAAGCCGACCGCATCGATGGCGCTGTCCACCTCGTTGCTGCCGGTCACCTGGGCGATCATTTCGCCCAGATTGTCGCCGGCATTGAGGTCGATCGGCTCGAAGCCGACCTTGGCGGCATGGGCGAGGCGGTCCCTGTTGAAATCGCCGACCATGACGACAGCTGCGCCCAGGATGCGGGCCGAAGCCGCAGCGGCCAGGCCGACAGGCCCGGCGCCGGCGACGTAGACGATCGAGCCCACGCCGACCTTCGCGTTGATCGCGCCGTGGAAGCCCGTCGGCAGGATGTCCGAAAGCATGGTCAGGTCGCGGATCTTCTCCATCGCGCGGTCCCGATCGGGGAACTTCAGAAGATTGAAGTCGGCATAGGGCACCGTCACGTAGCGCGCCTGTCCGCCGATCCAGCCGCCCATGTCCACATAGCCGTAGGCGCCGCCCGCGCGCGACGGATTGACTGTGAGGCAGACGCCGGTGTCCTGCGACTTGCAGCAGCGGCACCGGCCGCAGGCGACGTTGAAGGGAACAGAGACGATGTCGCCGATGTCGAGCATCTCGACATCAACGCCCTTCTCGATCACCTGTCCGGTGATCTCATGGCCGAGCACGAGCCCGGGCATGGCCGTCGTCCGGCCGCGCACCATATGCTGGTCCGAGCCGCAGATATTGGTGGAGATCACTTTGAGGATCACGCCATGTTCGATGCGGCGGCCGTCCGGCGCCTCGAGCTTCGGATCGTCGATATCTCGCACTTCGACCTTGCCGGGCCGCATGTAGACGACACCTCTGTTCTTGCTCATGCACTTCTCCTCCTGTGGGTGAACTTTTCGGCCGGCCCCTTGAAATTGGAAGGCTCAATGCCGCTGCCGCCGGCGTCGCCGCGGTTGCTGGAGTATGGTGAGCGTGGCCTGGTGCAGCAGGTTCCTGAGCGACAGGAGCTGAACGCTGGGCGCCGCGATGCCGTCGATCCGGGCAATCTCGCTCAGTGCCGCTCGACCGACATTGACGCCATCGGGCAGGCCGAAAAACCAGGCAAGGAACATGTCTTCCGGCGTTCCAAGGTTTTGCAGGCTGGCTTTCCGTTCCATGTCACGCCTCGATCTCGACAGGGGTCGTTGGTCGCGAGCAGCAGGCCAGCACGTAGCCGGCATTGATTTCCTGATCGCTGATGCCGCCGTTGTGGTGCATCACGACCTCCCCCGATCGCTTCAGCACCTTGCAGGTGCCACAGATGCCGGATTCGCAGGCAGCGGGAATGCGCACGCCCGCAGCACGCGCCGTCTCGAGAATGGTCTTGCCGGGTTCGCAGACCTGCTCCTCGTTCGAACCGAGGAAGCTGACCGTCACACCTGTCGGCTTTCCGTCCAGCACGATCTCCCGGGCCTGCTTGTGCACGGTTTCGGCAATCGACGTCGCGCCGAAACTCTCCTGGTGGTAGTGGCCCATGTCGAAGCCTTCGGCGCGAACGATCGCGCTTACCGCCCTCATGAAGGGATCGGGGCCGCAGCAGAAGATCTCCCGCCCCATGAAGTCGGGTGTCAGCATCGACAGCTTGTGACGATCGATACGGCCCATGAGGCCGGCCCAGGGCGAGGCAACGGAACGGGCCTCCGGAAGGAAGCCGAGCGACAGGTTCGGCATGCGCTTGGCGAGAAGTTCGAGTTCCTCTCGAAAGATGATCTCTTCCGGCCGCCGCGCCGAGTTGATGAACACGACGTCGATATCCGGCGCGCAATCGGACAGCCAGCGCAGCATCGACATCATCGGCGTGATGCCCGAGCCGGCCGAGATGAACAGGTACTTCTTGCCCGGATTGCGAGAGAGCGTGAAGTGGCCGCTCGGCCCGTAGGCGCGGACGCGGCTGCCGGACCGGACGTTCTCGAACATCCAGCGCGTGCCGATGCTCGTCGGCTGCGCCTTGATGGTGATGGCGATCGCATAGGGCCGCGAGGGTGACGACGAGACGGTATAGGTGCGATGCAGGTCGCCGCCCTTTGCCCGGAGCTCCACGGTGATGAACTGCCCCGGCATGTAGTTGAACCAGCCGCCGCCCTCGACCGCGAAGGTGAAGGTCTTCACGTCGGGTGCCTCGTCCGTGACACTCGTGCAGACCAACATCTGCCGGGCCGAGTTCCACGGCTTCATCTGGTCCAGCGGAAGCGGAGTGGGCGTCGTACCCGTCAGCATCATGGTCATCGTCGTCGTGCTCCGGCTCAGGCGACGGATCGCAGGGAAGGCTGGCCAGCACCGTCGAGCCGCTCGTCCATGACGTTCGAATACCACTCGACGAACTGGGAAACGCCGCCCTCATGCAGCTCCGAATAGGGCCCGGGCTCATAGGCGGGCGAGTGAATGCCGCGGGCATTTTCCTCGACGATCTGGCGGTCCTGGTCGTTGGTCTCGGTCCAGACGTGAATGAGTTCGTCGAGCCGGTAGTCGATGCCCTCGACCGCATCCTTGTGGACCAGCCACTTGGTAGTGACGGCCGTCTCGGTGGCGCTGATCGGCAGCACGCGGAAGGTGATCGCGTGGTCGCTCAGGATATGATTCCAGGTGGTGGGATAGTGATAGAGCAGCAGCGAGCCGATCCGATCCATGTTGATCTGGTCGGATAGACGCATCTGCACCGCCTTGCGGCCCGAAATCGTGTAGCTGATCGCGTCGCGCAGCAGCGGAACGCGCGTGGTGCGGTACTGGCCGCGATCATCCATCACGAAGGCGCTCGGAAGACCGGCGGCCTCGCACTTGGCCCAATGCTCGGCGATTTCCGGGTCGTCGGCGGCGCCATTGACGCCCGTCACCGTCGGCGCTTCCGGATAGGTCTTGCAGAGCTCCGGATGGTTGCCGGCGCAATGGTAGCATTCGCGGTTGTTTTCCCAGACGAGCTTCCAGTTGCCCTTCTCGATGATCGTGCTCTCGTAGGCGATCTTGGCGTCGCGCAGCCGGTGCGGCAGGAAATAAGGCTCCATCATCGCGCGGAACGGGGCGAAATCCATCGGCTGCTTGGCGAGACAAATGAAGATGTAGCCGCCGGCCGATTCGCAGGCCACCGGCTTGAGACTGAAATTGGAGGTATCGAAGTTGTCGCCCATCTGGCGTGCATAGAGCAGCTTGCCGTCGAGCTCGTAGGTCCACTGATGGTAGGGGCAAACGAGCTTTGCGGCGGTGCCCCGGTGCTCCTGGCAAACGCGCGAGCCGCGGTGTCGGCAGGAATTGTGGAGCGCGTTGATCTTGCCGTCGTGGCCGCGGACGATGACCACGGAATAGGCCCCGACCTGAACGGTCAGGTAATTGCCCGGATTGGGAATTTCGCAACCATGGCCGATGAACAGCCAATCCTTGTACCAGATGTGCTCAAGATCGAGCTGATAGAATGCCGGATCGATGTAGAAAGGCTGGTCCAGGCTGAAGCCGGGTGTGCGGCCCCTGAGCCGCGTGAGCAGGTCGGAACGGATATCCATGGTCGGTCCTCGGTTCAAGGACTGGGCATGGTGGACATGAAGGGGAACGTTCGACCGCGCATCTTCGGATTGGGAGCTCCGACGGCCACGGTCATCCGCCTCTTGACCGCCCACCGCGATCAGTCGAGTTCAAAACGTCGAGGCTGGTTTCCGGGCTCCAGAACCGTCCTTTCGGACCTGCGACTCCTTCCCAGGCATCTTGCCCAGTGGACTTCCGTCGCATTTGAGTTCTGCTACCGTTGCGGGGGCAGCGCCGGCATCAAACCGGCTTCCCAATTCTCCGACCGGTCCGAAAACCGGTCAGCACCTCAAGCGTGTTCATATGAGCATAGCCATCGGGACATCGCCGCACTGTTTGCGACATCCGAATGGCGTCGTCACAACATTCTTGCGCGGACTTGCCCGACGCCCCCGAGGGTTTACCTCTTCGATGATTTTGCCCTCGCCAAACAGGGCACCCTCAGACGGCTCCTTCACTCCTCCTGAAACGCCTCCTCTCTCTTCCTGCGAACTGCGGGCAGAGCCACCAGCAGGAGCAATATTGCAGCGATGGCGAGCAGCACGGCGCTCAGCGGTCGCGTCAGGAAGACGCTCGGATCACCCTTGGAGAAGAGCAGCGTCCGGCGCAGGAATTCCTCCATCATCGGCCCCAGGATGAAGGCGAGCAGCATGGGAGCCGGCTCGGCGTCGAGCTTGCGGAACAGGTAGCCGACCACACCGAACAGGGCCATCGCATAGACGTCGAAGATGCTGTTGTTGACGCTGAAGACGCCGATGGCGCAGAGCGCGATGATGGACGGGAAGAGGAAATGATAGGGGATCGCGATCATCCGCACCCAGAGGCCGATCATCGGCAGGTTCAGCACCAGCAGCATCAGATTGCCGATCCACATCGAGGCGATCAGACCCCAGAACAGGGTGGGCTGCTCGGTCATTACGGACGGGCCGGGCTGGATGCCCTGGATCAGCATGGCTCCGATCATCAGCGCCATCACCGAGTTGGACGGCAGGCCGAGCGTCAGCATCGGGATGAAGGAGGTCTGCGCCCCGGCATTGTTGGCCGATTCCGGCCCCGCCACCCCTTCGATTGCGCCCTTGCCGAAACGCTCCGGCTCGTTCGACAGACGCTTTTCCAGCGAATAGGAGCCGAAGGACGCGAGCGCCGCCCCGCCGCCGGGCAGGATGCCAAGCACCGAGCCGAGGGCGGTACCTCGCGCGATCGGCCCGACAATGCGTTTCCAGTCGTCGCGCGTCGGCATCAGGTTCGTGACCTTGCGGGTGAGGAGCGTCCGTTCCGCCTCGTTTTCCAGATTCGCGGCGATTTCGCCGAGGCCAAAAATGCCCATGGCCAGCACGACGAAATTGATGCCGTCGGCGAGCATAGGAACGCCGAACGTGTAGCGCGGCACGGCGGAATTGACGTCGGTTCCGACCATGCCGAGCAGCAGGCCGACCAGGATCATGCCGAGCGCATGCAGGAGCGAACCCGAGGCCATGACGACGGAGGCGACGAGCCCGAGCACCATCAGGGCAAAATATTCGGCCGGGCCGAATTGCAGCGCCACCTCGGCCAAGGCCGGGGCGAACAGCGCGATCAGGATGGTCGAGGCCGTGCCGGCGATGAAGGATCCGATCGCGGCGGTCGAGAGCGCGCGGCCCGCCTGCCCCTGCCGGGCCAGCTGATGACCGTCAAGTGCGGTGACCACCGATGACGGTTCCCCCGGCAGATTGACGAGGATCGCGGTGGTCGAGCCGCCATATTGGGCGCCGTAATAGATGCCGGCCAGCATGATCAGCGCCGATTCGGGCGGCAGGCCGAATGTCAGCGGCAGGAGCATGGCGATGGTGGCAACCGGGCCGAGGCCCGGCAAAACGCCGATCGCAGTACCGAGGAAAACGCCGAGCAGGCAGTAGCCGAGATTGGTGAGCGTCGAGGCGACGGTCAGGCCAAGCCAGAGGTTGGAGAGCATGTCCATGATGTGCGCCTCAGGGGATGATTGTGCCGGCAAACCATGATCCGAGAAGCGGCATCGGCACGCCGAGCCCCTTCACGAACACAATCGAGCAAAAAAGGACGAGTGCGATCATGGCGGCGATCGCCTTCGGGCCGAGCGCGAATTTCTCGCTGGCCATGGCCGCAACCAGGATCAGCACGGCGAGTGCCGCCGGCAGGCCAGCACCCGACAGAAGCGCGCCGAACAGGCAGACGGACAGGGTGACGAGGCCGAGCCCCTTCCAGTTCACCGCCCCGATCACCGGTCCCTCGACGAGCAGGGCCCGGACGAGCGTCACGGCACCGAAAAGGAGGAGGAGTGCGGAGATCGCCGTGGGGAAGTAACCGGGCCCCATTCGGCCAGCGGTACCGAGACCGTAGTCCCGTGCGATGGCAAAGCCCGCGCCGCCGAGCAGGAGATAGAGGAGCCCGCTGCCGAGATCCTTTTCCGACCTTATCCTCAAAGCCATCGTTTCCTCCCTTATCGTGTTCGGCCCGCTCGTTCAGGCAGGCCCGCTCGTGTTCAAGGGGTGGCCGTCCAGACCGACGCCCCCTCCACCTCATGCATCTGCGTGAAGGTCAGCCCATAGGGCGCCTGCGGGTCTTCCCAACGGCTCTTCAGCCGCGCATAAAGCGCCTCTGCCTGTTCCAGCGCGCTGTAGCCGACCAGATGGAAGAAGCTGTCGCGCTCCGTCTCGATGTCACTGCGCCCCAGCAACAGGATCGAGATATCGTCCGGAACCTTGATGCCGCGGGCGAAGAGGCCGGCGCGCAGGCGCTGCCCGCTCTCGACACCCCAGAGCAGCATGGCCTTCCGACTTCGGCTCGGGCTTCTGGGGCTCGGGCTTCTCGCAATCGCCGCGATGCGCTCCAGGATGGCCAGCTCGAATTCCTTGGACGGCAGGGCCGGGATCAGGCTCGGCTCCTGCAGGAAAGGTGCCGTTTCCGCCTCTTCGCGGAGTTGGCGATATCGATGCAGGCCGAGTTCGTTGGCGAGGAAGGAGCGGGCCGTCGTCAGGAAGTGGATCTCGTCATGCCCCCTCGACAACAGCAGCCGCGTCGCATGCTCGACCGGGCGACCCCATTCGAAGCCGATCGCATCGATGTCGGTTCCGACCAGCCAAGCGCCGTCGACGATGATGTTGTCCGTCTTGCGCCGGAGCGCCGACAGCATCTCCACCGGCATCTGCTCGAACGAATTCTGGATGATGCAGGCATCGAAGCGCGGTAGCGACTGCAGCACGTGTCGGGCATGCTCCGCATCCGAATAGCCGACCTCCAGCGTCAGGTCGCCGCCATCCATCACCATCGCCTGCAATCGATCCATGACCAGACGGGCCCGCTGCGTCGCGATCGGCCGCCGCAGCAGAATGACACTGCGTCCGCGCCGCGAGGCCACCCGCCCCGTCGGCGCCGTCAGTGGCACGCCCGCGCCGGTGAAGAAGGTTCCGCGCCCGATCTGCGCGTCGATAAGGCCTCCGTCCTTCAGGGCCTTGAGGGCGCTCTGGACACCCGGCTGGGACAATTTGAAATCACGCATCAGACTTCGAACCGTCGGCAAGCGATCCCCCGGCTGCGCACTGGTCGCAACCGATTTCAGATAATCCTGCAGCTTTTCAATCTTGCTCATGGCGGCCTCCGTAACACAATACAAATTGTATCAGCAAGAATGTATCTACAAAAGCCGCAAGAATCCGACTTGAAGCAAAACTGAATGCAAAATACAGCAATACTGAGGGCGAAACGAAACTTCGCACGTTGATACAAATTGTATTAATACAGCAGAGGAGGACTGCACAATGTCTCGTTCAATCTGGAAAACATTCGCAGCGCTGGCGATTTCGGCCCTGCTCGCCTCGCCCGTTGCGCAGGCGCAGTCGACGGCTCCCATCACGCTCCTCGTCGGCTATTCCGCCGGGGGCAGCGCCGATCTGGCGGCACGCATCATCGCGCCTGAAATCGCGAGCCGGTTGGGGCGCACCGTGGTCGTCGAGAACGCCACCGGCGCGAGCGGCATGATCGCGCTTCAGAAGCTGATAAACGGCGCGGCGGACACCAACACGATTTACTACGGCGGTTTCGACACCGTGGCGGTGCCGATGACCAATGCCAAGGTTAGCGTCGATTGGGAAACCAGCACGGCGCCGGCCAGCCGCACGACGACCACATCGATGGCGGTCGTGGTACCCTCGCAGTCGGCACATCAGGATCTCGCGGCCCTGATCGCGGCCGCCAAGGCCGCGCCCGAAACGGTGAGCTACGGCTCTCCTGGCATCGGCTCGGCGCAGCACCTGCTCGGCGAACTCATCTCCCAGCGCGCCGGCGTAAAGTTCCTGCATGCGCCCTATCGCGGCGGCGCACAGGTGACCAACGACCTGCTCGCCGGAGTGCTGGATTCGGCCGTGCTTACCCTGTCCACAGCCTTGCCGCTCGCCAAGGAAGGCAAGATCCGCGTGCTCGCGATCTCCGGTCCGGATCGCGCCGCGCAATTGCCAGACGTTCCGACCCTCTCCGAGCTTCCGGGCTTCGACGGCCTGACCTTCCCGCTCTGGCAAGGCGTCTTCGCCAAGGCCGGTTCACCGGACGATTTCGTCGCCGCGCTCGATAAGGCGATCGCCGAAGCGCTTGCCACTCCGGACGTCGAGAAGCGCTATGCCGATGCCGGCTTCGCCGCCTCGCCGCTCTCTTCCGGCGCGTTCAAGGCCTTCATCAAGACACAGGCCGAGACCTACAAGAGCATCATCGACAGCGCCAAAATCGTGGTCGAGTGAGTTCCTCCCGGGCGGCACCGGCAACCTGTCTACTGCATGATTCCTTAAATCGGAATCGATTTAAGGACAAAATCATGCAGCAGTTCAAAGTGCTACAGCGACCTTAGCGCGTCCGATTGGACGCGCGGCGCTGTACGGTGCCGCCCCATTTCCCAGCATCGTCAGCGTCCGAAAGGGGGCCGAAATGACCATCGGCATGTTCAGTTCGTTCATCACCCGGCATTGGTTCAGCGAAGTGGCGATCGATATCTGGTCGGACGAGGCAACGCTCCAGGCGTGGCTGGATGTGGAGGCTGCATTGGCCCTCGCCCAGGCAAAACTTGTTCTCATCCCACCCGAGCCAGCTGAGAGGATCGCAGCATGCTGTGACGCCAAGGGCTTCGACTATGAGCGGCTCAGCAAGGAGATCGCTTTCGCACAGCATCCCTTCGTGCCTGTCCTCAAGCAGCTCGAGGAACTCTGTGGCGAACCGGCTGCCGGCTTCATTCATTGGGGTGCCACCACTCAGAATATCTTCGACACCGCGATCGCTCTGCAGCTCAAAAAGACCCATCTGCATCTGATTGCCGTGCTCGAAAGGACGGAAGAACGATTGAAAGGCCTCGCCTTCGAACACCGCCAGACCCTGCAGGCCGGGCGCACGCACGGCCAACATGCGCTGCCGATGACCTTCGGCTTCAAGGTCGCCGGTTGGCACGAGGAGATACGCCGCAGTCGAGAACGACTGGCGGCGCGGGGCAAAACATCATTCCTGGCCTATTTCGGCGGCGCCATCGGCACCTTCGCCGCCATGGACGGCAAGGGCCGGGCGGTGGAAGACGAGGCTGCCCGGCTGCTCGGGCTGCAGCCGGCCCGTCTGCCGCTTCGATCCTCCTTCGACCGCGTGACCGACTATCTCGCCGCGCTCGCGGTCCTGGCTGGATCGATCCACAAGATCGCCCAGGACATCGTGTTCATGCAGAGATCGGAAATCGGCGAGATCGAAGAGGCCTTCCACATGGGCAAGGTCGGCAGTTCGACGATGGCGCAGAAGCGCAATCCGTCCGCCGCCCTGGTTCTCGTCAGTCTCTGCCGTATGCTGGAGGGCCGGCTTCCGATGGTCCTCGCCGCAATGGTCCGCATGGACGAGGGCGATTCCTCGGCCACCAATATCGCGGACATTGTCGTCGGCGAAATCGCAGTCCTCGCCGCATCGATCGCGGAGGGCGCCGATCGGGTCCTTTCCGGTCTGCATGTGAATGCCGAGAAGATGCGGCGCAATCTCGACCTCAGCCGAGGCCTTATTCTGTCGGAATCGGCGATGATGCAGCTTTCGCCGCGCATCGGCCGGCACAAGGCCCACCATCTGCTCTACGAGGCGGCGCAAAGGACGGCAATGGAGGGGACGGCCTTCTCGCAGACGCTGGCCGATGCAATGAAAGACGCCGGGCTTGCCGATGTGGAACTCGATCTCTCGCCGGATGATTATCTGGGCGAGATCGGCGAGATCATCGAGGATCTTTGCACACCGAGGCGTGGCTAGATGTTTAGTCGCGGCATTTGATGGATGGAGCGGGAAGCCCCAGGAGCCGCCGACTCCGTCGGCTGAATACGGAAAAGCCCGCGCGAGGCGGGCTTTCCGGGTGTGGCCAAGGGCCGTCAACGGCCGGTCTTCTTGCGCCACTCGGCGTAGTCGCTCTGCGCCTTGTCCGTCGTCGGCGGGTAGAGCCCGATGACGGCGGCGCCGTCGAGAACCTGCTCGAGCACGAAGTCCTCAAAGCTCTCCATGCCGGTGCACTCCTCGGCGATCTCGTCGGCCAAATGCGCGGGGATGACCATCACGCCGTCCGCATCGCCCAGCATCACGTCGCCGGGGAAGACCGCAACGTCGCCGCAGGAGATCGGCACATTGATGTCGAGCGCCTCATGCAGCGTCAAATTGGTAGGCGCCGAGGGCCGCTGGCAGTAGGCGGGCATTTCGAGCTTGCCGATGCCTTCGGCATCGCGGAAACCGCCATCGGAGACGACACCGGCGCAGCCGCGCACGGCAAGGCGGGTGACCAGGATCGAGCCGGCCGAGGCCGCGCGGGCGTCCTTGCGGCTGTCCATCACCAGCACATGCCCCGCCGGGCAGGTTTCCACCGCCACGCGCTGCGGATGGTCGGCGTTGCGGAAGACGGTGATCGGATTGCGGTCCTCGCGCGCCGGAATGTAGCGCAGGGTGAAGGCCTGGCCGACCATATTGGCGCCCTTCCAGCCGACCGGCTGGACGTTCTGCACGAACTGGTTGCGTAGGCCCCGCTTGTAGAGCGCGGTGGCGACTGAGGCGGTCGATACCTTCATCAGCTTGGCGCGGGTCTCTGCGGAAAGAATATAGTCTGTCATGATTGCCTCGAATCGTTCGACGGTCAGTTGATGGCCGGCTCGTCCACCGGACGGCCATAGTCGGTCTTCAGAAAATCGAAATCGCAGCCCTTGTCGGCCTGCTCGATATGCTTGGTGAACAGGAAGCCGTAGCCGCGCTCATAGGGCGGCTCGGGTGCTCGCCACGCCGCACGGCGCGCCGCCAGATCCTCTTCCGAAATCAGCATGTTGAGGCTGCGCGCCGGGATATCGAGCTCGACCATGTCGCCGGTCCGGAGCAGCGCCAGCGGCCCGCCGACGAAGGATTCCGGAGAAACGTGCAGCACGCAGGCGCCGAAGCTCGTGCCCGACATGCGCGCGTCAGAGATCCGCACCATGTCGCGCAATCCGAGCTTCAGGAGTGCTTTCGGCATGGGGATCATGCCCCATTCCGGCATGCCCGGCCCGCCTTGCGGGCCGGCGTTGCGCAGCACCAGCACCGTGTCGGGCGTCAGCGGATAGTCCGGATCGTCGATGATCTTCTTCAGTTCCGGATAGCTGTCGGCAACCAGCGCCGGACCGCGGTGCCGATGGAACTTCGGATCGCAGGCCGCGGGCTTGATGACGGCACCGTCCGGCGCGAGGTTGCCCTTCAAGACCGCAAGCGAGCCCTCATGATAGACGGGGTTCGACAGCGGCCGGATGACGTCCTCGTTCCAGATTTTCACATCGCCGAGCCCTTCCGTCAGCGGCTTGCCGGTGACCGTGATCGCCGAGCTGTCAAGCTTGTCGCCGAGCTGCTTCATCAGCGCCCGCAGGCCGCCGGCGTAGTAGAAGTCCTCCATCAGATAAGCCGTACCCGATGGCCTGATATTGGCGATGACGGGTGTCGTGCGGCCGGTGCGGTCGAGATCGTCAAGTTGCAGTGGCACGCCGGCCCGACGCGCCATGGCGATCAGGTGAATGATCGCATTGGTCGAACAGCCGGTCGCCATGGCCACGGTGACGGCGTTCTGGACAGCCGCAGGCGTGATGATCCGGTCGGGCGTCAGGTCTTCCCAGACCATGTCGACAATGCGCCGGCCGCATTGGGTGGACATGCGCTGGTGGTTGGCGTCGGCCGCCGGGATCGATGAGGCGCCGGGCAGCGTGAGCCCCATTGCTTCGGCGATCGCCGTCATGGTCGAGGCCGTGCCCATGGTCATGCAGTGGCCGTAGGAGCGGGCGATGCCGCCCTCGATGCCCTGCCATTCCTCCTTGCTGATCGTGCCGGCGCGCCGCTCGTCCCAGTATTTGAAGCCGTCAGTGCCGGAGCCAAGGTATTTTCCGGCATAGTTGCCGCGCAGCATCGGGCCGGCCGGCAGGTAGATGAACGGCACGCCCATGCTGACGGCCCCCATGACGAGACCCGGCGTTGTCTTGTCGCAGCCGCCCATCAGCACCGCGCCATCGATCGGATGGGAGCGCAAGAGCTCCTCCGTCTCCATCGCCAGCATGTTGCGGTAGAGCATGGTGGTTGGCTTGACGAAGTTTTCCGAGAGCGAAAGCGCGGGCAGTTCCATCGGAAAGCCGCCGGCCTGCAACACGCCGCGCTTCACCCATTCCACGCGGTCCTTGAAGTGCATGTGGCACGGCTGGGCGTCCGACCAGGTGTTGATGATGGCGATGATCGGCTTGCCTTCCCAATCGGCCGGATCATAGCCCATTTGCATGGTGCGCGAGCGGTGGCCGAAGGAACGTTGGTCGTCCGGCACCATCCAGCGCGCGGAGCGCAGCTCTTCATATTTCTTCCTGCTCGCCATCGACGTCTCCGTTTCCTGCTTGACCGCTCAGAAGCGAATGCCGTTGGACTTGATGAAGTCCTGCAGCGCTGTCTGCTGCGCGCCGGTCAGTGGCCAGGCGGAGGGCGGGCGTGTCGCACCGCAGTCGTAACCGATAGCAGCGAGAGCCGCCTTCACGCCCGTCACGTTGGTGCCGTTCATCTCTTCGGCGCGGATATCCTCAAAGGCCCTCATCCGGGCGATCAGTCGATTGGCCTCGCGATAGTCGCCCTCCTCCAGGGCAGCATGGATCGCAACCGATCGCTGCGGCCAGACATTGATCAGGCCGGAAGTGAAGCCGCGCGCGCCGACCGCGTAGAAGGCCGGTGCCCAGACTTCTGCCAGGCCGCCGACCCATACGATGCCGGGATCCGTGGCGCCGATCGCCTCCGCAAGCTTCAGCGGGTTGGGCGTGGCCCATTTGACACCGATGACCGACGGCAATTCGCAGAGCTCGCGGATTGCCTTGATGCCGATGGCGTCGTTGCGCAGATAGAGCACGGTGGGCAGCCCTTCGGCCGCATCGGAAACGGCTTTGACATAGTCGACGAGGCCACGCGGGGCAGAGAACGGATCCGGCGGCTGGTGGATCATCAGCGCCGCGGCGCCGGCGGCCCGCGAGTTGCGCGCCAGCCGGCACGCATCGCGAACGCCGCGCCCGACACCGGCCAGCAGCGGCACGCGTCCGGCGACATGCTCGGCGGCAGCGCGGACCATGATCTCGGCTTCCTCGATCGTCAGTGCATAGAATTCGCCCGTATTGCCATTGGCGACCAGGATCTGCACGCCGGCGGCGATCGCCTTGTCGACGATCGCCTTCTGGCGCGCAGGATCGATTTCGCCTTTGGCGTCGTAAGGCGTGACGAGGATGCCGGATATGCCGGTAAGTGCGGAGCGCAGATCATGTGCCATTCTTAAATCTTCCTTGCTGTCAGAAAATATCGGGTTCGCCGACCGTTGGGCCGAAGCCGGCCTCGAGGTAGTCGAAGTCGCAGCCCTTGTCGGCCTGCATCACGTGTTGCGAGAACATCCAGCCAAAGCCTCGCCCGAACTTCGGTGCGGGCGGAGCCAAAGAGGCTCTGCGCGCCGCGAGTTCCTCCTCCGCCACCAACATGTCCAGGCGGCGGCGCGGCAAATCCATCCGCACGATGTCCCCTGTGCGCAGCAGGGCCAGTGGTCCGCCAACATAGCTTTCCGGAACGACATGCAGCACGCAGGCGCCGTAGGAAGTGCCGGACATGCGGGCATCCGAGATGCGCAGCATGTCGCGATGGCCCTGTTTGATGAGTGCCTTCGGGATCGGCAGCATGCCCCATTCCGGCATGCCCGGTCCTCCCTTTGGTCCTGCATTGCGCAGCACGAGTACGGTGTCCGGCGTGACGTCGAGCGCCTCGTCATCGATTGCGGCTTTCATTTCCGGATAGCTGTCGAAAACGAGCGCCGGCCCCTCGTGCTGCCAGAATTTCGGATCGCAGGCGGCGGGTTTTATCACCGCGCCGTCCGGGCAGAGATTGCCCCTGAGAACTGCCAGGGACCCTTCCGGATAGACCGGATTGGAGAGCGGCCGGATGACGTCGTCGTTGTAGACAGCGGCGCCTTCCAGCGTCTCGCCGAGCGAACGCCCGGTGACGGTCAGTGCCGATCGATTGAGCCTGTCTTCCAGTTGCAGCATGAGAGCGCGAAGCCCGCCCGCATAGAAGAAATCCTCCATCAGGTAGTCCTTGCCGGATGGCCGGATGTTTGCGATCAGCGGGGTCGTCCGCCCGAGCGCATCGAGGTCGTCGAGGGAAAGGGGAATATTGGCGCGCCGGGCGATGGCCAGCAGATGAATGACCGCGTTGGTGGAGCAGCCGGTCGCCATGGCGACGATCGCCGCGTTGCGTATCGATGCCTCGGTCACGATCCTGTCGGGGCGAAGGTCTTCCCAGACCATCTCGACAATGCGGCGCCCGCATTCGGAAGACATGCGGATATGACCCGAATCGGCCGCAGGAATGGAGGACGCGCCCGGGAGGGTGAGGCCCATGGCGTCGACGATCGCCGTCATCGTCGATGCGGTGCCCATCGTCATGCAGGTGCCGAAGGACCGTGCGATGCCGCCTTCTATGCCGAGCCACTCGCTGTCCGAGATGTTGCCCGCCCGCCGCTCGTCCCAGTATTTCCAGGCATCCGAACCGGAGCCCAGGATCTTGCCGGCATGGTGCCCCCTGAGCATCGGGCCTGCCGGCAGGTAGATCATCGGAACACCGGCCGACAGCGCACCCATGACAAGCGCCGGTGTCGACTTGTCGCACCCGCCCATCAGGACCACGCCGTCGAGCGGGTGGCACCTGATCTGTTCTTCCGCCTCCATTGCAAGCAGGTTGCGATAGAGCATGGAGGTCGGCTTGGTGAATGTCTCGTCGACCGAAATCGAAGGAAGCTCGACTGCGAATCCGCCCGCTTGGGCGATTCCGCGTTTGACGTCGTGCACCCGGTCCTTGAAATGCGCGTGGCAGGGATTGAGATCGGACCAGGTATTCAGAATGCCGATGATCGGCTTGCCGATATAGTCCCCGGCCGAATATCCCATCTGCATCATCCGGGACCTGTGGCCGAAACTGCGCAGGTCGTCCGGTCCGAACCATCGGGCACTTCGCAGTTCGTCCGCCGTCTTTCTCTTTCGTTCCATCATCTCGCTCCTTGCGGCCGGCACGTCGGGTCGCGATATCCGCCGGCATCGGGCTATTCTGTAAACGCCTCTTCCCTTTTCCTGCCGATGCTGGGCGAGAGCACGAGAGCAAGGACGATAGCGGCGACGACCAGCAGCGACAGGCTGAGCGGGCTGCGCACGAAGATCGTCGGATCGCCCTGGCTGATCAGCATGGCCCGCCGGAGGTTCTCCTCCAGCATCGGACCGAGGATGAAGCCGAGGAGCAGCGGCGCCGGCTCGAAACGCAGCTTGCTGAGTGCGAAGCCAACGACGCTGAACAGGGCCATGACGAAGACGTCGAAGACGCTGTTGTTGATGCTGTAGGCGCCGATGCAGCAAAACCCGATGATCGCGGGGAACAGCAGATGGTAGGGGATCGTCAGCATACGGACCCACAGGCCGATCAGCGGCAGGTTGAGGATCACAAGCATGAGGTTGCCGGCCCACATTGACACGATCATTCCCCAGAAGAGCGCCGGTTCGTCCGAAATGACGTTGGGCCCCGGGGTGACACCCTGAATGATCATCGCGCCGACCATCAGCGCCATCACCGGGTTGCCGGGGATGCCGAGGGTCAGCATCGGGATGAAGGACGTCTGCGCACCGGCATTGTTGGCCGATTCCGGCGCGGCCACCCCTTCGATCGCGCCTTTGCCGAATTCGGCGCTGTTGGGAGACACGCGCTTCTCCACGGCATAGGAGGCGAAGGACGCCAGCATGGCGCCGCCGCCCGGCAGCATGCCGAGCACCGATCCGAGCGCGGTCCCGCGCAAGACCGGAGCGACAACACGCCTGAAATCTTCCCCGTTCAGCATCAGCCCGGTGACTTTCTTTACGCCAACTGAGCGCTCGTGCTCGCTTTCGAGATTACGCAGAATCTCGCAGATACCGAATATGCCCATGCTGACGGCAACGAAGTTGAGGCCATCGTATAGTTGCGGCACGCCGAAGATGTAGCGCGGCACGCCGCTCTCGACATCCGTGCCGACCGAACCGAGCAAAAGGCCGAAGACGATCATCGCCAGAGCCTTCAGCAAGGAGCCGCTCGCCAGCGCCACGGAGGCCACCAGCCCGAGAACCATCAACGAGAAGTATTCGGCAGGCCCGAATTTCAACGCGATTGCGGCGAGCGGAGGAGCCGCCACGGCAAGAAGGATTGTCGCCACCGTTCCTGCGAAGAAGGAGCCCAAAGCCGCCGTTGCCAAGGCCTTGCCGGCTTGGCCCTTGCGCGCCATCTGGTAACCGTCGATCGCCGTAACGACAGACGAGCTCTCTCCCGGCAGATTGATCAGGATCGCGGTGGTCGAGCCGCCATATTGGGCGCCGTAGAAGATGCCGGCCAGCATGATCAAAGCGGATTCCGGGGGCAGACCGAAGGTGATCGGCAGCAACATGGCGATCGTTGCTGTCGGGCCGAGACCGGGCAAAACGCCGATAGCCGTTCCGAGAAGACAGCCGATGAAGCAATAAGCGAGATTGGCGGGCAGAAATGCCGTCGCGCCCCCCAACCAAAGATTCGAAAAAAGATCCATGAGCATTCCGATTCGTTTCGTCAGCGTGGACGGCGCGCTTTACGGGCCACCGACAAACGGTACCCATGGCCCGAAAGCACTGACGGGAAGCGATAGAAGCCGCGTGAAAAGCACAACCGAAGACAGTGCCATGAAAAGACCCAGTGCGATCGAGTGGCGCCAGTTCGCATATCTGCTTGCCATGGAAACCGCGGCGATGGCGAAGAGCATGGTCGGGGCGAGCCCCAAGCCGGAAAGCGTCAGCCCGAAGAAAACCGGAGCCAGTATCACGAGACAATAGGCCTTCCAGTTTGCCGTTTCCGACCCTTCATCTTGCGCCGCCACGACGAGCGACTGGACGATTATCGATAGGCCGATGGCCATCAGCAGCAGGCTGAGCATCATCGGAAAGTAGCCCGGCCCCATCTGGAACGAGTTTCCGACGTCGAGTTCCCAGCCGAACCAGATGAAAAGCAGGCTGATGAGGACCATTGTCGCGCCGCCGACGAAGTCGCGGCCGTTTCGAATCTTCAACATGACTTGGTATCCAAGGATCGTGTGGGACGCCGGCCAGGCCTTCGCCCGGCCGGCCGCCCGGATTACTGCAGCGGAACGTTCGCGGCCTTGATGACCTCGGCCCATTTCACCGTTTCGTCCCCGATGAACTTCTTGAATTCCTCGGGCGTATTACCGATCGGCGTGGCGCCCATGCCTTCGATCTTCGCCTTCATTGCAGGGTCGTGAAGGATGGCCTGGACTTCCTTGCTCAGCTTCTCGACGATCTCCGGCGGCGTGCCCGCCGGCGCAAAGATGCCGTGCCAGGAGGTCGCCTCGAAGCCGGGAATGAAGCTGGCCATAGTTGGCACATCGGGAAGAAGGGCGGCCTTGTCCAGGCTGGTGACAGCCAGGGCGCGAACCTTGCCGGCTTTCACCTGCTGCGCGGCCGTCGGGATATTGTCGAACATCATGTCCACATGGCCGGCGACGACATCGAGGATCGCCTGGCTGCTGCCCTTGTAGGGGACATGCGTCATCGTCACGCCGGCCTTCGTCGACAGAAGCTCGCCGGCCAGGTGGATGGAGGTCCCAACACCCGACGACGCGTAGGTATGCGTGCCCGGTTCCTTCTTGAGAAGGTCGACCAGTTCCTCGACGGATTTGGCCTGGATCTTGTCGGGATTGACGACGAGCACATTCGGCAGCGTCGCGATCAGCGAGATGGGGGCGAAGCCCTTTTCCTTGTCGTACGGCAGCGTCTTGTAGAGCGTCTGGTTGATGGCGTTCGAGCTGACCGTTCCCATGCCGATCGTATAGCCATCGGGGTTGGCACGCGCCAATTCGCCCAGCCCCAGATTGCCGCCGGCGCCCGGCTTGTTCTCCACGATGAATCGCTGGCCGAGGCGCTTGTCCAGTTCTTCGGCGACAAGGCGGCCGAAGGTATCGGTGTTGCCGCCCGCGGCAAACGGAACGATCACCGTGACCGTTTTCGACGGATAATCGTCGGCGCGACTTACATGTGCGGTTGCTGCGCACATCAATGCCGCAACAGCCGCAAGCGTAATCAAACGCGTGAATTGCATGAATTCTCCTCCCACTGCGCCGGCTCTGCCAGCTTTAGAAACAACACTCCTTCGGGTCCTCTTCCGAAATGGAAGCGCTTTCATTATACGCACGGCGTATACGAAGGCAAGAGGCGGCAGCTCGCGCGCTTGCCGTTGATATTTCGATATTTTTTAGAATATCTCGATGGACTGTTGAAAAAAGAATCGAGTGGGCGCAGAATGGAAACGTAAATCATTTTTGAGGAAAGACCGCGATGACAGGGCACCCAAAAGACGCGCGCTCAAAGGCGACTGCCCCGGTAACGTTGGCCGATATTGCCAAACTGGCAGGCGTTTCACTGGTAACCGTATCTCGAGCGATCAACACGCCCCACCTCGTGAAGCCGCGCACACTGGAAGCGATCGAGACCGCGATCGCGCGAACCGGTTATGTGCCGAATCTGCTTGCAGGAGGATTGGCGTCGCGGAAGACGAAACTTGTCGCCGCGATCGTGCCCTCGGTCGCAAGCACGATGTTCGCCGAAACCATCGAGGGCCTGAACGCTGAACTCGTTTCGGCGGGCTACCAGGTCCTGCTCGGCTTATCCGGATACGACATCGACCAGGAGCGGGAATTGACGCGGGCAATTTTGGCTCGTCGCCCGGACGGCATCATCCTCACCGGGATCGCGCACCTGAAAGAGACGCGAGCCATGTTGACGGGAGCCGGCTTGCCGATCGTCGAAATATGGGATTCGACACCTTCGCCTCTCGATACTGCCGTGGGCTTCTCCCATCCTGCCGTGGGTGCGTTGGTCGCCGAATATCTTCTCGCGGCGGGCTACGACAGATACGCCCAGATCGGCGCCAACGATCCCCGGGCAATGCAGCGTCGAGATGGATTCATCAAGAGGCTGACCGGCATCGCTACCGTTGAGACGTCGACCATCGAGATGAGTGCGCCGGCAACGTTCAAGGACGGGCGACGGGCCGTCGGCGAGTTGCTCGATCAAGGGGGTGGCTCGATCGCGGTCTTCTGCAGTTCCGACGTCGTGGCACACGGAGCACTCACCGAAGCCTACGTCCGAGGGTGTAGAATACCCGAAGATCTGGCTATCGTAGGGTTCGGAGACTTCGATTTCGCCCCTTACACGCATCCTCCGCTTACCACGGTGCGCATAGACCGGCGAATGATTGGAACCAAGGCTGCTCGGGCGATCCTTGCAAAATTATCGGGCGACGAAACAGTCGTACCGATGATCGACATTGATTTCGAGATTATCAAGCGCGCTACGGCGTAGGCCAAGCGTATACGCTGCTGCTCGGCGGCCGAGAGCGGGGCTGGAGACGCGGCGGGAAGCGGAAAAGCAAAAGGCCCGCCGGGGTGATCCGAGCGGGCCAGTTGTTTTTGGATTTGGTTGCGGGGGCAGGATTTGAACCTGCGGCCTTCAGGTTATGAGCCTGACGAGCTACCGGGCTGCTCCACCCCGCGTTACCTCTTGAACCGGGCGGCAGCCCGGTGGTTCCTTGTATGCCGGTCCTCGGCCTTTGGCCTGTGGTCCGGCGGGGCTGCTCCAGCCCGCGTTACCCGAGCAAATTGCCTTGGCAATTTGTCTCGTATCGTGCGAGCAAATCCGTGCGGATTTGTCTCGTTTGTCCGGTCCGAGTTTTGCGCAGCAAAATCTCGTTTGTTTCTGTTTGCGGTCCGGCCAAGCAAAAGGCCGCTTGGTCAGCGGCCCGGTGTTCGGCTTGGGCCGAGCGTGTGTCGAGAAGATGATCTTATGAGTGTTTTTTCTTGCGCTTTGCAGACCTGGCAGCGACCTACTCTCCCGCGTCTTAAGACGAAGTACCATCGGCGCTGGGGCGTTTCACGGCCGTGTTCGGAATGGGAACGGGTGCAGCCACCCCGCCAGAACCACCAGGTCGGCAAAGCGCAAGCTTTTGCGCCCGGAGGGCGCAAACTGAATGAGAAGCTGGTGAAGTCCGCGTAAACCGCCTGCGGTTTATCGCTTTCACTTCGTTTTTGAACACGTCATGCGTCTTATCCGGACAACTCCAGCAGCCGGCAGAGCCGAGCCGCCAGTCGTCTGGCGCGCCGTCCGCAGCGCCTTTGGCGCGTGAGGACAGAAGAATGATGCTCATCTATGATGAGCATAAGCAATGGGAACGATCAAGCCGATCGAACGATTAGTACCGGTAAGCTTCATGCGTTGCCGCACTTCCACACCCGGCCTATCAACGTGGTCGTCTTCCACGGTTCTCGAGGGAATACTCGTTTTCAGGTTGGTTTCCCGCTTAGATGCCTTCAGCGGTTATCCATTCCATATATAGCTACCCTGCTATGCCCTTGGCAGGACAACAGGTCCACCAGAGATATGTCCATCCCGGTCCTCTCGTACTAGGGACAGATCCTGTCAATATTCCTACACCCACGGCAGATAGGGACCGAACTGTCTCACGACGTTCTGAACCCAGCTCACGTACCGCTTTAATTGGCGAACAGCCAAACCCTTGGGACCTGCTCCAGCCCCAGGATGCGATGAGCCGACATCGAGGTGCCAAACAACCCCGTCGATATGGACTCTTGGGGGTCATCAGCCTGTTATCCCCGGCGTACCTTTTATCCGTTGAGCGATGGCCCTTCCACGCGGGACCACCGGATCACTATGACCGACTTTCGTCTCTGCTCGACTTGTCAGTCTCGCAGTCAGGCGGGCTTATGCCATTGCACTCGACGAGCGATTTCCGACCGCTCTGAGCCCACCATCGCGCGCCTCCGTTACTCTTTCGGAGGCGACCGCCCCAGTCAAACTACCCACCATACACTGTCCCGGATCCGGATGACGGACCGCGGTTAGACATCCATGACGATAAGGGTGGTATTTCAAGGATGGCTCCACGAGAACTGGCGTCCCCGCTTCAAAGCCTACCACCTATCCTACACATGCCGACACGAATGCCAGTGTAAAGCTATAGTAAAGGTGCACGGGGTCTTTCCGTCTGACCGCAGGAACCCCGCATCTTCACGGGGAATTCAATTTCACTGAGTCTGCGTTGGAGACAGCGGGGAAGTCGTTACGCCATTCGTGCAGGTCGGAACTTACCCGACAAGGAATTTCGCTACCTTAGGACCGTTATAGTTACGGCCGCCGTTTACTGGGGCTTCGATTCAGAGCTTGCACCCCTCCTCTTAACCTTCCAGCACCGGGCAGGCGTCAGACCCTATACGTCGTCTTGCGACTTCGCAGAGCCCTGTGTTTTTGATAAACAGTCGCTACCCCCTGGTCTGTGCCACCCCACAATGGTTGCCCATCATGGGGTCACGCTTCTTCCGAAGTTACGCGTGCAATTTGCCGAGTTCCTTCAACGCAGTTCTCTCAAGCGCCTTGGTATACTCTACCTGACCACCTGTGTCGGTTTCGGGTACGGTCTATACGGTGGAGCTATTTCCCGGGACCGCGTCCGAGCCTGGACAATCCAATAAGTCCAGACAAGTTAAGCGATCCGTCACTACCACCAGGCCCACGAATATTAACGTGGTTCCCATCGACTACGCGTGTCCGCCTCGTCTTAGGGGCCGGCTAACCCTGCTCAGATTAACTTTAAGCAGGAACCCTTGGTCTTTCGGCGAGAGGGTCTCTCACCCTCTTTATCGTTACTCATGTCAACATTCGCACTTCCGATACCTCCAGGACCCCTCACGGGTATCCCTTCACAGGCTTACGGAACGCTCCGCTACCACGTGCGATTGCTCGCACATCCTCAGCTTCGGTGCATGGCTTCAGCCCCGTTACATTTTCGGCGCAAAGACCCTTATTTAGACCAGTGAGCTGTTACGCTTTCTTTAAATGATGGCTGCTTCTAAGCCAACATCCTGGTTGTTTTGGGATCCTCACATCCTTTCCCACTTAGCCATGACTTGGGGACCTTAGCTGGAGGTCAGGGTTGTTGCCCTTTTCACGACGGACGTTAGCACCCGCCGTGTGTCTGCCGACTAGTACTCCCCGGTATTCGGAGTTTGGTTAGGATCAGTAAGACGGTGAGTCCCCATAGCCCATCCAGTGCTCTACCCCCGGGGGTATTCGGTCGACGCTCTACCTAAATAGATTTCGCGGAGAACCAGCTATTTCCGAGTTTGATTGGCCTTTCACCCCTAGCCACAAGTCATCCCAATCTATTGCAACAGATGCGGGTTCGGTCCTCCAGTTGGTGTTACCCAACCTTCAACCTGCTCATGGCTAGATCACTCGGTTTCGGGTCTAATGCGACATACTAAGGCGCCCTGTTCAGACTCGCTTTCGCTACGCCTCCACCTACCGGCTTAAGCTTGCATGTCACACTAAGTCGTTGACCCATTATACAAAAGGTACGCCGTCACCCTTATCGGGCTCCGACTGTTTGTAGGCATCCGGTTTCAGGTTCTATTTCACTCCCCTTGTCGGGGTGCTTTTCACCTTTCCCTCACGGTACTTGTTCGCTATCGGTCATGCACGAGTACTTAGGCTTGGAGAGTGGTCTCCCCATGTTCAGACAGG